>NZ_JBGNUR010000002.1:393157-1144274 GCF_041951345.1 Actinomadura sp. 21ATH | reverse complement strand
CCCCCCCCCACGAGTCGACAAGGGTGGTCAGGCGACGATGAGCAGCGGGTTCTCCAGCAGCTCGGCGAGGCGGGCCAGGAACGCGGCGCCGGTCGCGCCGTCGGTGGCGCGGTGGTCGACCGACAGCGTCACGGCCATGCGCTTGCCCGGGACGACCTGGCCGTCGCGGACGACCGGCTCGTCGCGGACGGCGCCGACCGCGAGAATCGCGGCCTCCGGCGGGTTGATCACGGCGGAGAAGCTCGCGACGCCGTACATGCCGAGGTTGCTGACGCTGAACGTGCCGCCGCTCATCTCCTGCGCCGACAGCTTGCCCTCGCGCGCCTTCCCCGCCAGCTCGCGGGTCTCGGCGCCGATCCGGGACACGCTCTTGCGGTCGGCGTCGCGGATCACCGGGACGAGCAGGCCGTCCTCGACCGCGACGGCCACGCCGACGTTGACCCGCTTGTGGAAGAGGAGCTCCTCCTCCGTGTACGAGACGTTGACGGCGGGGTGCTCCAGGAGCGCGGTGGCGCATGCCTTGACGACCAGGTCGTTCACGCTGACCTTGGCCGGGGCGAGCGCGGCGTTGAGCGTCGCGCGGAACTCCAGCAGCGCCTCGGCGTCCACCTCGCGGGTGAGGTAGAAGTGCGGGGCGTTCTGCTTGCTCTCGGTGAGGCGGCGGGCCGCGACCTTGCGGAAGCGGTTGAGCGGCACGCGCTCGACGTCCGCGTCGTCCGCCCGGGCCGCCGGGGCGGGCGCCGGTTTCGGCTGCGCCGCCGCGGCCGGGGCCGGGGCGGCCGCGGCCTGGGTCCCGTTGGTACGGATCGCGGCCTCGATGTCGGCGCGGATGATCCGCCCGCCGGGGCCGGTGCCGGTGAGCGCGGCCAGATCCAGGCCGTGGTCGCGGGCGAGCCGGCGGGCCAGCGGCGAGGACGGCGGCCGGCCGTCGCGGGCCGGCTGCGCGGGCGCCGCGGCGGCGGCGGGCGCCGGGGCCGAGGCAGCGGCGGGCTCCGGCTCGGGCTCCTTCTCGGGCTGGGGAGCGGCTGCCGGCGCGGCGGCGGCCGCCTCCTCCTTCTCCTGCTTGCGCGCCTCGGCCGGATCGGTCCCGGGCGGCGCGACGATCGCGATCGGGGAGCCGATCGGGGCCGACTCGCCCTCGGCGACGAGGATCTCGGCCAGCACGCCGTCCTCGTACGCCTCGTACTCCATCACGGCCTTGTCGGTCTCGATGTCGCAGAGCACGTCACCGGCCTTGACCTCGTCCCCCGGCTTCTTCTGCCAGGAGCTGATGACGCCCTCCTCCATCGTGTCCGACAGGCGGGGCATGAGGATCTCGGTCATGCGGTCTCCAGGGTGACGCGGCCGGTCGCGCGGAGAGTCTCGCGGACGGCGGTGAGCAGGGAGTCGGCGGACGGCAGCGCGGCCGTCTCCAGCGACTTGGCGTACGGGAGCGGCACCTCGGCCATCGCGACCCGGCGGACGGGCGCGTCGAGCCAGTCGAAGGCGCCCTCCTGGATGGAGGCGGCGATCTCGGCGCCGATGCCGTAGGTCAGCCAGTCGTCCTCGGCGACGACGGCGCAGCCGGTGCGGCGCACCGACTCCACGATCGTCTGCCGGTCCAGCGGGCGCAGGCTGCGCAGGTCGACGACCTCGGCGGAGACGCCCTCGCCGGCCAGCCTCTCGGCGACCTGGGCGGCGACCTGCGCCATCCGCGAGTAGCCGATGATCGTGATGTCGGTGCCGGGCCGGGTCACGGCGGCGCGGCCGATCTCGGCGGGCTCGATCTCGGCGATCTCGGCGGGCAGCTCGCCCTTGCTGTTGTAGAGGGCGAGGTTCTCCAGGAAGAGCACCGGGTCGTCGTCCCGGATCGCGGCCTTGAGCATGGCGGACGCCTCGGCGGGCGTGCTCGGCGCGAGGACCTTCAGGCCGGGGATGAACGAGTAGAACAGCTCGACGTTCTGCGAGTGCGTGGCGCCGAGCTGCTGGCCGCCGCCGCCCGGCGTGCGGATCACCATCGGGACGCTGGCCTGGCCGCCGAACATCCCGTAGATCTTGGCGGCGTGGTTGACGATCTGGTCCAGCGCCAGCAGCGAGAAGTTGATCGTCATGATCTCGACGACCGGCCGCAGGCCGAGCATCGCGGCGCCGATCGCGGCGCCGACGAAGCCCTCCTCGGCGATCGGGGTGTCGCGCACCCGCTTGGGGCCGAACTCCTTGAGCAGCCCCTCGGTGATCTTGTACGAGCCCTCGAAGAGCCCGATCTCCTCGCCCATCAGGAAGACGTTCTCGTCGCGCAGCATCTCGGCGCGGAGCGTGTCCCGGAGGGCCTGGCGGTAGGTGACAAGTGCCATCGGACGACTCCTCAGGAACGGAATACGGTGTCGGCGAACACGGGGTCGGCGGGCAGGCGGCGCTGCTCACCGGCGACCGGGGTGGCGTAGGTGTAGTCGAACAGGGTGGACGGGTCGGGCGCCGGGCTGGCGTCGGCGAACGCGGCGGCGGCCTCGACCTCGGCGGCGACCTCGGCCTCGACGGCGGCGAGCCCGTCGTCGGTCAGCACGCCCTCGCGCACCAGCCGCTCGGCGAACGCGGCCAGCGGGTCGGAGTCGAGCAGCGCCTGCCGCTCCTCCTTGGTGCGGTAGCGGGCCGGGTCGACGACCGAGTGGCCGCGCAGCCGGGGGCTGACCGTCTCCAGCAGGTACGGCTTGGACTCCGACCGGGCGTACTCGACGGCCTCGCGGGCCGCGTCGCGCACGGCGATCACGTCGGCGCCGTCCACGCGGGCGCTCTCCATCCGGTACGAGGAGCCGCGCTTGTACAGCTCGGGCTCGGCCGCGGACGCCTCGACGGTGGTGCCCATGCCCAGCCCGTTGTTGATCACGACGAAGACGGCGGGCAGGTTCCAGAGCGCGGCGATGTTCAGCGACTCGTGGAACGCTCCGATCGCGGTGGTGCCGTCCCCCATCTGGCACATCACGACGTCGTCGCCGCCCTTGTACGACACCGCCAGGGCGGCGCCGGTGGCCAGCGGGAGCTGCCCGCCGACGATGCCGTACCCGCCGAGCAGCCGGGCCTCGGCGTCGAACAGGTGCATGGACCCGCCCCAGCCCTTGGAGACCCCGTCGGAGCGGCCGTACAGCTCGGCCATCACGCGGCCGGCGTCGATGCCCTTGGCCAGGGCGTAGCCGTGCTCGCGGTAGTTGGTGAACAGGTAGTCGGTGGGCCGCAGCGCGGCCATCAGCCCGACGACGGTGGCCTCCTCGCCGAGGTTCAGATGGCAGTAGCCGCCGATCTTGGCCTCGGTGTAGGCCCGCGACGCCCGCTCCTCGAACCGCCGGACCAGCAGCATCTGCCGGTAGTAGCCCGCGAGCTCGGCCGGGTTCCCCGGCGTTCCGGCGCCCGCGCCCGCGGTCCCGGTGGACCTCGGCTTCCCGGCCGCGGCGCCGCCGGTCCCCGCCTTGGTCCTGCCGGTGGTCTTCCGGGGACGGGTGTCCGCGCCCCGCGCCTTGGTGATCTCGGCCATCGGCGTTCTCCTCACGACTCCTGGAGCGCACCGCGGGGTCGCCACGGGCCTCCATTGATCATCATTGATCAATGATCGATCATATTCCTCCCCATCAGTATGCACTGACCAGGGAGTACTCGGGAAGTGGGCGCCGCCGTGTTCTGGGCCGCCCTCTACCATTGGCGCGTGAACGCTTCCGATCCGCTGCTGCGCACCGGCCTGTCCGCCCAGATCCGCGAGTTCATCGTCGAGGGCATCACGGCGGGCCGCTGGGAGCCGGGCGAGCGCATCGTCGAGCGCCGCATCGCCACCGAGCTCGGGGTGAGCCAGGGGCCGGTGCGCGAGGCGCTGCGCCAGTTGGAGGCGCTGCGGCTGGTGGAGAGCCTGCCGAACCGCGGTGCCCGGGTGCGCCCGTTCACCGAGGAGGACCTGGGCGAGATCTTTCCCGTCCGGGCCGGGCTCGAGCGTACCGCCGCCGAGCTGGCGCTGCCGCGCCTGGCCGCCCGGGTGGACGCCCTGGAACGGCACAACCGGCGCCTCGCCGAGGCCGCCGAGTCCGGCGACCTGCCCGAGCAGATGCGGCTGAGCATCGACTTCCACCGCGAGGTCGTGGAGACCGCCGGGAACCGGCTGCTCACCTCGGTCTGGGAGTCGCTGGGCATCGAGCTGTGGACGACGCTGTCCCTCCGCCTGCACCAGACGGAGATCTACTCCAAGTCCGCCGAGCACGCCGTGCTGATCGAGGCGTTCCGCCGGCAGGATCCCGAGGCCCCCCGGATGCTGCACGACCACGTCATGAACTATGCCCCCTGAGCGGCCCGTTGTGTCCCGGCTCACACCCGTCTAGGCTGCACGGTATCGCAAAACTTTCGAAACGTTTCGACGCGCTCGGAGGGGCATGTGCTCGTCGCCGGGATCGATTCCTCGACGCAGTCGGTCAAGGTCCTGCTCTGCCGCGCCGAGGACGGCACCGTCGTGGACGCCGCCGCGGCCCCGCACCCCGACGGTACCGAATGCCACCCCGAGCGCTGGTGGGAGGCCCTGAACCGGGTCCGTGACCTGCTCGAACGCGCCGACGCCGTCGCCGTGGCCGCCCAGCAGCACGGCATGGTGGCCCTCGACGAGGCCGGCGAGCCGGTCCGCCCCGCCCTCCTCTGGAACGACACCCGCTCGGCGCCGCAGGCCAGGGCGCTCGTCCGCGAGCTCGGCGGCCCCAAGACCTGGGCCGAGCGGACCGGGAGCGTGCCGCTGGCCTCGTTCACCGTCACCAAGCTGCGCTGGATGGCCGAGAACGAGCCGGACAACGCCCGCCGCACCGCCTCGGTCATGCTCCCGCACGACTGGCTGACCCTGCGCCTGGGCGCCGCGGCCCCGGTCACCGACCGCGGCGACGCGTCCGGCACCGGCTACTGGTCCCCGGCCGAGGGCCGCTACCTGCCCGAGCTGGTCACCGCCGCGCTCGGGCACGAGCCGGCCCTGCCGCGCGTCGCCGGTCCCGCCGAGACCGTCGGCGAGACGCCCTGGGGCGCCCGGCTGGCCCCCGGCACGGGCGACAACATGGGCGCCGCCCTGGGCCTCGGCCTGCGCGAGGGCGACGTCGTGATCTCGATCGGCACCTCCGGCACCGCCTTCGCCGTGGCGCCGGCCCCGGCCGCCGACCCGGGCGGGTTCGTGGCCGGGTTCGCCGACGCCACCGGCCGCTACCTGCCGCTGGTCTGCACGCTGAACGCGGCGCGCGTCCTCAGCTCGGCCGCCGACCTCGCCGGCACCGACCTGGACGGCCTGTCGGCGCTGGCCCTGTCCGCCGCCCCCGGCGCGGGCGGGCTGACGCTGCTGCCGTACCTCGACGGCGAGCGGACCCCCGACCGGCCCGGCGCCACCGGCGTCCTGGCCGGGATCACCACGGCCAACGCCACCCGCGCGAACCTCGCCCGCGCCGCCGTCGAGGCCCTGCTGTGCTCCCTCGCCGACGCCGCCGGGTACCTCGCGGCGCAGGGCGTGCGGCCCCGCCGGACGCTCCTGATCGGCGGCGGCGCCCGCTCGGAGGCGGTGCGGACGCTGGCCCCCGCGATCCTCGGCACGCCGGTGACCGTTCCCGAGCCCGCCGAGTACGTGGCGCTGGGCGCCGCCCGGCAGGCCGCGTGGGCCGCCGCCGGCACCCCCGAGCCGCCCGCCTGGCCCGCCCCGCCCGCCACCGAGCACGAGGCCGGCCGCGCCGCCGCCGAGGCGGCCGCCGGGATCCGCGCGAGGTACGCCGCCCTGCGCGACGGCACGCCCGCGTAAGAGTGAACATCGTCGAGGGAGGACAGTGTGGACAGTGTGAGTGGTGACCGTTTCACCCCCGCGCCCGAGGATCGGTTCTCGTTCGGGATCTGGACGGTCGGGTGGCAGGGCGCCGACGTGTTCGGCCCCGGCACGCGGCCGCCGATGGCCGCCGACCGGGCCGTCCGCGAGCTGGCCCGGATCGGCGCGTACGGGGTCAACTTCCACGACAACGACGTGTTCGACTTCGACGCCACGGCGGCGGAGCGGGACGAGCGGCTCGCGGCGTTCCGGAAGGCGCTGGACGAGACCGGGCTGGTGGTGACGACCGCGACCACCAACCTGTTCTCGCACCCGATCTTCAAGGACGGGGCGTTCACCGCCAACGACCGGGACGTGCGCCGGTTCGCGCTGCGCAAGGTCATGGACAACCTGGACCGGGCCGCCGAGCTGGGGGCGCGGACGTACGTGTGCTGGGGCGGCCGGGAGGGCGCCGAGTCGGGCGCGGCGAAGGACGTGCGGGCCGCGTTGGACCGTTACAAGGAGGCGTTCGACGTCCTCGGCGCGTACGTGGCCGACCAGGGCTACGACATCCGCTTCGCGATCGAGCCCAAGCCGAACGAGCCGCGCGGCGACATCCTGCTGCCGACCGTCGGCCACGCGCTGGCGTTCATCGGCGAGCTGGAGCGGCCCGAGACGGTCGGCCTCAACCCCGAGGTCGGGCACGAGGAGATGGCCGGGCTGAACTACGCGCACGGGCTGGCGCAGGCGCTGTGGCACGGCAAGCTCTTCCACATCGACCTGAACGGGCAGAACGGCCCCCGCTACGACCAGGACCTGCGGTTCGGCGCCGGGAACGCGCGCGGCGCGTTCTGGGTCGTCGACCTCATCGAGAACAGCGACTACGACGGGCCGATCCACTTCGACTTCAAGCCGCCGCGCACCGAGGACGACGCGGGGGTGTGGGAGTCGGCGCGCGGCTGCATGCGCAACTGGCTGATCCTGCGCGAGAAGGTGCGGGCGTTCCGCGCCGACCCGGAGGTCCAGGAGGCGCTGCGGGACGCGCGGGTGGACGAGCTGGCCGCGCCGACGCTGGCCGAGGGGGAGGACTGGCGCGCCGTCCGCGACTTCACGCCCGACATCGCGGGCCTGGCGGCGCGCGGGTCGGCGTTCGAGCGCCTCGACCAGCTCGCGCTGGAGCACCTGTACGGCACCCGCTGACGCCCTCTGGAACACACTGACCAGGGCGTCCGGGGATCTCCGTACCGGCCCGGCATAGGCTGTCGGGCATGTCGGAGATCCCCGCGGAGCCGCTCGGCGGGCGCTACGAGCTGGTGGCGCCGCTGGGCTCGGGCGGCATGGCGACGGTGTGGCGCGCCGTCGACCGGGTGCTCGACCGGCCCGTCGCGGTCAAGGTGCCGCGCGCGGACTGGCCGCGCGAGCTGACGCCCCGGCTGCACGAGGAGGCCAAGGCCGCCGCCGCGCTCGGCCACCCGCACATCACCGGCGTGTACGACTACGGCGAGGCGGTGCTGCCGGACGGCGCGCGGCTGCCGTACGTGGTGATGGAGCTGCTGGACGGGGAGAGCCTCGCCGGCCGGCTGGCGCGCGGGCCGCTGCCCTGGCGGGAGGCGGCCGTGCTGGGCGCGCAGCTCGCGTCCGCGCTGGCGGCCGCGCACGCCGCCGGCGTGGTGCACCGCGACGTCAAGCCCGCCAACGTGCTGCTCACCCCGGCCGGCGTCAAGATCCTCGACTTCGGCATCGCGTTCGCCGCGGGCGGCCCGGACGGCGGCGGCCCGCTGCTCGGCACGCCCGCCTACGTCGCCCCCGAGCTGCTCGCCGGCGCCGCGCCGGCCCCGGCCGCCGACGTCTACTCCTTCGGCGTCCTGCTGCGCGAGACCCTGACCGGTACCGCGCCCGAGGACGTCCCGGACGCGCCCGGCGAGCTGATCCGCCTGTACCGCCGCTGCCTGGCCGACCATCCCGAGGACCGTCCCACCGCCGCCGAGGCGGCGGCCGTCCTGCGCCGTACCGCGGGCATCCCCGACGACGTCCTCCTCCCCGGCGCCCTCGCGGCGGGGGAGGCGGGGCCCGCGGGGCCGGCGCGCGACAAGGGCACCCGGATCCTGGCGGAGCCGGTGCCGCCGCGGTCCGGGGTGCGGCGGCCGGTGGCGCTGGCCGGCGGGCTGGCGGGCGCGCTCTGCCTGCTCGCCCTGCTGCTGCTCCTCGTCCCGGACGGCGCGCCGGGAGGGGCGCCGCCGCCGGGCCGGGGCGCGACCTCGGCGCCGGCGACGACTCCGGCCGCGGCGGGCGGGTGCGCGGTGTCGTACGCGGTGGTCGGGGAGTGGCCGGACGGGTTCCAGGCGCGGGTGCGCGTCACCAACCTCGGGGACGCGCCCGTGGACGGGTGGCGGCTGGCGTGGGCGTTCCCGGACGGGCAGCGCGTCGTCCAGCTGTGGAACGGCGGGCAGACCCAGCGGGGGGCCGACGTGGAGGTGAGCGCGGCGGGATGGAACCGGACGATTCCGGCGCGCGGGACGGTGGAGTTCGGGTTCCTCGGCCGCCAGGACGGCGGCAACGGCGTGCCGGAGAGCTTCACGCTGAACGGCCGCGGCTGCCGTGCGGCGGGCTAGCGGCGGCCCGCCTTGGGAGCGCTCCCATGCAACGGCCCAGGTCAGCGGGCCGGAACGAAATCGGAGAGCGCGGATCTATTGTGTCGCAGCTCACCCAGGCTTACGATCCCCGGGAATCGAAGCGCTTCGATTCCCCCACCCCCTGAGGAGAACCCATGATCAAGGCGCGCAGGGGCGCGGCGCTGGTGGCCGCGCTCGCCGCGGGATCCCTGGTGCTGACCGCGTGCGGCGGTGACGGCGGGTCGGACCCGAACGAGCTGCGGCTCTGGCACTACGAGGCGCCCGAGAGCGCCATGGCCGTGGCCTGGAACCAGGCGATCAAGGAGTTCGAGCGGACGCATCCGGGCGTCAAGGTGAAGTTCGAGGAGAAGGGCTTCGAGCAGATCCAGAAGACGGCGCCGATGGTGCTCAACTCCAAGGACGCCCCCGACCTCATGGAGTACAACAAGGGCAACGCCACCACCGGGCTCATCTCCAGGCAGGGGCTCCTGGACGACATGACGGCCGAGGTGACCAGGCGCGGCTGGGACAAGGTGCTCAGCCCGAACGTCCAGGTCACGTCCAGGTACGACGACAAGGGCGTGATGGGCGGCGGCAAGTGGTTCGGCGTCCCCAACTACGCCGAATACCTCCAGGTCTATTACAACAAGGACCTGTTCGAGAAGCACGGCGTCAAGGTGCCCGCGACCTTCGCCGAGTTCACGGCCGCGATGGACGCGTTCGTGCGGAAGGGCGTCACCCCGCTGACCAACGCGGGCGCCGAGTACATGGCGCACCAGTTCGTCTACCAGCTCGCGCTCGACAAGGCCGACCGCGGCTGGGTGGACGCGTTCCAGCGCTACACGGCCAAGGCGAACCTGACCGACGCCGCCTGGACGGCCGGCGCCGCGACGTTCGCCGACTGGGTGAAGAAGGGGTACGTCGCCAAGGACTCGGTCGGGCTCAAGGCCGAGGACGCGGGCGTGGCCTTCATGAGCGGCGAGTACCCGATGATGTTCTCGGGCAGCTGGTGGTTCGGCCGGGTCGCCAAGACGGCGAGGTTCGACTGGGACACGATGGTGTGGCCGGGCGCGAGGATGACGCCGGGCTCGGGCGGCAACCTGTGGGTCGTCCCCAAGGGGTCGGAGAACAAGAAGCTGGCGTACGACTTCATCGACATCACGATGAAGAAGCACATCCAGAACGCGCTCGGCAACGCGGGCGGGATCCCGGTCGCGGCCGATCCGGCGGCCATCACCGACCCCAAGGCCAAGAAGCTCATCGGGAACTTCACCACGCTCGCCCGGAACGACGCCCTGGCCTACTACCCGGACTGGCCGGTGCCCGCCTTCTATGACAAGTGGGTCGCCGAGGTCCAGCGGCTCATGAACGGCAAGGGCACTCCCGCGCGGATCCTCGGCGAGGTCCAGAAGGCGTACGACGCCGGCCTGCCGAAGTGAGCGTCAAGGCCGCCCCGAGGGCGACGAGAGCCGCGGGCCGGGAACGGCTGGGATACCTGCCCTACCTCGTTCCCGGGCTGCTGCTGTTCACCGCCGTGATCGGCGTGCCCTTCGCGATGAACGTCGCCACCGGGTTCACCGAATGGGACGGCGTGGGCACGCCCGAATGGGCCGGGCTCGCCAACTACGCGCGGCTGGCCGGCGACGGCGAGTTCTGGGCCTCGTTCCGGCACAACGCGCTCGTCATCGTCGCGATGGCGATCGCGCCGACCGCGATCGGGCTGGTCCTCGCCGCGCTGCTGACCGACCTGGTGGACCGGCACTTCGGGCCGCGCGCCGCGAGCGTCCTGCGGGCGTGCATCTACCTGCCGCAGGTGCTGCCGGTGGTCATCGCGGGCGTGGTGTGGAGCTGGCTGCTCAACCCGCAGAACGGCGCGGTGAACGAGGTGCTCGCGGCCGTGGGCCTGGAGTCGCTCGCGCACGACTGGCTGGGCGACCCGGCGACCGCGCTGTGGAGCGTGCTGGTCGTCATGGTGTGGGTGCAGATCGGGTTCCCGCTGGTGGTGTTCATGTCCGGCCTCCAGCGGGTGGACCCGTCGCTGTACGAGGCGGCGGAGATCGACGGGGCGAGCTGGGCCCGCCGCTTCCGGCACGTGACCGTCCCGCAGATCCGGCCGGAGATCTTCGTGGTGCTGCTGTGGACGACGATCGCCTCGCTGAAGGTGTTCGCGCCCATCTACGTCCTGACGAAGGGCGGCCCGGGAGGGGCGACCAACGTGCCCGCGTACTACTCGTACCAGAACTTCTTCGACAAGACCGATGTCGGCTACGGCGCCGCGATCACCACCGTGATGACGCTGATCATCGTCGCGCTGACCGTCGTCTTCCTGCGGACGCAGGGCCAGGGGCCGGAGGGGGAGCGATGACCGCGGCCCTCGCCGGCACCGGGGCCGGGGTGCGGCAGGGGCGCGACGGCGGCGCGCGCAGGCGGCGCGGCCCGTCGGCGTACCTGGTGCTGGTGCTGCTGTTCGCGCTGGCCGGCGTCATGCTGATCCCGTTCGCCGTCGTGGTGCTCAACGCGCTGAAGACGCCGGAGGAGTACTCCGCGAACGGCCCGCTCGCGCTGCCCGAGGGCGTCAGCCTGGAGGGCGTCACCGCGTTCTGGGAGCGCACGGACTTCGGGCAGGTGCTCTTCAACAGCGCCCTGATCAGCGGCTCGGTGGCGGTCCTCGCCGTGCTGCTGTCGGTGCTGAACGCGTACGCGCTCGGCATCGGCCGCGTCAGGGGCCGCATGTGGGTGCTGGTGGTGCTGCTGCTGGCCAACACGCTGCCGCAGGAGGCGCTGGTCTACCCGCTGTACCACCTGGCCAAGCAGGCCGGCCTGTACGACACCCGGCTCGCCGTGGTCATCGTCTTCACGGTGATCCAGAGCGCGTTCGGCACCTACCTGCTGGCGTCGGTGCTGTCGGCGTTCCCGCGCCCGCTGCTGGAGGCGGCGCGGATCGACGGCGCGAGCCGGTGGCAGGTGCTCCGGCACGTCGTGGTGCCGGTCATCCGGCCGACCATGGCGGTGCTGCTGGTGTTCTTCTTCGTCTGGACCTGGAACGAGTTCCTGATCCCGCTGGTCTTCCTGGTCTCCAACGACAACCAGACGGTGTCGGTCGCCCTCGGCGTCCTGCAGGGGCAGCGGCTCATGGACGCCACGATGTCCAGCGCCGCGTCGCTGCTCGGCCTGCTGCCGACCGTGCTCTTCTTCCTGGTCTTCCAGCGCACCCTGTCCCGCGGCCTGACCGCGGGCGCGGTCAAGTAGATCGAGCGATCCGAGTAGAGGTGAGATGAAGTTCAGTGACGGCTACTGGATGATGCGCGCGGGCGTGCACGCGGCGCACCCCGCCGAGGTGCTCGACCACGAGGGGTCCGGCCGCGGCCCGCTCGTCGTGCACGCGCCCGTCCGGCGGATCCGGCACCGGGGGGACCTGCTGAGGGGGCCGCTGGTCACGTTCGAGTGCACGGCCCCGATGGCGGACGTGATAGGGGTGACGATCACGCACTTCGCGGGGGAGGAGCCGCGCCGCCCGGAGTTCGAGCTGGCGTTCGACCCGCCCCCGGACGCGGCCGTGCGCGGCGGCGACGAGGCCGTCACGCTGACCTCGGGCGCGCTGACCGTCCGGTTCGGGCGCGGCGAGGAGTGGGGCGTCGACTTCCTCGCGGGCGGGCGGCGGCTGACCGGGTCGCGGCCCAGGGCGACGGCGATCATCGAGACGGACGAGGGCCGCCACTACGTCCGCGAGCAGCTCGACCTGGGCGTGGACCACTTCGTGTACGGGCTCGGCGAGCGGTTCGGGCCGCTGGTGAGGAACGGCCAGTCGGTCGACGTGTGGAACGCCGACGGCGGCACCGCCAGCGAGCAGGCGTACAAGAACGTGCCGTTCTTCCTCACCAACGCCGGCTACGGGGTGTTCGTCGACCATCCCGGCCGGGTGTCGTTCGAGGTGGCGTCGGAGGCGGTGGCGCGGACGCAGTTCAGCGTCGAGGGCCGGTCGATGCGGTACTTCGTCATCTACGGGCCCACGCCGAGGGAGATCCTGCGCAAGTACACGGCGCTGACCGGGCGGCCCGCGCGGGTGCCGGACTGGTCGTACGGGCTGTGGCTGTCCACCTCGTTCACCACCTCCTACGACGAGGAGACCGTCACCTCGTTCATCGACGGGATGGCGGAGCGGGACCTGCCGCTCAGCGTGTTCCATTTCGACTGCTTCTGGATGCGCGAGTACCAGTGGTGCGACTTCGCATGGGATCCGCGCGTCTTCCCCGACCCGCCCGGCATGCTGCGCCGCCTGAAGGAGAAGGGGCTGCGCGTCTCGCTCTGGATCAATCCGTACATCGCGCAGCGCTCGCCGCTGTTCGAGGAGGCGAGGGCGCGCGGCTACCTGCTGAGGCGCCCGAACGGCGACGTGTGGCAGTGGGACCTGTGGCAGCCCGGCCTCGCCGTCGTCGACTTCACGAATCCGGCGGCGCGCGAATGGTACGCCGCGAAACTCGACGCGCTGCTGGAAATGGGCGTCGACTGCTTCAAGACCGACTTCGGGGAACGGATCCCGACCGATGTCGTCTACCACGACGGCTCCGACCCCGAGCGCGCGCACAACTACTACACCTACCTCTACAACCGGACGGTCTTCGAGCTGCTGCGCGAGCGGCGCGGCGAGGGCGAGGCGGTGGTGTTCGCCCGGTCGGCGACCGTGGGCGGGCAGCGGTTCCCGGTCCACTGGGGCGGCGACTGCGAGTCGACGTACGAGGCCATGGGGGAGAGCCTGCGCGGCGGCCTCTCCCTGGGGATGTCGGGGTTCGGCTACTGGAGCCACGACATCGGCGGCTTCGAGGGGACGCCGGACGCGGGGCTCTTCAAGCGCTGGATCGCGTTCGGGCTGCTGTCCTCCCACAGCCGGCTGCACGGCAGCCACTCGTACCGCGTGCCGTGGCTCTTCGACGAGGAGGCGGTGGACGTCCTCCGCCGCTTCACCCGCCTGAAGATGCGGCTGATGCCGTACCTGTCGGGCGCCGCGCGCCAGGCGTACGAGGAGGGGCTGCCGATGATGCGCGCGATGGTCCTCGCCTATCCGGACGACCCCGCCTGCACCCATCTGGAACGCCAGTACATGCTCGGCGACGACCTGCTCGTCGCGCCCGTCTTCTCCAACGACGGCGAGGTCTCGTACTACGTCCCCGAGGGCGTGTGGACCCGTTACCTCACCGGGGAGCGCGTCCGCGGGGGACGCTGGGTGCGCGAGCGGCACGGGTACGACAGCGTGCCCCTGCTCGTCCGTCCCGGCGCCGTCGTCGCCGAGGGCGCCGTCGCCGACCGGCCCGACTACGACCACGCGGAGGACGTCACCCTGCGCGTGTACGAGCCGCCCGACGGGTCCCGCGTCACGACGCGGGCCGGCGCGGCCACGTTCGAGACCGCCCGTTCGGGCGGCGCGATCCGGGTGACCGCCGAGGGCGCGGGCGGCTGGAACGTGCTCATCGTCAACGCCGACCCGGCCGCGGTGTCCGTCGAGGGCGGCACCGCCACCGCGCACGACCAGGGCGTCCTGGTCCGCGCGACCGGTTCGGAGATCATCGTGGAAGGGGACCGCCGATGACCGAGGGCTTCCTGTGGGGCGCCGCGACCGCCGCGTACCAGATCGAGGGGGCGGCCGCGGAGGACGGCCGCGCGCCCTCCATCTGGGACACCTTCAGCCACACCCCCGGGCGCACGCTGAACGGCGACACCGGCGACGTGGCCACCGACCACTACCACCGCTGGCGCGAGGACGTCGCCGCCATGGTGGACCTGGGGATCGGCGCGTACCGCTTCTCGATCTCCTGGCCGCGGGTGTGGTCGGGCGGCGCGTTCAACCGCAAGGGCGTCGACTTCTACTCGCGGCTGGTGGACGCGCTCCTGGAGGCGGGCATCGCGCCCGTCGCGACCCTCTACCACTGGGACCTGCCGCAGGAGCTGGAGGACCTCGGCGGCTGGCCGGCCCGCGACACCGCGTCCCGTTTCGCCGAGTACGCGGCGCACATCGGCCGCGCCCTCGGCGACCGCGTGCACACCTGGACGACGCTGAACGAGCCGTGGTGCTCGGCGTTCCTCGGGTACGCCGCCGGGGTGCACGCGCCCGGCCGCACCGACCCGGTGGACGCGCTGAAGGCCGCCCACCACCTCAACCTCGCGCACGGCCTCGCCTCCCGCGTGCTCCGCGCGGCCGCGGCACCGTCCGCGCGGCACTCGATCACCCTCAACCTGCACCACCTGCGCGGCGAGGCCGAGGCCGTGCGGCGGGTCGACGCCGTCTCCAACCGCGTCTTCCTCGACCCCCTCCTCGGCCGCGGCTACCCCGCCGACCTGCTGGAGGACACCGCCGCGCTCACCGACTGGTCGTTCGTCCGGGACGGCGACGAGGAGACGATCGCCGCGCCGCTGGACGTCCTCGGCGTCAACTACTACTCGCCCACCCTCGTCCGCACCTGGGACGGCGTCTCGCCCCGCGCCCACGCCGACGGGCACAAGGAGGGCGCGGCGACGCCGTTCGTGGGGTGCGGTGAGACCGTGGAGTTCGTCGAGCAGCCCGGCCCGCACACGGCGATGGGCTGGCCGGTGGACGCGACCGGCCTGGAGGAGATGCTGCTCGCCCTGCACCGCGACCACCCCGGCGTACCGCTGATGATCACCGAGAACGGCGCGGCGTTCGACGACGAGGTGGACGCCGGCGACCGGATCCGCGACGAGCGCCGCGTCTCCTACCTGCGCGACCATCTGGCCGCGATGCGGCGGGCGATGGCCGCGGGCGCGGACGTGCGCGGCTACTTCGCCTGGTCGCTGCTCGACAACTTCGAGTGGGCGTACGGCTACGACCGCCGGTTCGGGCTGATCCACGTCGACTACCCGACCGGCGAGCGCCGCTGGAAGGACAGCGCGCACTGGTACAAGGAGGCGATCTCCGGCGGCGATCCGCGATGAGCCGGCGGGGCGCCGCGGTGGCGGCGCTGCTGGTGTGCGCGGACCTGCGGGGCAGCGCTTCGCCGGGCCCGCCGCTCACCTATCATCGCGGGATTCGAACCGCTTCACCTACGGAAACGGGTACGCCTGGTGGTCAAGATCACTGATGTGGCGCGGCATGCCGGGGTCTCCCCGAGCACGGTCTCGTACGTGCTCAGCGGCAAGCGGTCGATCTCGGTGGAGACCCGCGAGCGGGTGCTGGCCAGCATCGCCCACCTGGGCTACCGGCCGCACGCGGGCGCCCGCGCGCTGGCCAGCAGCCGGTCGAACGTGCTGGCGCTGATGGTGCCGCTGCGCAGCGGCATCCACGTGCCCGTCGTGATGCAGATAGCGGTCGCCGCCGTGACCGCGGCCCGCCGGCACGACCACGACGTGCTGCTCCTGACGCAGGAGGAGGGCGTGGAGGGGCTGCGCCGGGTCGCCGACAGCGCGCTCGTCGACGCGCTGATCGTGATGGACGTCCAGATGCGCGATCCCCGGCTGCCGCTGCTGCGCGGGCTCGGCCGGCCCAGCGTGCTGATCGGCTTCCCGGCCGACGCCGCCGACCTGACCTGCATCGACCTGGACTTCCGGGCCGCCGGCGAGGCGTGCGCCGACCACCTGGCGGGGCTCGGGCACCGCACGGTCGCGCTGATCGGCTCGCCGCCCGAGGTGTACGAGCGGCAGACCGGGTACGCGCAGCGGGTTGCCGAGGGCTTCCGCGCGGCGGTGCGGCGGCACGGCATGGACGGCGAGGTCCACCCGTGCGAGTCGAGCGCCGAGGCCGCCCGCGCGCTGGTCGCCCGGCTGCTGGCCGAGCGGCCGGGGCTGTCCGGCGTCATGGTGCACAACGAGGCCGTCATGGAGCCGGTGGTCCGCGCGTTCCGGGCCGCCGGGCGGCGCGTCCCGGGCGACCTGTCGGTGGTCGCGATCTGCCCGGACGAGCTGGCCGAGCACGCCGACCCGCCGCTGACCTCGGTCGCCGTCCCGGCCGAGGAGGTCGGGCGGCGCGCGGTCGAGCTGCTGATGGCCAAGCTCGCCGGGGAGGCCGTTCCCGCCGCGACGCTGCTGCCGCCCCGGCTGACGCCGCGCGGCAGCGACCGCTGACCGTACCGAGAAGGCCGGGTACGAGAACAGGGGACGTCCGGCTCGGCGCCTTCTCGTTCAGGCGTCAGGAGCGGAGCAGCGCCGGTGCAGCTCGCGCATCCGGTCGCCGAACTCCGGGACGGGACCCTCGACGATCACGTCGGGGGCCACGTCCTGGACCGGGATCTCCCGCACCGGCCCCGGCGCCGCCCCGAACTCGGCCCGCCACGCCGCCAGCTGGGCGGAGGACACCGCGTACACGATGCGGCCCAGCCCGACCCAGCCGTGCGCCGCGGAGCACATCGGGCAGTGCTCGCCCGAGGTGTAGACGGTGGCCGCCGCGCGCTCGGCGGCGGTCATGTTCGCCGCCGCCCACCGCGCCAGCTCGAACTCGGGATGCGCGGTCTGGTCGCCCTTGGAGACGGTCCGGTTGTGGTCCTCGGCCAGCACGGTCCCGTCCCCGCCCACCAGCACCGACCCGAAGGGCTCCTCGCCCGCGTCCAGGGCCTGCTCGGCCAGCTCGGCGCACCGCTCCAGATGCCGCATCCCCGCCTCATCGATCATGCTTAGGAACTACCACACCCGTTCCGCGATGTACATTTCCCCGTGTGCTGGACAGCGGGGCGGCCGAGGACCTGTACGCGGCGTTCGCGGCCGTGCCCCGGCCCGCGCGGCTGGAGGGCTGCCCGTGCTGCGTGGCCCCGGGCGAGGGCCGGGCGCTGCTCGGCCGGCCGCTGCGCGCCCTCACCGCCGGCGACCTCGCCCGGTACGCGGCGAAGGCGCTGACCACGTGGGCGGGCGAGGAGGAGTTCCGCTACTTCGCGCCCCGGCTGCTGGAGCTGGCCGCCGCCGACGCGTTCCCGACCCTCGACCCGGAGATCGTCTTCGCCAAGCTCGGCCGGGCCGGGTGGACGGACTGGCCGCAGCGCGACGCGGTCGAGGAGTTCCTGCGCGCCTTCTGGACGCGGACGCTGGAGCGCCACCCGTCCCGTCCCGCCGTCGGCACGGCGCTGTGCGCGATCGGCGGCGCCGCCGGCCGGATGGCCCCCTACCTGGACGAATGGGGACGGCTCGCGTCCGAGGCGGCGATCCGGCAGCTGCACGCGTTCGTCGCCGAGGAGCTGGCCTGGCGCCGGGGGACGCCGCTGCTGCGCAACCCGTTCTGGGACACCGGGCGCGCCGCGTACCGGGAGGTCCTCGCCTGGCTCACCGGCGGGCCGGCGGCGGAGGCGGTCCGGGTCGCGTTCGAGCGCGCCGACCGCGAGGATGTCCTCGAACTGCTCGCCGACCTCGAAGACCGGTGCCGATGACGACCCTGACCAGGCGCGACCTCAACCGCGCCACGCTGGCGCGGCAGCTGCTCCTGGAACGCGCCCGGATGCCCGTACGCGACGCCGTCGAGCACCTGGCCGGGCTCCAGGCGCAGACGCCGCACTCCTGGTACCTCGGCTTCGCCTCCCGGCTGGCGGACGTGCGCCCCGAGGAGATCGCGGAGCTGCTCGACCGGCGGGAGCTCGTGCGGATCGCGCTGATGCGCGGCACGATCCACCTGGTCAGCGCCCGCGACTGCCGCTGGATGCGGCCGCTGGTGCAGCCCGTCCTGGATCGGGACCTGCGCTCCAACTTCACCCACACCAGGCCGATCGCGGGCCTGGACCTGGACGAGCTGGTGGACGCCGCCCGCCCGATCCTGGAGGAGCGGCCCCGCACGTCCAGGGAACTGGGCGCGCTGCTGGCCGAGCACGGCGTCCGGGCGGGCTGGGGCGAGCGCGCCCCGGCGTCGCTGGCGTACGCGGCGCGCAACCGGATGGCGCTGGTGCAGGTGCCGCCGCGCGGCCTGTGGGGCCGGAGCGGGCCCATCGCGCACACGACGGCCGAGTCCTGGCTGGGCGAGCCGCTCGCGGACGGCGCCGCCCCGGACGAGCTGGTGCTGCGCTACCTGGCGGCGTTCGGCCCGGCCACGGTCAAGGACGTGCAGGCGTGGTCGGGACTGACCCGGCTGCGGGAGGTCGTGAACCGGCTGCGGCCGCGGCTGGCCGCGTTCACCGGCGAGGACGGGCAGGAGCTGTTCGACCTGCCGGACGCCCCGCGCCCCGGCGGCGACGCGCCGGCGCCGCCGCGGCTGCTGTACGACTTCGACAACCTGCTGCTCTCGCACGCCGACCGGAGCCGGTTCGTGACCGCGGAGCATCTGGCGCAGGGGTACGCCACCCGCCGGCCGGTGCCCGGGTGGGTCCTGGTGGACGGCTTCACCGGCGGCGAGTGGGAGATCGCGCGGGAGCGGGACGCGGCCGTCCTCACGATCCGGACGTACGCGCCGCCGCCGGAGGGGCTGGCCGAGGAGGGCGAGCGGCTCCTGGCGTTCGCCCACGCGGACGCCGCGCGCCGCGACGTCCGCGTGGAGCGCCTCAGAACGGCACCGTGACCTCGGCGGTCAGCGGTTCCGGTCGCCGCGCAGGACGCGCTGCACGAGGTCGTCGCGGAGCTGCCCGTAGCCCGTCTCGGCCCAGATGTCGTCCTCGGCCTCGAAGTACGGGACCGTGCGGCCGCCGGCGCGGGCGGCGAGGACCTCGGGCGTGCGGTGCGCGCGGACGGCCCTGGCGCAGGCGGCGCAGGTGCGCACGCGCAGCTTGTCGCGCTGCCCGAGCGGGCGCCAGTCGACGGCCGCCGCCGAGTCGCCGTGCAGCGGGTTGAAGAAGCACAGCGGGCTCGGCGGGACCTCCTTGCCGCCGCGCGCCACCGACCGCGCGGAGGCCAGCGCGTCGCGGCCGCGGTCGACGAGGACGAGCACTCCGGCCAGGTCGGGGACGCCGCGCGCGTCGTCGAGCACCTTTCCGGCCGCCTGGTAGGCGTCCAGGGCGCGGGTCATGGCGGCGTGCGCGGCGGGCCGCGAGGTGTCGACGTCCGTCGCGTCCAGCAGCTCGCCGAACGTCACGACCTCGTGCGCCGCCTGCTCGCGCAGGCCGTCCTCGTCGGCGCGGGCGGCGGTGGCCAGGACCGTGCGGGACAGCAGGAGCGGGTTGCCGGCGCGTTCCACCGCGGACACCCGGCGGCGGCGCCACACCAGCAGGCCCGCGGCGGCCGCGGCGGCCGCGAGGCCCGCGCCCGCCAGCGGCAGGACGGGCGGCCCGCCCTCCTCCGCCGCCTCCGGCCCGGCCGGGGTGGCGGACGCGCGGGGCCTGGAGCTCCTCAGGTGCGCGGTGGCCTTCGCGTACTCGGCCTCCCCGTTGCCCGCGGCGATCAGCTCGACGGCGCGCAGCAGCCGGTCGGCCAGCGTCGCGTCCTTCAGCTCGTCCAGGAAGAACGGCACCCGCGCGGCCGAGCGCGTGTTCTCCCGCGACTCCTCGGTGCCGCCCCACTGCCGGGCGGCCAGCTGCCCCTCGTAGTCGTCCAGCGTGAGGTACGCGCCGTCGCGGCGCAGCCGGTCGTGCACGACGGTGGCGAGCTGGTCCGGGTCGTCCCAGGTGCCGCCCTTCACCAGCGGGACGATCACGATGAAGATCGGGATCGGCGACCGGCGCATCCGGGCCAGCAGCTCCGACCGCTTGGCCGGCGGGACGGCCGAGGCGAGCGAGCGGTCGACGTAGATCGGCGACCGGCGCAGCGCGGCGGCGATCCGCTGTCCGGGGGAGGGGGCGAGGAGCGGTTCACGTGACACCGAGGGACTCCAGCACGTCCGAGGGGATGTCGGGCCGGCGGGATCCGAAGCCCCCGCGCTCCCAGCGGCCCGGCACGTCATGGTGGGGACGGCCGTCCGGCACCCGCAGCAGCCGCGGTTTCCACTGGCCGTTCGCGCAGCCGGCGCAGACGGGCCGCCTGTTCCGGCCGCCGAGCTTGCGCCGCGCCGTGGACGGGCCGTGCAGCGGGTTGACGTAGCAGGGCGGCGCCGGCCGGTCCTCGGTGAGCGCGGCCCGCCCCTGCCGGACCAGGACGATGACCCCGACCAGGTCGAGCGCGGCGTCCGCGCTCCCGCGGTCCGGGCGCGGGCCCAGCTCGTCGTACAGGATCCGGGCGGCGTCGTACGCGCGCAGCGAGTAGCTCCGGTCGGGGAGGAGCTCCTGGGAGAAGGCCGCCAGCTCCTTGCCGGCCTGGGCGTGCAGCCGGCGTACGGAGGGCTTGGCGCTCGCGCGGCTCCGGAACGCGCGCGGCGCGCGGGCGGCCAGCAGGTACGCCCCGTACAGCAGCAGCGTCAGCAGCGGGCCCAGGACCAGCAGGCCGGTGAGGAGCGGCCCCCAGAAGGCGGCCTCCAGCGGCGGGCGGACGTCCTCCTGGCCGATCGGCGGCACGCTCGGCGGCGGGTAGGGGCTGGCGGGCGGGCCCGCCGGGGAGCTCTCGACGATCGCGAGCAGCCGGTCCACCCGCGCCGCGAGGTCGGCGAACGGCCGCTCGCGGTCGGTGCCGTCGCGCACGGACCGCGGGAGCAGGTCGTAGTCGGAGATCCGCCGCCGGGGGACGCCGAACCCCTCGGTCTCCAGTCCGGCGCGGGTGTCGGCGAGGACGTAGAGGCCGTCGCGCCCGATCCGCTCGCGCAGCCCGAACATCAGGGTCTCGGCCCGCCCGTACGACTCCGACTCCATGCCGTTGGGGATGACGGCGACGTAGACGGGGAGGCCGAGGGCCCCGGACGTCCGCCTGATCGCGGCCTTGATCCGCGACCGGTCGGCCCGGCCGAGCCCGTCGGCGAGGTCCATGTCGACGTACAGCGGGTCCTTGGCCAGCGCGGCCGCGACCCGGTCCAGGCGGTCCGGCGGCGCGGCGGCGTGCGCGGCCGCCGGGGCGAGGGCCGGGGCGGCGGCGAGCGCGGCGGCGAGCGCGAGGAGCGCGGTGAGGATCCTCATCGGCGAGCCTTCCGCCGCCACACGGCCAGTGCGGCGGCCGCGGCGAGCGCGCCGGCCGCGGTGCCGCCGGCCATCGCGAGCATCTCCTTGCGGTCGCGCTCGGCGGACCGGTCGCGGTACGGCGGCGCCGGCGGCCGCGAGCGCCGCTGCTCGATGCGCTTCGCGACGTCAGGGGCGGTCAGGATCTCGACGAACCGTTCCACGTGCGCGACCACGCCCGCGTCGTAGGGCAGCTCCAGCCGGGCGGTCAGCCAGGCGCGCCCGGCCGGCAGCGAGCCGCCGTACTGGCGGGCCTCGCCGCTGCCGCGGTGGTCGGTGACGATGTAGAGGCCGTCCTTGCGCAGCCGGTCGTGCAGCAGCGGGATCAGCGTGTCCCGGTCGGGGATCGTGGAGATCGGCAGCGGCCCGGGGCCGACCACGACGTACGCGGGCACGTTCAGCCGCGCGAGGTGCGCGCGGATCCGGGCCGCGGCGTCCGCCGGGATCTCGCGCGGGGCGTGGTCGGTGATCTGGATCGGGTCGCGGGCCAGGCGGCGGGCCAGCAGGTCGGCCCGGCCCGGCGGGTCGGGCGCCGCCGCGTGCGCCGCGGCCGGTCCCGGCGACACGGGCCCCAGCGAGACCGGTCCCAGCGAGGCCGATCCGAGCAAAAGGGACGTGACGCCAAAGAGTAGGAGCAACCGCACGCGGCGGAGTCTACAAGGCGCGCCGGTCCTCGTCCCGCCGGTACGCGGCGGTGAGCTGCGCCTCCGCGTCGTCGAAGTACGACAGCAGCTCGCGCTCCGCGGCCGCGGTCTCGCCGCGCGCCATCAGCTCGGTCAGCAGCCGGTTGCGCACCAGGTACGGCTCGTGGAACTCGCGCGGCGAGCCCATCTCGTGGAACACCAGCCGCAGCTCGGCGAGCAGGTTGCGCATCACCTCGTCCACCCGGGGGCTGCCGCACAGGGCGCCGATCGCCTGGTGGAAGCGGATGTCGGCGGTGCCCACCCCGGGCCAGTGGCCGGCCGCGGCGGCGCGCTCGCCCTCGGCGACGGCGGCGTCCAGCCGGTCCAGCGCACCGGGGCCGGCGGTCGCGGACTCGCGCACGCCGGCGCACTCCAGGATGCGCCGCACCCGGTAGAGGTCGGCGAGGTCGGCGGCGGTGAGCCGGCGGACGAACACGCCGCTGTTGAAGCGGTGCTCCAGCAGCCGCTCCTGGACCAGCAGCCGGAACGCCTCGCGCAGCGTGTTCCGCGAGACCCCGGCGGCCCGGCACAGCTCGGCCTCGGGCAGCCGCTCGCCGGGCTGCAGCAGCCCGTCGGTGATCTGCTCGCGCAGCAGCCCCGCGACGCGGGCGGCGGTGCTCGACCTGTCGAGGTCGCCGCGGGCCGCCTCGATCCGGCTGATCCAGGTCTCCTGCGCGGGCATCGACGTCCCTTCGGCTCGGGGGGAGGGGAAAGCGGGGCAACGAGGGCAACGAGGGCAACGAGGGCAACGAGGGCAACGAGGGAAACACGACCGTGACGCCAGCGTATCGCTGAATTCATCAACTTGGGGATTGCTGGATTGTTGAACAATCCTTACCCTACTGGAAACGCGTACCCTCCAGGGGAGACCGACCATGACCGAACACGTCACGCTCGACAAGGGCGGGACGCCGCCGTCGGCGCCACGCCGCGGCGCGCTCCTCGGCGCGATGTTCCTGATGGCGACCAGCGCCATCGGCCCGGGCTTCATCACCCAGACGACCGTCTTCACCGCCCAGCTCGGTGCCGCGATGGCGTTCGCCATCCTGGTGTCGGTCCTGGTCGACATCGCGATCCAGCTGAACGTGTGGCGGGTGATCGGCGTCGCCGGCCGCCGCGCCCAGGACCTGGGCAACAGCGTGCTGCCCGGGGCCGGCTACGCGCTGGCCGCCCTGGACGTCTTCGGCGGGATCATCTTCAACATCGGCAACATCGCCGGCACCGCGCTCGGCCTCAACGCCCTGCTCGGCCTGGACGTCAAGATCGGTGGAACGATCTCCGCCCTGATCGCCATCGGGATCTTCCTGAGCAAGCGGGCCGGCGTGGCGATGGACCGGATCGTGGTCGTCCTCGGCTTCCTCATGATCGTGATGACCCTGTACGTGGCGATCGTCTCCTCGCCGCCCATCGGCGACGCGCTCGTCCAGACGGTGGCGCCCGAGGAGGTGAGGTTCCTGGTCATCACCACCCTCATCGGCGGCACGGTCGGCGGCTACATCACCTACGCCGGCGCCCACCGCATGATCGAGTCGGGGCTGACCGGCCCCGAGAACGTCAAGGGCATCACCCGCAGCTCGATCACCGGCATCCTGGTCACCGCCCTGATGCGCGGCCTGCTCTTCCTGGCCGTCCTCGGCGTGGTGGCCGGCGGCGCCAAGCTGGCCGCCGAGAACCCCGCGCCCTCCGCGTTCGAGCACGCCGCCGGCGAGGCCGGCCTGCGGATCTTCGGCCTGATCATGTGGTCGGCCGCGATCACCTCGGTGATCGGCGCCTCCTACACCTCGGTGTCGTTCCTGGTGTCGTTCCACTCCTGGATCGAGCGCAACCGCAACTGGCTGGTGGTCGCGTTCATCGCCCTCTCCACCGCCCTCTACCTGTCGCTCGGCACCACGCCGGTCGACCTGCTGATCCTCGCCGGCGCCCTGAACGGGCTGATCCTCCCGTTCGGCCTCGGCCTCCTGATGTGGATCGCGGCCCGCCGCCGCGACCTGCTCGGCGGCTACCGGTACCCGGCCTGGCTGCTGGTGCTGGGCGCCGCCGCCTGGGTACTGACCCTGTACCTGGGCTGGAACTCCCTGACCGGGATCGCCGATCTCTGGAACTGAGGTGACCATGGCCGAACGGCCGATCGACCCGGCCGGCCTCACCCCGGAACAGGCCAGGGCCCTGTTCCGGGCGGGCCTCCGGGTGCCCACCGCGGGCTGGTGCGCCGGGAGCACGCAGGCCAACCTGATCGCGGTGCCCCGCGAGCACGCGTACGACTTCCTGCTCTTCGCCCAGCGCAACCCCAAGCCCTGCCCCGTCCTGGACGTGACCGAGCCGGGGGAGACCTCCGCCGGCCTGTTCGGCGGCGACCTCCGCACCGACCTGCCGGGCTACGTCGTGTACGAGCACGGCGAGCCCGTCGCCGAGGTGACCGACGCCACCGAGTACTGGCGCGACGATCTGGTCGCGTTCCTCATCGGGTGCAGCTTCACCTTCGAGGCGGCCCTCCAGGAGGCGGGCGTCCCGGTCCGGCACATCGAGCAGGACCGCAACGTCCCGATGTACCGGACGGGCCGCGCCTGCCGCCGGGCCGGCGAGATCGGCGGCCCGCTGGTCGTCTCGATGCGCCCGGTCCCGGCCGAGCAGGTCGCCGACGCCGTCCGCGTGACCTCCCGCTACCCGGCCGTCCACGGCGCGCCCGTCCACATCGGAGATCCCGCCGAGCTGGGCATCGCCGACCTGGACGCCCCCGACTTCGGCGAGCCGGTCGACGTCCGCATGGGGGAGATCCCCGTCTTCTGGGCGTGCGGCGTCACCCCGCAGGCCGCCGTGATGGCGTCCCGCCCGAAGTTCGCCATCGGCCACGCCCCCGGCCACATGGCCATCACGGACGCGCGGGACTCCGACTACCTCGTCCCCTGATCGCGGGCGGCCGGCCGCGGTTCTGTGGTGATATTGGAGGGCTGATCGTTTGCCGTCCCGTGACGGCGGCTGACCACGGGACGACGGGAGCGCCCATGGACCCCCTCCGGCCCAACGACCCGCGCATGATCGGCCGGTACACCCTGACCGGCCGGCTCGGCGCCGGCGGCATGGGGCAGGTGTACCACGGCCATTCGCCGGGCGGCCGGCCCGTCGCGGTGAAGCTGATCCGCGCCGAGTACGGCGCGGACGCCGAGTTCCGGCGCCGGTTCGCCCGCGAGGTCGAGGCGGCCAAGCGGGTCGGCGGCTTCTACACCGCCCAGGTCGTCGACGCCGACCCGGAGGCCGAGACGCCCTGGCTGGTCACCGCCTACGTGCCCGGGCCCTCGCTGGCGGACGCGGTCAACGAGCGGGGGCCGCTCCCGCCGGATGCCGTCCGCACCTTGGGAGCGGCCCTGGTCGAGGGGCTCATCGCCGTCCACGACTGCAACCTCGTCCACCGCGACCTCAAGCCCGGCAACGTCATCATGGGCCCGGACGGCCCGCGCCTGATCGACTTCGGCATCGCCCGCGCCCTGGACGCCACCTCCACCACCGTGACCGGGGGCGTGGTGGGGACGCCCGCGTACATGTCGCCCGAGCAGGCCCGCGGCGACGCCGCCGGGCCGCTGTCGGACGTCTTCTCGCTCGGCTCGGTGCTGGCCTTCGCCGCCACCGGCGCCGCCCCGTTCGGGCACGGCTCGGTGGCCTCGATCGTCTACCGCGTCGTCCACGGCGAGCCCGATCTCGGCGCCGTCCCGGCGGAACTGCGCCCGCTGATCGCCCGCTGCCTGGAGAAGAACCCCGCCGGCCGCCTGGGCACCCACGAACTGCTCGCCATGCTCGCCCCGCGGCCCGACCACAGGTTCCCGGTGGCGGTCCCGCCGCGGGAGGACGGCCCCGGGCACGCCGCCACCCGCCCGCTGCGCGCCGCCCCGGCCCCGCCGACCGAGCCTCCGGAGCAGCCCGGACCCGAACCCGCGGGGGACTCCAGCACGTGGAAGACCTCCAGAAGGAACGAGATCTTCCACGTGGACACCCTGATGGTCCTGGGGGTGGTCTGGGCGATCCCCGCGGGCACGGCGGCGCTGGCCGTCGCGGGCTGGTCCCCGCCGATCTGGCTGTGGGTGATCGCGGCCCTACTGTTCATCCTGGGCGCGGTCGTGCTGCTGGCCTTCGCGGCCGTGGACGAGCGGCTGGTCATCGACCACCACGGCATCGCCCGCCGGGTAGGGACCAGGAAAACCTCTCTCGCCTGGGACGAGATCGAGCGGCTCGCCTTCCGCGACCACCGGCCCGGGAAGCCGCGCTGGCGATCGCGGGACTACCTCGCGGCGGTACCGAAGGAGGCCACGCCGCTGCCGCAGGACAAGAGCAGGAAGGACCTGCGGTGGCGGTCGTCCGCGGGCGACTACCGACTGGTCGACATGTCGATCGTGAAGGGGCGGCCGTACCACGAGATCGCCGAGGCGGTGGCCCGCTTTAGCTCTGGCCGGCTGATCGTGGAGGTCCCCCGCCGGCCGCAGGATCCGGGGATCAAGGCGGGGTGAGCGGGGCGGCGAAGGACCACCCCTTCTCCAGCAGGGCCTCGACGGCCCCGGCGGCCGCGGCCAGGCGCGCCTCGTGCGGCCCGGTCACGGTGACGTGGGGGAGGCCGCGACGCTCCAGCTCCTCGCGGAAGCGGCCGTGCATCCAGTGCCGGACCGGCTCGCCGTCGCGCCAGCCGTCCTGGTCGAACGGGACGCCCGCCGGGTCGGTGAGGATCCACAGGTGGTGCCGCCCGGTATGGAGCGGGAACGTCTCGGGGGCCGGCTCGCCCAGGTAGCGCTCGTACCAGAGCGCGGTGGCGAACGCGTCGGTGTCGCAGACCAGCACGGGCGAGCCCGCGCGGGCGGCCGCCTCCTCCAGGGCCAGCTGGCGCTCGGCGATCAGCGCGAAGTCGCGGGGCTCCCAGACGAGGCCGTCCAGCCAGAGGGACGGGTCGTTCGCGGCCCGCCGGGCGGCGGCGAGCTTCTCCTCGGTGTACGTGCGGCCGTACTCGGGGACGTACCGCGTCTCCGGCCAGCGCCGGGCGAAGTGCTCCGCGAGGGCCCTGGCCAGCGTCGTCGTCCCGGTGGACTCGGCGCCGACCAGGACGATCCGGCGGGCGAGGTGGCCCCGCACCGGGGGCGCCAGCCACTTCCAGGCGGCGGCCGGGTCGGCGCGCACGGCGGTGCCGCTGACGGGGAAGCGCTCGCGCGGCGGGTCCACCGGGACGTGCACGGCCCCGAAGCGGCGGGCCAGCTCGGGGCCGTACGCCTCGGAGGAGAAGACCGCGTCGACGGGGCCCGACGTCTCCGGGAGCCCGGACCGGAACGCCGCGACATGGGCCGCCCAGGCGTCCTCGGAGCCGTAGTCGATCTCATGGTCGTCCACCACCGGGACGATCTCCACGTGCGCCTGCGGATGGCACTCGCGGAGCCAGGCGGCGCGCAGGGCGAGCGGGACGCTCTCGACCGTGGACCCGGCGACGATCACCGTGACCCGGTCGCAGGCCGCCGCCGCGGTGTCGACGAGGTGGTGGTGGCCGGCGTGCGGGGGATAGAACTTGCCGGTCACGAGCCCGTGCCTCATGCGGGCACCGGGGCGGCCTGGGCGCGCAGGTCCTTGCGCCAGGCGTTCAGGCCGAGGACGCAGAGCGTCAGGAAGATGATGTACAGGGCGCTGGTCAGCTTGAGGTCCTTGTAGAAGTAGAGCGGGATGTAGACCAGGTCGGCGGTGATCCAGATCCACCACGACTCCAGCAGCTTGCGCGACTGCCCGTAGATCGCCATGAGCGACAGTGCGGTCGTCAGCGCGTCCCAGAACGGGACGGTCGAGTCGGTCCGGGTGGCCAGCAGCCAGGTCAGCGCCGCGGTGGTGGCGGCGCCCGCCGCGACCAGGGCCGTCCAGGTCGTCCGGCTCGTCCGGGTGACGGGGAGGTCGTCGCGGCCCTCGCCCCCGTACAGCCAGACCCACCAGCCGTACGCCTGGAGCCCGATGTAGACGATCTGCAGGCCGGCGTCGGCGTACAGCCCGCCGTCGAGGAAGACCAGCCCCAGCAGGATCACGTTGGCGATGCCGATCGGCCAGTTGAGGATGTTCTGCCGGACGACGAGCCACACGTTCACGCCGCCGGTGACGAAGCCGAGCAGCTCGGCCCACGTGGTGGGGACCGTTCCGAGGTGGAACGCGGGCTGGAGCAGCGGGCCGAGCAGATCATGCAGCGTCATCGACGCCTCCGGGGGAGACCGAGGGGGAACCATTAATCGTCAGAGAGACGATAACACCCCGCGGATCAGGCGCTCTCCCGGACCACCAGGTGAGGCTGGAGGATGACGACCGGGTCGGGGACGGACTCGCCCTGGATGCGGGAGATCAGCAGGCGGGCCATCTGCCGGCCCATCTCCTCCACCGACTGGTGGACGGTCGTCAGCGGCGGATCGGCGACCGGGGCGCTCGCCGAGTCCTCGAAGCCGATCACCGCCACGTCCTCCGGGATGCGGCGGCCGCGCTTCTTCAGGACGCGCATCGCGCCGAGCGCCATCGGGTCGTCGGCGGCGAAGAGCGCGTCCATGTCCGGCTCGCGGTCCAGCAGCTCCTGGGCCGCCTCGACCCCGCTGGCCTCGCTGAAGTCGCCGTACACCACCAGCTCGGGCAGCCCGGCCGCGGCCAGCGCCTCCCGGTAGCCGGTGAGGCGGTCGACGCCCACGCCCATGTCCTGCGGGCCGGCGATCGTGGCGATCCGCCGCCGGCCCTGGCCCAGCAGGTGCTCGACCGCCTGCCGGGCGCCGTCGCGGTTGTCGACGTCGACGTACGAGACCGGCGTGAGCCCGACCGGGCGGCCGCCGAGCACCGTCGGAACGCCGCCCGCCTCCAGCTTGGCCGGCAGCGGGTCGTCGCCGTGCAGCGACGTCAGCAGCACCCCGTCCACGTGCTGCCCGGTCAGGTAGCTCTCCAGCCGCGCGTACTCCTCCGGGGACTGGGCCAGGGCGAGCAGCAGCTGGAGCCCGGTGTCGCTCAGCTCCGAGCTGATCCCGCGGATGATGCCCGCGAAGAACGGCTCGTCGAACACCCGCTGCTCCGACTCGGCCACCACCAGCGCCACCGTGTCGGTACGCCGGGTCACCAGCGTCCGCGCGGCCCGGTTAGGAACGTACCCCAGCTCCTCGATCGCCCGCAGCACGGCCTCGCGGGACTCCCGGCTCACCCGCGGGGAGCCGTTGATCACCCGCGAGACCGTGCCCCGCCCGACGCCCGCGCGGGCCGCCACCTCTTCGAGGGTGGGACGCTCCGCCGAGCGCCTCACCTGCGTCGCCTCTTCATCCGGCCCCTTCTCCACCCCGCGACGTTCAGACGTGATCCGGCAGTCCGCCGCGCCGGATCACGCCCGCGTACCAGCGTGCGCTGTCCTTGGGCACCCGGCGCTGGGTCGCGTAGTCGACGTGCACCAGCCCGAACCGCTTCGAGTAGCCCCAGGACCACTCGAAATTATCCAGCAGCGACCAGGTGAAGTAGCCGCGAAGCGGGACACCCCCGGCGATGGCCTCGTGCGAGGCCCGCAGGTGCGCGTCGATGTACGCGATGCGGTCGGCGTCGTGGACGGTGTCCTCGCCGTTCAGGACCTCGTCGTAGCCCGCGCCGTTCTCGGTGATGTAGAGGTCGACCGGCGGGTAGTCGGTGTGGAGGCGGGTCAGCACCTCGTGCAGGCCGCTCTCGTCGATCTCCCAGCCCATCCCGGTGACCGGCCGGCCGCCGTCCACGAACCCGACGGACTCGCTGCCCACCCAGGGGGAGTGGGACGCGAACGGCGACGTCGCCGCCTGCCCGGCCGTGCCCGCCTCGCCCGTCACGGTGAACCGCGAGTAGTAGTTCACGCCGAGCTGGTCGAGCGGCTGGTTGATGACGGCCAGGTCGCCCGGCCGGACGGCCGCGTCGAAGCCCAGCTCCTCCAGGTCGGTCAGCACGTCGGCCGGGTACGAGCCGCGCAGCAGCGGGTCGAGGAAGAAGCGGTTCTGCATGCCGTCCACGCGGCGCGCCGCGTCCAGGTCGGCCGCCGAGTCGCTGGCCGGGCTGATCGCGTACAGGTTGACGGCCGCGCCCAGCCGGTGGTCCGGGTGGCGCTCGCGCATCCCCTGCACCGCCAGCCCGTGCCCCAGCATCAGGTGGTGGGCGGCGCGCAGCGCGGCGGGCCCCTCGCGGCGGCCGGGCGCGTGCTCGCCCGACGCGTACCCGAGGAACGCCGCGCACCACGGCTCGTTCACCGTCATCCACTGCCCGACCCGGTCGCCGAGCGCCTCGTGGACGAGCCCGGCGTACTCGGCGAACCGGTACGCGGTGTCGCGCTCCGGCCAGCCGCCCGCGTCCTCCAGGCCCTGCGGCAGGTCCCAGTGGTAGAGCGTCGGCCACGGCTCGATGCCCGCCTCCAGCAGCGCGTCCACCAGCCGCCGGTAGAAGTCGAGCCCGGCCTCGTTCGCCTTCCCGCTCCCGGACGGCTGCACCCGCGGCCACGAGATCGAGAACCGGTACGCCGTCAGCCCCAGTTCCGACATCAGCGCGACGTCGTCCCGGAACAGGTGGTAGTGGTCGACGGCGACGTCGCCGGTGTCGCCGCCGAGCACCTTGCCCGGCGTCCGGCAGAAGGTGTCCCAGATCGACGGCCCGCGCCCGTCCTCGGCCGCCGCCCCCTCGATCTGGTACGCGGCCGTCGCGGCCCCCCAGCGGAACCCGGCCGGGAACGCCAGCGCCGGCGCCGGCGGCGTGCTGCTGCTGTGCTGTACGGAGGTCACGCCGCCCTCCGGAGGATGCCGTGGTCGTCAGGCCGACGAGAAGACCGACCTTCTGGGAGGGCGTCTAGGCGCTCGGGCAGCCCGCAGCGTTCAGCTTGCATGGACCATTCCTTTCGGAAACGCTTATTGATCACAGGGTGGTGTGGCAGCCTTCGAACATGCGTACGGCTTACAAGTGCCGGGCCTACCCGGCCCCCGAGCAGGCGGCGGTACTGAACCGCACGTTCGGGTGCGTGCGCATGGTGTGGAATCAGGTGCTGGCCTGGCGCACCGAGCGGTACCGGGCCGACAAGACCCGGACCTCCTACGCCGAATCGGACCGGTACCTGACGCGGTTGAAGAAGGCCGAGGACCTGGCGTTCTTGAACGAGGTGTCGTCGGTGCCGCTGCAGCAGGCGCTGCGGCACCAGTCCGCCGCGTTCGCCAACTTCTTCGCCGGGCGGGCCGGGCACCCCAGGTTCAAGTCCCGCGACGGACGCCGGTCGGCGTCCTGCACCCGCTCGGCGTTCCGGATGCGCGACGGAGAGTTGTTCCTGGCCAAGATGCCCGGCGCATTGCGGCTGGTGTGGTCCTGGCCCGGCGTCGACCTGACGACGCTCGATCCGACCTCGGTGACGGTGTCCCGCGACGCCGACGGCAGGTGGTACGTGTCGCTGGCCGTCGACACCGACGATCCCGTACCTCTTGCCCGTACCGGCGAGCGGGTGGGCGTGGATCTGGGGATCAAGGACTTCGCCGTCACCAGTGATGGGGAGAGGTTCGCCAACCCTCGGCATCTGCAGCGCAAGCAGCGCAATCTGGCCCGGTACCAGCGCCGCATGGCCCGCAAGTGCAAGGGCGGCGCGAACCGGAAGAAGGCCGCCCGCAAGGTCGCGGCCGCGCACGGCAAGGTCCGCCGCGCCCGGGAGGACTTCCTGCACAAGACCACCACGCGGCTGTGCCGCCGCTACGACGTGATCGTGATCGAGGACCTCAACGTCACGGGCATGGTCCGCAACCGCCGCCTGGCCACGCACATCAGCGACTGCGGCTGGGGCGCGTTCCGTACGATGCTGGAGTACAAGGCGGCGCGATGGGGCAGGCGGCTGGTGGTGATCGACCGCTGGTTCCCCTCCTCCAAGACCTGCTCGCACTGCGGGCACCTGCTGTCCCGCCTCGATCTGGGAACGCGGCACTGGACGTGCCCCGACTGCGGCACCCGGCACGACCGGGACGTCAACGCCGCCCAGAACATCCTGGCCGAAGGACTTTCGGTGCCGGCCTGTGGAGCTGACGTCAGACGGACCGGGAAACCCCGGCCGCGGTCGGCGGCGAAGCAGGAAACCCCCCGGAGCGATCCGGGCCGCACCCGCGGCAGGCGGCCTTAGACCGTCCGGGAATCCCCCTGCTCCAGCTGGGAGAGAAGTCAAGCCTTGATCGCACCTTCCATGATTCCGCCGATGATCTGGCGGCCGAACACGATGAACACCACGAGCAGCGGCAGGATCGCCACCGTCGTCCCGGCGAACATGAGCGTGTAGTCCTTGAAGTAGGCGTTGGCCAGGTTGTTGATCGACAACTGCACCGTGGGGTTGTCGGGGGTCAGCACCGCCAGCGGCCACATGTACTCGTTCCAGGTCTGCATGAACGTGAAGAGGCCGAGCACGCCCGCGGCCGGCCGCAGCGCCGGCAGCACGACCCGCCAGTAGATGCCGAACGTGGTGCAGCCGTCGACGCGGGCCGCCTCGATCAGCTCGTCCGGGACGGCCTGCGCCGCGTACTGCCGCATCATGAAGACGCCGAACCCGGTCACCAGGAACGGCACGATCACCGCCTGGAGCCGGTTCTGCCAGCCGATCTCCACCATGATCATGTAGAGCGGGATGATGCCCATCTGCACCGGGATCATCATCGTCGCGATGATCGTCAGCAGCAGCGCGTTCTTGCCGCGGAAGCGCAGCTTGGCGAACGCGAAGCCGGCCAGCGAGGCGAAGAAGACCGTCGAGACCGTGACGACCGACGAGGCGATCGCCGAGTTCAGCAGGCCCTGGGCGAAGTAGGCGTCCGGGTTGTCGAACAGCCGGCCCACGTTGTCGCCGATGTTGCCGCCGGGGAGCAGCGGCGGCGGCACGTCCGACACCGAGGCGTTGGTCCGGGTGGCCACCACGATCATCCAGTAGATCGGGAAGATCGACAGCACCAGCGCCACGACCAGCGTCAGGTACGTCAGCGGGCTGGCCTCCCAGAGCCCGCGCAGCCGGCCGGGCTGCCGGGCCTGCTTGCCGGTCCGGCCGCGCGCCGGGGTCACAAGCGTCATTTCGCGCCTCCCGTGCGCCGCACGAACAGGAAGTTGAGCAGGGAGAACACGATGATCAGCAGGAACAGCGCCCAGGCCACCGTCGCGCCGTAGCCGTAGCGGTCGTCGGTGAAGGCGTTGTCGAACATGTACATCGTGATCGTCTGGAACTGGTGCAGCGAGCCGCCGTCCATCTTGTTGCTGGTGCCGATGCCGAACAGCACCGGCTCGGTGAACAGCTGCAGCCCGCCGATCGTGGAGATGATGACGGTGAAGATGATCGTCGGCTGCAGCATCGGCACGGTGATCTGCCAGAACTGCCGCATCCGGGACGCGCCGTCGATCGCCGCCGCCTCGTACAGGTCCTTGGGGATCGCCTGCATCGCGGCCAGGTAGATCAGCGCGTTGTAGCCGATCCAGCGCCAGTTGACCATGGCCGCGACCGCGATCCAGGACCAGCCGCGGCTCGCCTGCCAGTCGATGTCGCCGGCGCCGACCAGCCCGAGCACCCAATTGATCATGCCGTAGTCGCGGTCGAACATCTGGGTGAACACGATCGCGACCGCGGCGGTCGAGGTGACCAGCGGGGCGACCATGCCGATGCGCCAGAACGTGCTGCCGCGCATCCGCCGGGCCAGCGTGTTGGCCAGGAACAGCGCGAGCAGCAGCTGCGGGACGGTCGCGACGACGAAGATCCCGATCGTGTTGACCGTGGCGTGCCAGAAGTCGGCGTCGGTCAGCAGGTACTCGAAGTTCTCCAGGCCGACGAACTCGCGCGTCCCCGAGGCCAGCCCCCAGTCGTGCAGCGACACCCACAGGGTGAACAGCAGCGGGAACAGCCCGAAGACGATGAAGACCAGGTAGAACGGCGAGATGAACAGGTAGGGCGAGGCCCGCAGGTCGAGCCGGGCGAGCCGGGCCCGCCACCCCGGCTTGCGGGGGCCGGGGGCCGGGGACGGCGCCGCGGCCCCGGTCTCGGGTCGGACGTCGATGGTCATGCGCCTCCTTCCGGAGGAGTGCGAGGAGTCAGCGGTGCGGGAGCGGCGAGGGGGAGGAGGGGGAGCAGGGGCCGTTCACCGGACCGCGGCGCGCTCGGGGTACGGCGAGCGCGCCGCGGCCGGGAAGCGGGCGTTACCTGGCGGCCTTCTTGGCCTCCTCGACCGCCTTCGTCCAGGCCTCCTCGGGCTTGACCTTGCCCTGGCCCACCGCGATCAGGACGTTCTCGACCGCGAGCCGGACGTCCTCGTTCTTCGGGCCGAGGTGCACCGGCTTCACCTGCGCGGCCATGTCACCGAAGATCTTGCCGACCGGAGCGTTGCTGAAGTACTCGCTCTTGGAGTCGCCCACCGCCGGGTCCTTGGCGGCCTGCGGCGACGACGGGAAGGTGTTCTTGTCCTTGTACGCACCGACCTGGCCCTGCGGCGAGGTCAGGAACTTGGCCAGCTCGGCGGCCTCCTTCTGGTGCTTGGACTGCTTGGGCACCGCCAGCCACGAGCCGCCCCAGTAGCCGCTGCCGCCGGGGACCGCGGCGACCTCCCACTTGCCCTTGCCGTAGTCGCCGGAGAACTCCTCGATGCCGCCGAGCATCCAGGACGGGCACGGCACGGCGGCGAAGGTGTCGCGCTTGAGCGCGGTCTGCCACGGCGGGGTGAAGATCGCCATGTCCGACGTCATCTTGTTCTGGGAGAACTTCAGCGAGGTGTCGAACGCCTGCTTCACCGCGGGGTTGGTGTCGAACACCAGGTTGTTGTTCTTGTCGAAGAAGCTGTAGCCGGGGCCCGCGCCGGCGTTCTGCAGCACGGTGGCGCGGAAGATCGCGGTCGGCCCGTCCAGCCACTTGGTGTCGGGCACCTTGCCCATGAAGTCCTGGCCGGTCTTCAGGAACGCGTCCCAGGTCGGCCAGAGCTTGGAGACCTCGTCGCGCTCGGTCGGCAGCCCGGCCTTCTTGAACAGGTCCTTGCGGTAGCACATGCCGAGCGGGCCGATGTCGGAGCCGAGCCCGATCAGCTGCTTGCCGTCCGGGGTGAGGCCCATCTGCCACTTCCACGGCAGGAAGTTGCCCTGGAGCTCGCGGCCGCCATGGTCGAAGAGGTTCACGAACTTGCCGGGCTGCTGCATGTAGACGGGCAGGATGCCCTCCTCCAGCGCGACCACGTCGCCGGCCCCGCTGTTGGTGGACATCCACTGCTGGATCCGCGGCTTGTAGTCGTCCAGGCTGGAGACCTTGCGCTGCTTGATCTTGATGTTCGGGTGGGACGCCTCGTACTGCTTGTAGAGCTGGTCGTAGCCGAACTCGCCGAAGATGTCGACGGTCAGCTCGATCGGCCCGGAGCCGCTCTCGCCGTCGTCGCCGCCGCAGGCGGCGAGTCCGGTGGCCGCGAGGACCCCGGCCAGCAGCGCGGCCACGGTCCGTGCTGCCGGCCTGCGGCCGCGTCGCTTGGTGACCCTCATTCCGACCCCTCTCAGGTCGTGCGGGTGGGTGGGGGGATGGCTCGGATGCCCGCACCGACCGGGGGGAGGGTGGCGGCCATCACTGATGTGGGAGCGCTCCCACGGATGAAAGACGGCCGGACATGTGATTGTCAATGGCCCGCAACACAACCGTTACCCGGCACCCGCGGACGGGCCATGGGCCATGTTGACAGACCGCGCGGCGGCCGCGAGGCTGGGGTGTGGGAGCGCTCCCAAGGTCTGGGTGTGGCACGGGGCGCTCCCGTCGTGGACCTGGCGGGCCGGGCCGTACCTCCCTCGCGCCGTGCCAGGTCGTTCCCGGGGGCCGGGAGCGGAGGGGCGCGGGCCGGCACCCGCGCCCCTCCGCCACATGCCCGTGCCCGGACCCGCGACCCGGGGCCGGGCGGCGGCTCATCCCTCGGCCGCGATCGACAGCGGCGGCGCCGCCGGCGCCGTCGAGCGGCGCACCACCAGCTCGGGCCGGTACAGCAGCTCGGTACTGGACGACCGGGTGCCGCCGATCTCCTCCAGCAGCGTGCTCACCGCCGCGAGCCCCATCTCCCGGACGGGCTGGCGCACGGTCGTGAGCGGCGGGTCCAGGTACGGCGTCATCAGCGAGTCGTCGAACCCCACCACCGACACGTCCTCGGGCACCCGCAGATGCCGCTGCCGCGCGCCCCGGATCACGCCGATCGCGAGGATGTCGCTGCCGCAGCAGATGGCGGTGCAGCCCCGGTCCAGCAGCTGCTGCGCCGCGGCCTGCCCGCCCTCCACCGTGAACACCGTGTTGGCGACCAGCTCGTCGACGTCCGTGGTCCCGAGGTGCTCGGCCATCCCGCGCCGGAACCCCTCGGTCTTGCGGATCGACGGCACGAACCGGCCCTGCCCCATCGCCAGCCCGATCCGCCGGTGGCCGAGAGAGGCCAGATGGGCCACCGCCATCTCCAGCGACGCGGTGTCGTCGTTGGAGATGTACGGCGCCTCGATGTCCGGCCGGTACCCGTTCACCAGCACGATCGGCAGCCCGCGGTCGATCAGCCGGACGTAGCGGGCGCGGTCGGAGCGCGAGTCGGCGTGCAGCCCGTTCACGAAGATGATCCCCGAGACGCCGCGCTCCAGCAGCAGCTCGGTGTAGTCGTCCTCGGTGATCCCGCCGGGGGACTGGGTGCACAGCACCGCCGTGTACCCCGCCAGCGCCAGCGCGTTCTCGATGACCTGCGCGAACGCCGGGAAGATCGGGTTGATCAGCTCCGGCACGATCAGCCCGATCAGCCCGGCCCGCTGCTGCCGCAGCCGCGCCGGCCGCTCGTACCCCAGCACGTCCAGCGCGCTGAGCACGGCCTGGCGGGTCGCGGCGGCCACGCCCGGCTTCCCGTTGAGCACGCGGCTCACTGTCGCCTCGCTGACTCCCGCATGGGCAGCGATGTCGGCCAGGCGCATCGTCATGGCCACAATCTATCGGTCCTTGCCAGGCTCGCCGCCGGTCGTGACATCGCACCATACGGCGGTGTCCGGGGGGAGGACGATGCAGTCGCCGTCGGGACGGATCGGGCCGCTGGCGAGCAGCGGCCGGCCGTATGCCGGGATCCGCGCCGTGCGGTCGCCGAGGTTCACCGCGCAGGTGAGCCGGGCGCCGGCCGCGGCGGCGCCGGAGCCGGGCGCGGCCTCGCGCGAGAAGACCAGCGTGCCGGGCGGGCCGACGAGCCAGCGGAGCGTTCCGTCGCCGAGCGCGGGGTGCTCGCGCCGCAGCCGCAGCGCGGCACGGTACAGCGACAGCATCGAGTCCGGGTCGGCGGACTGGCGCTCGACCGTCAGGTCCGCCCAGTGCGGCGGGATCGGCAGCCAGCTCGCCTCGCCGGGGCCGAAGCCGAACGGCGGCGCGTCGCCCGACCAGGGGAGCGGCACGCGGCACCCGTCGCGGCCGGACTCGGGGTCGCGGGCGCGCTGCGGGTCCTGGAGGAACTCCTCGGGCAGGTCCAGCACCTCCGACAGGCCCAGCTCCTCGCCCTGGTAGATGTAGGCCGAGCCGGGCAGCGCCAGCATCAGCAGCGCGGCCGCGCGGCCCCGGCGCAGCCCGACCTCGCCGCCGCCGTACCGGGTGACGTGCCGCTTGACGTCGTGGTTGGACAGCACCCAGGTGGTGGGCGCGCCGACCTGGCCCGCGGTGCGGAGCGACTCGTCGATGACGTCGCGCTTCTCGCGCGGGTCCCAGCCGACGGTCAGGTAGTGGAAGTTGAACGCCTGGTGCAGCTCGTCCGGGCGCACGTACAGCGAGAGCCGCTCGGCGTTCGGCGCCCACGCCTCGGCGACCGCGATGCGCTCGCCGCCGTAGGAGTCGAGCAGCCGCCGCCAGGAACGGTGGATCGCGTGGACGCCGTCCTGGTCGAAGTACGGCAGCACGGTGCGGCCCAGCATCGTGACCTGGTCGCCGAAGCCCGCGTCGGGCAGCCCCGCGGCCTTGACCATGCCGTGCGCGACGTCGACGCGGAAGCCGTCCACGCCCAGGTCGAGCCAGAACCTCAGGACGTCCTCGAACTCGGCGTGGACCTCCGGGTTCTCCCAGTTCAGGTCGGGCTGCTCGGGCGCGAACAGGTGCAGGTACCACTGGCCGTCGGGGACCCGCGTCCAGGCGGGGCCGCCGAAGACCGACTCCCAGTCGTTGGGCGGCCGCGAGCCGTCCTCGCCGCGGCCCTCGCGGAAGATGTAGCGGGCCCGCGCGGCGCCGCCCGGTTCGGCGGCCAGGGCCTCCTGGAACCAGGCGTGCCGGTCGGAGGTGTGGTTCGGGACGACGTCCACGATGATCCGCAGCCCGCGGTCGTGCGCGTCGCGGATCAGCGCGCGGGCGTCGTCCAGGTCACCGAAGATCGGGTCGACGTCGCGGTAGTCGGCCACGTCGTATCCGAAGTCGGCCATGGGGGAGGTGTAGAACGGTGTCAGCCAGAGCGCGTCCACGCCCAGCTCGGCGAGGTGGGGAAGCCGTTCGCGGACGCCCGCGAGGTCGCCGATCCCGTCTCCGTTCGAGTCGGCGAAGCTGCGGACGTACACCTGGTAGATGACCGCGTCACGCCACCACCCGGCGACGGTGGCCTGGGGGGCGGGGGTGACGTCGATGGTGTGCTGCGTCATGGTGTCCTTGTCGGGTTGCCTTGACGTGTGTTCGTTCGGAGCGCGTGCGGGGGCGCTGATGTCTCCGCCCCCCAGTCTGCGTCGGGAGCGGCCGTTACTTGACTCCCCCCGCGGTGAGACCCGCCACGATCCGGCGCTGGAAGATCAGCACCACCACGACCAGCGGCACGGTGACGATCACGCCGGCCGCCATCTGGGTGCCGAACGGCTGGTCGAAACCGGACACGCCGGTGAACTTGGAGATCGCGACCGTGGCGGTCTGCATCTCCTTCTTGTTGACCACCGAGAGCGCGATGATGAACTCGTTCCACGCGGCGATGAACGTCAGGATCGCCGTCGTGAACACCCCGGGCGCCGCCAGCGGCACCACGACCTTGCGGAACGCCTGGCCGCGGGTGCAGCCGTCCACCATCGCGGCCTGCTCCAGCTCGAACGGCAGCTGCCGGAAGAAGGCGGTCAGCAGCCACACCGTCAGCGGCAGCGCGAAGCCGAGGCTGGGCAGGATCATCGCCTGGTAGGTGTTGATCCACCCGATGTCCGTGAACAGTTCCAGCAACGGGATGAGCTGCGAGATTCCCGGGAACATGGTGGTGCCGATGATGATCCCGAGCACCGCGTTCTTGAACGGGAACGTCAGCCGCGCCAGCGCGTACGCGGTGAACACCCCGACGACCAGCGTCAGCACGGTGGTGATCCCGGCGACCACGAAGCTGTTGACCAGTGCCCGGCCGAAGCCGTTGCCGCCGCCGAACACGGCGGCGAAGTTCTCCAGCGACCAGCGCACCGGGACGATCGAGTTGTCGAACTGGTCCTGCGGGCGCCGGAACGCCGACACGATCATCCAGTAGAAGGGGGCCAGGCAGTAGAGCACCACGGCGGCGATGCCCACGTACGGCAGGACCTTGCGGGCCCCGGCGGCGACGGCGCTCATGCGCGCACCCTCCTCTTCCTCGGGGCGGTCCTGCCGCGGCCCGCCTTCACCGTCTCGCGGGCCTCGCCGATGATGTCGGCGCCGAGCAGCCTGACGAACAGGTACGAGATCACCGCGATGTAGGCGAACAGGACGGTGGCGTACGCGGCGGCCGAGCCGTAGCGCAGGTTGTTCGCCTCGAACCAGGAGATCATCGTCAGCGTCTCGACCGACTTCTTGTTGACGCCGATCAGCACGGCCGGCAGGTCGAACATGCGCAGCACGTCCAGCATCCGGAACAGCACGGCGACCAGCAGCGCGGGCTTGACCAGCGGCAGCGTGACGCGGAAGAACTGCTGGACCGCGCCGGCGCCGTCCACCTTGGCGGCCTCGTACACCTCGCGCGGGATGAGCTGGAGCCCGGCCAGCACCAGCAGCCCGATGAACGGCGAGGTCTTCCACACCTCGGCGATCACGACCGCGAGCTTGGACTCGAAGCCGTCGGCGGTCCAGAGCACCTGGTGCCGGATGACCGCGTTGAACGCGCCGTCCGCCTGGAAGATCCACCGCCACAGCAGCCCGGAGATCGCGGTGGGGATCGCCCATGGCACCAGCACGCCGGCCCGGACGATGCCGCGGCCGCGGAACGCCCAGTGCATGATCAGCGCCATGGCGACGCCGATGACCGTCTCCAGCGTCACGGTGGTGACGGTGAAGAACGTGGTGTTGCCGAAGGCGTTCCAGAAAGCGCCGGCGCCGTCCCCGGCGAAGATCGCGGTGTAGTTGTCCAGCCCGGCGAACCGCTCGCCCTCGATCACGAAGCCGTCGGCGTCCAGGCCCTGCCCCTTGGTGAACAGCGACTCGCGGAAGCCCGCGATCACCGGGTAGCCGACGACGAGCGCCAGCACCAGCAGGGTGGGGGACAGCAGGAGCGCGGCCAGCCGCCGCGACCCCGACACGTCCTTCCCGGGCTTCCCGCCGCGCCCCTTCTTCGCCGGTGCGCCGGGCTCCGCGCCCGCCGCCCGCCTCTCGTCGAACGTGGTGGCCATCTGCCTCATCTCTCTCGAACGTCGCCGTCCCGCCACGGCGGCGGGCGGTGTCCGGTTCCTACGGCGTCGTGGTCAGCGCGCCGAGCTTGCCCTGGAGGTCGCTCAGGGCCTGGTCGGTGGGGGTCCTGCCGCCGAGCGTGTCGTACACCGCGCCCTGGACGGCCGCGGTGACGTCGCCGTACTTGACGGCCGCCGGGCGCGACTTCGCGTTCTCGATCGCCGCCTTGAGCGTCGGCATGAACGGGTACTTCTTCACGATCTCGGGGTCGGTGTAGAGCGCGGCGACGGTCGGCGCCTGCGAGGTGGCGAGCAGGTTGGCCTTCTGCTGCGCGCCGTCGGCCATGTACTTGATGAAGTCGAGCGCGGTCGCCTTGTTCTTCGCGAACGCGGAGATCGCGTAGTTGTGGCCGCCGAGGTTGGCGGCGCCGGGGCCGTTCGGGCCGGGGATCGGCGCGACGTGGAACCTCCCGGCCACCTTGGACGAGCCGTCCTTCTTGTTCGCCAGCTCGTACTGGTACGGCCACTGCCGGTGGAACAGCAGCTTCCCGGCCTGGAAGTGGCGGCGGCCGCCCTCGCCGTCCAGCGTCAGCGCGGCCTTGGGCATCCGGCCGTCCTTGACGGCCCGCGCGAGGAAGTCCACGCCGGTCTTGGCCTGCGGGGTGTTCACGGTCGGCTTGCCGTCGGCGCCCACGATGGTGCCGCCCGCACTGTTGATCGCCTCGGCGGTGGACACGGTGAGGCCCTCGGTCTTGCCGACCTCGGTCAGGTAGCAGTCCACGCCCTTGCCCTCGGGCAGCGCCTTCACCTTGTCGCAGGCCGCCCACATCTCCTGCCAGGTCTTCGGCGGCTCCTTGATCCCCGCCTTCGCCAGCAGGTCGGACCGGTAGTAGAGGAGGCCGGAGTCGGAGGTCAGCGGCACCGCGTACAGCTTGCCGCGGTACTCGCCGGTGGTGACGGTCGCGGGCAGCAGGACGCTCGTGTCGACCGCGTTCGGGCCGGCCTTGGGCAGTTCCACGAGCCAGCGGTTGGCGGCGAACTCGGCGGTCCAGACGACGTCGAGGTTCAGGATCGTGTACGCGTCCGACTTGGTCGTGGCGTTCTGGATCATCTGCTGCCGCTGGTCGTTCGGCTCGTCCGGCAGCTCGACGACCCGGGCCTGCTCGTTCGGGTGCGCCTTGTTCCAGGCGTCGATCATCTTCTGCATGTTGCCGGACCGGTCCTTGCCGGTCGCCAGCGTGATCGGCCCGCGCCCGGTGAGCTCCGAGCCCGCCGCGGCGTCGCCGCCCGGCGAACCGCCGCCGTCGCCGCCGCACGCGGCCAGTGAGAGCGCGAGCGCCAGGCCGGTCAGCGCGCCGGCCAGGGGTGTGCGCCGCATGTTCGTCCCTCCTCGGGGAGTGGGGACCGTGTTCGGCCCCCGGTCTCGTCCTCGTGGGCCGGGACGCTAGCCGGGGTTTGCAAGGTCGTAAATCCCTTGCAGAAACTTTCTGCATGATCGTGCCCGATCTGTTACCGGCGGCACTATGATGGGTGATGTGGGGCGGAAGGGATGGAATGTCGGCCGTCGAGGCGGCGTCTTAGCTGCAATTTCTTGCTGGAGTATTGCAAGGCTTGCGGGTTCTTTGTAACTTCCCGGCAACACGGGAGGTCCGCACGCCATGGACAGACCTGCTCTCGCCCGGCTCGCCGCCACGCTGGCGGCGGCCGCCGCGCTCCTCCTCGCTCCCGCCGCCGCCCTCGCGGGAACGAAGGACGGCATGGACACCGACCTGGCCCGCTCGCGGGCGCACTGGATCGACCGCGCGACGCTGGCGTGGAACGTCCCGCCGGCCGGCGGCCACCGGTACGAGCTGGTCACCGCGCCGGGCGGCGACCTGCGCGTCGAGGACGGCGACCTGGCGGGGGAGCGGCGCGTCCTGCGGCTGTCGCCGGTGGACGGCGGCCTCGCGGCGGGGCAGCGGGCGAAGTGGCCGCACCTGGCGGCGTACGCCGCGTACCGGGTCGATCCGCGCGACGCCGGGCTCGCCGGCGAGGCGCTGCGCGGGCGGCTCGCCGCGGTCGAGCGGGACGCGGGCGGGCGCCTGGTCAGGGCCACCGGCGTGCAGGTCCCGGGCGTGCTCGACGACGTGTACGCGAGCGCCGCCACCCGGGCGGGCCTGGGGCCGGTGTGGCGGGACGGCGCGCCGGAGCTGTCGGTCTGGGCGCCGACCGCGCGCGACGTCGCGCTGGACCTGGACGGCCGCGTCCTGCCGATGCGCCGCGACGACGCCTCGGGCGTCTGGACGATCCGCGGCGCGCCGGCGTGGAAGGACCTGCCGTACGCGTACCGCGTGACGGTGTACGCGCCCGCCGCCGGCCGCGTGGTGACCAACGTGGTGACCGATCCCTACAGCCTGGGGCTCACCGCCGATTCGGAGCGGAGCCTGCTCGTCGATCTGGACGACCCGGGGCTGGCGCCGGCGCGGTGGACGTCCTTGCGCAAGCCCCGTCCCCGGACGCGGCCGTCGATCTACGAGCTGCACGTCCGGGACTTCTCGGCCTCCGACCGGAGCGTTCCGGAGGAGCTGCGGGGCACGTACGGCGCGTTCGGCCTGGAGTGGTCGGACGGGATGCGCGCGCTGCGCGGGCTGGCTCGGGACGGTATGTCCCACGTGCACCTGCTGCCCGCGTCCGACTTCGGGTCCGCGCCCGAACGGCGGAGCGACCAGCGGGAACCCGGCTGCGACCTGGCGTCCCTTCCCGCCGACTCCGAGAGGCAGCAGGAGTGCGTGGCCGCCGTGCGCGGGTCGGACGCGTTCAACTGGGGCTACGACCCGCTGCACTACACCGTGCCCGAGGGGTCGTACGCCTCCGATCCCGGCGGCACCGCCCGGATCCGGGAGTTCCGCGGGATGGTCGCCGGGCTCAACCGGGCCGGGCTGCGGGTCGTGATGGACGTCGTCTACAACCACACGTTCGCGGCCGGGCAGGACCCGCGGTCCGTCCTCGACCGGATCGTCCCGGGCTACTACCACCGGCTCCTGGAGGACGGCGCCGTGGCCACCTCCACGTGCTGCCCCAACACCGCGCCCGAGCACGCGATGATGGACCGGCTCGTCGTCGACTCGGTCGTGACCTGGGCGCGCCGGTACAAGGTCGACGGGTTCCGGTTCGACCTGATGGGCCACCACCCGAAGGCGAACATCCTGCGGGTCCGCGCGGCGCTCGACCGGCTCACGCCCGGGCGCGACGGCGTGGACGGCCGCGCGATCGTCCTGTACGGGGAGGGCTGGGACTTCGGCGAGGTGGCCGGGCACGCCCGCTTCGAGCAGGCCACCCAGGCGGCGATGGCGGGGACCGGGATCGCGACGTTCAACGACCGGCTGCGCGACGCGGTGCGCGGCGGCGGGCCGTTCGACGCCGACCCGCGCGTCCAGGGCTTCGGGTCCGGGCTGTGGACCGCGCCCAACGGCTCCCCGGCCAACGGCACGCCGGACGAGCAGCGCGCCCGCCTGCTGCGCGCCGCCGACCGGATCAAGGTGGGGCTCGCGGGCAACCTGAAGGGCTACCGCTTCACCGCGTCGGACGGCCGTGCGGTGACCGGCGCCGACATCGACTACAACGGCGCCCCAACCGGCTACACGGCCGCGCCCGGCGAGGCCGTCACGTACGTGGACGCGCACGACAACGAGACGCTGTACGACGCCCTCGCCTACAAGCTCCCCCCGGACACCCCCATGGCGGACCGCGTCCGCATGCACGCGCTGTCGCTGTCGGTCGTGCTGCTGTCGCAGGGGACGCCGTTCCTGCACGCGGGAACGGAACGGCTCCGCTCCAAGTCGCTGGACCGCAACTCCTACGACTCCGGCGACTGGTTCAACCGGCTGCACTGGGACTGCCGCCTCGGCAACGGCTTCGGCGCCGGGCTCCCGCCCGCCTGGGACAACCGCGACAGGTGGCCGTACGCGCGCCCGCTGCTCGCCTCCCCGGGCCTGCGGCCCTCCTGCGCCGACATCGGCGCCGCCCGCGACCGGGCGGGCGAGCTGATGCGCATCCGGGCGTCGTCCCCGCTCTTCGCGTTGCCGACCGCGGCGGAGGTCCAGCGGCGGCTGTCGTTCCCGCTGAGCGGCGAGGGCGAGACGCCGGGCGTCATCACGTACCACCTGGACGGGCGCGGCCTCGACCCCCGCTGGACGTCCGTGACCGTCGTCCTCAACGCCCAACCGCGGCCGCGGAGCCAGGCGCTCCCCGCTCTCAAGGGCGCCGGCGTGCGGCTCCACCCCGTTCAGGCGGGCTCGCCGGACCCGGCCGTCCGGGGAGCGTCGTTCGACCGCGCCACCGGGACGTTCACCGTCCCGGGACGCACCGCCGCCGTCTTCGTCCAGGACTGATGCCCGCTGCTGCCCGCTACCCCCCCGCCAGGAGGCACAGGATGAGGAAACGCCGTATCGCCGCCGCTTCGGTGGCCGCGCTCACCACCGCGGGCCTGGGACAGGCCGCGCTCCCGCCCGCCCAGGCCGCGCCGTCCGGCGCGAGGACGGTGATGGTCCAGCTCTTCCAGTGGAAGTGGGCCGACGTGGCGAAGGAGTGCGAGACCGTGCTCGGGCCCAAGGGCTTCGGCGCCGTCCAGGTCTCGCCGCCGCAGGAGCACGTCGTGCTCCCGGACGCGGGCCAGGGCGGCTACCCGTGGTGGCAGGACTACCAGCCGGTCGGCTACCCGGGACCGGACTTCGCCACGCTCACCACCCGCCGCGGCGACGTCACCGCCTTCCGCGACATGATCGCCCGCTGCCACGCGTCCGGCGTGAAGATCTACGCCGACGCCGTCGTCAACCACGCGACCGGGCAGGCGTCGGGCGGGCGCGGCAGCGCCGGGACGGCGTTCTCCGGCAAGTACGACTACCCGGGCACGTTCTCCGGCGCCGACTTCCACGGCTGCCGCCGCGACATCGCGAACTACGGCGACCGCTGGGAGGTGCAGAACTGCGAGCTGGCCGGCCTGGCCGACCTGAGGACGGAGGACGCCGGATACGTCCGCCCCCGCATCGGCCGCTACCTGAAGGACCTGGCCTCGCTCGGCGTGGACGGCTTCCGGATCGACGCCGCCAAGCACATGCCGGCCGCCGACATCGCCGCGATCCTGGACGAGATGCGCAAGCAGATCGCGGACGACCCCGCCTTCCCCGCGACCGGGACCCGCGACCCGTACGTCTACCAGGAGGTCCTGTACGGCGCGGGCGAGCCGGTCAAGCCCGCCGAGTACCGGGCGAACGGCGACCTCAAGGAGATCCAGGCGATGAACTTCGTCTCGATGAAGTTCTGGAGCGCCGCCGACCCCGGCAACCGGCTCCACCAGCTGCACGCGTTCCCGAACGGGTGGGGCGAGGACATGGAGCCGAGCGGCAGGGCGATCGTGATGGTCGACAACCACGACGCCCAGCGGGACGCGCTCACCGGGCGGCGGATCCTCACGTACAAGAACGGCGCCGCGTACCGGCTGGCCAACGTGTTCCTGCTGGGGTGGGACTACGGGACGCCGCTGGTGATGTCGAGCTTCGCGTTCACCCAGCGCGACACCAGCCCGCCCGCCCACGGCGGCGGTACCACCAAGGACGTCGCCTGCAACGGGACGGAGTGGGTGTGCGAGCACCGCTATCCCGAGGTGGCCGGCATGGTCGGCTTCCGCAACGCGGTCGGCGGCGCCCCCGTCGACAAGGCCGATGACGCGCCCGAGCAGGACTGGTACACCGACCACTCCGAGGGCGGCCCCGGAAACAAGATCGCTTTCAGCCGGGGCGACCGCGGCTACGTCGTCATCAACCGGGACGAGTCGAGCGGCTGGCACCGCACGTACCGGACGCGGCTGCCCGCCGGGACGTACTGCGACGTCATCCGCGGCGGGTACGACCCGGCCGCCCGGACCTGCGCCCCGTCCCGCACGGTCACGGTCGGGGCCGACGGGACGTTCACGGCCGACGTCCCCGCCATGACGGCGCTCGCCCTGCACGTCGGAGCCAGGGTCGGGTAGCCCTCGCCGGGGCCGCTGATCGCGATTATCTCTCCCGATACGGAACCGAACGGGCGAACCTCTACGTACCAGGGGTGACGAACCGATGGTGACGAGGGGGAAGATGCGCGACCACGGCCTTGGCAACGGAATCGGCAACGGCGACGGAATCGGCGACGGGATCGGGATCGGGATCGGTGAGGAGGACATCGCGGAGGCCGACCTGGTGACGCGGCGCGGCACGTTCAGGGCCGTCGCGTTCCGGGACCCGGTGGACGGGCACGAGCACATGGCGCTCGTGCGCGGGCGGATCCGCGGGCGGGAGGACGTGCTCGTCCGGGTCCACTCGGAGTGCATGACCGGGGACATCTTCGGCGCGACGCGCTGCGAGTGCGGCGACCAGCTCGGCGCGGCCCTGGACGCCGTCGTCCGCGAGGGCGGCGGCGTCCTGGTCTACCTGCGCGGCCACGAGGGGCGCGGGATCGGGCTGGTCGCGAAGGTCCGGACCCACGTCCTCCAGGACGAGCAGGGCCTGGACACGGTCGACTCGGCGACGGCCCTCGGGCTGCCGGTCGACGTCCGCGACTACGGGCCGGCCGCCCGGGTGCTGGAGCACCTGGGCGTCCGCTCGGTCCGGCTGCTGTCCAACAACCCCGACAAGGTGCACGCGCTCCAGGCGGCCGGGATCAAGGTGGCCTCGCGGGTGCCGCTGCTCGTCCCGGCCAGCGACGACAACATCCGGTACCTGACCGCCAAGCGCGACCGGCTCGGGCACGACCTGCCCCAGCTCGGCGCGCTGCCGGCCGCCGGCTGCGGCGAGGCGAGCGGATGAGCCCCGCGGCCCCGCCGCCGCGCCGCGCCCGGCCGGAACGCGGTCCGGCCGGAGCGCGGCGCCGCCGTCAGCCGGCGGCCGCCCCGGTCCCGGCCGCGTCCCGGCCGGCGTTGCGGCGGAGCCAGGCGACGTCCCGGCCGAACGACCACGCCAGCAGCGCCAGCGCGGCCGCGGCGGTGAGCGCGGCGCCGGCGGGCGGGAGCGTTCCGGCCGCGACCAGCAGCACGCCCTGGAGCGCGGCGACGACCTTGCGGGCGGCACGCGGCGGGAGCCCGGCGCGCAGCCAGGGCAGGGCCCAGGACGCCGCGACGAACGCGTACCGCATCGCGCCGATCGCCAGCACCCAGAGCCCGGCGGACGCGGCGACGTGGACGCTCAGCACCAGGATCAGGAACGCGTCGACCTCCATGTCGAAGCGCGCCCCGAACCTGGACACCGTCCCGGTGCGGCGCGCGACCTTGCCGTCCACGCCGTCCAGCAGCAGCGCGGCGGCGGCGATCGCGGTGAGCAGTTCCGGGCCGGGACCCGCTGCCGGCCCGCTCGCCAGCAGGGCGTCCACCACCAGCGCCGTCACGCCGCCGGCGAGCACGGCGCGGGCGAGGGTGACGCGGTCGGCGGGACCCAGCGTGGCGCGGCCGGCGCGGCGCGCGGCGCCCGCGAGGATGGCCCCCAGCGCGAGCGCGTGCAGGGCGCCGGCGGCCCAGGCCGTGGCGCCGAGCCCCGCGCCCGCCCAGAGCGCGCCCAGCAGCGCGAGCTGGGCGCCCGCCGCGGCGGCCGCCTCCAGGCCCGCGGTCGCGTACGGCCGGGCCGGCCGCGCCGGTCGGGCCGGCCGGGCGGGGGGCAGCGTGATCATCGGGCTCCGGGTACCCGTCGTGTGCGTCATGCGATGCCGTACGGGGCGGGGACCGCGGAACGTTCAGCAGGGCCGGGAAGGACGGGGTGATCGGGAAAAGTGGAGCGCAGGGCACGGGCGTTCTGGGTGCGTTCGCCGGGAGCAGGGGAGATCCGGTCGGTGCGGCTGCCGGAGCCGGGACCGGACGACGTCCTGGTGCGGACCCTGTACTCCGGCGTCAGCCGCGGCACCGAGGCGCTGGTGTTCCGCGGCGGCGTCCCGGCCGGCCAGTACGACCTCATGCGGGCCCCCTTCCAGGACGGCTCGTTCCCCGGGCCGGTCAAGTACGGCTACCTCAACGTGGGCGTCGTCGAGCACGGCCCCGCGGACCTGCGCGGCCGCCCCGTGTTCTGCCTGTACCCCCATCAGACCCGGTACGTCGTCCCGGCGCACGCCGTGACACCCGTACCGGACGGCGTGCCGCCGGAGCGCGCCGTCCTGGCGGGCACCGTCGAGACCGCCGTGAACGCCCTGTGGGACGCGGCGCCGCTGGTCGGCGACCGGATCGCCGTCGTCGGCGGCGGCATGGTCGGCTGCTGCGTCGCGGGCGTGCTCGCCGGGCTGCCGGGCGCCCGCGTCGAGCTGGTCGACGTGGACCCGGGCCGCGCGGCCGTCGCCGAGGCGCTCGGCGTCGGCTTCGCCACCCCGGAGCGGGCGGCCGGGGACTGCGACCTGGTGGTGCACGCCAGCGCCACCGCCGCCGGCCTCGCCCGGTCCCTCGAACTGCTCGCCCGCGAAGGCGAGGTCATCGAGCTGAGCTGGTACGGGGACCGCCCGGTCAGCGTCCCGCTCGGCGAGTCGTTCCACTCCCGGCGGCTGTCGATCCGCGGCAGCCAGGTGGGGGCGGTCGCGCCGTCCAGGAGGGGGCGGCGCGGCTTCGCCGACCGGCTGGAGCTGGCGCTCCGGCTGCTCGCGAACCCCGCCTTCGACGTCCTGATCACCGGGGAGAGCCCCTTCGAGGAGCTCCCCCGGGTCCTGCCCCCGCTGGCGTCCGGGGACCTGCCCGCCCTCTGCCACCGCGTCGTCTACGAGTACGAGGAGGACGTCCTTGTTCAGCGTCACCGTTCGTGACCACCTGATGGTCGCGCACAGCCTGCGCGGCGAGGTCTTCGGACCGGCCCAGCGCCTGCACGGCGCCACGTTCCTGGTGGACGCCACGTTCCGCCGGGCCGAGCTGGACGCCGACGGCATCGTGGTCGACATCGGGCTGGCCACCGGCGTGCTGGGCGCGGTGCTGGGCGCGTTCAACTACCGCAACCTCGACGACGAGCCCGCGTTCGCCGGGGTCAACACCTCGACCGAGTTCCTGGCCAAGGAGATCGCCGATCGGCTCGCCGAGCGCGTCCGGGCGGGCGACCTCGGCGAGGGCGCGCGCGGCCTCGCCGGGATCACCGTGACGCTGCACGAGTCGCACGTCGCCTGGGCGAGTTACGAGCTGGCCCTGTGAACCCCGCGCCGGGAAGCGCCGTGTACGTGGTCATGCCGGGCGACGTCGACCGGGTGGCCGTGCCGAGCGGCGGCAACGTCTACGACCGGCGGGTGTGCGAGGAACTGGCGCGGCGCCGCCCCGTCCACGAGATCGCGATCCACGGCGACTGGCCGCGCCCGGACGCCGCGTCCCGCGAGCGGCTGGGGCGCGCCCTGGCCGGGCTGCCCGACACGGCCGGCGTGCTGCTGGACGGGCTCGTCGCCTGCGGCGTCCCGGACGTCGTCGGCCCGCACGCCGGCCGGCTGCGCCTCACGGTCCTCGTCCACCTGCCGCTGGCCGACGAGGGCGCCGGCGCCGCCGGCCTGGACGCGCCCGAACGCGCCACCCTGCACGCGGCCGGGGCCGTCGTGGCCACCAGCGCGTGGGCCGCCCGCAGGCTGGTCGACCACCACGGGCTCGACGCGGCCCGCGTCCACGTCGCCGCGCCCGGCACCGACCCCGCCGGGGCGGCGCCGCCCGGCGACGGCACGCGGCTGCTGTGCGTGGCGTCGGTGACGCCGCGCAAGGGCCACGACGTGCTCGTCCAGGCGCTCGGCGAGCTGGCGGACCTGCCGTGGACGTGCGAGTGCGTCGGGCCGCTGCGCCGCGACCTCGCGCACGTGGCGCAGGTCCGCAAGCTCGTCGAGCGGCACGGCCTGGACGACCGGATCTCGCTCGCCGGGCCCCGCCGCGGCGCCCGGCTGGACGCCGCGTACGCGGGCGCCGACCTGCTGGTGCTGCCGTCGCGCGCCGAGACGTACGGGATGGTCGTGACCGAGGCCCTCGCCCGCGGGATCCCCGTCCTCGCGGCCGACGCCGGCGGCGTGTCCGAGGCGCTGGGGCGGGCGCCCGGCGGCCGCGTGCCGGGACTGCTCGTACCGCCGGGGGACGTCGCCGCCCTCGCCGCCGCGCTGCGCCGCTGGCTCACCGGCCCCGGCCTGCGGCGCGAGCTGCGCGCGGCCGCCCTCGGCCGCCGCGGCACGCTGCGGAGCTGGGACGAGACCGCCCGCGACCTCGCCGCCGTCCTGGACCGGGAGGCCCCGTGAGCACCCCCGGGACCTTCTCCCCGGACTGGCTGGCGCTGCGCGAGCCCGCCGACGCCGCCGCCCGCGCCGTGGACCTGCTCGGCCCGCTGCGCGCCCGCCTCGCCGCGCGGGCGGCCGGGCCGCTCGTCGTCCGCGACCTGGGCTGCGGGACCGGCTCGATGCACCGGTGGCTGGCGGGCTGGCTGCCCGGCCCGCAGCGCTGGATCCTGCACGACCGCGATCCCGGGCTGCTCGAACGCGCCGCCGCGAGCGCCGGCGCCGGCGCCGAGACGCGGGAGGGCGACATCGCGTCCCTCACCGCCGCCGACCTGGCCGGCACCTCGCTCGTCACCGCGTCCGCGCTGCTCGACCTGCTGACCGGCGCCGAGCTGGACCGCCTCGCCGCCGCGATCACCGGCGCGGGCAGCCCGGCGCTGCTGGCGCTCACGGTGGTCGGGCGGGTCGAGCTGAGCCCGCCGGACCCGTTCGACGCCGGGTTCGCCGCCGCGTTCAACGCCCACCAGCGGCGCGGGTCCAGGCTCGGGCCCGCCGCCGCGGACGCCGCCGCCCGCGCGTTCGAGCGCCGCGGCGCGGCCGTATGGAGCAGCCCGAGCCCGTGGCGGCTCGGCCCCGAGCGGGCGGCGCTCACCGCGGAGTGGCTGCGCGGCTGGGTCGGCGCGGCGGCCGAGCAGTCGCCGGACCTGCCCGCCGCGACGTACCTGCGGCGGCGCCTCGACGCGTGCGCCGCGGGGGAACTGCACGCCGTCGTCCACCACCGCGACCTGCTCGTCCTTCCGGAGGCGACCTCATGACCCGGTCGCTGTGGCCCTGGCTGCGGACGCTCGCCGCCGTCGCCGTGCTCGCCGGGCTGGTGTGGTGGCACAGCACCGCCGCGTTCGTGGCCGCCGCGCGCGCCGTCACCGCGGAGTCGGTCGCCGTCGCGCTCGCGATCGGCCTGTTCACGACGTTCTGCAACGCCCGGCGCTGGTGCCTGGTGGCGCACCGCCTCGGCCTGCGCCTCCCCGTGGGCGCCGCCGTCGGCGATTACTACCAGGCGTCCTTCCTGAACGCCGTGCTGCCCGCCGGAGTGCTCGGCGACGTGCACCGCGCGGTCAGCCACGGCCGGGACTCCGGGGACGTCGGCCGCGGCGTCCGCGCGGTCGTCCTGGAACGGGCCGCCGGCCAGGTGGTGATCGTCGCCGCCGGGCTGCTGGTGCTGCTCACCCGGCCCGTCCTGCTGCCCGCCCTGGGCGCCGTGGCGGCCGCCGTGCTGGTCCTCGCCGCCGTCCTCGCGGCCGCCGGGTGGGCGTTCCGCCGCCGGCTCCGCGCGCTCGCGGCCGACCTGCGGCTCGTCCGGGACGCCTGGCCCGGCCTGGCGCTGATGTCGGCGGCGGCGCTGGCGGGCTACGTCGCGCTGTTCCTGGTCGCCGCGCGCGTGGCGGGCGCGCACGCCCCCGTCGCGGACCTGGTGCCGCTCGCCGTCCTCGCGCTGCTGGTGATGGGCCTGCCGGTGAACGTCGGCGGCTGGGGGCCCCGCGAGGCCGCCACGGCGCTGGCGTTCGGTGCCGTCGGGCTGGGCGCCGCGCAGGGCCTCACCGTCGCCGTCGTGTACGGGCTCCTCACGCTGGTCGCCGGCCTGCCCGGCGCCGCCGTGCTGCTGCTGCGCCTGCGCCTGCGCCGCCGGGCCGCCCGGCCGCGGCCGGCGCCGGTGCGGCTACGGATCGAGCAGCCGCAGATGCGCGCCGAACGACTCCACCAGGGAGGCGAGAAGGTCCCGGCCCTTGCCGGCCGAGGCCAGTGACGGCCGCCCGACGACGCCCGAGCCGGTGTACGGCTCCAGCCCCAGCGTGAGCAGGTGCCGCCGGTCGCCGGAGTCGTGGTCGCCCGCCTCGTACCCCGGCCGCACCAGGCTCGGGTGCGCGTGCAGCAGGATGGAGGTCTCCAGCTCGCCGGCGTGCATGTCGTCCAGGGCGGGGCTGCGCAGTCCGGCCGCCGCCCGCGCCGCCTCCCAGTCCGGCTCGGCGGGGAACAGCGCCATGTCCCCGCCCGCCTCCTGGACGACGTTGCCGAGCACGTAGTTGCCGCCGTGCCCGTTGACCAGCACCAGCTTCTCGATCCCGGACCGGCGCAGCGACTCGGCCACGTCCCGCACGACCGCGTACAGCGTCGCCGCCGAGACGCTGACCGTCCCCGGCCAGGCGGCGTGCTCGTGCGAGCACGAGATCGTCACCGGCGGCAGCGCCAGCACCGGATGGGCGGCGGCGATCTCCCGCGCGATCGTGCACGCGATGACGGTGTCGGTCGCCAGCGGGAGGAACGGCCCGTGCTGCTCGAAGCTCCCGACCGGCAGCACCGCCACGGCGGCGTCCCGGTCCAGCTCGTCGTCGGTGGTCGTCATCGGCAGGAGGTATGCGGACATGTCTGGCATGGCACCGAGCATGGCGCATCACCGGCCGCACCGCCCGGATCACTTCCGGCGCTTGAGCGTCCCGGACGTCTCGACCTTGCCCGACCTGCCGCGGTAGCTGATCCGGACCTTGCCGTCGGCGGGCTTCTCGAGCCGGATGTCACCGACGTCGCACGCCGTGCCGCCGGCCGGGAACCTCGTGTCGAGCGTGAGGACGCCGGACTCGTACGAGACGGGCACGGTGGTGCCGACGCACTCGCCGTTCCGGTAGTCGACCTTGCCGGGGCCGGTCCCGCCGCGCAGCGTCACCGCGACCTGCCAGGTCGACTCGTCCCCGTCCCGGTCCTTCACCTTGCCCTTCCAGGTGCCGGCGAACCGCTCGGGAACGGGGACGGGGGCGAGAGCGTCCGGCTCGGACACCGACTGGAACCCCACCCAGAACACCAGTACGGATCCCGCCATCCACAGCAGGCCGCACCCGAACGCGATCGTCCTGCCCGGAATGAGCGTGCGCGGCCGCCGCGCGGCTGCACGGGGCGGCGGCTGAGGCGGCGGAGGCGGCGGGCCGGGGTCGGGCGGTGGCGGCGGGGGCGCGTACGGCGGCGGGTGCGGTGGCCGGTGCGGCGGGGGCGAACCCGGGACGGCGCTCTCCCACGGATCCGGGCTGTGCGGCGTGCCCGGTTCGGCCGCCTCCCAGGGGTCGTCGACGACGCCGGCGGCGGAGGCGGGCGCGTGGTCCGGTACGGGGTCCGGGGGCCGGAGGAAGGCGTCGTACTCGTCGCGGCGGCGGCTGAGGACGTCGCGCGCGGCGTTCAGGAGGCGGGTGCGCCGCTCCGCCGCCGCCTTGGCCGCGGGGTCCAGGACGCGATCCGGGTGGTGCCTCAGGATCAGCTCGCGGTGGGCGCGCCGGACCTCGTCCGGCGAGGCGTCCGGCCGCACGCCGAGGATCTCGTACGCGTCGTGGCCATCGAGTTCGGTGAACCCCGCCGGCACCGCTACTTCCCGATGCGCCGCTGCACCGAGGCCCGGTAGCAGGTCAGCGACCAGTGGGCCGTCGCGTCCGTGTGCCCCACCGGGACGTCCTTGGTCCCGACGGCCACCGTCACGTCCTTGGCGCCGGCCAGGAACAGGATGAACGCGCTGAGGCGGTGCTCGGCCCCCTCGTACCACCAGTCATGGCACAGCAGCCTCCGGCCCTGCGTGAACGGCGTCTGGAGCAGCTCCTGCGCCCGCGGCGGCAGGTTGCCGAGCACGCCCTTCGCCGCGGGGCTCAGCCCGATGTCCGGCCCGGCCGCTCCCGCCGTGCCGGCGGGCGCGAACGGGGCGGGCCCGGGCGGGGGCCGGTGGTCGATCGCGACGTGCCGCAGCGATCCGGGATCGAGGACGAAGGCGGAGATCGCGTACACGGGGCGGTGCGCGGTGTCGATCCGCGGCTCGGCGATGGCGAGGCCGCGGTCGCCGAACACGACCCCGTACGGCCGCCCGTCCGCCGCCGACGCGTCCGCGGCGGCGAACCAGTCGATGACGCCGCCCGCCAGCTCGTGCAGCCGCTGCCGCGTCCGGGGGCCGATCGCCTCCCAGTACTCCTGCCGCGGCCGCCCGCCGAACCGCATCGCCTCGGCCCGGTGGAGGGGGGCGGCCGCGCCGCCCGGCCGGGCGAGGTTCCCGGCGGGCCGTGGTTCCGGGGCGTGCGTGCCGCCCGGGACGAGGGGGAACGACGGGTCCACGCGCGGGCCTCCTGAGCGGGTTCCGACTTCTGGTTGATCAGCTTAGTGTGGCGCCATTGTGCCTTTCGAGGGGAATCGCCCGTTCAGGCAACCGGTCCTCGACCGGCAGCGTGGTCGCGCCCGCCGGCCGACCTCCCGCATGATCGGCTCAAGGAACTCCTGGGGCGGGGCCGGGCCGGCGGGCCGGTGGACGGCGAGATCCTCGGTCACGTCCGCCGGAGGGCGCCGTGAGGTACGGGTCAGGCCGTCCCGGCCGCCGGCGCGCGGGAGAGGGCCGCGTCGACCGCCTCGGGGGCGAGGACGTGGTCCAGGACGAGCGCCGCGCATCCGGCCAGGCCGGCCGCGTCGCCGAGCCGGCTCGGCTCGATCCGCAGCCCGCGGGTGGCCAGGGCGGTGCCGCGCCGGTAGACGACCTCCCGCACGCCCGCCACCAGCGGCTCGTACGCGGCGGTGAGGTCGCCGCCGAGCAGCACGACCGCCGGGTTGAGCAGGTTGACGGCCGCGGCGATCACCTCGCCGATGCGGCGGCCGGCCTCCCGGAAGAGGGCGACGGTCGCCGGGTCGCCCGCCCGGGCCAGCGCGGTCAGCTCGGCGAGGTCGGCGGCGGGGGAGCGGGCCAGCAGCGCGGCGCCGCCGGCGACCGCCTCGACGCAGTCGCGGTTCCCGCAGCGGCAGGTGACGCCGCCGCCGGCGGAGACGGGGATGTGGGCGATCTCGCCGGCGGCGCCCAGCGCGCCGCGGCGGATCCCGCCGCCCATGATCAGGCCGGCGCCGATGCCGGTGGAGAGCTTGACGAACAGCAGGTCGCCGACCTCCCGGCGGAACCGGGACTCGTACTCGCCGAGGGCGGCGATGTTGACGTCGTTCTCCAGGAACGCCGGTACGCCGAACCGCGCGGCGATCGGCGGCCCGACCGGCACGCCGTCCCACTCCTCGCGGCCGGCCTCGACGGGGTCGGGGACGCCGATGCCGGCGCCCCGGACGGGCGGCCGGCCGAGCCCGTCGAGCAGGGCGTCCCAGCCGTCGAGCAGCGCGTCGAGCCCGGGGGTGACGTGGTCCTGCGCGAGGACGGTCCCGGCGAGGTCGCAGACGGCGGCCTGGCCGCGGGACCGGCCGAGGTTGGCGACGAGGATCGCGCCGCCGGCGGCGTTGAACGACAGCCGCGCGGGCGGCCGGCCGCCGGTGGACGGGCCGTCGAGGCGCTCGGTCACCAGGCCGTGCGCCGCCAGCTCCGACACCCGCAGCGCCACGGCGGGCCGGGACAGCCCGGTGACCCGGCCCAGCTCGGCCCGGGTGCTGGCGCCCTCGCGGATCAGCTTGAGCACGTCACCGCTCGATGAGGGCCGTCTGGTCATCCGGCCAGTGAAGCATGGCAGCCGAAGTGCCACAAGATACGGGACTTATGTAATTATTCATGCTTAAGTAGTGCGCAGTTGTTACCTGAAGAGTGGAGGAGCGTCCATGGCCGGGTCCCCCCATCCCGTGGTCGCGCGGGTCACCGAGCGGGTCGCCGAGCGCGGCGCCGCCCGCCGCGCCGCGTACCTGCGCAGGATCGCGGAGGCCGCGTCGGCCGGGCCCGCGCGCACCGCGCTGGGCTGCGCCAACCTCGCGCACGGCTTCGCCGCCTGCGGCCCCGCCGAGAAGCTCCAGCTCAGGGGCGCCACGGCGAAGAACATCGCGATCGTGTCGGCGTACAACGACATGCTCTCCGCGCACCAGCCGCTCAAGGACTACCCGGACCTCCTCAAGGCCGCGATCCGCGCGGCGGGCGGCACCGCCCAGTTCGCCGGCGGCGTGCCCGCCATGTGCGACGGCATCACGCAGGGCCGCGCGGGCATGGAGCTGTCGCTGTTCAGCCGGGACGTCGTCGCCATGTCGACGGCCATCGCCCTGTCCCACGACATGTTCGACGGCGCGCTGATGCTCGGCGTCTGCGACAAGATCGTTCCCGGGCTGGTGATCGGCGCGCTCTCCTTCGGCCACCTGCCGACCCTCCTGGTCCCCGCCGGGCCGATGCCCTCCGGCCTGCCGAACGACGAGAAGGCCAGGGTCCGCAAGCGGTACGCCGCGGGCGAGATCGGCCGCGACGAGCTGCTGGCCGCCGAGTCCGCCTCGTACCACTCGCCCGGCACCTGCACGTTCTACGGGACGGCCAACTCCAACCAGATGCTGATGGAGGTCATGGGCCTCCACCTGCCGGGCGCCAGCTTCGTCCCGCCGGGCACCGAGCTGCGCACCGCGCTCACCGAGGAGGCCGCCCGGCGCGTCCTCACCCTGACCACCCCGGTCGGCGAGGTGCTCGACGAGCGCGCCTTCGTGAACGGCGTCGTCGCGCTGCTCGCCACCGGCGGCTCCACCAACCACACCCTCCACCTGGTCGCGATGGCGGCCGCCGCCGGCATCGAGCTGACCTGGGACGACTTCGACGAGCTCTCCTCGGTCACGCCGCTGCTGACCCGGCTCTACCCCAACGGCTCCGCCGACGTGAACCACTTCCACGCCGCGGGCGGCACCGCGTTCCTCATCGGCGAGCTGCTGGACGCCGGGCTCCTGCACGAGGACGCCCGCACCGCCACCGGCGGCACGCTCGCCGCGTACCGCGAGACCCCCGTGCTCAGCGAGGCGGGGCTCACCTGGCGGCCCGCGCCCGCCGAGTCGGGCGACACCGCCGTCCTGCGGCCCGTCCGGGACCCGTTCGAGGCCCAGGGCGGCCTGCACACCGTGCACGGGAACCTGGGCCGCGCCGTGGTCAAGGTGTCGGCCGTCCGGGAGGAGCACCGCACGATCGAGGCCCCGGCCCGCGTCTTCGACTCCCAGCACGAGCTGCAGGAGGCGTTCGCCGCCGGCGAGCTGGACGGCGACCTCGTCGCCGTGGTCCGCTTCCAGGGCCCGCAGGCCAACGGCATGCCCGAGCTGCACAAGCTCACCCCGCCGCTGTCGGTCCTCCAGGACCGCGGCCACCGCGTCGCGCTGGTCACCGACGGCCGGATGTCCGGCGCCTCCGGCGCGGTGCCCGCCGCCATCCACGCCTCGCCCGAGGCCGCCGCCGGCGGCCCGCTGGCCCGGGTCCGGGACGGCGACCCGATCCGGCTCGACGCGGGCAAGGGCGTCCTGGAGATCCTCGTCCCGGACGAGGAGTTCGCCGCCCGCGTCCCCGCCCCCGCGCCGCCCGCCGAGCCGGGCACCGGCCGCGAGCTGTTCGCGGCGTTCCGCGGCGCCGTGGGACCCGCCGAGCGGGGCGCCGGTGTCTTCTCCTGATCCGGCCGGTCCGGCCGCGTCCGGCTGGACTCTTCCCGGCGTGCGGGCCAACGTGGCGGGGAGTGATTCCATGAACGCCGGCGTGCGGCCGGCCGGGCCCTGTGAGGGGGTTTCGCGGTGAGTCTTCCCTGGCTGGTCGCCGATGTGGGCGGCACCAACGCCCGGTTCGCCCTGATCGAGGGGCCGGGTGAGGGGCCCGAGCACGTGCGCGCGCTGCCCACCCGCGACCACGCGGACCTGGGCGAGGCCGCCGCGGCCTACCTGGACGAGGCCGGCGTGCGGCCGGGCGCGGCCTGCCTCGCGGTCGCCGGACCCGTCTCCGCCCGGACGTACCACCTCACGAACGCGGGCTGGGCGCCCGGAACGGCCGAGGCGGTGCGCGAGCGGCTCGGGGTGCCCCGGCTGGAGATCCTGAACGACTTCGAGGCGCTGGCCCTGTCGCTGCCGCGCCTGGGCCCCGGCGACCTGTGCCCGGTCGGCGGGGACGCCCTGCCCGCGGCGGACGGGACGGCGCCGCTGGCGGTGCTGGGCCCCGGCACCGGCCTGGGCGTGGGCGGGCTCGTCCCCGCCGCCGGGGACTGGCTGCCGCTGGCCGCCGAGGGCGGGCACGCCGACCTGCCGGCCGGCACCGACCGCGAGACCGAGCTGCTCCGGCTCCTGCACGCCGGCGGCGGCCGCAGCGCCGAGCACCTCCTGTCGGGGGACGGCCTCGTGCGCCTGCGCGGGCTGCTCGCCGACCTGACCGGCGTCCGGGCGGAACCGCTGACGGCCGCCGAGATCTGCCGCATGGCCGACCCGCTGTCGGCCGAGACGGTGCGGGCGTTCTGCGGGTTCCTGGGGGCGTTCGCCGGGAACGTGGCGCTCACGCTGGGCGCGCGCGGCGGCGTCTTCCTCGGCGGCGGCATCCTCCCGCGCATCACCGACGCGCTGCGGAGCAGCGACTTCCGCCGCCGCTTCGAGGACAAGCCCCCGGTCGAGGACTACCTGCGGGCCATCCCCACCGCCCTGATCGTCCACCCGTACCCGGCGCTGACCGGCGCCGCCGCCCGACTCGAACAGAACATGAGGCACGCATGAAAGCCGACGAGCTCCTGGACCTCGCCCCCGTCGTCCCGGTCGTGGTCCTGGACGACCCGGACGCCGCCGTACCGCTGGCGCGGGCGCTGGTGGCCGGGGGCCTGCCGGTCATCGAGGTCACGCTCCGCACCGCGACCGCGCTGGAGTCCATCGAGCGGATCGCGTCCGAAGTGCCGGACGCCGTCGTCGGCGCGGGCACGGTCGTGCACCCCGAGGACGCCCGCCGCTCCGCCGCCGCCGGGGCGCGGTTCCTGGTCAGCCCGGGATGCACCCCCGGCCTCCTCGACGCCATGACCGCGTCCGGGGTCCCGTTCCTGCCCGGCGTCTCCAGCGCCTCCGAGGCCATGGCCCTGCTGGAGCACGGCGTCACCGCGATGAAGTTCTTCCCGGCGGGCCCGGCCGGCGGCCCCGACCACCTGAAGGCGCTCGGCGGCCCGCTGCCGCGGATCCGCTTCTGCCCCACCGGCGGCGTCACCCAGGACAACGCCCCCCGCTACCTGGCCCTGCCGAACGTCGCGTGCGTGGGCGGCACCTGGCTCACCCCGTCCGACGCCGTACGGGACGGCGACTGGCCCCGGATCGAGGCCCTCGCCGCGAAGGCCGCCGCCCTGCGCGGCGCCCCCTGACGTCCGTGGCGCGGCGGGCCGCCGCGGCGCCGCGGGTCAGTGGGCGGCGAGGGCGCGGGCGACCGCCTCGGTGAGCCGGGCGGCGTCGGCCACGCAGCGGTAGTCGACGTGCTCGGGCAGGTCGGACGGCAGGCGGTGGTGGGGCACCAGCCGGTCGCCGTCGAGGGAGACCAGGCGGGCGGTGCGGTAGCCGTGCCGGTGCGGGACGATCGCGTCGCTCGGCGCGCGGGCGCGCAGGCCGCGGTCGACGGCGATGTCCTGCTCCAGCGCGCAGCGCGCGACCAGGTCGCCGAAGCCCGCGTCGTACCGTTCGGTGCGGAACGGGCCCTCCGCGTCCGGCAGCACGAGGTCGCCGGAGCCGACCGCGCCCAGGTGGAGGAACCAGGTGCTGTTCGTCGGCAGGTCGTGGAAGTGGCGGTGGGCGAAGCCGCGGGCGCCCTCCTGGAGGGCCTCCTCCGCGCCCGCCGAGACGAGGAGGACGCGCAGGCCCGGCAAGGGCCGGCGTTCCAGCGACTCGGCCAGCGCGACCAGGACCGAGACGCCGCTCAGGCCGCCGTTGGCGCCGGGGACGGCGCGGCGGCGGGCCCTGTCGGCCATCGCCGCGGCGCTCAGCGCGCTGAGGACCGTACCGGCGCGGCGCAGCCAGGACAGGCCGGCCGCGCTTCCCGCGGCGACGCACAGCGGTCCCGCCACCACCGGCCACCACACGGGCCACCACGCGGCCGGCGTCTCGGACAGCGGCTCCACCAGGTAGGGGAAGCGGCGGGCCAGGCGCCGCGCCGCCCGCCGGCCGAGGCCCCGGCCGGCCGGGGCGGCGTCGTGGTGCGCCATGACGACCAGCGTGCGCGGCGCGTCCGGGGCGCCGAGCCCGGCCACGACGTTGCAGGCCGTGCGGCGCACGCTCAGCACCGAGCGGGCGTACTGGCGGCCGTACCGGTGGCCGAACGAGATCTCGTCGGCGATCCCGGCCGCGGCCAGCGCGCCGCCCAGGGCGCCGAGCGGCCGCAGCCGCCCGCCCGCGGCGCCGGCCAGCGCCGCCAGCCCGGCCAGCGCGCCCACCGGCCGGGCGTACGACCCGTACGCCGGCACCTCCTCGACCTCGGCCGCCGCGCCCGCCGCGCGCAGCCGGTCCGCGATCAGGTGGGCGGCCTCGCGCTCGCCGGGCGAGCACGGCGGCCGCTCGACGGCCGCGAGCCGCTCGACGGTGGCGCGCAGCGCCGCCTCGTCGGGCCCGGCCACGGGCGAGACCGGATGCAGGAACCGCTCGGGGTTCATGCTGCGACGATCTCACCCCGGCCGGGTCCGGTCCACCCTCCTCAGCGGGGACGCGGGCGCCCCGCCCGCACGGCGAACAGCACCGCGCGGACGATCCACACCAGCACCGCGAACTGGAGCACCGCCAGCATCGCGGTCGCGGGCCCGGCCGCGACCGCCAGGAAGGCGAACAGCCCGATCATGAGCGGGAACGCCGGGAAGCGGTGGTGGTGCCCGTGGCGGTGGTGCCGTAGGTGGTGGCCGTGGGCGTACGCCCAGTGGCCGGGCACCGGCGTCCGGGCGGGCTCCGGCAGGCCGCTGGGGCCCGGCAGGTCCCGGACGATCGCCTTCAGGTCGCCCTGCGTCTTGGCGGCCAGCGTGGTGCCGAGCCGCTCGTCGAGCTCCTCGCGGTCGAGCCGGCCCGCCGCGAAGTGCTCGTGCAGGGCGGTGGTGACGGCGTCGCGCTCGGCGTCGCCGACGCGCATCTCGTCGGTGCGGGTCACGTTCACTCCTCGGCGGCGCCGGCCGCGTCCGGGCCCGGGTCGTCGTCGGCCAGGATCAGGTAGAGCCGCCGCCGGGTCTCGGCGATCACCTCTTTGGCCCGGTCGACCTGCCGCGGCGAGCCGGAGTGGACGATCTGCATGACCGCCGCGCCGGTCTGCGCCACCTGCTTGAACAGGTCGGGCACGCCCTCGCCGAAGTCGGGCGCCATCTCCGCCCAGGGCTCGGCCAGCTCCTCGGCGTGCTCGCCGACGTACGCGCGGCCCGCGTCGGTGAGGTGGAACGTCCGGCGGCCCTCGCCCTCCTCGCCGCGGATCAGCCCCTCGTCGGCGAGCTGCTGGAGTGCCGGGTAGACGGCGCCGGGGCTCGGCTTCCAGCCCCCGCCGCTGCGCTCGTTGATCTCCTGGATGATCTGGTAGCCGTTGCGCGGCTCCTCGGCCAGCAGCGCGAGGATCGCGGCGCGCACGTTCCCCTTGCGCGCCCGCGGCCCGCGGCCGCCCGGCCCGCGCCCCCAGGGCCCGCGGCCCCACGGCGGGCCGCCCGGCCCCCACGGCCCGGGCCCGCCGCCGAACATCCACGCGAACTGCGGCCCGCCGCCGGCGTGCGCGCGCGGCCCGCAGCCGCCCTCGAACCTGGGCCCGTGCCCGTGCTCGCGGGCCCGGTGCGCCGCCAGGTGGGCGGCCTTGGCCCCCAGCGCGGCCGCGGCGAAGGCCCAGCGCAGGTCACCCCCGTGGCCATGCGTCGTCCCCATGTTCTCCACCGCCTTCCAAGATCGTTCGTTGATCTCTCGCGATACGACAACGATATATCGGAAACGCGTGACCGGGCCAGGGGGTTCCCATATCCGGCCAACGGCCGGGAAGCGGCGGTGGTGCCGGGTCAGAGGAGTTCGGGCGAGGGGAGGGAGGCCCGCCGGTGACGATCACGCGGTCCACCCGCCCAGCCTGGCGAGACCGGTGATCGTTCCGGCCGCGGCGGCGAGCCACCGGGCTACCCGAAGGTAACTTGATGTCGAGATAAATCGGGGATAGCTTGACGTCAAGAGAAAAGGTGGCGAAGTTAGGCGGCCCCGGATCCCGAGCAGGACGACCGTTAGGGCAGGATTCAAGGTACGTTCCGCCCGCCCGGGCCCGCCGCTGCGGCCCGCCGAGCGGGGACGGCCCGGTGGGCCGTATCAAACATATGACGCAAGCGTCGCGCGCATCACGTCCCGGACCGGACGCGCGACGGTGACGGAGGAGGAGTCCGTGTCCGCGAACAGCTTCGGCAGCCGTAACACGCTGCAGGTGGGCGAGAAGTCGTACGAGATCTACCGGCTGGACGCCGTGGAGGGCTCGGCCCGGCTGCCGTACAGCCTCAAGGTGCTGCTGGAGAACCTCCTGCGCACCGAGGACGGCGCCAACGTCACCGCCGACCACATCCGCGCGCTGGCCGGCTGGGACTCCCAGGCGCAGCCCAGCAAGGAGATCCAGTTCACCCCCGCCCGGGTGATCATGCAGGACTTCACCGGCGTGCCGTGCGTGGTCGACCTGGCCACCATGCGCGAGGCCGTACGCGACCTCGGCGGCGACGCGTCCAAGATCAACCCGCTCGCGCCGGCCGAGATGGTCATCGACCACTCCGTCATCGTCGACTACTTCGGCTCGCCCGACGCGTTCGAGCGCAACGTGCAGCGCGAGTACGAGCGCAACGGCGAGCGCTACCAGTTCCTGCGCTGGGGCCAGACCGCGTTCGACGAGTTCAAGGTCGTCCCGCCCGGCACCGGCATCGTCCACCAGGTCAACATCGAGCACCTGGCCCGCGTGGTCTTCGACCGCGACGGCGTCGCCTACCCCGACACCTGCGTCGGCACCGACTCGCACACCACGATGGAGAACGGCATCGGCGTCCTCGGCTGGGGCGTCGGCGGCATCGAGGCCGAGGCCGCGATGCTCGGCCAGCCGATCTCGATGCTCATCCCGCGGGTCGTCGGCTTCAAGCTGACCGGCAAGCTGCCCGCCGGCACCACCGCCACCGACCTGGTGCTCACCATCACCGAGATGCTGCGCGAGCACGGCGTCGTCGGCAAGTTCGTGGAGTTCTACGGCGAGGGCGTCGCCGCGCTGCCGGTCGCCGACCGCGCCACCATCGGCAACATGAGCCCCGAGTTCGGCTCCACCTGCGCGATCTTCCCGATCGACGGCGAGACCCTGTCGTACCTGCGCCTGACCGGCCGCAGCGAGGAGCAGATCGCGCTGGCCGAGGCGTACGCCAAGGAGCAGGGCATGTGGCTCGACCCGTCGGTCGAGCCGGAGTTCTCCGAGTACCTGGAGCTCGACCTCAACACCGTCGTGCCGTCCATCGCCGGCCCCAAGCGCCCGCAGGACCGCATCTCGGTGTCGGAGGCCAAGCAGACCTGGCGCCGCGACGTCCGCAACTACGTCGCCGGCGACGGCATCAAGGGCCCGGTCGACGAGGCGTCGTCCGAGTCGTTCCCGGCCTCGGACTCGCCGGCGGTCTCGCACGACGGCAACGGCGACAAGCCGCGCGAGCACGGCGCCAACGGCGGCGGCCGGCCGCACGACCCCACCCCGGTCACCCTGGCCGACGGCACGACGTTCGAGATCGACCACGGCGCCGTGGTGATCGCCGCGATCACCTCGTGCACCAACACGTCCAACCCGTACGTCATGGTCGGCGCCGGCCTGCTGGCCAAGAAGGCGGTCGAGAAGGGCCTGACCCGCAAGCCGTGGGTCAAGACCTCCCTCGCCCCCGGCTCCCAGGTCGTCACCGGCTACCTCGAGCGCTCCGGGCTGGCCCCGTACCTCGACAAGATCGGCTACAACCTGGTCGGGTACGGCTGCACCACCTGCATCGGCAACTCCGGCCCGCTGCAGGAGGAGATCTCCAAGGCGATCAACGACGCCGACCTCGCGGTCACCTCGGTCCTGTCGGGCAACCGCAACTTCGAGGGCCGCATCAACCCCGACGTGAAGATGAACTACCTGGCCTCGCCGCCGCTGGTGGTCGCCTACGCGCTCGCGGGCACGATGGACGTCGACATCCTGAACGACCCGATCGGCGAGGGCGCCGACGGCTCCCCGGTCTACCTCAGCGACCTCTGGCCGTCCACCGAGGAGATCAAGGAGATCGTCGAGGGCTCGATCGGCCAGGAGATGTTCCTCCAGGACTACGCCGACGTGTTCAAGGGCGACTCCCGCTGGCAGGAGCTGGCGATCCCGACCGGCGACACCTTCGAGTGGGACCCGAACTCCACCTACGTCCGCAAGGCCCCGTACTTCGACGGCATGGGCATGGAGCCCGCCCCGGTCGCCGACGTCCACGGCGCCCGCGTGCTGGCCCGCCTGGGCGACTCGGTCACCACCGACCACATCTCCCCGGCCGGCGCCATCAAGGTCGGCACCCCGGCCGCGCAGTACCTCCAGGACAACGGCGTCACCGCCAAGGACTTCAACTCCTACGGCTCCCGCCGCGGCAACCACGAGGTCATGATCCGCGGCACGTTCGCCAACATCCGGCTGCGCAACCAGCTCCTGGACGGCGTCGAGGGCGGCTACACCCGCGACTTCACCCAGGAGGGCGCGCCCCAGTCGTTCATCTACGACGCCGCGCAGAACTACGCCGCGCAGGGCATCCCGCTGGTCGTCATCGCGGGCAAGGAGTACGGCTCCGGCTCCTCCCGCGACTGGGCCGCCAAGGGCACCGCGCTGCTCGGCGTCCGCGCCGTCATCGCCGAGTCGTACGAGCGGATCCACCGCTCCAACCTCATCGGCATGGGCGTCCTCCCGCTCCAGTTCAAGGACGGCGAGTCCGCGGACTCCCTCGGCCTCACCGGCACCGAGACGTTCGACATCACCGGCGTCACGAAGCTGAACGAGGGCGGCGTCCCCGACGAGGTGACCGTGAAGGCGGACGGCAAGGAGTTCACCGCCGTCGTCCGGATCGACACCCCGGGAGAGGCGGACTACTACCGCAACGGAGGCATCATGCAGTACGTCCTCCGCAACCTCCTCCGCAAGTAAGCACGACCCCGAAGCGGGCCGCCTCCCCTCAGGGGGCGGCCCGTTCCGCTTTCCCTGGCGCGTTCCACACGTTCGCATCGGGAGCGTCCGGCGCTGGTCAAAGGCGAGGGGGCGGCCGCGCGGGCGCGGCGGCGGCGCGATTGGATCCTCACATGACCAACACGAACAGGATCGGGGCGCTGGAGGTCTTCCCGCTGGCGCTGGGCGGCAACGTCTTCGGGTGGACCGCCGACCGGGACGGGTCGTTCGCCGTCCTGGACGCCTACGCGGCCGGCGGCGGCAACTTCGTCGACACGGCCGACGTGTACTCGGCGTGGGTCGACGGCAACCACGGCGGGGAGTCGGAGGAGCTGATCGGGGAGTGGCTCGCCTCCCGCGGCGTCCGGGACCGCATGGTGGTGGCGACCAAGTGCGGCGCGCACCCGGCGCACAAGGGGCTGCGGCGGGAGACGGTCAAGGCCGCGGCGGAGGACTCGCTGCGCCGCCTGCGCACCGACCGCATCGACCTGTACTACACGCACTACGACGACCCCAGCGTGCCCGCCGAGGAGATCGTCGGCGCGCTGGACGAGCTGGTCCGCGAGGGCAAGGTGCGGGAGATCGCCGCGTCCAACATCGAGCCCGGACGGCTGGAGGAGCAGCTGGCCGTCAGCGACCGGGAGGGGCTGGCGAAGTTCGTGGCCGTCCAGCCGCAGTACAACCTCGTCTCGCGCGACACCTACGAGGGCGAGCCGATGCGGATCGCCGAGCGGAACGGGCTCGCGGCCGTCCCGTACTACGCGCTGGCCTCGGGCTTCCTGACCGGCAAGTACCGGCCCGGGAGCACGGTCGAGAGCGCGCGGGCCGGGAAGGCGGGCGCGTACCTGAAGTCCGACCGCGGCCCCCGGGTGCTGGCGGCGCTGGACGGGATCGCCAGGGAGCGCGGCGTGTCGGTCGCCACCGTGGCGCTGGCCTGGCTGCGCGCCCGGCCCACCGTGGCCGCGCCGATCGCCAGCGCCCGTACCGTCCAGCAGCTGCCCGCCCTGATGGCGATCGCCGAGCTGGAGCTGACCGCGGAGGAGGACGAGAGGCTCACCGCAGCCTCCGCATGAACGATCGGGAATGTCGGGATGTAACGTTCCAGCACGTGCCTGGACTCGACTTCCTCGTCATCGGCGGCCTCGCCGCGCTCGTCGGCGCGATCGTGCAGAGCAGTGTGGGGCTCGGCGTGGGGCTGGTCGCGACGCCCATCGTCACGATGCTGTTCCCGTCGCTGATGCCCGGCTCCATCCTCGTCGCCGCGACCGTCCTGCCGCTGGCCACGCTCGCGCAGGAGGTCCGGCACGCCGATCTGAAGGGGCTCGGCTGGGCCTTCGGCGGGCGGCTGGCGGGCACCCCGCTCGGCGTCTGGGTGGTCGCGGCCGTCCCGGTCCGCACCCTCGGCGTGTTCATCGGCGCGATGGTGCTGGCCGCGCTGGGCGCCGGGCTCTGGCACGGCCGCGTCCCCCGCAACCCGGGCACGCTCGCGACCGCCGGCCTGGTCGCGGGCGCCACCGGCACCGCCTCCGCGATCGGCGGGCCGCCCATCGCGCTCCTCTACCAGCACGAGAGCGGCCCCCGCGTCCGGGCCACCCTCGCGGTCTTCTTCACCGGCGGCGCGCTGATCTCCCTGCTGACCCTCGCCGCCGCCGGCCAGCTCCCGGCCGAGCAGGTGACCGCCGGGCTGGCGCTGACCCCGCCCGTCCTGGCGGGCTTCCTCCTGGCGGGCCCGGTGCGCAGGTACGTCGACGACGGCCGCATGCGCACCGCCATCCTGGTCGTGGTGGCCGCGTCCGCCGTCACCCTGATCGTGCGTAGCCTGGTCTGATGCGCCCTACCAAGGCCGATCTGGAGGCCGCCCGCGATCGCCTCGTCCCCGACGTCCTGCCCGCCGGCGGCGCGCCCCTGCGGGTGCTGTTCTCCGGCATCAACCCCGGCCTGTACTCGGGCGCGACCGGCCTGCACTTCGCCCGCCCCGGCAACCGCTTCTGGCCCGCCCTGCACCGCTCGGGCTTCACCGACCGGCTGCTCTCGCCCGCCGAGCAGGACCTGCTGCCCTCGTACGGCCTCGGCATCACCAACCTCGCCCACCGCACCACGGCCCGCGCCGACGAGCTCACCGCCGAAGAACTGCGCGAGGGCGGCCGCCGCCTCCGGGACCTGGTCGACCGCCACCGCCCCGCCTACCTGGCCGTCGCGGGCGTCACCGCGTACCGCACCGCGTTCGGCAAGCCCCGCACGCGGATCGGCCCGCAGGACGAGACGTTCGGCCCGGCCCGCCTCTGGGTCCTGCCGAACCCCAGCGGCCTGAACGCGAGCTGGCCCCTCGACCGCATCGCCGCCGAATTCGCCCGCCTCCGCGAATCCGCCGGCACCGACGCCTGACCGCCCTCAGAACTCGATCATGAGGCGCGGATCGAACCGGACCCGAAGCGGCTTGTCCGCCTGGACGGTGACGTCCAGCGTCTCGCCCTCCGCCACCAGGGCATCGGCCCGGTAGGCGGCGGCGTCATCGTCCAGGACCATGACCTGGACACGGGGGCGCGGGGTGAACTCGGCCAGCCAGTACTGGGGTATGCCGAGCCCCGCGTACTCCCGCAGCTTGCGCACCCGATCGCTGCGCTCACTGCCGCTCCCCGGGGAGATCACCTCCACCGCCAGCAGGACCTCACCGCCCGGAATGGTGATCGGACTGCGGTCCACGATCGACGCCCGTGCCACTTCGGACGGAACCAGGAAGACGTCCGGCTTACGAATCCCCGCCGGGGTGCTGATCTCCCATTCACCACCGCCCGCGATGAAGACGGCGGCGCCCGCCTCCTCGGCGGCGTGCTCGAGGCGGCGGCGCAGCCGCTCGGCCGCCCAGTTGTGCGCCGCGCTCGGAGACCATTCGATCAGCCACCCGTCCTCGAGCTCCAGGCCCTTGCCGTCGTCTTCGCGAGCGTGCAGGTCCTCGATCGTGTACGGGCCGAATCCGCCATGGTCATGCGTCGGCGCAATGCTCATGGCCCGCTCCTGTCCGTGGCGTGGGAAGGTCGACGTGGGACCACGTTACCCCGGCCGCCGCGGGGACTCAGCGTAGCCGTGCGGGGACGCCGGGGGCAGGGGATCAGGTCAGGCGGTCGGTGGTGGCCGCGGCGGTGGCGAGCATGGTGCGGACCTCCGTCATCAGGGTGGCGGAGGGCTGCCAGGGCTCGGTGCGGCCGAGGGCGATGATCGGGCGGGGGAGGGCGCGGACGGAGGTCAGGCGCCAGTGGTGGAAGCCCGGCTCGCCCCAGGGGCCGCAGTCGCAGGAGCCGTCCAGGCCGGCCGAGCAGACGTCGTCGAGGTCGGCCATGGCGATGACCGCGCCGATCGTGGCGAGCGGGTGGCCGGGGTCCCAGCCGGCGGACCGGATGAGGGGGGAGTCGCAGGCTTTCAGGTCGACCCGCATGGAGGCGTGGATCAGCAGCGGGCCGCGGTGGGCGGTCGGCAGGTCCTGGTTGGAGACGGCCTTGCCGCCCCGTGCGATCGCGAAGGCCCAGGGCTGCTGAACACTGATCGCCTGCACGCGGTCACCTCCGTGCTCCGCCGGTCTCCGGTTGGCCGGACCGTCCGGGCGTGGTGCCCGGTTTCCCATGGAGTATCCGGCCGGGGAGCGGATACCGCCGTTCTGCCAGGGGACCGTGACCCTGGGGCCAGCCGGTCCGGGTGAACGGTCCAGTTAGTGATTTTCCCCGATTTGTCGTGATCGGCAACCCGGCCACGCTGATACGGACCGTTCCCGTTCCGAAAAAGGGACGGGAACGGTCCGTGCAGGATCAGACGGGCTGGACGAGCTTCGCGAAGACGATGAGGTTGTTGCGGTAGTGCCCCGTCGCCGCGTCGAACGCGCCGCCGCACGTGACCAGGCGCAGCGAGGAGTAGTCGATGTCCTCGCCGAACACCTTCTGGTGCGGGAACGCGTCCTTGTCCACGCTCTGCAGCCGGTCCACCGCGAACGTGGCGGTGGAGCCGTCCTGGCGGACCACCTGGATGGTGTCGCCCGCCTTCAGTTCCTTGAGCCGGTAGAAGACGGCCGCCTTCTTGTTGGCGTCGACATGGCCCAGGATGACCGAGGGCCCCATCTCGCCGGGCGTGACGCCCTCCTTGTACCAGCCGGTCAGGTTGGGGCGGCTCAGCGGCGGCTCCTCGATCCGCCCGTCCGGGCGCAGACCGATGAGGGACACCGGCGCCGAGACGCCGATCTTCTGGATCTTGATGGTCTTCGGCTGCGACTCCTTCATGGGTGCCGCCGCCCGCATCGCCCGTTCGGTGGCGGTGGCCTGCGGGGAGCCGCCCGTGGCGGGCGGCGCCGCGGTGTCCCCGCCGTCATCGCCGCAGGCGGTCAGCAGCATCCCGGAGAGCAGCACGCCGGCCGCCGCGGCGAGCGCGCGGCGGCCGGCGGGCATGGTCGAACGCACGGGCGATTACCGCTCCTGCCCGGCCCGGCGGCGCAGCAGCACGGTGCCGAGGCCCGCGCCGGCCAGCGCGGCGGCCGCGCCGCCCGCCAGCAGGCCCGCACCCGGGCCGCCGGCCACGGTGCTGCCGTCACCGGTGTCGATCCGCCCGGTCGGGATCTTGCCGGTCGGCTTCTTCGGCGACAGGTCGCCCTTCTCCGGGCTGGTGGAGTACTTCACCGAGCCGTGGCCCTTGCAGGTCACGGTGGCGACCGTGGGGTCGGGGAGCGAGGACTTGAACGTCCCCTTCGCCTTCCAGGCGTTCTCGCCGTCCTTCTCCACGGGCAGCGGGTTCTTGGTGTACCCGTTGCTGGTGATGGTCACGGAGGTGGGGCAGCGGATGGCGAACGTGGTGGTGCCGTTCGGGACGACCCTGGTCGTCGACAGCTTCACGTCGTCATACCCGAAGTCGAACTTCGGCGGCTCGGGCTCCTCGTCCTTCTTCGGGTTCACCGTGAGGCTGAGGGTCGCCGTGCCGTTCTCGACCTTGCAGGTGAACTTGGCGGTGTAGGTCTTGCCGGGGGCGACCTTGTTCGTCTTGGCCGGTGCCTTCCAGGTGCCCTCGGGCGTGGCGGCGGTCCAGGACGGGGGGCTGGCGAAGAGGCCGTCGTCGGAGACGTTGACGGGCTTCTCGTCGCACTCGGTGGCGGTGAGGGTGAGGACACTGCCGGGGACGAACGGGTTCGGGCTGGCGGAGATGCCCGGATCCGCGAATGCGGGGCCGGCGGTGAGAGCGAGGGTCGCGAGGCCCATGCCCGTCGCGGCGCCCACGGCGGCCAGTCGTCTGAGGGTCATTGACGTTCCCTGTGGTGAGGCGGGGTGCGGTTTCTGGCCTTTATGTGACGCTTACGCGCCGCCGGTGGTTGCCGTGTTCCGTGTTCTTGTCATCCCTTGAGTGCTCCGGCCATCAAACCGCGCATGAAGAAGCGCCCGAGTAGCAGATAGACGAGCAGGGTGGGCAGCGAGGCCAGGAGAGCGGAGGCCATCTGCTGGTTGTACTGGACGGCCACCGCCCCGGAACCGGCGAGGTTGTTCAGCGCCACGGTGACGGGCCAGCTGTCGGGGGTGCCCAGGAAGACGGCGAAGAGGAAGTCGTTCCAGAGCGACGTGAACTGCCAGATGAGCGTCACGGCGAAGGCCGGGCCGGAGACCGGCAGGACGATGGAGGCGTACGTGCGGAGCATTCCGGCGCCGTCGACGCGGGCCGCCTCGATCAGCTCGGTGGGGATCGTGACGTAGTAGTTCCTGAAGATCAGCGTGCAGATCGGGATGCCGTACACGACGTGGGCCAGGACCAGGCCGCGAATGGTGCCGACCAGTTCCATCTCGGTCAGCAGACCGGCCAGCGGGATCATTACCGCCTGATAAGGGATGAACATCCCGAAAAGGAACAGGGTGAACACGGCGTCGGCGCCGGGAAAGCGCCATTTGGATAGGACGTAGCCGTTCAGCGAGCCCAGGACCGCCGCGATGACCGAGCCCGCGACGGCGATCCTGAGGCTGTTCTCCAGGCCCGGCCGCAGCGTCTCCCAGGCCGCCCGCCAGCCCTCGGTGCTCCACTGGGCCGGCAGGTTCCAGGCGGTGCTCGGATCGGCCTCCTGGAACGACTTGAAGCTGGTCACCACCAGCACGTACACCGGCATCAGGAAGACCAGCGCGAAGGCCAGCAGGAAGGCGAACCGCACCGTCCGCAGCGTGCGGGGCTCCCGGAGAGCGCTCAAGCCCGGTCCCTCCGATCCGCGCGGACCGACCAGACCAGGTACGGGATCACCAGCAGCGCCACCGCCAGCAGCAGGTAGGTGGCGATGGTGGCGCCGTTGGCCGGGTCGTGCGAGTCGAACACCTCGACGTACGTGGCGATGGCCGGCACGTACGTGATGATCTGCTTGCCCGCGATCGCCATGATCAGGTCGAACACCTTCAGCGAGATGTGGCCGAGGATGATCAGCGCCGACAGCGTCACCGGCCGCAGCTGCGGGATGACGACGTGCCGGTACACCTTCCACTCGGAGGCGCCGTCCACCCGGGCCGCCTCCCGCAGCTCCTCCGGCACGGCGCGGAAGCCGGCGAGGTACAGCGCCATCACGTACCCCGACATCTGCCAGATCGCGGGCAGCGCCATGGCGGCCATGCCCCACCGCTGGTGCTGCCACCAGTCGTTGGCGAGGGCGTCGAGCCCGATCCGGCCGAAGAACTGGTTGAGGCCGACGGCGCGCTCGGGCGGGGCGGGGTTCATCAGCCAGCGCCACACGACGCCGCTGGCGATGAACGAGATCGCCATCGGGAACAGGTAGATCGCCCGGAACCCCGCCTCGGCCCGGACGCCCTTCTCCATCAGGAACGCCAGGAACGCGCCCAGCAGCAGCGCGCCCCCGACGAACACGGCGGTGAACAGCAGGGCGTGCCGGACGGCGGGCGGCCAGCTCGGCTCGTCCCACAGGTCGACGAAGTTCCTTCCCTTGTCGAACCCGTACGGCGTGATCTCGTCGTGCCGGCCGCTCACCGCGACCCGGGTGTTCCAGAAGATCAGCCCGTACACGAACAGGCCGATCGCCACGATCGACGGCGAGACCAGCAGCAGTCCCGGGAGCCACCGCCGGGCGCGGCGCGGCGTCCAGCGGCGGCTCACTCGGTTGCCCTCCCTCCGCCGGGAACGGGCGGTGCCACTACTGGGCGCTGTTCTTGGCGGCGGCGGCCAGGCCCTGCTGGAGCTTGGCCACGTCCTTGTTCTGGAGGAAGAGGCCCACCGCGGTGTCGATGTCGGTGTGCCACTTGTTGCTGGCGTACACGCCGTGCCAGAACGAGCCCGCCAGCTTGGTGTCGGGGCTGGTCCACTCGTTCAGCGCGTACTCCAGGTAGCCCTTGTAGAGGCTCTTGTCGGCGTCCTTGCGGGCCGGGATGGAGCCCTTCTTCGGGTTGAAGAGGTCCTGGCCCTCCTTGCTGCCGGCGACCTTGAGCCAGGCCAGCGCCCCGCCGCGGTGCGGCGCGTTCCTGGGCAGGGTGAAGCTGTCCGACAGCCACATGTACGTGCCGTCCGTGCCCGGGGCGGCGGCGTACTTGAAGTCGGTGTCGAGCTTCTTGCCGAGCCCGTTGGGGCCGGGGTTGACGTAGTAGCCGTAGACCCAGTCACCCATGATGTTGAACGCGGCCTTGCCGTCCACGACGGCCTTGGCGGCGTCCTGCCACTCGCTGGAGGCCGACTCCTGGGTGGTGTACTTCATGATCTCGGCGAAGTCGGTCAGCGCCTTGGTGACCGCGGGGCTGCTCCAGTCGGCGCCCGGCTTCCACAGCGCGTTGTACGCGTCGGTGCCGAGGTCGCCGAGCAGCACGTTCTCCAGGAGATGGTCGGCGGTCCACTGGATGCCGAGCGACAGCGGGACCTTGTCGGTCCTGTCGTCGACGGCCTTGAGCGCGGTGATGAACTCGGCGATCGTCTTGGGCGGGCCGTCGATCCCGGCGTCCTCCAGGATCTTCGGGTTGTACCAGAGCATGTTGGACCGGTGGATGTTCACCGGCACCGAGTAGATCTTCCCCTGGTGGGAGATCTGCTCCAGGAGCTGCTGCGGGTACGCCTGCTTGAGGTTGTTGTCCTCGTAGAACGAGTCCAGCGGCTCGATCTGGCCGGCCTTGATGTAGTCGAGCAGCTCGGCGCCCGCGTGGCCCTGGAACGAGTCCGGCGGCTTGCGGTTCTGCAGGCGGCTGGCGAGCACCGCCTTGGCCTGCGTGCCCGAGCCGCCGGCGACGGCCGCGTTCACGAACTTGGTGCCCGGGTTCGTCTTCTCGAAGTGCGCCTGCATCGCCGCCAGCCCGTCGGCCTCGCCGGGGCCCGTCCACCACGAGAAGACCTCCACCTGGGAGGCGTCCCCGCCGTCGTCGCCGCCACCGCAGCCGGAAACGGCCAGCACGCCGGCCAGGGCCGCGGCGGCGAGCGCCTTCCACGTACCACGCATCGCCAGTCCCTTCGTCACCCGGGAAAGCAAGCGTCCGTTCGGATCAGCGGAGGGTCAACAGCGGGAGACGAAACGAGATCTCGTGGTTACCCGGCGGGCGCGGCGGGGTCACCACCCCAGCGACGGCGGCAGCTCCTCCGTACCGGTGTCCGGCCAGCTCAGCGGGTCTCCCAGCGGGGCCAGCTCGGCGATCTGGAGGCGGTACCAGGGCGACGACTCCGGCCGGCCGGCGAGCTCGACGCAGCGCTCCCACGGCCACCACTCGGCGTCCTCGACCTCCTCCGGGTTGGGCCGCACCGGGGCGCCGGCCGGGACGACGGCGCGGACGACCGGGCAGCGCTCGTTCTCCAGCGTCCCGTCCGCGGCGGTCGCCTGGTAGCGGAACCGCGGCAGCACCGGGGTGATCGTGCTCCCCGTCACACCCAGCTCGTCGCGGAGCCGCCGCGCCACCGCGTCGCGCAGCCCCTCGCCCGGGCCGGGATGGCCGCAGCAGCTGCCGGTCCACACGCCGGGGAACGTGCGCTTGCCGAGCGCCCGGCGGGTGATCAGCACCCGGCCGTCGGCGTCCGCGAGGAAGCAGGAGAAGGCGAGGTGGTACGGCGTGTCACGATGGTGGCTGGGAGCCTTGGGCGCCGTGCCGATGGCCTCGTCCGCCGAGTTGAGCAGCACGATCTCTTCGATCACCATGCTCTCCTTACTACCCCACCGCCCCATGGCCCTCGCGTGTGGGTTTCGTGGCGAAGGTGTGAGGAAGGAACGACCCCTGGCGCGTGCCGGGCCAACCGGGACTAAACTCGGAACGGCCCGACGACCAGGGGCAGTGGAGCCCCTGATGGAGGAGTTGACGCGCGTGACTCTGCTGGAGTCGATCAAGGGTCCGGGGGACCTCAAGCGACTGGACGCCACGCAGATGCCGCGGCTCGCCGGGGAGATCCGGGAGTTCCTGGTGGACGCCGTGGCCAAGACCGGCGGTCATCTGGGCCCCAACCTGGGGGTCGTCGAGCTCACGATCGCGCTGCACCGGGTCTTCGACTCGCCGCGCGACAAGATCCTTTTCGATACCGGCCACCAGGCGTACGTGCACAAGCTGCTGACCGGCCGGCACGACTTCGGCCTGCTCAAGCAGCGCGGCGGCATCTCCGGCTACCCGAGCCGGGCCGAGTCCGCCCACGACATCATCGAGAACTCGCACGCCTCCACCGCCCTGTCGTACGCCGACGGGCTGGCCAAGGCGTTCGAGCTGAACGGCGAGGGCGACCGCGTGGTGGTGCCCGTGGTCGGCGACGGCGCGCTCACCGGCGGCATGTGCTGGGAGGCCCTCAACAACATCGCCGAAGGCCGCGACCGTCGCGTGATCATCGTGGTGAACGACAACGGCCGCTCGTACTCCCCGACCATCGGCGGGCTGGCCAGCCACCTGGCCGACCTGCGGGTCACGCCCACCTACGAGCACGCGCTGGAGCTGGTCAAGAAGACCGTCCCGCGGGCCCCGGTCGTCGGCAACGTCGCCTACGAGGCGCTGCACGGCATCAAGAAGGGCCTCAAGGACATGCTGCAGCCGCAGGCCATGTTCGAGGACCTCGGCCTCAAGTACATCGGCCCCATCGACGGCCACGACGAGCAGGCCGTCGAGCACGCCCTGCGCAAGGCGCACGACTTCGGCGGCCCGGTGATCGTGCACTGCATCACCAGGAAGGGCCACGGCTACGCGCCGGCGGAGAACGACGACGAGGAGCAGTTCCACTCGCCCGGGCCGTACGACCGGGAGACCGGCGTGCAGAAGCCCAAGGGCCGGATCTGGACCAACGTCTTCAGCGAGGAGATGGTCGCGCTCGGCGCGGAGCGGCCCGACATCGTCGGGATCACCGCGGCGATGCTGCACCCGGTGGGGCTGGCCGAGTTCGCCGCCGCCTACCCCGACCGGTGCTACGACGTGGGCATCGCCGAGCAGCACGCGGTCACCTCGGCCGCGGGGCTGGCGATGGGCGGCATGCACCCGGTGGTGGCGATCTACGCCACGTTCCTCAACCGCGCGTTCGACCAGGTCCTGATGGACGTGGCGCTGCACCGGCAGCCGGTCACGTTCGTGCTGGACCGGGCCGGCGTCACCGGCGACGACGGGCCCAGCCACAACGGCATGTGGGACCTGTCGATCCTGCAGCTGGTGCCGGGCATGCGGATCGCGGTGCCGCGCGACGGCGCCCGCGTCCGGGAGCTGCTGCGCGAGGCGGTGGCCGTCGACGACGGGCCCACCGCGCTGCGCTTCCCCAAGGGCCCGGTCGCCGAGGACCTCGACGCGATCGACACCCTCGGCGGGATGGACGTGCTGGCCCGCCACGACGGCGCCAACGGCGCCCGCGTCCTGGTGGTCGCGGCGGGCGCGATGGCGACGCCCGCGGTGGAGGTCGGCGAGCGGCTGGCCGCGCAGGGCATCGGCGCGACCGTGGTCGACCCGCGCTGGGTCAAGCCGCTCGACCCCGCCCTGGTGGAGGCCGCGGCCGAGCACAGCATGGTCGCGGTCGTGGAGGACAACGGCCGCGTCGGCGCGGTCGGCGACGCCGTGGCCCGGCTGCTGCGCGACGCCGGGATCGACACCCCGGTCCGCACGTTCGGGATCCCGCAGGAGTTCCTCGACCACGCCAAGCGCGCGATGATCCTGGCCGACATCGGGCTGACCCCGCAGGACCTCGCCCGCGACATCATCGAGGCGGTGTCCAAGGCGACCTCCGTGGAGGCCCGCGAGACCGCCCCGTCCGACTGACCGGCGGCGAACGGCGACGGCGCCGCCCCCGGCCGAGGCCGGGGGTGGCGCCGTCTCGCGTCCGCGGGCCCGCCGGTCAGCGGACGCCGGACGTGACCTCCTGGATGCCGGCCCCCTTGGAACCGGCCCAGTAGAGGGTCTCGTGGTAGTAGACCCGGCCGTCCTCGCCCACATGGGTGGTGTGGACGCGGAGCACGGCCTCTCCATGGGCCACGCTCGCGAACTTGTGAGTCTGGGAGACGTCGGCCGAGGCCACTGCCGGGGCCGCCGCGACGAGGGCGAGTGCGGTGGCGCCCGTCAGGGCGATCCGGCGGGTGTTGTTCATGGATGTTCCTAGCTCTGATGTCGGATGGGACCGAACGGATGGTCCCGCCCGCGGCCGCGGGCGGGACCGTCTTCAGATCAGGTGGCGGTCGGCGTCACTTGGCGACGCTCTTGGCGTCCTTCAGGAACGCGCCGTCGCGGCCGGCGCCCTCGATCGACTTCTTGTAGAACGCGACCTTGTCGTGGCCGTGGTGCTTGCCCTTGTGGTGGCCGTGGCACTTGTGGTCGCAGTCGTCGTGGACCGTGCCGGCCTTGATGTTCTTCTTGAAGGCGCCGTCGGGGCCGGCCGCCAGGAAGTTGTGCTCGTGGTACGTGTCGGCCATCGCCGCACCGGCCCCGAACAGTGCCATCCCCGCGGTGGCGAAGCCGACGATCGTGATGCGCTGCATCGTGTTCATGAACGTGTCTTCCTTCCTTGCCCGCGCCCCGGCGAACCCGGGGTGGCGGGGCAAGATCCGTTGATTTTCCACGGGCTCAATTACCCTGGGTGTGACAGTGAACACAGTGTGTGATTAAAGGTGCTTTTGCGTGTCGGTGGTCGAGGCGTGGTCCGCGGATCCTCGCCCGGAGCGCGCCACTCTGGTAACTGTGAGTAGTCATCGAGGTGATCACGTTCTGGAGTGACGGGGGACGACCATGCGACACACGTTCGGGAACGGAAGAGCCCTGCGCCGCGGGGCGGTGCCAGCGGCCGCGCTCGCGCTGGTGGCGGCGCTGCCGGCGGTGGCGGTGGCGGCGCCCTCGGCCCCGGTGCCGTGCCCTGACGGCAAGGGGGACGAGGCCGCGCTGGCCCGCGCCTTCCGCGCCGGCGGGACCATCACGCTGGAGCCCCGCTGCGTCTACGCCATGACCAGGAAGCACGGCACCGACTCCGTGCTGCCGGCGGTCACCAGGGACACCCGTGTCGAGGGGAACAAGGCCACGATCGTCTGGCGCGGCACCGAGCGGGTGCGGACGATGATCGAGTTGGCGGGCGAGCCCCGCGTGCGGTTCGAGATGCGGGACGTGCAGATGCGGACCGGGCGCGGGATGTCGAACATCAGGATCCGGCCGGGCACGAGCGCCTCGATCTCCAACGTCAGCGGCGGCGACTCGTCGTTCTGGAAGCGGTTCTTCGGTGTCGGCCGGGACGATGACGACAGGGCCGGGACCAGGCCCGCGGCCGGCGCGCCCGCGCCGCGCACGGCCGACCGGCCGGCGGCCGGCACGTCCAGGGAGGGGGCGCCCGCGCCCACCGGCGGCGTGCCCGAGGCCCCGGTGCGCAGCGACCCCGAGCCGGGCGCTCCGGCCGCCGGCGCGCCCGCGCCCGCGCCTCCCGCACCCGAGGCCGCGCCCAACGCGCCTGCGGACGGTGCGCCGGCCGCACAGCCCAAGGCGGTGCAGCCCAAGGACCAGCCGCAGGATCAGCAGGCACAGCAGCAGCCGTACGCGCCGCAGCCCTACGCCCAGCAGCCGTACGCCCAGCAGCCGTATGCGCCGCAGCCCTACGCCCAGCAGCCGTACGCGCCGCGCCCGTACGCGCCGCAGCCCTACGCCTACGACCCGTACGCCTACGACCCGTACGCCGACAGGGACCTGGTCAACAAGGACGGCTTGAGCGACGAGGAGGAGCGCAAGTTCGCCGCCGCGTTCGTCCCGGCGCTCCTGAACGGCCCGCTCGCCAACCTCACGGACCTGGGCGGCCTGCTCGGGTTCCTCGGCGGGCCGCAGAAGGGCCGCGGCGGCCGGTAGCGCCCGCCGCCGCTCCTCACACGCCCTCGGCGGCCACCAGCTGCCAGAAGTGCGTGATGGAGGCCGCGGCGGTGCCGAGGTCGCGGCCGGAGTACGTCCACCGGCCGCGCAGCCGCCAGGGTCGGCCCGCGCCGTCCTGCACGAAGACCTGCAGCGGGAACGTCGCGTCGTGCGCCCGGATGACGCCGGACGGATCGACCGTCGGCCGCAGTTCCGGCTCGCCCTCGCACCGCACGCCCATGACGCGCGTTCCCGGATCCTGGCGCAGGAGGCCCTGCGTCAGGTCGTAGACGAGGACGGACACGTAGTCGGGGCCGAGCCACCTGAGGTCGGGCAGCCGGGCGGGCGGGGGGAATCCGTACAGCTCTGGACCGCCGGTCACACGCGCACCGTAGCGCCCCGGTCAGGTCTGCGTCACTAGTTCGCCACGGGGTTCTCTGGCGCGGCGGCGGCTCAGCCCGGGTGGCAGGCCGACCGCATGGCCTCCCACCGGGCCAGCTTGACCCGCTCGCCGCGGCCGAGCGAGCGCGCCAGCTCGATCTCCGCGGCGTCCAGGTTGAGCCAGTCGGCGTAGGTGACCACGCGCAGGCCGCGCGACTCCAGCAGCTCCTCGATCGTCCGGGCGGGCCGGGGCCCGTCCGGGTGGAGGTCGGCGAGCAGGTTCCGCACGGTCTCGGCCGCGTCGGACTTGTTGGTGCCGACGACGCCGGTGGGGCCGCGCTTGATCCAGCCCGCCACGTACTCACGCGGGACGACGCCGTCCGGGCCGACGATCCGGCCGCCCTCGTTGGGGACGACGTAGGACCGCTCGTCGAACGGGACGCCCTCCAGCGCCACGCTCTGGTAGCCGACGGAGCGCAGCACCATGCCGACCGGGAGCGTCTCGAACTCGCCGGTGCCGGTGACGCGGCCCGACTCGTCCAGCCGGGTGCGCTCCAGCCGCAGCCCCTCGACCCGCCCGGTGCCGACGATCTCCACCGGGGCCCGCCAGAACCGCACGTCGATGCGGCGCGGCCGGTCCCCGGCGGGCTCGCCGGTCCAGCCGTTCAGGACCTTGACGTTGCCGCGCACGTGCCGGTCGGACTCGGCCAGCTCCGCGCTCGCCGGGTCCAGGTCCATGTCCTCGGGCCGCACGTGCACGCTCACCCCGGGCAGCTCGCCCAGCTCGCGCAGCTCCTTGGTGGTGAACTTGGCCTGCGCGGGCCCGCGCCGCCCGACCATGTGGACGCGCCGCACCTTGCTCGCCGCGAGCGCCTCCATCACGTGCTCGGGGATGTCGGTCTGGTGCAGCTCCTCGACGGTCTTGGCGAGGATCCGCACCACGTCCACGGCCACGTTGCCGACGCCGATGACCGCGACCTCCTCGGCGGTCAGGTCGAAGGAGTGGTCGGCGGCGTCGGGGTGCCCGCAGTACCAGTTGACGAAGTCGGTGGCGGCCACGCTGCCGGGCAGGTCCTCGCCCGGGACGCCGAGGTGCCGGTCGACCATCGCGCCGGTCGAGTAGATCACCGCGTCGTAGCAGTCCAGCAGGTCCGTGCGGGTCACGTCGCGGCCCAGCTCCACGCAGCCGAAGAACCGCACCGCCGGGTTCTCCAGCACGCGCTGCAGGTAGCGGGCGATCGACTTGATGGACTTGTGGTCGGGCGCCACGCCGTACCTGACCAGCCCGTACGGGGTGGGCAGCCGGTCGAGGACGTCGACCCGGACGTTGTCGTCGGTCTGCTTGACCAGGGCCTCGGCGGCGTAGAGGCCCGCGGGCCCGGAGCCGATCACTGCGACGTGCGGGGGTGCGGTCGTCATGCGCGCCATTGTGCCCATCCGATGTGGGAAACGACACACGGACCCCGCACGTCCGGGAGAATCCGCAGGTCACGGCCCGTTCGCGGCGCCGCCGCGGCCCGGCCCGCGTCCCGTCACGGGGCCTTGTGCCGGTGCGCGGCGCGCAGCCGGCTGTGCCGGTGCCCGTACGCGAAGTAGATCAGGAAGCCGATCGCCATCCAGGCCAGGAACCGCAGCCAGGTCTCCAGCGGCAGGTTGAGCATCACGAACAGGCAGCCGAGCACCGACAGCGCGGGCACCAGCGGGACCAGCGGGGCGCGGAACGCGCGGGGCAGGTCGGGCCGGGTCCGGCGGAGGATCACCACCGCGATCGAGACGACCAGGAACGCGAACAGCGTGCCGATGTTGACCAGCTCGGCCAGCGCCGCCAGCGGGATGAACCCGGCCAGCGCGGCGGCGATCACGCCCATCACGATCGTGGAGCGGTACGGGGTGCCGAAGCGGGGGTGGACGGCCGACAGCCAGCGCGGCAGCAGCCCGTCCCGGCTCATGGAGAAGAACACCCGGCTCTGCCCGAGCAGCAGGATCAGCACCACGGTGGTGAGCCCGGCGACGGCGCCGATGCTGATGACCGTGGCGAACCCGGGGTGCCCCGCGGCCTTGAACGCGTCGGCCAGCGGCGCCGACTCGCTGAGCTCGCTGTAGTGCTGCATGCCGACCACGACCAGGGAGACGGCCGCGTACAGCACGGCGGTGATCGCCAGCGAGCCGATCAGGCCGATCGGCATGTCCCGCTGCGGGTTGCGGGCCTCCTCGGCGGCCGTGGCGACGATGTCGAAGCCGATGTAGGCGAAGAACACGATCGCGATGGCGGCGAAGATGCCGAGCCAGCCGAAGCTGACCGGCTCGATCCCGAAGAGCACCTGCATGAGCGGCGCCTTGGCGCCCTCGACCGCCGGGGTGGGCTGGGACTCGGGGATGAACGGCTTGTAGTTGGCGCCCTTGATGAAGAACAGCCCGGCGACGATCACCAGCAGGACGACGAAGACCTTGATGGCCACGACGACGGCGTTCACCCGCGAAGAGATCTTGATGCCGAGGACGAGCACGGCCGTCACGGCCAGCACGAGGAGGATGGCGGGGACGTTGACGACGCCGCCCTCCCCGGGCGGGTTGGCTATCTTCTCGGGCAGGGTGAGGCCGAGGGTGTCCAGCAGCGAGGCCGCGTAGCCCGACCAGCCGACCGACACCACCGCGGCCGCGAGCGCGAACTCCAGGATGAGGTCCCAGCCGATGATCCAGGCGGGCAGCTCGCCCAGCGTGGCGTAGGAGAACGTGTAGGCGGACCCGGCCACCGGGACGGTCGAGGAGAACTCGGCGTAGCAGAGCGCGGCCAGCCCGCAGACGACGGCGGCCAGGATGAACGAGATCGCCACCGCGGGGCCGGCCTTGTCCTTGGCCACCTGGCCGGTCAGCACGAAGATGCCGGTGCCGATGATCACACCGACCCCGAAGACGACCAGGTCGAGCGCGCCGAGGTCGCGGCGCAGGCGCTGTTCGGGCGCCTCGGTGTCGCGGATCGAATCCTCGACGGACTTGGTACGGAACAGGCTCACGCCGTCCTCCTCGGCGGGGGTGATGGTACGGGATGATGATCACCGAATGCGCCCGGCCGAAACCGGTCCGTAGGGGATCGGGAGGGATTCACGAGAAAGGCGTTCCCAGATTGCTCCGGGAACGCCTTTTTCGTCCGTTCTGTGGCCCGCGGGCTAGGCGAGCGACGCCGTCCCCGGCTCCAGGAAGCGGCGGCCGTTCACGGCCTCGCTGATCCCGGCCCGGTCCAGGTACGGCGTGATGCCGCCCAGGTGGAACGGCCAGCCCGCGCCCAGGATCATGCACAGGTCGATGTCCTGCGCGGCCGCGACCACGCCCTCGTCCAGCATGATCCCGATCTCCTCGGCCAGCGCCCGCAGCGCCCGGTCGAGCACCTCGGCCTCGGTGGACGGCGCGGTGCCGCCCTCGAAGAACGCGACCGCCTCGGGGTCGAGCGTGAAGTCGGGCCGGTAGACGCCCGTCCTGCCCGCCTTCACGAACGCGGCGAACTTCTCCGACAGCGGGAACCGCTCGGGGAATGCGCCGTGCAGCGTCTCGTTGACGTGCAGCGCGATCGCCGGGCCGACCAGCCCCATCAGCACGAACGGCGGCATCGGCAGCCCCAGCGGCGCGGCGGCGCGCTCGGCGACCTCGACCGGCGTGCCCTCGTCCACGGTCTGGATGATCTCGGCCATCAGCCGCAGCAGGATCCGGTTGACCACGAACGCGGGCGCGTCCTTGACCAGCACGCACGACTTCTTGAGCTTCCTGCCCGCCGCGAACGCGGTGGCCAGCGCCGCGTCGTCGGTCTTCTCACCGCGGACGATCTCCAGCAGCGGCAGCACCGCGACCGGGTTGAAGAAGTGGAAGCCCACCACCCGCTCGGGGTGCCTCAGCTCCGCGGCCATCTCGGTGACCGACAGCGAGGAGGTGTTGGTCGCCAGCACGCACTCGGGGGAGACGTGCTCCTCCAGCTCGGCGAACACCTTCCGCTTGACCGACATCTCCTCGAACACGGCCTCGATGACGAAGTCGGCGTCCGCGAACGCGTCCTTGGTCAGCGAGCCGCCGATCAGCGACTTGAGCCGGTTGGCCTTGTCGGCCGACACGCGGCCCTTGGCCAGCAGCTTGTCGATCTCGCCGTGCGCGTACCCGACGCCCCTGTCGAGGCGGTCCTGGTCCAGGTCGGTCAGCACGACCGGGACCTCCAGCCGGCGGGCGAACAGCAGCGCGAGCTGCGAGGCCATCAGGCCCGCGCCGACCACGCCGACCTTGGTCACCGGGCGCGCCAGGTCCTTGCCGGGGGCGCCGGCCGGGCGCTTGGCGCGCTTCTGGGTGAGGTCGAACGCGTACAGCCCGGCGCGCAGCTCGTCGCTCATGATGAGGTCGGCCAGCGCCTCGTCCTCGGCGGCGAAGCCCTCGTCGCGGGTGCGGTCCTTGGCGGCGGCGACCAGGTCCAGGGCGCGGACGAACGATGGCGCGGCGCCGTGCAGCTTGCCCTCGACCGTCCAGCGGGCCTGCGCGACCGCGTCGTCCCACGCCTTGCCGGTGTCGATCTCGGGCCGCTCGACCTTGGCCGCGCCGGTGAGCACGCGGGCGGTCCAGGCCAGCGACTCCTCCAGGAAGTCGGCCGACTCGAAGATCGCGTCCGCGATGCCCAGCTCGTACGCCTGCCGGCCCTTGAGGGTGCGGTTCTGCGCCATCGGGTTGTCGATGATGACCTTGAGCGCCTTCTCCGCGCCGATCAGGCGGGGGAGCAGGTACGTGCCGCCCCAGCCGGGCACCAGGCCCAGGAACGCCTCGGGCAGCGCCAGCGCCGGGACGCCCGCGGAGATCGTCCGGTACGTGCAGTGCAGCGCGATCTCGACGCCGCCGCCCATCGCCGCGCCGTTGACGTACGCGAACGAGGGCACGTCCAGCTCGCCCAGCCGCCGGAACACGTCGTGGCCCAGCCTCCCGATCGCCTGCGCGTCCTCGCGCTTCCCGATCAGCGGCACGCCCTTGAGGTCGGCGCCGACGGCGAAGATGAACGGCTTGCCGGTCACGCCGACGGCCGCGATGTCGTCGCGGGCGGCGACGGCGTCGATGGCGGCGTTCAGCTCGGTCAGGCCGTTCGGGCCGAAGGTGTTCGGCTTGGTGTGGTCGTGCCCGTTGTCGAGCGTGATCAGCGCCAGCGTCCCGGCGCCGTACGGCAGCGCGACGTCCCGCACCAGCGCGTGCGTGACGACCTCGTCGCCGAAGATCTCGTTCAGGCCGCTCACTTGGTGCCCTCCCAGTTCACGTTCTCCCAGAGGACCGTGCCGCCCATGCCCATGCCGACGCACATCGTGGTCAGGCCGTAGCGGACGTCGGTGCGCTCCTCGAAGAGCCGGGCCAGCTGGTTCATCAGCCGGACGCCGGACGAGGCCAGCGGGTGGCCGAGCGCGATGGCGCCGCCCCACGGGTTCACCCGGGCGTCGTCGTCGGCGATCTTGAAGTGCTCCAGGAACGCGAGCACCTGGACGGCGAACGCCTCGTTGATCTCGATGAGGCCGATGTCGTCCATGGTCAGCGCGTTGCGGGCGAGCAGCCTCTCGGTCGCGGGGACCGGGCCGACGCCCATGACCTCGGGCTCGACGCCGGCGAAGGCGAAGTCGACCAGCCGCATCCGCGGGGCCAGGCCCAGCTCGCGGGCGACGTCCTCGGCGGCGAGCAGGCAGGCGGTGGCGCCGTCGTTCAGCCCGGCGGCGTTGCCCGCGGTGACGTTGCCGGCGACCCGGAACGGGGTCTTCAGCCCGGCCAGGCTCTCCATCGTGGTGCCCGGGCGCGGCGGCTCGTCCTCGGTCGCGAGGCCCCAGCCCTTCGCGGCGGACCGGATCGCGGTCGGCACCAGGTCCGGCTGGATCTTCCCGGCGGCGTACGCGGCGGCGACCTTCTGCTGGCTGCGCACCGCGTAGGCGTCGGCGCGCTCCTTGGTGATCTGCGGGAACCGGTCGTGCAGGTTCTCCGCCGTCGAGCCCATGACCAGCGCGGACGGGTCCACCAGCCGGTCGGTCATGAACCGCGGGTTCGGGTCGACGCCCTCGCCCATCGGGTGCCGGCCCATGTGCTCGACGCCGCCGGCGATGACGACGTCGTACGAGCCGAACGAGATCCCGGCGCCGGAAGTGGTCACGGCCGTCATCGCGCCCGCGCACATCCGGTCGATCGCGTACCCGGGCACGCTCTTCGGCAGCCCGGCCAGGACGGCGGCGGAGCGGCCGATGGTCAGCCCCTGGTCGCCGGTCTGGGTGGTGGCGGCGATCGCGACCTCGTCCACCCGCTCCGGCGGGAGGGACGGGTTGCGGCGCATCAGCTCGCGGATCGCGCGGACCACCAGGTCATCGGCGCGGGTCTCCGCGTACAGGCCCTTCGGGCCCGCCTTGCCGAACGGCGTGCGTACGCCGTCGACGAACACGACGTCACGTGCGGTACGGGGCACGGGTCGTCCCTCCTCTACTCGTCAGTAACAAGCAATCCTACTCGTCAGTAACCACTGACGAGTGCGGTCGCACGCCCCGGATGCGGCTCTTGTCCGCCTACGGGCCCGTAGGTAACGTGACCGGAAATCACCGGAGGAGGGCACGGTGGTGCATGCGAGACCCGTGTACCGCCCGGGGATGCGGCGGCGGATCGGGCACGTCCGCGACCTGACCTCCCTCTTCCTGCGCACCGGCCTGCTCTTCGGCGGCGCGCCGCACCGCGCGTTCGCCCAGGCCGGCGCGCTGCGCCGGTGGGGCACCACGCTCGCCGGGGCGGTCGCCGCCGCCGTCGCCCGCGCCCCGCACCGGCCCGCCGTGATCGACGAGCGCGGCCGGATGAGCTTCGCCGAGCTGGACGACCGCAGCACCCGGCTCGCCGTGGGCCTGCCGCTGGACGGCCCGCGCGCCCGCGTCGGCGTGCTGTGCCGCAACCACCGCGGGATGGTGGAGACGCTCGTGGCCTGCAGCAAGCGCGGCGCCGAGGTCGTCCTGCTGAACACCGGGTTCGGGCCCGGCCAGGTCCGGGCCGTGCTGGGCGAGCTGCGGCCGGACCTCATCGTCGCCGACGCCGAGTTCGCGCCCGTGCTGGGCGGCGTGCCGATCGCGCTGCGCCGCGCCGTCGTCTGGGCCGACCGGCCGCCCGGCCTGGCCGGGCCGGACGGCGCCGGGCCGACCCTCGACCAGATCGTGCACTCCGCGCCCGCGCCCCCGCTGGCCCCGCCGCGCGTGCAGAGCCGCACCATCGTGCTCAGTTCCGGCACCACCGGCCGGCCCAAGGGCGCCCGCCGCCCGCCCCGCCCCGGCCTGTGGTCGCTGGCCTCGATGACCTCCCGGATCCCGCTGCGGTCCCGGCACACCGTGATCATCGAGGCGCCGCTCTTCCACACCTGGGGGTACGCCGCGCTCCAGATGGCCTGGGGCCTGCGCGCCCCGATCGTGCTGCGCCGCCGGTTCGACCCCGAGGCGACGCTGCGGTCGATCGCCGCCCACCGGGAGACCGCCGTCTTCCTCGTCCCGGTCATGCTCCAGCGGATCATGGAGCTGCCCGAGCAGGTCCGCCGCCGGTACGACGCCTCCTCGCTGCGCGTGGCCGCGCTCAGCGGCGCCGCGCTCCCCGGCGACCTCGCCACCCGGTTCATGGACGCGTTCGGCGACGTCCTCTACAACGTGTACGGGTCCACCGAGGTCTCCTGGGTCGCCATCGCCACCCCGCGCGACCTGCGCCGCGACCCCCGCACCGCCGGCCGGCCGCCGCGCAACACCTCGCTGGCCGTCCTGGACGAGGCCGGCCGCCCGGTCGGCCGCTCCACCCGGGGCCAGATCTTCGCCGCCAACGAGCTGCTCTTCGAGGGCTACACCAGCGGCGACCCCATGGAGGTCAGGGACGGGATGCTCGGCACCGGCGACCTCGGCCACATCGACCACCGCGGGCTGCTGTTCGTGGACGGCCGCACCGACGGCATGGTCGTCTCCGGCGGCGAGAACGTCGTCCCCCGCGAGGTCGAGGACGCCCTGCTGGCGATGCCCGGCGTCCAGGAGGCCGCGGTCGTCGGCGTCCCCGACCCGGCCTGGGGCCAGCGGCTCGCCGCCTACATCGTGCTCCGCCCCGGCGCGCGGCCGGACGCCGACGGCGTCCGCGCCCACGTCCACGACCGGGTGGCCCGCTACGCGGTGCCGCGCGACGTGCACTTCATCGGCGAGCTGCCGCGCAACGCGACCGGCAAGATCGTGCACCGCTGGCTCACCGCGCGGCCCTCGACCGCGCCCGAGGGCCGGGTCAGCTGGGCGCCGCGGCCGCTGGACGCGGCTCCCGTACCGCAGGACCGGGAGCCCGGCCCGCCGCGGGAAACCGCACGGTGATCGCCAGCCCGCCGCCGTCCCGCGGCACCGTCTCGATCGTCCCGCCGTGCGCCTCCACCACCGCCCGGACGATCGACAGCCCCAGCCCGGCGCCGTCCGCCGAGCCCACCCGGTCGGCCCGCAGCCGCCGGAACGGCTCGTAGATCCGCTCGATCTCGTACGACGGGACCGGCCTGCCGGTGTTGGCCACGCGCAGGACCGCCCGGCCGTCCCGCTCCCCGGTGCGGACCCAGACCCGGCCGCCCTCGACGTTGTACTTGAGCGCGTTCTCCAGCAGGTTGGCCGCGCAGCGTTCGAGCAGCACCGGATCGCCGTCGACCACCGCGTCCCCGAGCCGCGCCTCGATCTCGACCTCGGCGGGCCCGTGGTCAGCCGGCCCGTGCGCCTCGACCTGGTCGAGCGCGCTGCGCACCACGTCCGGCAGCGGGGTCGGCGCCGGGTTCTGCGGCTCCCGCTCGGACCGGGCGAGCAGCAGCAGCCCGTCCACCAGCCGCTCGTGCCGGGCGGTGTTGCCCAGCAGGACGTCCGCCAGCGCCTTCGTCTCCGGCGGGTTCTTCCGGCTCGCCAGCGCCACCTCCAGCACCGTCCGGTTGATCGTCAGCGGCGTGCGCAGCTCGTGCGAGGCGTTCGCGACGAACCGCCGCTGCGCGTCGAACGCCCGGCCGAGCCGGTCCAGCATCCGGTCGAAGGTGTCGGCCAGGTCCTTGATCTCGTCCTGCGGGCCGTCCAGCGCGATCCGCTCGTGCAGGGTGCTCTCCGACAGCCGCCGCGCGGTCGCGGTCACCCGGTGCAGCGGCCGCAGCATCCGGCCCGCCACCAGGTACCCGATCACCACCGCGACCACCCCGAAGACCACCAGCATGAGCAGCGAGGTCTGCAGCAGCTGCGCCAGGACCTCCCGCTTCTGCGCCTCGATCTGCCGGTCGTACGCGGCCTTCGCCTCGGTGATCGCCCGCACCCGGTCGGCCGCGGTGAGGATCTGCTCCGCGGTGATGCTCCGGCCGGTCGGGACCGTCCCGAGGCGGTCGTCGATCGCCCGCGCCGCCAGCGCGTAGCTGGCCGCGACCAGCACCGCGATCGACGCCAGGAACAGCGACCCGTACACCAGTGTCAGCCGCGCCCGCAGGTTGAGGCGGGGCCGCACGCCCGGCCGCGCCATCACGCCTCCAGCCGGTAGCCGGCGCCGGTGACGGTCTCGATCAGCCGCGGCTCGCCGAGCTTCTTCCGCAGCGTCGCCATCGTGACCCGGACGATGTTGCTGAACGGGTCGATGTGCTCGTCCCACGCCCGGTCCAGCAGCGTCTCGGCGCTCACCACCCCGCCGTCGGCGCGCAGCAGCTCCTCCAGGACGGTGAACTCCTTCTTCGTGAGCCGGACGGGCCGGCCGTCCCGCAGCACCGTCCGGCGGTGCGGATCGAGCCGTACCCCGGCCCGCTCCAGCACCGGCGGCACGGCGGGCGCCGACCGCCGGCCCAGCGCCCGCACCCGCGCCACCAGCTCGGCGAACACGAACGGCTTGGGCAGGTAGTCGTCGGCGCCCAGCGCCAGCCCGTCCACCCGCTGCTCGACGTCCCCCGCCGCGGTCAGCATCAGGATCCGGCCCGGATGGCCCCCGGCCAGCTCCCGGCACACGTCGTCGCCGTGCACGCCCGGCAGGTCCCGGTCCAGCACGACCACGTCGTAGCCGGTGCACGCGGCGCGCTCCAGGGCGGCGTCCCCGTCGTACGCGACGTCCACCGCCATCGCCTCCTCCCGGAGGCCCTCGGCGATGGCGTCCGCGAGCACCCGCTCGTCCTCAACGATCAGTACGCGCATGCCGGAAGCATGCCGGGACGGGCGTTAAACGGCGGTAAGCCTCAGGGCCGGACGGCGACCGCGTCGTACGGCGTCGTGGGCGTCGGGGGAGTGGTGAACCGGGCGTTCGGCAGGTACAGCCGGTGCCCGAACCGCGCGACCGTCGCCGGCACGTCGAACCGCGGGTCGGTGATCCGCTCCACCACCCGCGCGCTCGACCCGTCCCGGGCGACCTTCAGGACGGCCACCGCGTCGAGCCGGTTCTGGACGACGTACAGCGTGCTCCCCTCGATCAGCATCCCGTCGCCGAACTGGAGGGACTCGCCGCCGAGGTCCACGGCCTTCGCGTGCCCCGTCCGGGGGTTCACCTTGAAGAGCCGGCCGGTGTTGGACTGCACGACCAGCAGCGACCGGCGGTCGGGCGACTGCACGATCCCGTTGGCGTTGGTCCCGGTCTGGTACTGGATGTCGCCCTTGAGGGGGACCGTCTTCGCCGCGCCCCTGGTGCCGAGCGGCAGCCGGTACAGGACGGGGTTGGCCGAGTCGGTCACCCACGCGGCGTCCCGGGTCAGGACCAGATCGTTCACGAACGCGGTCCCGGTGGCCAGGACGTGCCGCTTCAGCACCCGGCCGCTCCTCAGGTCGACCAGCCGGGCGTCGCCGCCGGTGCCGCCCGCGACGTACAGCAGCCCGTTCCCGGTCTTCAGCCCCAGCGACGGGGTCCCCGGGCCCGGGCTGAAGACGCGGCCCTCGCCCGTGCGCAGGTCGGCGCGCCAGATCCGCCCGTCGACCCGCGACCCGAAGTACGCCACCGGGCCCGGCCCGGTGGCGATGCCCTCCGGCTGGAACCCGTCCGGCAGCGCGAGGCGGTCGGGGAACGCCTTCGCCTGCGCCGTCCCGCCCAGGGGGACCAGCAGGCCCACGGCCATCGCCACACCCAGAATTCGTGATCTCATGCCCTCCAACATCGCAAGAGCGGGCGCGGCCCGACAGACCCAGCGTGATCGGAATCTTGCCGGATCAGGCCACCGCCCGCGCCGCCGAGCGCGCCAGCACCGCCCCGTCCGCGCCGAGCGCCTCCACGGCGACGCACCTCGCCCGCCCGATCACCGCGGACGTCTCGAACCCGGCCCGCCGAACCGTCGCCGCCGTCGCCAGCGAGCCCTCCGCCGCCCCGGACAGGAACCGCCAGCCCGCCACGCCGGTCGCGCCGTTCCAGCTGGCGTGGACCTCGATCCGGTGCCCGTCCAGCGGCCCTGCCGCGACGTCGGGCCTGGTCGCGGGCCTGCCCTCCCACTCCATCCGGTACGCCCGGTACGAGGCGCTCTCGCCCAGCGCTAGCTCCATGACGACCGTGCCGTCCGGCGCGAACTCGGTCGCCCCGGTCGTGGAACCCCAGCCGACCAGCAGGTTGCCGCCGGCGAGGCTCTGCAGGTTGCCCATGTACTGGCCGAAGCGCGAGCCGACCGCGAACGTGCTCGCCAGCGACGCCCGCCGCCGCTCCTCGTCCACGTCGAGGACGATGCCGCGCGACGGCCCGTCCCCGACGTTCGCGATGTGGTTGTCGAACAGCGAGAGGCGCCCGCCGGCGACCCGCCGGGCGTCGTGCTGCCAGGCGAACGAGGCCGCCGCCCCCATCGCGAAGTCGCTCCTCCTGCCGCCCAGCCGCCACCGCACCGCGCCCGTCCGGCGGTCCAGCGAGTACACGGTGTGCGTGTTGCGGGCCGACACCAGCAGCGTCTCGCCGTCCGCCTCGACCGAGTTCACGTGGAACGGGTCGAGCGTGCCCTCCCCGGCCCGCACGAAGCTCTCGTCCAGCGCCAGATGCCGCCGCGCGCTCCAGTCCAGCAGCACCCGGCCGGTGCGGACGTCGACCTCCTGGATCCGGTTGTCGACCATCTGCCCGTCCCGGGCCCCGCCGAGCGCCCGCAGGTCGGCGGTCACCTTCGGGTACGCGATCAGCAGCGCCGTCCCCCGGCCGGTGAGCCGGAACTCGTGGAAGTCCGTCTCCACCCCGTTCCCGGTCCGCACCGTCGCGATCCTCCGGTAGCTCCGGTCCAGGACGATCCCGGCGCCCCGGCCGTGCCCGCCCTCCAGGCGCTCGCCCTCCCAGTACGTCAGCACCGGCTCGCCCCGGTAGGTCTGCACCCGCAGATCGGTGATCAGCCGCTCGGAGCGCTGGAACCAGACCGGCCGCCCGTCCCCGTCCAGGATCAGCGCGTCGCTCTGCCCCGTGCCCCGGTGCGGGGTCAGGAACAGCGCGCCGCCGGCCGTGGCCCCCGTCCGCCGCACCGTGATCTCGGGCAGCTCGATGTCCGGCCGCGTCGCGTACCGCTCCGGCCCGCTCACCGGCGCGCTCCGCGCCGGCTCCTGCCGGAACGCCGCGGCCCCGCCCGCGACCGCGGCCGCCCCCGCCAGGCCGGCACCTGCCATGAATCCCCGTCGTGTCAGCCCCATGACCCCCGTTGTAGGCCCCGTACCTGCAAGGACCCCGAGACCGACCTGAAGATCTCCCCCGAGCCGCTCGACGGCCTCTCCGGGCCGTGAGCCCCGGTTAACGCTCGTCTAACCTCGGCGGCGGTCTCATTGGCTCCGCTGGAGGCAGGGTGCCTTCGGCGGAGAGGACGGGATGAGGCTTCGTGGATGGGTCCTCGCGCTGGCCGCAGGGCCGGTGCTGGCGGGGCTCGCGGCGTGCGGGGGCGAGGAGCGGGGGAGCGGCGTCGCCAGTGCCGGGGGAGGACGGGCGGCGCAGGCGTCGGCCTCGCCGTCGCGGTCGCTGAGCCCCGAGGACGCCCAGCTGCGGTTCGCGCGGTGCCTGCGGGACAACGGGGTGGACGTTCCCGACCCCAAGCCCGGCCGGGACTTCCGGATGGAGATCCCCAGGCGGGGCGACACGAAGAAGCTCCAGGCCGCGATGGAGAAGTGCCGGCACTTCCTGGAGGCCACCGGGAAGCTGCCCGACCTGAACGATCCCGAGACCCGGGACAAGCTCGTCCGGTTCGCGCGCTGCGCCCGCCAGAACGGGATCGACATCCCCGATCCGGTGGGCGAGGACGGCCTCAAGGGCGTCATGCAGAACGTCGACCGGACGGAACTGGAGAAGGCGCGCGAGCTGTGCGGGCACCTGCTTCCGGGGAGGAACGGGTGAGGCGGGCGCTGGCGGCCGGGGCGGCCGTGACCGTCGTCGCGGGCGGCGGGGCCGCGTGGGCCCTGGCCGGGGACGGCGGGCGGGCGCGGGCCAACGGGAAGCCGGAGCCGGCCACGGCCGCGGTCACCAGGGGCGACCTGGTGGACACCGAGAAGGTCGACGGGACGCTGACCTACGGCGGGGAGCGGTCCGTCTGGACCGGCGCCTCGGGTGTCGTCACCTGGGCGCCGGCGCAGGGGGCGACCGTACGGCGGGGGAAGCCGCTCATACGGGTGCGGGGCGAGCCCGTGGTGTTGCTGTACGGGGGAACGCCCATGTACCGGACGCTGCGGCAAGGCGTCTCCGCCGGGGCCGACGTCCGGCAGCTGGAGAGCAACCTCGACGCCCTCGGGTACGGGGAGGGGCTGACCGTCGACAGGGAGTTCACCGGGGCGACCGACGCCGCCGTCCGGGAGTGGCAGGACGATCTGGGCCTGGACGTCACCGGGAGCGTGGACGCGCGCCAGGTCGTCTTCCTGCCGCACGCCGTGCGGGTGAAGGAGGTCGAGGCGCCCGAGGGCAAGCGGACGGGCGCGGGGCAGCCGGTGCTGACCGTCGCGGGGACGCGGCGGGTCGTCCACGTCGACCTGGACGCCGACGAGCAGGACATGGCGCGCGAGGGCGCGCGGGTGTCGGTGGAGCTGCCCGGCGGGAAGGTGGTGCGGGGCCGCGTCGAGAGCGTGGGGACGGTCGCCGAGCAGACCGGCACCGAGCAGAACCCCGCGACGACCGTGGACGTGGAGATCTCGCTGGACGGCGGCGGCGGGACGCGGCTGGACCAGGCGCCGGTGACCGTGGAGCTGGAGAGCGAGCGGCGCGCGGACGTGCTGTCGGTGCCGGTCGAGGCGCTGCTGGCCCTGAAGGAGGGCGGCTTCGGGGTCGAGGCCGTCGAGGGGGCGGGCCGGCGCGTGGTCCCGGTGCGGATCGGGGCGTTCGGCGGCGGCCGGGTCGAGGTCGGCGGGACCGGCCTGGCCGCGGGCATGAGGGTGGGGGTGCCGTCCGGTGGGTGAGCGCATCGTCGAGCTGGCGGGGGTCGCCAAGCGCTACGGCGGCGGTGTCGCGGCCCTCAAGGGCGTCGACCTGGTCATCGAGCGCGGCGAGCTGGCCGCCATCGTCGGCCCCTCGGGGTCGGGGAAGTCGACCCTGCTGCACATGATCGGGACGCTGGACCGGCCGAGCGCCGGCACGGTGCGGATCGCCGGGCACGAGATCGGGGCGCTGGACGACCGGGAGCTGTCGGCGCTGCGGGCGCGGCACATCGGGTTCGTCTTCCAGCAGTTCCACCTCGCCCCGGGCGCCGCCGCGCTCGACAACGTCGCCGACGGGCTCCTCTACGGCGGCGTCCCCCTGAAGGAGCGCCGGGAGCGGGCCCGGGCCGCGCTGGAACGGGTCGGGCTCGCGCACCGCGCCGGGCACCGCCCGGCCCAGCTGTCGGGCGGCGAGCAGCAGCGGGTGGCGGTGGCGCGGGCCGTGGTCGGGGAGCCGGACCTGCTCCTCGCCGACGAGCCGACCGGCAACCTCGACTCCGCGGCGGGCGCGGAGGTCCTGGAGCTGCTGGACGGCCTGCACGCGGCCGGCACCACCGTCGCGATCATCACGCACGACATGGAGGTGGCGGGGCGGGCGCCGCGGCGGGTCCGGATGCGGGACGGGGAGGTCGTCCGATGAGCGGGCTCGTGCCGGCGCGGCTGTCCGGGCCGGACGTGGTGCGCGTCGGCCTGGCCGGGCTGCGCGCCCGGCCGGCGCGGGTGGTGCTGTCGGCGCTGGGCATCGCGATCGGGATCGCCACCATGGTCGCCGTCATCGGGATCTCCGCGTCCAGCAAGGAGGACCTGCTGCGGCGGCTGGACCGGCTGGGCACCAACCTGCTGACCGCCGAGCCCGGCGACACGCTGTTCGGCGAGCGGGCCCGGCTGCCGCGCGGCTCGGCCGCGATGGTCGCGCGGATCGGGCCGGTCACCGCGGTCGGCGCCACCGGGACGGTCGACGCGACCGTCCGCCGCACCGACCGGATCCCCGCGGAGATCACGCACGGGATCGGCGTCGCGGCCGCGTCCCAGGAGCTCCTCGGGACGCTCGGTGCGACCGTCCGGCAGGGGACCTGGCTGAACGCCGCCACCGCCCGCTACCCGGGCGTGGTCCTCGGGGCCGAGGCGGCGCGGCGGCTCGGCCTCGACCGGCCCGGCGGACGGGTGTGGATCGGCGGGCGCTGGTTCACCGTCCTCGGCGTCCTGAACGCCGCGGAACTCGCGCCCGAGATCGACCGCTCCGCCCTGGTCGGCTGGGAGGCGGCCGAGCGGTACCTCGGCTTCGACGGGCACCCGACGCGGCTGTACGAGCGGTCCACGGACGCCTCGGTGGCCGACGTCCGGGCCGTCCTCGCCCGTACGGTCAACCCGGAGAACCCCGAGGAGGTCGAGGTGAGCCGGCCCTCGGACGCCCTGGAGGCCAAGGCCGCCGCGGCCGGGGCGTTCACCGGCCTCCTGCTCGGCCTGGGCGCGGTCGCGCTGCTGGTCGGCGGCGTCGGGGTCGCCAACACCATGGTGATATCCGTGCTGGAGCGGCGCCGCGAGATCGGCCTGCGCCGCTCGCTCGGCGCCACCCGCGGGCAGGTGAGAGTCCAGTTCCTGGCCGAATCGCTGCTGCTGTCGGCCCTGGGGGGCGCCGCCGGGACCGTCCTGGGCGCGGCGGTGACGGCCGGGTTCGCCCTGTATCGCGGCTGGCCCCCGGTCGTCCCGCCGTGGGCCCTCGGCGGCGCCCTGGCGGCGACGCTCGCGATCGGAACGGCGGCGGGCCTCTACCCGGCGATGCGGGCGGCGCGGCTGTCGCCGACGGCGGCTCTGGCCACGGTCTGAGGAAGCGGTGCATGATTGGGACGGCCGACGACGCCCCGTTCGCTGGAGGTTCCCGCCGCCATGCCGGTCCCACGCCCGCTGCGCGACCGATGCCGCGAGTTCCTGGGCATCGAGGGGGAGATCCGCTACATCTTCCCCGCGATGACGTACGGCGGCGGCGCCGGTTTCGTCTTCGTCGTGACCGACGAGCAGATCGCCGTGATCTCCACCGGGTCGCTCAGCGGCTCCAAGCCGCGCAGCGTGTGGGGCAGCTACCCGCGCGGCACCCGGATCGGCCCGGTGGAGACGGGGAACGGGGCGTCCTTCGAGTTCGCGGGCGCGTTCTTCGAGGTCGACGACGAGTACGTGCCGGTCGTGAACGCCGCCGACGCGGAGATCTTCGACCGCGACAGCCTGCCCCGCGACCCGCTGCCCGACCTGTGACGGAATAGCCGGGGGCGGCCGCGCGTTCCGCGGGCATGGCGATTCAGCAGCACTTCGAGACCTTCGAGAGGGCCCGCCTGTACTTCGACATGCGCGACCCCGCCGAGGCCGCGCGGATCCTGGCGCCCCTCGCCGACGAGCACCCCGGCAACCGCGAGGTCGTCGAGCTGCTCGGCCGCGCCTACTTCCACTCCGCCCAGCTGGCGCGGGCCGAGGAGACGCTCCGCCACCTGGTGGACCTCGACCCGTGCAACGCGTGGGCGCACGAGGCCCTCGCCCGCACCCTGGAGCGGCGGAACCGCCCCGCCGAGGCCGCCCCCTTCCGGAAGCTGGCCCAGGCGATGGGCGGCGTGTGAGCGCGGCCCTACAGGCCGCCCTTGCACTCCAGGCGGAGTAGCGCCTTCGCCAAGGGCTTGGCCACCAGGTCGAGCTGCCAGGCGCGGGCGCCCAGCGCGCGCAGGGCGGCCGCGATGGCGTCCGGCGTGGTCTCCTGGGGAGGGGACCACGCCAGGCGCCGTACGGAGTCGGGCTGGAGCAGGTTCTCCGTGGGAAGCGCGTGCTCGTCGGCGAGCGCCGCGACCACGGCGCGGGCCGCGGTGAGGCGCTTGGCGGCCTCGGGGTCGCGCTCGGCCCAGCGGTGCGCCGGCGGCGGGCCGTCACCGGGCAGGTTGGACTCGGGCAGCGCCTTGTCGGGCAGCCCCCTGGCCCGCGACACCGCCCGCAGCCACGCGGTCGAGTGGCGGCGGGCGCCCCGGTTGCGCATCGTCGGGAGCGCGTGCAGCTCCGCCGGCGTCTTGGGGGTGGTGAGCGCCAGCTCGATGATCGCCGCGTCCTGGAGGACGCGGCCGGGGGACAGGTCGCGCTCCTGGGCGATCCGGTCGCGGGCCTCCCAGACCTCCCGGACGACGGCCAGCGCGCGGCGGTTGCGCACCCGGTGGATGCCGGACGTGCGGCGCCACGGATCGGGCCTGGGCGTCTTGGGCGGGGTGGCGAGGATCGCCGCGAACTCCTGCAGCGCCCATTCGAGCTTGCCCGCTTCGGCCAGCCGCTCCTCCAGGGCGTCGCGCAGGTCCACCAGCAGCTCGACGTCCAGCGCGGCGTAGCGCAGCCAGTCCTCCGGCAGCGGGCGGGTCGACCAGTCGGCGGCCGAGTGCCCCTTCTCCAGCGCGAAGCCGAGGACGTTGTCGACCATGGAGCCGAGCCCGACCCGGGGGTAGCCGAGCAGCCGCCCGGCCAGCTCGGTGTCGAACAGCCGCCGCGGCGCCAGGCCGACCTCCGCCAGGCAGGGCAGGTCCTGGTTGGCCGCGTGCAGCACCATCTCGGTGTCGGCGAGCGCCGCGTCCAGGGCGGACAGGTCCGGGCAGGCGATCGGGTCGATCAGCGCCGTGCCGGCCCCGTCGCGGCGCAGCTGGATCAGGTACGCCCGCTGGCCGTAGCGGTAGCCGGAGGCGCGCTCGGCGTCGACCGCGACCGGGCCGGTGCCGGCGGCGAACGCGGCGATGACACGTTCCAACCCCGCCGCGTCGGCGATCACCGGGGGCACGCCCTCGCGGGGTTCGAGCAGCGGGACCGCGGCGCGGACGGCGGGCTCGACGGCCGCGCCGGCGGCGGTCGTGGCCGCGGCGGCGGCCGTGGCAGGCGCGGGCCCCGCGCCGGCGGGCGCCGGGGCGGGTGTGGCGGACTCGGGCTCGGTGGCCTGGTCGGTCGTGGCGGACTCCTCGGACGCTGATTCGGACCGGACGGCCGCCGGACCGGTCGCTCGCGCGCCGCCGCCGGCCGTCTCGGTCTCGGACGCTGTGCTTCCCACGCCCCCTACCGTACGTCGCTCAGCCGGTCGCGCCGCCGGGGCGGTCCGGCAGCGCGCTGACACCGGAGGGCGGCAGGCCCGCCGTGGTGCACATCACCTCGCACCACGCGCGCACGTGCCCCTCCAGGTCGTCGCCCGTCGGGGACCACGAGGCGCGCAGCTCCAGCTCGGTGGTGGACGGCTCGTCGCGCTTGTCGCCGAAGCTCTCGGAGACCGCGCGGGTGATCGTGCCGGACTCGCCCGCGTACCCGGCCGGCTCCAGCGCCTCCAGCAGCCAGCTCCAGGCCACCGGGCCGATCAGCTCGTCGGCGGCGATCTCCGGCTCCAGGTCGGCCCGGATGTAGGCCACCACGCGGAACCCGCCGGTCCAGCCGGAGCGGCCCTCGGGGTCGTACAGGACGATCAGCCGCCCCATCGCGACCTCGGTGTCGTCCTCGCGGTAGACGCTGCCCGACATGGCCGTGGCGTACGGCGCCAGGCGCTGGGGGGCGGGCATGTCCTCCAGGTCGAGCTCGGGCCGCAGCGGCGGGCCGTCGATGATCGCGCGCAGCGTCTCGACCGCCTTCTGGAACGGCGCCGGGGTCACGGGCGCACCGGCCGTGAGGTCGGCATCGCCGCCGGGGTCACCGGGGAGGCCGCCGGGAAGGTCGGCGGGGAGTGGGTCGGGGAGGTCGGCCGTGGCGCCGGCCGCGGGCGGCGGCGCGGGGCGGTAAGGCCGGTGGGGGCCGTTCGGGTGCCCGGGAGGGCAGCCCGTGAGGCCGGGGGGCGTGGAGGAGACAGGCACAGCACAGGTGATTTCGTTTCGGGGGCCGGGCCGGTCAGGCCACGGCCCGCTGGGACGCGGTCCGGCCGGACCCCGGAGGGCCGGGGGCCGGAGCGGGCGCCGAGGGGGCGGCGGAGCCGGCGCCGGCATCGGAGTCGGCATCGGCATCGGAGGCGGGGCCCGGGGTGCCGGCCGGGAAGCCGGTCAGGACGGCCGAGCCGCACTCGACGCACGCCAGCTCGGGGCAGTCGGGGCCGTGCCCGTCCTGGCAGGGCGGCCGCTCGAATTCGCGCTCGTCGCCGCAGGTGGAACAGTACAAGGGGGACCTCCCTCGGCTATGACACGGATCACGTTCGCACGAGCCACCGACAGAATGCGGGACTTCGCTCGGCGTGTCCGGAACTTCGTGGACGGCCGGGGCGGCCGTACGGGCACCAGGGGACCTGGTGCGCGGGTCCGGCGAGGCCGTGGGACCATCGTGGGGTGGTCACCGACGCTGATGTTCCGCAGGACTCCGCCGGGCTCCGCGAGAGCGCCTTCCTGAAGGCGTGCCGCCGCGAGCCCGTTCCGCACACCCCGGTCTGGTTCATGCGCCAGGCCGGCCGGTCGCTCCCGGAGTACCTTAAGGCCCGCGAGGGCGTGGCGATGCTGGAGGCGTGCGCCCGGCCGGACCTGATCGTGGAGATCACGATGCAGCCGGTGCGGCGGTACGCGGTGGACGCCGCGATCTTCTTCAGCGACATCATGGTGCCGCTGCGCGCCATCGGGATCGACCTGGACATCAAGCCGGGCGTCGGCCCGGTGATCGCCGACCCGATCCGGGACCGCGCGGACGCGGCGCGGCTGCGCCCGCTGGAGCCCGACGACGTGCCGTACGTCACCGAGGCCGTGCGCGGCCTGGTCGGCGAGCTGGGTGGCACCCCGCTGATCGGGTTCGCGGGCGGCCCGTTCACGCTCGCCTCGTACCTGATCGAGGGCGGCCCGTCCAAGAACCACGACCGCACGAAGGCCCTGATGTACGGGGAGCCCGAGCTGTGGGCGGAGCTGATGGAGCGGCTCGCCGACATCACGATCGGGTTCCTGAAGGTCCAGGTGGCCGCGGGCGCCAGCGCGATCCAGGTGTTCGACTCGTGGGTGGGCGCGGTCGCGCCGGAGGACTACCGGGCGTCGGTGCTGCCGCACACCCGCCGCATCTTCGCGGCGATGGAGCCGCTGGGCGTGCCCCGCATCCACTTCGGCGTCGGCACGGGCGAGCTGCTCGGGCTGATGGGCGAGGCCGGGGCCGACGTGGTGGGCGTCGACTGGCGGGTGCCGCTCGACGAGGCCGTCCGCCGGGTCGAGGCCGGCAAGGCCCTCCAGGGCAACCTGGACCCGGCGCTGCTGTTCGCCCCCTGGGAGGTCGTCGAGCGGCGGGCGCGCGACGTCCTGGAGCGCGGCCGTACCGCCGAGGGCCACGTCTTCAACCTGGGGCACGGCGTGCTGCCGGCGACGAACCCCGACATGCTCGCCCGCCTCGCCGACCTGGTCCACGAGGCGAGCGCGCGCTGACGGGCCCGCCGGCCGCTACCGGGGCGCCTCGGGGGCGCCCTCCCGGGCCGGTTCCGCGGGCTTCGCGGCCTCTGCGGCCTCTGCGGCCTCTGCGGCCTGTTCGGACTCTCCCGTTTCCATGCTCTCCATGCTCTCCATGCCGGGGACGACCTCCCGGGCCGGGACCCGGACGGGGGCCGGCGGCTTCGGCGGGGCGGGGTGCGCCCTCCGCCACCGGCGCCGCAGGAGGTACGCGGGGACGCCGACGGCGGCGGCGAGCGCCAGGAACGGCAGCAGCCAGCCCGTCACGAGCGCCAGCCCGGACAGGAAGCCCGTGAACGCCTCCCAGCCGCTCTTCAGGCCGCCGACGAAGCCCTTGGGGTCCTCGTCGCGCCTGGGGGCGTCCTCGGGCGACTGGACGACGAGCGACACGGTCGCGTAGGCCGTGCTCGCCTTGAGGGCCTTCTGGCGCGCCTGGAGGGCCTCCAGATCGGCCTGCCGGGTCGCGATCTGCTCCTCGACGTTGATCACCTCGCCGACCGTGTCCGCCCGGTCCAGCAGCTTGCGGAACGAGGCGAGCGTGGCCTCGGCCGACCGGACCCGGCTGTCGACGTCCGCGACCTGCTCGGTGACGTCCTCGGCCTCCTGGCGCAGCGAGAGCTTCTCGCCGAGCTGCCGGGCCAGCCGGTCCAGGACGCCGGCGTACCGGTCCGCGGGGACCTTCAGGGTGAGCCGGGCCGTCGCGGGGTCGGTGGACGAGGACTCGTTCGCCACGTACCCGCCCGCCGCGCCGGCCAGCTGCTTGGCCTTCGCCGCGGCCTCCTCGACGCCCTCGGCCTCCACCCGGAGGTCGGCCGAGTAGACGACGGCGCGCCCGGCCGGCACGGGGAGCCGTCCGGGGGCCCGGGCGCCGCCCTGGCCGCCCGAGGCGGAGCCGCCGGAGCCGGTGGAACCGCCGCCCGAGTAGCGGTTGGTCGTGGTGTCCCGGGCGCCCCCGCCCTCCTGGGCCGCCGTGGCGGGCGCGGGCGCCCCGGCGGAATCGCTGCCGCCGCCTCCGCCGCAGGCGGCCAGGGCGCCGGCCAGCAGCAGTACGGCGAGCACGCACACGGCGTGTCTGACGGTTCTGACGGTCACCATGGCCGGTCTGACGGTATGACGCAGATCACCGTTCCGGCCGCCGGATCGCGATCCGGCCACGATGAGGCCGCGCCCAGGTCACGTCCCAGGTCATGTCCCGGGCCGGGCCCGGGGGCGGGGGCCGCCGGAACGGTCCCGTGCGGTGGGGTGCCGCCGGGTCCGCCGGGGGTGTCTGGGATCGTTGAAGGCATGAGCACCTCCCATGTCGTGGTCGTCGGGGCCGGCATCGCGGGCCTCGCGGCGGCCCGGATCCTGGCCCGCGGCGGCGCGCGCGTGACCGTACTGGAGGGCTCCCCGCGCATCGGCGGCAAGCTCCAGGTCAGCGAGATCGCCGGGGTACCGGTGGACGAGGGCGCGGAGTCGATGCTGGCCCGCCGCCCGGAGGGCCTGGACCTGGTCCGGGACCTCGGCCGGTCCGGCGAGCTGGTGCACCCGGGGACGACCTCGTCCGCGATCCTCAGCCACGGCGCGCTCCGCCGGATCCCGTCGGGGCAGGTCATGGGCGTCCCGTCCGACCTGCGCGCGCTGGCGGGCTCGCACGTGCTGTCCGCCGCGGGGACGGCCCGCGTCCCGCTCGACCTGCTGCTCCGCGAGACGCCGCGCGGCAGCGACGTGTCCGTCGCCGACTACATCGGCGCCCGGATGGGCCGGGAGGTCGTCGACCGGCTCGTCGAGCCGCTGCTGGGCGGCGTGTACGCGGGCCGCGTCGAGGAGCTCTCGTTCGAGTCGACCCTGCCCGCCGTGGCCGCCGCCGCCCGCTCGCACCGCTCGCTCATCGCCGCCGTGCGCGGCATCCGGGAGTCGGCGCCCGACCCCGCGCGGGCCGGGCCGGTGTTCGCGACGCTGCCCGGCGGGCTCGGCACCCTGCCGCACCTGGTCGCCGAGGACCTCGCCGCCGCCGGCGGGTCGGTCCGTACCGGGACGGCGGTCCGCGAGCTGCGCCGTACCCCGGAGGGCTGGCGCCTCACCCTGGGCTCCGCCCGGGACCCCGAGCGGATGGACGCGGACGCCGTCGTGCTCGCCGTGCCGGCCGCGCCCGCCGCGCGCCTCCTGGACGCCGACGTCCCGGCCGCCGCGCGCGAGCTGGCCCGCATCGACTACGCGAGCATGGCCATCATCACGCTCGCCTACTCGGCGACCGCGTTCCGCCGCCTCCCGGCGGGCAGCGGCTACCTGGTGCCGGCCGTGGAGGGGCGCGAGGTCAAGGCGGTCACGTTCAGCTCGATCAAGTGGCCGCACCTGCGCGACCGGGAGCCCGGCGTCATCGCCGTGCGGTGCTCCATCGGGCGGTTCCGCGAGGAGGAGGCGCTGCAGCGGGGCGACGAGGACCTCAAGGCCGCCGCGATGACGGAGCTCGCGGCCACCTGCGGGGTCTCGGAGCTTCCCCTGGAGAGCAGGGTGACCCGCTGGGGCGGGGGGCTGCCGCAGTACAACGTGGGCCACGCCGACCGCGTGGCGCGCGTCCGCGCCGCCGTCCTCCAGGAGCCGGGACTGGCCGTGGCGGGCGCGGCGTACGACGGACTGGGGATCCCGGCCTGCATCGCGAGCGCGCGCGCCGCGGCGGCCAGGGTGCAGGAGTTTCTGGAGAGCCGGGCGAGAGCCGGGAGGGAATGAGCATGGCAGAGGGCAAGCCCAAGGCGCGCGACCTGAACCAGGTCATCCGCTACACGATGTGGTCGGTGTTCCGCGTCAAGGACACCGGCGTCGTGGGGGAGAAGGACGCGGGCGAGGTGCAGGACCTGCTCGACCAGGCCGCGCAGAAGGACGTGACGACGCGCGGCCTGTACGACGTAGCGGGCCTGCGCGCGGACGCCGACTACATGTTCTGGTGGCACGCGCCGACGTCGGAGGACCTTCAGGAGGTGTACTCCCGCTTCCGCCGCACGGCGCTGGGGCGGGCGAGCGAGCCGGTGTGGTCGCAGATGGCGCTGCACCGCCCCGCCGAGTTCAACAAGGGGCACATCCCGGCGTTCCTGGCCGACGAGGAGCCCCGCGCGCACGTGTGCGTGTACCCGTTCGTGCGCTCGTACGAGTGGTACCTGCTGCCCGACGACGAGCGCCGCGCGCTGCTCGCCGAGCACGGCATGATGGCGCGGGACTACCCCGACGTGCGGGCCAACACGGTGCCGTCGTTCGCGCTGGGCGACTACGAGTGGATCCTGGCGTTCGAGGCGGACGAGCTGTACCGGATCCTGGACCTGATGCGGCACCTGCGCGGCTCGGAGACGCGCCGGCACGTCCGGCTGGAGATCCCCTTCTACACCGGCCGCCGCAAGCCGGTCGCGGAGCTGGTGGCGGGCCTTCCCTAGCGGCCGCGGCCCCGGCCCGCGCGGCGGATCGCGCGATGCGGGCCGGGTCCGGCCGAAAGGCCAGTAAAGTGCTGGCCGTGACCAAAGCTCCTCCCAGGCACGGCCGCGGCCGGCACGCCAAACCGCCGTCCCAGATCAGCGTCCGGTGGAACCGGCTGGCCGGGGCGGCGCGGGGGAGACGCGGGCTGGTGGCGGCGGGCACGGGCACCGCCACGGTCGCGCTCGCCGCGGTGGTCGCCGGGGTCGCGTTCGCGGCGGCCGACGGCGGCGGCGGGCACGACGCCGCGGCGGCCGCGCAGAAGAAGCGCCCCTCCGCCTCCGCCACCCCGGCCGCGAGCGATCCGGCGGCGCCGCCCGGGGACGACACGGCCGACGTCCTCCCCTACATCCAGACCAAGGACCCGGACAGGAAGGTCGCCAAGTACGTCAAGGACGTGCAGCGCACCGGCGACTTCCTGCGGGTCTACACCGATCTGGAGGAGGGCGACGAGAACTCGAAGCCGGCCGTCTCCCTCTGCGAGTGGACCCTCGAGTTCCTGAAGAACGGCGGGGACACCGAGCCCCGCGTCTTCGTGCACGGCAAGAGCTCCGGGAACGGCAGCGTCGTCCTCGCCAACAAGCAGAGCGACAAGGACGACTGCGAGGTCGGCGAGACCCGCTGAGCCCTTTCCCCGGATTCCCCCCGGATTCCCCGGAGCGGCCCCCGGGACCGGCGCCGGCTGGTCAGCCGGCGGCCGGTTCGAGGGCCAGCGACACCGAGTTGATGCAGAACCGCTTGTCGGTCGGGGTGTCGTACCCCTCGCCCTCGAAGACGTGGCCCAGGTGCGAGTCGCAGTTCGCGCACCGCACCTCGGTCCGGACCATGCCCAGCGACCGGTCCTCGATCAGCACGACCGCGTCGGACTCCGACGGCTGGTAGAACGACGGCCAGCCGCAGTGCGAGTCGAACTTCGTCTCGGAGCGGAACAGCTCGGCCCCGCAGGCCCGGCACCGGTAGACGCCCACCGTCTTGGTGTCGGTGTACTCCCCCGTGAACGGCCGCTCGGTGCCCGCCTCGCGGAGCACGTGGTACTCCTCGGGGCTGAGCTGCGCCCGCCACTCTTCCTCGGTCTTGTGGATCTTCCCCATGCTCATGACGTTACCTCGTGCCGGGCTTTCCCGACTCTGTCCGACGCGTGGGTTAACGTGCCAGCATGGCCTCGCCGTTCATCGAGATCCCGGTAGGGGATCGGCTCGTCAAGGTGACCAATCCCGACAAGGTGTACTTCCCCGAGCACGGCTACACCAAGCGGCAGCTCGTGGAGTACTACCTGGCCGTGGGGGAGGGGATCCTGCGCGCCACCCGCGACCGCCCCACCACGCTCGAACGGTGGCCGTCCGGGGTCTTCGAGGGCGCCCGCCTCGCCACCCGCGACAACCCGCACGGCGCCGACGCGTTCTACCAGAAGCGCATCCCGAAGAACGCGCCCGACTGGGTCAAGTCCGCCCGGATCGACTTCCCGAGCGGCCGGTCCGCCGACGAGGTCTGCCCCACCGAGGTCGCCGCCGTCGCCTGGGCCGCCAACCTCGGCACGCTCACGTTCCATCCCTGGCCCGTCCGCGCCGGTGACGTCGACCATCCCGACGAGCTGCGCATCGACCTCGACCCGCAGCCCGGCACCGGCTTCGAGGACGCCGTCCGGGTCGCCCTCGGCCCCGCCCGCGACCTGCTGGACGAGCTGGGCTACACCGGCTTCGTCAAGACCTCCGGCAAGGGCGGCGTCCACATCTACGTGCGGATCGAGCCGCGCTGGACCTTCACCGAGGTCCGCCGGTCCGCCCTCGCGTTCGGCCGGGAGATCGAGCGCCGCGTCCCCGAGCAGGTGACGACGAAGTGGTGGAAGGAGGAGCGCGGCGAGCAGATCTTCGTGGACTTCAACCAGAACGCCCGCGACCGGACGATCGCCTCCGCCTACAGCGTCCGCCCGGCCCCGCACGCGCCCGTCTCCGCGCCGGTGACCTGGGACGAGCTGGGCGACGTCCGGCCCGAGGACTTCACCATCGTGACGATGCCCGAGCGCTTCGCCAAGGTCGGCGACCTGCACGCGGCCATCGACGACCGGGCGTTCTCGCTGGAGCCGCTCCTGGAGATGGCCGACCGGGACGAGAGCGACCACGGGCTCGGCGACATGCCGTACCCGCCGAACTACCCGAAGATGCCCGGTGAGCCCAAGCGCGTCCAGCCCAGCAAGGACCGAGACGGCCACTGACGAGCGCTGACGGGCACGGCCGTGCGGAAAGCGGCGAGCCGCCGGCCCGGGCGGACCGGCGGCTCGCGGGATCAGGCCGTCAGCGGAACTCGCGCGGCTGGACGGGGAGGACGACGTCCGCCGGGCCCCGCCAGGTGTCGCGGGCCTCGGGCGCGGCGAACGCGGAGGCGTCCGCGGAGTCGAGCACGACCGGAACGCGGACGGAGCTGCCCGCCAGGTCCACGGTCACCTGGGCGCCGGTGGGCGTCTCGGTGGTGTAGTCGGCGTCGGTGCCCGCGATGATCAGCGCGAGCCGGTGGCCCTTCTTGACGACGTACTCCTGGCTGAGGGTCTCCCAGCGCACGCCGTAGTACTCGCCGGGCCTCAGGGGGCGCGGGTCGCTGAGCGAGGCGTGGTTCTGGGCGTCGAGCCAGCCCCGTCCGACGACGTTCACCGGCGCGGTGACCGTCTTCGTGCGGGTCTGCCGGTAGCAGGCGTCGTCGGTCGCGGTGCTCTCGCCGTGGCAGCTCTCGGTGGCCAGGGTCTCGATGCCCTCGCCGCGGCCGAGGTAGTCGATCCGGGTGTCCTCGCCGTAGTCGACCAGGAGGGCGGTGAGGTTGGCGGTCGGCCGGTCGAGCCTGACCCTGAGGCTCGCGGACGGGGTGCCCGAGATGCGCGCCGTCCGGGGCACCGGGCCCGAGACGTACGCCAGCCGGTAGGGCTTGGCCGCCGTCGGGTCGCTGACCAGGTCGCCCTCGCTGTAGCCCGTGCCCTCAGGGCCGGGCGCGTCGGTGAACGTGCCGGTGCCGCGGCCGCGGTCGCCGCCGAGCGAGCCGTCCTCGCCGGGGCGCAGGGTCAGCGCGCGGGCGCCGGGGGAGGGCCAGTCGCGCTGGGTGATCCACTGGTCGGGGCCCACCTCGATGTCGGCGCGCGGCTCCCGCAGCGCGCCGTTCCTGATCTTGTGCAGCTCGTGGTCGAACCACTGGTGCAGCGTCGCGATCCACTTCTCCCGGCGGGTGTCGAACGGGTCGACGTGCCCGCGCTGCGACAGCCACACCTTGCGGGTGACGCCGCGCTTCGCGAGCCCCTCCCACCAGAGCGAGAAGTGGTTGGTCTTGACGTTCAGGTCGTTGACGCCGTGGAAGGCGAAGACGCTGGCCCGGACGTTCCCGACGTTCCCGACCGTGCCGTGCCGGTAGTTCGACTCCGCCCAGTAGGCGTTGTAGTTCCCGGTCGCGTCGTCCTCGCCCCGGTCCAGCTCGGCGCGCACGGCGGCGCACTTGGCGGGCGGGTCGGTGTCGACGTAGTCGGCGAGCCAGGGCTGCTCGTCGTTCCAGTACTTCACGCCGTTCATGCGGCTGTAGTCGTACCAGCCGCTGATCGCCGAGATCGGGACGATGGTCTCCAGCCCGCGGACCCCGGTCGCGGCCACGCCGTTGGCGAGCGTGCCGTCGTACGACTTGCCGATCATGCCGGTGCGGCCGGTGCTCCAGCCGGCCCGCACCTGGGAGCCGTCCGCGCGGTACGCCTTGGCGCGGCCGTTCAGCCAGTCCACCACGGCCTTGGCGCCGAGGACGTCCGGCGCCCCGCCGGAGGTCGGGCAGCCGTCCGACCGCGTCGTCCCGATCATGTCGACGGCGAGGAACGCGTAGCCGCGCGGGACGAAGTAGTTGTCGTAGAAGAGCGGGAACTTCACCGGGTTCCCGTTCGCGTCGTAGGTCTTGCGCTCGGCCTCGTTGCCGCGCCCGGAGTTGTCGTAGTACGGGCTGGCGTCCATGATGACCGGCACCTTCAGGCCCCGGTCGGACTCCTTCGGCCGCACGATGTCGGCGCGCACCCGGTCGCGCCTGCCGTCCCGGTCGCTGTCGACGGGCGACTCGACGTAGACGTGCTCGCGGATGGCGTCCTTGTAGGAGAAGGCGGGCTGGGTGAGCCCGTCCTTCACCACGATCCTCGGCACGGCGGCACGCGCCTCCGCGGCCCCGCCCGCCCCGATCAGGGCGGCGGCGGCCAGCGTGGCGATCGTGGCGCTGCGTCGCAGGGGTCTCCTGGTCAACCCGCACCTCCGGTGTAGTTGATCACTGTCAGAGGCACAGGCTCCTCGCCCGGACGGGGCGGGTAAAGGTCGCCGCCTTGGGGAAAACCGGCCGCTTTTGGTCGGAAGATGCCCGTAACGCGGTTTCCGGTCGGACCCTGAGGAGGACGGGGAATGGACGGCCGCCGCGCGGGCACGGTCGCGGCGAACCGTCTGGAGGAGACGATGGGCTGGAGCTACCGGAAATCGATCAAGATGGGGCCGTTCCGCCTCAACCTGTCGAGGTCGGGTGTCGGCCACAGCGTCGGCGGCCGCGGCGCCCGCTACACCCGCACCGCCGACGGCCGCAAGGAGATGACGTTCCGCATCCCCGGCACCGGCCTCTCCTGGCGCCGTCCCATGGGCCCCCGGCGCCGCCGGCGCCGGTGACCGGCGGCGGGCCGCCGGCCGACCGGGGCTGCGGCACCGGCGGCCCGCCGCTGTCTTACCGCATCGCAGGCCCGCTGCGCTCGCCTGGCGGCTCGCTACGTGACCGTGAACGGGCGAGCGCGCCCGCGCGGTGGCTGAGGTCCGCGCGGGGCGGCTCTACCAGCGCGCGGCCTGGTTGGCGGCCGACAGTACGGCCCGTACCGGGTCGTCGCCCGCGCCCCACCGCGTGACGCCGTCCACGCGACACCGGACGTACGCGGTGCCGGCGCGTTCTTCCAGGTCCAGGACTTCTACCTTCACGCCCGCCGCGTCCAGGGCATCGGCGACGGCCGAAACGTCGTTCTCGCCGGTGCCCCTGTACGTGCGGCCCGCGATGGCGATGTCGGTCGTGAAGTCCTCTCGGGCGGGGCCGGTGTGCGCCGTGCGCCGGGCCTCCAGGACGATCGGGCCGCCGTCGAGGTACGTCGCCCGGAACAGCTCGTGCAGCTGTTCGGCGGTCATCTCCTCGCCGCTGCCGTCGGTCGCCTCCTGGACGATCCGGGAGAACTCGACGCGCAGCCCGCGCGGCAGGTCCAGGCCGTACGCGGTCTCCAGCAGGTAGGCGATGCCGCCCTTGCCGGACTGGCTGTTGACGCGGATGACCGCCTCGTAGTCGCGGCCCACGTCGGCCGGGTCGATCGGCAGGTACGGGACCTCCCACGGGGCCTGGTCCGCCGGGACGCCCAGCTCGGCGGCCCGCCGGGCGTGGTGCGCCATGCCCTTGCCGATCGCGTCCTGGTGCGTGCCGGAGAAGGCGGTGTAGACCAGGTCGCCGCCGTACGGGTGCCGGACGTGGACGGGGATCCGGTTGCAGTGCTCGACGGTGCGGCGGATCTCGTCGATGTCGGAGAAGTCGATCATCGGGTCGACGCCCTGCGCGTGCAGGTTGAGGGCCAGCGTGACCAGGTCCACGTTGCCGGTGCGCTCGCCGTTGCCGAACAGGCAGCCCTCCACCCGCTGCGCCCCGGCCAGCATCGCCAGCTCCGCGCAGGCCACGCCGGTGCCGCGGTCGTTGTGCGGGTGCACCGACAGGATCACCGAGTCGCGGCGGTCCAGGTGGCGGTGCATGTACTCGATCTGGTCGGCGTACACGTTCGGGGTGGCGATCTCGACGGTGGCGGGCAGGTTGTGGATCACCGGCCGGTCGGGCGAGGCGTCCCACAGTTCCGTCAGCCCGTTGCAGACGCGCAGGACGAAGTCGGGCTCGGTGAGATTGAAGACCTCGGGGGAGAACTCGAAGCGCCACCCGGGGCGGTCGCCGGCCAGCCGCGCGACGTGCCCGGCCGCGTCCCGGATCAGCTCGTACAGCGCGTCGCGGTCGTGGCCCAGGACGATGTCGCGCCAGGTCGGGGCGGTCGCCGTGTACAGGTGGACGACCGCGCGCGGGATGCCCTCGATCGCGGCGAAGGTCCGGTCGATCAGCTCCCGGCGGGCCGGGGTGAACACCACGACCGTCACGTCGTCCGGCAGCCCGGGCGACCCGGCCAGCTCGCGGACGAAGTCGAAGTCGGTCCGGCTGGCCGACGGGTAGCCGACTTCGATCTCCTTGAAGCCCATCGCCACCAGGAGGTCGAACATGCGGCGCTTGCGGGCCGGGTCCATCGGCTCGGCCAGCGCCTGGTTGCCGTCGCGCAGGTCGACGGGCACCCACAGCGGCGCCCGCTCGATGCGGCGGGCGGGCCAGGTGCGGTCGATCCCGGGGATCGTGACCCGCTCGTGGGCGGGCTTGTAGCGGTGGGACGGCATCGAGCCGGCGCGCTGCGGGTTCCACGCGTCGGGGCCCGCCGGGCCGGCCGGGGTGTTCAGGGTCGGGAAGTTCATGCTGGCTGTTCCTCGCCGTCGTCGGACGACCGGCAGCACCGGACCCCGCGGCGGGGTGCCGGTCGGAATCAGGCCCCGCCGCGGCGGCCGAGAAGCAGGCTGCGCGACAGCATGGTCACGTAGGCTAGGGCTTGTCAGCTTCTCAGACAAGTTGGTGCCCGGTGTGAAGGACTCCGCATGCTCACCCCCAGCCCCCTCGCCGAGCAGGCCGCCCGCAACCTCCGCGACCGGATCGCGGCGGGGGAGTGGCCGGTCGGGAGCCGCCTGCCGGGCGAGACGACCCTGGCCGCCGAGCTGGGCGTGGGGCGCTCGACCGTGCGGGAGGCGATCCGCGCGCTGGCCGGCGCGGGCCTGCTGCGGACCCGGCAGGGCGCCGGCGTCTTCGTCGTCGCCACCGAGCCCGCCGGGGAATGGGCAGCCCGGCTGCGCCGCGCCTCGGTCGCCGACGTGTACGAGATCCGGATGATGATCGAGGTCAGGGCCGCCGAGCTGGCCGCCGCCCGCCGCACCGACGCCGACCTGGCCGCCCTCGACGTGGCGCTGGCGGCCCGGGACGCGGCCATCGGCGGGCCGGTCGAGCCGTTCGTGGACGCCGACATCGCCGTGCACCGGGCCGTCGTCGCGGCGGCCCGGAACCCGCTGCTGACCGACCTGTTCGCCGAGTTCCTCCCGGTCCTGCGGGAGGGCCTGCTCGACCTGGTGCGGATCATCGACGTGCACGAGCACGAGGAGGAGGCGGGCACCGACGCGCACGCCGCGCTCGTCGAGGCGGTCCGCGACCGCGACCCGGCCGCCGCCGGCCGGGCCATCGGCGCCGAGCTGGCCCGGACCCTGGCGCATCTCCAGCACTCCTGACCACTCCTTAGAGTGGTGGGGTGGAGATCCTTCCGATGCTGCCCGAGCACGCCGGCGAGGTGCTGGCCATCTTCCAGAGCGGGATCGACGGCGGCAACGCGACGTTCGAGACGGCCGCCCCGAGCTGGGACAGATTCGACGCCGGCAAGCTCGCCGCGCACCGCTTCGTGGCCCGCGACGCCGACCGCGTGCTGGGCTGGGCGGCGCTGTCCCCGATCTCCGAGCGCGCCTGCTTCGCCGGCGTCGCCGAGGTCTCGATCTACATCGACCCCGCGGCGCAGGGGCGCGGCGTGGGCCGGGCCCTGCTCGGCGCCGTGATCGACTCCAGCGAGCGCGGCGGCCTCTGGACGCTCCAAGCCGGGATCTTCCCCGAGAACGTCGCCAGCATCCGCCTGCACGAGGCCCTCGGCTTCCGCACGATCGGCGTCCGCGAGCGCATGGCGCGGCACGAGTTCGGCGGCACGAGCCGCTGGCGCGACGTGGCGTTCCTCGAACGCCGCAGCCCCGTGATCGACTGACCGACCGACAGGACCGCATGCCCCTCGCCGACGATCTCGACCGGGCCGTCCGGCTCGCGCTCGACACCCTCCGCCCCGCCGCCCCGGACGCCTGGGACCGCAAGGCCGGCTCCCTCGACTGGACCTGCTGGGAGACCGCCGAGCACCTGGCCGACGACCTCTTCTCGTACGCCGCGCAGCTCGGCCCCGCCGCGCCCGCCGTGGACGGCCCGGTGCCGTTCGGCTGGGAGAGCCGCCGGCCCGGCGGCCCCCGGAACGCGATCCACGCCGACCGCGCGGCCGGCCCGGCCGGCCTCCTCCAGGTGCTGGAGGCGAGCGGCGCGATGCTGAGCGCCCTGGTCCGCGCGGCGCCGCCGGAGCTGCGCTCGTACCACAGCTTCGGTGTCGCGGACCCGCCCGGCTTCGCGGCGATGGGCGTCGTGGAGACGCTGGTCCACACCCACGACATGGCCGCCGGCCTCAGTCTCGGCTGGACGCCGCCCGCCGGCCTGTGCGCCCCGTCCCTCGCCCGCCTCTTCCCGGACGTGCCCCAGGACGGCGATCCCTGGACGGCCCTGCTGTGGGCGACCGGCCGCGCCGAACTGCCGGGCCGCCCGCGCCGCACGCGCTGGCGCTGGCACTCCGCTCCCCTGAAGGGCTAGGCCGCGCGGGCCCCGCCGGCGCCCTCCCCCGGCGGCCGGGGGAGGACGCCGCGCCGCGGCGGGTCAGTCCGCCGGGGTGAGGGCGGCGAGGACCGGGGGCAGGTCGCCGTCGTGGACGACCGTGAGGCGGCGGGTGGCGCGGGTGATCGCGACGTACAGGTCCTGGCCGCCGCGCGGCGACTCGGACATGATCCCGGCCGGATCGACGACGATCACCGAGTCGAACTCCAGGCCCTTGGCCTCGTCGGTGGTGAGCACCACCACGGGGGAGTCGAGCGCCTCCGGGGTCGCGCCGTACTCGGCGTCCGGCAGGGCCGCGCGGACCCCCGGGTAGCGCCGGCCGGACGAGATCACCGCCAGCCGGCCCGCGTCGCGCTCGCCGGTGTCGATCTCGGCCAGCTCCGCGCCGACGAGGCCCGGCAGGTCCGCGGGACGGAGCCGCAGCGCGCGCGGCGGCGGGCCGTCGTCGCGGACCGGCTCCGGCGGCACCTGGTCGGGCGCGACCGCGGCCAGCACGTCCGCGGCCACCCGCATGATCGCCGCCGGGGTGCGGTAGTTGACCATCAGCCGCTGCTCGCGCCACCGGCCCGGGACGTACCGGTCGAGCATCTGGCCCCACGACCGCGCCCCGGCCGGGCTGCCGGTCTGCGCGATGTCGCCGACCACCGTCAGGGAACGCGTTGGGACGCGGCGCATCACCGTCCGCCACGCCATCTCCGACAGCTCCTGGGCCTCGTCCACGATCACGTGCCCGTACGCCCACTGCCGGTCGGCGGCGGCGCGCTCGGCCGTGGTCAGCGGCGGGCCGTCGTCGTGGTGGCGCCCGGCGAGGGTGGCCGCGTCGACCCAGTCCGCCGCGTTCATCCAGTCCACCCCGGTCTGCCCGGTGGACTCGATCGCCTCGCGGGCGTAGCGCTCCTCCTCGGCCTGCTCGGCCGCGGCGGCGCGGGCCCGGATCCGGTCGGCGGTGTCGTCCTGGCCCAGCCACTCGGCCGCCTCGTCCAGCAGCGGCACGTCCGACACCGTCCAGTCCGCGCCGGCGGGGCGGTGCAGCAGCCGCCGCTCGGTCGCGGACAGATGGCCGCCGGCCCGGTCGAGCGCGGCGGGGTCGGCGTACAGGTCCGCGAGCAGGCGCTGCGGGGTGAGCTCCGGCCAGAGCGCGTCGATCGCCGCCCGGACGGACGGGGTCTGCCAGAGCGCCTCCTTGGAGAGCTTCAGATCGGCCTCGTCCAGCAGCGGCTCGTCCTCGGCCTCGTCGATCAGCTCCTGGAGCCAGTCGGGCACGCCGCCCTCGGCGATCATCTGCTCGAGCGGCTCGTCGGCCAGCCGGTCGTACTGCTCGGCGCGGTTCAGCGCGAGCGCCTCCAGCAGGTCGTGCACGTAGAGCCGGCGCTGGATGTTGTGCGGCGCGCGCAGTGCCCGGGCGCGGTCGCGGGCGCGGACGCAGTCCTCGTGGGAGACCCGCAGCACCATGTCGTCGGCGGCCACCTCCAGGTCGCCCTCGGGGACCGCCTGCCGGTCCCGGACGGCGGCCTCCACCAGCTTCGCCATCCGGATGTCGCCCTTCAGCACGGCCGCCGCGGGCGTCTCGTACTCGGTGGCGCGCACGCCCGGGTAGAGCGTGCCGACGGTCGCCAGCGCGACGTCGGTCTCGCCGAGCCCGGGGAGCACCTGCTCGATGTAGCGCAGGAACGTCGCGTTCGGCCCCACGACCAGGACGCCGCGGCGTTCGAGCACGCCGCGGTGGGTGTAGAGGAGGTACGCGGCGCGGTGCAGCGCCGCGACGGTCTTGCCGGTGCCCGGGCCGCCCTGCACGACCAGGACGCCGTGCAGCCCGGACCGGATGACCTGGTCCTGCTCCTCCTGGATGGTGGCGACCACGTCGGTCATCCGGCCGGTGCGGCCGCGGCGCAGCGTCGCCAGCAGCGCCGCCTCGCCGACGATCGTCGTGCGGTCGTCCTCGGCCAGGCCCTCCAGGTCGAACACCTCGTCGTCGAGCCGGACCACCGAGCGCCCGCGCAGGTGGAGGTGGCGGCGGCGGGCCAGCGTCCCCGGCGAGCCGGGCGTGGCGGTGTAGAACGGGCGGGCCGCCGCGGCCCGCCAGTCGATCAGCAGCGGCTCGCGGTCCTCGTCGCGCAGCCCGATGCGCCCGATGTAGAAGGTGTCGCCGGGCTCGCCGCCCTCGGCGCGGTGGTCGATGCGGCCGAAGCACAGGGCGCGCTCGACGGCCGACAGCCGGGCCAGCCGGCGCGCCGCCGCCTCGGCGGCCGCCTGCCGCTCGACCCTGGCCTGGAACGCGCTGCCGCCGCCGGTGCGGGCCGGCCCCGACCGCATCTCGGCCTCGGCCCGCTCGCGCTCGGCGTCGAGCCGGTCGTACACACGCGTGACGTACTCCTGTTCGGTGCGCGTCGCGGCCTCCCGCGCGCCGTCGGCGTCCGGCTGGGAAATCGGTTCCGGTACGGACTTGACTTGACGGGCTCGCATGCGTCCGGTAGTCTCCTGTTCGTAAGGTGGAGGTGTTGTACGCCTGTTTGCAGGCGGAAGCCTACCATCCTTCGTGCCGCCCCGGTGCCCGCCGCCCGGGGTTTTCTTCTTTTACCGGCCCTTCGCGCGTCCCCCGCCCGCCCGCCCGCGCCGGGCGGAAAAGATCGGGTTCTGTTGGAACGCGTGTCATCTGCGCGGAACGCCGCGGTCACCGGCCTCCGTGAGGCTTTCCGGCGATCATCACCGACCGTTCGAAGGGTCACGCCATGGCCGACGCTCCCCAGCCGCTCGCCCGGAGATCGTTCCTCGTCACCACCGGTCTCGCCACCACGGGCCTCGCCACCACGGGCGTCGCCGCCGGCCTGGCGGCCGCGCCCGCGCACGCCGCGGCCCGCCGCGCCCCCGGCGGCCTCGCCGGCGACCCGTTCACGCTCGGCGTCGCCGCCGGCGACCCCGACCACGAGGGCTTCGTCCTGTGGACCCGGCTCGCGCCGCGGCCGCTCGCCGAGGACGGCCTCGGCGGCATGCCGGACGCCACCTTCCCGGTGCGGTGGGAGGTCGCCGCCGACGAGCGCTTCCGCCGGATCGAGCGGCGCGGCACCGCCGCCGCCCGGCCCTCCTCGGCCCACAGCGTGCACGTCGAGCTCAGGGGCCTGCGCCCCGGCCGCGAGTACTGGTACCGCTTCCGCGTCGCGAACTTCGTCTCGCCCGTCGGCCGCGCCCTCACCGCGCCCCGGCCGTCGTCCTTCGGGCCCGCGCTGTCCATGGCGTTCGTGTCCTGCTCGCAGTACGAGCACGGCCTGTTCACCGCGTACCGCCGGCTGGCCGAGGAGCACCCCGACCTGGTCCTGCACCTGGGCGACTACCAGTACGAGTACCGGAAGGGCGTCTACACCATTCCGGGCGGCAACGTCCGCGACCACGAGGGCCCCGAGACCGTCACGCTCGCCGGCTACCGCCAGCGGCACGCCCAGTACAAGTCCGACCCCGACCTCCAGGCCGCCCACCACGCCGCGCCCTGGCTGGTCGTCTGGGACGACCACGAGACCGAGAACAACTGGGCCGGCGCGGTGCCCGAGGCCGGCTCCGACACGCCCGACCCGGCGGACTTCCGCGCCCGCCGCGCCGCCGCGTTCCAGGCGTACTACGAGAACATGCCGCTGCGCCGCAGCTCGGTCCCGCGCGGACCGCAGATGCAGCTCTACCGCCGCGTCCGCTGGGGCCGGCTGGCGAACTTCCACATGCTCGACACCCGCCAGTACCGCGACGACCAGGCGTGCGGCGACGGCTACAAGGACTGCGCCGCCGCGGGCGACCCGAAGCGCTCCATCACCGGCGACGCCCAGGAGAAGTGGCTGCTGGACGGCTTCCGCCGCTCGGCGGCGCGCTGGGACGTCCTCGGCCAGCAGGTCTTCTTCGCCCAGCGCGACAACGACTCCGGCCCCGCCAAGGTCACCAGCATGGACGGCTGGGACGGCTACGTCGCCTCCCGCGACCGCATCACCAAGGGGTGGCTGGCCGCGAAGGTCCGCAACCCGGTCGTCCTCACCGGCGACGTCCACGCCCACTGGGCCAGCGACCTGAAGGCGGACTTCGACGACCCGGACTCGAAGACGATCGGCGCCGAGCTCGTCTGCACGTCGATCACCAGCGGCGGCGACGGCGCCGACTCCGACCCGGCGAGCCACCCGTTCCTGAAGATCAACCCGCATCTGCGCTTCTACAACAACCAGCGCGGCTACGTGATCAGCCGGCTGGACCGGGACGAGATGCGCTCGGACTTCAAGACGCTTCCCACCGTCCGCACCGCCGGCGCCGAGGCGTCCACCAAGGCCACGTTCGTCGTCGAGGACCGCGTCCCGGGCGTGCAGCAGACCTACCTGCGCCCGTACGTCGGCATCAAGTCCGACACCCGAGCCGACCGCGACCGGATCCGCGAAACGATCGAGAACGAGACGCGCCGCCCCTAGCGGCCGCTCCCGCCCGCCCCGCGTCCCGGTGCCGTCCGGGACGCGGGGTGCCGCGGCTCAGGCGCCGGGGCCCGCGAAGATGTTGTCCAGGTCGTACGCCACCGGCACCTCGAGCTGCTCGTAATCGCAGGACTCGGGCGTGCGGTCGGGCCGCCAGCGGCGGAAGCGCGCCGTGTGGCGGATGCGGGTGCCCTCCATGCCCTCGTAGGCGACCTCGGCGACCAGCTCCGGCCGCAGCGCGACCCAGGTCAGGTCCTTCTTGCCGCTCCAGCGGGACACCGCGCCCGGCATCCGGTCGGCGGTGGCCTCGGTCTGGCGGGCCCAGCCCTCCCACGGATGGCCGGTGTAGTCCTCCATCCGGTACGGCCGCAGCTCCTCGACCAGCTCGGCGCGGCGCTTCATGGTGAACGAGGCCGCGACGCCCACGTGCTGCAGGGCGCCCTCGGCGTTGTAGAGGCCGAGGAGCAGCGAGCCCACGACCGGGCCGGACTTGTGCCAGCGGAAGCCCGCGACGACGCAGTCGGCGGTGCGCTCGTGCTTGACCTTGAACAGCACCCGCTTGTCGGGCTCGTACGGGAGGTCCAGCGGCTTGGCGATGACGCCGTCCAGGCCGGCGCCCTCGAACTCCTCGAACCAGCGCAGGGCCGTGTCGTAGGAGTCGGACGCCGGGGTGACGTGGATCGGCGCGCCCACCTTGCCGAGGGTGTCGACCAGGCGCCGGCGGCGCTCGCCCAGCGGCACCTCCATCAGCGACTCGTCGCCCAGCGCGAGCAGGTCGAAGGCGATGAACGACGCCGGCGTCCGCTCCGCCAGCAGGTTGATCCGGGACGCGGCGGGATGGATCCGCTGCTGGAGGCGGTCGAAGTCGAGCCGCGAGCCGCTGCGCAGGACGATCTCGCCGTCCACCACGCAGCGCTCGGGCAGCTCGCGCTTCACCGCCTCGACCAGCTCGGGGAAGTAGCGTGTCAGCGGCCGCTCGCCGCGGCTGGACAGCTCCACCTCGTCGCCGTCGCGGAAGACGATGCACCGGAAGCCGTCCCACTTCGGCTCGTACAGCACCTCGCCCTTGGGCATGGTCTTGACCGCTTTGGCCAGCATCGGCGACAGCGGCAGGCTGATCGGCAGGTCCATCCCCCCATCCTGGCCCCCGCCACCGACATCGCGGGAGACCGGCCCCCGCCCTCGGCCCGTGCCGGGGGCGCCGCGCTAACCTGCGGGGATGCGCCGACTGCTGCCCGAACCCGCCGCCGACGCCGATCCTTACGAGGCGTACGGCGACGCGCCCGCCCTGCGGATCGGCATGGTGATGAGCGCCGACGGGTCGGTCACCGACGACGAGGGCTGGACCGACCGGCTGGGCGGCGAGGCCGACTTCCGGGTCTTCCGCACGCTGCGGGCGCTGGCGGACGCGATCCTGGTGGGGGCGGGCACGGTCCGCACCGGGCGGCTGGGGCCGGCCCGGCTGCGCGCCGACCTGCGCGAGCGGCGCGGCGGCCCGCCCGCGCCGATCGTGGTCGTGAGCCGCACGCTCGACCTGGACTGGTCGCTGCCGCTGTTCACCGCGGCCGAGACGCCCACGATCGTGGTCACCTCGCGGGCCGCGCTGGCCCGGCACGCCCCGCCGGTACGGGCCGTCGCGGCGGGCGAGGAGGAGATCGACCTCCCGGCCGCGGTGCGGCTCCTCCGGGAGGAGTTCCCGCGGCTGCTGTGCGAGGGCGGGCCCGCGCTGACGACCTCGCTGATCCGGGAGGGCCTCGCCGACGAGCTGTGCCTGAACGTGGCGCCGACGCTGTACGGGGGAGGCCCCCGGCACACGCGGCTGCTCGGGGAGCTGCCCGCGGAGGTGCGGCTGCGGCCGGCGGCCGTGTACGAGGACGAGGGCGTGCTGTTCCTGCGCTACCGGCTGCGCACGTAGCGCAGGAACAGGAAGCCCTCGTCGTCGGAGTCCTCGATCACGTGGGCGAGCCGCAGCCGGCCCGCCGGGGGCAGCGCCGTCCCATTGAGGACGCGGGGCGCGTCCCCGGAGGCGAGCACGGGGCTGACGGTCAGGCACAGCTCGTCCAGCGCGCCCGCGGCGGCCACCTGGGCGAGCAGGTGCGGGCCGCCCTCGCAGAGCACCCGCCGGTGGCCCATCTCCGCGAGCCGCGCGAAGGCCGGGGCGAAGTCGCAGCCCGCCCGGCCCACCGTGATCACCTCGGCGTGCTCGCGGGCGGCGCGGAGCCGGTCCGGGTCGGCGTCCCGGACGGTCAGCACGATCGTCCGCGCGTCCGGAGCCGCCGCCGTGAAGATCGGCGCGGTGAAGTCCAGGTCCAGGGAGCGGGACACGATCGCGATCGCGGGCGTCCCGGGGCGGCCGACCCGGAGCCCCTCCCAGGACGCGTCGGGCCGCGCGGGCCCGTACCCCTCGGCGCGGACCGTTCCGGCGCCCACCACGATCACGTCGGCGAGGCCGCGCAGGAACTGGAACAGGTGGCGGTCGGCCTCCCCGCCCAGCCCGCCGCTGCGGCCCTCCCAGGTCGCGGCCCCGTCCGCGCTGGCCACCATGTTCGCCCGCACCCAGGGGCCGTCGAGGTCGGGCGGGTAGGCGTACGCCTCCGCCAGGTCGGCCTTGCCGTTCTCGGGGGTGAGTCGCCGCATGAGCATGCCGCCAAGCTACTGCACCCGGCCGGGGGACCCGATAACGGGCGGTACGCGATTCGGCCGTTTCCGTCACGCCCGGCGGCCGCGCGGGGGACACTACGCCCGGGAGGGAAGAACTGCGCCGAAAGGAGCGGGGGGTGGAGTTCGCCGCACTCGGGGCCTGGCTGCTGGCGGCGGTCGCGGGCACGTACCTGATGGCGACCTGGATCACCGCCGGCGGGCTGCTCGGGCAGGCGACCAAGGTGACGCGCTACCCGGTCCTCGTCCTGGTCGGCCATCCCCTGGCGGCGGTCGCGGGCCTGCTGGTCTGGGTGGCGTACCTGGCGACCGGGCAGGCCGTGTACGCGTGGGGGGCCTTCGCGGCGCTGCTGGTCGTCATGCTGCAGGGGTTCGTGCTGTTCACGCGCTGGCTCGTCGGGCGGGGCGGGCGGCACGCCCGGGACGCCGGGCAGGAGTTCCCGGCCAAGGCCGTCATCCTGCACGGCGCGGTCGCGGCCGCGACGTTCGTGCTGGTCCTGCTGACCGCCGTGCGGGCCGGCGGGTAGGCGCCGGCCCGGCGGTGCTCCGCCGCTAGACGATCCGGCGGAGCACCGTCAGCGAGCGGCTCACCACCGTGACCTGGTCGCGCGCCTTGACGCGGGGCCGCTCGCCGACCGCGCGCGGGTCGGCGGTGTCCAGGGCGTACCCCCAGCGCTCGCCGTACTCCGGCCCGGGCAGCTCGAACCCGACCGGCTCCGAGTGGGCGTTGATCAGCAGCAGGAACGAGTCGTCCCGGATCCGCCGGCCGCGCGGATCGGGCTCGGTGATCGCGTCGCCGTTGAGGAAGACGCCCAGCGACTTCGCGAACCCGGCGTTCCAGTCGTGGTCGGTCATCGGCTCGCCGCCCGGCGTCAGCCAGGCGATGTCGGCGGGCGCGGCGCCCGGGGCGCCGCCGGTGAAGAAGCGGCGGCGCCGGAAGACGGGATGGTCGCGCCGCAGCCGCGACAGGACGCGGACGAACTCCAGGTCGCAGCCGCCCGTGTCCTCCCAGGAGACCCAGGCGATCTCGTTGTCCTGGCAGTAGGCGTTGTTGTTGCCGCCCTGCGTGCGGCCGAACTCGTCGCCGTGCGACAGCATCGGCACGCCCTGCGACAGGAACAGCGTGGCCAGGAAGTTGCGGCGCTGGCGCGCCCGCAGCGTCCGGACGTCGGTGTCGTCGGTCGGGCCCTCGGCGCCGCAGTTCCAGGACCGGTTGTCGTCGGTGCCGTCGCGGTTGCCCTCGCCGTTGGCCTCGTTGTGCTTGCCGTTGTACGCGACCAGGTCGGCGAGCGTGAAGCCGTCGTGGCAGGTCACGAAGTTGATCGACGCGAAGGGGCGGCGGGCGCTGTTCTCGTACAGGTCGCTGGATCCGGTCAGCCGGGACGCGAACTCCGGCAGCGTCGCCGGCCGGCCCCGCCAGTAGTCGCGGACGGTGTCGCGGTACTTGCCGTTCCACTCCGTCCACAGCGGCGGGAAGTTGCCGACCTGGTAGCCGCCCTCGCCCACGTCCCACGGCTCGGCGATCAGCTTCACCTGGGACACGACCGGGTCCTGCTGGACGAGGTCGAAGAACGCGGCCAGCCGGTCGACGTCGTGCAGCTCGCGCGCCAGCGCCGAGGCCAGGTCGAACCGGAACCCGTCGACGTGCATCTCCAGCACCCAGTACCGCAGCGAGTCCATGATCAGCTGGAGCGCGTGCGGGCTGCGCACGTTCAGCGAGTTGCCGCAGCCGGTGTAGTCGAGGTGGTAGCGCTTGTCGTCGTCGCGCAGCCGGTAGTACGAGTTGTTGTCGATGCCGCGGAACGACAGCGTCGGGCCCAGGTGGTCGCCCTCGGCGGTGTGGTTGTAGACCACGTCGAGGATCACCTCGATGCCGGCCGCGTGCAGCGCCCGCACCATCGCCTTGAACTCCAGCACCTGCTCGCCGCGCTGCCCCGACGAGCTGTAGGCGTTGTGCGGCGCCAGGAAGCCGAGGGTGTTGTAGCCCCAGTAGTTGGTCAGGCCGCGCGCGACCAGCGCGTGCTCGGGGACGTGCTGGTGCACCGGCATCAGCTCGACCGCCGTCACGCCCAGCTCGGTCAGATGGTCGATCATCACCGGATGGGCCAGCGCGGCGTACGTGCCGCGCTGCTCCTCGGGGATCGCCGGATGCAGCTTCGTCAGGCCCTTGACGTGCGCCTCGTAGATGAGGCTCTCGTGGTACGGCACGCGCGGCGGCCGGTCGTCGCCCCAGTCGAAGAACGGGTTGATCACCACGTTCTTCGGCATGTAGGCGGCGCTGTCGTCGTCGTTGAGCGCGTCGGGATCGGCGAACCGGTACGAGAACAGCGACTCGTGCCACCGGATCCCGCCCTCGACGGCCTTGGCGTACGGGTCGAGCAGCAGCTTGCTCGGGTTGCAGCGGTGCCCGTTCCGCGGCTCGTACGGGCCGTGCACGCGGTACCCGTACCGCTGGCCGGGCCCGACGCCGGGCAGGTAGCCGTGCCAGACGAACCCGTCGACCTCGGGCAGGACGACGCGCTCCTCGTTCCCTCCGGCGTCGAACAGGCACAGCTCAACGCGGTGCGCCACCTCGGAGAACAGTGCGAAGTTGGTCCCGGTGCCGTCCCACGTGGCTCCCAGGGGGTAGGCCTCGCCGGGCCAGACCTCCCGCATCTCTCCACCCCTCGGCTCGTCGCGCGCGAGCCTCCGATTTTCCCTTACCCATCGGGGCGGCGGGTCCCGCACCCGGAGATCGGCTCCTCACCTGGGCGGGCGAAGTCGGCCCACACGACCGTGTGCCGGTCCCGGCGTTCCGATCCCCAGCCCAGGCTCAGCGCCTCGACCACGTGCAGGCCGCGCCCGCTCTCCCCATTGTCGTCGGGCGCGCGCAGCCGCGGCGCACCGCCTCCCCCCTGGTCGGTGATCTCCAGCCGGACGACGCCGGCCCCCACCAGGAACGACACCGTCACGTGGCCGCCCCGGCGGTCGCCGGGACGGGGCCCCGACCGGGAGTGTCGCACGGCGTTGGTGAAGAGTTCGCTCGCCACGACGGTGAGCTCGTACAGATCGGGGAAGCCGGGGCCGAGGAGCGCCCGCGCGTACCGGCGGACGAGCGCGACGGCCTGCTCGGTGCCGGGGAAGACCACGGCGCCGAGGACGGTGAGGGGAAGCTCTGTCGGGACGCCTTCCGCACGCGACGCCATGCGCCTGCTCCTTCCCGCGAACGGGTCCTGGCCGTAAACCGGTCCACAGGGAGGTACGGGCGGATCGCCGGCCGGCGCCGTCTCCGGAAGGAGAAAACTCGGTGAACGCGGGGGATTTTTCGAGCTCAGTCGCCCCGCCGGTCGCTCCAGACCGCTTCGTCGCCCGCGTACCGGCCGGTGGGGGAGAGGCCGGCGCGGCGGGCCACGGCCGCGGAGGCGCGGTTGGCCGGGTGCACGTTGGCGGTGATCTCGCGGACGCCGTGCCCGGCGAGCCAGGACACCAGCGCCCGGGCGGCCTCGGTGGCGAAGCCGAAGCCCTGGTACGGCATCCCGACCACCCAGGCGACCGCGGCGCGCGGGCCCGCCTCGCCCGGGGTGACGGTGGCCTGGACGGTGCCGACCGCGCGGCCGTCGCGGCGCCGCCGGACGATCCAGTTGAGCCACTGCTCCTGGTGGAACGGCGCGGGCCCGGCGGCCAGCCGCGCGTACCGGGCGCGCAGCTCGTCCAGGGTGAGGGGCTCGCCGCCGGTGTAGCGGTGCAGCCGGGGATCGCCGAGCACGTCGGCCATCTCGTCGGCGTGGTGGGCGCCGAGCGGCTCCAGCGTGAGGCGCCGGGTCTGGATGGCCTCGGTGATCGGTACGGGCATCCGCCCGACTCTACGCCGGGGCGGCGAGGCGCTGCGTCCAGACGCCGTCGGGATGCTGCCGGGGGTTCAGCCACAGCCACGGCTGGGAGCGCCGGAAGGGCAGTTCGGTGCCGGGCTGCCACGGGTAGAGGCCGTTCTGGTCGGGCCACACGACCTGGAGGAACGGCAGCGGCCGGCCGCGGTAGAACGCCACCGCCCCGTGGAAGGCGCGCTCGTGCCAGCCGGGGTCGACGCCGCGGAACGCGGCGGGCCGGCCGCGCACGACGTCGTCGCGGCGCTCGCCGTCGGCTGGCGGCCCGGTCCGGCCGGCCTCCCGCCCGAGCGCGTTGAGGATCTCCTCCATCTCGTACACGTCGCCGCCGAACATCGCCAGCTCGGGGGAGCGCAGGCTGTGCCAGAGCCCGACGGTGTACGCCCAGCCGGGGCCGTCGCCGACCGGGGGGACCAGCACCATGCTCCAGCCGTACTGGCTGATGTGCACGATGGTGCGCAGCTGGAAGTTGTCCAGCCGGCCGCGATCTCCGTAGTCGCGGCAGATGATGCACTCGCAAGCGGGGCGGCCCTCGGACATGACCGCCAGCTTACGGCCAGTTGATCGCTTAACGAGAGTGATCCGGCGCCCGCGTGCACGTGCGTTTGCCTTGTGCAGGCCGTTGCCGGGCGCCGCGGACGGTCAGGTGCCCGCCGGGAGCGCCGCCGCCCGCTCCCGCTCCACCGCCGCCCTGCGCGCCTCGATCATCTCCTTCAGCGAGGGCGCGCCCTCGGGACCGAGCCACTCCGCCGGCTTCCAGGCGTTGGAGAACGTCAGCGAGCGCGGGCAGTGCAGGTACACCTCCTCCGGCTCGACCAGCAGCGCGGAGACCGGCGGCTTCCCGTCCACCCGGAGGCGGTCGAGCAGCTCCGGCCGCATGCTGATCCGGGCCCGGCCGTTCACCCGCATCGTCTCCGCGCGGCCCGGGACGAGGAACAGCGCCCCGACGCGGCCGGTCTCGGCGACGTTCAGCAGCGTGTCGATGCGCCGGTTGCCCGCCAGGTCCGGCAGCGCGATCAGCCGCTCGCCGAGGACCCGCACGAAACCGGGCGCGCCGCCGCGCGGGGTGACGTCCATCCGGCCGTCCCGGCCACGGCTGCCGATCATGACCAGGGAGGCGGCGCCGATGAAGCGCGCCATCGTCGCGTCGACATGGTCGGCGACCTTGTCGATCACGATCTGGGACGGCTCGCCGTAGGCCGCCCGGAGCCGTTCGGCCGAGTCGACGGCATCGTGCTCGTAGTCGGACAGCGACTCGTTCGGCATGGGGGCTCCCTTGGACGGGCCGGGCGCGCGGCGGGGCTAATTGATCTTTAGGTTAGCCTCACCTCAGCAGCCCCCGGCCCGGCGGCCACCAGCGGCATCGAGACGATCATGGTGAGGCCGCCGCCGGGCGTCTCCTCCGTCGTCAGCGTGCCGCCCATCGCCTCGGTGAGCCCGCGGGCCAGGGCCGGCCCGAGCCCGGCGCCGGTGCGGTCGTCGCGGTCGCCGAGCCGCTGGAACGGCTCGAAGACGCGGTCCCGGTCGGCGGGCGGGATGCCCGGGCCGCGGTCGACGACGCGCAGCTCCAGCCGGTCGCCGTGCGCGCTGGCGGTGACCAGCACCGGCGCGCCCGGCGGGTTGAGGCGCGCGGCGCTGGCGACGAGGTTCGCCAGGACGCGTTCCAGCAGCATCGGGTCCGCGACCATCTCCGGCAGCCCGTCCGGGACGCGGATCTCGGCGTCGGCGTCCCCGACCGCGCGCGGCACCACGTCCTCGGCGGCGGCCAGCGGCCGGACCCGCCCGGCGGTCTCGGCGAGCCGCTGGTGCCGCAGCGCGACGGCGGCCTGCGCCGCGAACGCCTCCAGCACCCGCCGGTCGGCGGCCGGCAGCGGGCGGCCGCGCAGCACCAGGGCGAGCGCGCCCTCGTCGACGAGGACGTCGGTCTCGCCCGCGTCCGGGCTGGTGCACGGCCGGGACCCGGCGGTGGCGACGATCGTCCACGCCCGCGGGTCGCGCAGGCCGCCGGGCGCCGCCGGGACGCGCGGGTTTCGTTCCAGCAGCGTCACCGCGTCCAGCGCGTACGTCTCGCGGAGCCGCTCGATGATGCCGGTGAGCGGCCGCCGCGCGCCCATCGGGGCGTCGCCGCGCAGGATGTCGCCGGCGAGCGTGGACAGGATCTCCGCGTCGGCGCGGGCCCGCGCCGCCTCCCTGCCGCGCCGCGCGGTGACGTCCACGATCGTGCTGACCGTGATGCCGACGACGACGAACACCACCAGCTGGAAGAACGCCTCGGGCGCGTGCACGGTGAACTCGTGGACCGGCGGGGTGAAGTGGTAGTTCAGCAGCAGCGACCCGGCGATGGCCGCGAACAGGGCCGGGTAGAGGCCGCCGATCAGCGCGACGCCGATCACCGCCGCCTGGAAGAACAGGATGTCGCTGGACAGCGTGATCTGGCCGCGCGCCTCGGTCAGGGCGAACGTCAGCAGCGGCAGCCCGAGCGCGGCGGCGGCGAACCCGGCGCCGCGCCGCTTCGCCGGCACGCCCCACGCCGCCCGCAGCGCCTTCCAGCGGCGCCCCTGGCCGGTCTCCTCGTGGGTGACCAGGTGGACGTCGATGGAGCCGGACCGCGCGGTCGTGGTGACGCCGACGCCGCGCGAGAACAGCTGCGCCGCGCGGCCCCGGCGGGACGCGCCGAGCACCAGCTGGGTGGCGTTGACGCCGGCCGCGAAGTCGAGCAGGGCGTCGGGGACGCTGCCGCCGACGACCTGGTGGTAGCTGCCGCCCAGATGCTCCACCAGCGCGCGCTGCCGGGTGAGGTGGGCGGGCGCGGCGCCGGTCAGGCCGTCGCTGCGGGTGACGTGCACCGCCAGCAGGTCGGTGCCCTTGGTGCGGTCGGCGATGCGCGCCGCCCGGCGGATCAGCGTGTCGCCCTCGGGGCCGCCGGTCAGCGCGACGACGACGCGCTCGCGGGCCTCCCACGTACCGCGGATGTCGTGGTCGGCGCGGTACCGGCCGAGCTGGTCGTCGACCTTGCCGGCCAGCCACAGCAGCGCCAGCTCGCGCAGCGCGGTGAGGTTGCCGACGCGGAAGTAGTTGCCGAGCGCGGCGTCCACCTTGTCGGGCGCGTAGACGTTGCCGTGCGCCATCCGCCGCCGCAGCGCCTGCGGGGTCATGTCGATCAGCTCGATCTGGTCGGCCCGCCGCACCACCTCGTCCGGCACGGTCTCGCGCTGCGGCACGCCGGTGATCCGCTCGACGACGTCGTTGAGGGAGTCCAGGTGCTGGACGTTCACGGTCGACACCACGTCGATGCCGGCGGCGAGGATCTCCTCGACGTCCTGCCAGCGCTTCTCGTTGCCGGCGCCCGGCACGTTGGTGTGCGCCAGCTCGTCGACCAGCGCGACCCGCGGCGCCCGCGCGATGACGGCCGCGACGTCCAGCTCGGTGAACTCGGCGCCGCGGTGCCGCAGCGTCCGGCGCGGCACGGCCTCCAGGCCGTCGAGCAGCGCGGCCGTGCGGGGCCGCCCGTGGGTCTCGACGAGGCCCACGACCACGTCGGTGCCGCGCTGCCCGCGGCGCGCGCCCTCGGCGAGCATCGCGTACGTCTTGCCGACCCCGGGCGCCGCGCCCAGGTAGATGCGGAGGCTCCCGCGTCCCATCGTGCCTTCCTGTCGTGTGTCGCCGCGGCGGGCCGCCCGGCCGTCCGGCCGTCCAGGGCCGGCGGTCCGCCGCGCCCGCGTCAGCCGCGGTACGGGTGCGCCTCGTCGAGGGCGAGGTTGAGCTCCAGCACGTTGACCGCCGGCTCGCCCATGAACCCGAGCGCTCGCCCGGCCTCGGCGTCCCCGATCGCCTGTTCCACCTGCTCCACGGGGACGCCGCGCGCCTTGGCGACCCGCGCGGCCTGGAGATCGGCGTACGCGCGGGAGATGTGCGGATCCAGCCCGCTGCCGCTCGCCGTGACGGCGTCGGCGGGCACCGCGGGCTCGTCCGGCGCGCCGCCCTTCACGGGGACGACCAGGCCCTCGGCGTAGTCCTCGCCGTACCTGGCGAGCTCGACCCGCACGCCCCGGTACGCGGCGACGAACGGCGCCTTCACCACGCCCTGCTGCTCATTAAGGCTGACCACCCGGACCGGGCGCGGTACGGAGCCGTCCGCCGCGCGCTCGCCGAACACCGCGAGGACGGCCCCGGTCCCGCCGGGGGTGCAGTACGGGCGGCGCCCGTCCACGCCCTCCAGCGCGCCGGCGTCGCGGCTGCGCTCGCACACCTGGGTGAGCAGGCTCTTGCGGGCGTTCCCGTCCTCCCTGCCGGCGGCGGTGAGCGACGGGTCGGGCAGGGTGTCGACGACGTCCTCGGGGCCGAGGTTGCTCGCGCCGGTGGAGGTGGGGTCGTAGCCGTCGCCGGCGTTGGACGGGCGGCTCTGGAAGTACTGCCGGAGCGGCGCGCCGTCCCGGTCGGTGAACGGCTGGCCGATGAGCGAGCTGCCGACGACGCGGCCGTTCCGCTCGACGAGGGACCCGTCGGCGCGGTCGCTCAGCCCCGGCAGCCGGCCGGCCGCGAAGACGGCCAGCGGGTACAGGACGCCGAGCAGGACGGTGAGGACCAGCAGCGCGCGGAGCGCGGCCAGGTGCTGTCGGATCCAGCTTGGTGCGTGCATGTCAGGACATCCCCGGAAGGAACTGGACGATGAGGTCGATGAGCTTGATGCCGACGAACGGGGCCACGAGCCCGCCCAGCCCGTAGACGCGCAGGTTGCGCGACAGGAGCCTGGACGCGCCGCCCGGCGTGTACCGCACGCCGCGCAGGGCCAGCGGGATGAGCGCGACGATGACCAGCGCGTTGAAGATCACCGCCGAGAGGATCGCCGACTGCGGGCTGTGCAGGCGCATGATGTTGAGCGCGTCCAGCCCGGGGAACAGCCCCATGAACATCGCCGGGATGATCGCGAAGTACTTGGCGATGTCGTTGGCGATCGAGAACGTGGTGAGCGCGCCGCGCGTGATCAGCAGCTGCTTGCCGATCTGCACGACCTCGATGAGCTTGGTGGGGTCGGAGTCGAGGTCCACCATGTTCCCGGCCTCCTTGGCGGCCGAGGTGCCGGTGTTCATCGCGACGCCGACGTCCGCCTGGGCGAGGGCCGGGGCGTCGTTGGTGCCGTCCCCGGTCATCGCGACCAGCCGGCCGCCCTCCTGCTCCTTCCGGATGAGCGCGAGCTTGTCCTCCGGCCTGGCCTCCGCGAGGAAGTCGTCCACCCCGGCCTCGTCGGCGATGGCCCTGGCGGTGAGCGGGTTGTCACCGGTGATCATGACGGTGCGGATGCCCATCCGGCGCATCTCGGCGAACCGCTCCCGCATCCCGTCCTTGACGACGTCCTTGAGGTGGATGACGCCCAGCACGCGGGCGGTGCCGCCCGTCACCTCGCCCACCACCAGCGGCGTGCCGCCGGACGCGGAGACGCCGTCGACGATCCGGCCGAGTCCGGGGGAGACGTCCCCGCCCCGCGCGCGGACCCAGTCGGCCACCGCGGTCGCGGCGCCCTTGCGCAGTCGCCGCCGGCCGCCGTCCCCGGCCAGGTCGACGCCGCTCATCCGGGTCTGCGCGGAGAACGGCACCCACGTCGCCTGCGCCAGCTCGCCGGGGGTGCGCTCGCGCAGGCCGTGCCCGCGCTTGGCGAGGACGACGACCGAGCGGCCCTCCGGGGTCTCGTCGGCCAGGCTGGACAGCTGCGCGGCGTCCGCCAGCTCCGCCTCGCTCACCCCGTCCGCCGGGATGAACGCGGCGGCCTGCCGGTCGCCGAGCGTGATCGTTCCGGTCTTGTCCAGCAGCAGCGTGCCGACGTCGCCGGCCGCCTCGACCGCGCGGCCGCTCATGGCGAGCACGTTGCGCTGGACGAGCCGGTCCATGCCGGCGATGCCGATCGCCGACAGCAGCGCCCCGATCGTGGTCGGGATCAGGCACACCAGCAGCGACACCAGCACGATCCCGGTGACGCCGTTCCCGTCGAGGGCGGGCGAGTCCGGCACGCCCGGGAGGCTGTTCTTGGAGTAGACCGCCAGCGGCTGCAGCGTCGCCACCGCCAGCAGGAACACGATCGTCAGCGCGGCCAGCAGGATGTTCAGCGCGATCTCGTTGGGGGTCTTGCGCCGGTCGGCGCCCTCCACCAGCGCGATCATGCGGTCGATGAACGACGCGCCCGGCCGCTGCGTGATCCTCACGACGATCCGGTCCGACAGCACCTTCGTGCCGCCGGTGACGGCCGAGCGGTCGCCGCCCGACTCCCGGATGACCGGGGCGGACTCGCCGGTGATCGCGGACTCGTCCACGCTGGCGATGCCCTCGACCACGTCGCCGTCACCGGGGATGATCTCGCCGGCCTCGACCACGACATGGTCGCCCCGCTCCAGCTCCGGCGCGCCGACGCGCTCCTCCCGGACGGCGGCGCCGCCGGGCGCCCAGCCGAGCAGGCGGCGGGCCACGGCGTCCGCCTTGGCCTTGCGGAGCGCGTCCGCCTGCGCCTTGCCGCGCCCCTCGGCGACGGCCTCGGCCAGGTTGGCGAACAGCACGGTCAGCCACAGCCAGCCGACGATGAGCCAGCCGAACACGCTCGGGTCGAGCACCGCGAGCACGGTGGTCCACACGGCGCCGACCTCGACGATCAGCATCACCGGGTTGCGCCACAGCGTGCGCGGGTCCAGCTTGCGGAACGCGTCGGGCAGCGACCGCACGAGTTGCCTCGGGTCCAGGAGGCCGCCCTGGACCCTGCCGCCGCCCCTGCCCGCCGGCGCGGGCGGCTCTGCCTGCCTTCCTGGAACGGTCTGGACGGCCATCAGCCGATCCCTTCGGCCAGCGGCCCGAGCGCGAGCGCCGGCAGGAACGTGAGAGCGACGAGGACGACGGTCACCCCGGCGACCATGCCGACGAACTGCGGCCGGTGCGTGGGCAGCGTGCCCGCCGACTCGGGCGTGCGCGCCTGGCGGGCCAGCGAGCCGGCCAGCGCGAGCACGAAGATGATCGGGACGAACCGGCCGAGCGCCATGCACAGCCCGAGCGCGGTGTCGTAGAAGACCGTGTTCACCGTCAGGCCGGCGAACGCCGACCCGTTGTTGTTGGACGCGGACGTGAAGGCGTACAAGACCTCGCTCAGCCCGTGCGGGCCGCTGTTCAGCATGCCCTCGCGGCCGCTCTCGGTCGCCATCGCCACGGCCGTCCCGGCCAGCACCAGGACCGGCATCACCAGGAAGTACAGCGCGGCGAACTTGATCTCGCGGGCGCCGATCCGCTTGCCGAGGTACTCGGGGGTGCGGCCGACCATCAGCCCGGCCACGAACACCGTGATGACGGCCAGGACCAGCATCCCGTACAGGCCGGCGCCCACGCCGCCGGGCGCCACCTCGCCCAGCATCATGTTGACCATCGTCATCATGCCGCCGAGGGCGGTGTAGGAGTCGTGGAAGGAGTTCACGGCTCCGGTGGAGGTCAGCGTCGTGGCCGCGGCGAACGTCGCGGAGTCGGCCACGCCGAACCGCGACTCGACGCCCTCCATCGCCGCGCCCGCGGCGGCCGGGACCGTGCCGTGGCCCATCAGCTGGAACGTGGTGGTCAGCGCGACGCTGATGACCGCGATGGTCGCCATGACGGCGGCGATCGCGTACCCCTGCCGGTTCTGCCCGACCATCCGGCCGAACGTGCGCGGCATGGCGAACGGGATCACCAGGATGAGAAAGATCTCCAGCCAGTTCGTCCAGGACGCGGCGTTCTCGAACGGGTGCGAGGAGTTCGCGTTGTAGAACCCGCCGCCGTTGGTGCCCAGTTCCTTGATGGCCTCCTGGCCGGCCACGGGCCCGCCGGTGATGGTCTGCGAGCCCCCGGTCAGCGTGCTCGCGGTGGTGCCGCCGTCGAAGTTCTGCACCAGGCCGCCGGCGATCAGCGCGATCGCGGCGGCGAAGGCGATCGGCAGCAGGATCCGGATCGAGCCGCGCGTCAGGTCGACCCAGAAGTTGCCGAGGTGCTCGGTCCTCGCGCGGGCGAACCCGCGCACCAGCGCGATCGCCACCGCCATGCCGACCGCTGCCGACACGAAGTTCTGGACGGCCAGCCCCGCCATCTGCACCAGGTGGCCCATGGTCGACTCGCCCGGGTACGACTGCCAGTTGGTGTTGGTGACGAAGCTGACCGCGGTGTTCCATGCCTGGTCCGGCTTGACCGGGTCCATGCCCAGGCTCAGCAGCAGGTGCTGCTGGACGCGCTGGAAGGCGTACAGGAACAGGATCCCGACCACCGAGAACGCCAGCACGCCGCGGGCGTAGGAGCCCCAGGTCTGCTCGTTCTCCGGGCCGGCCCCGATCAGCCGGTACACGGCGCGTTCGGCGCGCGTGTGGGAGGTACCGCTGTAGACGCGGTACATGTAGTCGCCCAGCGGCCGGTACGCGGCGGCCACGGCGAGCGCGAGGGACCCGATGAACAGGATCCCCGCGACGGTCGTGCTCACTAGAAACGCTCCGGAAGTACGAGGGCGATGACGAGGAAGACGATCAGCAGCACGGCCAGCACGAGGCCGGCGATGTTCTCGGCGCTCACAGCCGCTCCACGCCCTTCACCAGCAGGCCGAGCGCGACGAAGATCGCCACGGTCAGCAGGATGAACGCCACGTCGCTCATGGTCGGTCGGTCACCTCTGTGTCGGATTCATGGCTGTACGTTCTGGGCCCGTCTGGGAGTAAAGCGCGGATTCGAGGGGGTTCCGCGGTTCGTTGACGCGTTCTTGACGCCGGCCGCGCCGGTCTTGACGCCGTCCTGACACCGCGACCTCCCGCACCCCCGAAAGAGCGCCGTCCGACGACCCGGACAAGGCCCTCGGCCGTCCGCGGCGGCCCCGGACGTCACCGGCCTGTAAGATCTCGCGGCCGTTTCCCGGTCTAGTGTCGGCGCCATGAGAAGGCACATCGCCGCGCTCGCCGTGGCCGCCCTGTCCGCCGCCGCGTGCGGTGGCGGTGGCGGCACGGCCGCGGGATCCGACCCCGCCGCACCGTCCGCCCCCGCGACCGCGCCGGCCGTTCCCACCGCGTCCGCGAACGGCGCGAAGGTGGCCGGACCGCTGAAGTTCACGGGGACGACGCTGGACGGCAGGCAGTACGACGGTGCCGCGCTCGCGGGGAAGCCGGTGGTGTTCTGGTTCTGGGCGCCGTGGTGCCCCAAGTGCCAGGGCGAGGGCCCGGCCGTGGCGAAGAGCGCCGCGAAGTACGGGGACGAGGTCGCCTTCGTCGGCGTCGCCGGGCTCGACAAGAGCAAGGCGCAGATGGACCGGTTCGTCCGCCGGACGGGCACGACCGGGCTGATCCACCTCGACGACCGCGACGGCGCCCTCTACCGGCACTTCAAGGTGACCTCGCAGTCCTCGTACGTCTTCGTGGACCCGTCCGGCGCGAGCCACCGGGCCACCGGGCCGCTCGGCGAGGCGGAGCTGTCGAGGCTCGTCGCCGCCCACGCGAAGTAGTGGACGGCGTCGCGCTCGCCCTGGCGGCCGGGCTGGTCGCCGCGTTCAACCCGTGCGGGTTCGCCCTGCTCCCGTCCTACCTGGCGCTGCTGATCGCCGGGCCGGGCGGGGTCTGGCGGGCGCTGCGCCTGGCGGCCGCCATGACGGCCGGGTTCGTCACCGTGTTCGGCGCGTTCGGCGTCGTGATCTCGCTGGCGACGGCGCCCATCCAGGAGCACCTGCCGTGGGCGACGATCATCATCGGCGCCGCCCTGCTGGTCCTCGGCGGCTGGCTGCTGTCCGGCCGCGAGCTCCTCGTCCGCGTGCCGCGGCTGAACGCGGGCGGCCCGGCCGGCTCGTTCGCCGCGCTGTACGGCTACGGGGCGTCCTACGCGGTGGCATCGCTGTCCTGCACGATCGCCCCGTTCCTGGCCGTCACCGGGCTCGTCTCCGGAGGCGGCGGCGTCCTGCGGGGGATGGCGGCGTTCGTGGCGTACGCGCTGGGCATGGGCCTGGTCGTCGGCCTGCTGTCGATGCTCGTCGCCCTGACGCGGGAGGGCGCCGTGCACCGCATGCGCCGCGTCCTGCCGCACGTCTCCCGCGCCAGCGGCGGGCTGCTGGTGCTCGCCGGCCTCTACATCGCCTATTACGGCTGGTACGAGCTGCGCGTCCTCGCCGGGGCCGCCGCCGACGACCCGGTCGTCGGCGCGGTCACCGGCGTCCAGGGCAGGGTCACCGGCTGGCTGGACGCCGTGGGCGTCCTGCCCGTGACCGCCGCTTTCGCGGCCGTCGCCCTCCTGGTCGTGCTCCGCGCGCGGCGCCGGACGAAAAACAAGTTGCCCCAATAGGACGCTTTCCCGTTTCCTAAAGGGGATGGCCCGTTGGTCTAGTCGGTCAAGGACATCCGGTTCTCAGCCGGAGGGACGCCGGTTCGAATCCGGCACGGGCTGCGCGGCACAACTGAACAGGGCGCAGTGGACGAATGGTAGAGTCGCCTGCCTTTCAAGCAGGATACGTGCGGGTTCGAGTCCCGTCTGCGCTTCTCGGTGCGCGGTGGTGTAACGGGAACACGCCGGCCTCATAAGCCGGGCGATCGAGGTTCGAATCCTCGCCGCGCCACTTTTTCCGGCGATTCCGGGACCGGGCTCAGCCGGCGGCGTAGAAGCTCCGCGGGTCGTCCGCCGGCACGATCTGCCTGCCCAGCGGCGTCAGCGAGACGGGGATCAGTTTGAAGTTCGCGATGCCCAGCGGAATGCCGATGATGGTGATGCACAGCGCGACTCCGGTGACGATGTGCCCCAGCGCCAGCCACCATCCGGCGAAGATCACCCAGATGACGTTGCCGATGGTCGACGCGAATCCCGCGTCGGTGCGCCGCACCAGCGTCCTGCCGAACGGCCAGAGCGCGTAGTTGGCGATCCGGAACGACGCGATGCCGAACGGGATCGTGATGATCAGGACGCAGCAGATGACGCCCGCGATGACATAGGAGACGGCCAGCCAGACCCCGGCCAGCACCAGCCAGACGACATTGAGCAAGGTGCGCATCGCCTCACCGTAGCGAACTCCCCTCACGGCGGACGTGAGGCTCCACCGTAGTTGCTCATTGAGCGCCTTTCGCGGCTCGTTCGATTCGCTCGTCATGGCGGCGTGCGAGTGATCGTTCAGCGGCTTTGGAAGGTGATCTCCACTCGCCGGTTCTCGGCGCGTCCTTCGGGGTTGTCCTCGCCGTTCTCGGTGTTGGGCCGGACGGGGTCGGCCTCGCCCCGGCCGGTCGCCTCGATCCGGAGCGCTCCGGCGGTACGGGCCAGCTCGGCTCGGACGGATTCGGCGCGATCGCGGGACAGCCGCATGTTGTCGGCCTCACTTCCCAGCGAGTCGGTATGGCCGGTGACGCGTACGGTACCGGTGGCGCCGCGCAGGCGCCCGGCGACCGCGGCGATCGCTCCGCGCGCGGCCGGGGTGAGATCGTGCTTTCCGAACTCGAACAGCACGTCGGCGTTGATGCGCAGGGTGGTGGTCGAGCCGTCGGTGCGTTCCTGGCGGAGCGGGACGATCGAGGCGGCGAGGCCGACGTCCTGGATCGACCCGGCGTGGCCCAGGTCCTGGACGGACGCGGCGATCTCCTGGTCGGTCGGTTCCGGGGCGGCGGCCGCCGCCGGCGCGGGGGCGAGCACGGTGCTCACGAGGACCGCCGTCGCGACGCTGCGGGCGCGGCGGTTCACCGGGTCACCGGTACGTTGCGGAACGGGGCCCACTGCCCGAAGGAGACGTCCACGGCGCGCACGGATTCGGGCGGCGCGGCGAAGGTGTAGGTCTGCACGTTGGGCTGGCCGTTGCGGACCTTGTCGAAGATGTGGTGCGGCTGCAGCTGGCGCTCGCCCGCCCGGACGACTCTGTAGCGCTTGAGGTTGACGGTGTCCAGGAGCGCGACGTCGGGGGCGCTTCTGCCGTTGAGCTGGGAGACGCTGACCTGGTCCGATCCCGCGTTGCGGGGGGTGAGCACCAGCGTGAGGTGGGCCAGCCGCCCGGAGACCTTCAGCTCGATGATGCCGATCTCCAGCGTGGCGCCGTCGGCGATCGGCGAGCCGAACGTCTGGCGGGCGATCGTCCTGTCCGGGTCGGCCGTGCCGATCTCGCCGCCGGGCGGCCGGGCCCCGGTTTCGCGGCCGGGCCCATCCTCGCCGTCCTGGCCCGTTCCGAGGCAGCCGGTCAGGCTCATGGCGGTGAACACCGCGACGGCGGCTGTTTTGTGCGCGCTGGGCAATGCGTGCTCCCTGTGGCGTGCTCGTCGGGTCGGGGTGGCTCGGCGCGCGGGGCAGCCCAGCGCGCGGGCGCAGCCGTGACGGCAGGCCGCCGTTGTGCCGCCACCATCCGGCGAAGCCGTCCGTAGATCTAAACGTATCGTCCGTTATTCTCAACAAGTTGTCAAAGGAGGACCGCCTCACCTCCGGCGGCCGCGCTACGGAAGGGACCGGGCGGAGACGGCCATCGCCGTGACCGCCGACCGTCGGTTCACCACGGCGTGCCTGGCCGGGCGGCTTCAGGTGCCGATCACGATCGACCACCGCGACATGCCGGTACGCGACGATGGCTGGAGCCGGCGGCGGGGGCTTGCCGGTGGTTCAGAGGGGCTTCGGGATCGCCCGGTCGATGATGGGGGCGAGGTCCAGGCCGGGCGGGAGGGTGCCGAAGGCGTGGCCCCAGTCGCCGGCCAGGCGGGTGGCGCAGAAGGCGTCGGCGACGGCCGGGTGACCGTGCCTGACCAGCAGGGACGCCTGCAGCGTGAGGGCGAGGCGTTCGACGACGCGGCGGGCGCGCAGCTCGATCGTCGCGACGTCGGTCAGGGAGTCCTTGGCCTCGGCGATGGCGGCGTCCAGGCGGGGGTCGGCGCCGGCGGCGAGGCCGATCTCGTCGAAGAGGGCCTCGACCGAACCGGGCTCCTTCAGCATGGCCCGCAGGACGTCGAGCGCGGCGACGTTGCCGGAGCCCTCCCAGATGGAGTTCAGCGGGGACTCGCGGAAGAGCCGGGGCATGCCGGACTCCTCGACGTACCCGTTCCCGCCCAGGCATTCGAGGGACTCGGCGGCGTGCGCGGGCCAGCGCTTGCAGACCCAGTACTTGCCGACGGCCAGCCCCAGCCGCTTGAACGCTGTCTCGGCCGCGTCGCCGCGCACCGAGCGGTCGGTGGCGCCCGCCAGGCGGAGCATCAGCGTGGTGGCGGCCTCCGACTCGATGGCCAGGTCGGCCAGCACGTTCCGCATCAGCGGCCGGTCGATCAGGTACGCGCCGAACGCCTTGCGGTGGGACGCGTGGTGCGCGGCGGTGGTCACGCCCTGCCGCATCCCGGCGGCGGCGCCGATCACGCAGTCGAGCCGGGTCATGTTGACCATCTCGATGATGGTGCGCACGCCGCGGCCCTCGTCGCCGACGCGCCAGGCGACGGCGTCCTCGTACTCGACCTCGGACGAGGCGTTGGACCTGTTGCCCAGCTTGTCCTTGAGCCGCATCAGGCGCATCGGGTTGAGCGTCCCGTCGGGCAGCACGCGGGGGACCAGGAAGCAGGTGAGGCCGCCGGGCGCCTGCGCCAGGGTCAGGAACAGGTCGCACATCGGGGCGCTGGTGAACCACTTGTGGCCGCGCAGCCGGTACGTCCCGTCCGCCGCGGGCGCCGCCTCGGTGGTGTTGGCGCGGACGTCGGAGCCGCCCTGCTTCTCGGTCATCGACATCCCGGCCAGCAGCCCGCCCTTGCCGGCCGGCTCGCGCAGCCCGAAGTCGTACACCGGGCGGGCCAGCAGCGGCTCGAAGCGGGCGGCCAGCTCGGGGCTCTGGCGCAGGGCGGGGACGGCGGCGTACGTCATCGAGATCGGGCAGCCGTGCCCGGCGTCGACGCGCCAGGCGTAGAACTTCGCGGCGCGCGCGACATGGGCGCCGGTGCGGCCGTCCGCCCAGGGGGCGCCGTGCAGGCCGTGCTCGACGGCGGTGCGCATCAGCTCGTGCCAGGCCGGATGGAACTCGACCTCGTCGATCCGGTGCCCGTAGCGATCGTGGGTGCGCAGGACGGGCGGGTGCTCGTTCGCCAGCCGCCCCCACTCCTGGGCCTCCTCGGTCCCGGCGAGCCGGCCCAGCGCGTGCACGTCCTCCAGGGCCCAGCCGGCGCCCTCCCGCTCGACCCCGTCGAGCAGCGCCCGGTCGTCGGCGGTGTCGTGGCCCGCGAGCGGGGGAACCTGATTGAACACCTGGTGGGTCGCCATCCGCCACTCCGAACGCTCGGGAACAGGGCCGCCACCAGGCAGGATACCGAACCTCGTTCGGAACGGTGGCGAGGGTCCTCCCAAAGGCTCGGAGTGATCTCGTTCGCGCGGCGGATTGCCCGGAGGGCCGGAGGGCATACCTTCGGAACCATGAGTCAGCCCACCCCGCATCACCGGCCGCGGATCCCGCCCGATCCCGGAGTGCGCGCCTCCGACGCCGAGCGCGAGACCGTCGTCGAGCGGTTGCGGGTGGCCTCGGTGGAGGGCCGGCTGACCTTCGAGGAGATGACCGAGCGCACCGAGGCCGCCTACCTGGCGGTGACCCGCGGCGACCTGGACGCGATCACCAGCGATCTGCCGGGCATGGGCGCGCCGGGCGCCGAGCCCGCCCCGCTCCAGGTCCAGCGCCGCTTCACCGCCGTGATGGGCGACTGCAAGGAGCGCATCGTCGGCCGCGTCGACCAGCCCTTGGAGGTGCTGTCGGTGATGGGCGACGTCGTCCTGGACCTGCGCGGCGCCCAGGTGCCCAGCGGCGAGGTCTCGGTGACCGCGACCGCCGTGATGGGCGACGTCAAGGTGATCGTCCCCGACGGCGTGCTGGTGGAGATGACCGGCCACTCGATCCTGGGCGACCGGCGGATCCTCGTCCGCGAGGCGAAGCCCGGCCTGCCCGTCCCGGTGGTACGGATCCAGGCGACCGCCGTCATGGGCGACGTCAAGATCGTCGACGACGAGCACCACGCCCCCGTCCGCCGCGCACTGGCGACCTGGTGGGAGGAGCGCCGGGCGCGGCGGGAGTGAGGCGGGGGCGGGTCAGTCGGGCGGGGCCGCGTCGGGGTGGCCGACGTCGACCCCCGGTGTGGCGGTGCCGCCGGCCTCGTCCTCCTGGCGGGACATGCCCTCCTCCTCGGCGGGGACGGTCTGCCCCTCGTCCGGGGCTCCCTCGCCGCCCGGGGGCACGGTGCGTCCCCGCCCGTTCGCGTCCCGGTTCACCGGGGCGAAGCGCTTGTCATCGGTCTCTTCGGGCTCGTGCCCGAGGTCTTCGCGATCGGCCATACGTTCCGCATACCCGCTGGGGGGCGGGTATGCGGAACGCGGACGATCAGACCGCGGCGGCCGCCGCCGGGGCGAGCGCCTCGGTGTAGCGGAGCAGGACCAGATCGGCGAGTTCGGGAGCCGCGCCGAGGGCGGCGGAGACCGCCGTGGCGCCGGCGGCCAGGGTCTCGGCGCGGACCTTGTCGGCGAAGTGGCCGGGGGCCATGAAGTACGAGGCGACCGCGACGCGCGGCGCGCCCGCCTCGTACAGGGCCCGCACCGCCGACGCCGGGTCGGGACGGGCCGCGGACGCGAAGGCCGGGACCGCGCCGTACCAGCCGCGCCCCCGCCACTCCCGGGCCAGCCGGCCGATCGTGGCGTTGGCCGACGGGTCGCTGGACCCGGCCGACACCAGGACGACGGCCGTGCCGGGATCGCCGGTCTCCACGCCCGCCTCGGCGAGCCGGCGTTCCAGGGCCGCCATCAGCAGCGGGTGCGGCCCCAGCGTGGCGGCCGTGCGGACGTCGAACAGCGGGTGCCGCCGCCGGATCGGCGCCAGCACGCCGGGGATGTCGGACTTGCTGTGGTAGGCGGCGGTGAGCAGGAGCGGGAGGACGACGGCCCCGCCCGCTCCGGTGGCGGCCAGCCCGTCCAGCACCCGGTCCGGCGCGGGCGGCGCGTGGTCCAGGTACGAGGTCAGGACGGGCACGTCCGGGCGGCGCGCCCGGACGGCGTCCAGCAGCTCCTCCACGGTGGCGGCGGCGCGCGGGTCCCTGCTCCCGTGCGCCACCGCGACCATCGGCTGCGTCACAGGTGGATACCGCATTCCGTCTTGCCCATCCCGGCCCAGCGGCCGCTGCGCGGGTCCTCGCCGGGCGCGACGCGGCTGGTGCACGGCTCGCAGCCGATCGAGGGGTAGCCGTCGTAGTGGAGCGGGTTCACGATGACGCCGTTGTCGGACATGTAGTTGTCCATGTCCTCCTGCGACCAGTCCAGGATCGGGTTGACCTTGACCATCCCGCGCTTGCGGTCCCACTCCACGACCCGGCGGTCGCGGCGGCTGGTGGTCTCGTCCCGGCGGATCCCGCTGAACCAGGCCATGTAGCCCTCCAGTGCCCGGCCCAGCGGCTCCACCTTGCGCAGGTGGCAGCACAGGTCCGGGTTGCGGCCGTGCAGCCGGGGGCCGAGCGCGGCCTCCTGCTCCTCGACCGTGCGGGACGGCGTCACGTTGATCACGTTCACCGGGTACACGGCCTCGACCGCGTCCCGGGTGCCGATCGTCTCGGCGAAGTGGTAGCCGGTGTCGACGAACAGCACGTCGATCCCGGGCTTGACCTTCGAGACCAGATGGATCAGTGCGGCGTCCGACATCGAGGAGGTCAGGCAGATCCGGTCGCCGAACGTGGCCGCGGCCCAGCGGATGACCTCCAGCGTGGAGGCGCCCTCAAGGGCCGCGGCGGCCGATTCGACGATGTCCTCGAGATCGAGAGTAGGTCTGTCGGTCTCCAGCAGCGTCACCGGTCGTTCTCCTTGCTCGCGTTCGTTCGGGGGGCTCCGACGCCGAGGAATTTCAGCCGGAAGGAGCGGACGCAGTCGGCGCAGTACCACGTCCCCATCTCCTCGAGGGGCTCAAGGTGCTCCTCACCGCAGTACGGGCAGTAGAAGGGCGCCGCGCGCTCGCTCATTCCCGCCCGTCCCTACTTCAGGTCGGCGTCGTCGGCGCGGTGCACCCAGGCGGCGAACGTCTCGCCCTCGGTGCGCTGCTCGTCGAACTTCCGCACGACCCGCTCGACGTAGTCGGTGAGACCGGCCGAGGTGGTCTTCAGCCCGCGGACCTTCTTGCCGAACGTGGCGCCGAGCTGCCCGCCCAGATGGATCTGGAAGCCCTCCACCTGGTCGCCGTTCTCGTCCACCACCAGCTGGCCCTTGAGGCCGATGTCGGCGACCTGGATGCGGGCGCAGGCGTTGGGGCAGCCGTTGACGTTGATGGTCAGCGGCTGGTCGAAGTCGGGCAGCCGCTTCTCCAGCTCGTCCATCAGGTCCATCGCGCGCTGCTTGGTCTCGACGATCGCGAGCTTGCAGTACTCGATGCCGGTGCAGGCCATCGTCTGGCGGCGGAACGTGGACGGCCGGACCTGGAGGTCGTGCTCGGCCAGGGCGGCGGCCAGCGGCTCGGTGTTCTCCTCGGGGACGTCGAGGATCACCATCTTCTGCTCGATGGTGTTGGCGACCCGGCCGGACCCGTACCGCTCGGCCAGGTCGGCGATCGTGCCGAGCAGCTCGCCGTTCACCCGGCCCACCCGCGGGGCGAAGCCGACGTAGTAGTTGCCGTCGTTCTGGAGGTGGACGCCCACGTGGTCGCGCTGGCGGACCGGCGGCGCGGGCTCGGGGCCGTCGGGCAGCGCGTACCCGAGGTACTCCTTCTCCAGCACCTCGCGGAACTTCGCCGCGCCCCAGTCCTTCACCAGGAACTTCAGCCGGGCGCGGCTGCGCAGCCGCCGGTAGCCGTAGTCGCGGAAGATCGAGGTGACGCCGTGCCACACCTCGGTCGCCTGCTCCGGCTTGACGAACACGCCGAGGCTCTGCGCGAACATCGGGTTGGTGGACAGGCCGCCGCCGACGAACACCTGGTAGCCGGTCTCGCCGGCCTCGTTCACCACGCCCACGTACGCGATGTCGTTGATCTCGTGGACGGTGCAGTGCGCGGTGCACCCCGACATCGCGGTCTTGTACTTGCGGGGCAGGTTGGAGAACTCGGGCGAGCCGATGAAGCGGTCGTGGATGTCGCGGAGCTGCGGCGTCGGGTCGATGACCTCGTCGGCCGCGATCCCGGCCAGCGGACACCCGATGATCGTGCGCGGGACGTCGCCGCACGCCTCCATCGTGTGCAGGCCGACGGCCTCCAGCGCCTCCCAGATCGCCGGGACGTCCTCGATCCGCACCCAGTGCAGCTGGACGTTCTGCCGGTCGGTGATGTCGGCGCTGCCGCGCGCGTACCGGGTCGAGACGTCCGCGATGGTGCGCAGCTGCGCCCCGGACAGCTGCCCGCCGTCGATGCGGACCCGCATCATGAAGTAGCGGTCCTCGAGCTCCTCGTCCTCGAGCGCGCCCGTCTTGCCGCCGTCGATGCCGGGCTTGCGCTGAGTGTAGAGGCCCATCCAGCGGAACCGGCCGCGCAGGTCGGCGGGGTCGATCGAGTCGAAGCCGGTCTTCGAGTAGATCTCGATGATCCGGTTACGGACGTTGAGCCCGTCGTCGTTCTTCTTGTTCTCTTCGTTCTTGTTGAGCGGTTCCCGGTAGCCGAGGGCCCACTGGCCCTCGCCCTTCTTGCGTTTGGTCGCAGGTGGCACGGCGCGATCCTCATCCATCGGGTGGTGGGGACGCGTAGCGCACCGGCAGTCATGAGCAGCCGGCTCGACGCTGAGCAGGAGTGGGTGGAACGTGACGCCGATGCACCACGCGCCTGTCTAATACAGGGGGCGTGGTCGGGGCGTCACGGACAGATCGCGCTGCGGACGCGCAGGAAGTCCACGTGCCGGCGCATCACCAGCAACGGATCCGCAGCAGTCATACCTGAACTCTGACATGCCGTCTCGCGGGCTGTCCAGTTCCGTCCGGCATGCGGACAGGTGAGATGCGTCATCCTTGACGCCTCCAGTTCACCCGCGGCTCGGGCCGCTCCGCCTCGTCCGGCCGCTCTTCGCCGGGCTCGCCGCCCGGTTCGCGCCGCGCGGACGGCCTGTGCTGGCAGTCGCACCACGAACCGCCACGGCACTCCTCGTGGCGGTCGTCCTGGCACGCTGGGCAGATCACCCCTCCATTGTCGCCGACGCCGCGCGGTGCTCGTGTCGCGGCCCCGGACCGGACGTGATCTTGGGCCGGGGGCCGGTTCCCTACGTCAAAGCGGGTATGAACGCGGACGACGCCCTACGGTGTATCGGTGTGACCACGGTTTCGGACACCACGGGCACCACCGGCACCCCGGCGGAGGAGGGCGACGCGGAATCGGGGCGAAGGGGGACCGCGCTCCGCGCTCTGTCCCTGAACGGGCTGCGCGGGTGGCTGCGCGCCGTGCGCGGGTGGCTGCGCGCCGTCCCGCGGACCTGCTGGGAGCTGGTCCGCGCCACCGCCGTGGCCGCGTTCCGCTACCGGGTGACCGGGCTGGCGGCCGAGGCCGCGTTCTTCGCGCTGCTGTCGCTCCCGCCGCTGGTGATCGGGCTGATCGGCACGATGGGCCACTTCCGCGGGATCCTCGGGCCCGGCACGGTGACCGAGATCCGCGGCTGGCTGATCGAGCAGGCGCGCACCGTGCTCACCGGGCCGGCGGTGGACTCGGTCGTGGTGCCGCTGATCGACGACGTCATCCGCGGCGGCAGCCCTGACATCGTCTCGATCAGCTTCCTGATCTCGCTGTGGGCCGGCTCCCGGGCGACCAACGTCTACATCGACACGATCACCATCGCGTACGGGCTGTCGGGCATCCGCGGCGTGATCCGCACCCGGCTGCGCGCGTTCGCGCTCTACCTGATCGGGCTGCTGATCATGATCGTGCTGATCCCGCTGCTGGTGGCCGGGCCCGCGCTGGTCCGGCAGGCGCTGCCGAAGAGCGCCGGGTTCATCCCGGTGGCGTACTGGCCGGTCGTGGTGACGCTGTCGATCGCGTTCCTCGCGCTGCTCTACCACATGAGCGTCCCGGTGCGGAGCTCCTGGCTCCGGCAGGTCCCGGGCGCGGTGATCGCGCTGCTGATCTGGATCCTGGGCAGCTTCGCGCTCCGGCTCTACCTGGCCGGATCGCTGGCCGGGGTGTCGGTGTACGGGTCGCTGGCCGCCTCGATCGCGGTGCTCGCCTGGCTGTACGTGGCGGCGCTGGCGGTGCTGATCGGGGCCGCGCTGAACGCCGAGATCGACCGCCGCTGGCCCAGCCCCGGCACCGCGCTGGCGCGAGCCCGGCGGGACGAGGCGGCCGCGGGAGACTGAAGGTAAAAACTGTCCGGATTTGCGGTCGGAAAACACTAAATGTGTCGTAACCTCGCGTTCCATGACCCCCCGCGAGGAGCCCGCGCGGCTGCGCACCGTGACCGGAACGATCTCGACGTCCGACATCACCGGACCGGTGCTGCCGCACGAGCATCTCCAGCTCGACCTGCGCTGGCCGGCCCGCCCCGCCCTGCTGGACGACGACCCGCGGCGCTGGCTGGACGAGGAGAAGCCCGTCACCCGCGAGCTCCACGCGCTGCGCGCCGGGCACGGCCTCGGCCTCGTCGTCGACCTCACCTGCACCGGCATGGGCCGCAACGCCGCCGCGCTGGCCCGGATCGCCGCCGGCGCCCGGGTCGCGGTGGTCGCCGGCACCGGCTTCTTCGCCGAGCCGTTCCACCCCGCCTACGTCGCCGAGTCGAGCACCGAGCAGCTGGCCGAGCGGCTGCTGGCCGAGATCGGCTTCGGCATGGACGGCACCAACGCGCTGCCGGGCGTCATCGGCGAGATCGGCACCTGGGGCGAGGCCCCGTCCGCCGCCGAGGAGCGCTGCCTGCGCGCCGCCGCCCAGGCCGCCCGCTACTCCGGCCTCGCGGTGGCCACCCACGGCCGCGCCGGGCTGACCCAGCTGGAGATCCTCACCGCCGCCGGGCTGCCCCCGCACCGGGTCGCGGTGGGCCACCAGGACCTGGTGGACGAGCCGGCCGCGCACCGCAAGATCGCCGAGGCGGGGGCGTACGTGTCGTTCGGCTCCCTCGGGCTGGCGGCGGGCGACCGTGACGCGCTGGACCGGCGCGTCCGCGACGTCATGGAGTTCCTGGACGGCGGGCACGCCGACCGGCTGCTGCTGAGCACCGGCGTCTCCCGGATGCACCAGATCACCCGGTACGGCGGCACCGGCTTCGGCTACCTGTTCGAGACCTTCCTGCCCGCGCTGCGGGCCGCCGGGGCCGACGAGGCCACGCTGAGCGCGATCGTGCGCGACAACCCCCTCCGCTGGCTGGCCGCCACCGGTTCCTGACCGCGCGGGCGCAGGGCGGGCGCGGCGTAATTGGGTAGGGCTCACGGCGACAGGTGTTCCGTCGCGTCCCCAGAAGGGGGTGACGCCCGATGCGCTGGAACAGGACGGCGCACGAGACCGATCTGCCCGTCCGGCTGCCGTTCGCCGACCGCGCCGAGGCGGGCCGGGTACTCGCCGAGCGGCTGGTGCCGCTGGGCCTGGACGGCGCCGTGGTCCTCGCGCTGCCGCGCGGCGGCGTCCCGGTCGGGTACGAGATCGCCCGCCGGCTGACGGCCCCGGACCGGCCCGTCCCGCTGGACGTGCTGGTGACCCGCAAGATCGGCTATCCGCCGCAGCCGGAGCTGGGCGTGGGGGCCATCGCCGAGGGCGGCGAGCCGGTGTTCGACGAGGACCTGCTGGCGCGGGTCGGGCTGGACCACGCCGCTCTCGCCCCGACGGTGGCGGCCGAGCGCGCCGAGCTGGAGCGCCGCGTCCTCGCCTACCGGGGCGGCCGGCCGCTGCCCGAGGTGGCGGACCGGCCGGTGATCGTGGTGGACGACGGGCTGGCGACCGGCGGCACCGCCCGCGCGGCGCTGCGCGCCCTGCTCGGGCGCGGGCCGGGCCGGCTGGTGCTGGCGGTCCCGGTCGGCGCGGCCGAGACCGTACGGGCCATGGAGCGGGAGGTGGGCGAGGCCGGCGAGGTCGTCGTCCTGGCGGCGCCCTGGTCGTTCCGGGCGGTCGGCCAGTGGTACGGCCACTTCGGGCAGCTCGCCGACGCGGACGTGACCGGCCTGCTGGAGCGCGCCGCGCGGGAGCGGGAGGCGGGCCGGTGACGAGCGTCCATCTCCCGGCCGGCGACGTCCGGCTGGAGGGCGACCTGGTCGAGCCGGCCGGGGCCCGCGGCGTGGTCGTCTTCGCCCACGGCAGCGGCAGCGGGCGGCACAGCCCGCGCAACCGGCGGGTCGCCGCCGCGCTCAACGCGCACGGCTTCGGCACCCTGCTGTTCGATCTGCTGACGGCCGAGGAGGAGGAGAGCGACCGGTGCAGCGCCCGGCTGCGGTTCGACGTCCCGCTGCTGGCCGGGCGCCTGGGCCGGGTCGTGTCCTGGGTGCGGGCCGAGGAGACGGCGAACGTGGCGAACGTGGCGAACGCGGATAACCCGCCAGGCCCCGCACGCGGGCCCGTGGGGCTGTTCGGGGCGAGCACGGGTGCCGCGGCCGCCCTCGTCGCCGCCGCGGCCGCGCCGGACGACGTGGCGGCGGTGGTGTCGCGGGGCGGCCGGCCGGATCTGGCGGCGCACGCGCTGGAGGAGGTGCGGGCGCCCACGCTGCTGCTGGTCGGCGGCCGCGACCTGGAGGTCCTGTCGCTGAACGAGCGGGCGCTGGAGCGGCTGGACCCGGCCGGCGGGCACGCGCTGGCGCTGGTCCCGGGGGCCGGGCACCTGTTCGAGGAGCCGGGCGCGCTGGAAGAGGTGGCCCGGCGGAGCGCGGAATGGTTCACCGCGAATTTGCGGAAATAGCCCGCATTGCCGTGCCGGGTGCGGTATCAGGGAAGGTTCCGCGCGCCATTCCCGCATTGGCGGCCGTGATCGGATTCCCCGGTTCGGGGAAAGTGCGCGCGGAGAAGCGGCCGGAGTGGTAGTGGGGACGGTTGTAGAACGGTCCGGCGGGGCCGTACGTTTGATTCCGGTGGCGTGCCGGGGTGCGCGAGGGGAGCCCTTGCGGCGCCTGGTCAGGCGGCGTCAGGCGGCGTTGGCGCGGCGCATGCGGCGCCGGCGCTCGGACGCGCGCTCGTCTTCGTTGAGGCCGCCCCACGTGCCGTACTTCTCGGGCCGGGACACCGCGTAGTCCAGGCAGTCCGAGCGAACGGGGCAGCCCATGCAGATCTGCTTGGCCTTGCGCTCGCGAATCTCGCGCTCGGGCTGACGCTCGCCGTCGGGGCCGAAGAAGAGCACGAGGTCTTCCCCCCGGCACGCCGCGGCGTCCTGCCAGCCCCAGCTGGGACGAGGGAGGTTTGCCTGCCGACGTACCTGAGCCATGGAACACCCACCTTGGTTGGTTTACGAACAAAAAACGACATGGACGCCCGACTGCTCCGAAGACAGGTGTCTGAAGCGCCGAATGGTCCAACGTCTGGAGTTGCCGCTCTGTTCCCCTCCGCCCGGTTCGCCGGGCGACCGAGGGGCCGTGCGACAGGGAGACCCTCTAAATGGGGCCTTGGAGAGATTACACGAGGGCCGCTTCGTTGAGAAGGGTGATGTCCCTAACAATGTAGGTCCGGAGGTTCTCCCGGCACTCGGAGCCGTACTCCTGGCCGCACGGATCGGGCGGTACGACGCTCTGAAAGATCACTCGGTAACGGTTCCGCCGAGCGCGCACCAGCGCCTCGTACGGTCCCGTTCCGGTGACCGATTCCACGGTCACGGCGTCGATGTCGAAGATCTTCGAATGCTCCCGCACGAAGTGCTCGGCCGCCTGCACGGGCTCGGGCCGCCCGGCCCGGCCGCGCAGCCGGTGGGTGGTGACCTGGCCGTTCAGGTACGCCTCGATCGCCGCCGTGGCCTCCTTGGGGCCAAGGTCGCCGTAGTACAGAGCGTGGGGAAGGCATACGAGATTTGCTGCGTAGCGGTCACCGCCGACGTGGGTTGTTTCCCACACAAAAGGGTCGAAACGCGCGGACAGATACCGGGCCAGCGGCGCCCCCGTGCGGGCGCAGCAGGCGTTGCGGCGGCCGTGCGTGCAGACCAGCAGGACCGGGCCGTCCACCGGGTCGCCGAAGCCCGGCCGCTCCCCGGCGGCCAGGGCGGTCAGGTCCAGGTCCGCCAGCGCGGCGGGATCGTCCAGCTCCCGGCCCTCCAGCCACACCCGGTCGGCGCCCGGACCGCCGCCCGAGAACCCCGCGTACACCTGGACGGGCGGGACGCGCCGCCGCCGGCCCGCCCTGCGGATCAGCTGCGGCCGGACCCCGGCGGCCAGGGCGGCGCGCACGGTCTCGGCGATCGGGGCGGGGCAGGCCGCGGAGTCGGCCAGGTGCTCGACCCGCTCGGGCCACGGCCCGGGATGCTCGATGAGCAGCCAGCTGTGCGCCTTCACCGTGGCACTGGCCAGGCACGGCCGTTCGCCCGCGTGGCTGCCCGGGCAGTGCTCGCAGCTGTTCCGGCGCGTCAAGCCGTCCCCCCAGCTCCCCGTCGAGTCATGGCGATTATTAGGTTAGGGTAACCTAACTCACTCTGCCGGGTGGCGCCAGGTGACGATCGTCATACCGAATCCGGGACGATTCCTTGCCTGGTGAGTGCGGCTCCGGCCGCCGGGAGGGCGGCGTCCCGGTCGGCCGCGACCAGCCCGATCCGGGTCCGCCGGTCGAGCAGGTCGCCCGCGTCCAGGGCCCCCTCGTGCCGGACGGCCCAGTCCAGCTCCGCGCGGGTGACCGGCAGGCCCGGGACCACCGGCTCCAGCGCCCCGGCGCCCTCCTCCCGCGCGAGCGCGGCCAGCAGCGGCGCCTCCGTCCCGTACCGGCGGACGAGGCGGCGCGGCGCGTCCAGCCGGGCCAGCCGCTCCGGCGGCGCGGCGCCGACCAGGGGGATCCGCGCCGTGCGGCTCGGCCGCGCGCACGCCACCCGGCCGCCCGCGACCACGGCGTCCACCGCGTCCTGCGCCATCCGCCGGTACGTGGTGAGCTTGCCGCCGACGACGGTGACGACGCCGTCCGGCGAGGTCAGCACCCGGTGCCTGCGGGAGACGTCGGCGGTCGCGCCCCGGCCGTCGTCCAGGAGCGGGCGCAGGCCGGCGTACGCGCCCACGACGTCCGCGCGGCGCACCGGCAGGTCGAGCGCCGATCCGAGGATGTCCAGCAGGAACCCGATCTCGCCCTCGGACGGCACGGGCACGTCGGGGATCGGGCCGTCGGCCGGCTCGTCGGTGAGGCCCACGTAGACCCGGCCGTCGCCCTGGGGGAGCACCAGCAGGAAGCGGGCCGTCGCGCCGGGCACCGGCACCTGCACGCCCGCCGCCAGGCCGCCCAGGGTCTCGGCGCGGACCACCAGGTGGGTGCCGCGCGAGGGGCGCAGCCGCACGCCGTCCACCAGCCCGCCCGCCCACACCCCGGCCGCGTTGATCACCGACCGGGCGCGGACGGTGAGCGTCCGCCCGGTGAGCTCGTCGCGGACCTCGGCGCCGTCGCCGGTGATCGCCAGCGCCCGGCAGCGGGTGAGGATCCGGGCCCCGTGCGCGGCGGCGGTACGGGCGATCGCCGTCACCAGCCGGGCGTCGTCGGCGAGCTGCCCGTCCCAGGACAGCAGGCCGCCGCGCAGCCCGTGCGGGCGCAGCGCGGGCGCCAGCCGGAGCGTCTCGACGGCCGACAGGGCGCGCGGGCCGGGCAGCAGGGCGCGCGGGGTGCCGGCGGCCGCCCGCAGCGCGTCCCCGGCGGCGAGCCCGGCACGGGTCAGCGCGGCCTGGCGGCGCGGCACCAGCGGGGTCAGCGGCAGCACGAACGGCAGCGCCCGCACCAGGTGCGGGGCGGTGCGCCCCATCAGGACGCCGCGCTCGACGGCGCTCTCGTACGCCACGTCCACCTGCCCGGAGGCCAGGTAGCGCAGCCCGCCGTGGATCAGCTTGGAACTCCACCGGGAGGTGCCGAACGCCAGGTCGCGGGCGTCGATCGCGGCGACGCTCAGGCCGCGCGCGGCGGCGTCCAGCGCGGCCCCGGCGCCGGTGGCGCCGAGCCCGACGACCAGGACGTCGACGACCTCGTCCGGCAGGGCGGCCAGCTCGCGCCCGCGCCGGGCGGCGTTCAGGGAGGAGCGCCCGGGGGCGGCGGGAGGGGTCATGGGGCGAGGGTCCTCTCCAGGATGTGCGCGAGCTCGGTGTCGAACGCGGCGTCGTCCAGCTCCGGATCGGTGCCGCCGCCGGTCATCGTCGGCACGGAGAGGGCGAACGACTGGACCACCAGCAGCAGCGCGCGGGCCTGCCGGGCGGGGTGGCCGGGCCGGACGGAGCCGTCGGCGTGCCCTTCCCGCAGCGTGCCCTCGAACATCTCCAGGAAGGCCAGCTGGCTGGTGCCGAGGCGGTCGAGCACGTACGGCAGCAGCAGCTCCGGATCGACTTCGATGATCTTGCGGAGCAGCGGGTGGGCGCGGAGCGCCCGCACGCCGTCGACCAGGCCCGCCACCAGCCGCGCCCGGGCCGGGCCGGCGGCGGCGGGCGGCTGCGCGGCGAGCGCGGCCGCCAGCCACTCGCGGGTCATCAGGTCGCCCACGATCGTGCGCACGTCCGGCCAGCGGCGGTAGAGCGTCATGCGCGAGACCCCGGCGCGCCGCGCGATGTCGGTCAGCGTCGTGCGGCGCACGCCCACGGCCAGCACGCAGTCCCGGGCCGCGTCCAGCACCCGGTCGTCGTCCGTCCTCTTGTGACGTTCTGACGTCATATGTCACAGTGTAAGCCATGGAGACGCGGGACATGCTGTGGAGCGGGTGGGGCGACCCCGCCAAGGCCGCGCCGCTGCCGGAGACGGTGGTCGGGCTGCTGCGGGAACTGCTCGGGGTACGGCCCGCGGCCGCGCCGCCCGTCCCGCTGGAGGACATCGCCGTGCCCGCGCCGCGCCTGCCGGACGCCGTCCTGGCGGCGCTCGCCGGCGCGGCCGGCGGGCCCGGGCACGTGCGGGCCGACCCCGAGGCGCGGATCCGGCACACCCGCGGGAAGTCCACCCCCGACCTGCTGCGCATCCGCGCGGGCGAGGTCGCGGACGCGCCCGACGCGGTCGTGCTGCCCGGATCGCACGACGAGGTCCTCGCCGTTCTGGCGGTCTGCGCCGAGCACGGCGTCGCGGTCGTCCCGTTCGGCGGCGGCACGTCCGTCGTCGGCGGTCTCGCACCGGAGGGCGGCAACGCGTTCGTCGCGCTCGACCTGCGCCGCATGGACGCGCTCGTGTCGGTCGACCCCGTGTCCCGCACGGCCGTCCTCCAGCCCGGGCTGCGCGCCCCCGACGCCGAGCGGCTGCTGCGCGAGCACGGCTTCACGCTGGGGCACTTCCCGCAGTCCTACGAGTGGGCCACGATCGGCGGGTTCGCCGCCGCCCGGTCCAGCGGCCAGGCGTCCGCCGGGTACGGGCGCTTCGACGACATGGTCGCCGGGCTCACCGTCGCCACCCCCGAGGGCACCCTCGACCTGGGCCGCGCGCCCAAGTCCGCCGCCGGCCCCGACCTGCGGCAGCTCGTGCTGGGCTCGGAGGGCGCGTTCGGCGTGATCACGTCGGTGACGGTGCGGGTCCGGCCCGTGCCGGCCGCGGCGGAGTACGAGGGGTGGCGCTTCCCGTCGTTCCGGGACGGCGCCGCGGCGCTGCGCCGGCTCGCCCAGGACGGCCCGCTGCCGGTGGTGCTGCGGCTGTCGGACGAGACCGAGACCATGATCGGGCTGGCCGATCCGGCCGCCATCGGTGCCGGGTCCTCCAGCGCGGCGGGCTGCCTGGCGGTCCTCGGATACGAGGGGACGCCCGCCGAGATCGAGGCGCGGCGGGCGGCTGCGGGCGCCGTGCTGGCCGCCGAGGGCGGCGAGCCGCTGGGCGCCGGGCCGGGGGACAAGTGGCGGCACGGCCGCTTCAACGCCCCGTACCTGCGGGACTCCCTCCTGGACGCCGGGGCGTTCGCCGAGACGCTGGAGACCGCCGCGTTCTGGTCCGCGATCCCCGGCCTGTACGAGGAGGTGCGGGCCGCGCTCATCCGCGAGCTGTCGGGCGCGGGCACGCCGCCGCTGGTCATGTGCCACATCTCGCACGTCTACCCGGCCGGCGCCTCGCTCTACTTCACCGTGGTGTCCGCGCAGGGCACCGACGACGCCGTCGCGCACTGGGCGCGCGCCAAGCACGCCGCCAACGACGCGATCATCGCCGCCGGCGGCACGATCAGCCACCACCACGGGGTCGGGACCGACCACCGCGACTGGTACGCCCGCGAGATCGGCCCGCTGGGCATGGAGATGCTGCGGGCGGTCAAGGCGCGGGTCGACCCGCGCGGCATCCTCAACCCGGGCATCCTGGTGGAGCCGGGTCCCGCGCCCGCCGACCCCGGCAAGGAGTGAGCCGTGCCGTTCCCCCGTACGTTCACCGCGCTCGTCAACCCGTCCGCCGGCGGCTCGGCCGCCGCGGCCCGGCTGGTCCCGCTCGCCCGGCTGCTGCGCGACGCCGGCGCCGAGGTCGTCGTCGAGTACACCCGCGGGCTGGAGCACGCCACCGCGCTCGCGCGCGGCGCGGCCGGCGCGGGGCACGTCGTGCTCGGCGTGGGCGGTGACGGCATGGTCGGCTGCGTGGGCGGCGCGCTGGCGGGGACGGACGCCGTGTTCGGCATCGTCCCGGCGGGCCGCGGCAACGACTTCGCCCGGCAGCTGCGCGTCCCGTCCGGGCCGGCGGAGCTGGCGGCGCTGCTGCTGGAGGGCGAGCCGCGCCCGGTGGACGCGATCGAGGCCAACGGGACGCCGGTGCTGGGCAGCGTGTACGCGGGCGTCGACGCGGTGGCCAACGACAACGCCAACAGGTCGCGGCTGCTGCGCGGCCGGGCGTCGTACTACGTCGGCGCGCTGCGGGCGATGGTCACCTGGCGGCCCGCCGCGTACCGGATCACGGTGGACGGCGAGGTGCTGGAACGGCGCGGGTACACGGTCGTCGCGGCCAACTCGGGTTACTACGGGTTCGACCGGCGGATCGCCCCCGGCGCTCGGGTGGACGACGGCCTGCTCGACGTCGTGGTGATCGGGGACGCCCCGCGCCCGCTGTTCTTCGCGGTGATGCGGGAGCTGTCGGACGGCTCGCACGTCCGCCGCCCGCAGGTGGAGGTGGTGCGCGGCCGCGAGGTGCGGATCGAGCTGGCCGAGCCGGGCCGGACGCTCCCGTACGGCGCGGACGGCGAGCTGCCGGGAACACTCCCGGTGACCGCCCGGGTCATGCCCGGCGCGCTGCGGGTGCTGGCCCCCGCGGAGCCGCCCGGGGAACCCGCCGCGGATCTTTGAGAGGGCGTATGGGGCGATTTACGCCCGCATTACGGACGCCCGGATAGCGTGGACAGCGTCCCTCTTCAGGGACCCTTCGGGTCGTCTGCGGAGAGCATCATGAGAAGGCGAGAGCTTCGCCGTTCTGGGGGGACTCATGATGCCCGCGGGCACCCGGGTCGTGAGGGCGCCGGTGTCCATGGGGGTTGGCACCGGCGCCCGTCCGCGGCCCCGCGGCCGTCACGCTGAGTGAGATCAGGATCTCGGTCCGGCATCGGACCCGCATCGACCGGATCACCTCCTCTATTGGCACGGGCCAACTTCTTGGTCAAATGGCCGCCCACCGGCCCCGCCGGTACCGCCCTGCCCACGGCTCCCGCGATGGCATGGCGGGATGACGCATGGCAGGACTGCCGGACGGGGCGACGCTCGCCGGAGGTGTGTGTGAAAGCCGACTCTCCCGAGTCTCCCGACTCCCCTGGCCTTGACCATGAGGCCTTCCTGGAGATGAACCGGAGCCCGGAGTTCCAGAAGCTGAAATCGAGCTTCCGCCGCTTCGTGTTCCCGATGACCGTGGCGTTCCTGGCCTGGTACCTGCTGTACGTCGTGCTGTCGGCGTACGCGCGCGGGTTCATGGGCACCAAGGTCGTCGGCGAGATCAACGTGGCGCTGGTCTTCGGGCTGCTCCAGTTCGCCTCCACCTTCCTCATCGCCTGGGCGTACGAACGGCACGCCAGCCGCAGGCTCGAACCGCTCGCCGCGGCGGTCGGGCCGGCCGCCCCCGCCGCCGGTCCCGCCGAGGGCAAGGACGAGAACGAGGAGGAGGGCAAGTGACCGGAGTGCTCGCCGCGCCCCAGCTGCTGGCCGCGCCCGCCGAGAACGAGCACCGCACGTTCTCCCTGATCCTGTTCGCCGTCTTCGTCGCGCTCACGCTCTGGATCACGATCTGGGCGAGCCGGCAGACCCGCACCGCCGCCGACTTCTACGCCGGCGGCCGCCAGTTCAGCGCCGTGCAGAACGGGCTGGCGATCGGCGGCGACTACATGTCGGCCGCCTCGTTCCTCGGCATCGCCGGCATGTTCGCGCTCTCGGGCTACGACGGGTTCCTGTACTCGATCGGCTTCCTGGTGGCCTGGCTGGTCGCGCTGCTGCTGGTCGCCGAGATGCTGCGCAACTCCGGCCGGTTCACGATGGCCGACGTGCTGGCGTTCCGGATGCGGCAGCGGCCGGTACGGGCCGCCGCCGGCATCTCCACGATCGTCGTCTCGATCTTCTACCTGCTGGCCCAGATGGTCGGCGCGGGCGCGCTGGTCGCGCTGCTGCTGGGTGCCGAGGGCGAGGCCGCCAAGATCTGGACGATCGTGGTCGTCGGCGCACTGATGATCTTCTACGTCACGGTCGGCGGCATGAAGGGCACCACCTGGGTGCAGATCGTCAAGGCCGTGCTGCTGATGACCGGCGCCGCCGTCATGACCGTGTGGATCCTGGCCAAGTACGGCTTCAACCTGTCCTCCCTCCTGGGCGCCGCCGCCGACGCCAGCGGCAAGGGCGACGCGTTCCTGGAGCCGGGCCTGAAGTACGGCGCCACCGACCTGTGGTCCAAGCTCGACCTGCTGTCGCTCGGGCTGGCGCTGGTGCTGGGCACCGCCGGGCTGCCGCACATCCTGATCCGCTTCTACACCGTCCCCAACTCCAAGGCCGCCCGCGCCTCGGTGAACTGGGCGATCGGCATCATCGGCGTGTTCTACCTGATGACGCTGGTCATCGGGTTCGGCGCGGCGGCGCTGGTCGGCAGCAAGGCGGTCGCGGCGCAGGACAAGGGCGGCAACACCGCCGCCGTCCAGGTCGCCGAGCATCTCGGCGGCGGCCCCGGCTCCACCGGCGGCGCGATCTTCCTGGCGGTCATCGCGGCGGTGGCGTTCGCGACGATCCTGGCCGTGGTCGCCGGGCTGACGCTGGCGTCCTCGTCGTCGTTCGCGCACGACCTGTTCGCGAACGTCTTCAAGCGCGGCCAGGCCAGCGAGCGCGACGAGGTGCGGATGGCGCGGATCGCCGCGCTCGTCATCGGCGCGGTCGCGATCGTGCTGTCCATCTTCGCCCGCGGCCTGAACGTGGCGTTCCTCGTCGCGCTGGCGTTCGCGGTCGCCGCGTCCGCCAACCTGCCGACGCTGCTGTTCTCGCTGTTCTGGAAGCGGTTCAACACGGCGGGCGCGGTCGCCGGCATCTACGGCGGGCTCGTCTCGGCCGTCGCGCTGGTGATGTGCAGCTCGATCGCGTGGGGCGGCAAGTCCGACACCCTGCCCAAGGGCAACCCGGACGCGCTGTTCAGCGAGACCATCGTGGCGCCGTTCCCGATGCAGAACCCGGGTCTCATCTCCATTCCCCTCGGGTTCCTGTGCGCGTACCTGGGAACGGTTCTCTCCAAGGAACGCACCGACGACAAGTACGCCGAGCTGGAGGTCCGCGCCCTCACCGGCAAGGGCGCGCACTGACCGTCCCGTAAGCTGCGGCACCGCCCCACCCCGGGCGGTGCCGCGGCTGTACGATCACACCGTTACCAGCGTGTCCCCCCCACGGAGGTAGTGAGTGCGCGCCGAGGACGCGACGGCACCGGCACCGGAGCCCGCACCGGACAACTCGCGCACCTCGGAGGAGGGGGCCGGCTGGGCGTGCCGGACTCGCGGGAGCTTCTGGGACCTCATGCCCGACCGCGTGCCGCGGTTCTCCTGGCGGCGCCCGCTGGTGCTGTGGCGCTCCCGCAACGACGTCGTCGCCGAGGTGTTCGGCGACCCGTCCAACGGCATCCGGCGCCGCTGCGTCGCCGCCCTCGCCGAGCGCGGCACCCGCGCCGGGTTCACCATGCACCGGCCGGACGAGTCGTTCTCGTTCGTCGTGCTCGGCGACCCGGGGGAGGGCGACCGCTCGCAATACGCGGTCGTGCCGGCGATGCTGAACGCCGCCGGCGGCACCGACTTCATGGTCGTCGCCAGCGACGTCGTCTACCCGGCCGGCGAGGCGGCCGACTACCCGGACAGGTTCTTCCGGCCGTACCGCGACTACCCCGGGCCGATCTACGCCGTTCCGGGCAACCACGACTGGTACGACGGGCTGCGCGGCTTCCTGCGGGTGTTCTGCGACCTCGACATGAACTGCCGGCCGGACCCGTGGCGCGGGCCGTTCGGCTTCGTCCCGCGGCTGCTGTGGCGGCGGTCCGGCCCGGTGGACGAGGCGGCGCTCGCGGAGGCGCGCGCGAAGTACCGGGGCGCTCCCGGGCAGCGCGCCGTGCAGCCCGGCCCGTACTGGGCCATCGACACCCCGGCGCTGCGGATCGTCGCCATCGACACCGGGATCACGGGCGGCATCGACCGCGACCAGGGCGAGTGGCTGCGCGAGGTGTCCGCCGGGCCGCGGCCCAAGCTGCTCATCACCGGCAAGCCGCTGTACGTCGACGACCGCTCCAAGCCCGGGAAGATCGAGGGCGGCGGCACCGTGGACGCGATCGTGAAGGACCCGGCGCACAACTACGTCGCGGCGATCGGCGGCGACATCCACAACTACCAGCGCTACCCGATGCGCGTCGGCGACCGGACGGTGCAGTACGTGGTGGCCGGGGGCGGCGGCGCGTTCATGCACGCCACCCACACGATTCCCAAGACGCGCCTGGTGGACGAGGACGACTTCCGCTGCTACCCGCTGCGCGGCGACTCGCTGTCGCGTTACAGCAGGCTGTACGGCCGGGTGCTGCGGATGCCGAAGCTGTTCGAGCTGACGCCGGAGGAGGCGACCCAGGCCGTCCGCCACCGGCTCGGCATCAACCCCGGGCGCGGCTACGGCGGTTCCGGCGGGTCGATCGCGTCGTCCGCCAAGGGCCTGGCCGATGAGGGCGCGCGCCACGCACCTGCCGGGGGGCCCGGGGGGGCGTCCCCCCGGAATGACGCCGAGGGCGGCGCGCCCGCCGCGGGGCCTGCCGGGAGGCCGGCCGCGGGTTCCGCGAAGCCGTCCCTGCGGGTGCGGTTCGTCGCGTGGCTGCTCGGCGTGCCGCGCGACGGGCGGTGGCGGCCCGGGATGACGCGGCTCCCGGTGCGCAAGATGCCGCAGCGGTTCCGGTCGGAGATGGCCGACTGGGACCGGCCGCCGTTCTTCAAGAGCTTCCTGCGCGTGGACGTCACCCCGGCGGAGTTGCGCATCCGGTGCTACGGCGTGACCGGGTGCGGCGACCACGAGGCCCGCCCGCCGTGCGAGGACGAGGTGACGATCGCGCTGCGCTGAGCCCGACAGAACGCTGTTCTCGGGATAAGTACCGATGAACTCGGGAAAATCTGGTGTTTCGCCGCATCTGACGCGGTCCTTCTGCCGTACAGTCGAACGTCATCAATCAAGGATCTTCGAAACGGGGCGCCGCGCCGCGCGCGCGGCCACGCCCCCGGGAGTGAACACGCGATGAGCTACCCCCAGCAGGGCCAGGCGCAGCCGTACCAGCAGCAGCCCCAGTACGGCGGCCAGCAGGCGCCCGTGCCCGCCCAGCAGCACGCCCCCGCGGCCGCCGCGGCCGGCTACAACATGAAGCGCCGCAATCCGGTCGGCGCCTGGCTCGGCCTGCCGATCATCACGTTCGGCATCTACGGCCTGGTCTGGTTCTTCAAGGTCCACGCCGAGCTGTTCAACTACGACCGCCGGGTCGGCGACGCCGCCACCAACGCGCTGCTGTCGATGATCTTCGGCTTCGTCACGCTCGGCATCTGGCCGCTGATCATGTACGTCAAGCTGGGCGGCCGCATCGCCCAGGCGCAGCGCGCGGCCGGCCTCCAGCCGTCCTGCAGCGGCGGCATCGGCTTCCTGCTCGGCATCCTCGGCTTCGGCGTGCTCTACTACCAGATCCAGCTCAACAAGATCGTGGACCGGTACGGCGACACCCAGCCCGGCCAGCAGGTCTCCCTGGCCGCCTGACCGGCCCGGGCGCACGTCCGAGCCCGACTCACCGAAGCCCCTCCGCGCTCCCTGGCGCGGAGGGGCTTCGCGTTCTGTCGGTGCGCGCGTCCACAATGGGCGGGTGAGGATCGCGGTGGCGGCAGGGCCGGACGGGGGCGGCACGCTGCGCCGCCTGTCCGAGGACGGCTCGCCCGCCGCCCCCGCCGAGACCGTTCCCGACCTGGTGGCGGCCATCGCCGCGCACGAGCGCGCCGCGTCCCCGCGCTGGGTGTGGCCCGCCACCGCACGCCTGTACCCGCGGCTGCTGGAGGTGGGCGTGCGCGTCGGCCGCTGCCATGACCTGGAGCTGGTCGAGACGCTGCTGCTCGGGCACGCGGGGCGTTACGGGGAGCCGCGCTCGGTACGGGCCGCGTGGGCGCGGCTGCGCGGCGAGCCCGTTCCCGACGACCCGCCGCCCCCGGCCGAGGCCGGCCCGCAGGGCTTCCTGTTCGACACCGACGACCTGCTCGCGGCCCCGGCGCGCGCCGGAGGCGACCACCCGGACGAGGGAGGCGAGGGCGACGACGAGGACGGCGCGTTCGGCGACAGCGTGACCGGTGTCGCGGCCGCGCGGGAGCCCGCCGCCGCGCCCGGCGCCGGCGCGGACGATCCCGAGCCCGGCGGCGCGGGCGACCTGGAGCGCATCCTGGCCGTGCACGCCGAGCAGCAGCGGCGGATCGCCGGGCTGCCGGGGTTCGCGCTGCTGGCGGCGGCCGAGTCGGCCGGCGCGCTGGCCGCTGTCGAGATGAGCCACGACGGGCTGCCCTGGTCCGCGGAACGGCACGACGCCGTCCTCACCGGGCTGCTCGGCCCGCGCCCGTCCGGCGGGATGCGCCCGCGCAGACTGCAGGACCTGGCCGACCGCATCAGCGCCGCGTTCGGGCTGCGCCGCCCGGTCAACCCCGACTCGCCCGCGCAGATCCTCAAGGCGTTCGCCTCCGCCGGGCTGCCCGTCGACTCCACCCGCGCGCACGTCCTCAAGCGGCTCGACCATCCGGCCGTCCCGCTGCTGCTGGAGTACAAGGAGCTTTCCCGGCTGCACACCGCGCACGGCTGGGCGTGGGCCGACACGTGGGTGCGGGGCGGGCGGTTCCGGCCCGAGTACGTCGTCGGCGGCGTCGTCTCGGGGCGCTGGGCCACCAACGGCGGCGGCGCCCTCCAGATCCCGCGCGTGCTGCGCCAGGCCGCCGTCGCCGACCCCGGCTGGTCGCTGGTCGTCGCCGACGCCGCGCAGCTGGAGCCTCGGGTGCTGGCCGCGCTGGCCGGCGACCGGGCATTCGCCGCGGCCGCCGCGCAGGGCGACCTGTACGCCGCGCTGTCCGACGCGTTCAGCGGCACCGCCGGCGGCGGCATGAGCGCCCGCGACAAGGCCAAGATCGCCCTGCTCTCCGCGATGTACGGCGGCGGCACCGGCGAGGCCGTCCAGCTGCTCGCGGTGCTGAAGAGCCGGTTCCCGCAGGCGTTCGGCTACGTGGAGGCGGCCGCCCGGGCGGGCGAGCGCGGCGAGCTGGTCCGGTCCCGGCTGGGCCGCACCTGCCCGCCGCCGTCGGCGGGTTGGCGGCGGCTGACCGCGGGCGGCGAGGGCGGCGGCGAGCCCGGCGCGGGCCGCTCCGGCCAGGCCACCGCGGCCCAGGCGCTGCGCGCCCGCGGCCGCTTCACCCGCAACTTCGTCGTCCAGGCCACGGCGGCCGACTGGGCGCTGGCGCTGCTGGCCGCGCTGCGCCGCCGGCTGACCGTCCTCGGCCCGCCCCGCCTGGTCTTCTTCCAGCACGACGAGGTCATCGTGCACACCCCCGACGGGCTGGCCGACCAGGTCGCCGAGGCGATCCGCGCCTCGTCGCGGGAGGCGGCCCGGCTGCTGTTCGACCGCACCCCGGTCGTCTTCCCCATGGAGATCGCGACCGTGACCTCCTACGCCGACGCCAAATGAGCGGCGTCCCGAGCGGGGCGCGGCGCGCACGAGAAAGCCGCGCCCGCCGGGACCATCCGGCGGGCGCGGCTCTCTCGGGTGCTACTTGGTGACGTCGACGCCGGTTTCCGCGGCGCCGCTCTCGTCCTCGTTCTCGCTCTTGCTCGCGTTCCCGGTCTCGTTCTCACTCGCGTTCTGCGCGCTGCCGCGCACGAGCCGGCCGACCTCGGCACGCAGCCGGACGAACTCCGGGAGGCCGCGCGTCTCGATCTGGTCGCGGGACGCGGGCAGCCCGACCGGCAGCTCCGCGCGCACCCGGCCCGGGTTGCGCGCCAGCACCACGACCCGGTCGCCGAGGTAGACGCTCTCGTCGATGTCGTGGGTGACCAGCAGGATCGTCATGCCGCCGTCCCGGTGCACCCGCAGCACCAGGTCCTCCAGGTCCTCGCGGGTCTGCGCGTCGACCGAGCCGAACGGCTCGTCCATCAGCAGCAGCGTCGGCCGGTACGCCAGCGCGCGGGCGATCGACACCCGCTGCTGCATGCCGCCCGACAGCTGCCACGGGTACTTGCGGCCGGCGTCGGCGAGGCCGACCTGCTCCAGCGCCTCCTGCGCGGCGGCGCGCCGGTCCTTCTTGCCCTTGCCGCGCCGGCGCAGCGGCAGGGCCACGTTGTCGCGGACGGTCAGCCACGGCATCAGCGACCGGCTGTAGTCCTGGAAGACCACCGCCAGGTCGTCGGGGACGCCGTCGATCGGCGTCCCGTTCAGCACCACCTTGCCGCCGGTCGGCGGGACGAGCCCGGCGATGGCGCGCAGCAGCGTGGACTTGCCGCAGCCGGACGGGCCCACGATGCTGACCAGCTCCCCGGCCGCGACCTTGAGGTTGAGGCCGGACAGGACGGTGTGGTCGCCGTAGCGGTGCGTCAGTTCGTTGATCTCTAGCATGGTGTTCACCTGCTGCCTCAGCGCGTGCGCGCCGGTGGGGGAGCGGCCGAGACCGCCCACGGCGAGTCTCGGTTCATGTCGTCGGTGTGGGTGATGGACCGGTAGCCGTCGGCGAGCGGCGCGAGCTCGTCCGGCGTCAGCACGTCCTCGATCCGGGCGAAGCCGTCCGGGGCGCGCTCGGCCACGGTGTGCAGGATGGCGTCGCCCGGGTTGACGCGGTTCCCGATCACGATGGCGTTCACGGTCTCCCGCCGAGCGGCGTCGTACGCGGCCAGCCCCTCCGCCGGGGTGGCGGCCCGGGCCAGCTCGTACGCCAGGGCCCGGGCGTCGAGGACCGCCTGCGAGCCGCCGTTGGAGCCGAGCGGGTACATCGGGTGGGCCGCGTCGCCGAGCAGCGTGACCCGTCCCCGGGTCCAGAACGGCAGCGGCGCGCGGTCCACCATCGGGTACTCCAGGATCTCGCCGGCGCCCTTGATGAGCCCCGGCACGTCCAGCCACGGGACGTTCCAGTCCTCGAAGTACGGCATGACGTCCTCGATGCGCCCTTCGCGGTTCCAGTCGGGAACCTCGGTGAGCGCGCCTTCGATGCCGCCCGAGCCGCCGGTGCCGGTGCCGTCCGGCCCGGCCGTTTCCATGGGGCGCTCCTGCACCTCGCCGAGCCAGTTCACCAGCGCGCGGCCGCGGTCGGCGGCCTCCCGGGAGATCGGGTAGCAGATGAACTTGGCCACGTGCTTGCTGCCGAGCACCGCCATCGTCTTTCCGTCCAGGAACGGGTCGGCCTCGGTCGTGCCGCGCCACAGCCGGACGCCGTTCCACAGCGGGCCGCCCTCGTCCGGGTGCAGCGCCCTGCGCACCACCGAGTGCAGCCCGTCGGCGCCGACCAGGACGTCCGCCCTGATCTCGGACCCGGCGCCGGTGTCCTGGTCGCGGACCCGCGCGGTGACGCCGCCGGCGTCCTCGGTGAAGCCGGTGAGGGACGTCCCGGTACGGACGGCGTCCGCGCCGAGCCGTTCCCGCACCGCCTCCAGCAGCAGCATCTGCAGCTCGCCGCGGTGGACGAAGATCTGCGGCCAGCGGTGGCCGAGGGCCGTGCCGCGGCCCTCGCCCCACACCCGGTTCCCGTGCCGGTCGAAGTGCACCAGCTCCTCGGCCGGCAGCCCGGTCCCGGCCAGCGCCCCGCCGAGACCCAGCTCGGTCAGCTCGCGCACCGCGTGCGGCAGCAGGTTGATGCCCACGCCCAGCGGTCGCGGCCGCCGCGCGGACTCCACCAGCTCCGCCTCGATGCCCGCGGCGTGCAGGCTCAGCGCGGTGGTGAGCCCACCGATGCCGGCCCCCGCGATCAGTACGCGCATGCCCTGCCTGTCTCCGTTCGTGTCTCTCTCGTCAGTCCGCGAGCCTCTTGGCCCCGACGTGCCAGCCCAGCACCCGGCGTTCCACCAGCAGGAACACCATGTTGAAGAGGCAGCCGAGCACGCCGAGCAGCACGATGCCGGCCCACATCTCGGCCAGCTCGAAGCTCTGCTGGGCGAGGATCAGGTGGGCGCCGATGCCGGAGGTCTGGCCGATCAGCTCGGAGATCACCATCAGGATCAGCGCGAAGCCCAGGCTGACCCGCAGCCCGGCGAAGATCTTCGGCGCCGCCGCGGGCAGGATGATCCGCCGCAGCCGGGTGAGGCCGGTGATCCCGAAGACCCGCGCCGTCTCCAGCTGGAGCCGGTCCACGGTGTGCATGCCGTCGATGGTGTTGAGCAGCACCGGCCAGACGACCCCGAACGCGATCGTGGTGATCTGCAGCGGGCCGTCCAGGTCCAGGATGACCAGCAGGAACGGGATCATCGTCGGCGGCGGCACCGCCCGGAGGAACTGCAGGAGCGGGTCGAGCAGGTCGCCCAGGAAACGGGACCTGCCGATGACCAGCCCGAGCAGCACGCCGCTCACCGCGGCGATGGCCCAGCCCGTGAACAGGTTGGTGAAGCTGGGCTTGAAGTCCTCGATCGCCTTCTCGGTCAGGAACAGGTCGCTCGCCGGGCCGGAGAACCAGATCTCGTGCAGGGCCGCGACGATCTCCGAGGGCGGCGGGAAGAACGACCCGTTCGCGATGCGGGTGACGACCTCCCAGAGCACCATCAGCAGCGCGAACAGCCACAGCCGCCCGATACCGGTCCCGAGCAGCCGCAGGCCGCGCCCGGCGCCCGGCTTCCGGGCGGCCTTCCGCCCGGTGCCGGGCGCCTCGCCGGCCCCCGGCTCGTGGGTGCCGATCGACTTGACGTCGGTCATGCCGCCTCCGTTCCGGCCGCGTGCCAGCGGAACGCGCGGCGTTCCGTGCCGACCAGCACGGCGTTGGCGAGCAGGCCGAGCAGCCCGGCCCAGACCGCGCCGGCGAGCATGAGATCGGTCTGGCCGCCGCCGGTCTGGCTGTCCATGAGGAAGCCGCCGATGCCCTCGCCGCCGCCCACGACCAGCTCGGTGCTGATGACGACGACGAGGCCGACCGAGAGCGCGATCCGCACGCCGGTGGCGACGAACGGCGCGGCGCTCGGCAGGCTCACCCGCAGCAGCACCGCGAGCTTGCCGAAGCCGAAGCTGCGCAGCGTCTCCTTGGCGACCGGGTCCACGTCGCGCAGCGCGTACAGCGTGTTGATGAGGATGGGCCAGGTGGACGCGTAGAACACCAGCGACATCTTGGACTGGGTGACCGAGCTGAACGTGACGGTCGCCAGCGGGATGAGCGCCAGCGACGGGATCGGCCGCAGCAGCTCGACCACGACCCGGGCGGCGCTGTTGAGCCAGGGGGTGGCGTTGAGCAGCAGGCCCAGTGCCACCGCCACCACCGTGGCCAGCAGGAGTCCGCCCAGCCAGGCGCGGACGGTGTCGGCCACCGCGGTGAGGAATTCGATGTCGGCGAAGAGTTCGGCGGCGCGCAGCAGCACGGTCGAGGCGGGCGGGACGTCCTCGGCGTCGACGAGACCGGTCCGTACGACCAGTTCGGCGAGCGCGATGGCCCCGGCCACCCCGGCCGTGCCGCGCGCGACGCGCACCAGTTGGGGCTTCATCAGCCGTTCTGGACGACGAACGGCTTGACGTCCAGGTCCTGCTGCAGGTACCCGAACTGCCGCATGACGTCGGCGACCCGCTGGACCCGGGTGGCGCTCGTGGAGGTCGGGAAGCCGTTCAGGGCGATCACGCTCACGACCTTGGGGTCGAGCTTGGTGAACTTCGGCATCGCCTGCTGCAGCACCGCGCGGTCACCGGCGATCGCCTGCGCCTTCACCAGCGCGCGCTGGAACGCGGCCACCGTCTTGGGGTTCTCGGTGGCGAACTTCTCGCTCGCGGCGAAGCCGGTGATCGGGAAGTCCTTGGTCGGGCCGCTGGAGAAGTCGGTGAGGATCCGCGCGCCCAGCGACTGCTGGATCTGGGTGACGAACGGCTCGGGGACGATGATCGCGTCCACCTTCTCGTTCTTCAGCAGCGCCTCCTGCTGCGGGAACGGCGCCACGACGACGTCCTTCTTCTCGTCGATCGTCACGTTGTGCGGCTGGAGGGTGGCGCGCAGCAGCAGGCTGTTCTGGTTGTTGATCGCGTTGGTGCCGATCTTCTTGCCGGCCAGGTCCTTGGGGGACTTGATGGGGGAGTCCTTGGGGACCAGCACGCCGTTGAGGTTCTTGGTCATCGAGGACGCCTCGGCGACGATCTTCAGCTTGACGTCGCCGCTGGCCTGGGCCTGGATGAGGCCGACGTGGCCGCCGTGGGCGATGTCGAGCTGGCCGCCCTTGAGCTTGGGCAGCGCGTCGGCCGACCCGGTGACCGTCTGCATCTTGACCTCGAGGCCCTCGTCCTTGAAGAAGCCCCGGGAGATGGCGATCTGCACGCCCGCGCCCTCGGTGATGGGCATGACGCCCACCGTGATCTCGGACTGCTCGAGTCCGTTGGCCGACTTCTCGCCACCGCCGCCGCAGGCGGTGAGCGCCAGGGCGAGCGAGCCGGCGAGTGCGCCGGCGAGCCACTGGCGCCGGCTGTGAGCGAACCTCATCGAGGGCTCCTTCAAAGGGGGATATGGGAGTTATGCCGTCCAACGGCATGATCGTGGCGGACTCTAGCGCAGTAACCCTCGGTAACTCTCAAACGTTGCCTCGATGTTTATGTACGTGATACGCGAAGCGGACAAATAGGTTCAAAGTGCGCAGAGACATCCAAATAGGCGGAAGTTCGAAATGGTCCGTCTTGGGGTTTGTTCTAGGGATTACTCTGTGCTGCAATGACCCTCGCCCCAGAGGTATCGACAGGTCACGGGAACCCCGCGAGGTGCGGGGCGGCGATCGGTGGGCGAGCCGACGCGGACCCGTGAATAGGTGATGGAGGGACGTGCGACCAGCGATGGAGCAGGACCGCGTGCGAGGTCCGGATGCTCGCTCCCTCACGCCGGACGGCGACGGCAACGCAGGTCGGAACACGGGCGGGCGCCGATTCAGGCTCGCCAACACCCGTGTGACCACCCGGCTCGTGGTGCTGATCCTCATCCCCGCGGCCGTGGCCGGCATCCTGGCCGGCCTGCGGGTGCGCGACGGCGTGGCCGAGGCCGGCGTCTATACGCGAATCGAACGGCTGGCTACGCTCAGTGAGCGAGTGTCCGGGCTCGTACAGGAGCTCGAGGACGAACGAGACCTTACGGTCCAGTTCCTCACGACGCCCCGGCCCGGCCAGACCCAGACGCTGAAGGACCAGCAGGCGGTCACCGACCGTGCGGCCGGCGAGGTCCGGGAGGCGCTCGGCGGCATCGGCGAGGACTACTCCTCCCTGGTGCGCGCCAAGATCGGCGACGTCCGCTACCGGCTCCAGACGCTGCCCGGCGTGCGCGAGATCGCCGGGCAGAACAGCGCCTCGGCGTTCTCCACCCTGGACATCTACAGCCAGGTGATCGTGGCGCTGCTCGACCTGAACGACCTGGTAGCCCAGGGCAGCCCGAACGCCGAGGTGGCCGAGAGCACCAGGGCCTTCGCGGCCCTCGCGCGCGCGAAGGACAACGCGTCCCAGGAACGCGCGCTCGTCGCCGCGGTCATCCTGAACCGGCGCTTCGCCACCCCGGCCGACCGGGAGCGGCTGCTGGCCACCCGGTCGCAGCAGGACAGCCAGATCGCCCTGTTCCGCACGACCGCCACCACCGCGCAGCGGCAGGCGTTCGAGGACACCGTCACCGGGCCGGAGATCGGCCAGGTCGAGGGCATCTACCAGCAGGTCCTGGTCCGCTCCGGCGCGTCCCCGACGCTGTCCGTCGGGCTGCGCCCCTCCCAGGCGATCGCCTGGGAGAAGGCGGCCACCGTACGGCTCGGCCAGATGCGCGAGGTCGAGCGGAGCATGGCCGGCTCGATCGTGCGCGACAGCCGCGAGCTGAAGGACGCCGCGTACGTCGGCGTGGGCATCGACGCCGCGCTGCTGCTCATCGGGCTGCTCGTGGCCGCGCTGGCCACCGGTGCCGTGGCGCGCTCGCTGGTGCGGCCGCTGCGCCGGCTGCAGGTCGGCGCCCTGGAGGTGGCCGGCACCCGGCTGCCCGGGCTGGTGGACCGGCTGCGCGATCCCGAGGCGGCCGCCGAGGGCATCGAGGTCGACCCGATCGACGTCGACTCCTCCGACGAGATCGGCCAGGTCGCGCGGGCCTTCGACGAGGTCCACCGGGAGGCGGTCCGGCTGGCGGCCGACGAGGCCGTGCTGCGAGGCAACATCAACGCGATGTTCGTCAACCTGTCGCGGCGCAGCCAGTCCCTCATCGAGCGCCAGCTCAAGCTGATCGAGGACCTGGAGCAGAGCGAGCGCGACGAGGAGCAGCTGAGCAACCTGTTCCGGCTGGACCACCTCGCCACCCGCATGCGCCGCAACAACGAGAACCTGCTGGTCCTCGGCGGCCAGGACCAGGTCCGCCGGTGGAACCGGCCGGTCCCGCTGATCGACGTGGTGCGCGCCTCGCTGTCCGAGGTCGAGCAGTACGAGCGGGTCCAGCTGCGCGTGCACGGCGACCTGACCGTCGCCGGCCCCGTCGTCAACGACCTCGTCCACCTGCTGGCCGAGCTGGTGGAGAACGCCACGGTGTTCTCCGCCGACCACACGCGGGTGACCGTTTCCGGCCAGCAGCTCAGCGGCGGCGGCGCCATGCTGCAGATCACCGACGCCGGCGTGGGCATGTCGCCCGAGGAGCTGGAGCAGGCCAACTGGCGGCTGGCCAACCCGCCGGTCATCGACTTCTCGGCGGCCCGCCGCATGGGCCTGTTCGTGGTCGGCCGGCTGGCCGTCCGGCACGGCGTCCGGGTCGAGCTGCGCGCCGCGCAGGGCGGTGGGCTCACCGCGTTCGTGGTGCTGCCCGACGTGGTCATCGCCCCGGCGGGCGGCGGCGGCGTGGGATCGCGCGGGTTCGGCGTGCTGGAAGAGGGCGCCAGGTCCGCGGAGTACGCGGCGATGGCCGCCCCGCCCGCGGCCGGCCAGCCCCCGGCGGCGCCCGGCGACTTCCGCCAGGGCGAGGGCACCGGCGAGTTCGGGGTCCCGCGCCCGCGCCTGGGCAACACCGGGCCGATGCGCGCCATCCCCGGCGGCACCGGCCCGCAGCCGATGGCGGGGGACGAGTCCGGCCCGCACGGCATGCCCCCCGGCCGGCGCTCCGGCGGCAGCGGCCGCACCGGCCCGCAGCCGATCCTCGGCGGCACCGGCCCGCAGCAGCCGTACGGCGGCGCCACCGGCCCGCAACCCGCGTTCGGCAGCAACGGCCAGTACCCCTCGCCCGGCGGGACCGGGCCGGTCCCGCCGCTGCAGCCGCTGGACCAGGGGCCGCCGGAGGAGGCGCCGCGCGGGCTGCGCGACCCGTACGGGATGCGCGGCCGGCACGCGCCGGCCGAGCCGGAGCGGCCCGAGCCGGCGATGGACGAGTCCCCGTACGAGCAGCAGTACGACCAGCCGTACGATCAGCCCTACGACCAGCAGTACGAGCAGCCCTACGAGTCCCAGCACGGGCCTCAGCACGGGCCTCAGCACGGGCCTCAGCACGGGCAGCCGCACCCGGACCGGCCGCTTCCGCAGCGGCAGCCCGGTGCCCAGCACCCGGCGCGCGGTGCCACGCCGGAGCCCGCCGACGCGGGCGACCCGAACCGCACCAGCCCGATCCCGCCGATGCCGGCGGTGCCCGAGGCGCAGCCGGCCGTACCGGACGCGGGGCCGCCGAACGCGGGGCGCCCGGCCAACCCGTGGGAGACCGGGCCGATGCCGATGGTGTCGCAGCCCGAGCCCGGACTGGCCGAGCCGGGCGTGCCCGGCCACGGCGGCGCGGCCAACGGGATCGCGCACGGCGCCGGCACCGGCCCCGACCGGGGCTTGCCCGGCCGGCCCCCGGCCGACCATGATCATGACCGGGCCGCCCCGCCCGGGGTGCCTCCGCGCTCGCCCATCTTCGACGCGATGAGGTCGGAGTGGTTCCAGCGCCGGACCGACCAGACACCGAGCGAGGATCCCGTGAAGGGTTGGGAATCTCCGGCCGACGCCGGTTTCCGGGCCGCCGAGGCGGTACGGGAACCGGTGGCCGGCAAGCGAACGTCGGCGGGACTGCCCAAGCGCGTGCCCGGAAAGAACCGGGTGCCGGGCGCGGTCGGGGCGCGCCCCGGGGCGCAGTCGCCGCCGCAGGTACCCGGGCCGCAGCCCGGGGCCCCGGGCGCGGCGGCACCGCCGTCGGCGCCCGCTCCGTCGGCCGATACCGTACGGAACCGGTTCGCCAGCCTCCAGCGCGGCGTCAGCCGGGGGCGTAACGAGACGCGTGGCTCGGAGGGCCCGGGCGACCCGTCCGGCTCCGGCACGACAGGTGAGGGCTCCTCGCAGGGCGACGGAGAGAACGGAGGAACCCGGTGAGCGGGCAGGATCTCAACTGGCTGGTGACCAACTTCGCGGATCGCGTCCCCAAGGTGGCACACGCGGTGGTGGTCTCCTCGGACGGCCTGCCGATGGCGTACTCGGCGGGCTTCCCGCCCGAGCGGGCCGACCAGCTGTCGGCCATCGCCTCGGGCCTGATGAGCCTCACCCAGGGCGCGGCGAAGATCTTCGACGCCGGCGGCGTGGCCCAGACGGTCGTGGAGATGGACCGCGGGCTGCTGTTCGTCATGTCGATCGCCAACGGGTCGGTGTTCGCGGTGCTGGCCGCGTCCGACTGCGACCTCGGGCTGGTGGCGTACGAGATGACCCTCCTGGTGGAGCGGGTGGGTCGGGTCCTGACCCCGGCGCTGCGCGGGACCGCCGAGCAGCAGCCGCCGTACGGGGGAGGGGCCGTTCCGGAAATGGGCACCGGACCGGCTCGTTATTGACCTTGACTGACTCTGACGGAGGTCGGCGAGATGGATCGAGGCAGTCCCTGGGGAGCCGGTCCGGGCGGCCCGCCGCGGTGGCACGGTGATCCGCGCGGGAGACCCCCGGTGGAGGAGCCCGAAAGCAGTTCGCTGGTGCGCCCGTACGCGGTCACGGGCGGGCGCACCAAGCCGCGCTACGACCTCGCGGTCGAGGCGCTGGTCACGGCGGCGCCCTTCCCTCCGCGCGACGTGGCCCAGCTGACCCCGGAGTATCGGGCGATCATGGACCTGTGCCGGTCCGCCCGCTCGGTGGCCGAGGTCTCGGCGCTGCTGCGGCTGCCCCTCGGGGTGGCCCGGGTCCTCATCGCCGACATGGCACTCGAAGGGCTGCTGCGTTTGCACCAGTCGCGTCCCTCCGGCCAGCAGCCGGACATGCGTCTCCTAGAAAGGGTTCTCAGTGGCCTTCGGAACCTCTGATCAGGCGCCGCCGCCCGGCGCGTCGGGCGGAGACGCCGAGCTCACCTCGGTGAAGATCGTCGTCGGTGGCGGCTTCGGCGTGGGCAAGACCACCTTCGTCGGGTCGGTGTCGGAGATCATGCCGCTCACCACCGAGGCGGTGATGACCGCCGCCAGCGCCGACGTCGACGACCTGTCGGCGGTGCCGGACAAGACGACGACCACGGTCGCGATGGACTTCGGCCGGGTGTCGCTGGACTCGGAGCTGATCCTCTACCTGTTCGGCACGCCGGGCCAGCACCGCTTCTGGTTCATGTGGGACGACCTGGTCAAGGGCGCGATCGGCGCGGTGGTGCTGGTCGACACCCGGCGGCTGGAGGACTGCTTCGCCGCGGTGGACTACTTCGAGGAGCTGGGCCTGCCGTTCGTCGTCGGCGTGAACGGCTTCAACGGCGAGTTCCCGTACGGCGCCGAGGACATCCGGGACGCGCTGTCGATCAGCGCGCACGTGCCGATCATGCAGTGCGACGCGCGCAGCCGCGAGTCCACCAAGCAGGTGCTGATCGCGCTGGTGAAGCATGCGATGACCATGCACGCCGCCGGGGTCCCGATGCCGGGCGTCCCGGCCGCGGGCTCGCAGCCGCCGCCGCAGCCCGGCGGCCAGCTCGGAACCGCCTCGCCGACCTGGACGTAGCCGCCGGCGCCGGGCCGCCCGGCGCCGGCCTTCCTACGGTCGCGTAGGAATGCGTGCATAATGCATACTTATCCCCCGTGAATCCTGGAGGCGTTCGAGGGGGAGCGATGGAGTCCCTGGGGCAGATCGGTACGTACGTCGCGATCGGTGACAGCTTCACCGAGGGCCTGAACGACCCGTACCCGGGCGAGGCCGACCGCTTCCGGGGGTGGGCCGACCGGCTCGCCGAGCACCTGGCCGAGCGCGACCCGGGGCTGCGCTACGCCAACCTGGCGGTGCGCGGGAAGCTGCTGCGCCAGATCGTGGCGGACCAGGTGCCGCGGGCGGTCGAGCTGGAGCCCGGCCTGGTGACGTTCTGCGCCGGCGGCAACGACATGATCCGGCCGGGCGCCGACCCCGACGCGCTGGCGGTGCTGTTCGACGACGCGGTCCGGCGGCTGCGCGGGACCGGCGCCCGGGTGGTGGTCTTCACCGGCTTCGACACCCGGAACCTGCGCTCGGGGCACCGCATCCGCGGCAAGGCGGCCACGTACAACATGCACCTGCGCGCCATCGCCGACCGGCGCGGCTGCGACGTGGTGGACCTGTGGTCGATGACGATGTTCAACGACCCGCGGGCCTGGTACGAGGACCGGCTGCACCTCTCGCCCGAGGGGCACCGCCGGATGGCGCTGCTGGTGGCGCACACGCTGGGCGTCCCGGCGGGCGGCGACTGGCGCGAGCCGTGGCCGCCGGCGGAGGCGGCCCGCTGGCTGGAGCTGCGCCGCGAGGACCTGCACTGGGCGCGGACGTACCTGCTGCCCTGGATCGGCCGCCGGGCGACCGGCCGCTCGTCCGGGGACGGCCGCGGGCCCAAGCGCCCCATCCCGTCGCGGCTCTGAGTCCGGTCCGGGCCTCCGTCCGGTCTCGGTCCCGGGCGTCCGGGTCAGCTCGCGGGCGCCCCGCCCGCCCGCGCGGCGACGGCCTCCGCGACGGAGCCGACCATGGTGATCCGGCGGTGCAGCCCCATGACCTCCAGGGCGCGCCGTACGATCGGCCGCGGGGCGGCCAGCGCCAGGCTGCCGCCCTTCGCACCGACCGCCTTGTAGCAGTCGATGATGATCGACAGTCCGTGCGAGTCCATGAACATCAGGTCGGCGAGGTCCAGGACCAGGTGGTCGCCGTGCGAGGCGCGGATCTCGCGCAGCCGGTCGATGAGCACGTCACCGGTCGCGATGTCGAGCTCGCCGGTGATACGCACGACGGCGCAGCCGTCGTGCGGGTGCGCGGTCACGTCCAGTGGGGGCACGCGGGGGCCTTCCCGGTCGGGGATCATCCACGGACGCCCCGCGAATGTTTTCCATGCGACAACTATCCACGAGGATCATGCATCTGCCAACCCGGCGCCGGCCGCGGCCGCACGGCAGGTGTGCCGGGAGCTGCGGCGCCGTAGGGTGCATGCCGTGAGTCCCCCACGGTTGCCCGACCACCTCCAGCCGCTGCTGACCGACGAGCCCGTCCTGGACGTGTACGCGTACGGCCCGTGGCGGGTGCCCGACGGCCTGTACGAGGACATGCGCGAGCGCGCGCTGGAGTTCAACCGCGACCCGCGCGCCGCCGTGCTCGCCCGGCGGCTGAGCGAGTTCTACGGGGACGGCACCTCGGCGACCGGGGCCGAGCAGTGGTCGCTGCTGACGTTCCTGCTGGGGGCGTCGGCGCTGCGCGGCGGGTCCCGCGGCGACGTCGACTACGAGCTGCTCGGCGACTTCCTGGCCACCCCCGAGCCCCCCGTCCGCGACCCGCTCGCCTGGTTCACCCAGGGCGGGCGCTGGCGGCCGCCCGGCCTGTGGCTGCCCGAGCCCGCCGGGGACGACCGCGAGCGCCGAGAGGTGATGTACGAGCTGGCCCGGGCCGGGCTCGACGTGTTCGCCGGGCTGGAGCCGCTGGAGGAGCGCCGGGCCGCGCTGATCGAGGTCTTCGACCGGCGGCTCGGCGATCCCGCGCTGCGCGAGGAGGCGCTGACCGTACCGCTGGACCGGCTGGAGGCGGTGTGGACCGCCGATCTGCCGGAGGCGACGCTCGCGGTGCTGCCCGAGCTGGCCGGGCCGCTCGGCTACCTCGGCTGGGTGTGCGAGGGGCTGGCCGCCGCGCACGAGCGGCTGCTGGAGGCCGCCGGGCCGGGGGACTCCCTGGAGGCGGCGCTCGCCAAGATCATGCTGGCCGCCGAGGTGACCGCCGCGCCCGCCGAGCTGGCGGTGGCACTGGGCACCGCGCGCTACGAGAGCCTGGCCGGCCGGCTGCGGGCGCTGGGGCCGGGCTTCGCCGCCGAGCCGTGGCAGCTGGAGGTCCGCGCCTGGCTCGCGCGCGGCCTGGTCGCGGGCGAGGCCGACGCCTGCCGCGCCTGGCTCGACATGGCGGTGCGCGCGACCGGGGCCGTCCAGGGGCTGCCCGAACCGGCCGCGAGTTCGCGGTGCCGGGTGCCGGTCCGCGCGTTCCAGCAGGATCTGCGGCGGCTGTTCGACCACCGCCCGGTCGCCAACCCGCTGGCCGCGAAGCTGCGGAGGCCGGCCGCCGGCCCCGAGCCGGAACGGGACGAGGACCGGGACCGGGACGCGGGGGGCGAGCGGCCGGCGGCCGCGCCCGACCTGGCGCAGGTGGCGGCGGACCTGCTCGTCGGCCAGCCCGAGCTGAGCCGGGCGCTGCGCGACGCCCTCGCCGCGCGGCTGGCGGGGGAGCGGCCCGCCCGCCTGCTCGTCGCCGGCTCCGAGGGCACCGGCAAGGGCACCGCCGCCGAGGTCCTGGAGCACGTCCTGCGCGAGCGGGGCCTGATCCGGGAGGCGCTCTGGATCTCCGACCAGGTGTTCGCGACGCTGGGCGTCAGCGACGCCGTGCTGTGGCTCCAGGCCCGCGTCCGCGACTGCGTCGAGGGCCGCATGCTGCTGGTCGTGGACGACCTGGAGAAGCTGGCCGGGTACGAGCGCTGCGGCCCGGCCGCCCTGGAGGAGCTGCGCCGGCTGATGGCCCGCTCGCCCGCCCTGGACGTCGTCGCGCTGTGCCGCCCGGGCGGCGACCGGCGGCTGTTCGACGCCAACCCGGCCCTGGTCCGCGCGTTCGAGGTGGCCCGGACCCGCGAGTTCGGCGAGGAGGACCACGCCGAGCTGTTCCACCGGGCCGTGACGGCGCGCGGCGCCCGCGTGACCCGCGAGGTCGCCCGTACCGCCGGGCTCCTGATCACCCGTACGCCGCCGCTGCACAACCTGCGCGGCGCCCGGCTGGTCGAGCACCTGGCCGGGCAGAGCGTCGCCGCGGCCCGCCGCCGGGCCGCCGGGGAGACGGCGCAGGCGGGGCCCGGCGAGGGCGCGGACGCCGTCCCCGAGGTCACCGCCGCCGACCTGCCGCACCGGGTGATCACCGGCCGCGCGGCCGACGCCGACCCGCTGGCCGAGCTGGCCGCGATGGCCGGCATCGAGCCGGTCAAGCGGGAGGTGGACGCGCTGGTCGCCGAGGCCAAGGCGGCGCGGCTGCGCCGCGAGGCGGGGATGGCGGTCGCCGCGCGCCCCCGCCACCTGGTCTTCACCGGCAACGCCGGGACGGGCAAGAGCAAGGTCGCGCAGATCCTCGGCCGGGTGTACGCCGACCTCGGCGTGCTGTCCAACGGCCACCTGTTCGAGGTGGACCGCGCCGACCTGCTGGGCGACTACTCCAGCGAGAGCGCGGTCAAGGTGCGGCGGGCGGTCGAGCGGGCGCTGGGCGGCGTGCTGCTCGTCCGGGACGCGCACGCGTTCGCCTCGGCGGAGGCGGCGCGCGGCCGGGAGATCGTGGACGTGCTGCTCGGCGCCGTCCAGGCGCACCCCGACGACCTGGTGGTGGTGCTGACCGGCCCCGAGGCCGAGCTGAACGGCCTGCTGAAGTCCCACCCCGACCTGGCCGCGTACTTCCCGCGCACGGTCCGCTTCCCCGACCTGACCGAGGACGAGCTGGTCGAGGTCTTCCGGATCAAGGCGGCCGACACCGGGTTCGCGCTGGCCGAGGGCGTCCTGGAGCGGGTCGCGGCGCTGGTGCGGGCCGCGCCGCGCGGCCGCGGGTTCGGCAACGCCCGCGTCATGCACGGCCTGCTGGACCGCGCCGTGGCCATGCAGGGCCGCCGCGTCCTGGCCGACGGCATCGTGGACGAGACCGAGTCGCTGGACGAGATCCTGCTCGCCGACGTGCCCGACACCCTGGCGCCCGGCCGGGACGCGGTCCCCGGCGACCCGCTGGCCGACGTCGCCCGCCTGATCGGCCTTGAGGAGATCAAGCGGGAGATCGGCGCGCTGGTCGCCGAGGCGCGGGCCGAGCAGATGCGCCGGGACGCGGGCGTGCCGCTGGCGTTCCCGGCCCGGCACATGGTCTTCATGGGCAACCCGGGCACCGCCAAGACGACCATCGCGCGGCTGGTCGCGGCCGTGTACGCCCAGCTGGGCCTGCTGTCGTCCGGCCATCTCGTCGAGGTCACCCGCGGTGACCTGGTCGCCGAGTTCATCGGGCAGACCGCGCACAAGGTGCGGGCGGCGGTGGACCGGGCGCTCGGCGGCGTGCTGTTCATCGACGAGGCGTACGCGCTGAGCGGCGTCGGCGGCGACGGCCGCGACTTCGGCCACGAGGCGGTGGCCGAGCTGCTGAAGCTGATGGAGGAGCACCGCTCGGACCTGGTGGTGATCGTCGCCGGGTACGACGCCGAGATGGAGCGGTTCCTGCGCTTCAACCCCGGGCTGGAGTCCCGCTTCCCCAAGGCGCTGCGGTTCCCCGACTACACCGACGACGAGCTGGCGACGATCTTCGAGTCGATGGCCGCCGAGGCGGGCTTCGCGATGGCCGACGGCGTGCTCGCCGCGCTGCGCCGCCGGCTGGCCGCCGAGCGGCGCGGCGCCTCGTTCGGCAACGCCCGGCTCGTCCGCAACGTGCTGGAGGAGGCGATCTCCCGGCAGGCGCAGCGGATCACCGCGGCCGAGGACGCCCGGCCCGGCTCCGTCGACCCGTCGGAGGTGCGGACGCTGCGTCCGGAAGACGTCCCCGCCGAGCCGTCGAGACGCGAGCCCGACCTGCCCACGGGCCCGTACATCTGACGCCCCGGCGGCCGACTCGTGGCGTGTCGCCCCGCGGCACGGCGCGGGCGGGCGGGACACGCCACGAGCCGGCGCGGCCGGGGCTCAGCCGGCGGTGCGGTACGCCTGGGCCTGGAGGCCGTAGAGGTCGGCGTAGAGGCCGCCGCGCGCCATCAGCGCGGCGTGGTCGCCCTCCTCGATCACCTTGCCGTGCTCCAGCACGTAGATCCGGTCGGCGTGCCGGACGCTGGCCAGCCGGTGGGTGATCAGCAGCACCGTCCGGCCGTCGGCGTGCGTGCGGATCCGCTCGAACAGGTGGTGCTCGGCGCGCGCGTCCAGGGCGGCCGTCGGCTCGTCGCAGATCAGCAGCGGCGCGTCCCGGAAGAAGCCGCGGCCCACCGCCAGCCGCTGCCACTGCCCGCCCGACAGCTCGGCGCCGCCCTCGAACCGGCGGTCCAGGAGCGTGTCGTAGCCGCGCGCGAGGCCGTCCACCACCTCGTCGGCACCGGAGGACCGGGCGGCGGCCAGCAGCTTCTCCTCGGGCGCCGGACGGCCCATCGTGATGTTCTGCCGGGCGGTCATCGGCCAGTGCGTGTACTCCTGCGCGATCACCGCGACGCGCTCCCACAGCCGCTCGGGCGGCACCCGGCGCAGCGACACGCCGTCCCAGCGGACGTCGCCGGAGTCCGGGTCGTACAGCCCGGCGAGGATCTTGGCCAGGGTGCTCTTGCCCGAGCCGTTCTCGCCGACCAGCGCCACCACCTCGCCGCGGTCGACGCGCAGCGAGACGCCGTTGAGGGAGGGCGCGTCCGCGCCGGGGTAGGTGAACGTGACGTCCTCCACGGTGATCCGGCCGAAGTCGTCCGGCAGGGCGACCGGGGCCTCCCCCTCGGGTAGCAGGCGGACGCGCTCGGGCGTCCGCGCCTCGGCCTCGGCGCAGAACTCCAGGTAGTCCCCGAAGTACAGGCCCTCCTCGTAGCACCGGTTGACGGCGAACACGAGAGTGGCGAGCGAGGTCTGGCCGGTGCGGATCGCCAGCACGGCCGTCCCCGCCACGGCCAGCGGCACCGCGCCCTTCCAGAGCATGAACCCGAGCGCGACGTACACGCCCGCCGTGGCCAGGCCCTTCATCATGTCGCCGAGGACCCGCACGACCGTCTGCCGCCGGGCCAGGTCCAGTTCCAGGGCGCGCTGGTGCGCGGCGACCTGGTCGTACTGGTCCAGCAGGAAGCCCCGCATGGTGAACGACCGGATCTCCGGGGCCTGCCCGCGGTCGGCCATCAGGTCGGACAGGATCCACTTGCGCCGCATCGCGCCGATCATCCGCAGTTCGGCGACGTAGCGCATCCGCGCGGCCCGGACGGCCGCCCAGCCCTCCGGCATCGCCGTGAGCAGCAGCAGCGGCAGCAGCAGGGGATGGAGCACGCCCAGCGTCCCGGCCGCCGCGGCCAGCCCGACCGCGCCGGTGAGGACGTCGACCGCCTGCTGGACGACCATGGTCGCCGACCGCATCCCGCGGCCCTCGGCGCGCTTGAGGTCGTCCAGGAACTCCGAGTCGTCCAGCGCGGCCAGCTCCACGGCCGTGGTCGCCTCGTACAGCCGCAGCTCGACCAGCCGCTCCACCTGCGGGTCCAGCCGGGCCTGCGCCCAGCCGGCCGCCGCCTGGAGCCCGGACCGCAGGGTGATCGCCCCGGCCACCAGCGCCAGCGACGGCAGCGCCGCGCGGACCCGGTCGGGGGTCGGGCCCGCCGCGAGCAGCGCGGTCAGCACGCCGGTGGTGGCCAGCAGCCCGAACGCGGTGAAGACCCCGGCGATCAGGTTGAACGCGATGGTCACGGTGGTGTCGACCTTGTTGGCGCGCCAGGCCAGCCGGGCCGAGCGCCCGATCACGGCGGGCAGTCGCCGGGCCATCGTCCGCATTCCGGTCGAGTTCAGCTCACCGGTCCGGGCGTACCAGACCGGCGCCGTCATCTCCGGCAGGCCGGAGTCGTCCGGGGCCGCGTCCGCCCCGGTCCGCCGCCGGTTCCGGAAGGCGCGGACGAATCCGCGCAGGAAGAATCTCGGTGAAACACCCATCCGCCGCCCCTCGCCCGCACGTACCACCGAAGGGAAGTGTGCCCCGCCAGGGGGACGGCGACCGCTGCATTCATCACAAAGCGTGCTGATACGGAACGGCAGACAAATCATGCACTGGATGGACGCGCTGGGTAGTCGGCTTCCCCTAAGGTCTACGGCATGACCGACGCCTGGCCAGGACGGGAGGGACACCGGATGGCGCGCAACAGGCCCGCTCCGGCGGAGTACGCGTACGAGCGCGACCCCTACGGCGACCCCTACGCGGACCCGTACGCGGGCGACCAGTACCGGGGCCGCGACCCCTACGACGACGGGCACCGGCGCCGCCGGCGCCGCCGCTGGCCGCGGGTGCTCGCGATCCTCCTGGTGATCCTTCTGGTCGTGGCGGCCGGCGGCTACTTCTACCTGGACTCGCGGCTCAAGCGGGAGGCCGTGCTGGACCAGCCCGGCCGGCTCGCCGACACCCCCGGCACCAACTGGCTGATCGTCGGCTCGGACAGCCGCGAGGGGCTCGACAGCGCCGACCGCAAGAGGCTCGCCACCGGCAAGGCCGCGGGCCGCCGGACGGACTCGATGATGCTGCTGCACTACGGTTCCGGCGGCACGTCGCTCACCAGCCTGCCGCGCGACTCCTACGTCCCGATCCCGGGCCGGGGCTCGAACAAGCTGAACGCGGCGTTCGCGTTCGGCGGCCCCAAGCTGCTGGTCAAGACCGTCGAGCAGGCCACCGGCGTGCGGATCGACCACTACGCCGAGATCGGCCTCGGCGGGTTCGTCGGCATCGTGGACGCCGTCGGCGGCGTCGACATGTGCATCAAGGAGCCGATGCGCGACCCCAAGGCCGGGCTGAACCTCAGGCCCGGCTGCCAGACCCTCGACGGCGCCTCGGCCCTCGGGTACGTCCGCACCCGCGCCTCCGCCCGCGCCGACCTCGACCGGGTCGAGCGGCAGCGGCAGTTCTTCGGGGCGCTGATGAAGAAGGCGGCGAGCCCCGGCGTCCTGCTCAACCCGTTCCGCGGCGTCCCGCTGGCCCTCAACGGCACCGGCAACTTCCTGGTGGACGAGGACGACCACCTGCACGACCTGGCCCGGATGATGTGGGCGATGAAGGGCGTCAGCGGGGGCGGCGGCGTCACCACCTCGGTCCCGATCGGCGGCAGCGGCAGTTCCCCGGGCGTCGGCGCGTACATCACCTGGGACAAGCGGAAGGCGGCCGCGCTGTTCGAGGCGCTGAAGAACGACGAGAAGATCCCGGGCAGCGTCGTCTCGAAGTAGCGGCCGGCCCCGGACGGCTAGAGTCGGGGGCATGCCGGAAGCGACGCGGCTGGACGAGCTGCCCTCCAAGGAACTGCACGACCGGGCGATGGCCCTGGCCAGGGAACGGCGCGACGTGGGCTTCCTGTGGGAGCTGCTGCGCGCCATCCCGGCGGCCGCGGCCTCGCTCGGCGAGGTGGACCGGGCCACCTTCGACATCCTGCACGGGCTGTCGCTGCTGGAGGAGTTCACGCACGCGGGCGACAGCGACCTGACCGAGGCGCTGCGCCCGCTCTACATCTCCTACCTGGCCGAGCACGGCCCGGCGGACGGCGACGGGACCGGGGGCGGGGGCGCCGCGCCCGGCGGCCGCACCGCGGACTGATCTCCGGCACGGCGGTTCTTTGCCCTCCCGTGACTTCTGTTCGCGTTCACTGGGGAAGCACTCTCCGTGAGCGACCGACCTCAGAAGGTAGGGAACGTGAATAAGAAGCATATGAAGATCGCCGCGATCGCCTTCGCGGTGTGGTACGTGATCACCAGGCCGGAGGGCGCCGCCACCCTGGTCAACAGCACGCTGGGCGGGCTCGGCGGCGCGGCGGAGTCGATGTCGCAGTTCGTCAGCGCGATTCCCTGACGTGTGACACCTCCGGGTGAAGGGCCGCGGCCCCGTACCTGCATCGGGTACGGGGCTCTTCCACGCCTGGGGATCAGGCCCGAGATCGGGCCCGGATCATGCCGGGGGGATCAAGCGCTGGCCGTCCCGCCACAGTAAAATGACGCTTTGCGTGCGTACGCAGATGGGCACAAATGAGTCGGGTCGTTTGTGTCGCTGTGCTACTGAGGGATGGCTGTTTCGGATGAACAAGAAGAACCTCCAGCGTGTCGCCATCGTCTTCGTGATCTTCTACTTGCTCACCTCGCCGCGTGACGCGGCCAACGTGGTCAACAACGCCATCTCGCAGCTGGGCGACGCGGGCAACGCGCTGGCGGCGTTCGTGAACGCGTTGGGGACGTGAGGGCGGGCCGTCCCCGCTCCCACGGGACGGCCGGTAACGGGCAGGCCCGATCTCTCTTCTAGGATCGGGCCCATGTCTGTCTACGAGGTAGAGATCGGTGGTCTGCGCGGCGGTTCCGCGGACCTCGGCCAGTACCGCGGCAAGGCCGTGCTGATCGTGAACGTCGCCTCCAAGTGCGGCCTCACCCCCCAGTACACCGGCCTCGAGCGGCTCCAGGAGCGCTACGCCGGGCGCGGCTTCACCGTCCTCGGCGTCCCGTGCAACCAGTTCATGGGGCAGGAGCCGGGCACGCCGGAGGAGATCGAGCAGTTCTGCTCGACGACGTACGGCGTGACGTTCCCGCTCACCGAGAAGGTCGAGGTGAACGGGGAGGGCCGGCACCCCCTGTACGACGCCCTCACGCCCGCGGCCGACGCCGAGGGCCACACCGGCGACATCCGGTGGAACTTCGAGAAGTTCCTCGTCGCCCCGGACGGCACCGTCGCGGCCCGCTTCGCGCCGCAGGCCGAGCCCGAGTCGGACGAGGTGGTCGCCGCCATCGAGAAGAACCTGCCGGCCGCCTGACCCCCGGCCCCCGGTGGCGCCGGCCGCCGCCGTCCCGCCGCCCCGTGTGGGGTGCGCCACACTCAGGTTGTCGCTGTTGGACGCTGGGTCTAGCGTGGGACCCCGCGACGACGTGGAGGTGACCATGGGCGGCTGGAGTGCGGCCGACATCCCCGGCCTGAGCGGGCGGCGGGCGATCGTCACCGGGGCCAACAGCGGCATCGGCTACCACGCCGCGCTGGAGCTGGCCCGGCACGGCGCCTCGGTCGTGCTGGCGTGCCGCAGCGCCGAGCGCGGCCAGGCGGCGCACGACCGGATCAGGGCCGCCGTCCCCGCCGCGGACGTGGAGCTGGGCATCCTCGACCTCGCCGACCTGTCCTCGGTACGGGAGTTCGCGGCCCGCCAGGAGGGCCGCCCGCTGGACGTCCTGGTCAACAACGCGGGCGTGATGGCGCTGCCCAAGCGCGCGACCGCCGACGGGTTCGAGATGCAGTTCGGCACCAACCACCTCGGCCACTTCGCGCTCACCGGCCTGCTGCTGCCGGCGCTGCGGTCCGCCGAGGCCCCGCGCGTGGTCAACGTGACCAGCGGGTTCGCCTGGGCGGGCAAGCTGAACTTCGGCGACCTCCAGAGCGCCCGCAAGTACCGCAAGTGGACGGCCTACGCCCAGTCCAAGCTCGCGAACCTCGTCTTCACCCGGGAGCTGGGCCGCCGCGTGCCGGAGATCACCGCCGTGGCCGCGCACCCGGGCTTCGCCGCGACCAACCTCCAGCAGACCGGGCCGCGGATGGAGGGCAGCCGCGCCCAGGAGCGCCTCATGGGAGCGGTCAACGCCGTCGTCGCGCAGTCCGCCGCCGCCGGGGCCCTGCCCACGCTGTACGCGGCGACCGCGCCCGGCGTCGAGCAGGGCGCCTGCTACGGGCCGCGGCTCGCCCAGTACCGCGGCGCCCCCACCAAGGTCGTCGTGAACCCGGCGGCCAAGCGCCCCGAGCTGGGCGCGCGCCTGTGGGAGGTCTCGGAGTCGCTGACCGGCGTCGCCTACGAGACCTCGGTCTAGCCGCGCGGGCTACGGGGCGGTGGCGAGGTCCCAGTCGAGCGTGGCCGGGATGGAGCCCTCCATCGTGAGCAGCCAGCGCTTGACCTCGACGCCCGAGCCGCCGCTGTAGCCGCCCAGCCCGTTGGACGCCACCACCCGGTGGCACGGCACGATCAGCGGGACCGGGTTCGAGCCCATCACCTGCCCGATCGCCTGCGCCGGCACGCCCGCGCCGCTGAGCTCGCCCAGCTCGCTGTAGGTGACGACCTTCCCGTACGGGACGGACTCGTACAGCGCCGCGAGCACCTTCCGCTGCACCGGCGACGTCAGCCGCCAGTCGACCGGCAGATCGAACGCGTGCTCCGTACCGGTGAAGTAGGCGCGCAGGCTCTCCAGCGCCGGCGCGACCCGGCCGGGGTCGTCGACGACCGGCAGCCCGAACCGGGTCGCCGCACGCGCCCGGGTGCCGGGGGTGTCCTTCCAGCCGAGCCAGCCGACGCCGGCCTCGGTGGCGCCGACCAGCAGCCGCCCCAGCACGGTGCCGACCGATCCGAACGCGAGTGTCTCCGTCATGTCCGCTCCCTTCCGCCCAGGATGAGCGCCGCCGTCATGGGCAACACCAGGGCCATCGCGCAGGTTGCGAGGACACCGTAGGAGAACGCGGTGACGATCGCCCCGGCCGCCACCCCGCCGACCGCGGCGCCGCCGTTCATCAGCAGGTCCGACAGGCCCTGGACGGCCGGCCGCCGCTCCAGCGGGACCGACTCGGTCAGCAGCGCCGACCCGGCCACCAGCCCGAACGACCAGCCGAGCCCGAGCAGTACCAGCGCGACCGACAGCCGGGTCACGTCCCGCGGCGCGGAGACGGCCGCCAGCGCGGTCGCCGCGGCCAGCAGGGCCATCCCGATCAGCAGGACCGGGACGCGCCCGTACCGGTCGGCGAGCCAGCCGGGCAGCGGCGACAGCGCGTACATGCCGGCGATGTGCAGGCTGATGACCACGCCCACGATGGACAGGCTCGCGTGCCCGTGGTTGAGGTGGACCGGCGTCATCACCATGACCGAGACCATCACCATGTGGCTGACCGCGATCGCCGCCACCGCCAGCCGCGCCCGCGGCGACTCGCGCAGCGCCCGCCAGCCGCTCACCTTCGCCGCCCGCGCGGGCGGATCGTCGGCCGCACCCTTGCCGCCGGCCGTGCCCTTGCCATCGGCCGTGCCCTTGCCGCCGGCGGCCGGCATCCCGGCGGCGTGCAGCGGGTCGGGCCGGAGCAGCGCGAAGATCCCGAGCAGGGTCAGCCCGAACGCGATCGCCGCCATGGCGTACGGCCCCGCCCAGGCGGCCAGGCCCAGGTCGCGGCCGATCGCGTCGGCGGGCTCGGCCAGGTTGGGGCCCGCGATCGAGCCCACGGTGGTCGCCCACACCACGATCGAGAGGTCCCGCGCGGTGCGCCCGGGACCGGACAGGTCGGTGGCCGAGTACCGGGCGGCCAGGCCGCCCGCGCTGCCGCCGCCGGCCAGGAAGAGGCCCAGCATCAGCAGCGGCCACGAGGGGATCGCGGTGCCGATCATCGCGACGACCGCGCCGGCGGTGGCGGCGCCGTACGCCAGCGACAGCCCGGCGCGGCGGCCGTGCCGGGCGGCGGCGCGGGCCATCGGGACGGCCAGCACGCCGGCGCCCGCGACCGCGGACGTCTGCGCCAGCCCGCCGATGGCCTCCGAGCCCGACAGCGTCGCCGCCGCCAGGGTGCTGATCGCGACACCGGTGCCGACCCCGATGCCGCCGAGGATCTGGGAGGCGGTCAGCACCGCCAGGATGCGCCGCTGGGCGGGATGCCGCCCCGGCGGTACGGCCCGTTCCGCGGCCTCGTCCGCGAGCGTCATCGGCATGGTCCTGTCAGTAGTGAATAGCGGCGATGTTCGTGATTTGGCCCGATCACTGTACGGGACGGGGGTATCGAGGGAAACCTCACGGCCGGATGAGGAACGCGTGCAGCCGAGCCGCCTCCTTCACCACCCGGCTCGACCCGCCCCTGGCGGCCGCCTCCGCCAGCCCCGGCACGCCGTCCCGCGCCCCGGTGGCCTCGGCCGTGCGGGCGCCCAGCGCGATCAGGTCGGCCAGCCCGGCCGGCTGCTTGATCGTCTTCTCGGCGACGGCCGCGAGGACCACCGGGAGCGCCGCCGCGACCGCCGTCCACACCTGCGCGTGCGCCCCCGCGTCGGCGGCCTCGGCCAGCGCCCCGGCCACCCGGGCCGGCTTGGCGATCCGGTGCTCGGTCAGCGTCCCCACGGCCGTGCCCAGCTCGGCGGCGGGCAGGCGGCCGCGCGCCGCCATGTGCAGGAGCGCGTCCACGGCCCCGGCGCGCTGCCGCGCGCTCTTGACCGTCAGCCCGTACGCGAGCGCGGCCCCCGCCGCCGCCCCGGCCGGCCCGTCCGCCTCGGCCAGCCCGAGCAGCGCGGCGCCCTGCTCCGCGCTCGTCTCGACGAACGGCGCCAGGTGGGGGAGGAGGTGGGCGGCGGCCGTCTCGGTGTGCGACGGCAGCATCGCCGGCCACCAGTGGATCTCGGACGCGCCCCTCAGATGCCTACCTTCCGGGTGGTGCTTCCACGTGCTGCCCCGGGGGAACGCGAACAGCGGCGCGATCGGGTCCGGCACGTCCGCGCGCGGCGTCACCGCGGCGGCGAGCCCGCTGCCGGAATCGCCGGCCGGCCGGGCGCCCCAGACGAGCACGCGCTCGACGGCCGGGTCGGGGACGGGCCCGGCGGCGAGCCGGTCCGCCAGCGCCCGGCCCGCCGGCGACGCCAGCCGTCGGGCGCGGGCCAGGGCGCCGGCGCCGGTCTCGCGGGGGAGGCGCAGGAGGGCCTGCTGGAGGTCGTACGGGCCCGGCCCGGCTCCGGCGGCCTCGGCCCGTTCCAGGCGGGAGACCAGCTCATCCGGGTCGATGTGGCCGGTCGACGACGTCGGCGTCCCGAGCACGACCGGCGACCGCCCGGCCAGCGCGGCGATCTCGCGCATCCGCAGCACCAGGAAGCGGCGCAGCGGCGCGTAGAAGGTGCCCTTGACGCGGTCGATCTCCGGGAACGGGTCGTCCGGGCGGACGATCGCCCGTGCCGCGAGCGTCGGCCACAGGACCGGCCAGTCCGCGAACCAGCCCCGGTCGTTCGACAGGTTCCAGAAGTCGAGCTCGTCCTCGAAGAACGGTCCCAGCGCGGTCCTGACGCCGTCCGGGTCGCGGTACGCGAACTCGACGATCCCGGCCAGCACGCGCTCGACGTCCTGCCAGGCCGGTTCCGTGCGTTCCAGGGCGGCGTACTGCTCGGCCAGCTCGGCGAGGGAGGCGATCGGCCCGGGCAGCGGCGCGGGCGGGGGCGGCGGCGCCAGGACGGCCGGCGCGGCCGGCGCGGGCGCCGCGACCGCGCCGAACGCGGCGGCGATCCGGTCGCGGAGGTCGGCGGGCAGCGCGGCCGCCGCGTCGCGCACGGCCCCCCGGGCCTCCTCGCCGCCCTCGGCCGCGTGCTTGACGGCCACCGCGACGGCGCGTTCCTGCAGCGCGTGCGCGTCGCCGCCGAACGCGACGGTCAGCGCGGCGAGCGTCGCGTCCACCCGGGATCGCTCGCGGGCGCTCGCGCCGAGCCACGCGATCGCGGCCCGGACCAGCTTCTTCTCGGGGCGGAACAGCAGCGCCTCGGCCGCCTCGGTGAACGCGCCCCCGTCCAGCGCGCCGAGCCGGTCGGCTGCCCGCACCTGCGCGAGGGCGGCCTCGGCGACCCCGGCCGGTGCGGCGGGCAGCAGCCGCAGGTAGTCGCGGAGCCGCGCGGCGGCCTCCTCCGGGGTGACGGCGAGCGCCTCGTGCAGCCGCACGTACCAGCGCAGGTCGGCGAGGTCCCCGCCGCGCAGGAAGCGGCGGAGGCAGCCGTCCAGCAGATCGGCCCGCGCGATCCCGCCCCCGGCGGCGAGCGCGGTGAGCGCGTCCACCCACGGCCGCCCCTCGTAGACGGCGCCGAGCACCCGGCCGATGCTCTCGACCTCGAACAGCCGCGGCAGCATGGCCCCCAGGAACGGGTCGCCGGCCAGCTCCTTCGGGTCCGTCCAGTGGGCCCAGCCGACGGCGAACGCGTCGTCGCCCGGCGGCGCGGCGCCCGCGTCCAGGCACATCAGCGCGCAGAGCCTCCAGGCAGCCGCGTTCCCGTCCCAGTCCGCCTGGTCGGTGACGGACAGCCGGCCGGCCAGGCGCCGCGCCACCTCGGCCCGCCAGGCGGCCGGACGCCCCGCCATCGCGGCGACCACCCGGACGGCATGCCTGGGGTCGGTGCGCGAGGAGACGCGCAGGTCGCGGCGGGTCAGCCAGGTCGCCGCCGCGGCGGCCCCGCCGATGCTGCCCGCCCCCGCCGCCATGAACGCCCACTTGTGCGGTTCCATCCCCCAGGCCCAGCCGAACCGGGGCTGCCGCCCCTGGAGACTCTGCAGCAGGCCGGGCAGGTCCTTGGCGAGCCGGCGGCGCTCCCCGTCGTCGAGCCGCGTCATGAGCGCGGCGACCATCCGGAGGTTGCCGGCGTCGAGCTGCCTGCGCAGCATCTCCGCCGTGGTCCCGCTCATCGGGCGGTCTCCTTCGCGGCGTCGCGGACCATGCGCGCGGCCAGGACGTGCTTGCACGGGCCCCGCCCGCCCCGGTGGTCGATCCACCAGGGACAGGTGCAGGACGCCGTCCCCTCCGGGCCACCGGCGAACCGCACCTGCCAGGGCCGCCCGCCGGTGTCCACGGCCGCGACGCCGGGACCCGTGAACGTGACGCGGCCCTCGTCCACGAGCGCGCGGGCGTTGCGCAGGCGCGGGTTCATCGCGAGGACCCGGCCGGCGTCGTACGGCAGCTCGCGGTGGAAGAACCCGGCCTCGGCGGTGTCGTAGCCGACGCGCCCGGCCGTGCCGAGCTGGGTGAGCGCGGCGCGTGTCCGGGGGAGGTCCAGCCCGGCCCGTCCGGCGATCAGGTCTGGCTCGACGCGCGGCTCGAACGACAGCAGCGCGCCCACCAGCTCCGCGTCGTCGGCCGCCTCGTCGGTGGCCAGGGCGTCCAGGACGGCGCCCTCGCCGGAGAACCCGCGGTGCGGTTCGGGGGAGAGCGCCAGCACGTACCGCATGCCGGGCAGCTCCAGCTCCCAGACGCTCGCCACCGGCCCGTTCCCCGGGCGCACCGCGGGACCGTACGCGCGCAGCGCCCGGGCGAAGCGGAGCAGCGGCAGCATGGTCCGCAGCCGGTCGGGGCCGGGCAGGCACACCGCGCCCGGCACGGGCCGGGACGTGACGCGCAGGCCCCGCCCCGCCGGGACCGCCCACAGCGCCGCGCGGGACCGCGCGCCCGGCAGGCCGCGCAGGAAGCGCACCGCCTCGGCCGCCCCCAGCTCGGCGCGCGGATCGAACCCGGACGTGATCACCTGCACCTCGGCGAACCCGCGCAGCCACCGCTCGGGCAGCGGCACCTTCTTCTCCACCACCGCGCCGTCCGGCGTCGTGACCGCCAGCTCCTCCGCGCCCACGGCCAGGTGCAGCGGATCGTCGCCGCCGACCCGGGCGAGCGCCTCGCGGAGCGGGCCGTTCACGTCCACGTTGGTGGTGCCGCGCTCGTGCACCTCCCCGTCCAGTGCCTGTTCCAGGACGTCCAGCCGGGCGTACACCCCGCAGCACGCGGAGAACGACTCCAGCCTCAGCCGGTCGCCGTTGCACGTGACGACCGGATCCCGGAACGCCGTCGGGCGCGGCTGGTGGTAGCGGGTCTGCGCGACGTCGGCGAGGGCGAGCAGCGCCGCCGCGGCCGGTGCCGCCCGGGTGAGGAGCCCGCTGAAGAAGTACGGATGGGCGCTGGGGCCGGCGGCGGTGGTGCCGCCGGACGTGGAGAGGCCGAGGACGTCCCCGGCCAGCCCCGAAGGGCGCGAATACGTGTAAACCTGAGCCGTGCCGCTGCTCGCCATGCCGCGAACCTAGGCGCGGACTCCGACAAATTCCCGGAAATGGCGCACACGGCGGGCCGTTCATACCAGGCCAAGACTGGCGAACCCGGCATAGTACGGGGTAGGGCTCGGGCTCGCGGAGGGCGGGGGTAGGGTTTGTGACGTGCGAAGGTTCCTCACCCCTGGCTGGCTCGGGCTGCATGCGATCGCGATCACGCTGTGCGTCGCGTTCCTCGGCTTCGGGTGGTGGCAGTACGACCGCGCGCAGGCCGGCAACGACCGCAGCTGGGCCTACACCTTCGAGTGGCCCATCTTCGCGCTCTTCGTGGTCGTGATGTGGATCAAGATGATGCGGGACGAGCTGTCCGACGACCCCTCGACCAAGGCGCCCGCCCGCATCGAGGAGCCCGCGGAGGCCGCCGTCAAGCGGTCGATCATCGCGCAGCAGGAGGAAGAGGATCCGCAGCTGGCGGCCTACAACCGCTATCTGGCGAGGCTCAACTCCGAGACGCACCGGCGCGACTGAGGGCGCCCCCCGGGTTCCCGCGACGTACCCCACGACCATGCGACCTCGCCGGAGGTCCGACCCCGTCCAGAAGAGGTGACCCGTGGAAGCGGCCATCAACCGGTACCGCGTCATGGCCATCATCGTCGGCGTGATGCTGCTGATGGTGGTCTTCGTCGGCATGCCGATCCGCTACATCGGCGGCAACGGCACCCCGTCGGCGATCATCTCCCCGATTCACGGCGCGCTGTACATCGTCTACCTGGGGATTGCGTTCGACCTGTACCAGAAGGCGTCCTGGCCCCTGAAGCAGATGGTGCTGATGGTGACGGCCGGCCTGATCCCGTTCCTGGCCTTCTTCATCGAACGCAAGATCGTCGCACAGGCCCGCGCCGACCTGGCCGCCCGCGAGGCCGCCGCCGCGCCCGCCGGGCAGACCGAGCAGGCCGGGCAGGCCGGGCAGGCCGAGGGCGAGAAGCCCGCTCCCAACCAGGCGTGATCCGCGGCCGGGCCTGACCCGCCGCCCGGGTACGGCCTCGGCCCGTGGGGCGGGTCGCCTCCACGGGCCGGGCTCAGCAGCGGTCATCGGCTGCTTACTGGGCGGCCTGGGACGGGGGTCGGGTCTGAGTCACCGGGCCGCCCGGCTTCTTAACGGCTCACACGGTGCGTCTGGATCCGGCACTCACCTCGCTCTCCCCTGGGACGGTCGCTGGCGGCCGGTCCGGTGGCGCGGCTCCGCGAAGCCGCCGGTCCGGCGGTGAGGCGTCCGGTGCCGGGAGGGCGTCCGGCACCGGGCCCTGGGCCCGGATCGTGACGGTGTGCCGGGCCGGGACGGCCGAGGACCCGAGGTGTATCCCGGCGCGTTGCGGTCGCCGCCGGCACCTGGGCGGAAGGGGGGCGGTGCCGGAAGCGACGCGACGTGCCGGGAACGCCCTCGGCCGTCCGGACCGGGTCGCCGGGAAGGTCGCGCAGTGCTGTCTTCCGCATGATGACCCTCCCTGGTCCGTGGGTGCCGGGACTTGGTTCCGTCCTTCACCCTGCGTCACGATTACGTTGCGTTAAGTACCCCGGCTTCACGTCGGCGTAAACCCAGGTCAACGAAGAAACGCTGGAGGTAAACCCGGGCGCCTCCGGGTCTTGCGGAGGCTAACGCTGTTAGCTAATGTTCTGGCTAACGCCGTTAGCCGCCCTCGGAGGTCGACATGCTCGTCCGCGCCACCATCACGATCGCCGTACTGCTCGCCGTCGCCATCGCCGGCCTGTACGTCTGGACCAGGACCCACCCCACCCGGCTGCGCTCCCAGACCGAGATCAGCGCCCCGCCCGCCGCGGTCTGGAAGGTGCTGACCGACTTCGCGTCCTATCCCGAATGGAACCCGTTCATCGTCAGCGCCGAAGGCGAGCCCCGCGCCGGCGCGCGCCTCACCAACAAGCTGTCCAACCGCGGTGGCACGATGACGTTCAAGCCCAAGGTCCTCGTGGCGAAGCCGGGCGAGGAACTGCGCTGGATCGGCCGCTTCGGCGTCCCGGGCATCGTGGACGGCGAGCACTACTTCCTGCTGGAGGAGATCGAGGGTGGCCGGACCCGGCTCGTCCAGGGCGAGACGTTCACCGGCGTGCTGGTGCCGTTCGCGGGCGGCGCGATCCAGGTCGAGGACGGCTTCGCGGCCATGAACGCGGCCCTCAAGGCCAGGGTTGAGAAGATGGCCGGATGACCGTCGAGCAGCCGGCGCTCACCGCGCTGACCCCGCGGGCGGCCGAGATCGTCACGGCCGCCCGCACCCTGCTGGAGGAGGAGGGCCGCGAGGCGCTGACCATGCGTGTGCTCGCCGACCGCATCGGCATCCGCGCCCCCTCCCTCTACAAGCACTTCCCCGACAAGGAGGGCGTCGAGGTGGCGCTGATCGAGCGCGGCCTGGCCGAGATGGGGGCCGCCCTCCGCGCGTCGCTCGGCGAGCCGGAACCCGTGCCCGCACTGCTCCGGGCGTACCGGGAACGCGCCCGCGCCGGCCCCAACCTCTACCGGCTGAGCACCGCCGGGCCGCTGCCCCGCCACCGCCTGGCCCCCGGCCTGGAGGACTGGGCGGGGGAGCCGTTCTTCCTGGCGGCCGGCGAGGCGTACCTGGCGCAGGCGCTGTTCGCGTTCGCCCACGGCATGGTCATCATGGAGATCGACGGCCGCTTCCCGCCGGGCTCGGACCTGGACCGCACCTGGTCCGAGGGCGCCAGCGCCTTCGCCGGCGGCTAGGAGGCCGGGCGTGACCCGGCCTCCCGGCCGTACCGGCCCGCGCTATCCGGCGGCCTCGGCGGAGGTGTCCGCGGCGACGCTCGACCCGAACGCCGAACCGTCCGGCACGCCGTCCCGGCCGGCGAACCAGTTGTCCGCCACCACGGTCGTGCCGAACAGCGCCCGCCAGGGCACCACGTGCGCGGCGCCCTTGCCGCCGTGCCCCGGAGCGCCGGCCACGACGCGGGCCGCGCCCGGCCCGAACGCCACCGCCGCGCCGAAGCGGGCGCGCGCCCGCGCCTCCCCGCCCAGGCCGTCGGTCCCCTGGGAGACCGTCCCGTCGACCCGCGGGTCCGCGCCGACCTGCACGCCGTGCACCCGGCCCGCGTCGGCCAGGCCGGCCACGTCCTCGCCGGGCGCGCCGATCGCCACCGACACCTCCGGGCCCGGCGCCGACGCCGACCGGACGGCGCCGGCCGCCACGCTCGCGCCGAACCCGTCGCCGGTCTCGTTGGCCCCCGGGACCCCGGCCGTGCCCTGGTGGACGGCCAGCACCTCGGCCGCCTGCCGGCCGTCGTAGCCCAGCACGGTCACCATCCCGGCGTCCGCCGCGTCCCCGAGGTCCTCGCCGGGCGCTCCGGCGGCGACCCGCAGCGGCAGGGCGGCCTCCCACGCCGCCGCGACGCTCGTGCCGAAGCCGTCACCGGCCTCCGCCGTGCCGCTGACACCGGCGGAGTCCTGGCCGATCGCCATCTCCTCGATCGCCGTGATCGGATCCTCGACGATGTGGATCAGCCCGGCGTCCCGCGCGGCGCCGACGTCCTCGCCGGGCACCCCGATCACCGCGGTGGGCTTGTCGAACGAGCCCGCCGCCAGCGCGGCGCCGAACCGGTCGCCGGCCTCCACGGTGCCGTCGAAGTCCTGCCGGTCCTGGTGCAGTTCCGTGACGCCGGCGACCCGGCCCCCGGCGACGGACACGACATGGACGGCGCCCGCGTCCGCCGCGGCCTCGCCGTCCCCGAGGTCCTCGCCCGGCGCGCCCGCGAGGACCGTGCCGGGCATCGCGGCCACGGCGGTCCCGTAGCCGTCGCCCGCCTCGGCGCGGTCGGGCACGCCGCCCGCGCCCTGCCGCAGCGTGAGCGGCGCGGGCCGCCCGTCCCGTCCCGGAGCGAAGATCACATGGACGGCGCCGGCGCCCTCGTCCTCGCCGGGCGCGCCGACGACCAGGTCGGCGGCGCCGTCCCGGTCGACGTCGGTCATCGCGACCGACGCGCCGAACCGGTCGCCGCCCTCGGGCGCGTCGCCGAGGGCGCCCTGCTCGATCGTCAGCCAGCCGTCACCGCACCGCACCCGCACGGCGCCGGCCCCGGCCTGCCCGTCGACGGCCGCGGCGGGATCGCCCGCCGCCACCGCGCAGTTCTCCGCCGCGGCGGCCGCACCGGCCGGCAACGGCGCGACGAGCGCGGCCGCCGCCACCACTCCCACGATCCTTCGAGGTCTGCTCATGAACGCCTCTCCTGCGGGGGAAGACCGCCTACGTGGTGGAGACGCCCGATGACCTTGAACGGGTTACCGCCGGCTAGGGGCGCACGACGGGGGCGCTGAACGGGAACACGAACAGCGGCCCCGTGACCACGGCGTTCTCGCTGCCCGGGCCGTACGGAAGATCGGCGGTCTGCCGGCACGTCCCGCGGTCCTCGATCCAGTACCGGCCGTTCCGGTACCGCCCGGTGAGCGAGATCCGGTCGCGGATCCGGCCCTTCCCGTCCACGAAGAACCCGTGGATCGGCGCCGCCGAGGAGAACCCGCCGGCCGCGCTCTCATGCACCAGGTCCGAGATCAGGAAGCGGAGGGTCTCGCCCCGCCCGTCCGTGACGGTGCCGTCCAGCACCCCGACGAACGGCGTCAGCAACCCCGGGAACGCCGTCGCGAACCCCGCCGGGTAGGGCGCCGGCCGCCGCTCGAACACCGAGATCCGGAACGTCCGCTCGAACGTCCCGCCGGTGATCGTGTACGTGCCGTTCGCGCACTCGAACGGCCGCAGCGCGGCCCCCGCGAGGTCGATGACCTGCCGCTGGACGGGGTTCCCCGTCCCCGGATCACCGAACCTGTCCTCGTCGATCGCCGTCCGGATCCCGTGCCGGGTGAGCTTCAGCGTGAACCCCGCCCCGGTCGCCGTGACCCGCCCCTTGCTCTCCCTGACGACGATGCCGCCCCCGCCCGCGGACGCCGGCGCCGGCACCAGCCCCACCAGAGAAACGACCCCTGCGACGATCGCGATTCGAGCCCTCATGACTGCAAACAATCACCCAGAACCCCCGCACCGCCCACCCCGCCGACCACATTCAGCCACCCGGACCCGCACCCGGAGCAATCCCAGAGGCGGACCCTAGCCGTCCGCCGCGCGCCAATCTCGGTTGATCGCTCCGGCCGCGAGTGTCGTGTAGAGGACGCGCTCTCGCCATTGGCCCCGGATGTGGACGTGGTCGCGCAGGTGGGCCTCGCGTCGCATGCCGATCTTGGTGAGGACCCGGACCGACGCGGCGTTGGCGGGGTCGCAGGTGGCCGAGATCTTCCGCAGGCCGAGTTCCTCAGGGGGCGATCGCGTTTTCGAGGAGGTTCCGGTGGCGGAGCATCCAGGCCGCGGAGCGTGCGCGCCAGGCGAGCGCCCAGAGCGGTTCGGGGTCGGTGCTCTCGGGGGTGATCCGTGCCGTGACGGCTTCGGCGGCGCAGTCGCGGACGGCGTACTCGATCATGCGTGTCACGAGGTGCCGCCGGTCGCCGGCGGGCAGGCCGTAGCCGTCCAGGAAGTGGCGCAGCTGGGCGGCGCGGGTCGCGGCGCCGGGCAGGTTCTGGCGTTCGGCGACGTCGTCGTCGTGGAGCTGGGCGTTCAGCCAGCCGGTGGCGGCGATCTCGTCGAGGCGGTCGATGGGGCCCGCGGTCGGCCAGTCGATGAACGCGACCGGCAGGCCGTCGCGCGCGACGATGTTCCACGGGCCGGTGTCGCGGTGACCGATGATGGCGCCGGGCGCGCCGGAGTGGAACGGCCACGGATGCCACTCGGCGTCCCGCGGCGGGCGGAAGGTGGCGGTGGCGTCGTGGAGGTCGCGTAGCAGGCGGCCGACCTGCCGGATCCCTTCGTCGCTCCAGGCGTGCGGGTGGACGAAGTCGCCGTCGATGTAGGTCAGGACCTCGCGGCCGTGGCCGTCGTGGCCGTCGCCGACCACGCGGGGGCTGCCGGTGAAGCCGACGCTCTCCAGGTGGCCGAGCAGGGCGTGGACCGCCGGGGTCCATGGTCCGGCGGGGCGCAGCACGGTGTCGCCGTGGCGCAGGACCGGCGCGGGCTGGTTCTTGGTGCCGGTGGGCGGCCCGAAGGAGGTGGGGGAAGACACCGGTGCTCCTTGAGGTTCGAAGCCGTGAGGCGGCCTCCGGCGGTCGGGTCGGCGACGTCGACGCTGTCACGGGCGCCGAAGGCCCCGCAACACCGTTTCCGGGGCCTTCCCTTGATCGCTGTGAGCGAACGAGGGTGCGGGAACAGATTCGTGCTCCGTTTTCTTGAGTGAGTATGACTCAACTTGAGGTTGGTCAGATCGCTACAGACTTGGAGCTGAGAGCATGAGCGAGACCCTGACGCTGCCGGTCCTGCCCCTGGACGACGGGGCCGTTCTGCCGGGCATGGTCGTGCCCCTCGATCTCTCGGAGAACGAGGTGCGCGCGGCGATCGAGGCGGCCCGGGCGGTCGCGCGGGCCAAGGGGCCCGGGATCCGGTCGGCGGCCAAGCCGCGGGTGCTGCTGGTGCCGCGGCTGAACGGTCAGTACGCGGCGGTCGGCACGCTCGGTGTGATCGAGCAGGAGGGCCGGCTTCCCGGGGGCGAGCCCGGGGCCGTGGTGCGCGGCGTGGACCGGGTGCGGATCGGGACCGGGACGACCGGGCCGGGTGCGGCGCTGTGGGTCGAGGGCACCGTGGTCGAGGTGCCGCCGGCGTCCGGGCGGGCGCAGGAGCTGGCCAAGGAGTACAAGAGCCTGGTCGCGGTGATCCTGCAGAAGCGCGGCGCGTGGCAGGTCGTTGACGTCGTGCAGGCCATCGACGACCCGTCGGCGCTGGCCGACAACGCCGGGTACGCCCCGTACCTGAGCGACGAGCAGAAGATCGAGCTGCTGGAGACGCCCGACCCGGTCGAGCGGCTCACGCTGGTGATCGGCTGGGCCCGCGACCACCTGGCCGAGCTGGACGTGCAGGAGACGATCCGCAAGGACGTCCAGGAGGGCATGGAGAAGACGCAGCGGGAGTTCCTGCTGCGGCAGCAGCAGGAGGCCATCCGCAAGGAGCTGGCCGAGCTGAACGGCGACCCGGCCGACGAGGAGGACGACTACCGCGCCCGGATCGAGGCGGCCGACCTGCCGGAGAAGGTGCGGGAGGCCGCGCTCAAGGAGGTCGACAAGCTGGAGCGGTCGTCGGACGCCTCGCCGGAGGGCGGCTGGATCCGCACGTGGCTGGACACCGTCCTGGACATCCCGTGGAACGAGCGCACCGAGGACGCGTACGACATCGCGGGCGCGCGGGAGATCCTGGACGCCGACCACGCCGGGCTGGACGACGTCAAGGAGCGCATCATCGAGTACCTGGCCGTGCGCAAGCGGCGCGCGGACCGGGGGCTGGGCGTCGTCGGCGGGCGGCGGTCCGGCGCGGTGCTGGCGCTGACCGGCCCTCCCGGGGTCGGCAAGACGTCGCTGGGCGAGTCGGTGGCGCGGGCGATGGGCCGCAAGTTCGTCCGGGTGGCGCTGGGCGGCGTGCGGGACGAGGCCGAGATCCGCGGCCACCGGCGGACGTACGTCGGCGCCCTCCCGGGACGGGTCGTGCGCGCGATCCGCGAGGCGGGCTCGATGAACCCTGTGGTGCTGCTGGACGAGGTCGACAAGGTCGGCGCCGACTACCGGGGCGACCCGACGGCGGCGCTGCTGGAGGTCCTGGACCCGGAGCAGAACCACACGTTCCGGGACCACTACCTGGAGGTCGAGCTCGACCTGAGCGACGTGCTGTTCCTGGCGACCGCGAACGTGGTCGAGGCGATCCCGGGGCCGCTGCTGGACCGCATGGAGCTGGTGCAGCTGGACGGCTACACCGAGCACGAGAAGGTGACGATCGCCCGGGACCACCTGCTGCCGCGCCAGCTCGACAAGGCGGGCCTGGAGGCGTCGGAGGTGTCCTTCGGCGACGACGCGCTGCGGCTGCTGGCGTCGGAGTACACCCGGGAGGCGGGCGTGCGGTCGCTGGACCGCTCGATCGCCCGGGTGCTGCGGAAGGTCGCGGCGAACGTCGCGCTGGAGAAGGCCGAGCTGCCGGTGCACGTGAGCGCCGACGGCCTGAAGGACTACCTGGGGCGGCCGCGGTTCACGCCGGAGGTCGAGCTCAGCAGGTCCGAGCGCCGTACGGGCGTTCCGGGCGTGGCGACCGGCCTCGCGGTGACCGGCGCGGGCGGTGACGTGCTCTACATCGAGGCGTCGCTGGCCGACAAGGAGACCGGCGACACCGGCGTGACGCTGACCGGCCAGCTCGGCGACGTCATGAAGGAGTCGGCCCGGATCGCGCTCAGCTACCTGCGGTCGCGGGGCGCGGAGCTGGAGCTGCCGGTCGGCGACCTGAAGGACCGCGGCGTGCACGTCCACGTGCCCGCCGGGGCGATCCCGAAGGACGGGCCGAGCGCCGGCATCACGATGACGACGGCGCTGGCGTCGCTGCTGACGGGCCGGCCGGTCCGGTCGGACGTGGCGATGACCGGCGAGGTGTCGCTGACGGGCCGGGTGCTGCCGATCGGCGGGCTGAAGCAGAAGCTGCTGGCCGCCAGCCGGCTGGGCATCACGACGGCGATCGTTCCGAAGCGCAACGAGCCGGACCTGGAGGACGTGCCGGCCGAGGTGCTGGAGAACATGACGGTCTTCGCGGTCAGCGACGTCCGCGAGGTCCTGGACCTGGCGCTGGAGCCGGCCAGCAGCGAGGCCGCCACCGTCGCCGCCTGACCCGAGGAGAGGGGGACGCCCGCGCTCCGGCGCGGGCGTTCCCGCGTTTAGCGGATTCTTAGCGGTGTCCGGCATGCTCCGAGACGCGCCCGCCCGGCTACCGGCTGCGCGTCGGCGAGGGCCAGCTGGACGTCGCGGACTTCCGCAGGGAGGTCCAGGAGGCGCGCGAGCGGCTGGCGGCGGGGGAGCCGGGGCCCGCGGCGGCGCTGCTGCGCACGGCGCTGTCCCGGTGGCGGGGGCCCGCGTGCTCGGGCATCGCGTCCCCGTACGTGCTGCACGCCGCGGCGGACTGGGAGGAGCTGCGGCTGGCGGCGGTCGAGGACCGGATCGACGCCGACATCGCGCTGGGCCGCCTCGACGGGCCGGCCGTCGAGCTGCGCGGGCTGGTCCGCGAGCATCCGCTGCGGGAGCGTTGCCGGGGCCGGCTGATGACGGTCCTGGCACGGACCGGGCGGCCCGCCGACGCGCTGCGCAAGTTCCGGGAGCTGCGCGAGCGGATGGCGGACGAGCTGGGCATCGAGCCGTCCACCGGGCTCCAGCAGCTGCACCGCGCGATCCTCACCGGCGTGCAGGGGCCGGACGGGGAGAGGCCGTGCGGGGCCGCCCGTACGCCGTGCCGCGGCAGCTTCCGGCGGACGTGCCCGGCCACGTCGGCCGCGAGGGGCTCCTGGACGAGCTGTCGGCGCTGCTGGTCGACCCGTCCCGGACGGCGCCCGCCTGCGTCGCGATCACCGGGCCGGGCGGGATCGGCAAGACGGCGTTCGCGCTGCGGCTGGCGCACGCGTGCCGGGACCGTTTCGGCGACGGCCGCTGTACGCGCGGCTGCGCGGCCGGTCCGGCCGGGCGGAGGTGCTGGCCGGTTTCCTGCACGCGCTGGGCGTGCCGCCGGCCGGGGTGCCGCCGGAGCCGGACGAGCGCGCGGCGCTGTTCCGCGAGCTGCTGGCGGCCCGGCGGGTGCTCATCGTGATCGACGACGTGTCCGGCGCGGCGGAGATCGAGCCGCTGCTGCCCGCCGAGCCGCGCTGCGCCGTCCTGCTGACCAGCCGGCAGCGGCTCTCGGCCGCGGGACCCGTCCGCGTGGTGCCGCTGGAGGCGCTGCCGCCGGACGCGGGAACGGAGCTGTTCCGGTCGATCGCCGGCGACGGCGATCCGGCGGGCACGGCGGAGGCCGTCCGGCTGTGCGGCGGCCTGCCGCTGGCGATCCGGGGACGCGGTCATCGACGCCCATCTGCGGGCGCCGGCGGTCTGGCGCCGGCTCGGCGTCCGGGTCCGCGCCGCGCACGATGAACGCGCCGGCCCGGCTCTGCGAGGAGATCGGCGACACCGACGCGGCGGCGCTGTACCGCTCCGATCCGCTCCTCGCGCGCCCCTGACGCGGCGCGCATACACGCCGCCGGATCGGGGACATGCACCGGCATGGTCGAGTCGGTCGGTCGAACCCCCTGGTACGTGCTGGCACTGCGCGCTCTTGCGGTCATGACCGCGCTCGCGGCGCTCGGCGTGTTCTTCTACTTCGCGTTCCAGCTCACGCTGACGCCCGTCGAGGACAACGGCCAGGCCGGCGGGAACACCGACCCGGGCGACTCGCTGCGCTTCTACATGGACCAGCCGCTCGACCGGGCGCTGCTCCAGGTCGGCGGGAACCTGATCCTGCTGGCGCCGCTCGGCGTGCTGCTGCCGGTGGCGAGCGTACGGCTGCGCGGCCCGGTCCGGCTGCTGCTCGTGGGGGCGCTGGTGTCGCTGGCGATCGAGACCGTCCAGGGCCTGGCCGTGCTGGGCCGCGCGTTCGACGTCGACGACGTGATCCTGAACTCGCTGGGCGTGCTGCTCGCGTACGCGCTCCTCGGCCGCGCCCTCTCCCGCACGCTCCGCGGAACGGACTGAGGTGGCGCGGCCGGCGGGCTTGACGGACAGAGCGGACAGAGCGCGTTCAGGAGGCCGGGGTGAGCCGGAAGACGCGCAGCTCGCGGTCCACGCGCTCGACGTACCGGTCGTACACGGGCCAGACCCGCACCAGCCGCGGCCACACCTCGGCCCGCTCGGCGGCGTCGAGCAGGTGCGCGGTGACCTCGGTGGAGCGGCCGCGGAAGCTGACCTCGGCGCCGGGGTGCTTGAGCAGGTTGCCGGTCCAGGCGGGGTGCTTCTCGCGGCCGAAGTTGGACCCGACGACGATCCACGAGCCGTCCGGCTCGGGCATGCACGCCAGCGGCGTTCGCCGCCGCAGCCCGCTGACCGCCCCGGTGGTGGACAGCACGAGGCTCGGCACCAGGAGCTGCCCGAGCAGGAAGCGGCCCCCGCTCGCCTTGTGGAGGGCGCGGTCCAGCGGCGGAACGATCTTCGGCCCGATCCGGGCGAACCGCGGCGAGCCCGAGATCTTCTGGAAGGCCGGGCCGAACGTGCGCTGGATGAGGGTCGGCATCGGGTGCTCCTGAGGCGTACGAGAGGTGGGGGCGAGCCTTCCGGCCCGGCGGAGGTGGCCGGTCGCGGCCAGCCAGCGCAGGCCGTCGGTGACGGTCTCCTCGACCGGCCGGAGCGTCAGCCCCAGGGCGTCCAGGGACGGCCCGTCGTCGGTCGGCACGAGCTTGACCATGAACTCGGCGGCGTCGCGAGTGAGTGGGTAGTCGAAGTCCCGGATCCGCTTGGCGGCGTCCAGGGCGCTTCCGGCGCCGAGCATGACGGCGCCGGGGACGCGGAAGCCGCGCGGGCGCAGGCCGGTCACCTTCTCGCACAGCCGGGCGTACTGCGGCCAGGTCAGGTAGTGGCCGCCGAGCATCAGCCGGTTCGGGGCCGGGGTGGCGACGGCGCGGGCGAGGGCCTCGCCGAGGTCGCGCACGTCGATCACCGAGACGCCGCCGGGCGGCAGCGGCCAGACCTGGTCGAGCGCCGCGCTGAGCCCCTCCATCAGCGCGTCCAGGACGGGCTGGTCCGGCCCGCACACGCCGCCGGGGTAGACGATGGTGACGGGCGCGCCCTCTTCCTGGAGGTCGCGGACGTACCGTTCGGCGGCGAGCTTGGAGCGGCCGTAGTCGGTGCGGGGCGACGCGAGCGGCCCGTCGGTGGTGATGCGGGGCCCGGCGGGCGGCACGAACACCGCGACCGTGGACACGTGCACGACCCGGTCCAGGCCCCGGGCGACGGCGCCGCCGACGACGTTGCGGGTGCCGGACACGTTCACCTGGACGAGCGCGCTCTCGGGGTCGCGGCCGGACCCGGCCCCGGCGGCGAGCGGGCCGCGCGGCCGGTCGGGCGCGGCGGTCACGCCGATCGCGGCGGCGGCGTGGATCGCGGCGTCGCAGCCGTCGAGGGCCGTATTCACCGCGCCCTTGTCGAGCATGTCGCCGGTGACGAACTCGACCTCGCCGGTGTCCACGTCCAGGCCGGTGAGGACCTTGCCCGCCTTGGCGGGGTCGCGGACGAGCGCGCGCGGCCGGTGCCCCGCCTCCAGCAGGGCACGGACGGTATGGGACCCGACGAATCCGGACGCGCCGGTGATGAAGACCCGCATGCGGTTAAACCTAACGCTTGTTCAACGTCGGGGGAAAGCGCGGTCCCGCCGAGAACGGGCCCATTGCGGACAGCCCGTAAGGGACGGGACGCCCGCCGGGCCGTTGACGCGCCTGGAACGCTCCAGCACACTCGGGGCTCACCTGGCCGCAACCTGACCGCGGGGGCCGGGGCGGCGTCCTGCCCGGCGCCGGTCCCCAGCGCACCGAACGGGAGGGATCGATGAGGATCGGGCTGGCCGGCGCGGGGCGCATAGGGGCGCGCCACGCCGCCGCACTGTGCGAGGCGCCGGACGTCGAGGCGCTGTTGGTGGCGGACGCCGATCCGGGCCGGGCGCGCGAGCTGGCCGCGAGGCTGGGCGCGCGCTCCCTGGACGCGGTGGACGACCTGTTCGCCGCGGGCCTGGACGGCCTCGTGGTGACCGCCGCCACCGGCGCGCACGCCGCCCTGGTGCGCCGCGCCGTCGCGGCCGGGACACCCGTCTTCTGCGAGAAACCGCTCGCGTCGGATATTGATGGAACGTTCCAAATCATGCGGGAAGCCCGATCCGCCGGGATCCCGGTGCAGGTCGGCTTCCAGCGCCGGTTCGACGCCGGGTACGCGGCGGCCCGCGAGGCGGTCGCCGCCGGGCGGCTGGGCCGGCTGCACACCGTCCGCTCGTGCAGCTTCGACCCGGCGCCGCCGCCCGCCGCGTACATCCCCGGCTCGGGCGGGCTGTTCCGCGACTGCGTCATCCACGACCTGGACTCGATCCGGCACGTCACCGGGCGCGAGGCCGTGTGGGTGGTGGCGGCGGGCTCCGACACCGGCGACGAGATGTTCCGCGCGTCCGGCGACGTGCACACCGGCGCCGCGCTGCTCGCCCTGGACGACGGCACGCTCTGCACGGTCGGCGCCACCCGCTACAACGCCGCCGGGTACGACGTCCGGCTGGAGCTGTTCGGCTCCAAGGACAGCCTGGTCGCGGGCCTGGACGACCGCACCCCGGCCACCCCCGTGCCGGACGCGCCGCCCGGTTCCGGCGCCGCCGCCCGGCCGCCCGCGTACGGCGGGTTCCTCGACCGGTTCGCCGCCGCGTACGACGCCGAGCTGGGGGCGTTCATCGAGCTGGTCGCCGGCCGCCGCGGCAACCCGTGCCCGCCCGAGGACGCACTGGAGGCTTTCTACCTCGCGGAGGCGTGCGAGCTGTCCCGGCGGGAACGCCGGATCGTCGAGATCGCAGAGGTGCGAAGCGAAGAAGCACGGAGCGAAGAAGCACGGAGCCAGGAAGCGGCACGGGAAGGGGTGCGGAGATGAGGGTGGCGGGCGCGCCGATCTCCTGGGGCGTGTGCGAGGTCCCCGGCTGGGGGCACCAGATGGCACCGCGCCGGGTGCTCGGGGAGATGCGCGATCTCGGGCTGACCGCGACCGAGCTGGGGCCGGCCGGGTTCCTGCCGCCCGATCCGGCGGCGCGCGGCCGGCTGCTGGCGGAGTTCGGGCTGGACCTGGTGGGCGCGTTCGTCCCGGCCGTCCTGCACGACCCGGGGCGGGACCCGCTGCCGGACGTCGAGCTGGCCATGGACGGCCTGGGCGAGGAGACGGTGCTGATCCTGGCCGCCGCCACCGGGACCGACGGCTACGACCGGCGGCCCGAGCTGGACACCAAGGCGTGGCGCACGCTGCTGTCCAACCTGGACGCCGTCACGGTGCGCGCCGCCGACCGCGGCCGCCGGGTCGCGCTGCACCCGCACGTCGGCACGGTCGTGGAGCGGCGCGCGGAGGTCGAGCGGGTGCTCGGCGAGTGCGGCGTCCCGCTCTGCCTGGACACCGGCCACCTCCTCGTCGGCGGCACCGACCCGCTGTGGCTGGCGCGGTTCGCCGCGCCGCGCGTCGCGCACGTCCACCTCAAGGACGTGGACGTGCCGCTCGCGGAGCGGGTGCTCGGCGGGCGCGTCCCGTACACCGAGGCCGTGCGGGACGGCCTGTACCGCCCCCTCGGCCGGGGCGACATCGACATCGCCGCCGTCATCGCCGCCCTGGAGGGCTCGGGGTACGAGGGCTGGTACGTGATGGAGCAGGACGCCGTCCTCGCCGCCGAGCCGCCGGAGCCGCCCGGCGCCGGCCCCTACGCCGACGTCCGCGCGTGCCTGGACTACCTCGCCGGGGTGGCGTCGTGACCGGGCCGCCGCGGCCGCCGCACGAGCCGTTCGACGTGGTCACGATGGGCCGGGTCAGCGTGGACGTCTACCCGCGCGAGATCGGGGTGCCGCTGGAGGACGTGGAGACGTTCGGCAGGTACCTGGGCGGCAGCCCGACGAACGTGGCCGTCGCCGCCGCCCGGCACGGCCGCCGGACCGCCGTCGTCACCCGGACCGGCGACGACCCGTTCGGCCGGTTCGTCCGGACGGCGCTGCGGCGGTACGGGGTGGACGACCGGTACGTCACCGCCGTGCCGGGGCTGCCGACGCCGCTGGCGTTCTGCGAGATCTTCCCGCCGGACGACTTCCCGCTCTACTTCTACCGCTACCCGAAGGCGCCCGATCTGGAGATCCGCGCCGAGGAGCTGGACCTGGACGCGCTCGCCTCGGCGCGGATCCTGTGGGCCACGGTCACCGGCCTCTCGCAGGAGCCGAGCCGCACGGCGACGCTGGCGGCGCTGGCCGCCCACCCGGGACGGACCGTCCTCGACCTGGACCACCGGCCGATGCTCTGGACGTCGCCGGCGGACGCGCGGCACTGGACGCGCCGCGCGCTGGAGCACGTGACCGTGGCCGTCGGGAACCTGGAGGAGTGCGAGGTCGCGACGGGCGAGCGCGACCCGCGCGCCGCCGCGGGCGCGCTGCTCGACGGCTTCGGCCTGGACCTGGCGATCGTGAAGCGCGGCCCGGCCGGCGTCCTGGCGGCGGCCCCCGGCGAGATCGTGGAGTGCCCGCCGGTCGAGGTGGAGGTCGTGAACGGCCTCGGCGCGGGCGACGCGTTCGGCGGCGCGGTCTGCCACGGGCTGCTGGCGGGCTGGGACCTGGACCGGGTCCTGGCGTTCGCGGGCGCCGCCGGGGCGATCGTCGCGTCCCGGCTCGCCTGCGCCGACGCGATGCCGGACACGGCGGAAGTGGAGAAGGCCATGGCGGGGACGGCGGGAGGCACGGCATGAAGCACCATCTGCGCGCGGGCTCCACGGCGGACGGGCCGTACCGCCTGGTGATCACGCCCGAGTCGGCCGGCTGGACGTACGCCTCGCTCCGCGTCCTGGAGCTGCCGGAGGCGGGCGAGGCGGCGTTCGGCACGGGCGAGTACGAGACGATCGTGCTGCCGCTGGCCGGATCGTGCACCGTGACCTGCGACGGCGAGCGGTACGAGCTGCGCGGCCGCCGCGACGTCTTCGCCCGCGTGAGCGACTTCGCGTACGTGCCGCGCGACGCGCGCGTCACCGTCGCCGGCCGGGGCCGCTTCGCGCTCGCGGGGGCCCGCTGCGCGCGGCGCCTCGCCCCGCGGTACGTGCCCGCCGAGGACGTCCCGGTCGAGCTGCGCGGCGCGGGCCACGCCAGCCGCCAGGTCAACAACTTCGGCACGCCCGAGGGCTTCCCGCACGCCGAGAAGCTGATCGCCTGCGAGGTGCTGACGCCGGGCGGCTGCTGGTCCTCGTACCCGCCGCACAAGCACGACGAGGAGACCGCCGCCGAGGCCGTCCTGGAGGAGATCTACTACTTCGAGGTCGCGCCGGGACCGCAGGGGCGCCCCGGCATGGCCTACCAGCGCGTGTACGGGAGTCCGGGGCGGCCCATCGACGTCCTGGCCGAGGTGCGGGACGGCGACGCGGTCCTCGTCCCGCACGGCTGGCACGGCCCGTCGATGGCGGTGCCGGGCCACGACCTGTACTACCTCAACGTGATGGCGGGACCGTCGCCGGAGCGCGCCTGGCGGATCAGCGACGACCCCGCGCACGGCTGGATCCGCGGCACCTGGCCCGGGCGGCCGGTCGACCCGAGGCTCCCGCTCACCTCCCCCAAGGAGCGATCATGAGGCTCACCGTCGGGCAGGCGCTCGTCCGGTTCCTGTCGGCCCAGTACTCCGAGCGCGACGGGTCGCGCCGCCGGTTCTTCCCGGGCTGCTTCGGCATCTTCGGGCACGGGAACGTCGCCGGGGTGGGGCAGGCGCTGCTGGAGTACGGCGGCGCGCTGCCGTTCCACATGGCGCGCAACGAGCAGGCGATGGTGCACACGGCCGCCGGGTACGCGCGGGCGAGCGACCGCCTGGCGACGTTCGCCTGCACGACCTCGATCGGCCCCGGCGCGACGAACATGGTGACGGGCGCCGCGCTGGCGACCATCAACCGGCTGCCGGTGCTGCTGCTGCCCGGCGACGTGTTCGCGACCCGTACCGCCAACCCCGTCCTTCAGGAGCTGGAGGACGCGCGGTCGTACGACGTGTCCGTGAACGACTGCTTCAAGCCGGTCTCCAAGTACTGGGACCGCGTCAACCGTCCCGAGCAGCTCGAACCGGCGCTGCTGGCCGCGATGCGCGTGCTCACCGACCCGGCCGAGACGGGCGCGGTCACCCTGGCGCTGCCGCAGGACGTGCAGGCCGAGGCGCACGACTGGCCGGAGGAGCTGTTCCGGGACCGGGTCTGGCGGATCCCCCGGCCGCTGCCCGAGCCCGCCGCGCTGGAGGAGGCCGCCGCCCTCCTCGCCGGCGCGGACCGGCCGCTGATCGTCGCCGGGGGAGGGGTCGTCTACTCGGGCGCGGCGGCCGAGCTGCGCGCGCTCGCCGAGGCCACAGGGATCCCCGTCGCCGAGACGCAGGCGGGCAAGGGCTCGCTCCCGTGGGACCACCCCTGCGCGGCCGGTGCGATCGGCGCCACGGGCAGCGCGGCCGCCAACCGGCTCGCCCGGGACGCCGACGCCGTGCTCGGCGTCGGGACCCGCTACAGCGACTTCACGACCGCGTCGCGGACCCTGTTCGCCCGCCCCGGCGTACGGTTCGCCAACCTCAACGTGGCGCGGTTCGACGCGGCCAAGCACGCGGGGACGCCGCTCGTCGCCGATGCCCGCGAAGGGCTGCGCGGCCTGCTCGCCGCGCTCGGCGACCACTCCGTGCCCGACGCGTACCGCGCGGAGACGCGCGACCTGGCGGCGCGCTGGAACGCCGTCACCGACGGCGCGTACCGGCTCGGCCACACCCCGCTGCCCGCCCAGACCGAGGTGATCGGCGCCGTGAACGCGGCGGCCGGGCCCCGCGACATCGTCGTCTGCGCCGCCGGGTCCATGCCCGGCGACCTGCACAGGCTCTGGCGGGCCGGCGGCCCGGGGACGTACCACGTGGAGTACGGCTACTCCTGCATGGGGTACGAGATCGCGGGCGGGCTCGGCGCGAAGCTGGCCGTGCTCGACTCCGCCGACCCCGGCCGCGAGGTGTTCGTCCTGGTCGGCGACGGCTCGTACCTGATGATGGCGCAGGAACTGGTCACCGCGGTCGCCGAGGGCGTCAAGCTGATCGTCGTGCTCGTGCAGAATCACGGTTTCGCGTCGATCGGCGGCCTGTCGGAGTCGGTCGGCGCCGCGCGATTCGGCACCCGGTACCGCGACGCCGCAGGTGAGGTGCTCCCCGTCGACCTGGCCGCCAACGCCGCCAGCCTCGGGGCCGCCGTGGAGCGGGCCGCTACGATCAGCGATCTACGGTCCGCACTCGCGCGGGCCCGCACCGCGACCACCACCACCCTCGTCCACATCGAGACCGACCCGCTCGTGCCCGCTCCGGACGGCGGGGCCTGGTGGGACGTCCCGGTCGCCGAGGTCTCGGCCCTGGACGCCACCCGCGAGGCCCGCGCGCGCTACGACAAGGAACGCATGGCCCGGCGCCGGCACCTGTGAACCCGGTTCCCACCCCATCCCCTCCGGAGAGAACGGAGCCTCCTATGAGGAAGCGCATGACGAGCAGGGGCCTGCTGGCCGTGGCGGCGACGGGAGTGCTGGCACTCGCCGCGTGCAGCGAGTCGGGGGGCAAGCAGGCCGAGCAGGACGCCGGTGCCAAGACCGAGCGGATGACGGTGGCCATGGTCACCCACTCCGGGCCCGGCGACACGTTCTGGGACATCGTCCAGAAGGGAGCCCAGGCCGCCGCGGCCAAGAGCAACGTGGACTTCCAGTACTCCGCCGACCCGGACGGCGGCAAGCAGGCGCAGCTCGTCCAGGCCGCGATCGACAAGAAGGTGGACGGGATCATCGTCACGTTCGCCAAGCCGGACGCGCTCAAGGACGTCGTCGCCCGCGCCACCGCCGCGAAGATCCCGGTGGTGTCGATCAACTCGGGCGCGGACGTGTCGGCCGGGTTCGGCGCCGTCGCGCACTTCGGCCAGGACGAGACGATCGCCGGCGAGGCCGCCGGCCGCGAGCTGGCGAAGATCGGCTCGAAGCGGGCGCTGTGCGTGATCCACGAGCAGGGCAACGTCGGCCTGGAGGATCGCTGCGCCGGCGCGAAGAAGACCTTCGGCGGCGAGCTGGAGAACCTCTTCGTCCAGGGCACCAACATGCCCCAGGTGAAGTCGTCCATCACCGCCAAGCTCCAGGCCGACAAGGACGTCGACGGCATCCTCACCCTCGGCGCCCCGTTCGCCGCCACCGCCGTCGACTCGGTGAAGGAGACGAGCAGCAAGGCCAAGGTCGCCACGTTCGACATGAACAAGGACCTGGTCGCCTCGATCAAGGCCGGGACCATCCACTTCGCCGTCGACCAGCAGCCCTACCTCCAGGGGTACGGCGCCGTCGACCAGCTGTGGCTGCTGAAGAACAACGGCAACGCCGTCGGCGGCGGGCGCCCCGTCCTGACCGGGCCCGCGATCGTGACCAAGGACAACGCGGCGGCGATCGAGCAGTTCGCAGTGAAGGGGACGCGGTGAGCCGGACGGCCGCCGCACCCTCGCCCGCTCCGGTCGCGGCCGACGAGCGGCTGGGACGGAAGTCCCCGCTGCGCCGGCTGCTCGGCCGCCCGGAGCTGGGCGCGCTGCTCGGCGCGGCCGCGGTGTTCGCGTTCTTCGCGGTCGTCGCGGACGCGTTCCTGCGGGCAAGCTCGTTCTCGACCGTCCTGTACGCCAGCTCCACGTTCGGGATCATGGCGGTCGGGGTGTCGCTGCTGATGATCGGCGGCGAGTTCGACCTGTCGGCCGGGGTGATGGTGACGTCCTCGGCGCTGATCGCCGCGCTGACCAGCTACCAGCTCACGCTGAACGTGTGGGCCGGAGTGGCGATCTCCCTCGCCCTCACCCTGGCGCTGGGCGCCCTCAACGGCGTCCTCTACAACCGGACCGGGCTGCCGAGCTTCATCATCACGCTCGCCACGTTCTTCATGCTGGCGGGCCTCAACCTCGGCGTCACCAAGGCCGTCACCGGCAACGTCGCCTCCGACTCGGTCCGCGACATGGACGGCTTCGCCTCGGCCCGCGCCGTGTTCGCCTCCGACCTCCAGTTCGGCGGCGTGAACGTCAACATCACCGTGCTGTGGTGGCTGCTGCTGGTCGCGGCGGCCACCTGGCTGCTGCTGCGCACCCGGGCCGGCAACTGGATCTTCGCGACCGGCGGCGACGCCGCGGCCGCCCGCGCGGTCGGCGTCCCCGTCGCGCGGGTCCGGATCGGGCTGTTCATGGGCGTGGCGTTCTGCGCCTGGGTGTCGGGCATGCACCTGGTGTTCGCGTTCGCGACGGTGCAGTCCGGCGAGGGCGTCGGCAACGAGTTCTTCTTCATCATCTGCGCGGTCATCGGCGGCTGCCTGCTGACCGGCGGCTACGGCTCGGCGATCGGCGCCGCGATCGGCGCGTTCATCTTCGGCATGACCAACAAGGGCATCGTGTACGCCGAGTGGAACCCCGACTGGTTCAAGTTCTTCCTCGGCGCGATGCTGCTGATCGCCACCGTGGTGAACCTGGTGGTGAAGCGGAGAGTGGAGCGGACGCGATGACCCTCGTACGGCTCACCGGGGTGAGCAAGCACTACGGCAACGTCATCGCCCTCCGCGAGGTGTCCATGGACGTCGCGGCGGGCGAGGTCGTCTGCGTCCTCGGAGACAACGGCGCCGGCAAGTCCACCCTCATCAAGATCGTCGCCGGGCTGCACCGGCACGACTCCGGGACCTACGAGGTGGCGGGCGAGCCGGTCGCGTTCGGCTCACCCCGCGAGGCCCTCGACCGGGGCATCGCGACCGTCTACCAGGACCTCGCGGTCGTCCCGCTGATGCCGGTCTGGCGGAACTTCTTCCTCGGCTCGGAGAAGCGCCGCGGCATCGGCCGGCTCGACATCCCGTACATGCGCCGGGAGACCCGCGACGCGCTGCTGAACATGGGCATCGACCTGCGCGACGTCGACCAGCCCATCGGCACCCTCTCGGGCGGCGAGCGGCAGTGCGTCGCCATCGCCCGCGCCGTCTACTTCGGCGCCAAGGTCCTCATCCTGGACGAGCCCACCGCCGCCCTCGGCGTCAAGCAGGCGGGGGTGGTCCTGCGCTACATCGTGCGGGCGCGCGAGCAGGGCATCGGCGTCATCTTCATCACCCACAACCCGCACCACGCGTACCCGGTCGGCGACCGCTTCCTCGTCCTCAAGCGCGGCCGGAGCATCGGCTACCACCCCAAGTCCGAGATCACGGTCGCCGACCTGACCGCCCTGATGTCCGGCGGCGCCGAACTGGAGGAACTGGCCCACGAGCTGGAACGCGAGTCCGCGGAGGGCTGACCCGGCCGGGCCGCCCGGCCGGGCTCACTCGGAGGCGGTGCGGACCGTGTTCGCGAAGTAGGCGACGTCGGGGTGCGGGTGCGCGCGGAGGCGGCGGAGGACGTCCCGCCAGGGCTCCGGCCAGCCGGTCAGCTCGCCGTGGTGCGCGGTGAGCGCGCCGGCGAACAGGCCGGGCGCGAGGTCCGCGCGCGCCGCCAGCCGCTCGGCGTGCGGCAGCACCACGGCGGCGTCGGGACCGTGCGGGCCGCCGTACGCGCGGTACGGCGTCGCGTCCAGATCGCCCAGGTAGCGGCCGTTGGCGAGGGAGCGGGCCACGCGCAGGACCGCGAGCGTGGAGCCGATGGGCCGGGCCGCCAGCGCGTCCAGGTCCGCCTCCGTGCCCGGCGCGTCCCAGGAGATCGTCGCGGCGAGCAGCTCGGCGGCCAGCGGCTCGGGCAGCCTGCCGGAGAGGGCGCGGACGAGCGGCTCCACGGCCGCGGCGCCCTCCCGGCCGTGGTCGAGCCGGACGCTCTCCACCAGCGCGACGAGCCGCTGCCGGGCGGGCCGGTCCCGCTCGGCCCCGGCGTCGGGCGCGTCCGCCGCGGCGGCCAGCGCCTCCGCGGCCGCCCCGAGCTCGGCGAGGCCGTGGCCCGCCCGCCCGCAGATGCGGAGCGAGTTGAGGGCGGCGCGCCAGGTGAGGGTGTCGTCGAGGCGGGTGAGATGGCTCGCCAGCAGGGCGGCCGCTCCCGGAGCCCAGGGCGCCCACTGCTGGAGCGAGTGCAGCCCTTCGGACACCGCCTCCCGGTCGGTGGAACGGGCCACGTCCATGAGCAGGGCGGCGTAGGCGGGCCGGTGCCGCTCCTCGACCATGACCGGGCTCATGCCGGTCACCTGGAGGGCCAGGTCGCGCGGGCCGCGCGCGGCCTCGCCCAGGATCCGCAGCGCGCGAGGGTCACCGAGACGCTCCCGTAGGGCGGAGGCGATCGCCGCCCGCACGTCGCGGTGCTGCCCGGGATCGTCCCAGGCCGCCGCGACCGCGCCCATCGCGTCCGGCGCGTGGTTGCGCAGCAGGATGCGCAGCGCCTCCTTGCGGGCGGTGATCTTGCCGTCGGCGATCACCGGCGCGAGGGCCGCGTGCAGCGTGGACGGCGCCGCGAAGCGGGCGGCGCGGGTCGCCGCGTACAGCGCCACGTGCGCGTCGTCGGAGGACGCCAGATCCAGCAGCCGGGGCAGCGCGTCCTGCGGGGACGCCACCCAGACGGCGCTGGTCAGCGCGACCCGGCGCAGCAGCGGCTCGTCCGAGTCCAGGTACGGGCGCAGCGCCTCGGCTTCGACCCCGGGGATCGTGCCGATGGACCGGACGGCCTGGGCGCGGGCCGAGTCCGTGGCGCCCGCGTCGCGGGCCAGCCGGTGCAGGAGCCTCAGGTACGCGGCGCGCTGCTCCGCGGTCCAGCGGCGCATCCAGGACCTTTCCGGGCTCGGGACGTGCGCCACGTCCGGACGCCGGAACCGGCCGGCGGGCATGCGGCCGTCCAGGACCGGGCGCAGCAGGTCGGTGCGCTCCCGGGCGACGACCGCGAAGACCCGGTGCAGCACGATCATCGACGGGTCCTTCGCGAGGACCCGCTCGACCCGCTCGGCCCGGGTCCGCGGGTCGGCGAGCCACAGCCGGGCCGCCGAACGGATGTCGCCGTCGTCGCGGGCGTCCAGCGCCTTCTCCAGCGCGTCCTGCAGCACGGGAACGCCGTACGCGCGCCGGCCCAGCGCGTGGGCGAGGGCGAGCGCGAGGCGGTGGTCGTCGCGGCGTCCCGCCGACCTCAGCCGCCGGCCGAGCGTGCGCACCAGGTCGTGCTCCTGCCCGCGGCGGAGCACGCCGTCGAGGGACGGGAACGGGAGCGAGCCCCCGCGCCCGGTGAGCTTGTCCAGCATGCCCAGGCCGGCCCGCAGCAGTGCGCCGTCGTCGCTGATCGCACCCTGGCGGCACAGGCCGGTGGCGAGGTCCATCAGGTACCGGCGGGTCGTGTACGAGCAGTCGCGGGCGCCCAGCGCGTCCTCGGCCAGCCGGGTGATCGCGGCGGTGTGCCCGTCCCGCAGCAGGGCCGTCGGGACGGCGGCGAGCGCGCCCAGGGCGTTCATCCGCACCGGGTCCTGCTCGTTGCGAAGCCGGTCCAGGTCGTCCAGCAGCCGGGTGAGCACCTCGGGGTCACGGGAGCGCCCCGCGCACCGCACCAGCAGCCGGTACCCGGCCGCGCGGTCCTCGGCGTCGGGCCGCCGCGTCACCTCGTACAGCGCCGGCCGGGCCTCGTCGTAGGGAAGGAACGAGGTGACCTCCCGCAGCCGGTGCGGGTCCCCGGCGACGCGCGTGAGGGCGAGCATCCGCCGCGCCTCGCGGGCCCTCGCCGCCCAGGGCAGCACCTCCATGACCCGCTCGTCGTGCTCGGCGGTGGCCGGGTCGGTGCCCGCCAGCGCGGCCGCGTGGATCCCGTCGCGGCGGCTCGGCGGATACGCCTTCAGGAGCAGGGCCAGCGTGGCCGCGTCGTCCCGGACGGCCCGCGCGACCTCTGCCGCCGCCGCGTCGCCCAGCCGGACCAGCCGGTCGCGGATCGACCGGCGCCGCAGTATCGAGGCCAGCCCATGGCGGTGCTCGTCGGCGAGCAGCAGCCGCAGCGCGCGGCCGGGGTCGGCGTCCAGGAGGAGCCCGAACCGGCCGTTCAGCTCGTACGGCAGGGGACCGGCGGGGCAGTGGCGTTCCAGCAAGGCGATGACGCGGCCGGGATCGTGCGGCACCGCAGCGGCGACACCGGTGCCGTGCCGCCGCCACCACGCGGGAAGCATCGGGCCGGGAACGCCGGGGAGCCGGTGTTCGGCGAAGTCGAGCATCGCGTCCGGGTGGGAGAGGGCGAACGCCTTCCAGTTGGCGACCGCGTGCGCCAGGCCGTCGAGCCGGGCCCGCGCGGCCTCCTCGCCGCACGCGGGCAGCAGTGCCGCGGCCTCCCCGTCGCCCCAGCGCTCGGCGACCTGGTCGATGAGGCGCTCGGCCAGATCGCGGCGGCGACGGCGGCGGATCGCCTCGTACGCCGCGGCCCGGATCGCCGCCGGGGCGTCGGCCAGCAGCTCCTCCAGGCGCTCGGCGGGGAGGCCGAGGCGGACGGCCCCGGAGACGGCACCGAGCGCCAGGTCGAACGCCGGATCGCGCAGCGCCCGGCCGACCTGCTCCAAGGACGCCTCGTCCCGCACGGCGGAGGCGATGAACAGCGCGAGTTCGCGCTCGTAGTGGCCGCGGCCGTTCAGGTCGTCCAGCAGGGCGCGCAGTTCCGGGGTGCCCGCGAGGCGGCGCAGGTCCGCCAGGCGGCGGCAGCGGTCGGAGAAGCGGAGCGGCTCGATCTCGGCCAGGAGCGCGTCGGCGTGCATGCCCGGCATCCTCCCGTGAAGGCTGGTCAGGACGCATCCGATATATCGGGCCGCGCGGCCGTGATCTGCTCCGCGAGCCGCCGGACCCGCGCCTCGTGCTCGTCGTAGCCGACCACGACCGGGGGCTCGTTGTACGGCATCGTGTCCGACGACCGGCGCAGCTTCACGTACTGCCCGCACGCGTCGATCGCGTACGGCTCCATGTCGTCCTGGAGCGCGCCGATCACCGTGATCCCGTGCGTCTCGCCGATCTTGCGGAACAGCGCGACGGCCTCCTTGCGGTGCTCCTTGCCGAGGTTGCGGCCCAGCTCGTCCAGCACCAGGCACAGGCGGCCGCCGCCCGAGCTGGCCAGCGCGGCGGCGCAGACCAGCTTCACCGCCTTCTCGTCCATCAGCGCGGTGTTGGCGCGGCGGTTGTACGGCACGTACCGCTGCCCGTCCGAGCGCCGCCACTTCGGCGTCACCCGCCAGCGCCACTCCTGCTCGGGGTCGCCGGGCGGCTCGGGCGTGGGGAACTCCAGCGTCGCGCCGTACCCGCCGTACGCCACGTCCAGCTTCTCGAACTCCTCGGCCACCCGCTGCAGCCGGGCCCGGATCGCGGCCGTCAGCGCCGTGCGGTGCGCCTCGGCCGCGCCCGCCGCCTCCGTCGCGCCCTTCTGCGCCTTCTCCAGGTCGGCGCGGCGCGCCGCCAGCTGCACCTCGATCTGCCGCCGCTGGTGCCGCTCGTAGTCCTCCTGCCGGCGCAGGTACCCCTCCAGCGCCTTGACCAGGCGGGGGAAGGTGGACTGCTCCCGTTCGGTACGGCGCCCCTCCCCGTCGGCGCGCTCGCGCAGCAGGAAGCGGACCTCCTCCGGCATGTCCTCGTCGGCAGGGCCGTCCGGGAACACCCGCCGCAGCCCCTCCGACAGGTGCTTCTCGGCGCTGTGCCACCACTCGTCGGGCGTCCACGTCCGCTCGTCCTCGCCGAGCGTGGCCAGCCACTCCGCGGCCGCGTCGCGGGAGGCGCCCCACTCCCGCTCCAGCTCCGCCAGGCCGAGCGCGGCGCGCCGGTCGGCCAGCGCGGCGATCTCGGCGCGGATCCGGTCCCGGTCGCGCTCGTGCGCCTCGCGCCGCCCGCGCAGCCGGTCGACCTCCAGCGCCCGCGTGTCCGCCTTGGCCTGCAACCGGCGCAGCGTCTGCTCGGCCGCGCCCAGCCGCGGGCCCAGCCGGGACTCGCCGCCGGCCAGCTCCTCCAGCCGCTCGCGGAGCCCGGCCATCCGCTCCCGCACGCCGTCCAGCTCGGCCGCGGCCCGCGCCGCCGCCAGCCGCCGCCCGGCCAGCGCCACGTCGGCCGCCGCGTCGTCCGCCCGCCGTCCCGCCTCCTCCAGGGCCTCGCGGGCGGTCTCCAGCGCCTCCCGCGCCGCCCGCACCCGCGTCTCCCGCCCGGTCACGGCCTCGGGGAACCCGCCGACGACCACGACGCCGGTGCCGTCGCCGCCGTCCAGGGCGCCGAAGAAGCGTCCCAGCGGCAGCGTGCACCGCACCCCGGCCGGGCCGCCGCTCCCGGCGCCGGACGGCTCGCGGGCGGCGTCCGCGCGCAGGGCGGCGTCGGCGGGGACGATCATGGAGCCGGGGAGCCCGCGCAGCGCCCCGGCCGCCGCGGCGAGATCGTCCGGGCCCACCACCACGGCCTCGCGGTACGGCCACAGCGCGGCCTCCCAGCGCTCGCGGACGTCCTCCGCCAGCTCGACCGCGTCCAGGAGGCCCACCGCGGCGATCCCGGCGCCGGCCAGGGCGCGGATCTGGGCGGGGGCGCTGCTCTCGCCCGCCTCCGCCTCGGCCAGCGCGCGCTCGGCCCGGGACACCGCGCCCTTGGCCATCCCGAACGCCTGCTGCGCCTCGTCCCGGCGCACCTCGGCCTCGGCCAGCTCCCGGCCCGCGGCCTCGGCGTCGCGGCCGTCCGCCTCGCGCAGCCGCTCCTCCAGGCCCGACACCCGGCGGCGCAGCTCCTCCAGCCGGTTGCGGGCGACCGCCTTGTCGGCGCCCAGCTCGTCGGCCTGGCCCTTCAGCTCGGCCAGGGCCGCGCCCGCCTCGCCCAGCCGCTCCTCCAGCGCGCCGCCGGTGAGCTGCTCGATCTCCTTCCCGGCCGCCTTCACGGCCGCCAGGATCTCCTCGTTCTCGGCGTGCAGGCGCTCCTGCTCGGCGGCGTGCGCGCCGTCCGCGCGCGCCGCGTCCACCAGCAGCCGCGCCTGCCGGGTGTGCCAGAACCGCAGCGCCGCCGCCACCTCGTCGCGGGCGCGGTCGCGCCGGTCGAACGTCTTCAGCAGCGCGGCCGCCTCGCGCTCCCAGCCCGCCAGCCGCTCGGCCGCCTCGGCGGCGCGGGCGCGCTCGCGGTGCTCCTCGGCCCGCGAGGTGCGCTCGGCCTCCAGCTCCCGGTCCAGGCCGGTGAGCGCGGCGATCGCGCTGAAGATCCGTTCCGGGGTGATCTCGTTCAGCGGCTGGGAGAGGAGGTTGGTGGCGACCTTGGACCGCACGGACGTCGACAGGAACGACACGCAGCGCACCTGCCCGCCGTACAGGACCCGGCCGAGGTCCTTGGCCACCAGGTCGCGGCGGCCCGCGCTGCGCGGCAGGGCCGCCCACATCCGGTCGGCCAGCGCCACCCGCTCGGCCTCCGAGGGGGCCGCGGCCAGGTGGACGCCCTGCCGCCAGCGGATCTCCAGGTGAGGAGCGTCCACGTTGACCCGCAGCCACACCGTCAGCGCCGTCTCGGCCGCCGAATTCCCCGCCTCCGAATTCCCCGCCTCCGGATTCCCCGCCGCCGAATTCCCCGCCTCCGGATTCCCCGCCTCCGGCTCCACGGCCTCCGGTTTCCCAGCCGCTGGCCCTCCGCCGGCCGTCCCGGCGGCGTCGTGCTCGTCGAACACGCCGACGATGTAGCCGTGGCCGGCGCTGGCCCACTGGCTGTCGCCCTGCGCCGCCAGCTCGGCGTTGAACAGCAGCTCCGCCACCGCCCGCGCGCCCGACGCGAACCGCCACTGCTCGTCCCCGAGCAGCGCGGTGATCGCCGCGATGAACGACGACTTCCCGGCCCCGTTGGAGTCCTTGGGACCCTGCCCGGCGACGACGATGAGCGTCCCCGGCACGGTCGGCACCGGATGCGTCGACAGGCGGGAGATGTTCACCGCCTGGACCGCGACGAGCGTGCGGTCGCCGACGATGTTCTCCCCGCCCGCGCCGGCACCGGCGGGCACCAGCGGTTCCAGAACGGCGGTCAAGGGGCCTCCCCGTGATCGTTCTCCCGGCCGCGGCGGCGCGCCCGGATCGCCGCGGCCAGCGGCGACCCCGGGCCGGCGGCCAGGATCAGCTCCTCCTGCAGGCGGCGGCGCGCGGCCGGCGTGAGCCGCTGGAACTGCGGCCCCGGCACGAACCCGCCCGACTCCTCGCCGCCCGCCTTCACCTGCGACACCAGCCCGGCCGCGCGCAGCCGCCGCAGCGACGCCTCCAGCTCCCCGACCGGCAGCTGCGAGCGCCGCCGCAGCTCCTCCAGCGGCGCCGGGTACGGCGACATCCACGAGTCGTCGGCCAGCAGCCCGGCCGCCCGCGGGATCGCCACCGCGTGGATCAGTACCAGCACCAGCGCGGCCCGGTCGCCGGCCGGCGGCACGCAGTCCGGGTCGGCGCCCAACTCGGCGGTCACGTCGTCCCGGTAACCGGAGATCCACTCGCCCTTCCCGGTACGGATCAGCGTCCGCCCGCCCAGCGCCAGCATCTGCTCCAGCGTCCGGCGCGGCGCGGGCTCGCGCAGCGCCGGGAACCGCACCTCGGGAACGGGCGCGGCGGCGTGCTCGACGGCCATGTACGCCGCCACCAGCTCCGCCCGCCGCTTCTCGTCGTACGACCGCAGCAGCCCCTCGAACACCGCGTCCCCCGGAAGGCTCATGAGGGCGCTCCCTCGGGCGGGGGCTGGGGGAGGCGGCGCAGCAGGTCGCGCAGGGAGGCGAGGGTCTCCTCGCGCCACAGGGCCGTGCGCGGGCCCGGGCGGACGTCGCCGGCCGCCTCGTCCACGAGCAGCCAGCCGGTGTCCGACAGCCGCCGCAGCTCGCCGGTCGCCCAGCGGCGGGCCAGCTCTGGATCACCGCGCGACATGCCGGCGTACACCTCCAGGACGGCGGCGACCGGAGCCGGTTCGCCGGGCCACGGCGCGTCGTCCAGGCGGGTCCAGCAGCAGCGCAGCGCCGCCGCCAGCACGCGCCGGGCCTGGCCGGTGCGGTCCAGCGGCATCGGGGCGACCTCGTACTCCTCCAGCATCGCCGGGGTCGCCCCGTCGGGCCAGGACGGCAGCAGCCACACCCGCTCCCCGTCCGCCGCCCCCGTCATCCCGGGCGGCACCGGCTCGGTGACCGGGACCGAGGGGACACCGAGGACGCGGGCGCGCGCCCGGGCCAGCACCTGCGGATCGACCCCCGGCGGATCCGCCACGGGCTGTCCGGCAGGTCCGGCCGGTTCGACGGGATCGGCGCTCACGGGCCCGTCCTCTCGAAGACGCCCGGGGTGACCCACGACGGCAGGCCGTCCGGGCGGGCCGCCAGCCCGTCCGACCAGACCAGCCGGTACGGCAGCTCCGGGTGCAGGTGGACCGAGGACAGGTCGGCGAGCACCCGGCGCGCCGCGACCCAGTCCTGCGCCAGCAGGTCCTCGACGGCGACCCGGTCGCGGCCCCGCAGCACCTGCTCGGCCACCGCCCGCAGCCGCTCGGCGGCGGCCGCGTCGCCGCCGGGGTCGTCCGACAGCCCCGGATCCGGTACGGACGCGCGCGGCGGCGCCGGGCGCGGCGGCGTGGTGCGCGGGCCGTCCTCCACGGCCGTCACCACCGCCGACGGCTCGTGCCAGGGCGCCGGGGCGTCGAACACGAAGCCGTCCAGGACGCCGGCCAGCTCCTCGCGCGAGGCCGTCCGGGCGAACGTCCGCCACGTCTCGGGCGGCAGGAGAGTCAGATTGCGAGTCATGCCGGCGGAGTCCGACAGCCGCGCGGCGGCCCGCCGGGACGCGTCGCCGTAGGCGTAGATGGCGGCGCGCAGGTCGGTGCAGGCGCGGTCGAGCTCCGGCCAGCGCCGCAGGATCGCCCCGTGCAGCCGCTCGGCCCGCAGCAGGATCTCCTCGGTGCCCCACAGCTTCGGCGCCTGCTCGCGCAGCTCCTCGATGGTGCCGTTCGTCAGCGTCAGCAGCTCCACGCTCCACAGCCGGAACGCCCGCGCCAGCCCCTCGGCCCCGGCCCGCGCCTGCGCCGCCGTCATCCGCGGGTCCGCAACGTTCAGCTGCTCCAGCGCCAGCAGCCGGTGCATCTCGCTCTGCCCGCCGTCCAGCATCATCCGGCGGACGAACATCAGCCCGACCACGCTGGTGAACGAGGCGCGGTAGCGCAGCTGGTTGGGCTTGGGGAACACCTCGCGGACCGCGCCGAGCCCCTTGAGCACGCGCAGCCGGTTCTCGAAGACCTCGGTGGAGTAGCGGCGGCACACGTACCGCATCTGCTCGCGGCTCAGCCCCTCCTCGCCCGCGTCGGCGAAGGCGGCCAGCAGCGTCTCGGCGACGTCGACCAGTTCCGGGTCGTCCACCACGGCGCCGCTGTCGCGCGCGAGCGCCGCGAACATCTGCCGGTACACGCCCAGCACGGCCTCGCCGACGAGCACGTCGTCGAGGCTGGCCGGGGCGCCGGCGTTTCCTGAGGTGGGGGACACGGCGCACTACGGTACGGCCAGCGGGCCGCAAGGGTGGAATCGGGCACCCGGCGGCGTGTTCTTGTGGCCTTCCGGACCGTTGACGGGCGCGAGTGACGGGTGATGAGGTCCTGGTGAGGGGTCAAGACCGGAGTCAGGGGTCCGTCGCGGAGGATTGTCAACAGGTGTCAAACGCCGCGCGCCGCACGGACGGCGATGTCACACTCGCAGGTATCGCACGGGGGAACGGGCCTGACCATCGGACACTTGTGGGCGCATGACATCCATGAACAGCGCTGTGGAGACGAACGCCGTCAAGAGCAACCTGCCCGTTGAGCCGAACACGTTCGTCGGGCGGGAACGGGACGTGGGGGACCTGCGGGTGCTCCTCGAGAGCATGCGCGCGGTGACGCTGTGCGGGGCGGGCGGCATCGGCAAGACGCGGCTGGCCCTGCACGTCGCGCACTCCCTCCGGGACGCCTACGCCGACGGGGTGTGGCTGGCCGAGCTGGGCGACCTGCCCGCCGACGGGCCGCCCGAGCCGGTCGCCCGCCGGGTCGCCGCCGTCCTTGGGGTGGCGGCGGAGGAGGGACGGCCGCTGCCGGACACGCTGGCCGACGCGCTGCGCGGCCGCGAGACGCTGCTCGTCCTGGACAACTGCGAGCACCTGGTCGGCGACTGCGCCGGGCTGACCGGGCTGCTGCTGGCCCGCTGCCCCGGGCTGCGGGTGCTGGCCACCAGCCGCGAGCCGCTGCGGATGCCCGGCGAGAACGTCTGGCGGGTCCCGCCGCTGGAGCCGCGCGAGGCGGCGCTGCTGTTCGAGGAGCGCGCCCGCGCCGCCCGGCCGGGCTTCACCGGCGGCGACGCCGTCGACCGGATCGGCCGCGCGCTGGACGGCGTGCCGCTGGCCCTGGAGCTGGCGGCGGCCCGGGTGCGGGTGCTGTCGGTCGACCAGATCGCGCACCGGCTGGCCGACCGCTTCCGGCTGCTGAACGCCGGCGACCGCACCGCCCCGCCCCGCCAGCGGACGCTCCGCGCGGCCATCGACTGGAGCCACGAGCTGCTCGGCGACGAGGAGCGGGTGCTGCTGCGCCGGCTGTCGGTCTTCACCGGCTGGACGCTGGAACAGGCCGAGGTGGTGTGCGCCGACGAGCTGCTCGGCGCCGACGAGGTCCTCGACCTGCTGACCGCCCTGGTCGACAAGTCGCTGGTCGTGGTGGGCGGCGAGGTCGCCGGCGAGGTCCGCTTCCGGATGCTCGACAGCATCCGCCGGTACGCGGCCGACCGGCTGGACGCCGCCGGCGAGGGGGCGGCGCTGCGCGGCCGGCACCGCGACGCGCTGCTGGAGCTGGCCGAGCGGCACGGCGAGATCGGCATCGCCGAGCGGCCCGCGCCGTGGGCAGCCCGGGTCGACCTGTTCCGCCGGTACGACGCCGAGACCGGCAACGCCCGCGCCGCGCTGGCCTGGTCGCTGGAGCACGGCGACATCGAGGAGGGCCTGCGCATCTGCACGGCGCTGCGCACGTACTGGATCGTCCGCGGCCAGGCCGCCGAGTGGGCCGAGTGGACCGACCGGTTCCTGGCCCGCGGCCACGACCTGCCCGCCTCCGTGCGCGGGCCCGCGCTGGCGGGGCGGGCGCAGATCGCCGTCGGGGACCGCGACTTCGTCCAGGCGGGCACGTTCGCGGCGGCGGCGCTGGGGCCGTGCCGGGAGGCCGGGGACGCGTTCATGACCGCGACCGCGCTGGTCACGCTGGCCGAGGCGTGCACCCGCGCGGGCCGTGCCGAGGAGGCCGCCGACCGGCTGGACGAGGCCGACGCGATCACCGCCGAGCCGGGCCAGGAGTGGAACCGCGCGTACGCCTCCATCGCGCGCGGCTACCTGCGGATCCGGCAGGGGCGGCTGCGCGAGGCGCGCGAGCCGCTGGAGTCCGGGCTGGCCACGATGCGCGGCATCGGGCAGCTGTGGGGCGCCGCGCACGCGCTGATCGGGCTGGGCCGGCTGGCCGAGTCGCGCGGCGACCGGCCCGCCGCCCGCGCGCACTACGGCGAGGCGCTGCCGATCCTGCGCGAGATCGGGGCCCGGCCGGAGATCGCGCGGGCGCTGGCCGGGCTGGGCCGGGTCGCGCTGGACCTGGACGACCTGCCGGCCGCGCGGGCGGCGCTCGCCGAGAGCCTGGCGCTGAGCCGCTCCACCGGCATCCGGCTCGACGTGGCCCGCGCGCTCGACACGCTCGCCGAGCTGGTGGCGCGCGAGGGCGACCCGCGCCGGGCGGTGCTGGTCGGCGGTGCCGCGGCGGCGCTGCGGGACGCGGTGCTGGAGACGGCCGGCCGGCGGCCCGGCGGCGCCCGCTTCGAGCGGACGCTGGAGCCGATCCGGCGCCGGCTGGGCGAGCCGCTGGTCGCGCAGCTGTGGGGGCAGGGCCGGTCCACCGCGCTCGACGACGCGGTCGCGGCCGCGCTGCGCGCCCCCGAGCCCGTGGCGGACGCCGGGCCCATGGCGGACCCGGAGCGCGCGGCGGTGCCCGTACAGCGGCCGGCGCCCGAGGCGTCGCGGTCGGCGGTGGCCGCGCCGGTGACCCCGCCGGCCACCCTCACCGCCCGCGAACGGGAGATCGCGGTGTTGGTGGCGCGCGGCCTCAGCAACCGCGGCATCGCCGACGAGCTGGTCATCAGCCCGGCCACCGTGGCCCGGCACGTCACCAACATCCTCACCAAGCTGGGCTTCGGCTCGCGCGCCCAGGTCGCGGCCTGGGCGGTCGACCACCTGGACGACGCCACGTAGCCGACCGTGTGTACACAGCGCGGCCGCGGCGGCCATATCGACGCACCGCCGAATACGAGCCCGGATCCGCAGACCGGCGCATGCGCGGGCGCACCGCCGCGATCTAGATTCGGGGCATGATCCCCATCGGTGGCGACGGTGACCCGCTGGCCGCGTTCCCCGCGGTGACGCTGACGGAGGCGGTCATCACGGCACGCGCCGCCGATCCCGGCCGCGCCGCGGTGGTGGACGCCGTCTCCGGCCGCACCCTGACGCACGCCGCGCTCGCCGCGGAGGTCGCGGCCGCGGCCGCCGCCCTGGCCGCCGCGGGCGTACGGCCGGGGACCGCGGTGGGGGTGCACCTGCCCGACGGACCCGAGTTCGCCGTCGTCCTGCACGCCGTGGCCGCCGCGGGCGCCGTGCCGCTGCCGCTCCGGGTGACGGCCCCGCAGGACGAGCTGGCCCGCCTGCTGCGCGCGGGCGGCGCCGAGGCGCTCATCACCTGGCCCGCCCTGCGGAAGGTCGCCCAGGAAGCGGCCGCCGCCGCGGGCGTCCCGCGCCCACTCTCCGCCCCCGACCTCGTCGCGATCCCGTCCCACCCGGCCCCCGCCCGCGACCTGCCGCACCCCGGACCGGCAGGCGGAGGGGGCGCCCGCGGGGGCGGTCGGCCTGTCGCGGGGGCGGTGGATCTCGCGGCGGTGGCGGTGCTGGCGTGCTCGCGGGGGACGGCCGGGCCCGCGCGGGTCGTCCCGCTCTCGCACGCCGAGATGGTCGCCGGACTCGTCCGGGCGGCGGACTCGGGGATGATCGGGCGGGCCGACACCGTCCTGTCGGCGCTGCCGTTCAGCGGCCTGCTCGGGCTGAACGGCGCGCTCAACCCCGCGCTGCGGCTCGGCGCCACCGTCGTCGCCGCGCCCGGCGGCGGGCGGCACGACCTGCTGCGCGCCCTCCAGGACCGCGCGGTCACGGTCGCGCTGCTGCCGCCCCGGCTGATCGAGACGCTCGCGTACGACCGCGTCGTGCCGCGCTACGCCCTGGACGCGCTGCGCTCGGTCGTCGCGGCGGGCGGCCCGCTGCGCGCCGAGACCGCGCGCGCCTGCGCCGCCCGGCTCGGCTGCACGGTACGGCAGGCGTACGGGCTGACCGAGGCCGCCGGGCTCACCCACATCAACCTGCGCGGCGCCGAGGAGGGGACGCTCGACTCGGTCGGCCGCGGCCTGCCCGGCGTCGCCTGGCGCGTCGTGGACGCCGCCACCGGCCGGGAGCAGGCGTCGTACCAGCCCGGCGAGCTGTGCGTCCGGCTGCCCGCCACGGGGACCGCCCGGCCGGGCCCGGTGCGGTGGTCGGCCACCGGCGACGCCGCGTTCCGCGACGACCACGGCCGCGCGTACATCCTCGGCCGGCTCGGCGAGGGCCGCCCCGAGCCGCCCGCCGAACCCGAGACGGTGCTCGCCGTCCACCCCGCGGTACGGGACGCGGTGGTCGCGCCCGCCCCCGACCCCGAGCTGGGGCTGGTCCCGTACGCGTTCGTGGTGCTGTCCGAGCCGGCCGCCGCCGGCGACATCCTGGAGTACGTCAACGACCACGTGCCGCCGTACAAGGGCGTGGTCGCCGTGCGCGTGGTGGACGAGATCCCGCGCACCGAGGCGGGTGCGGTGCGGCGGCGCGCCCTGCTGGCGAGAGCGGGCTTGCCGGGCTGAGCTACATACCTGTCTACACACATCTTCTGATGTGACGGGCCGTGCGCGCGGCGTACGGTCGTGCCATGTTCGACGGGGACACCGGCCGGCCGGCCGTTTCCGACGCCACGGTCACCGCGACCGTGCTGGACGCGGCGCGCCGGAACGCGCTGCGCGGCGGCGGCCGCCCCGCGATGGTGGGCCCCGGCCGGGAACTCGGCTACTCGCGGTTCTCGGTGGTCGTCCCCGCGGCCGCCGCGGGGCTGGCCCGGCACGGCGTCCGCCCGGGCGACGTCGGCGCGATCCACCTCGCCGACGCCTGCGACACGGCCCTGGCCGTGCACGCGGTGAGCGCGGCCGGCGCGATCCCCGCCCCGCTGCCGCCGCACTCGTCCGCCAGGGAACTGGCGCAGATGCTGAACGAGAGCCGGGCGCGGTTCCTGATGACCGGGTCCGGCGAGGAGGCGGTCCTGGCCCTGGCCGCGGCGGAACGTTCCTACGTGCGGCAGGTGTTCGCGTTCGGCGACCTGCCCGGGGCGACGCCGTTCGCCCGCCTCGTCGACAACCACGAGCTGCGCGCGCCGCTCCCCGACCCGTCCCCGCCGGTCGACCTCGCCCGCGACGTCGCCCTGAGGCTGTGCGACCCGCCCGCGCAGCCGACGCACGCCGAGCGGCTCGCCGAGCTGCACCGGCTCGCCGCCCGCGCCGGCGTCGAGCAGGGCGACGTGCTCGCCTGCTGCTCCTGGGACTGCACGGCGTCCACCTGGCTCGCGCTCATGAACCTGTGCCTGATCCAGGGCGCGACGTTCGCCGGGGTGGCCGAGTCCGACACCGAGGCGCTGCTGCGGGACGTCCGCGAGCACGGCGCCACCCTCGCCGTCGTCACCCCCGACAAGCTGCGCGCGCTCGCCCGCGAGGGCGACCCCGGGCCCGGCCGGCCGCGGCTGCGGCTGCTGGTGACCGGCACCGCCGACGCCGAGGACGTGCGGGCCTGCCGCGCCCGCCTCGGCTGGACGGTCACGGATCTGGGGCGACCCTGAGTGCCATGATCGCCATGTCGTCGTCCGGCGGCGCGGCGGTGAACTCCCGCACCGCCGCCTGAACGCGCCGCGTCACCGCCCGCGCCGGCAGCCCCGCGCAGCCCGCCAGGATGCGCGCCAGCCCGTCGTCGTCGTCCAGCAGCCGCCCGCCGTGCCGCCGCTCGGTGATCCCGTCGGTCACGCACAGCACCAGGTCGCCGCGGCCCAGCCGCACGCTGTCGAGCCGGTACTCGCTGTCGCGGACGGCGCCGAGCAGGATCTGCGAGTCGCCCACCGGGCTCACCGCGCCGTCCGGCCGCAGCCGCAGCGGCAGCGGATGCCCCGCGGCGGCCACCGACAGCCGCGCCCCGCCGGCCGCCGCCGGCTCCAGCTCGCCGTGCAGCACGGTCAGCATCCGGCTCCACGCGTCATCGATGATCGTCTCGTTGAGCAGGTCGAGCGCGCCGGACGCGGTGCGCCCCTCGCGGGCCAGCGCCCGCAGCGTGTGCCGGGCCAGCCCCGTCACCGCCGCGGCCTCCGGGCCGGTGCCGGCCACGTCGCCCAGCATGAACCGCCACCGGCCCGGGCCCGCTGGGAACAGGTCGTAGAAGTCGCCGCCGGCCGCCGCGTTCCGGCCGGCCGGCGAGTAGACCACGTCGTAGTCGATCCCCGGGACGGACGGCAGCCGCGCCGGCAGCAGGCTGCGCTGCAGCACCCGGCTGGCCGCCTCCTGCTCGCCGTAGCGGCGCGCGGTGAGCAGCGCCTGCCCGACCCGGTCGCCGAGGTCCTCGGCCAGCCGGACCGGCTCGGAGCGGAACCCGGCGCCCTCCGGCCCGCCCAGCAGGATCGTGCCGAGCCGCCGGTCGCGGCAGGCGAGCCGCATCTCCAGCACCAGCGGCCCGCACACCGCGCGCCCGGCCGGGCCGATCGACTCCAGCCCCGGCCAGGGGCGCGGCGCGCGCGGCCGCGCCGGGCCGGGGTCGCCGGCCGCCGCCAGCGCCTCGCGCAGCGGGCCGATGAGCCGCTCGTCGGCGTGCCACACGTGCGCCAGGCGCCCGTGCCCGGCCGGATCGTCCAGGTAGACCGCGCACCAGGTGGCCAGCCGCGGCACGTACAGCTGCGCCGCGAGCGCCAGCACCGTCCGCTCGTCCAGGGTGCCCGCCAGCAGGTCGCCCGCCTCGGCGAGGAAGCCCAGCCAGCTGCGGTAGCCGCGGCGCGCGGTGTCGCGCTCGCGGGCGAGCACCGGCGCCAGCGAGCCGGCGGCGTCCTGGATGCGGGAGATGTCGCGGGAGCTGAACCGGTCCGCGCCGCGCGCCGCCGCGACGAGCAGGCCGAGCCGGCGGCCGCCGGCGGTCAGCGGGACGCGCGCCACCGAGCGGTAGCGGGCCGCGGGCGCCGCCTGCCCGTCGCCGCCGCGGGCCGTCCTCGGCGCCGCGTCCTCGGCGCGCACCTCGATCCCGTCCTCGTCGTTGGCCACCAGGACGTACGCGGCGTCGGCGCGGGTGGTCAGCCGCACCCAGCGGGCGACGTCCTCGTACAGCCGCTCGGCGTGCGGTTCCTCGTGCCCGGCGCGTTCCGGGACGACCGGCTCGGGCGCGGGCTCGGGCGCCGCGGCGAGGGCCAGCTCGAACCAGACCGTCTTGGCGGCCCTGGTGTACGTGACGCCCCAGCTGTCGGCCAGCGACTGCGTGAGCAGCAGGCCCCGCTCGCCGTCCTCCTCCGCCGCGGCGGCGGACCCGCCGGCCCGGCGCGGCGGGTGCGCGCCGACCTGGCGCATGGGCAGCAGGTCGCGGACCTCGATCCGGAGCCGGCCGGCCGCCTCGTCCAGCGCGCAGTCGACCGCGATCTCGGTGCCCGCGTGCATCACGGCGTTGGTGACGAGCTCGCTGGTCACCAGCACCGCGTCCGCGGCCCGCTCGGCCGGCGGCGCCCACGCCCGCAGCGCGGCGCGCACCAGCTCGCGCGCCGCCGGCACCGCCGTGCGTTCGGGCGGGAAGACCGCGGATCTGTGCGAAGCCGACACGGTGACCCCCTTGAGGCAACATGCTGATTCGCGGGGTGTGTGACGCAACATAGTGACACTATGAACGGGCTCAGACACGCCCAGTCGGCAAGGTTCGCCTATGAGTGGATCCTCGAGCACCACCTCCCCGGCCGAGCCGGCCGCGGAGCCCGCACCGGCCGGCCCGGTGGCGCCGGCCGCGGAGCCCGCGCCGCCGCCCGGCACCGAGGCCGGGCTGCGTTCCCTCCTGGAGGCGCTGCGGGCGCTGCGCGACGGCGACTTCCGGCCGCGCTTCAACGCCCCGCCCGAGGGGACGCTGGCCGAGGTCGGCGAGGTGCTCGCCCAGATCCTCGACCGCAACCGGCACCTGGCCGACGAGCTCGAACGCGTCTCCCGCCAGGTCGCCCGCGAGGGCCGGCTCGACGAGCGGCTCGCCGCGGGCCCGGGCCAGGGCCGCTGGCACGCCGGCGTGGAGTCGGCCAACACGCTGCTCGACCACATCGCGACCCCGCTCACCAACACCGCCCGGGTGCTGGAGGCGGTGGCCGCGGGCGATCTGTCGCAGCGCGCCGACCTGGAGGCCGGCAACCGGCCGCTGCACGGCGACCTGCGGCGGCCCGGCCAGGCCGCCAACCGGATGATCGACCAGCTGGCGCTGTTCACCTCCGAGGTGACCCGGGTCGCGCGCGAGCTGGGCACCGAGGGCCGGCTGGGCGGCCGGTCCAAGGCCCGCGGCCTCACCGGCAGCTGGGCGCACGTCACCGAGGCCGTCGACGACATGGCCACCCGGCTGACCGCGCAGGTCCGCGACATCGCGGCGGTGACCACGGCCGTCGCCCGCGGCGACCTCACCCGTACGGTCACGGTCGAGGCGACCGGCGAGATGCTGGAGCTGAAGCTGACCGTCAACACGATGGTCGACCAGCTGTCGGCGTTCGCCGACGAGGTGACGCGGGTGGCCCGCGAGGTGGGTACGGAGGGGCGGCTGGGCGGCCAGGCGCAGGTGCGGGGGGTGTCGGGCACCTGGAAGGACCTGACCGAGTCGGTGAACGTCATGGCCAGCAACCTGACGTACCAGGTCCGCAACATCGCGCAGGTCGCCACCGCCGTCGCCAAGGGCGACCTCAGCCAGAAGATCACCGTGGACGTCAAGGGCGAGCTGCTGGAGCTGAAGGACACGCTCAACACGATGGTCGACCAGCTGTCGGCGTTCGCCGACGAGGTGACCCGGGTGGCCCGCGAGGTCGGCACCGAGGGCCGGCTCGGCGGCCAGGCCCAGGTGCGCGGCGTCTCCGGCACCTGGAAGGACCTCACCGAGTCGGTCAACGGCATGGCCAACAACCTGACCTCGCAGGTGCGCAACATCGCGCAGATCACCAAGGCGGTGGCGGACGGCGATCTGTCGAAGAAGATCACGGTCGACGCGCAGGGCGAGCTGCTGGAGCTGAAGGACACCCTCAACACGATGGTCGACCAGCTCTCCGGCTTCGCGGGCGAGGTGACGCGGGTGGCGCGCGAGGTCGGCACCGAGGGGCGGCTCGGCGGCCAGGCCCAGGTACGGGGCGTGTCGGGCGTCTGGAAGGACCTGACCGACAACGTCAATTCCATGGCGAACAACCTGACGTCGCAGGTGCGGAACATCGCGCAGATCACCAAGGCGGTGGCGGACGGCGATCTGTCGAAGAAGATCACCGTTGACGCGCAGGGCGAGATCCTGGAATTGAAGGACACGCTCAACACGATGGTCGACCAGCTGTCGGCGTTCGCCGACGAGGTGACCCGGGTGGCCCGCGAGGTCGGCACCGAGGGCGAGCTGGGCGGCCAGGCCCAGGTGCGCGGCGTCTCCGGCACCTGGAAGGACCTCACCGACAACGTCAACTTCATGGCGAACAACCTGACGTCGCAGGTGCGGAACATCGCGCAGATCACCAAGGCGGTGGCGGACGGCGACCTGTCGAAGAAGATCACCGTCGACGCGCAGGGCGAGATCCTCGAACTCAAGGACACCATCAACACGATGGTCGACCAGCTGTCGGCCTTCGCGGGCGAGGTGACCAGGGTCGCCCGCGAGGTCGGCACCGAGGGGCGGCTCGGCGGCCAGGCGCAGGTGCGCGGCGTGTCGGGGGTCTGGAAGGACCTGACCGACAACGTCAACGGCATGGCCAGCAACCTGACCAACCAGGTCCGCGAGATCGCCCAGGTGGCGACCTCGGTGGCCGGCGGCGACCTGACCAAGAAGATCACCGTGGACGCGCGCGGCGAGATCTTCCAGCTGAAGACGACGATCAACACGATGGTCGACACGCTCTCGGCGTTCGCCGACGAGGTGACCCGGGTGGCCCGCGAGGTCGGCACCGAGGGCGAGCTGGGCGGCCAGGCGCAGGTGCGCGGCGCGTCCGGCGTCTGGAAGGACCTCACCGACAACGTCAACGCGATGGCCAACAACCTGACCTACCAGGTGCGCAACATCGCGCAGGTCACCACCGCCGTCGCCGAGGGCGACCTGACCAAGAAGATCGACGTCGACGCGCAGGGCGAGATACTCAAGCTGAAGACGACGATCAACACGATGGTCGACACGCTCTCGGCGTTCTCCTCGGAGGTGATCCGGGTCGCCCGCGAGGTCGGCAGCCGCGGCCAGCTGGGCGGCCAGGCCCAGGTGCCGGGCGCGACCGGCGCGTGGAAGGACCTCACCGCCAACGTCAACCTGCTGGCCAGCAACCTCACCACCCAGGTGCGGGCGATCGCCGAGGTGGCCAGCGCGGTCAGCGGCGGCGACCTGACCCGGTCGATCTCCGTCGAGGCGCGCGGCGAGGTCGCCGAGCTGAAGGACAACGTCAACCTGATGGTGGCGACGCTGCGCGAGACCACCCGCGCCAAGGACTGGCTGGAGAGCAACCTCGCCCGCATCGCCGGGCTGATGCAGGGCCACCGCGACCTGGTCGAGGTGGCCGGCCTCATCCTCAGCGAGCTGACGCCGCTGGTCGCCGCGCACTACGGCGCGTTCTTCCTCGTCCAGCGGGAGGGCCGGGACGAGCCGGTGCTGCGCCTGATCGCCGGGTACGGCTACCGCCGCCGCCAGGGCGGCTCGGCCGAGGAGATCCTGTTCGGCGAGGGCCTGGTCGGGCAGGCGGCGGTCGAGCGCAAGCGGCTGATCCTGACCGACACCCCGGTCGACTACCTCAAGATCTCCTCCGGGCTGGGCGAGGCGCCGCCGGCCTGCGTGGTGGTGCTGCCGATCGTGTTCGAGGACGCGGTGCTCGGGGTGATCGAGCTGGCCGCGTTCAGCCGGTTCAGCGATGTCCACCTGGCGTTCTTCGACCAGTTCGTCCACACGATCGGGGTCGCGATCAACACGATCCTGGCCAACGCCCGCACCGAGTCGCTGCTGGCGGAGTCGCAGCGGCTGACCCGGCAGCTGCGCGAGCGCTCCGGCGAGCTGCAGCGCCAGCAGGAGGAGCTGCGCCGCTCCAACGCCGAGCTGGAGGACAAGGCCGCGCTGCTGGCCCGGCAGAACCGCGAGATCGAGGTGCAGAACACCGAGATCGAGCAGGCCCGGCGGGCGCTGGAGGAGCGGGCCGAGCAGCTGGCGCTGTCGTCGCGCTACAAGTCAAACTTCCTGGCCAACATGTCCCACGAGCTGCGCACCCCGCTCAACAGCCTGCTGCTGCTGGCCAAGCTGATGTGGGCCAACCCCGACGGCAACCTGACCGCCGAGCAGGTCGAGTTCGCCCGGACGATCTACGGCGCCGGCCGCGACCTGCTCCAGCTGATCGACGACATCCTCGACCTGTCCAAGATCGAGGCGGGCCGGATGGAGATCCATCCGGAGGAGATCCGGCCGGCCGACCTCGTCGACTACGTGAACGTGACGTTCCGGCACGTCGCGCTGGAGCAGGGCCTGGAGTTCGAGGTGCGGCCGTCGCCCGACCTGCCCGCCGTGCTGTACACCGACGAGCAGCGCCTGCAGCAGATCCTGCGCAACCTGCTGTCCAACGCGATCAAGTTCACCACCGAGGGGTCGGTCCGGCTCGACATCGCCCCGGCGACCGGCGCGTACTTCGCGCTGGAGCCGCTGCGCGAGGCGGAACGGGTGATCGCGTTCACCGTCACCGACACCGGGGTGGGCATCCCGCCGAGCAAGCTGGAGGACATCTTCGCCGCGTTCCAGCAGGCCGACGGCACCACGAGCCGCAAGTACGGCGGCACCGGGCTGGGCCTGTCGATCTGCCGGGAGATCGCCGAGCTGCTGGGCGGCGAGATCCGGGCCAGCAGCCGGCCGGGCGACGGCAGCACGTTCGCCCTCTACCTGCCCGAGCGCGCCGCGTCCCCGCCCCTGCCGGCGCCCGCCGGGGAGCCGGGCGCGCCGGCCGGCGGGGGGCGCCCCGCGGCGGGCACCGGGACGCTGGTCAGGGGCGGCCCGGAGACGGCCGACGCCGCCGATCCCGGCCCGGTGGTCGCCCGCGACGAGCTCTTCGAGGGCCGCACGGTGCTGATCGTCGACGACGACATCCGGAACGTGTTCGCGCTGAGCACGGTGCTGGAGCGCTCGGGCCTCAAGGTGCTCTACGCCGCCGACGGCCGCCAGGGCATCGAGAGCCTGGAGCAGAACGAGGACATCGCGCTGGTGTTCATGGACGTGATGATGCCCGGGATGGACGGCTACGCGACCACGCGGGCGATCCGCGCGACGCCGCGGTTCGCGACGATGCCGATCGTCGCGCTGACGGCCAAGGCGATGAAGGGCGACCAGGAGAAGAGCCTGGAGGCGGGGATGTCGGACTACGTGACCAAGCCGGTCGAGATCGAGCACCTGTTCGCGGTGCTGCGCCGCTGGCTGGAGCGCGGCCGTTAGGAGCGCCGGCGGGCGCCCGGCGACGGACGCCGCGGACGGGAACGGGGAGCGGGATGGACGGTGACGAGGCCAGGATCCTGCTGGTGGACGACCAGGAGGAGAACCTGCTGGCACTGGCGGCGATCCTCCGGACGGTCGAGGCCGACGTGGTGTCGGTACGGTCCGGCGAGGATGCGCTGCGGGCGCTGATGACCGGCGACTTCGCGGTGATCCTGCTGGACGTGCTGATGCCCGGGATGGACGGGTTCGAGACGGCGTACCACATCAAGCGCAAGGACCGTACCCGCGACGTCCCGATCATCTTCCTGACCGCCGCCCGCAGCGAGCCCGACCTGTCGTTCCGCGGATACGCGGTCGGCGCCGTGGACTACCTCGTCAAGCCGTTCGACCCGTGGGTGCTGCGCTCGAAGGTCGACGTCTTCATCGAGCTGCGCCGCGAGCGCCGCCGGTCCATGGAGCGCGCGGCGATCCTGGACGGCGTGTTCCCCGGCGCGACCGGCCTGTCGCGCGGCACGCTGCTGGCCGGCGAGCTGGCGGAGCGGCTGGCGGCGGTCGAGGCGGCCCGGGACGCGCTGGCGGGCAGGGTGGAGGACGTGGCCGCGAAGGAGGCCCTCCAGGTCCTGGACCAGGAGCTGGAGGGCCTCCGCGCGGCGCACGAGTCCCTGTTCGGCCGCCGCGGGCCGGACGGGTCCGCGGCCGGCTAGCCGGCGGCGGGGCGGGGGATGGCCTTGTGCTCCAGGTACGGGGAGAGCCCCTCGGGGCCGAGCTCGCGGCCCAGGCCGCTGTCCTTGTAGCCGCCGAACGGGGTGTTCGGCTCCATGATGTACATGTTGACGCCGCAGCTCCCGGTGCGGATGCGCCGCGCGACCTCGACGCCGTGGTCGACGTCGGCGGTCCACACCGAGCCGCCGAGGCCGTAGTCGCTGTCGTTGGCGATCCGGATCGCGTCCTCCTCGTCCTCGTACGGCAGCAGCGCCAGCACCGGGCCGAAGATCTCCTCGCGGGCGATCCGCATGTCGTTGGTCACGCCGCCGAACACGGTGGGCCGCACGTACCAGCCGCGGTCGTGCGGGCGGTCAAGGCCGCCGGTGATGAGCTTGGCGCCCTCGTCCTGGCCGATCCGGATGTAGTTCTCGACGCGCTCCTGCTGGCGGCGGGCGACGAGCGGGCCGATCTCGGTGGTGTAGTCGGCCGGGTCGCCGACCGACAGCCCGCCGACCATGGTGGCCAGCGCGTCGGCGACCTCGTCGTAGCGCGAGCGCGGCGCGAGGATGCGGGTCTGGGCGGCGCACGCCTCGCCGTTGTTCATCAGCGAGGCCAGCTTGAAGCCCTCGACGGTGGACGCGAGGTCGGCGTCCTCCAGGATGATCGCGGCGGACTTGCCGCCCAGCTCCAGCGTGACCGGGCGCAGCCGCTGCCCGCAGGCCGCGCCGATCTGCCGGCCGGCGGCGGTGGAGCCGGTGAACGCGACCTTGTCGACGCCGGGGTGCTCGACCAGGTACATGCCGGCCTCGCGCCCGGCCGGGACGATGTTGACGACCCCGTCCGGGATCCCGGCCTCCTCGATCCACTCGGCCAGCAGGTAGGCGTCCAGCGGCGCCTCGGGGGACGGCTTGGCCACGACCGTGCAGCCCGCGATGAGCGCCGGGGCGAGCTTCATCATGAGCGTGAACTGCGGCACGTTCCACGGGTAGATCGCGGCGACCACGCCGACCGGCTCGCGGGTGACGGTGACCGGGCCGAGCATGCCGGGCCGCTCCTCCTCCCAGGTGAAGGAGGCGGCGAGGTCGACGTAGTACTGCAGCGTCATCTGCGGGATGGCGGCCTGACCGAAGATCGAGAAGCCGATGGGCGAGCCCATCTCCGCGGTCGCCAGGTCGGCCATCTGCTGCTGCCGCTCGGCGTAGATCGCCGACAGCCGGCCGAGGACCTCGGCCCGCTCGGCGGGCGTCATCCGGGGCCAGGGGCCGCGGTCGAACGCCTCGCGGGCGGCGGCGACGGCGGCGTCCATGTCGGCGGGGGTGCCGTCCGGAACCCGCCCGATGACCTCCTCGGTGTGCGGCGAGATCACATCGATCGTGCCGGTGCCCGAGGGGGTGGTCCACTGGCCGCCGATGAACAGCCGATCGTGCTCGCGCATGCTGCCGTACCTTCCCCAGCGCAGGAAAAACTTTGACCGAGTGCTTGCTTGGCACAGCATCGCATGCCGCCCCCCGGCGTTGGCAAGAGCTGATGAGACTACAGTCTCATTCCGGTCGTGGGAGCATGGCCCGATGACGATCGCGGACTTCTGGTTCGACCCCGCCTGCCCGTACACCTGGATCACCTCCCGCTGGCTGCTGGAGGCGGCCGAGGTGCGGCCGATCGAGGTGCGCTGGCACGTGCTGAGCCTGTCGGTGCTGAACGAGGACCGCGAGGACGACCCGGAGAACGACCCCGAGGGCTACCTGTGGCTCCCCGTGCGGGTCTGCGCGGCCGTCGCCGTCGAGCACGGGCAGGAGGCCCTCGGCCGCTTCTACACCGCGCTCGGCCACCGGCTCCACGAGGGCGACGGCGAGTGGGACCCCGACGCGTTCGCCACCGCGCTCGCCGAGGCCGGCCTGCCCACCGAGCTCACCCGGGCCGCGCTGACCGAGGAGTACGACCCCGCCGTGCGCGCCTCCCACTGGGAGGGCATCGCCAAGATCGGCACCCATGTCGGCACCCCGATCATCGTGGCGACCGGCGCGGACGGGGCCGAGTCGGCGTTCTTCGGCCCGGTCGTCTCGCGCGTCCCGCGCGGCGAGGAGGCCGGCCGGCTCTGGGACGGGACGCTGCTGGTCGCCGGGATCGAGGGATTCCACGAGCTGAAGGGCGCGCCGCACGCGCCGCCGGACTTCAGCTGAGACCGGTGCCGCCGCCGGAGCCGCGGACGCGGGCCGGGGCGCGGTCGTTCAGCGGGAGAGCAGGTGGGCGTTGGGCTCGCGGGCGAGACCGGCCAGCGCGGGGATCTCGACGACCTCGACGCCGTGCGCGCGGAGCCGCTCGGCGCCCGTCCCCGGGACGAACAGCGCGGGCTCCCGCCAGGCGAACACCACCCGGGCGAGGCCCGCCGCGATGATGCGGTCCGTGCAGGACAGCGGGCGCGACTTGCGCTCGCCGCACGGCTCCAGTGAGCTGTAGACCGTCCCGCCGGCGAGCGCCGGGCGGTCCGCCCCGGCGAGCGCCGCCTCCTCGGCGTGGTCGTGCGGATCGGACTCGCGCGAGTACCCCCGCGCGACCTCGCGGCCGTCCGCGCCGACGATGACCGCCCCCACCGAGAACGCGGTGTCCGACGGAGGGCAGCGCCGGGCCAGCTCGCAGGCGAGCCGCAGCCACCGCTCGTCGTCCGCTGTGCTCTCAACCACGGGCGGCCGCTCCGATCAGGTAGCGCAGCAGGACCAGGTCGCCGATCCGCGTCGACTCGGCCAGCCGCATCGGCCGGGCGGGCGACTGCGGGAACACCCCCGGCCCGGCGAAGCGCGGCGCGGACGGGTCGCCGATGAAGAACGGCGCCACGACCAGCTGCAGCTCGTCGGCCAGCCCGGCGGTCAGGAAGCGGGTGTGGACCCCGCCGCCGCCCTCCACCATCAGCCGCCGCACCCCGCGCGCCGCCAGGTCGGCGAGCAGCGCCGGCAGGCTCACCGGGTCGCCGGCGTCCAGCACCTCCGCGCGGCCGGCCAGCCGCTCCGCCAGCTCCGGGACGGCGGCGGGCGGCGCGTACACCAGCTTGGGGGAGTCGCCGGTGGTGAAGAACCGCGACTCCGGGTCGACGTCGCCGCTCGCGGTCAGCGTCACCTTGGTCAGGTCGGCGGGCAGCCCGCGCGCCGCGCGCCGCTCCCGCCGCGCCGCGGACCGGATCAGCAGCTTGGGGTCGTCGGCCCGGATCGTCCCGGCACCGACCATGATCGCGTCGCAGGACGCGCGCACGGCGTCCACCCGGTCGAAGTCGGCCGGGGTGGACAGCCGCAGCCGCTCCGGGCTCGCGTCGTCGATGTACCCGTCGACCGACATCGCGCAGCTCAGCAGCACGTAGGGGCGCTCGCTCACGCCCGCAAGCCTAGGGGAACCGGGAACGGCGCCGGTCCTGGGGAGCGGGATGGCGGGGGCGGGATGGCGGGGGCGGGAATCGTCCGGAGATATCGGAGATCATCCGGGTGCCCCCGGCGTTTCTGCGCCGCGGGTGTCGGAGGCGACCCCTAGGGTGGCTGCGACATGCGACTCCTCCACACCTCCGACTGGCATCTGGGCCGGTCCTTTCACCGCGAGGGGCTGCTGGGCGCCCAGGCGGACTTCATCGACCACGTGGTCGAGACCGTGCGGTCGGAACGGGTCGACTGCGTGCTCATCTCCGGCGACGTCTACGACCGCGCGCTGCCCGGCGTCGACGCCGTGCGGCTGTGCAACCAGGCGCTCGAACGGCTCGCGGAGCTGACCCGGGTGGTGCTCATCGCGGGCAACCACGACTCGGTCCAGCGGCTCGGCTTCGGCTCCTCGCTCATGGACGCCGGCGGCGTGCACATCCGCACCGACCCGTCCCGGGTGGGCGAGCCGGTGATGGTCGGCGACACCGCCGTGTACGGCATCCCGTACCTGGAGCCCGAGCTCGTCCGCAACGACTGGGAGCTGGACGAGCGCAGCCACGCCGCCGCGCTGACCGAGGCCATGGCCCGCGTGCGGGCCGGCATGGCGGCGCGGCCCGGCACGCGGTCGGTGGTGATGGCGCACGCGTTCGTCACCGGGGGAGAGGCGAGCGACAGCGAGCGCGACATCTCGGTGGGCGGCGCGTCCAGCGTCCCGGCGGCGGTGTTCGAGGGCGCCGACTACGTCGCGCTGGGGCACCTGCACGGGCGGCAGGCGATGACCGACCGGGTGCGCTACTCCGGTTCCCCGCTGGCGTACTCGTTCTCCGAGGAGCGCCACGTGAAGGGGTCCTGGCTGGTCGACCTGCGCGGCGGGGAGCCGCACGCGGAGTTCGTCGAGGCGCCCGTGCCGCGCCGCGTCGGCCGCCTGCGCGGCCGCATCGACGACCTGCTGGCCGACCCGCGCCACGAGGCGTACGAGGACCGCTGGCTCCAGGTGACGCTGACCGACCCGCGCCGCCCGTCCGGCGCGATGGAGCGGCTGCGCCGCCGCTTCCCGCACACGCTCGTGCTGGGCTTCGAGCCGGAGGGCGCTGGCGACGACGGCGGCCGCACCTGGTCCGAGCGGGTCAAGGAGCGCTCCGAGCTCGACATCGCGGGCGACTTCGTGGCCGAGATGGGCGACGCCCCCGCGACCGCCGCCGAGCGCGACCTGCTGCACGAGGCGTTCGAGGGCTGCCGCCTGAAGGAGGCGCGGCTGTGAGGGCGGCGCGGGGCGCCGTTCCCTCACCCGAGTACAGAGAGGCGCTGGCGTGAGGGGCGTGCCGGCATGAGGCTGCACCGGCTGGAGGTCACGGCGTTCGGGCCGTTCTCGGGCACCGAGGAGATCGACTTCGACGCGCTGTCGGACGCCGGGCTCTTCCTCATCCAGGGCCAGACGGGGGCGGGCAAGACCAGCGTGCTCGACGCCGTCTGCTACGCGCTGTACGGGCAGGTCCCCGGGGCGCGCAACGCGGTGAAGGGCCTGCGCAGCGACCACGCGGCCGACGGCGCGGCGCCGCGCGTGGTGCTGGAGACGACGATCCGGGGCCGCCGGCTGCGCGTCACCCGGTCGCCCGGGTGGGAGCGGCCCAAGCTGCGCGGCACCGGCACCACCTCCGAGAAGCCCAAGGCGCTGCTGGAGGAGCTGGAGCACGGCGCGTGGGTCGGGCTGTCCAACCGGATCGACGAGGCGAGCGACCTGATCGGGCAGCTGCTCGGCATGACGGCCGAGCAGTTCTGCCAGGTGGCGATGCTGCCGCAGGGCGAGTTCGCGGGCTTCCTGCGCGCCAAGGCCGAGGAGCGCCGCAAGGTGCTCGAACGGCTCTTCACCGCCGAGGTCTACACCCACGTCGAGAAGTGGCTGGCCGACCGGCGCGCGGCGACCGGCCGGGACGCGGGCGAGCTGCGCGCCGGCGCCGAGGCGATCGCCGAGCGCGTCGCGGAGGCGACCGGGGCCCGCCCGCCGCGCGGCCTCACCCCGGGGCCGGTGCCGCGGCCGCGGCAGGGCGAGCCGGAGGACGAGCCGTTCGACGAGGTCGAGGTGCTGCCCGCGTGGGCGGCCGAGCTGGCCGTCCAGCACGAGGCGATCCGCGCCTCGGCCGCGGAGCTGAGCGGTGCGGCCGCCGCCGCCGAGCAGGCCGCCCGGGCCGCGCTGGACGAGGCGCGCGCCCTGGCCGACCGGCGGCGCCGGCACGCCGACGCGCTGCGCCGCCGCGACCTGCTCCAGGAGCGCGCGGGCGAGCGCGCCGAGCTGACGTCCCGGCTGGACGCGGCGGCCCGCGCCGACCGCGTCGTCCCGCTGGTCCGCAACCTGACCGACCGCACCCACCGTGCCAAGGCCGCGCGGGACCGCGCGAGCCTCGCCCGGTCCCGGGTCGCGGCCCTGGCCGGCCCGAGCGCGGCCGAGGACGTCCTGGCCAAGGCCGAGCGGTCCCGCCGCGACGACATCGCCGCGCTGGACGCCATGCGCGAGACGGCGCGGCGGCTCGAACAGGTCACCGGCGAGCGGCGGGAGCTGGCCGCGGAGCGCGACCGGCTGGAGCCGCGGGAGGCCGCGCTCGCCGCGACGCTGGACGAGCTGCCCGGCGTGGTGGCGGAGCGGCGGGCGGCCTGCGAGGACGCCCGGATCACGGCGGCGGGCCGGCCCGGTGCCGAGGCCGCCGTCCAGGACGCCCGGCGCCGCCTCGACGACGCCGGGCGCCGCGACCGGCTGGCCGTCCTGCTGGACGAGGCCGAGGACGGGCGGCGGCGGGCGGTCGACGCGGCGCAGGAGGCCCGCGACCGGCTGCAGGAGCTGCGGCAGGCGCGGCTGGAGGGCATGGCCGCGACGCTCGCGGCCGACCTGGCGCCGGGGGAGCCGTGCCGGGTGTGCGGGTCGGCGGAGCATCCCGCGCCCGCCACCGCCCTCGGCCTGATCCCCGCCCAGGAGGACGAGGAGCGCGCCGAGGCGGCCTACGAGCAGGCGCAGGAACGGCGCGACGAGGCGTCCAGGCAGGTCGAGTCGCTGCGCGCCCAGCGCGACGCGGCGCTGGAGAGCGTCGGCGAGACGCCGGTCGCCGACCTGGCGGCCGACCTCGACGCGGCCGGGGAGGCGCTGGCCGCCGCGGCCGCGGCGGCGGCCGAGGCCGACCGCGTGGAGGCGCTGCTGCACCAGGCCGAGCGGGAGCTGGACCAGGCCCGCGACGGGCACGCCGATCTCGTGCGGCGGCTCACCGCCGGCCGCGCGCGCGACGAGGAGCTCGCCGGCCAGGAGCAGCGGATGCGGGCCGAGCTGGACGAGGCGCGCGGCGACGACCCGTCGCTGGAGGCCCGCGTCCGGCGGCTGGCCGCCGAGGCCGACGCGCTCGGCGAGGCCGTCCGCGCCATCCAGGACGCCGACCGCGCGGCCGAGGAGCTGGCCGCCGCCCGCGCCGAGGCCAGGGCGGCCGCCACCAACGAGGGCTTCCGCACGCCCGACGAGGTCGCCGCCGCCGCGCTGGCCGACGAGGAGCAGGCGGGGCTGCGCGACCGGGTGCGCTGGTTCGACGACCAGGAGGCGACGGTCCGCGCCGACCTCAAGGACCGCGAGCTGGCCGCCGCGGCCGCCGCGCCCGAACCCGACCTGGACGCGCTGGCGGCCGCCGTCGATGCCGCCGAGTCGGCGCACGCCGAGGCCGCCTCCGCCGCCGCGGCCGCGCGCCGCCGCTGCGAGCGGCTGGCCGAGCTGCGCCGCGACCTGGCCGCCGCGGTCCGCGACTGGCGCCCGGCCGCCGAGCGGCACCGGGTCGCCGCGCGGCTTGCCGGCCTCGCGTCCGGCAAGTCGCCCGCCAACCGCCTCGGCATGTCGCTGTCGGCGTACGTGCTGGCCGCCCGGCTGGAGCAGGTCGTCGCCGCGGCCAACGAGCGGCTCGACCGGATGTCGGCGGGCCGCTACGAGCTGGAGCACACCACCGCCAAGGCCGCCGGCGACCGGTCCAAGAGCGGCGGCGGGCTCGGCCTGCGCGTGGTGGACGGCTGGACGGGCGTGCGCCGTGAGCCGGTCACGCTGTCGGGCGGCGAGTCGTTCATCACCTCGCTGGCGCTGGCGCTGGGCCTGGCCGACGTGGTCACCGCCGAGGCCGGCGGCACCGAGATCGGCACGCTGTTCGTGGATGAGGGCTTCGGCACCCTGGACGAGGAGACCCTCGACGAGGTCATGGACGTCCTGGACGGCCTGCGCGACGGCGGCCGCGCGGTCGGCATCGTCAGCCATGTCGCCGAGCTGCGCACCCGCATCCCGGCGCAGCTGCGCATCACCAAGCGCCGCACCGGATCCACCGCCGCGATCGCCCTCTGACCCCGGGCGGTCAGAGGGCGGTGGCGGTTCACGGTTTGCGGCCGACGCCTCCCAGGAGCCAGCCGGTGGCGGGCTCGTGCGGGCGGTCGGGCCGCCAGTCCGGCGCGTACACCAGGCCGGGCTCGGCCAGCTCCAGGCCCTCGAAGCAGCTCGCGATGAACGCGCGCGGCCGCAGCGTGATGATCACTCCGTTGCGCTCGATCAGCTCGTCCCGGATCCGCGACTCCTCGGGGGTGAGGTTCTCGTCGGTGAGGTCGCTGAGCGCCAGCCGGCTGCCGGGCGCCATCGCGTCGCGGAACGCGCGGACGGTGGAGCCGGGGTCCTCCTCGTCGGTCAGATGGCTGAGCACGGCGCACATCAGCACCCCCACCGGCCGGTCGAAGTCGATCAGCTCGGTGACCTCGGGATGCTTCAGGATGCCCTGCGGGTCGCGGGCGTCGGCGCGGACGGCGGTCGCCGCGCGCACGGAATGGAGCAGCGACTGGTAGTGCACGACGGCGACCGGGTCGTTGTCGACGTAGACGACGGGCGCGTCCGGGGCGACGCCGTGCACGACCTGGTGCACGTTGCCGTTGCCGGGCAGGCCGCAGCCGACGTCGACGAACTGCCGGACGCCCTCGTCGAGCAGGTGCCGCAGCGCGCGCCGCATGAACTTGCGGTTCTCGCGGGGGAGCAGGCGGGCGGCGGGGAGCGATTCGAACGCTTGCAGGGCGACGTCACGATCGGGGGTGTAGTTGTCCTTGCCGCCGATCGAGAAGTCGTAGATGCGGGAGCTGGCGGGGCCTTCGAGGCCGTGGGGGTCCTTGACCACGCGCAATATCCTGGCATCGGAGCGCGACGAAATCAGTACTCTGCGCACGGCGTTTTCCGGGTTTTTCCCCCATCGCGCCCGTCCGGCCCCCGCCGCGGTCAGCCCAGCTTGCGGAAGAACGCGCGCACGTCCTCGATCAGCGGCTCCGGCCGCTCCATCGCCAGGAAGTGCCCGCCCTGGCCCGCCTCGTTCCAGTGCACGACGTGGTGGTCGCGCTCGGCCCCCGGACTCGCCGCCCCACTCAGGTCGTCCAGCCGGGACTGCGGGATGTCGATGCGGAACGGGCGGATGCCCGCTGCTGTGTCGGTCATGGGAACCACGCTAGAAAGCCCTTAGGACGCTTCCGGTCCTAAGTCGCTGGCATTCTTGTCCCCATGCTGGAGACCTCGGCCAGGCTGCTCAAGCTCCTCTCCCTGCTGCAGACCCACCGCGACTGGTCGGGCGCCGAACTCGCCGGACGCTTGGACGTCACGACCCGTACCGTCCGCCGGGACGTGGAGCGCCTGCGCGAACTCGGCTACCCGGTGCACGCCGTCCAGGGCACCGCCGGCTACCGGCTGGGGGCGGGCGCGTCGCTGCCGCCGCTGCTGCTGGACGACGACGAGGCGGTCGCCGTCGCGGTGGGGCTGCGGTCGGCGGCGGGCGGCGCGGTCACCGGGATCGAGGAGACCTCGCTGCGCGCGCTGGCCAAGCTGGAGCAGGTCCTGCCGTCCCGGCTGCGGCACCGGGTGAACACGCTCCAGGCGGCGACGGTGCGGGTCGGCGCGGCGGGGCCCGCGGTCAGCCCCGACACGCTGATGACGATCGCCGACGCCTGCCGCCGGCACGAGCGGCTGCGCTTCGACTACACGAACCTGGGCGGCGAGGACACCGTCCGCTCCGTCGAGCCGCACAGCCTCGTGAGCTTCGGCCGGCACTGGTACCTGGTCGCCTGGGATCCCGGACGCGACGGCTGGCGGACGTTCCGGGTGGACCGGCTGCGGCCGCGCACGCCGTCCGGGCCGCGGTTCACGCCCCGGCCGCCGCCGGACGGCGACGTCGCCACGTACCTGACGTACCGGCTGTCGTCGCGGAGCTGGCCGGTCCGGGCGACCGTCGCCCTGCACGAGTCCGCCGAGGCCGTGGCCGACCGCGTCTGGCCGGGCATGGGCGTCGTCGAGGCCGTCGACGACCGCGGCTGCCTGATGCACACCGGCGCCGACACCCCGTGGGCGCTGGTCTGGATGATCACGTCGGTGAACGCCGACTTCACCCTCGTCAGCGGCCCGCCGGAGCTCCACCAGGCCCTCCGCGACCAGGCCGCGCGCTGCCTGAACGCGGTGGACCCGGCCGGTCCGGCGGATCGGCCGGGCTCGCCGGATCCGCGATGACCTCCGCGGCGGTCACGCCGTCCACCTCGCCGAACGGCATCGGCCGCGCTCGGCCGGACCGGCCGCCGCGAGGCGCACCGCGCGGGGGTCAGCGGTCGCCGGTCTGGTAGACGTCGGGGATGCCGTCGTGGTCGAGGTCGGCCGTCTCCTCCTCGTGGATGCGGCGGTACACCCGGTTGCGGGCCCGCAGCACCACCGCGGCCAGCGCGCTGGCGGTCAGCGAGCCGGCCAGGACACCGATCTTGACATGGTCCTCGGCCGGGGTGCCGGTGCCGAACGCCAGCTCGCCGATCAGCAGCGAGACCGTGAAGCCGATGCCCGCCAGCATCGATAGGCCCAGGACGTCCACCCAGGCCAGGCCGCCGTCCAGCCGGGCGCGGCCGACCCGGCCGACCAGCCAGGTGGCGGCCATGATGCCGAGCGGCTTGCCGAGGACCAGCCCGGCCACGATCCCCAGCGCGATCGGGTCCGACAGGGCCGTGCCCAGGCCGGCGAGGCCGCCGAACGCCACGCCCGCCGACAGCAGCGCGAACAGCGGGACCGCGACGCCGGCCGACAGCGGGCGGAAGCGGTGCTCGAAGTGCTCGGCCAGCCCGGGGCCCGCGTCGGGGCCGCCGGCCTTCTCGCTGCGCAGGACGGGGACCGCGAAGCCCAGCAGCACCCCGGCCACGGTGGCGTGCACGCCGGACTCGTGCACCAGGACCCAGGTGACGGCGGCCAGCGGCAGCAGCAGCCACCAGGACCGGACCCGGCGCTGCACCAGCAGGGTGAACAGCGCCAGCGGGACCAGCGCGCCGAGCAGGGCCGGGACCTTGAGGTCCTCGGTGTAGAAGACCGCGATGATCGTGATGGCGATGAGGTCGTCGGCGACCGCGAGCGTCAGCAGGAACGTGCGCAGGGCGGCGGGCAGGAAGCGGCCGATCACCGCCAGCACGGCCAGCGCGAACGCGATGTCGGTCGCGGACGGGATCGCCCACCCCTTGGCGGCGCCGTCGGCGCCCGCGGTGACCAGCAGGTAGATCAGCGCGGGGGCGATGACGCCGCCGAACGCGGCCGCGACCGGCACCGCCGCCCGCCGCGGGTCGCGCAGGTCCCCGGCCACGAACTCGCGCTTGAGCTCCAGCCCGGCCACGAAGAAGAAGATCGCCAGCAGGCCGTCCGCGGCCCAGGTCGCCAGCGAGAGGTCCAGGTGCCAGGCGGCCGGCCCGACGGTGAACGAGCGGAGCGACTCGTACGCCCCGGACCAGGGGGAGTTGGCCCACACCACCGCGATGACCGCGCCGGCCAGCAGCAGCGCGCCGCCGATGGTCTCCTGCCGCAGGATCTCCGCGATCCGGCTCGCCTCCGGCCAGGATCCGCGGCCGAAGAGAACCCTCCTGCGGCCAGGCGTGCCGAACTCCGAACCCACCGGGCCCCCCAAAAGTCGACGTAAAGGACAAACAATCGCCGACCAGACTTCCCGGCACACCGAGGACCACCTTACGCGAAGTGCCGATCGCCGTCCGCCACCGGGGGGCGCGCCGCCTGCCGCCGGCCCCGCCGCCGGCGTGACCCCGGCCACTCCGAAGCCTTCCCCGGCTACTGCGGAGAACTCTCCTCATCTGCGACGATATGCGTTCCCATATCGCTGCCTCCGCGATATCCGTCTTGGACGCGCGGCCGGGGGAGTGGTGTCCTGTGGGCAGTTCGGCACGACAGGGGGGACGGCATGCGCAGAACGCACGCCATCATCGCGGCCGTCACGGCGTTCGCCGTGCTGGCCGTGGCGGGGATCGTCTGGTTCCTGCGCTCGGGGGACGGCCCGCGGGACACCGGCGAGGAGTTCCTGGCCGCCTGGCAGCGCGGCGACGCCGCCGCCATGCGCGCCCTCACGGCGGGCGCGCCCGCCGACTTCGAGCAGCGCGTCACCCGGGTGCGCGACGACCTCGGGGTCGTGAAGCAGCGGTTCTCGGTCAGCTCGGTCGGCGACCCGAAGGACGGCCGGGCCGGTGGATCGTTCCGCGCCGAGTACACGCTGGCGGGGAACCGCACCTGGGCCTACGACGGGACGCTGCCGTTCGTGGAGCGCGACGGCGAGTGGCGGGTGGCGTGGTCGCCGCGGCTGTTCCACCCGTCGCTCGCCGAGGGGCAGCGGCTGCGCGCCAGCCGCTCGTGGCCCGACCGCGCCGCCGTCCAGGCCGCCGACGGCACCGACCTGCGCGGCTCCTCGTCCGGCTCGGTGGCGCAGCTGGTCGGTCCGACCGGCCCCGCCTCGGCCGAGGCCGCCGGGAAGCTCGGCGCCCCGTACCGGCAGGGCGACCCGGTGGGCACCGACGGGCTGCAGAAGCAGTACGAGAAGCGGCTCGCGGGCACGCCCGCGATGGCCGTGCAGATCGTCGACGCCGAGGGGAGCCCGGTGAAGACGCTCCAGCGGTTCGGGGGGACCGAAGGGCAGCCGCTGAGGACCACCCTCGACCTGAAGGTCCAGGAGGCGGCAGGGAAGGCGCTCGGCGACGTCGGCAAGCCCGCCTCGCTGGTGGCCGTCCGGCCGTCCACCGGCGAGATCCTCGCCGTGGCCAACAAGCCCGGCGGCTACAACCGCGCGCTGATGGGCCGCTACCCGCCCGGCTCGACGTTCAAGGTCGTCACCGCCGCCGCGCTGGTGGCGGGCGGCCTGGGCGTGACGACCCCGGTCGGCTGCCCCGCCACCACGACCATCGGCGGGCGCACGTTCAAGAACTCGGGGAACGAGGCGTTCGGGACCGTGCCGTTCCGCGAGGCGTTCGCGCACTCGTGCAACACCACGATGGCCGACCAGACCGTCAAGCGGCTCGACCAGGAGCGGCTGGCGCAGGTGGCGGGCCAGTTCGGCTTCAACGCGCCGATCATCGCCGGGCTGCCGGCGGTGCGGGCCTCGTTCCCCGGCACCAGGGACGACACGGCGCTGGCCTCGGCGTCGTTCGGCCAGGGCGAGGTGCTCACCAGCCCGCTGAACATGGCGAGCGTCGCCGCCGCGGCCGCCTCCGGCACCTGGCGCTCGCCGCGCCTGGTGGACGCCGCGCTCGCGTCCCAGGCCGTGGACGCCGGCGGCCGCCGGCCGGAGGCGCCCAAGCGGCTGGAGCCGGCCGTGCGGAAGGCGCTGCGGACCCTGATGCCCGCCGTCGTCAGCGAGGGCACCGCCGCCGGCGTCGACTTCCCGTCCGGTACGGCCGGGAAGACCGGCACGGCCGAGTTCGGCACCGCCGCGCCCGGCCAGGACCCGCCCACGCACGCCTGGTTCATCGGCTACCGCGGCGACGTGGCCTTCGCCGTGATCGTCGAGGACGGCGGCACCGGCGCCGGCGCGGCCGCCCCCATCGCCGCCCGCTTCCTGCGCTCCCTCTGACACTCCGGCACGGGTCCCGGGCGGCGGACCGCTCAGCGGCGGAGCGAGACGCGCACGTCGCCGCCGTCCGGGCGGGCCCCGTCCAGCATCCCGGCGGGGACGCGGAACACCCGCCCGGGCGCCGCGGGCCACGGCAGCCGCCGCTCGGCGAGGGTGCGGCCGTCCTGGGAGACGGTGACGCGGGGGAACGGCACGTACTCGTCCGCCCACGCCAGCAGCCGACCGCGGGCGGGGCCGCGCCCGCCGGGCCGGTGCGTCCCCGGGGAGATCCAGCGCAGCGGCGCCTCCGCGACGACCCGGACCGCGCCGCCGGGGCGGGGCAGGCCGGCCAGGTGGTCGAGGACGCTCCCGGCCACGTGCGCGCCGTCGAGGGCCGCGACGTCCGCGGTGTCCACGGGGTGCAGCAGGTTGCCCGCGGCGAAGACCTCCGGGCGGCTGGTGCCCAGCGCGCCGTCCACGGCCGGGCCGAGGGTGCCGGGGTCCAGGTCGAGCCCGGCGGCGCGGGCCAGCTCGTTGTCGGGGATCCAGTCCCCGGTGAACACGACCGTGTCGCAGGGCACGTTCCACCGCCGGCCGCTGCCGGCGTCCTCGATCTGGACGGCCTCCACGCGGCCCTTGCCGATGATCCGGACCACCCGGGTGCGGGTGCGCAGCGGCACCCGCAGCCCGGCCCGGCCCGCGAGGGGGAGCAGCGCGTACGCCTCGCCCCGCGGCCGCTCCGAGGTCATCAGGACGGTCCGGCAGCCGGCCTCGCGGAGGGTCAGCACGGCCGACCAGCTGACCAGCTCGCTGCCGACGACGACCGCGCGCCGGCCCGGGCTGCGGTGGTGCAGGTGGACGAGGTTCTGCAGGTGGCCGGTGGTGTAGACGCCGTCCGGGCGGTCCCCGGGGATCAGCCGTGCCGTCCGGGGGCGCTCGCGGGCGCCCGTCGCCAGCACGATCGCCCGCGGCCGGACCTCGAACAGGCCGTCGGGCGCGGTGACCTCCAGGCCCCCGTCCGGGGACCAGCCGGTCACCATCGCGCCGGTGCGGATCTCGGCGCCCGCCCGCTCGGCGGCGCGCACCATGCGGCGGGCGTAGTCCGGGCCGGTCAGGACCCGGTGCAGGTCCCGGACGCCGAAGCCGGTGTGGGCGCAGTGCCGCGGGATGCCGCCGGCGTCCCGCTCGCGTTCGAGGACGAGGGTCCCGCCGGGGACGGCCGGGGCGAGCTCCGCGGCGGCGCGGAGCCCGGCGGGCCCGCCGCCGACGATGGCCACCGCGGGCGTCAGCCGGGTGCGTGTCGTGCTCATTCGTCGCCTTCCTCGTTGCCTTCCCCGGTGGCGGCCAGCATCCCGGTGACGTTCGCGCCGCAGTAGAAGCCCTGGCAGCGGCCGTTCATGGCGCGGGTGCGGCGGCGCAGCCCGTCCAGGTCGCACGGCGGGATCGTGCTCGCGAGCGCGTCGCGGATCTCGCCGCGGGTGACCCGCTCGCAGAAGCACACGACGGTGCCGTACTCCGGGTCGGCGGCGATGCGCTCCGCGTCGGCGTACGGCCGCGGGAACGCCTCGCCGATGTTGGGCATCCGCGGCGGGTCCGGCAGGCCGGCGCGCTCGCGCAGCTCCAGGCCCGCGTCGCCGAGCAGCCCCCGCAGGTGCTCGGCGACCGCCATGGCCGCCGTCAGGCCGGTGGACCGGATCCCGCCGGCGACCGCGTAGCGCCGCGCCGCGTCGACCTCGACGGTGTAGTCGGGGACGTCGCTCGCGGCGCGCAGCCCCGCGTACGTCGCGGTGACCTCCTCCCGCAGCAGGGCCGGCATGATCCGCTCCCCGCGGTCGAGCAGGAACGCGTAGCCGTCCTCGGTGGTCGCGGTGTCGGTGCGGTCGGTCATGTCCTCGGCGGTCGGGCCGAGCATCACGTTGCCGTAGATCGTCGGGCTGATCAGCACGCCCTTGCCGAGCCTGGACGGCACCGGCAGCACGATCCGGTCCACCAGCGGCCGGGCCTGCTTGTCGTACACCAGCAGCTCGCCGCGCCGGGGGTGCAGGTGGAAGCGGTCGTACCCGAACATGGCGTCCAGCACGTCGCCGCCGAGCCCGGCCGCGTTGACCACCCACCGCGCGCGGACGTCGCCCCGGCCGGTGTGCAGGACGGTCGCGTCCGGGCCCCGGGTGACGGACTCGACGCGGTGCGAGCGCAGCAGGCGCGCGCCGCGCCGTACCGCGTCGGTCGCCAGCGCGAGGGTGGTGGTCCAGGTGCAGATGATCGACTCGCCCGGCACGGTCAGGCCGCCGAGGGCGCCGGGGCCGAGGGACGGGACCTGCCGGTACACCTCGTCGGGGCCGACGATCCCGGCCTCGGTGTAGCCGTTCTTCCCGGCCTTGTCCTTCAGGCCCGGGAGCGCGGCGAGCTGCTCGTCGTCCCAGGCCACCAGGAGCGCGCCGGTCGGCTCGTACGGGATGCCGGTGCGGTCGGCGTAGTCCTTGAGCAGGCGGTACCCCTCCGCGACCAGCCGCGCCTCCAGGGTGCCGGGGGTCGCGTCGAAGCCGGTGTGCAGGATCGCCGTGTTGGCCTTGCTGGTGCCGTCGCCGACGTCGGCGCGGGCGTCCAGCAGGACGACGTCGAGCCGGTGGCCCGCCAGGACGCGGGCGATGGCCGAGCCGACGACACCCGCGCCGATCACCGCCACGTCGGCGGTCCGCGGGGTCTCGGATGGTGTCACTTTCTCTCCTTACCGATCGCGGAGTCCTCGACGGCCGCCGTCCACCGGGCCCGGAACTCGGCCGCCTCGCCGGCGCCGATCCGCGGGGTGTAGCCGGTGGCCGGCGCCCAGCCGACGACCGCGTCCGCCGGCGGCAGCGCCGGGTCGGCGGCGCAGCGGGCGAACGCGACGGCCCCGAGCGCGGTCGCGTGTTCGGACGGGTACACCTCCACCCGGGCCTGGAGCAGGTCCGCGACGGCCTGCATCAGGACCCGGCTGCGGGTGAGGCCGCCGTCGACGCGCCGCGTCGACGGCCGGGCCCCGGTGTCGCGGGCCGTGCAGTCCGCCAGCTCGGCGACCTGGGCGGCGATGCCGTCCAGGACCGCCCTGACCAGGTGGCCGGACGTGGTGGACAGGGTCATGCCGGTGAACGAGGCGGTGGCCTCCGGCGCCCACCACGGCGCCGACAGCCCGGCCAGCGCGGGCACGCACAGCACCCCGCCGGCGCCGTCCGCGGCGGCCCGGTCGAGCTCCGGCGCGCCGCCCACCAGGCCGAGGTCCTGGAGCCAGCGCACCGCCGAGGCGGCGGTGGGGACCTGGCCGTCCAGGCAGTACGACGTCGTGCCGCGCACCCGCCACGCCACCGACGCGGCGAGTCCCGAGCCGGACCGGGCGGGCCCGGTGCCCATGTTGGCCAGCAGGAACGCGCCCGTGCCGAACGTGCACTTGGCCTCGCCGGGAGCCAGGCAGCGCTGGGCGAGCAGCGCGGCCTGCTGGTCCACCACCAGTCCCCCCACCGGCGTGCGGGCACCGAACGCGGCCGTCTCGCCCACGATCTCGTCGCAGGCCGCGATCCGCGGCAGCGCCTCGTCCCCGAGGCCGAACACGTCCAGCAGCTCGGGGCTCCACGCCCCGGTGTCCAGATCGGTGACCAGCGACCGGGACGCCGTCGCGGCGTCGGTGACGAACTCGCCGGTGAGCCGGTGCAGCAGCCAGGTGTCGGACGTGGTGACGACGCCGCCGCCGGTGAGCCGGTCCCGGATCCAGCGCATCTTCGGCGCCGAGAAGTACGGGTCCAGCACGAGCCCGGTGCGCCGGGCCACCAGGTCCGCCCATTCCGCGCGCTCGGCGCAGATCTCCGCGGCCCTGCGGTCCTGCCACACGATCGCGGGGGTGAGCGGCTCGCCGGTCGCCGGATCCCAGGCCAGGACGGTCTCGCCCTGGTTGGCGAGCGTCACGCAGCCGATCGCCGCGCCCGCCTCGCGCACCGCGCGGCGGCCGGACTCCAGGACCGAGTCCAGGAGCTCCTGGGGGTCCTGCTCGACCCCGCCGCCGGGCAGGTAGCGGGGCCGCACCGGCAGCTCCACCACGCTCAGCACCCGGTCGGAACCGTCGACGACCATCGCCTTGGTGCCGGACGTGCCCTGGTCGATGGCCAGTACGGTCGTCACGGCCGGCCTCCGGAGGCCGGATCGGGCCGGGCGGGCGCGTCGTCGTCCAGGACCCGGTCGATGTCGTGCAGGTCCGGCATGGAGAGCCCCTTGGTGCCGTGCCGAATCAGCAGGTACGCCAAGTAGACCGCACCGATCGCGGACATCACCGCGACGTACCGCCAAGGTTCGGCGAAGGACGCGTCACGGAAGATCAGCAGTTCGTAGACCAGCCAGACGACGGCCAGCACCAGCACCGGGACCTCCCAGCGGCCGAGCTGGAAGCCGCGCGAGGGCGGCAGGCTGCGGCGCTTGGCGATGTAGAGCGCCGTCGTCGCCGCGTAGATGATCGCTGGCAGCAGGGTCGCCGCCGAGAACAGCGAGAACAGCGCCTGGGTGGAGCGGGCGAACGTCGCGAGCAGGATCTGCGCGATCACGAAGACCAGCACGGCGGCGTTCATCGGCGTCCCGGTGGAGCCGTTGATCCGGCGCAGCAGCTGCCAGCCCGGGAAACGCCGGTCGCGCGACATCGCCCAGACCAGCCGGGTGCCGCTGAGCAGGATCACCAGCCCGCAGGAGAAGATCGAGATCACCACGAGGACCAGCAGGCCCTTGCCGACGTACGAGCCCAGCACCCGCGCGATCACGTCCGCCACCGGGGTGTCGGACCGCGCCAGCGCGGCGGGGTCCTCGGCCAGCGCGGTCACCGCGATGAGGAACAGCATGCCGAGCACGCCGAGGCCGACCACGGCCCGGGCCATCGCCCGCGGCACCACCCGCGCGGGGTCCTTGGTCTCCTCGGCCAGGTTCGCCGCGGACTCGAAGCCGACGATGGTGAACGCGCCGAGCAGGAAGCCCATCGCCCACGGGCCGACCGAGGCCGCCCCGCCCAGCGAGAAGTACCCCTCGGCCGGGACGTCGCCGCGGCTGAACAGGGTGCCGAAGTCGAGCTGGCCGGTGAACGCGCCGACGGCGAACAGCAGCACGGTCAGCGCCACCATGCCGATCAGCTGGACGGTGACCGCGACGGTGTTGACCCGCTGCGTCGCCCGGGTCGAGAGGGCGACCAGAATCGCCTGGAGGAGCACCACCACGCCGGTGATGACCCAGGCGTTCTGGTTGGTGCCCTCGTACTGGAACAGCACCGGCAGGATCGTCGCGGCGATCGTGTAGTCGACGGCGACGACCACCACCGCGAGGAACATGAAGGAGACCCAGCCCATGATCCAGCCGAGCACCGGGTTGGCCAGCCGCGACGTCCACTGGTAGGCGTAGCCGCTGACCGGGATGCGGGCGGCGAGCGAACCGAAGATCAGCGCGACGCACAGCTGGCCGACCACCACGACCGGCCAGGTCCAGATGCCCATCGGCCCGGACGACTGGAGCACCGACCCGTAGGCGGTGAAGATGCCCGTCGCGATCGACACGAACCCGAACGCCACCGCGAACGAGGCGTACCAGCCCAGCTCCCGCTCGACCTCCTGCTCGTAGCCGAACTCCGACAGGCCCTCGCCGGCCGGTCTCCCGCCGGCGGCCGGACCCGCCGCCGCGCTGCGCGGCGGCGTGGAAGAATCGGTCATCGGTCGTCTCCTTGCGTGTTCCATGAGGGGTTGGCGATCCGGCCGGGCGGCGTGGCAGCGCCGCCCGGCCGCTCTGGTTCAGCCGGCCACCGTGACGAGGCCGCCGGATCCCTCCAGGGCCTCGCGCAGCGCCGGGGACGGGGTCCCGTCGGTGACCAGTCCGTCGATCCCGTCCAGCCCGCACACCCGGTGCGCGGCGACGCGGCCGAGCTTGCGGGAGTCGGCGAGCACGTAGGAGCGCACCGTGTTCGCGATCATGACGCGGCGGGTCGCGACCTCGTCCAGGTGGTAGTCGGTCAGCCCCGCGGCGGCGTCCACCCCGCCGGAGCCGAGGAACGCGACGTCGGCGTTCAGGTCGGCGAAGAACCGCACCGCGGGGTCGCCCGAGCAGGCCAGGTCGCCCGCCCGCAGCCGGCCGCCCGACACCAGCACCTCGACCCCCGGCCGGCCGGCCAGCTCCGCCGCCGCCAGGAGCGAGCACGTCGCGACGATGCCCTGGTGGTCCTGGGGGAGCGCCCGGGCCACCTCCAGCGCGGTGGTGCCCACGTCGATGATCACGGTCTGCCCGGGCCGTACCAGCGCGGCGGCCGCGCGCCCGATGGCCGCCTTGGCGTCGCGGTCGGCCCCGGCGCGCTCGGTGAACGGCGCCTCCTCGCCCGACCCGCCGGCGACGGTGGTCGCGCCTCCGTGCACCCGCACCAGCGAGCCGCGCCGTTCCAGCAGCAGCAGGTCGCGGCGGACCGTCTCCGCGGACACGCCGAGCATCCCGGCGAGCTCCTCGGTCCTGACGACGGACCGGTTCCGGAGCGCCTCGCGGATCCGGCGGTGCCGCTCAGCCGCGAGCACGGTCGCTGACCGAAACTGTGGAAGATTGCCCGAACATGTGGGTAAGTCTGTACAAAGTTGGAACCCACGTCAAGTGGTGACGGGTCAAGAAAACGCCGAGGTCAGCCGGGGGTGCGCGCCCGTTCAGAAGGTGCCGCCGGCCCCGCCGTCCGTCACGCCCGGGTTCCCGTAGGTGCTGGACGGCCCGTGCCCGCCACCGGCGGACTCCTGGCTCCCGTGCGGCCAGGGCAGCCGGTCCGGCCGCCGCGGCGGCAGCGGGAGCCGCGCCCCGGTGAGGCGCCGCCACGCCTCCTCCGGGGAGTCCCGCCCCGCCCATTCGCTCAGCGCCTCCGCGCTGCCACGGCCCCAGGTGTACTGGACCTCGGGATCCCGCGCACGCGCGGCGTCCAGTGCCGCCCGCACGTCCCCAGGGGGCAGGCCGGTCCTGGTGGCGCCGTCGTACGGTGAATCCTCCAGAACCGGGACGAAGATGTGGAACCGCGGCCGCATGTACGCGGCGGGAGCGCCGAGCACCTGGCCCCGCACCTCGTACTCCGTGCACCCCCACACGGCCCCGTCCAGGCCGGCGAGCGCGGTCTCGCGCTCGTGCGCGTGCCGCTCGCGTTCCGCGGGAAGCCGCTCGGTCAGATCGCCGGCCCGGTCACGGAACTCCCGGTAGGCGCCCAGCATCTCGCCGCGCAGCCGTTCCACGGCGGCATCGCGCCGCGCGCGGATCCACGGCCTCCGGGCCCGCCAGGCGATCCGCCGCCACCCGCCGCCCCGGGGCGGTTCCAGCAGATCGTCCGCCTCGCATTCGGCCGCGTACGCCACGTGCAGGGCGTGCAGAACCCTTTCGGTCGCGTCGCACCATCGTTCGGCGTCGGCGGCGGGGACCAGCAGGTACTCGCACCGGAACTCCCGCGGCCGGCGCAGGGCGCACCACAGCCCGCGGATCTCGCCGGCCTCGGGCCCGGCCGCCTCGCTCAGCGGCAGCCCCACGTCCCCGAGCCGGATGACATGGACGCCCGCACGCACACCCCCATCTGAGCAGATTCCGCTCCGCGGCGAAAGGCGAAAGGACCGGCACGGCGATTAAAGCGGCGAAACTGACAACGCATCCAATTAAATGTCGGGCCGGGTCCGGCCCCAATGCCGATTTCTGTGTTCGGCGCATGGCCTTTGCAAGGGGCGTGCTTGTAGTCTTTCCTCGTTTCTCATAGCGCCCGCACCAGACCGCTAGGAGAGGGCCGCTCTATGGCAGGACGGCGCCGCCCCGGTTCCGCGCCAGGACGCCATGCGCTGCCCCAGGCCAGGAGGCGCGGAGCGGGACCGCTGGGCACCCGATCGCTGCTGGCCGCGATCCTGCTCACGACCGTGGCGGCCGCCCTCGTCCTCCAGATGGCGGTCGACAGCGCGCTGCCCGGCCGGGAGCCCCGCGAGGCCCGCCTCGCCCAGCCCGGCCCGCCCGAGCCGTCCCCGTCCGTGCCGGCCCTGCCCGCGATGAAGGACCCGACCGCCGTCCAGAGCCGGCTGCTGTCCCCGGAGCCGGAGGAACCGGAGGAGCCGCCGCCCTCCCCGTCGACCACCGAGCCGGACGCCCCCGGGGCCGTGCCGCTGCAGCGGGTGCGCGAGGTGCTCGGCGACGTGGACCGGTCGGTGGAGGAGGGGCTCGGCCGGCGGCAGATCCGCGGCGACGTCGGGACCGACCTCGTCCAGACGATCCGGGGGCTGCGCGCCCAGTCCGACCGCGACCGCCTGCGGCGCGGCGTCGGCGGCCTCCGCGACAAGATCAGGAAACGTGCCCGGGAGGACGGCATCTCCCCGGAACGGGCCGGCGAGCTGCTGCGGATCCTCGACCGCAGCCCGCTCTGACCGGCTGCGGCGGGTCAGAGGTAGAGGCCGGTGCCGTGCTCGGGGCGCTCGCTGGCGATGGCGTGCAGGTCGCGCTCGCGCATGACGAGGTAGTTCTCGCCCTGGATCTCGACCTCGTACTGGTCGTCGGGGTGGAAGAGGACGCGGTCGCCGACCTTGACGGCGCGCGCGTGATGCCCGACGCCGCAGACCTCGCCCCACACGAGCCGGTTCGATTGCTCGACCGTGGCGGGGATGACGATGCCGCCGGTGCTGCGGCGCTCGCCGGCCTCCTTCTCGACCTTGATCATGACGCGGTCGTGGAGCATCTGGACTTCGAACTTGGGCTGGGACACGCTGGGATTTTATCCGCCCGCGGAGGGCAGGGCGGCCCAACCGTCGGCGATGATCTCCCGGAGGGCGGACCGGGCCGGGCGCCAGCCCAGGTCGCGGCGGGCGGCGCGGGCATCGCAGACCAGCAGCGGCGGCTCGGGCTCGGGCGGCCGGCGCACGGCCGGCACCGGCCGGCCGGTCACCTCCTCGACGGCCGTGATCACTTCGAGGACGGAGGCGCCGGCGCCGGTGCCGATGTTGTAGACGCGGTCGAGTCCCGGCTCGGTGGTCTCCAGGGCGCGGACGTGGGCGGCGGCGAGATCGTCGACGTGGAGGTACTCGCGGACCGCGGAGCCGTCGCCGTTGATCTCCAGGTGCGGGGCCCGGCCGGCGGCGACGGCGAGGGCCGCGGGGATCAGCCGGGTCCCGTCGGGATCGGGACGGCCCGCGACCGACCCGGCGACGTTGAACGTCCGCAGGACGGTGGCCCCCGCCGCGCCGGTGCGGGCGTGGAAGCGGACCACCTGCTCGGCGGCCAGCTTGGACGCGCCGTACGGGCTGCTCGGCGCGGGCGGCTGCGACTCGGGGATCGGCTGCCGGTCCGGGGTGCCGTACACGGCGGCCGTGGAGCCGTACACGATGCGGGCGGTCTCCGGGGGCAGCGCCTCCAGGAGGTTGACCGTGCCCTGCACGTTGGCGGTGAAGAAGCGCAGCGGGTCGGCGAACGACTCCCGCACGCGGGTCAGCGCGGCCAGGTGGCAGACGGCGTCGTACGGCTCGTCCATGACGGCCCGCAGGCCCGCCGGGTCGAGCAGGTCCCCGATCACCGGGCGGACGCCCGGCGGGACATCCCGGCCGGCGTGGCGGACCAGGCCGGACACCCGGTGGCCGGCGGCGAGCAGCCGCAGCCCGACCGCGTACCCGACGTACCCGGCCGCGCCCGTCACGAGGATCCGCATGCGCCCCAGCATCGCGGGGCGCGGCGGCGGAGGCAACGTCAGGCGGTGGTGGAGCGGCGCGACAGGGCGGAGGCCGGCTGGACGGCGGCGGCCTCGGCGGTCTCGGGCCGCTCGTAGCGGGGGAAGACGGCCAGCGCGATGAGGGCGAGGGTGAAGCCGGTGGCGCGCAGCGCGAACGAGCCGCTCTCGCGCGGCCATTCCTCGCCGAACAGGACGACGCTGCTCAGCACGAGGTACGCGCGGCCGATCACGGTGAGCACGGTGGCGACGATGGCGACCCGGCAGCGCTGCAGGGCTATCTGGAGCTGGAGCAGGGCGAGCCCGGCCATGCCGAGGGTGAGGTACGGGTAGGGGGAGGCGAGGACGCTGACCACGCTGCCGGTGTCCTCGTAGACCAGCGAGATGCCGCGGATGCCGGCCTCGGCCAGGCCGGCGCAGGCCCCCGCGCCGATCCCGTACGCGACGCCGGCGAGCTTGCGGGCGTGCCGGCCGCCGGCGCGGCGGTCGCCGACCAGCCACACCAGCGCGGCGACGATGAGGGCGGGCGCCATGACGGCGAGCATCAGCCAGGGGGCCTTGAGCGTGTCCAGCAGCGAGGTCTCGGCGGTGAGCGGGCTCTCGGAGCCGGCGGACAGGCCGATCAGGATGGTGGCCAGGACGAACAGGGCGACGCTGAACCACTCGCGGACGTTCAGCCGCTCGCCCAGGAACCACACGGCGTACACCACGAGCAGGACCAGGCTCAGCGCGAAGATCGGCTGGGCGACCGCCAGCGGCATCGCGGTGAACGCGACGACCTGGTACGCGAGCCCGAGGAACAGGATCAGCCCGCCGGAGAACCAGACCGGGTCGGTGATCATGTGCCAGGCGACGTGGAACGGGCGGCTGCCGCGCAGCGGCGGCATCCGGGCGGCGGCCAGCCGGAAGACCAGGAAGGCGACGTAGTAGGCGGTCGTCGACAGTAGCGCCAGGGCGGCGTAACCGAGGTCGTGACCCATCGGGTGAGGGACCTTTCAGCAGCGGGAGGCAGGGGTCCGATGCGCCGGCGCGCCCCCACGCCGGTGATCAGACACCCTGCCGCGTTCCCCGGCCTGTGACAAGACCGTAACGCTGGATTAGCGTGACCGTTACCGGATGTCCTGAGCGGTGCGCGGAGCGTGCCCGGGCGTCAGTCATAGCTGCGGCCGGTCCGCGAGGAGAGCCGGCCGACCAGATCGCGCGGCATCAGCCGGCTGATCCCGACGATCGCCTTGTACTGCGGGCTCGGCACGCTGACCCCCACGCCCCGGCGCAGGTCGCGCAGCGCCGCGTCGACGACCTTGTCGCGGTCCAGCCACATGAACCCGGGGACCCCGGAGACGTCCATCCCGGCCCGCTCGTGGAACTCCGTCCGCACGAACCCCGGGCACAGCGCCATCACGCGCACCCGGCCGGCCGAACGCGCGGCGATGTCCTGCGCCACGCCCTGGCTGAACGACACCACCCACGCCTTGGAGGCGCCGTAGGTGCCGCGCGTCGCGAACGCCGACACCGACGACACGTTGACGATCGCGCCCCGGCCGCGTTCCAGCATCCCCGGCAGCGCCGCGTGCGTCAGCCGCAGCACGGCCTCGCAGTGCACCTTCAGCATGGTCACCTCGGCGGCGACCGGGACGTCGAGGAACGTGCCCTTGTTGCCGAACCCGGCGTTGTTGACGAGCAGGTCCACGTCCCGGGGGCCCTTGCGGCAGCGTTCCTCGACCGCGGCGAGCCCCTCCTCCGCGGACAGGTCCGCGGGCAGGGTCTCGGCGCTGATCCCGTACGCGGCGCCGAGGTCGCGGGCGGTCTCGTCGAGCCGCCCGGCGTCGCGGGCGACGAGCACGAGGTCGAATCCGTCGGAGGCCAGGCGGCGGGCGAAGGCGGCGCCGATGCCCGCCGTGGCCCCGGTGATGAGAGCGGTCGGCATGGGACGAGCCTAGGTCGGCGCGCTACCAGGTGGTAGTTCCGGATGCGGACGCGGCGCGCCGCGCGACGAAGTGCCGCGGGTCGGGGCGGCGGGTGGCGCGGCGGTAGGCGAAGGTGAACCCGGGCCAGTTGTTGACCACCTTGCCGTCGGCGTTCATGTACCAGCTGTCGCAGCCGGACGCCCAGACGGTGCCGCGCAGCCGCTCCTGCATCTCGCGGCCGAACGCGTCCTGGACGTCGGGCCGCACGTCGATCCAGTCGAGCCCGGCCTCCAGCATCGCGCGCAGGCAGCCCAGCACGTACCGGAACTGCGACTCCAGCATGTAGATGATCGAGTTGTGGCCGAGGTTGGTGTACGGCCCGTACAGCAGGAACAGGTTCGGGAAGCCGCTGACGGTGATGCCGAGATGGGCCTCGGCGCCGCCGCGCCACGCCTCGTTCAGGTCCCGGCCGCCGCGCCCGGTGACCTTCATCGGGGCCAGGAAGCCCGAGGTCGCGAAGCCGGTGGCGTACACCAGCACGTCCGCCTGGAACTCCCGCCCGTCCCGGGTCCGCACGCCGGCCGGGACGATCTCCTCGATCGGGTCGGTGACCAGCTCCACGTGCGGCTCGGCGAGCGCCGGGTAGTAGTCGCTGGAGATCAGGATGCGCTTGCAGCCCATCGGGTAGTCGGGCGTCAGCTTGCGGCGCATCTCGGGGTCGGGGACCTGCTCCTCCAGCTGCTGCCGGAACCGGCGGCTCAGCAGCTCCATGAGCCGCGGGTACTTGACGAAGCCGAGCGCCCGCGACTCGTACAGCGAGTAGATCCGGGCGCGGCTCAGCTCCCAGGTGCCGGGGACGCTCCTGAGCAGCGCCTTCTCCCAGCTCCTGTACGCCCGGTCGGGCTTGTCGATCACGTACGGCGCGGACCGCTGGAACACCGTCAGCCGGCGCGCCTCCCGCGCGATCTCCGGGATGATCTGGATCGCGCTGGCGCCCGTGCCGATCACCGCGACCCGCTTGCCGGCGAGGTCGGTGCCGTGGTCCCAGCGGGCGGAGTGGAACGCGGTGCCCCGGAACGATCCGCGTCCGGGGATCGGCGGCGGCACCGGCCGGTTGAGCTGCCCGCACGCGGAGACCACCACCCGCGCGGCGAGCTCGCCCCGCGTGGTGGAGAGCCGCCAGTACCCGGCGTCCTCGTCGAAGCGGGCCTCGGTCACCTCGGTGCCGAACCGGATCCAGGGCAGCACGCCGTGCTCGCGGGCGGTGTCCCGCAGGTAGTCGAGGATCTCGTTCTGGGGCGGGAAGCGGCGGGACCAGTCGGTCTTGCGGTCGAAGGAGAAGGAGTAGAGGTGCGAGGGCACGTCGCAGGCCGCGCCCGGGTAGGTGTTGTCGCGCCATGTGCCGCCGAGCCCGCCGGCCTTCTCCAGGACGACCACGTCCCGGTAGCCGTGCTGCCGGAGCCGGATCGCCATGCCGATCCCGCCGAACCCGCTTCCGATGATCACGACGTCGTGCGGAGAGCCCATGCTGCCGTCCTGCCGTCTCGGATCCGAACTACGTTCTGTTTGCTGCGTCGAGCGTAGGTGACCCCTGGGTCAGTTGAACAGGAGGCAACTTCGGAAGCGCCGCGGAGTAAGGGGAAACGGTCGGGTTCTGTCCGACCTGCGTGCCAAGATCCACGCATGCCGAACGACAACGCCCCCCAGGACGGCGCCTCCCTGGACGCGGCGCCGCCCCTGGCCGACACGCTTCCCCTGGCCGACGCCAAGGCCCTCGACGCGCACCTGACCCGGCTCCAGGCCCCGCGGCCCGGCCGCAGATGGCGCGACCGCACGCTGGAGCTGCTGCAGATCCCGGGGGCGCGCGACCACGTTCGGCGGCAGGTGCGCCACTGGGCGGCCGCGCCGGTCGCCGGCCTGGAGCGCGGCCACGTCCACCACGGCGACGTCCTCATGGGGGACGACCACGCGGCCGGCCGCGGGTACCTGTGGGCCGCCGCCCTGGCCGGCGGCGAGGACACGCTCGGCGATCTGGTGGCGGTCGTCCGGCGCCTCGGGTACGCCACCGACGAGGGCATCTGGGACATCGCGCTGGCCAACGCGGGCATCAACGCGCTCGGCGCCTTCCCCGGCCCCGGCGCCCTGGACGCGCTGCGCGGGCTGGAGAGGGAACTGCGCTACCCGGGCGCGCGCAAGCAGGTGCAGAACGCGATCGAGGCCGCGGCCGGGCGGCAGGGCATCACCCCCGGCCAGCTCCTCGAACGTGCCGTACCCGACCACGGGCTGGGGGCGTCCGGGTCGCTGGCGCGCGAGTTCGGCGAGCACCAGGCGGTGCTGGAGATCGCGGACCCGATGACCGCCCGGCTGATCTACGTCGGCTCCGAGGGCCGGGCGCTGCGCACCGTTCCGGCAGCCCTCAAGGCCGGCCACCCGGAGCAGATCAGGGAGCTGAAGGCGCTGGCCAAGGCGGTGCGCGGCACGCTGGCCGCCGAGCGCGCCCGCGTCGAGGGGCTGATGTCGGCCGACCGCTCCTGGCCGTACGCCGAGTGGTGCCGCTACTACCGCGACCACCCGGTCACCGGCGCGATCGCGCGCAACCTGATCTGGGAGTTCGAGGGCGCCGACGGGGTCTGGCGGGCCGCCACCCCGGGCGACGGCGTCCTGGTCACCGTCGGCGGCGACGCCCTGTCGGTCCCGGCAGCGGGCGCCCGGGTCCGGCTCTGGCACCCGCTGCGGGCGACGGCGCCGCAGGTGCGGGCCTGGCGGGCGTTCGTGACCGACAACGAGATGCGCCAGCCGTTCAAGCAGGCGTTCCGCGAGATCTACCTGCTCACCCCGGCCGAGGAGGCGACCGCGGCGTACTCCAACCGGTTCGCCGCCCACGTGGTGCGCTACCCGCGGCTGTACGCGCTGTTCAAGGCGCGCGGCTGGCGGTCCAACTTCCTCGGCCGCCACCACGACGGCCTCGAGGGCCGCGCCAAGGGCACCTTCGCCGAGGGCGCCTGGCAGGCGGTCCTCTTCCACGAGAACGCCGACGAGGAGGCTCCGCACCGGCCCGAGTACGCCACCACCGACCAGGTGCGCTTCGAGCGGCGCGAGGGGAGCCGGTGGCGCGCGACCCCGGTCGCCGAGGTGCCGCAGGTCGTGTTCAGCGAGGCGATGCGGGACGTGGACCTGTTCGTCGGCGTCACCTCGATCGCCGCCGACCCCGAGTGGTCCGACCGGGGCGAGGACCGGTACGAGGCGTACTGGCGGCGGGCGACGTTCGGCGACCTGACGGCGAACGCCGAGGTGCGGCGGGACGCGCTGGCCCGGATCCTGCCGCGCACGAGGATCGCCGGCCGCTGCTCGATCGAGGGCCGCTACCTGGTGGTGCGGGGCGACCTGCGCACCTACAAGATCCATCTGGGCAGCGCCGGCATCCTGATGGAACCGGACGACGCCTACCTGTGCATCGTCCCGTCCGCGCGCCGCTCCCCGGGCAGGGTGTTCCTGCCGTTCGAGGACGAGCGCCTGTCGCTGATCCTCAGCAAGGCGCTGCTGCTGGCGGCCGACAGCACCATCACCGATGAGACGATCATCAGGCAGATCAAGGGGGACCGGTGAGCGGCACCGCGGACGGCCTCGGCGACGAGGAGCTCGCGACCCTGCTGCCCGAGGCGTACGCGGGCGGCCTGTTCCAGCGGACGTCGCTCCAGGAGGAGTTCGCCGCGCGCCCGTTCACGGTCGGGCCGGGCACGTGCGAGCGCCTCTACGCGTCCCTCGTGTTCCACGCCGAGGAGCGCGACCGCGACCCCGACCTCCGCCTCGGGCTGAGCGCGCTGCTGCGCTGCGAGGGCCCGCTGCCGGACGGGATCCCAGGGCGGGCCCGCGCGCTGGTCCGGTACGTCCTGGACCGGCGCGACCCCAAGAGCGCCTCGTACGCGCTGCTCGGCACCGCCGCCCTGGCCGGCCCGGACGCCTACCGCGAGGTCGTCGAACGGCTCACGTCCGGCGACGGCGCGATCCGGGCGGACGAGCTGGCCTGGCTGGAGGGGTGGGGCGCGGAGACGGTGGAGGGGTTCGCCTTGCTGTCAGAGGTGGGCGACAAGGTGTGGAACTACCAGGACTGGTTCCCTTCGTTGCGGGACGCCTGGAAGCGGCTGGCCGGGCGCGGCTACCTCGCGTTCTCGCGGCGCGCGCTGGAGGCGGCCGAGGCCCGGGTCGCGGCGATCCACTCGGGGGAGATCCCGTTCCGGGCGGACAAGGCGTTCACGTCCCGGGAGGTGGCGATCCTCGGGCGGGCGGCGCGGCTCGCGCTGGAACGCGACGAGCCCTGGCTGCCGGACCTGCTCGACCGGCTGCTGCGCGGGGTCGCGGTCGCGCCGTCCCCGGACGTCCGGAACCTGCCGTCCCAGGCGCTGCTGTTCGAGCTGGCCCGCGCCGCCGAGGAGGTGCCCACCCCCGAGCTGGTCACCGCGCTGCGCGAGGCCCGCGGGATCGTCCGGCACGCGGGCGTCCGCAAGCAGCTCGACCGCAAGTGGAAGAAGATCGACGCGGCGCTCGCGGAGCGCGCCGACGTCGCGCTGCGGCTGCCGGACCTGGGCTTCGCCCCGGACGGCACGCGCACGGTGCGGCTGGGCGAGTACGAGGCGGTGATCACCGTCGGCGCGGGCGGCGCCGAGCCGGCCTGGCGCGGGCCCGGCGGCAAGCCGCTGAAGTCCGTCCCCGCCGCCGTGCGGCGCGACCACGGGCCCGCCGTCAAGGAGCTGCGCGAGCTGGTCAAGCGCACCGGCGTCCATCTCGCCACGCTGGCCCGCGTCCTGGAGGGCGGGCTGCCCGGCGAGGTCGCGATGCCGTACGGCGAGTGGCGCGACCGGCTGGGCGCCCACCCGGTCGCCGCGGCGGTCGCCCGGCGGCTGATCTGGGAGGCCGAGACCGCCCCCGGCGAATGGCGCGCCTGGCTCCCGGCCGAGGAGGAGCCGGTGTGCGAGGACGCGGCGGCACCGGTCCGGCTCTGGCACCCGATCCGCGCCACCGTGGACGAGGTCCGCGCCTGGCGCGACCTGATCACCGAGCGGCGGGTGCGGCAGCCGTTCAAGCAGGCGTTCCGGGAGATCTACCTGCTGACCCCGGCGGAGGAGGAGACCGGCACCTACTCCAACCGGTACGCCGGCCACCTCCTGCGCTACAAGCAGCTGTTCGCGCTGTTCCGGGGGCGCGGCTGGACGAGCCGCATGCTCGGCCCCTGGGACGGCGGGCAGGACGACGTCGCCCACCGGGTGCTCGCCTCGGGGGAGTGGCGGGCCTCGTTCTACCACGAGTACGTGGAGGATCTGCACGACATCGAACTGTGCGCCACCGACCAGGTGCGGCTGTCGCGGCGCGCGGGCGACGAGTGGCGGCCGGTGCCGCTGTCTGAGGCGCCCGCCGTGGTGTTCAGCGAGGTCATGCGGGACGTGGACCTGTTCGTCGGCGTCACCTCGGTGGCCGCCGACCCGGCCTGGGACGACCGGGGCGAGACGCGGTACGCGGACTACTGGCACCGCGTGGGCTTCGGCGACCTGACGGCGTCCGCGGAGGTCCGGCGGGACGCGCTGGCCCGCATCCTGCCGCGCACGAGGATCGCCGGCCGCTGCTCGATCGAGGGCCGCTACCTGGTGGTGCGGGGCGACCTGCGCACCTACAAGATCCATCTGGGCAGCGCCAACATCCTGATGGAGCCGGACGATTCCTACCTGTGCATCGTCCGCTCCGCGTCACGCGCCCCCGGCAAGGTCTTCCTGCCGTTCGAGGAGGACCGCCTCTCGGTGATCCTCAGCAAGGCGTTCCTGCTGGCCGCCGACACCGAGATCGACGACCCGTCCATCACGGGCCAGATCAAGCGAGGAGCCTAGATGCCCGCCGTGACCTTCCGCGACGGGACCGCGACCGGCACCGGGCCGGCCGCGTTCCGGGTGGCGGACCTGCCCGCCGCGATGACCGCCCGTGAGCTGATCAGGCTGCGCGTCCGCGAGGAGGTCGCCCGGTTCAACGCGCGGCCGACCGACCGCTTCAACGGCCTGGTCCGGCCGGAGGACGCCGAGATCGAGCTGAACGGCTACCGGCTGCGCGAGCCGCGCACGCTGGACTGGGAGCGGCAGGCCGCGGTCGCCGAGAAGGCGTTCCTGTCCAACGGCTTCTTCATGCTGGCCGGCGACCGCCAGGTGGAGGACCTGGACGAGGAGATCGACCTGTCCGGCGACCCGGAACTGGTGTTCATCAAGCTCGTCCCGCTCGCCGGCGGCTGACCGGACGGGCGGCCGGGTCGGCGGCCGGGGTCAGTTCAGCAGGCCCAGTTCGTGCGCGCGGCGGCCCGCCTGGAAGCGGGACTCGGCGTCCAGCAGCGTGAGGATCTCCGCGACCCGGCGGCGGTAGGTGCGCAGCGACATGCCGAGCCGGCGGGCGGCCGTCTCGTCCTTGTAGCCGCCGCCCAGCAGCCGCAGGATCTCCAGGCTCTCCTCGCCGAGCGCCGGCGGCCGGCCGCGGCGGAAGTCGGCCAGCTCGGCCGACGACTCCCAGGTGGCCCAGTAGAGCGTCCGCATGCTCGCGACGACGTCCGGCGAGCGGACCACCGTGTACGTCCGCACGCCCTGCACGGGCGGGCCCGCCAGCACCGCCACCCGGCGGTCGATGATGATCGTCTCCTGCCGCAGCCGGGCGGTGCAGATCCGCACCTCGACCCCGCGCGCGGCCATCTCCAGCACGTGCCGCTCGGACTCCTCGGCGGCCAGCGCCGCCGGGTTGTAGATCTTGCAGACGCGCAGCCCGGCCGGCTGCTCCCAGCGCATCTTGACGATCTGCTCCCGGACCTCGGGCAGCACCCACGTGTTGAGGTCGGTCGCCGCGCAGACGAACTCCTCCCGGGCGCGGCCGAACAGGTGCCCGGCGCGCTCCGCCAGCTCCATCTCGCCGCGCAGCGTGACGTTCACGTCCTGATCAGCGCTCATCGCCCTCCAGTCTGCCCAACCGCGGGGACCCCGGCAATCCTGGCAGCAAGCTGCCAATCGCCCGGGACCGGGCGGCCGGCCCGGCACAGTGGACGCCATGAGCGAACGACCGAACGACACTTGGGAACTGGGCGGCGAGCTGCGGATCGGCCGGATGGGCTTCGGCGCGATGCGGCTCCCGGCGAGCGCGATCGACGGGCCCGCCAACGACCGCGAGAACGGGCTCGCGGTGGCGCGCCGCGCGGTGGAGCTGGGCGTGAACCACATCGACACCGCCGCCTTCTACGAGCGCGGCGGGCTGGCGGCCAACGACATCCTCCGCGAGGCGCTGTCGCCGTACCCGGACGGCCTGGTGATCGCGACCAAGGTGGGCCCGTACAAGGGCCCGGACGACCCCGTCCCGACGGGCCAGGTGGCGACCGGGGAGCTGCGCGGCGAGGTCGAGCGGAACCTGCGCGAGCTGGGCCTCGACCGGCTGGACCTGGTCAACCTGCGGGTCGGCGGGCTGGAGCCGCCGAACGACGACTCGATCGCCGAGCGGTTCGAGGTGCTGGCCGGCCTGCGCGAGGAGGGGCTGATCCGCCACCTCGGGGTCAGCCACGTGAGCCTGGCGCAGCTGGAGGAGGCCCGCCGGATCGCGCCGGTCGCGGCCGTGCAGAACTGGTTCGACGTGACCAAGCCGCAGGACGCGGCGATGCTGGAGCTGTGCGAGCGCGAGGGCATCGCGTACGTGCCGTACTTCCCGCTGGGCGGCTTCGGGATCCCGGACGCGCCGGAGCTGAAGGAGGTCGCCGGGCGGCACGGCGCCACCGTGGCGCAGGTCCTGCTGGCCGGGCTGCTGGCGCTGTCCCCGGTCATGCTGGCGATCCCCGGCACCTCCTCCCTCGCCCACCTGGAGGAGAACGTCGCCGCCGCGGGCCTCCGCCTCACCCCGGAGGACCTCGCCGAGATCGACCGGATCGGCGCCGCCTGACCCGGCCCAATACCCTGTCCCGGACGGATCCGTACGGGACAGGGGAGCGATGTCGGCGACGCGGCTGCTGGTGCTGGGAGGGGTGCGCGGCGCGGGCCGGGCGAACGGTTACGAGATCCGCCGGGAACTGCTGTCGTGGGGCTCCGACGAGTGGGCCAACGTCAACCCCGGTTCGATCTACCACGCGCTCAAGCAGCTCACCAAGGAGGGGCTGCTGCGCTCGTACGAGATCCCCGACAACGACGCCGGCCCGCCCCGCGTCGACTACGAGATCACCGAGGCCGGCGCGGCGGAGTTCCTCCGGCTGCTGCGCGGCGCGATCACCGAGGTGGACACCCGGCGCCCCGAGCTGTTCTCGGCGGCGCTGGGCTTCCTCACCGAACTCCCCCGGGACGAGGCGATCGCGCTGTTCGAGCGGCGGCTGGAGGGGCTCGCGGAGTGGCGCGCCGCGGTCGCGCCGCACATCGGCGAGAGCGGGGACCGGCCGCTCGACCACCTGAACGAGCTGCTCGGCTGGTGGGTCCACTCGGCCGACACCGGCGCCGAGTGGACCCGCGGGCTCGTCGAGCGCCTGCGGAACGGCGCGTACGTCATGGCGGGGGAGCGGCCCCCGGCCTCGCCCCCGCCCCCGGCCTCGCCCACGGGCTGACGGCGCGGCTCAGGCGAGGGCGACCAGCGCGCCGCGCAGCTCGGGGTCCAGCGTGTGACCGGCGTCCAGGCGGGCGGTGGTGGCGTCCACGAAGTCGGCCGCCGACAACTCCGCCGACCGGCCGTCCAGCTCCACCCGGTACCCGCCGGCGATCTCCGTCACCCGGACGGGGGAGTCCCGCTCCTCCAGCGCGAAGATCCCGACCTTGGCCCGCCAGGCCGTCCGCTCGGGCTCCTCGCCCGGCTCGACCGGGACGTTCACGTCGTCGGCGTGCGTGGCGTACTCCGAGGCGTAGTGCAGGGTCTGGAGGGCCACCGGGTACGGGCCCGCCATCGTGGCGAGCGTCGCGGTGCCGCCCAGCTCGCGCATCCGGCGCCGGGTGTCGCCGTTCTCGCGGCGCCACTCCGCCAGCACCTCCTCGACGGGCAGCCCGCGCCGCTGCCGGACGCACCACTCGTTGAACGCGCCGAGATCCTGGATCCCCTCCTTCTCCAGGCGGGCGAACAGGCCGTCGAGATCGTCGTCCAGGCAGGCGTGGTTGTACATCTCCTCGCCGGCCAGGTGGGCCAGCACGTCCCGCACCGACCAGCCCGCGCAGCGCGAGTCGTGGTCCCAGTCGGGCCCGGTGAGGCCGCCGAAGTAGGCGTCCAGCCGGGCCGCCTCGGCATCGAAGATCGCGAAGGGGTCCAGCCCTGAGAGAGTCGTCGGCTTCATGCCGGTATGCCTGCCCCGTTCCGGGCGGGCGAACCGGCCCGGAATCGTCGCCCGGGCCTGTCGCACGGCCGGTCACGCGGGCCGGCCGTGCGCCGGCTCAGGTGTCGACGAAGCCCTGCGGGACGATCACGCGCAGCGCGTTGCCGAGCAGCCGCACCGTGATCGGCGTCCGGCCCCTGATCTCGCCGTCCACGTCCACCGACAGGGGCGGATCGGTGGTGATGTGCACCTGGTCGGTGGTCAGGAACTCCTCCTCCGCCAGCGTGCGCCGCGGCCCGGTCAGCACGTGCCGGGCCGTCGCCGACGCCAGCCGCAGCCGCCGGTGGTCGCCCAGCCGGTACACCGCCAGCAGCCGGTCGTCGGGGCTGGCGTCGCGGGCGATGCGGGTGCCGCTGTGGTGGGCGCCGTTGGCCACGTTCAGCTGGTGGGTGGCCATCTCGTACGTCTCGTCGCCGATCCGGATGGTGGCCTTGAACGCCTCGTGCCGGGGCAGCAGCCGGGCCGCCGTGACCGCGTACGCGGCCCGCCCGAGCACCCGCTTCAGCTCGTGCGGCACCTGCTCGGCCACGTTCACCGACAGGCCGAGGCTCACCATGTTGGCGAAGATGTGCGTGGACCCGGGCTCGCCGTCGGCGTCGGTCGTGCCGGCCGGGTCCGCCGCGCTCGCGCCGCCGGGCGGGGTGCCCTCGAACAGGCCCACGTCCACGTCGGCGACCTTGCCGTCGCGCAGCTCCCGCACCGCCCCCGCCAGATCGAGCGGCAGCTCCAGGCTGCGCGCGAAGTTGTTGGTGGTGCCCAGCGGCAGCACGCCGAGCGCGATGTCGCGGTGCGCCAGATGGCCCACCGCCTCGGCGATCGTGCCGTCGCCGCCGCCCACCACCACCAGGTCGGGGTCCCTGGCCAGCACCTTCTCGAACAGCTCGCCCAGCCGGTCCGGCTCGCCCACCGGGTGCACCTCGGCGAACTCCAGCCCGGCCTCGTCCAGCAGGGCGCGGGCGGTGTCGTACAGCCGGCGGCCGCGCCGCGACCGGACGTTGACCATCAGGACCGCCCGGCCCGCCCCGCGGATCGCCGCCTCCAGCTCCGCTTTGCTCCGCATCTCGACCGGTCGTCTCCCTCCAGCGTTCCGGGCACACCCTACCGGTCGCCCGGAATCCGCCTGTGACAGGTATTTTATATTCCGTTACCGTGCGTTGGTCCGCCGCCGATCCTGGGGATATTTCGGTTAATACGGCGAGCGAAAGCGCGGGGCGAAAATATGTGGCGACCAGGTCTGCTCGGAGTGGGATTCCTTGCCGGGGCGGCGGGCCTGCTGGCCTCCATCGCGCCCGGCGGACCCGCGCCCGCGGCCGCCCCGGCCGCCGACGACGGCGCCACCGTCGTCGGCGAGCGCAGCCCCGGGCCGCGGCTGCTCGACCTGACCGTACGCTCGCCCGTCCTGGCCGGAATCGCGCACGTCCGGTTGCTGCTCCCGCCCGGCTGGTCCCGCGACGCGGCCCGCACCTGGCCGGTGCTGTGGCTCCTGCACGGCAGCGGCGCCGCCGCCGACCACGCCTCCTGGAGCGTGCACGCCGACCTCGAACGGATCGTCGGCGACCACGAGGTGCTCGTCGTCATGCCGGACGCCGGCCCTTGCGGCACCTATTCGGATTGGTGGAACCGCGGCGCCGGCGGGCCGCCCAAGTGGGAGACGTTCCATCTGGCCGAACTGCGCCAGATTCTCGAACGCGGATATCGCGCCGGCCCCGAACGCGCCGTCGCGGGCGCCGGAATGGGCGGGATGGGCGCGCTCGCGTACGCGGCGCGGCACCGCGGGCTGTTCCGGGCGGCCGCCTCGTTCAGCGGGGCCCTCAACACCCTGCACCGCGACCCCGCCCGGCTGGACCTGCCCGATCTGGTGCAGCTCTCGGTACAGATCGGCGGCGGGCCCGCGGACTGGACCGACCTGTGGGGCGACCCGGACGCCCAGCGCCTGGTGTGGCGCCACCACAACCCGTACGACCTGGCCGACCGGCTGGCCGGCGTCCGGCTGTACGTCGCCTCCGGGGACGGCACCGCCGGCCCGTACGACCCGGGGCCGGGGGCGGGCGCCGGTACGGGCCCCGACCGCGTCGAGGCGCTCGCCCACCAGGTCGGCCAGGACTTCGCCGGCAAGTGCAGGAAGCTCGGCATCCCGGTGTCGACCCACTTCTACCCGGGCACGCACCGCTGGCCGTACTGGGGCCGCGAACTCCACTCCGCGCTCCCCGTCCTGCTGGCCGAGATCCTCTGAGGCGCCCCTGCGGGAGACCGGCCGGTCCGGCGGCCCCGGGTCCCGCTGACCGGACCGAGTCCCGTTCAGTGGGCCCCGGAGTCCCGGTCAGCGGGCGCCGTCCCGGTGAGCGGACGCGGCCGGGGGGCGGGATCCGCGAGGCACTAGTGTCGAAACGTGGCTGAATCTCGTTCTGCTCGCGGTCCGGGGTCTCTCCCGCCTCCCCACCCCGCTTCCGACGCCGAGGTGCCCGCCTTCTGGCGGTCGCTGGGGCTGCCGGGCGTCATCGACGTCCACGTCCACTTCATGCCGCCGCGGCTGATGTCGCGGGTCTGGGAGTACTTCGACTCGGCCGGGCCGCTGATCGGGCACGAGTGGCCGATCCACTACAAGGTCCCCGAGGAGGAGCGGATCACGCTGCTGCGGGCGCTCGGCGTCCGCGCGTTCACCTCGCTGGCCTACCCGCACAAGCCCGGCATGGCCGAGACCCTGAACGAGTGGACCGCCGCGTTCGCCGCCCGGGTCCCCGAATGCGTCCCGACCGGCACGTTCTACCCCGAGCCCGAGGCGCTGTCGTACGTCCGCCGCGCCATCGACGCCGGCACCCGGATCTTCAAGGTGCACCTCCAGGTCGGCGGCTTCGACCCCCGCGTCCCCGAGCTGGACGAGGTCTGGGGCCTGCTCGCCGACGCCGGCGTGCCGGTCGTCGTGCACGCCGGCTCGGGCCCGGTCGCCAACGGCTTCACCGGGCCCGGCCCGTTCGGCGGCGTGCTGGCCCGGCACCCCCGGCTCGCCGCGATCATCGCCCATCTCGGCGCCCCCGAGTTCGAGGGGTTCTTCGACCTCGCCGACCGGTACGAGCGGGTCACCTTCGACACCACGATGGCGTTCACCGACTTCTTCGGCGGCCTCGGCCACTTCCCGCCCGAGCTGATGCCCCGCCTCCGCGACCTCGGACTGGCCGGCCGGGTCCTGCTCGGCACCGACTTCCCGAACATCCCGTACGAGTACGCCCACCAGCTGGAGGCCCTCGCCCGCCTCGACCTCGGCGACGACTGGCTCCGCACCGTCTGCTGGGACGCCTCCGCCAAGCTCCTCGACCTGAGCCCCGCGCTCAGCTGACCGGCGCGCTCGACCGGCCCGCGGTCAGTGGCCGCAGCGGCTCTCGCCGGCGTGCTCGTGCGGCTCGCCGCCGGACACGTGCCGGGGGCCGTGCGGGTCCTCGCAGTGGAACTCCTCGTCCGCGTGGTCGACCTCCAGCGTGGTGTGCGTGATGCCGTACGAGTCGCGCAGCACCTCCTGGAGATCGCGCCGCACCGCGTGGCAGTCGCCCTTCGGCTCGACCAGCACGTGCGCCGACAGCGCGGGATAGCCGGAGCTGACCTCCCACACGTGCAGGTCGTGGACCTCCTCCACGCAGGGCCGCTCGGCCAGCCGGGCGCCCAGCTCGCTCGGGTCCAGTCCCGCCGGGGCCGCCTCCATGAGCACCCGCCCCGCGTCGCGCAGCAGGCCGTACCCCGCCTTGAGCATCAGCGCCGCGACCACCAGCGAGGCGATCGCGTCGGCCCGCGCGAAGCCCGCCGTCCACACCAGCAGGCCGGCGACGGCGGTGGAGATGAACGCGTACAGGTCGTTCAGGATGTGCTGGAACGCGCCCTCGACGTTCAGGCTGCGCCGGTCGGCCTTGCTGATCAGCCAGGTCGCGGCGACGTTGACCGCGACCCCGGCCAGCGACGTCCAGAACACCAGCGGCCCGTTCACGTCGGGCGGGTGGATCAGCCGCTCGACGCCCTCGTACACGAAGAACGCCGCCAGCAGGATCAGCGTGAGGCCGTTCAGCTGCGCCGAGAGGATCTCCGTGCGGCGCAGCCCGTAGGTGTAGCCGCCGCGCGGCGGGCGGGCCGCGATCCGCATCGCGATCAGCGCCAGCGCGATCGCGAACGCGTCGGTCATCATGTGCGCCGCGTCGGTGATCAGCGCCAGCGACCGCGCCGCCAGGCCGATGACGACCTCGACGCTCATGTAGCCGAGGATCAGCGCCAGCGCCGCCGCCAGATACCGCCGATCGGCCTGCGCGGACACCCCGTGCCCATGCCCGTGCCCGTGCCCGCCGCTCACCGTGCCCCCCGCTCGCCCGCGTGCCGCCTCCGGCTCGCTCATTCGGCCGCCTCCTCGTGGCCGATGTGCGCGAGCGCCACGTCCAGGAGCATCCGCACGTGCGAGTCGTCCAGCCGGTAGTACGCGCGCCGCCCGGACCGCCGTACCCGGACGACGCGGTTGGCGCGCAGCAGGCGCAGCGAGTGCGACACCCCGGACTCGCTGTGCCCGCAGGCGGCCGCGATGTCGCACACGCACATCTCGCCGCCCTCGAGCAGCGCGGTGATCACGCGCAGCCGGCCCGGATCGGCCAGCAGCCCGAAGATCTGCGCCAGCTCAGAGATCTTGTCCGGCTCCGGCATGGCCGCGGTCACCATGGACACCTTGGCCGGATCCACGACGCGGACGGCGCACGCGTCGGCGGTCCTAATGTCTGAAGCACTGCTCATATGAACAGACTAACATCGCCGATCAGGTCGGGCCGACCTGCCCCGTCGGGCTGTTCTCCGGGACCTGGCCGCCCTCGGGGGTCGGCGGGACCTCCCCGCCATCGGACGGCTGGGGGTCGACCGGGGGCTGCGTACCCGGTTCTCCGGTCGGAATGCCCGGGGTGCCGGAATCGGTCGGCGGCGCGCTCGGATCCGCGCTGCCCGAGTCCGACGGATCCGGCGACGCCGACAGCTCCTCAGGGAGCGCCTGCGGCGGGCCGTCCGCCCCGCCGGTCGTCGCGACCGGCCGCTCGAACCCCATGGTCGCGTCCGGGTCCACCAGAACGAACACCTGGACGGTCGTCTTCACCTGGATCTTGGTGACCGCGCGCTTGGAGAATCCCGGCCACGAAGATCCTTTGTACTTCGCCTTCCCGGTGGAGATCTTTTTGTCCGGCTGTGTCAGTGGATTGCCGCAATTGCACTTCACCACCGGAACGCCGTATTCGTTCACCAGGACCCCTATACCGGCCTGGAGCACCGCCGGGATCCGGGTCGGCTTCCCCGCCTTGAACCCGTGGTTGGTCACCAGCGTGTCCGTGCGCAGCAGCACCGGCGTGAGCCGCCCCACGAACCCCGGGATGTCCCCGGCCCCGATGCGGTGCACCCTGGCCCACGCCTTCGCCTTGGCCGGGTTGGCCTGCAGGAACGCGATCAGCTTGGCCGGGTCGCAGCTCGCCGCCTGCCGGGTGCCCCCGTACAGGCCCGGCGTGCTCCCGTCCTTCGTGCCGCCCCTGGCCGGGCTCCGCTCGATCCGCTGCCGGTCGGTGTTCGACATCAGCGTGTACGGATCGGGCCCCGCCGATCCCACCGTCAGGCGCGTGATCGTTTCACCCGCGTCCCCGCAACCTCCCAGGAGCGAGGCCCCGAGAACCAGCACGGGGACGAGGCCGCCCCCGAGAATTCGAGAATTGATCTCCGGCATGTGTCTCTCCCGCCCGTGGCCGGTCGAACCTATACTCTTTGATGCCACGGCGGCGGGTTTTGTGCCTGGTCAATTGTTCGTATTTTCGTAACGGGGACCCGATGACACAGCCACTCAGCCCCGCCGACCCCGCCCGGCTGGGCGCGTACGAGATCCTCGCCCGGCTCGGCACCGGCGGCCAGGGCGTGGTGTACCTGGGCCGGGCCGGCGACGGCGAGGTCGCCATCAAGCTCCTGCACGCCCGCACGATCGCCGACGCCGGGGCCCGCGCCCGCTTCGTCCGCGAGCTGTCGCTGCTCCAGCGCGTCGCCGGCTTCTGCACGGCGCAGATGCTGGAGGCCGACATGGCCGGCGACCGCCCCTACATCGTCAGCGAGTACATCCCCGGCCCGTCCCTGCGGCAGCTCGTGGACGACCGCGGCCCCCGTACCGGCGCCGACCTCGACCGCCTCGCCATCAGATCGGTCACCGCGCTCACCGCCATCCACCGCGCGGGCATCGTGCACCGCGACTTCAAGCCGCAGAACGTCCTGATGGGCCCGGACGGCCCCCGCGTCATCGACTTCGGCATCGCCCGCGCGCTGGACTCCGAGGCCACCCTCACCAGCCAGATCATCGGGACCCCCGCCTACATGGCCCCCGAGCAGTTCGCCGGCACCGACATCGGCCCGGCCGCCGACCTGTTCGCCTGGGCGCTCACCCTCCTCTTCGCCGCCACCGGCCGCGACCCGTTCAGCGGCCCGTCCGTCCCGGTCGTGATGTACCGGATCATGAACGAGACCCCCGACGTCTCCGTCCTCCCCGACGAGATCGCCGACGTGGCCCGCGCCTGCCTGCGCAAGGACCCCGCCGGCCGCCCCACCGCGGAAGAGGCCCTCCTCTGGCTCCTGGGCGAGAGCAAGCCCCCGCCCCCCGCGCCGCACAAGAACCCCGACCCGGGCCCCCACCCCTGGAGCCCGCCACAGGAGGCGGGGCCGCCGCCTCCGACTCCCGGCGCGCCCGGCCGTTCCGATACGCGACATCCGCCCTGGAGCCCCCCGCAAGGGCAAGAGCCCCCGCCTGCCGGTCCCGGCGCGCCCGAACCTGCCTCGCCGGGAGGTGCGGGTTGGAGCCCGTCGCAGGGGGAGGGGGCTCCGTCTGCGGGTCCCGGCGGGCCTGGAGCTGGCTCGCCGGGAGGTGCGGGCTGGAGTCCAGCGCAGGGTGAAGGGGCTTCGCCTGCCGGTCCTGGCGGGTCCGGAGTTGCTTCGCCGGGGGGTGCGGGCTGGAGTCCAGCGCAGGGGGAGGGGGCTCTGCCTGCTGGGCCCGGCGGGCCCGGGCCCGTTTCGCCGGGGCATCCGGGCTGGGGGGCGTCGCAGGGGGAGGCTTCGCGTGCGCGGCCGGGCGTTCCTGGGCGGGCCGAGCCGGGGAGGCCGCCGCCCGAGGGCGCGGTGCCTCCGCATGGGCGTTCCGGTGACTCTGAGGCCGGGGCGGGGGAGAGCGGTGGCGGTTACCGGCGGCTGCCGCGGAGCGCGGCGGTGGTCGTGGGGCTCGTTCTGGCGGGGCTGCTGGCCGCGCTGGACGTGGCGTCGCTCGCGATCCTGGTCGCGCGGCCGGAGCTGAGCGAGGGGCCCGGCGGGCGGTGGCTGCCGGTGGTGGCGGGATCGTTCGTGCTGCTCGCGGTGATCACGCTGGTGGGCGTGGTGCTGGCCTGGCGGGGGAGCCGGGCGGCGGCCTGGACGGTCCTGGTGGTGCGGGTCCTGCGGGTCGCCCTGTGGGGGGCCTGGAGCCCGCTCGTGGCGGTGCAGGTCTCGGCGCTGGCCGTGCACGCCGGAGTGACCGCCCTGGTCGTGGTGCTGCTGGCCATGGGGCTGCGGTCACGCTGACGGCCGGTGGCGTTCGGACCACTCCTTGAGGTCGCGGCGTTCTATGGCGGCGGCCATGAGGCCGGGGAAGGCGTCGGGCGTGCAGGCGAACGCGGGGACGCCCATGGCGGCGAGCGCGGCGGCGTTCTCGTGGTCGTGGGCGGGGGCGCCCTCGTCCGACAGCGCCAGCAGGACGATCACCTGGACGCCGGCGGCGGTCAGGGCCGCGACGCGCCGCAGCATGTCGGCGCGGACCCCGCCCTCGAACAGGTCGCTGATCAGGACCAGGATCGTGTCGCCGGGGCGGGTGACGAGGCCCTGGCAGTACGCGAGCGCGCGGTTGATGTCGGTGCCGCCGCCGAGCTGGGTGCCGAACAGCACCTCGACCGGGTCGTGCAGCTGGTCGGTGAGGTCCACGACCGCGGTGTCGAAGACGACCAGGGACGTGCGGAGCGAGCGCACCGACGCCAGCACGGCCGCGAAGACACCCGCGTGGACGACCGAGGCCGCCATCGAGCCGCTCTGGTCCACGCACAGCACCACGTCCCGCTCCACGCCCTGCCGCCGGCGGCCGTACCCGATCATGCGCTCGGGTACGAGGGTGCCGTGGTCGGGGAGGTAGTTCCGCAGGTTGGCGCGGATCGTGCGGCTCCAGTCGACGTCGGCGAGGCGGCGGGGGCGCCGGACGCGGGCCGAGCGGTCCAGCGCGCCGCCGACCGTCGAGCGGGTGCGCTGGGCGAGCCGGCTCTCCAGGTCCTGGACGACCTTGCGGACGACGGCGCGGGCGGACTCGCGGGCCCGGTCGGGCAGCACCTGGTTGAGCGAGAGGAGCGTGCCGACCAGGTGCACGTCCGGTTCGACGGCGTCCAGCATCTCCGGCTCCATGAGGAGGCGGGTCAGGTTGAGGCGTTCGATCGCGTCCTTCTGCATCACCTGGACGACGGTGGACGGGAAGTACGCGCGGATGTCGCCGAGCCAGCGGGCCACGGCCGGCGCCGAGTCGCCGAGGCCCGCGCCGCGCCGCCCGGACCGGGAGCGGCCGTCGTCACCGGCGCCGTACAGCTTCTCCAGGGCGCCGTCCATCCGGGCCTCCTCGCCGGAGAGCTGCGCGCCGGTTCCCTCGGCGCCGCCCTCGCCGCCGAGGACGAGCCGCCAGCGCTTGAGGCGTTCGTCGGTGTTCACGGCACTCTCCAGCCGAGGATGTCCAGGGCGGTCGCGGTGGCCGCGGCGGCCCGTTCGGGATCGTGGTCGAGGTCGCCGGGACGGGCGGGGCCGCGCGGCGCGTCCAGGTGCCGGACCCGCTCGCCGATGGTGCGGCGCTCGGCGGCCGCGTAGCCGCCGAAGGTGCGGCGGAGCAGCGGCAGCACGTCGGTGAACGAGTCGCCGGGCAGGCCCGCGATCCAGCCGTCGACCAGGCGGAGCAGCTCCTCGTCGTGGACGAGGATCAGCCCGCCGCCGGACAGGAAGCCCTCGACCCAGGCGGCGGCGCGCTCGGGGGCGGCGCCGGCCGAGACCGAGCGGGCCATCCGGCCGGCCGCGTCCGGCAGCAGGCCGGCGTCCAGCAGCAGCCGCGCCAGCCGCCCCTCCAGGAGGCCGTGCAGGTCGCGGCGGTCGATGACGGCGGCCAGGGTGCGCCGCCACCGGCCGAGGTGCTCGTCGTCGCCGAGCAGCGCGAGGGCGCCGTGGACGGCGTCGATCCGGGCGAGCGTCTCGCGGGCCGCGTCGTCGTCGAGCGCGGTGACGGCGGGCGGCAGGCCGACGCAGATCCGCACCACCAGGCCGTCGACGACGGTGCGGAGCGGGCCGGTCGCGGTGCCGCGCACGTCGCCGTACCGCAGCGCCCGGACCAGCGCGGGCAGCGCCGCCATCAGGTGCGCGACGTCGGAGTCGACGGCGGCCCGGTCGGCGAGGGCGCGCATCACGGCGGGCAGCGCGCCGCCCAGGTCGGCGAGCAGGCAGCGTTCGGCGACGGCGGTGAGGTCGGCGAGCGCCGCGGCGTGCCCGGCCATCGCCTCGGCCCGCGCGGTCGCGGCGCCGAGCACGGTGGTGCCCCACGCGCTCGCCTCGATCAGCTCCACCTCGAACTCCGGCCGCCACATCAGCGTCCAGGTCTCCCGGAACGTCCCCTTCGACCGGCCGCCGCCGTCCTCGGGGACGCCCCAGTCGACGTCCAGCAGCCGGAGCCGGTGCAGCAGCCGGCTGCGGTCCAGGTCGACGGGCCGCCGCAGGTCGAGGACCTGCTCCCGGTCCAGCGGCGACCGGGTGAGGCGCAGCCGCTTCGTCTGCGCCTCCAGATCGCGGGCGAGCGGCACCATCGGCGTGCTCTCCGGTACGGCGCCGAGCCGCTCGCCGACCACCATGCGGCGCTGGATCAGCTCCACCGGCAGCTCGTTGCCCTCGCAGAGCACCGCGCGGGTCGCCTCGGTGATCTCGTCGAGCCCGGCCAGCGGCCGGCCGCGCAGCGCGGCGAGGGCCTCCGCCAGCCGGACGCCCTCGATCACGTGCGCGGACGAGACGTGCAGGTCCTCCTCCCGCAGCACCCGGGCCGCGTCGGTCAGCCACCGCTCGACCGGCCGGTCGGGGGCCGTGAACAGGTGGTGGTACCAGCCCGGCGAGCGCACCCCCGCCCCGTACCCGGACCTGCCGGCCAGCCGCCCGTGCGTCCACGGCACCCAGGTCATCGCGACCTTCGCCTTGGGCAGCCCGCGCAGCGTCCGGTCGTCGCGCGCCGCCGGGACCTCCCGGAGGAGGGCGGGCACGTGCCAGGCGCCGCACACCACCGCGACGCTCTCGTGGCCCTCCTTGAGGGTGCGCCGCAGCGTCCGCCGCATGTACGCCTCGCGCTGCTCCTCCCGTTCCAGGTAGGCGTCCGGGAGGCCGCCGGCCCCCTCCGCGGGCAGCCCCTCGCGCAGCTCGGCCATCGCCTCGGCGATCGCGGGGAACGGGGAGGGCCCGCCGTGGCGGTGCTCCACCACGTCGTCCCACCAGCGCTCGGCGTCGTCGTACCCGGCCGCCTTGGCCAGCCACCCGAGCGGGTCCATCCGGATCTCCCGCTCGCCCGCCCCCTCCGCCCCGTCCGCCCCGTCCGCCCCGTCCGGCCCGTCCGGTACGTCTGGTACGTCCGGCCCGCCCGGCGCCGCGGCTCCGGCGGGCTCGCCAGGCTGCTGCTCCGGTTCCGGCACGGCGGTGTCACCGGGCTCGCCGGGCTCGCCGGGTTCGCCAGGCCCGTCGGGATCGGCCAGCTGGTGGGCGGCGGGAAGATCGCAGAAGCGGACCGGGACGCCCGCGTCCAGGGCGTACCGGATGGCCTGCCATTCGGGGCTGAACTCGGCGAACGGCCAGAACGCCGCCTGGCGGTCGGTCGCGCCGGCCGGGGCGGTCGCGGGACGGCCCGGGGCGTACGCCAGCAGCGCCACCGGCGGGACCATCCCGGGCTCGCCGGCCAGCCGGACGATGGCGTCGGCCTCCGGCGGGCCCTCGATCAGGACCGCGCCCGGCCGGAACTCCTCCAGGGCCCGCCGCACGGCCCGGGCCGAGCCGGGGCCGTGGTGGCGGATGCCGTAGACCTCGACCCGGGCCTTCGCGCCGCGGTCGGCGGTCAAGACACCTCCCGGCAGGCGCGGTAGAAGTCATGCCATTCGGGACGGTCGCGGACGACGGTCTCCAGGTACTCCTGCCAGACGACCCGGTCGGACACCGGGTCCTGGACGACGGCGCCGACGATGCCGCCGGCGACGTCGGCGGCGCGCAGCACGCCGTCGCCGAAGTGGGCCGCCAGCGCCAGCCCGCTGGTGATCACGGAGATGGCCTCGGCGGTGCTGAGCGTGCCGCTCGGCGACTTGAGCCTGGTGCGGCCGTCGCTGCTGAGCCCGCCGCGCAGCTCCCGGAACACGGTGACGACGCGGCGGATCTCCTCCAGGCCGGCGGGCGCCTCGGGCAGTTCGAGGGCGGCGCCGATCTGGTCGACGCGGCGGGCCACGATGTCGACCTCGTCCTCCACCGACTCGGGCAGCGGCAGCACGACGGTGTTGAAGCGCCGGCGCAGGGCGCTGGACAGCTCGTTCACGCCGCGGTCGCGGTCGTTGGCCGTGGCGATCACCGTGAAGCCCTTCGCGGCCTGGACCTCGGTGTTCAGCTCGGGGACCGGGAGCGTCTTCTCGGACAGGATCGTGATCAGCGTGTCCTGGACGTCGCCCGGCATCCGGGTCAGCTCCTCGATCCGGGCCACCGAGCCGGTCCGCATGGCCCGCATGAGGGGGCTCTCGACCAGGGCCTTCTCCGAAGGGCCCTCGGCGAGCAGGCGGGCGTAGTTCCAGCCGTACCGGATCGCCTCCTCGGGAGTGCCCGCGGTGCCCTGGACGAGCAGCGTGGAGTCGCCGCTGACGGCGGCGGCCAGATGCTCGGAGACCCAGGTCTTGGCGGTGCCGGGGACGCCGAGCAGGAGCAGGGCGCGGTCGGTGGCCAGCGTCGCGACGGCGACCTCCATCAGCCGCCGGGCGCCGACGTACTTGGGCGTGACGGCCGTGCCGTCGGGCAGCTCCCCGCCCAGGAGGTACGTGGTCACCGCCCACGGCGACAGCCGCCAGCCGGGCGGGCGGGGCCGGTCGTCGTGCTCGGCCAGCCGGGCCAGCTCGTCGGCGTACTGCTGCTCGGCGTGCGGCCGGAGAACCGTCTCGGTCACGGGGTGAGCTCCTTCAGCATGTCGCGGCGGAAGCGCAGCGTCTCGGTCAGATCGGTGAGGGCGGCGGCGTCATGGCGGCCGGCCAGCGCCTCCAGGCGCGGCGCCGCGTCCGGCGCGAGCCGCTGGTCGGCCAGCCGGCACAGCTGGGTGAGGGCGTGCTCGTGGCGGTACGAGGAGCGTTCGGCGGCCATCGCGACGCTGGCCACGACCGCCTCGGCGAGCGCGCCGGTCCAGGGGCCGGGGATCCGTTCCAGGACGCGCAGCAGGTCGGGCCGGCCCTCGGCCCAGCGGATCAGGTCGGCGGCGGCGGTGCCGCGCTCCTCCTCGGGCAGGACGGCGAGCAGGTCGGCCAGGGCCTCGGGCTCGTCGACGGCCACGCCGCCCCGCAGCAGCGCGCGGGCCCAGCCGACGTCGCGCTGGCGCAGCGCGGCGCGGGCCCAGCCGATGTGCACCGAGCCCGCCATGGACGCCTCGCCCGCCTCCGCGGGGAGGCCGGCCGCGGCGGCCGGGGCGACCGGCAGGCCGACGATCTCCCGCGGCGGCAGGCCGAACAGGTCCGTCCAGGTCGCCAGGGGAGTGCGGGCGAGGATCTCGCGCAGCCAGGCCGCGCGGGTGCCGACCGGCCCGCCGGCGCGGCGGCCGGGCGCGAACGACCCGGTCGGATGGAACGGGACGCCGTCGCGCGCCAGGTCCTCGCCGTGGCCGCGCGGCGGCTCGACGACGATCCAGGTCCGCTCGCGCTCCCGCACGGTCCGGGTCTCGGGCCGCAGGCACTCGCGCGCCCGCACCGCCATCCGCCGCCCGTACGCGGAGCCGGGCAGCCGGGCCAGCAGGTCGGAGGCCAGCTGCCGGACGTCCTTGCCGCGGTCCTCCAGGGCCTTCTCCAGGAAGTCCTCGTCGGCGGCGGACAGGCCGGTCTCGAACGTGGCCAGGAACGCGGCGCGGTCGGGGGCGGGCTCGCGGGCCCAGGTGCCGCCGAGGGCGTCGCGGGCGGCGGCCGGGTCGGTGCCGCGCAGCCGCGTCAGGTGGGCGACGCGCTGCTGCCGGGTGCCGGTCTCCCACACCCCGGCGTCGCCGCCCGGATCGTCGCCCGAGCCGACCAGGTAGGCCCAGTCGGTGTTCTGCAGCGCCAGCCAGACGCCGCGCCGCCCGGCGGCCCGGGCGATGGCCGGGCGCAGCATCCGGTCGCTGCGGCCCTTCTCCAGCAGCTCGGGCAGCAGCCGCGACGGTACGCGGCGGCCGTGCGCGGCGGCGGCGTCCAGCCATTCGGGCAGTACCCGGATCTGCTCGCCGGCCAGGATGCGGCCCAGCCGCCGGCCGGCCGCGGCGGGCACGACCGGGGCGTCCTCCTGCGGCGCCGGGGCGATCGGCTCGGCGCCGGTCAGCGGCCGGCGGCCCGCCCGCCGGCGCAGCGCCAGGACGGCCGCCTGGTCCAGCAGCCGCCCCGCCGGATCACCGCCGCCCGGCGGAACGCCGGGCAACTCGGGCGCCGGCCGCCGTTCCGTGCCCAGCAGTGCCGCGCTGACATGCTCGCTCCATCCGCTCACAGGATCACCACCCCCTCGTCCCCGTCTTCCCCTCCGGCGCCCTCTCCCTCGCCCCCGGCCGCCCCTTCGGCCCAGGCCGCCAGGGGGAGCAGGCCCCGCGGCGACCACTCGCCGGCGAACGTCACCGGCGCGCCGCCCGAGACCGCCAGCAGCCGCCACGGCTCGGCCGACAGCAGCGGCAGCGCGTCCCCGTGCGCGTCGACGATCCGCGGCCCGCCGTTCCGCGCGAGCCGCACGCCGCTCAGCAGCGCGGGCCAGCGGTCCAGCCACGGGTCGCGCCCCAGGGCCGCCGCGTACTCGTCCAGGAACGCCCCGACCGTCAGCCCCGCCGGCACGCCCGCGCCGGCGCCCGCGGGCGTCGTGGCCAGCCGGTCGGCGACCAGCGCCCGCAGCGGCTGCGCCCCCGGGTAGAACGCCAGCTCCGCCTCGACCCGGGCGCCCGCGGGCAGCGAGGCGTCCAGCGGCCGTCCCGGGGCGGCGAACGACAGGACCAGCGCGGGCCGCCCGCTCTCCCGGCCGCGCAGCCACACCCGCCGCGTCGTGAGCTGGTCCTGCGCCACGTCCCGCGAGCCGATCACGTGCCAGGAGTCGCGCACCCGCTCGCCGTCGCGCAGCACCTCCTCCTGCTGCACCGTGAACCCGACCCGCGACCGGACGGTCTCGCGCAGCCCCGGCGGCAGCTCTTCGCGCCGCTGGTAGGCCCGTACGAGCAGCCTGAGCAGCGCGTACTCCTCCAGGAGCCGGTCGGGCCAGCCCGCCTGCCGGGGGATCGCCGCCAGCCCCTTCACCTGCCCGGCCAGCGCCCCGGCCTGGGCGTCGACCAGCCGCCGCGCGGCGTCGTCCCACAGCCGGTACGGCGCCTTCTCCGCCTGCGCGAGCCCGTGCGCGACCTGGTCGCGCAGCCACTGGTCGAGTTCGGCGACGCCGCCGTCGACGCGCTGCTCGCGGCGCTCGGCCGTCCGGGGATCCCTGGCCTTCGCGGCCGCGGCCTGCCGGCGCTCCCGCGCCTTCTCCGCCCGGTCCCGCCGCTGCTCGATCCACTCGGCGGCCCAGCCCGGCCGCGGCCCGCTCTCGACGGCGCCCTCACTCCACAGCAGCAGCAGGCCGAGGGCGTGCTTGCAGGGGAACTTGCGGCTCGGGCAGGAGCACCGGTACGCGGGCTCGTCGAGGTCGACGGCGGCGCGGTAGGCGGTCCTGCCGCTGCCGGCGCACTCGCCCCACACGGCCGCGTCGTCGCAGCCCGTCCCGGCCCACGACGCGGCCCTGGCGACGCCCGCCGCGGCCTTGGCCGCGGCGGCGTCGGGCGCCACGGCCAGCACCCGCTCCCGATCCCATCGACCGCTCACACCCTCGAAACTATCGACCGGGTCGGACAGTGACCGGCCCTTCGCGGGATCGGCGGGCGAACCGGCGGGGAACGCTCAGCGCCCCCGGCCCTTGCCCACGGTGGGGCGGCTGCGGTGGCGGGCCCTGCGCAGGCGTGCCTTGCGCTTGCGGTGGTACTTGGCGCGGTCGAGCCTCTTCTTCGGTGCCATGAGCCATCGTGGGCCCGTCCCGTCCGGGACGGGCAGGCCCATGACCGCATCCGGCCCGCGCTACTGCCCGGGCGCAGACGGCAGGGTGGGCAGGTCCGGCACGGACGCGGAGTCGGGCACCAGCAGGAGGCCGCCGACGAGCAGCGCGCCCAGGGCGACGGAGGCGAACAGCGTCACCCAGGCCAGGCCCGGGACGCCGGTGAGGTGGGCCAGCTGGTCGGCGTCGGAGCTGGGGGCCATGTGCCGGGTCCGCATCCGCTGGAGCTCGACGACGGGCCGCGCGGCGGCGAACAGCAGGAACAGCGCGGCCAGGTAGGCGAAGCCCGCCTGGATCTTGGCGCCGCCCAGCCAGGAGACGCCGAAGATGATCGCTCCGGTGGCGACGATGGACAGCACGCCGTACGCGTTCCGGATCATGACGAGCATGGCGGCCAGCAGCGCGAGCGAGAACCACAGCATCAGCGTGATCCGGCCGCCCGCCAGGAGCGCGGCGAACAGCAGGCCGAGCAGCGGCGGCGTCATGTACCCGGCCATCGCGGTGAACACCATGCCGGGCCCGTGCGGCTTGCCGCGCGAGACCGTGACGCCCGAGGTGTCGGAGTGCAGCTTGATGCCGTCCAGCTTGCGCCCGGTGACCAGGGCGATCAGCGCGTGGCCGCCCTCGTGCGCGATCGTGACCACGTTGCGGGCCACCCGCCAGGTCGGGCCGTGCAGGACCGCGCCGAGCGCGATCAGCCCGACCAGGATGACCAGCCACCACGGCGGGTCGGGCTGCGTTCCCGTCACCCGGTCCCACAGGTCGGCGATGCTTACCGTGTCCACGTCCACCTCGAAGTCGTCCTCGTCCGCGCTGCCCCAGGTTAGGACGTCGGACATAAGCGTCGCGTTCAGTTCTTTCCGGTACGTGTCCGCAGCGTGACATGAGTCACTCCGCGCCGGCGGGTCGGGCCCGCGGACCGCCGGATCGCGGGGCGGGGCAGGGGCGGTTCGCCGTCACGGGCGGCGGTTGCGAGAAGACCTACAGCTTCTCGGTCGCCGTCCGGTACAGGGACCCGGACGGAAGGAACGCCGAGAAGGCGTCCGTCCCGAGCGCCCCGGTGCGGCCCTGCACCGTCCCGGGCACCCCGGCCGGTTTCGCGGCTCGGCCCAAGAACAAGGGCGCCACGCTCACCTGGACCGGGAGCGGCGCGGACGTCACGTACATGCTGAGCGTCGACGGCGGCGCCCCCACGCCCGTGACCAGCCCGCACTCGGTCACCGGCCTGCGGAACGCCCGGAAGCACCGCTTCGAGCTCACCGCCCGGAACGCGGCCGGGACCGCCCCCGCGAAGGCCGCCGCGGAGGTCGACCTCGCCTATCCCACGAGAAAGATCGACAACCAGAACAACGGCGAGACGAACACGCTGATCCGGGCGGCGCCCACCAGGAACTCGCCCCAGACCGGAAGGATCCCGCAGAACGAGATCATCTCCATGACCGTGGTCTGCCAGGTCAGGAGCGAGAACTACCGCGACGGTGAGAGCGGCACGTCCAGCGACATCTGGAACAGGGTCCGGACGAGATACGGCGACGGCTACCTCAATGACACTCTCGTGGCAACCACGAAGGGCCCTTACCCGTCGAATGGTCTCTACGAGTGCGAGATGTGAGCTGATGGCCGTCCCGCGGGGGAGTGAGCGATGACCGAGAATCAGGCGATGGTGGACGCGGACGCCGTGGCGGGCCGCTTCGCGCAGCTGTTCGGGGCCCTGGCCGGGGCGATCGAGCAGGTCGTGCGGGGCAAGCGGGACAAGATCGAGCTGGCGCTGGTGTGCCTGCTCAGCGAGGGGCACCTGCTGGTGGAGGACGTCCCCGGCGTGGGCAAGACCACCCTCGCCCGCGCGATCTCGGCGACGGTGGACGCCAAGTGGACCCGCGTCCAGTTCACCCCCGACCTGCTGCCCAGCGACATCACCGGCGTGTCGATCTTCAACCAGGGGGCGAACACGTTCGAGTTCCACCCCGGCCCGATCTTCGCGAACCTGGTGGTCGCGGACGAGATCAACCGCGGGTCGCCCAAGACGCAGTCGGCGCTGCTGGAGGTCATGGAGGAGCGCCGCGTCACGGTCGAGGGGACGCCGCATCCGGTGCCGCGCCCGTTCATGGTGATCGCGACGCAGAACCCGGTGGACATGGACGGCACCTACCCGCTGCCGGAGGCGCAGCTCGACCGGTTCCTGATGCGGATCTCGATGGGGTACCCCGACCACCGCTCCGAGGTGGCGGTGCTGGCCGGGGCGCCGACGGGGACGGCGATCGACCGGATGCAGCCGGTGGCGGGCCGCGAGGACGTGTCGCGCATGGTGGAGTTCGCCGAGCGGCTGCACGTCGCGCCGCCGCTGTACGACTACGTGGTGCGCCTGGTCGCCGCGACCCGCGACCACGCGGAGCTCCGGCTGGGCGCGAGCCCGCGCGCCAGCCTGGCGCTGCTGCGCGCCGCCCGGGTGCGGGCCGCCGCGGCGGGCCGGTCGTTCCTGGTGCCGGAGGACGTCAAGGCGCTGGCGGTGCCGGTCATCGCGCACCGCCTGATCGTCACGCCGGAGGCGGAGCTGCGCGGCCGCACAGGCGCGGACGTCGTCGGCGAGGTCCTGGCGAACGTGCCGACGCCGCAGGCCGCCGGAGTCTGAGCCGTGCCGAATCCGCTCGGGCGGGACGGGGAACCGCCTTCGTGGCGGCGGCGTCGTGTGATGGTGGAGTTCTCGAGGGTGGCGTCGTGCTGACGCCGTTGGGGTGGGGGACGGCCGCCGGCGCGGTCCTGCTGTACGCGGCGGGCTGGTGGCTGGGCTACCCGGAGCCGGCCGCGCTGGCGGTGGCCGGGCTGGCCGCCGTGCTCGGCGCCGTGCTGTGGACGCTGCCGAGGCCGCGGCTGGAGGTGTCCCGGGAGATCGCGCCGCTGAAGGTGGCCAGGGGCGAGCCCGCCGTCGGGGTGCTGCACGTGACCAGCGCGGGCCGCGCCGGGGTCCGGGGCCTGACCGCCCATGACGCCGCCGGGTCCACCGAGGTCGCGGTGGAGATCCCGAGGCTGCGGCCGGGCGGGCGGCGGACGGTGACGTACCGGCTGCCCACCGCCCGCCGCGGCGAGATCCCGGTCGGGCCGCTGCGCCTCGTCCGGGCGGACCCGCTGAACCTGGCGCGCCGCGTCCGCGAGTACGGAACCCCGCGGACGCTGCTCGTCCGCCCGAAGACCGTCCCGCTGGCGCTCCTGCCGTCGGGCCGGGCGTACCACCTGGAGGGGCCGACGAGCGACCGGTCCCCGGCGGGCACGACGACGTTCCACGCGCTCCGCGAGTACGTGATCGGCGACGAGATGCGGCACATCCACTGGAAGTCGTCCGCCCGCACCGGGACGCTGATGGTGCGCCGGCTCGTCGACGCCAGCCTGCCGACCACGACCGTCGTGCTGGAGGCGCGGCCGGACGCGTGGGCCGATCCGGACGACTTCGAGCTGGCCGTGGACGCGGCGGCGTCGGTGGCGGCGGGCGCGGCGGCGGCGAACTTCCCCGTGCGCGTCCTGACCGGGAACGGGCCGGTCGCCGAGACGCGCGGCGGCCCCGACGACGTCGAGGCGCTGCTGGACCGGCTGACCGCGGTCGTGCCGGCGGACGGGCCGCGGTCGCTGCTCGACGCCGTGCGGCGGGTGCGCGCGGGCGGTTCCCTGGTCGTCGTCGCCCCCGGCGGCGCGGACCTCGGCCGGATCGCGGCCGTGCGGAGCCGCTTCGACCGGGTCGTGGTGCTGCGCGTGCGGCCCGGCGAGCCGGCGTCCGCGCCGCCCGGCGTCCACCTGCTCGACTTCGGCGACCTGGACGCGCTCGCGGCGGCGTGGCACCGCCTGGGGCGGGCCCGGTGATCCGCCGCTACCTCTCCCTGCCGGTCACCGCGGCGCTGGCGGCGGTGGCGGGGCTGGCGTTCCACCGGGTGTTCGGGTACGGCCCGGTGCTGCCGGTCGTGGCGGCCGCCGCGGTGGTGCCGACGCTGCTGTCCGCGGCGCTGTCGGGCCCGCGGAAGGAGGGCCGCTCCTGGCCGCTGTGGATCTCGCTGGTCCTCACGGTCGCGGCGTGGGCCGGCACGGTCGCCGTCACCGTGCTGCGGCCCGCGCTCGCGGACGGCACGTTCCCGCACGCGCTCCGCGAGGGCGTGCTCGGCTCGTGGAAGTCGATCCTCACCACGCTGCTGCCCGCACCCGCCGAGCCGCGCCTCCTGGTCCTGGTGCACGTGCTGGTGTGGCTGGCCGCGTTCGGGTCGGCGGAGCTGGCGTTGCGGACCTCCCTGCGCGCCGCGCCCTGCCTGCCCGCGCTGGCGGTCTTCGGGACGGCGCTGCTGCTCGGCGTGGACGGCCCGGGCTCCAACCTGCCGCCGGCCGCGGCCGCCGTCGTGCTGATCGCGGTGCTCGTCCTCGTCCGCTCCCCGTCCCGGGGCGGTGCGGCGTGGCGGCCCCTGCTGCTCGGGGTCCCGGCCGCCGCCGCGCTGGGCGGGCTGGCGCTGCTGGCCGGGCCGTACGTGCCGGTCGGCGCCGACCCGTACGACCCGCGCGAGCAGGTGCAGGCGCCCCCGCCGCAGCAGCGGGACGGGGTCAGCCCGCTCGACCGGGTCGGCGGCTGGCTGCTGACGCCCGACCAGGTGCTGTTCACCGTGAAGGCGTCCCGCCGGGAGAACATGCGGCTGGCGGTGCTCGACCGCTTCGACGGCGTGACATGGTCGTCGGCGGCCCGGTTCGTGCCGACCGGGAGCCGGGTGCCGCGGGCGCCCGAGGACGGCGGCGCCGGGAAGCGCCGCACGGCCGTCCAGGAGATCACCGTCCGCGACCTGCCGGGCGTGTGGGCGCCGGCCGCCGACCGGCCCCGCCGGGTGGACGGCCTGGGCGTCGTCGTCGACCCGGCCGGCGGCACGCTCGCCGTGGCGGGGGAGCTGCGGAAGGGGCAGACCTACCGCGTCACCTCCGAGATCAGGGAGTTGACGGCCGGCGACCTGGCCGCCGCGCGCGTCGCCACCGACGCCGAGGCCCGCGCGGCGACGCGGCTCCCGTGGGGGCCGGGGGCCACGCGGGCTCCCGTGCAGCTGGCGGAGTTCCGGCGCTTCGCCGAGGGTGCGACGGACGGGGCGTCCTCGCCGGTCCAGCGGGCCGCGATGCTGGCGGTGCACCTGAAGTCGTACGCCAGGTACGACGTGACCGCCCCGCCCGGGCACAGCTACCGGCAGCTCGACTACTTCCTGTCCGAGGGGCGCCGCGGGACGCCCGAGCACTTCGCCGCGTCCTACGCCGTGCTGGCGCGCTCCCTCGGCCTGCCCACCCGCGTCATGGTCGGGTTCAGCGGGGGCAAGGCCGCCGGGACGGCCGGGACCGGCGGCGTGCGGGAGATGCGCGCCGGCGACGTGATGGTCTGGCCCGAGGTGAAGTTCGAGGGGCTCGGCTGGGTCCCGTTCAACCCGACCCCGCAGCAGGCGAGCAGGTCCAGGCGGTCGGACTCGGTCGCGGCCGGGGACACCCAGCAGAAGCTGGAGCAGCTGCAGAAGAACGCCGCCTCCCAGCAGCGCGGCGCGGGCGCGGGCAAGACGCCGCAGGCGCCGCCCGCCGCCGCGCCCGCGCAGGAGGAGCCGCCGCTGCCCTGGTGGGTGTACGCGGCGTCCGCCGCCGGGCTGCTCGTCCTCGCCTACGTGGCGGCCGCGCTGCTGGCCCCGGCCCTGCGGCGGCGCCGCCGTCGCCGCGGCGGCACGCCCGCCGCGCGCATCGCGGGCGCCTGGCGGCAGGCGCTGGACCATCTCGGCGATCTCGGGCTGGCGACGGCCCGCACGCTGACCGCCCACGAGGTGGCGCGCTTCGGCACCGGCCGGCTGGGCGACCCGGCCGCGCGGCACCTGGGGCCGCTCGCCGACCTCGTCAACCGCACCCGCTTCGCCCCCGCCCCACCGCCCGAGCAAGCCGCGGAACGCGCATGGGAACACACCGACGAGCTGGGTCGCCTGGTCACGGCAAAGACCGGCCGCCTACGCCGCCTGCGCCGCCGCCTCCACCCCCGCTCCCTACGCCGCGACCGCCCCCCGGGTTGACTCGTGGCGTGTCCCCCCTCGGCGGGTGCGCGAAGAGGGGGACTCGCCACGAGTCGACCTGTCGGGCGGGCGGTCAGGCGGGGGGTACGCGGACGGAGATCTCGCCGCCGAGGCGGGCCCCGGCCTCCAGTTCCAGGTCGTCCCCGCTCCAGAAACGGCCGGGGTCGAACCAGTTGGGGCGGCGGCCGCGCGGCAGCAGCCCCATCGACTGGTACGTGACGGCGACGATCTCCGCGCAGAACGCCGTCTCCAGGTTCATGTCCCGCTCGGCCGGGCGGCGGAACGGGACGCGGCCGCGCAGCCACCGCCCGGCCAGCCGGGACGTGGACGGGAACGGCGTCCCGTCCAGCCGCGCCACCGCCTTCAGGGCCGCGTTCTCCATCTCCCGGGCCGCCGGCGGGTCCAGCTGCCGCAGCCAGGCGCGCTGCCCGTACCGGGTGCCCCACGCCACCACGGCCTCGCGCAGGTCGTGCAGCTGGGCGCCGCGGTGGTGGCTGCCGGACCACATGTCGCGCAGCGACCGGCCCAGCTCCGCGTGCCACATCAGCGGCGGCAGGTCCTCGATCACGATCGACATGCCCACGTGGTTGACCGGGCTGTTGGTGGTCATCTGGATCGCCCGGTCGGCGACGGTGCGGCCGCGGAACAGCCACACGTCGCCGGTACGGGTCAGGTCGGCGGCCTCGTCGAGGCCGATGCTCGTGCCGGACATGATCGGTACCCTAGGCGGATGCGGTGGTGGAAGGTGCTGGGAGCGGCCGGATTCGTGGGTGTGGCGGCGACCGGGGTGGTGATCGCCCGGGCGGAGCGGCGGCGCCGCTCGTACACGCCCGACGAGATCCGGGAGCGGCTGCACCGGCGCGCCGCCGAGGCCCCGGGGACCAGCGGGGAGAACGGCGGGAGCTGACCCGCGCCCCTGCCTGCTGTCCGGATCCGGCCACACCGGTCCATTTCCCGTCATAGCGCGTCTCACTCCGGGCGGTGCTCGTTACCTTGGCCGCTCGTCGGCGACGGGAGGTGGCGGGGCGTGGGACAGGCGGGCTTCCGCGGGACGGTGCGCGCGCTCTTCCGCCGCGACCGGGTGACGGGCCAGATCGCGATCGGCCTGGTCGGCGTCCTCGGCGTCACGGCACTGGTGTACGGCGTCGGCGTGGCCGGCGCCCGGTACGACCTGGCCGACGTCGGGGCCTGGCTGGCCGCGCCCGCCAAGGGCCTGGTCGTGCACGCCAACGGCCCGGCCGCCAAGGTCGACGGCAAGGCGGCGCTGCCCGCCGCGATGCGCGGCCACCGGATCCAGGTCGTCCAGGACGGCTCCACCGTGCTGATCGTCGACCTCGACACCGGCGTGGTCAGCCGCATCGACCCGTCCCAGCTGAAGATCGAGCAGAACCGCCGGCTCGGCACGGCGGGCCTCCAGGTGCTGGCCGGCGCGGGCCGCGCCTACACCGTCGACTCCGTCAAGGGCACGATCCAGCAGCTCGACCCGTACACGCTCGCCGCCTGGGGGAAGCCGGCCCAGGTCACGCCGCCGCTCGGGCAGGCCGGGATCGACGCCAAGGGGACGCTGTGGGTCCCGGCGCCGCAGCACGGGCAGCTGGTCCCGTTCCGGGACGGCGCCGCGCGGCCGCCGGTCGCCGTGGCGCGGCCGGGCGCCCGGCTGGCGCTGGCCGTCGCCGCCGGGGAGCCGGTCGCCGTCGACTCCACGGCCGCCACCGCCACGGTGGTCAAGGAGTCCGGCGCGCACCTGACGGTGACGCTGCCGTCGACCGTGCGGGCGGCGGGCCGCGGCGGCGTCCTCGTCCCGGCGCGCACCGAGGGCCGGACGGTGCCGCTGTTCGTGCCGGGCCGCGCCTCCCTCATGCTCCTCGACACCGGCACCGGCCGGGTCACCAGCTCCAGCGGAACCGCGTCGATGGCGCGGCACCGCTTCCGCGCCCCGCAGATCCTCGGCTCGAAGGTCTACCTCCCCGACGAGACCGCCGGCGCGCTCTGGGTGTACGACACGGTGGCGCAGCGGTTCGAGCGGACCATCGCCGTCACGGGCCGCCCCTCGACGCTGGAGGTGTTCGTCAAGGACGGGCTGCTCTGGGCGCACGACCCGGACGACCACCGCGCGGTCGTGCTGGACGGCCGGGGCGCCGTCAAGCGCGTCGAGAAGTACGACGACCGGGTCCCCGGCGGGCAGAACCGGCGCCCGCTGCCGCGGCCCGGGGGCGGCGGCGGAGGCGGCGGCGCGGACCAGGGCGGCGGCCGCGGCGGCTCCGAGGCGGATCCGCGGCCGCGGCCGCCGGAGCGCACGCCGGCGCCGCAGGAGCCGCCCCTCGCGCCCGGCGGCCTCACCGTGACGCCGGGCGCGGGCACCATGCGGGTGGACTTCCAGCCTTCCGTGGGCGGCACGCCCACGGGGTACGTGCTCAAGGACGTCCCGGCGGGGCTGACGGTCTCGCCGCCGAGCGTCGGGCCGGGCGCGGGCCCGTACACGTTCACGATCAGCGGCGGGGAGTGCTCCCGTGAGTACCGGTTCCGCGTCGCGGTCCGGTACCGGGACGCCCAGGGCCGGACGGCCGAGCAGGCGTCCGCGCCCAGCGACCCCGTCCGGCCGTGCGTGCCGCCGGGCGCGCCGAGCGGCGTTCGGGGGACGGCCACGGCGTCCGGCGCGCGGGTGACGTGGAGCCCGGCCGCGGGCGCCGAGCCCGGGACGACGTACCGGGTGGCCTGGAGCGGGCCGGTGACCGGCAGCCGCGCCGGGGTGGCCGGGACGTCGGTCACCCTCGCCCAGATCGGGATCAACGGGCGCTACACGTTCACCGTCACCGCCGCCAACGACGCGGGCGCGGGCAACGCCTCGTCGGCCACCGCGCAGCTCACCGGCCCGAACCGGAGCTACAAGGTGGAACGGAACGGCAACTCCAACGCCTACATTCACAAGACCCCGAACTCCAACGCCGACGACGTCGTCGCGACCATGCACGACAACAACGGCACGTCGGTCACCGTCCACTGCCAGCTCAAGGGCACTCCCTACAGCCACCCCAGGGACAAGAACCTCAGCGGGGACATGTACGTGAAGATGACCTACGGCGGCGAGACCGGCTACATCATCGGCTACCTGATCGACACCCCGGGCGACTGGAAGGCGTACGCGGGGCTGCCGCTGTGGCGCTGCAAGTAGCGGCGGCGGGCGGTCAGTTCTGCACGCGGGCGCCGCGGACGCAGGCCGCGGGCTTGGACCACGACATGGTCGCGGGCTTGTCCTGGTTGAGCCGCAGCAGCGCGCCGACGCGGAAGCAGTAGCCCTTCCGCGGGTCCAGCGCGGTGACCGTGGCCGACCGGGCGCCCTTGCCCGCCGACACCGCCGGGGCGCTGCCCGCCGGGAGCACCTGCACGATCATCGGCAGCTCGCGGGCCGCGGGCGGCACCTGCCACACCAGGACGGCACGGGGGCCGACGGCCTTGACCTTGACGCCGCGGGGCCGGGTCGCCCGGTACTGCGCGGCCGGGATCGGTGCCTGGTCCGCCGCGCCCGGCGCCTGCGCGCCGGCGGAGGGCTGCGCGGCCTGGGCGCCGGCCGACCGGCCGTTCCGCGGGTCCTCGGGCGGTCCGCCGCGCAGCGCGAGCGCGCCGATGCCCAGGGTCAGGCCGCCGACGACCGCGACGGACGCGGCGAGGAGCAGGCCGCGGCGCGGCCCGTCCCCCTTCCGGGCGGTTCCGTCGGGGCCCTGCTCCGGCGGCGGCCAGCCCGGCGCGGGCGGCGCGGGCTGTGCCTGCGGCATGGCGGGCGCGGGCGCCGGTGCGGCCGGTGGCGGGCCGGACTGCTGGGCGGCGGCGGCCGGGTGCCAGGGCGACGGCGGCGCGGCGCCCGCTCCCGTGGCCCCCGCCGTGCCGGGCTCGCCGGTCAGCGTGGGCGCCCAGTCCGGTACGGGCGGCGGCTTCGGATGCGTGAACGCGGGCGGCGTCGCCTCGTCCGCCGGCGGGGGCGACAGCGTGGACGCCGACGCGGACGGGGACGGGAAGGCCGCGGCGGCCGCCCCGCTGTGCGCGATCTCGGTGACGGGGAGGCCCAGCTCGCCCTGCACCCGCTGGAGGTGCCGCGCGAACTCGACCCCGCCGGCGTACCGCTGCTCGGGCGCCTTCGCCATCGCGCGGGCGACGGCCTCGGTGACCGAGGGGGGCACGTCCCGGCGCCGGATCGGCGGGGGCGGGTCGTTCAGGATCCGCAGCATCAGCGGCGCGATGCCCTCGCTCGGCGGCCCCTTGAACGCCGGCTGCCCGGCCAGCAGCTGGTAGAGCGTCGAGCCGAGCGAGTAGATGTCGGCGCCGACGCCGGGCGTGCGGCCCTCCAGCACCTCGGGCGCCGCGTGGTGCGGCGTGAACGCCTGGGTGTGGGAGGCGTCGAAGGAGTCGACCAGCCGGGCGATGCCGAAGTCGGCCAGGGCGGGCTCGCCGTACCCGGAGACGAGGATGTTCTGCGGCTTGACGTCGCGGTGCAGCACGTCGGTGTCGTGCGTGGCGGCCAGCGCCCCGGCCATCTTGACGCCGATCCGCAGCACGTCGGCGACCGGCAGCGGGCCCTCGCGGGCGAGCCGGTCCGACAGCGCGCCGTGCTCGAAGTACTCCATCGCGATGTACGGGCGGCCGGACCGCGTGGAGCCGGTGTCGAGCACGGTCACCACGTTCGGGTGCCCGGACAGCCGGCCGGTGATCTTGCACTCGCGCTGGAACCGGCGCATCGCGCCGTCGTCGACCGCGCTGATCGACAGCACCTTGAGCGCGACCATCCGGTCCAGCCGCTCCTGGTGGGCGCGGTAGACGACGCTGAAACCGCCCTCGCCGACCTGCTCGAGCACCCGGTAGCCGGGAACGTCCTCGGTCATGGCTGGGGGGATCCTTAGCGCGCGGAGAGCCTGTCGGGGGCACCTGGGAGGCCGGGGCGCCCGGGAGTACGACGCCGGGCCGCCTGCGGAGGTTCCGTCCCCCCGCGCCTCCAGGGTAGTGCGGCCGCGATAGTCGTTAGGTATTGAACTACGTCCGTTCCGCGTGTCACCCTGCGGCATGTACACGATGTACGAGGCGCTGGACGGCGAGCACGACTACACCGTCGAGGGGAGCGGCGTCCCCGAGGGGCTGCGCGGCACGCTCTACCGCAACGGGCCGGGCCGCTGGCAGGTCGGCGAGACGCTGCTCGACCACATCTTCGACGGCGACGGGATGCTGTCGATGTTCGCGTTCCCGGGCGACGGCCGGGTCCACTACCGCAACCGCTACGTGCGGACGCGCCACTACCGGTACGGGCAGCGCAAGGGCCGGGTGGGGCTGCGCGGCCTCGGGACGCAGCGGCCGGGCGGCGTGCTCGGCAACATGCTCCGGCGCCCCGCGAACGTGGCGAACACGGGCGTCGTCCTGCACGGCGGGCGGTTGCTGGCGCTGTGGGAGGGCGGGCGCCCGTTCCGGCTCGACCCCGACAGCCTGGAGACGCTGGGGGAGCACTCGTTCGGCGGGCGGCTGAGCATGGCGGCCGCGTTCTCGGCGCACCCGTCCCGCTGCCCGGACACGGGCGAGCTGTTCAACTTCGGCATGGACTTCACGCGGGCGCGCAGCCTGCGCTGCTACCGCGTCGACCCGGGCGGGCGGCTCCACCACCTGCCGCGGGTGCCGCTGCCTTACACGCCGTGGAACCACGACTTCGCGCTGACCCGCCGCCATCTCGTCTTCGTCGTCAACCCGGTGATCCCCAAGGCCGGGCGCATCCTGGCGGGCACGTCCTCGATCGCCGAGGCCCTGGTGTACGAGCCGCACCGCCCGACGTGCTTCACGATCGTCCCGCGGTACGGGGGCCGGGCGCGCGTCATCGAACACGAGGCGCTGCTCGGCTTCCATTTCGTCAACGCCTTCGAGGACGGGGACGACATCGTGGTGGAATTCGTGCGTTTCGCCGACTGGACGGAGGTGTCCACGGCCTTCCGCGAATTCCGCACGCGCGATTTCCCGTGGGGCTGCGCGCTGATGCGCTACCGGATCACGCCCGCCTCGAAGATCGAGGGCGAGGAGCTCTGCGCCTTTCCGATGGAACTGCCGCACGCGGACGTCCGCCGGGCCGGCCGCCCGCACCGCTACACCTACTTCGCCGGGCGAGCGGGCGGCGGGCGCGGGGACCGGATCGGGATCCACGCGTACGACCACCGCACCGGGACCCGCAAGGCGCACGAGCTGCCGCCCGGCCACGGCTTCGGCGAGCCCGTCTTCGTCCCCCGCGCGCCCGGCGCGCCCGAAGGCGACGGCTGGCTGCTCGTCGTCGCCTACGACCCGGACGCGCACCGCTCCCGGCTGCTCGTCCTCGACGCCCGGGACGTCGAGGCCGAGCCCGCCGCGACCGTCCCGCTGCGCCACCACATCCCGATGGGATTCCACGGCTCGTTCACCGAACGCGTCGCCCATATCGGGAGATAATGGCCCCGCCGGTTAATCGTTCCGCCAAATTCCCCGCCGGAACGGAACGCCGATCTCTAATGTCTGCTGCTGCATCGGTCGCAGCGGAAGCGGGGGATCGGCATGAAGGCGCACGAGCAGGAACTGGTCCGGATGGCGTATTTCGTCCTCCCGGGAAAGGGGAAACGGGTCTACCGGCTGGCGGTCGCCCGCCGGATCGTCGACACCACCGCCATACGCGAGCCGGCGCGCCGCCGCACCCGCGTGCTGCGCCGCGCCATGCGGCCGTCCCGCCGCCTCCACATCGGGCTGGGGCCCTGGCTGCGCGTCATGCCCGCCCGGCTGCCCGACCCCGTCCTCACCGCCGCGCTGTCCCGGCTGGAGCCGCCCGTCCGCGTCGCCTACGTGCTGCTGTACGTGAGCGGCGTGCACCGGTACGCGGTGCGCGACCAGCTCGTCCGGCTCCGCGTCCGCGACCCGTGGGCGGCGATCGAGGCGGCCGAGGGGGCCCGCGCGGCCGGGACCGTGCCCGCGCCGCCGGAGGCCGCGCCGTTCGGGCCGGACGCGCTGCGGCCGGTGCACGCCCGCCCGGTCCTCCCGGTGACGGTCGCCACCGCGCTCACGGTCGTCCTGATCGGCGCGCTGGTGGTGAGCGAGAACGACCTCGGCGGCCCGTCCGCGGCCGCCGCCCGCAACGTCCGCCTGGTCACCGCCGACCCGGACGCCTGGAAGAGCGCCCCGCGCAGCCTGGACGTGTGGCCCGCGCGCGGCGACCTGGCGGGCGACCGGGCGTTCACCGGGCGGGTCCTGCGCGCCTGGATCAGGGAGACCGAGGCCGGCCGGACGGGGTCGCCCGGCAACCCCCAGCTGCTGTTCGCGGGCCATGTCGACGGCCGCCCGACCGCCCTGCTGCGCCGCGCCGACCGCATCGCCCGCTTCACCGGCCCGCACGGCCCGATGACCGTCTCCGCCGCCGCGACCGACGCCGAGCACCCCGTCGCCGCCGGGAACGGCCGCTACCTGCTCGCCCCCTGGCAGCGGGCCGAGACCCTGGACGGCGACCGGATCCCGGTGGCCGGCGGGCTCACCGGGCCCGCGATCGCCCGCACCCGCTGCCGCCGCGGACCGGTCCTGCACGTCGTCGGCGACGGCCGGGCCCGTACGGTCGGCGAGTTCGGCGGCCCCCGCACGGTCACGCTCGCCCACCGCCCCGCCACGGAGGCCCGCGCGGGCGCACCGGCGGCGGACACGGTCGCCGCCGCCGAGGCCGCCGCGCCCGAGAAGGGCACCGCCGCCGGGAAGCCCGCGCCCCGGCCCCCCGCCCAGGCCCAGGCCCCGGCCTCGGGTCCGGCCCCGGCCACGGTGACGCGGAAGCCGGCGCCCGCGCCCAAGGCCGCTCCCCCCGACAAGCGCCCCGAGGCCCCGTCCCGGCCCGTCGCCGTACTGCCCAGGCTCGTGGAGAAGCTCGCGGGCGTACGGCCCCCCGTCTCCGCGCGCGGCGGCGAGGCCCTGCGCGAGCGGAACGACAGGGCCCCGGCCGCCGAACCCCGGCGCACCCGCCCGGCGCCCGAGAAGCAGCGCTCCGCGGAACCCCGCCCCGCCCCCGCGCCGGAACGTCGCGTCGCGGCCCGCAAGCCGTCGCCCTCGTCGCCCTCGGTGCCGCCGAAGCCCTCGAAGACCTCGAAGACCTCGAAGCCCGGGTCCCCGAGGACGGCCGGTCCCGGGGACGGTGGCGGGCGCCTGGACGAGGCCGCGGTCCGTACCTGGGAGCGCCTCGCCTGCGCGACCGCGCGCCCGGCGCGGCCGGTGACCGAGGCGACGGCCTGGGAGTTCTGGTCGGGACGGCTGCCGCACGGCGGCGGCGCGGCGCGGTGGGTGTGCACCGGCATGGCGTTCGCCGGCGGCGGCCGGGCCGGGCAGGCCACCCTGCTGACCGGCCGGGAGGCGCGGGACACCGGCTGGTGCGACGACCGGCGGCCGGTCAGCGGCACGTGGTGGCGCGCGCCCGAGGGGGACTGGTACTACCTCGCCGCCGCGGCGCGCGGCCTGGCGCCCAAGGCCGACGGCCCGTTCCGCTCCACCAAGGTGCGGTCCCGGCTGCTGACCGCGCGGGGCGAGGGCGAGGGGCGGCCCGCCGAGCCCGTCACCCTGTCGGCCCGCCCCTCCTGACCAGACTGGCCAGTCAGACCAGTCAGATCAGACCTGGGTCAGCGGCCGCTTACCTCGATCGGGCACACTAGGACCCGAACAACGTTCAGTGAGCCGTCGAAAGGGGCGCTGGAATGGGCAAGGGGCCGCTGTCCGGGGTACGCGTGATCGAGCTGGCCGGGATCGGGCCGGGGCCGTTCGCCGCCATGCTGCTGGCAGACCTGGGCGCCGACGTGATCAGGGTGGACCGGGCGTCGGCCGCCAAGCCGGGCCGCGCCACCGGCGGCTCCGACTTCACCAACCGCGGCAAGCGCTCCATCGCCGTCGACCTCAAGAGCGAGCGCGGCAAGGAGGTCGTCCTCGGCCTCGTGGAGAAGTCCGACATCCTGCTGGAGGGCTTCCGGCCCGGCGTCACCGAGCGGCTCGGCATCGGCCCGGACGACTGCCTGGCCCGCAACCCGAAGCTGGTGTACGGGCGGATGACCGGCTGGGGCCAGCAGGGCCCGCTCGCCCAGAGCGCCGGCCACGACATCGGCTACATCGCCATCACCGGCTCGCTGCACGCCATCGGCCGGGCCGGCGGCCCGCCGCAGGTCCCGATGAACCTGCTCGGCGACTTCGCCGGCGGCAGCATGTACCTCGTGGTCGGCGTCCTGTCGGCGCTGCTGGAGTCCAAGACCAGCGGCAAGGGCCAGGTCGTGGACGCCGCCATCGTCGACGGCACCGCCCACCTCACCACGTTCATCCACGGCTTCCTGGCCGGCGGCATGTGGCAGGACGAGCGCGGCACCAACATGCTCGACACCGGCGCCCCCTGGTACGACGTCTACGAGACCGCCGACGGCAGGCACATGGCCGTCGGCGCGATCGAGCCGCAGTTCTACGCCGAGTTCGTCCGCCTGCTCGGACTGGAGGACGAAGAGGGCCTGCCCGGCCAGCACGAGCAGCAGCGCTGGCCCGAGATGCGCGACCGCTTCGCGGCGGCGTTCAGGACCCGCACCCGCGACGAGTGGGCGAAGATCTTCCTGCCCAGCGACTCGTGCGTCGCGCCCGTCCTGTCGCTCAGGGAGGCGTACGACCACCCGTTCAACACCGAGCGGGACGTCTTCGTCGAGCGCGGCGGCCGGCGGCAGCCCGCGCCCGCCCCGCGCTTCTCCCGCACGGCCGCTGAAACGGACGGCATCCCCGTCCTGCCGGGCGGGCAGAGCCGCGACGTCCTCACCGACCTGGGCTTCGACGACGTCGACGGCCTGCTGGAGAGCGGCGCGGTCGTCCAGAGCTGACCGCGCCTCGCCGCGATGCGGGCGCGGCCCGGGCTCGACGGCGCGCGGAAGGCGCTCGCCCGGCTGCGGGAGTACTTCGCCGCTAGAGACCGAGGCGCTTCCCGACGATCTCGTTCATGATCTCGTTGGTGCCGCCGCCGATGCCGAGGATGCGCGCGTCCCGGTAGTGCCGCTCCACCTCCGACTCGCGCATGTAGCCCATGCCGCCGTGCAGCTGGACGGCCTCGTGGACGACGTGCTCGACCGCGTACACGGCGGTGTTCTTGGCGTACGCGGTCTCGGTCAGCACGTCCTCGCCGGCGGCGTACCGCTCGGCGACGGAACGGGTGTACGCGCGCGCCACGTCCACCTGCCGCGCCATCTCGGCGATCTTGTGCCGGACGACCTGCCGGGACGACAGCGGCCGGCCGAACGTCTCGCGGTTCCGCGCCCACTCCAGCGTCAGGTCCAGGCAGCGCTGCGCGGTCGCGTACGCCTGGACGGCCAGCGACAGCCGCTCGGTCACGAAGTTCATCATGATCTGCAGGAAGCCCGAGTCCTCCGCGCCGACGAGGTTGGCGGCGGGCACCCGGACGTCGGTGAACGACAGTTCGGCGGTGTCGGAGCAGAGCCAGCCCATCTTGCTCAGCGACCGCGACACCGCGAAGCCCGGCGTGCCCTTCTCGATGACCAGCAGCGAGATCCCGCCCGGGCCCGCCTCGCCGGTGCGGACGGCGGTGGTGACGAAGTCGGCGCGCACGCCCGAGGTGATGAAGAGCTTGGAGCCGTTGACGACGTAGGAGTCGCCGTCGCGGACGGCCGTGGTGCGCAGCCCGGCGACGTCGGAGCCCGCCTCGGGCTCGGTGACGCCCAGCGCGCCGATCCTCTCGCCGGCGAGCGTGGGCCGGGCGAAGCGTTCGATCAGGTCCTCGTCGCCGGACGCGATGATGTGGGGGATGGCGATGCCGTGCGTGAACAGGGAGGCCACCAGCCCGCCGGACCCGCCCGCCTGGATGATCTCCTCGGCCACGATCAGCGCGTCGAACACGTCCCCGCCGCCGCCCCCGGCCTCCTCGGGGAAGCCCGCCCCCAGCAGGCCCGCGGCGGCCGCCTTGCGGTGCAGCGCGCGGGGCAGCTCGCCGGCCTCCTCCCAGGCGGGCAGGTGCGGGACGATCTCCCGCACCGTGAAGTCGCGGACGAGTTCGCGCAGGGCGGCGCGTTCGGGGGTGTTCCAGACGTTCATGGACGCGGAATCTAACAGTGGGCCGCGGGCGGGGGCGGACCAGGGCCCGCCCCCGCCCCCTTCCCCTCTCAGGAGGTGGCCTCCGCGACCGCGTCGGCCCACAGCGCCAGGGCCTCGTCGACCTGGGCGCCGTCGACGATCAGCGGCGGGATGAAGCGGACGACGTTGCCCGCCGCGCCGCAGGTGAGGAGCAGGAGCCCGCGGTCGGCGGCGGCGCGGTGGGCACGCTGGGCGGTGGCCGCGTCGGGCTCGCCGTCCGGGCCGGTGAACTCGCTCGCCTGCATCAGCCCGAGGCCGCGGACGTCGCCGATCGCGGTACGGTCGGCGGCGACCTTGCGCAGGCCCTCCTGGAGGCGGGCGCCCATCTCGGCGGAGTTCGCGACCAGGCCCTCGTCCCGGATGACGTCCAGGGTGGCGAGCGCGGCGGCGCAGGCGACGGCGTTGCCGCCGTACGTGCCGCCCTGCGAGCCCGGCCACGCCCGCTCCATCAGCGCGGGCCGGGCGGCGATCGCCGACAGCGGGAAGCCGCTGGCCAGGCCCTTGGCGGTGATGACGACGTCGGGGACGATCCCGGCGTGCTCGTGGCCCCAGAACCGGCCGGTACGGCCGAAGCCCGTCTGCACCTCGTCGACGATCAGCAGGATCCCGTGCCGATCGGCGCGCTCGCGCAGCCCCTCCAGGAACGCGGGCGGCGCCGGGATGTAGCCGCCCTCGCCGAGCACCGGCTCGACCAGGAACGCGGCGGTGTCCTGGACGGGCCCGGTGGTGGCGAGCACGTAGTCCAGCTCCCGCAGAGCGAACCGGGTCGCCTCCTCCTCGCTCCAGCCGTACCGGTAGGACTGCGGGAACGGCGCGACGACGGCGCCGGGCATCAGCGGGCCGACGCCCGCGCGGAACTTGGTGCCGGCCGTGGTGAGCGCGGCGGCGCCCATGGTGCGGCCGTGGAAGCCGCCGTGGAAGACGACGACGTTCGGCCGGCCGGTGGCGTGCCGGGCGAGCCGGACGGCGGCCTCCACGGCCTCGCTGCCGCTGTTCATGTAGAACAGCGAGTCGACGCCCTCGGGCAGCACCTCGCCGAGCCGGTCGGTGAGGTCGAGCAGGGGCCGGTGCATCACGGTCGTGTACTGGCCGTGGACGAGGGTGCCGACCTGCCGCCGCGCCGCCTCCACCACGCGCGGGTGGCAGTGCCCGGTGGAGGTGACGCCGATCCCGGCGGTGAAGTCGAGATGGCGGCGGCCCTCGCCGTCGTAGAGGTACACGCCCTCGCCGCGCTCCGCCAGCACGGGAGTGGCCTGCTTGAGCACGGGGGACAGCTGCGCCATTCCGGCCTCCTCTGGTGTTCCGCCGGCCCGTGGCCTGCGCTCGTAGGATTGTCGACAATCTACAGGACATGGCAGCACGCCCGGGGGCGTGCTGTCCAGTCCCGCGAGGGGAAGACTCACATGGGTCGGCGGAGGCGTTCGATGGAGTCGGTCATGTGCTCCTCGATGAGCACCAGCAGCCGCTCCTCCTCGCCGTCGGAGATGGCGTCGACGAGGCGGCGGTGCTCCTCGACCAGCTCCTCCGGCTCGGGGTAGGTGTCCTGGAGGGCGTTCAGGCACATCCGCGTCTCGACCAGGAGCGTCTGCGCCATCCGCTCCAGCCGGGGGCTGCCCGAGGAGCTGACCAGCACCTCGTGGAACGCCTGGTCGGCGTCGCTCATCGCGACCCGGTCGCGCTGCCGGGCGGCCTCGACCAGGCGGTCCAGCGCGTCGGTGAGCCGGGCCACGGCCTCACCTCGGTTGCGCTCCATGACCAGCGTGCAGGCGGCCCGCTCGATCGCCAGCCGGGCCCGGTAGACGTCCTCGACGTCGCCCTGGTCCAGGGTGATCACGAACAGCCCGCGGTGCGGCTCGCTGTGCAGCAGGCCCTCCTGGACGAGCCGCTGCATCGCCTCGCGCAGCGGGCCGCGGCTGATGCCGAGCCGGCCGGCCAGCTCGGCCTCGCCCAGCTGCTCGCCGGGCGCCAGCGAGCCGTACATGATCGCGGAACGGAGCTCGTCGTAGACGATCTCCACGGTGGACTTGCGGGGGACGGGTTCCAGCTCACCCAATCGGCCCATCGGCAGGGCCCCTCTCTCATAGCGTGCGTTGGCCCGCACCCGGTACCGGCTCGGCGGCGGGATCACCGGGACTCCCGGGATCCCCGGAGACCCCGGAGTGACCGGCGGCGAACAGCGCGCCCAGGCCCGCGCGCGGGCGCAGCGCGGAAGCGGCTCCGTCGCCGCTCGCCGCCGCCAGCCGCAAACCCTCCCACACGCTCACCTGGTTGGCGGTGAGCACGGGCTTGCCGAGGCGCGCCTCCAGGTCGTCCAGCCACGCCACCGTGTGCAGCGCGGTGTCGGGGACCAGGACGGCCTCCGCGTCGGGATGGTCGTTGGCCGCCACGAAGTCCAGGACGTCGTCGCGGCCCAGCGTGCCGACCTCGGCCGCGGTGACGATCCCGCGGGAGGTCAGCGCGACCACCTCGATGCCGGCCGCGCCGAGGAACGCCACGAAGTGCCCGGCCACGTCGGCCGGGTACGTCGCCGCGACCGCCACCCGGCGCAGGCCGAGGTGGCGGGCCGCGTTGACGAACGCGAACGACGTGCTCGACGCGGGCGCGCCCGCGGCCTCCCGCACCCCGGCGACCTGGCCGGCGGCGCCGTCCCAGCCGAAGACGAAGCTCCCGCTGGTGCAGGCCCACACCGCCGCGGCGACCTCCAGCTCCCGCAGCCTGCGGGCGCCTTCGGCCAGGACGTCGGCGCCGCCCACGTCCAGCAGCGCGTCCACCCGGTGCGCGTCCTCGCGCATGAGAGTGTGGACGACGGGGAGCCGCACGTCACCGAGGATCCGCTCGATGACCGGGTAGTCGTCCTCGGCACTGAAACCGGGGTACAGGAATCCAACGCTGGCGGCCATCCGGCCCTCCGTTCCGACCGATCCGATACGAGTGCGTTGGCAGATTGTTTACAATCTTACCAGTGGTCGTTCAAGCCGCGTCGGCGCGGCCGAGCTGGACGAGCCACTGCCCGTCCCCCGCCGCCTGGCAGCCCATGGCGCGCAGCGCCGAGCACATGGTGACCTGGTTCGCGGTGAGCACGGGCTTGCCGAGCATCCGCTCCAGCGGGGCGATGATGTCGTACGTCGGCACGTTGGTGCAGCTGATGAAGACCGCCTCGGCGTCCGGGCTGTCGACGGCCGAGACGGCGTTGACCACCTCGCCGTAGCCGACCTTCCAGATGTGGTTGAGCAGGCCCATCCCGACCGACGACACGACGCCGATGCCGTGCGCGCCGAGGAACGACACCAGCCGGTCGGTCACGCTGTCGATGTACGGCGTGACCACCGCGATCCGGGTGGCGCCGAGCAGTGCCAGCGCCTCCACCAGCGCGCCGGAGCTGGTCGTGGCCGCCGGCGCCCCCGCGCCGAGCATCGCCTGGCTGAGCTCGCGCTCGCCGCGCGCGCCCCCGATGAAGCTGCCGGAGGTGCACGCGTAGGCGACCGCCAGCGGCTCGGGGGCGAGCACGTCGCGGGTGGCCTGGCGGACGATCGAGTGGTCGGCCAGCGCGGAGGCCATCTCGACCGTCACCGGGACGGGGACGTACGGCAGCCGGGTCATGAACAGCGACACGTCGTCGGGCGTCCAGCGCCACAGCTCCCGGTCGAGGGCGAAGTCGAACGGCGCGACCACGCCGATGCCGTGCTGGGCCGTCAGCTCCGGACCGACGATCAGCTGAGGGTCGAAAGCCATTCCCGGCCGCCGTTCAGCCGCCGTGCCGGCGGTACACCAGGCGCTCGCCCACGCCGCCCGAGCGCCACACGTCGTTGCACGCCTCGGCCATCGGGCCGAGCCCCTCGACGATCGTGGCGTAGACGTTGCCGGGCACCCAGCCCACGTCCCCGTTGAGCAGCAGGTTGTTGCGCCCGTAGAAGATCGCGAGATCGATCACGCCGGGCAGCGCGTCGATGCCCTTCTCCTCCTTGAAGCCCCGGTCGAGCATCCCGCCGGGAAAGGAGAAGTAGACGACGTCGCCGGGGATGGGGGTCACGGTCGGGTTCTCCAGCCCCACCTCCTCGGCGGCGAACCGCTCGACCATCGTGTACACCTCGTTGCGGGCGTACTTCGCGTGGTACGCGTCGCCGCCCTGCGGCAGCGCCTCCCAGACGGCCTCGCAGGTCCTGGGGGCGTCTTTCTCGAGCAGCTCGGCGACGCAGGAGACGCCGCGGCGCTCCAGCGTGATCGTCATGAGCTTGGGCATGCCGGCCTCCCCGGGCACAGGGGTAAGCGACGCGTCGCTCACCCGAGAGGACTCTTCCGATTAGAGCGCCTTGGGATCCGCCCTGGCCTGTGGAACGGTTGCGACGGTCTTGCAGCACGATCAGTGCGGTCACCTGGCTCTTTGATGCCCGCGCTGATTGTTGACAATCCTACGAGGGGTTCCTAGCGTGTCAATGCCCCCACACGTTGCGCGTCGGTTAAATGACCGCGCGGAAAGCGAGGTCCGTTGGAGCGCGTACCGCACCCGCCGGAAGGAACGCCCGACGTGGTCGTGCTGCGCGGCGACGCCGACCCGCCGGGCATGGACGCGGTCGAGCGGATCGCCAAGGTCCGCCACGTGCGCGAGGACGGACTGGCCGCGGCGCTGCCCGGCGCGGACGTGCTGTTCGTGTACGACTTCTGGTCCGAGGCGCTCGCCGGCGCCTGGCCGGCCGCGGGCGGCCCGTCCTGGGTGCACATCGCCAGCGCCGGGGTGGACCGGCTGCTGTTCCCGGCGCTGGTCGAGAGTGACACCACCGTCACCAACTCGCGAGGGGTCTTCGACGAGCCGATCGCCGAGTACGTCCTCGGCCTGGTGCTGTGCTTCGCCAAGGACCTGCACACCACGCTGCGGCTCCAGGCCGCCGGCGAGTGGCGGCACCGCGAGACCGAGCGGCTCGCGGGGGCGCGCGCCCTGGTCGTCGGCACCGGCCCGATCGGCCGCGCCATCGGCCGCAAGCTGGCCGCCGCGGGGCTGCGGGTGACCGGCATCGGCCGGACGGCCCGTACCGGCGACCCCGACCTCGGCGAGGTGCTGCCCGACGGCCGGCTGCGCGAGGCGCTCGCCGAGGCCGACTACGTGGTGCTGGCCGCGCCGCTCACCGACCGGACCCGCGGCATGGTCGACGCGGCCGCGCTCGCCGCGATGCGGCCCACGGCCCGGCTCGTCAACGTCGGCCGCGGCCCCCTGGTGGTCGAGGACGACCTGGTCGCGGCGCTGCGCGCGGGCACGATCGCGGGCGCGGCGCTGGACGTCTTCGTCGACGAGCCGCTGCCCGTCCCGTCCCCGCTGTGGGAGCTGCCCAACGTCATCGTGTCCCCGCACATGTCCGGCGACGTGGCCGGCTGGCGGGACGAGCTGGTCCGGCTGTTCGCCGACAACCTCGGCCGCCGCGTCCGCGGCGAGCCGCTGCTCAACGTCGTCGACAAGCGCCTCGGCTACGTCCGTTCCTGATCTCTTCTCACCCTGAGGGGGTGGCGATGACCGCGATGGCGGACCTCTCCGCGACCGAGCTGCTGGCGGCCTACCGCACCGGGGAGCTGTCCCCCGTGGAGGTCACCGAGGCCGTCCTGGAGCGCATCCACCGGCACGACCCGGAGATCAACGCGTTCTGCCTGGTCGATCCCGAGTGGTCGCTGGCGGCGGCGCGGGCCTCGGCGGAGCGCTGGCGGCGCGGCGAGCCGGCCGGCCTGCTGGACGGCGTGCCGGTGTCCATCAAGGACGTCCTGCTGACCAGGGGCCGCCCCACGCTGCGCGGCTCCCGGACGATCGACCCCGGCCAGGAGTGGGCGGACGACGCGCCCTCGGTCGCCCGCCTGCACGAGCACGGCGCGGTGCCGATCGGCAAGACGACCACGCCGGAGTTCGCGTGGAAGGGCGTCACCGACTCCCCGCTGTACGGCGTCACCCGCAACCCGTGGGACCCGTCCCGCACGCCCGGCGGCTCCAGCGGCGGCGCGTCCGCCGCGGTCGCGGCCGGGATGGGGCCGCTGGCGCTGGGCACCGACGCGGGCGGCTCGGTGCGCATCCCCGCCGCGTTCAGCGGGATCTTCGCGCTCAAGCCGACCTACGGCCGGATCCCGCACTTCCCGGCCAGCCCGTTCGGCACCCTCGCGCACGTCGGCCCGATGACGTGGACGGTCGAGGACGCGGCGCTGCTGATGGACGTGGTCTGCGGCTTCGACGGCCGTGACTGGTCGGCGCTGCCGCCGCCCGCGGCCCCGTTCGCGGGCGGGTCCGGGGACGTGGCCGGGCTGCGCGTCGCGTACAGCCCCACCCTCGGGTTCGCCTCCGTCGACCCGGAGATCGCGGCGCTGGCCGCGGCGGCCGCGGAGACGTTCGCCGAGCTGGGCGCCAAGGTGGAGGAGGTCGATCCCGGCTTCGCCGACCCGGTCGAGGAGTTCGAGGTGCTGTGGTTCGCCGGCGCCGCCAAGGTCGTCGAGCATCTGACGGAGGAGCAGCGGGCCGGGCTGGACCCGGGCCTGCGCGAGGTCTGCGAGCAGGGCGCCCGGTACTCGGCGGTCGACTACCTCACCGCCACCGCCCGCCGGATGGAGCTGGGCCGCCTGATGGGCCGCTTCCACGAGGAGTACGACCTGCTGCTCACGCCGACGATGCCGATCCCGGCGTTCGAGGCGGGCCGCGAGTCGCCTGGCGGGGGGCGCTGGACGGGCTGGACGCCGTTCACCTACCCGTTCAACATGACGCAGCAGCCCGCCGCCAGCGTCCCGTGCGGGTTCACCGCCGCCGGCCTGCCGGCCGGCCTCCAGGTCGTCGGGCCCCGGCACGCGGACGCGGCGGTGCTGGACGCCTGCCTGGCGTTCGAGCGGGCCCGCCCCTGGCACTCCCGCCGCCCGCCGCTGGTGAGCTAGTCGAGTTCCTTCCGCCGCTGCTCCTTGCGGAGCTTGCGGGCCTTGCGCCTGGCGGTGACGCCGCCCCAGAAGGAGAAGCCGGAGATCACGACGCGCGGCGCCCCGGGCTCGCCGGGGCCGCTGGCGCGGTGCTCGAAGCCGCCCATGATGCCGATGCCCTTGACGTGCACCGTGATGTCGTCGGGGACGATGATGTCGACCCCGCCCATGATCGCGTACGCGCGGATGCGGACCTCGGCCGCCGTGAAGTGCGCCTCGCGCAGGTCGATCTTGCCGCCGCCCCAGAACGCGAACGCGGTGAACCTCTCGGGCACCGACCACACGCCCTGCCGCCGGAACTCGCTCATCACCGCGATGCCGGTCTTCCACGCGGGGGCGTCCGCGGCGCCGCCGGGCGCGTACGCCGGGGCGTACGACGGCGCGGGGGAGACGCTGCCCGGCGCGGGCAGGTCGCGGGTGAGCGGCGCCAGCTGGGCGTACGTCTTGGCCGCGTACACCGCGCTGAGCCGCTCGTCCAGCTCCTCCAGCGTCAGCCGCCCCTCGCCCGCCGCCTCGCGCAGCACGTGCGCGACCTGGTCGCGATCGGCGTCGGACGCCCGCATTTCCTGGGGTTTGGGGGAGTCCTGACGGTCGGGCAAATTTGTCATGGTCTGAGCCTAATCCCGTCCGGCACCGGCCAAGCGGATCACGACCGACTTCGACGTCGGGGTGTTGCTGATGTCGGCCGTGCTGTCGAGCGGGACCAGCACGTTCGTCTCCGGGAAGTACGCGGCGGCGCAGCCCCGGGCCGTCGGGTACGCGACGATCCGGAAGTCCGGCGCGCGGCGCTCGCGGCCGTCGGACCACTCCGACACCAGGTCGACCGTGGCGCCGTCGGCCAGGCCCAGCTCCGCCAGGTCCGCGGGGTTGACGAAGACGACGCGGCGCCCCGCCTTGATGCCCCGGTACCGGTCGTCCATCCCGTAGATCGTGGTGTTGTACTGGTCGTGGCTGCGCACCGTCTGGAGCAGCAGCCGCCCCTCCGGCACGCGCAGCACCTCCAGCTCGTTCACGGTCAGGTTGGCCTTGCCGGTGGCGGTCGGGAAGCGGCGGGCGTCGCGCGGCGCGTGCGGCAGCGTGAACCCGCCCGGCTCCCGGATCCGCTCGTTGTAGCGCTCGAAACCGGGCACCACGCGCGAGACGTGGTCGCGGACGACGTCGTAGTCGCGCTCCATCCCCGCCCAGTCGACCGTCGAGCCGGGCAGCGCCGCGCGGGCCAGCCGGCACACGATCGCGACCTCCGACAGCAGGTCCGGCGAGGCGGGCGCGAGCCGGCCGCGGGAGGCGTGCACCATCCCCATCGAGTCCTCGACCGACACGAACTGCGGCCCGGACGCCTGCACGTCCCGTTCGGTACGGCCCAGCGCCGGCAGGATCAGCGCCTGCTCCCCGGTCACCGCGTGCGAGCGGTTGAGCTTGGTGGACACGTGGGCGGTCAGCCGGCACCGCCGCACGGCCGCCTCGGTCACCGCCGAGTCGGGGGTGGCGCGGACGAAATTGCCGCCCATCCCCAGGAACACCTTCGCCCGGCCGTCGCGCATCGCGCGGATCGCCTCGACCGTGTCGTACCCGTGCTCGCGCGGCGGCTCGAACCCGAACTCCGCGCCCAGCGCGTCCAGGAACGCGGCCGGGGGCTTCTCGTAGATGCCCATCGTCCGGTCGCCCTGCACGTTGGAGTGCCCGCGGACGGGGCACACGCCCGCGCCGGGCCGGCCGATGTTGCCGCGCAGCAGCAGGAAGTTGACGACCTCGCGGATCGTCGGGACCGAGTTGCGGTGCTGGGTGAGGCCCATCGCCCAGCACACCACGATCCGCTCGGAGCCGACCACGTCGGCCAGGACGGCGTCGATCTCGGCGCGGGACAGGCCGGTCGCCTCCAGCACGTCGTCCCAGTCCAGGCCGCGCAGGTGCATCTCCAGCGCCTCGTAGCCGGCCGTGTACTCGTCCAGGAACGCGCGGTCGACCGCGCCCTTCTCGACCAGCAGCCGGTTGAGCGCCTGGAAGAGCGCGAGGTCGCCGTTCAGCCGGATCTGCAGGAACCGGTCGGCGAGCGCCGTGCCGCGCCCGGCGACGCCGCCGGGCCGCTGCGGGTTCTTGAACCGCATCAGCCCGGCCTCCGGCAACGGGTTGACCGCGACGATCCGCGCGCCGGCCTTCTTGGCCTCCTCCAGCGCCGACAGCATGCGCGGATGGTTGGTGCCCGGGTTCTGCCCCACCACGAAGATCAGGTCGGCCCGGGGGAGGTCCTCCAGGCGCACCGAGCCCTTGCCGACGCCGATCGTCTCGGTCAGCGCCGACCCCGACGACTCGTGGCACATGTTGCTGCAGTCGGGCAGGTTGTTGGTGCCGAAGGACCGCACGAACAGCTGGTACGCGAACGCCGCCTCGTTGCTCGTCCGGCCCGAGGTGTAGAAGACGGCCTCGTCCGGCGAGTCCAGCCCGGCCAGCTCCCGGGCCAGCAGCGCGAACGCCTCGTCCCACGACACCGGCTCGTAGCGCGCCGACCCGGACCGCTTGATCATCGGTTCGGTCAGCCGGCCCTGCTGCCCCAGCCAGTGGTCGCTCATCCCGTTCAGCTCGTCGACGGTGTGCCGGGCGAAGAACTCCCGGGTGACCCGCCGGGTCGTGGCCTCCTCGGCGACGGCCTTGGCGCCGTTCTCGCAGAACTCGGCCACGTGCCTCTTGTCGCCCTCGGGCCACGCGCAGCCGGGGCAGTCGAAGCCCTGCTTCTGGTTGACGCGCAGCAGCGTGAGCGCGGTGCGCCCGACGCCCATCTGGTCGTACGACCGCTTGAGCGCCGCCGTGACCCCGGGCACCCCCGCGGCCCACTCCTTCGGCGCGGAGACCCGGAGGCCGGTGTCGTCGTGGTCGTCCCGGGGGGCTTTGCGGCTCATCGTTCACATCCTCGTGCTCGTCCTGCCCCTCCACTGTCGCACGCTACTGGGGCGGACCTTCCGCCAGGCGGACGGGCGTGGTGAACCGGCGGCCGGCGGAGTCGACCCAGCCGAGCCGCACGGTGTCGCCGGGATGGTGGCGCAGCAGGAAGCCGGTCAGGGTGCCGGGGGAGTCCACGGGCCGGTCGTTCAGCGCGACGATCACCGCGCCCTCGGGCAGGCCGGCCGCCTCGGCGGGGGTGCCGGGGAGGACCCCGGCGATGAGCGCGCCGCTGGCGGCGGGCGGCGCGGTGCCCTGCCCCGGGGTACGGGTCACCGAGCGGACCTGGACGCCGAGCATCGCCGTACGGCCGATGTGGACGGTGTCGGAGGCGCGCCCCTCCTGGATCTGGCGGGCGACGGCCAGCGCCCGGTTGGACGGGATCGCGTACCCGCGGTGGGCGCCCTGGTTCATCGTGAACCCGGCGGACGCGGCGGTGTTCACGCCGATGACCTGCCCGGAGGTGTTGAGGAGGGGGCCGCCGGAGTCGCCGGGCCGGATCGGCGCGTCGGTCTCGATCATCGAGGTGAGCCGCTCGGAGCTGCCGTCGCTCTGGTCGGTGGCGGTGACCTGCTGGTCCAGCGCGGTGATCCGGCCGGTGACGACCTTGGGCTGCCCGCCCTTGCCGCCCTCGTTCCCGACCGCGGTGACCGGGTCGCCGAGCTGGACGAGGCCGGAGTCGCCGAACGCGGCGGGCTTGAGCCGGGCGGCGCCGCGCAGCCTGATCACCGCGATGTCGCCGGACTTGTCGTACCCGAGGACGTCGGCGGGGAAGCGGCGCCCGTTGTCGGTGACCGTTCCGCGGATGGTGGTCGCGCCCTGGATGACGTGGTTGTTGGTCAGGACCAGGCCCGAGGCGTCCAGCAGGATCCCGGTCCCGGCGGCGCGGGTGCTGCGCAGCCCCTGCTCGGTGTCGATGTTGACCACCCCGGGCCGGCGGCCGCTGGGCTCGGCCGGCACCGTGCGGGCGGGCGCCGGTAACGCGCTCTCCGGCGCCGACCGGACATCGCCCGACCGGCCGTCCCAGAGGGGGCGGCCGGCCAGGACGGCGACCAGGGCGGCGAGGGCGGCCAGGAGGAGCAGGCAGCCGCCGCATCCGCGCCCTTCGGGTTCCTCGTTCACCTGCGCCCTCCTCCGGCCGTCTCCCTTGCCGGGGAGCAACGGTCGCGCACTATGAACGATCTTCCCCGTTCGTCCGCTCCGGAACTACCCCCCGTTTCCACCCGTGAAGTACCGCCGCGGGTTCTCCACGAGCATCTGGTCGAGCTGGGCCTCGGTGACGCCGAGCGCGCGCAGGGCGGGCAGGACGTCGTCGCTGATGTGGCGGTAGTTCCAGTTGGGCGCCATGCCGCGCAGCGTGTCGGGGTCGGGGCCGAACCAGTCCATGTAGCAGCTGGCGTCGTGGCTGAGGACCATCCGGTCGGCGTAGCCCTCCTCGCACAGGGCGGCGATCGTGCTGACCCGGTCGGCGGTCGAGTTGATCACGTCCAGGCCGAACCGGTCCATGCCCAGGATCGCGCCGGTGTCGGCCAGCTCCTTGAGGTAGTCGCGGTCGTTGCTGTCGCCGGCGTGGCCGATCACGACCTTGGTGAGGTCGACGCCCTCCTTCCCGAGCACCTCGACCACGGCGCGGCCCGCGTGCACCGAGCTGTCGGTGTGGACGGTGATGGGCGCGCCGGTCTCGCGGTGCGTCGCCGCCACGGCCCGCAGGACGCGCTCGACGCCGGGGAGCAGGCCGCCGTGGTCCACGGCGCACTTGAGGAAACCGGCGCGCACGCCGGTCCCGGCGATGCCCTCGGTGAGGTCGCGGGTGAAGTCGGCGATCATCGGTTCGGGCCCGCCCAGGAGCGTTCCGGGGCCGCGGTAGTGGAACTGGAACGGGACGTCGTTGTAGGTGTAGATCCCGGTGGCGACGATGATGTTGAGTTCGGGCACCTGCTCGGCGATCCGCTGGATGCGGGGGATGTAGCGGCCGAGGCCCCACACGGTGGGGTCGGCGATGGTGGTGACGCCGCGGTCGACCAGCTGGCGCAGCTTGGCGACCGCGTCCGCCACCCGCTCCTCCTCGTCCCACCAGGCGCCCGCGCCGTAGTTCTCGACGTGCTCGGTGGACAGGACGAAGACGTGCTCGTGCATCAGGGTGGTGCCGAGGGCGGCGGTGTCGACCGGGCCGCGGACGGTCTGGACTGAGGGCATGGGTACTCCTGGGGCATACCGACCGGTCGGTTTTCTGGCAAGCTATGACCGGGCCGGGCCCGCGTCAATGGCCCGGGCACGGCGGCGGGACGGGTCCGGCGGTCAGGGAGGAGCGGGTCGGCATGGTGGCTGGCGGGCGGTCCGCCGAGGTGCGGCGCAGCCCGGTGGAGCGGCGGATCCTGGACGCGGCCGTACGGCTGTTCGCCGAGCGCGGCTTCGCCGGGACCTCGGTGCAGGAGGTCGTGGCGGCCGCCGAGGTCACCAAGGGCGCGCTCTACCACTACTTCGACTCCAAGGACGACCTCCTCTACGAGATCTACCACTCGCTGATCGGCCGCCAGCTCGCCGACCTGGACCGGATCCTGGCCGCCGGGGAGCCGCCCGCCGCCACGGTGCGGGCGGTCATCACGAGCCTGATCGAGAGCACCGCCGTCCACATCGACGAGGCCAAGGTCTTCACCCGGGAGATGTACCGGCTCGACCACGACCGGATGCACGCCGTGCGGGCCGACCGGCGCCGCTACCACGTGCGCTTCCGGGCGCTGATCGAGCAGGGCCAGCGGGACGGCGCGTTCGCGGCGGACGCGTCGGCGGACACCGTCACGATCGTCGCCCTGGGCATGGTCAACCAGATGCCGTACTGGTACCGCGCGGACGGCCCGAAGACGGCCGCCGAGCTGGCCGCCGAGGTGGCGGCCTTCGTGCTGGCCGCGCTCCGCCCCGCCGAGCCGCCGCGTTGACCCGTGGCGTGTCGCCATGTCCGGAGCGCTCTACGGGCGGGACACGCCACGAGTCGACGTCTGGAGGTGCAGGACGGCGTCGCGCACCTCCGCCAGTTCGGCGTCCCAGTCCGCGGGCGGGCCGCCCAGCGGGATCAGCACGAACTTCGACAGGCCGGCCTCGACCAGGCGTTTGAGGTGGGCCTCCAGGGCGTCCAGGGGCGGGGCCACGTCGTCGGGCGCGGCCGGGCCGTGCACCCGGCGGGCGGCGCCCATGATCCGCTTCTCCAGCTCGGGGGTGAGGGGGCCGGTCCGGTACGGGACGACCGCGCCGAAGTGCTCCTCCTCGATCTCCCGCCCGGCCTCGGCCGCGGCGCGCTGGACCGCGAGCCGGCCGCGCTCCCCCTCGGCGGGCGTGGTGAACGAGGCCAGCCAGCCGTCCGAGAGCCGCCCGGTGCGGCGCAGCTCGGCGTCGGACGCGCCGCCCAGCCACACGTCGAAGCCGCCCTTGGAGGGCCGCGGGTTGATCCGGACGCCGTCGTAGGCGTAGTACCTGCCGTGGTGGACGACCTCCTCCCCGGCCCAGAACCGCCGCAGCAGCGGCAGCGCCTCGTCCAGCATGGGGGCGCGGTCCTCCCGCCGGATGCCGTACGCCTGCTGGTCGCCGGCGTGCCGGACGCCGAGGCCGAACGCGGGCAGCAGCCGCCCGGCCGACAGCCGATCGAGCGAGGCCAGCTCCTGCGCGACCAGCGCGGGCGGCCGGCCGGGCAGCGCCATGACCGCCGGGCCGAGCTTGATCCGGGAGGTGAGCGCGGCCGCGAACGTCAGCGCGACGACGGGGTCGCCCGCCGGCCCGGTGGGGCGCTCGGACACCCAGAGCGAGTCGAACCCCTCGCGTTCCAGGCCGAGGACGAGGGCGGTGAGGTCGTCCCGGTCGGGCGTCGCGGCGGCGGGCATGAAGCCGATTCTGACGATCACCTCTCGACCGTACGGGGTGTCAGTCCTGTGAAGCAACCTTTCTCGGGCGGGCGATGACCGCCGCCGCGAGGACCGCCGCGACCATCAGCGCGCCGATCGAGACCGCCATCGGAACCGCCGTGCCGGAGCCGCCGAGCCCGGCCAGCGGGGCGGCCGCGCCGCCCAGCCCGAACTGGGCGACGCCGAGGAGGGCGGACGCGCTGCCCGCCACCCGGGGCGGCCGCCCGGACAGTCCGAGCGCGGTGGCGTTCGGCAGGATCAGCCCCTGCGCGGCCACCACCAGGAAGAGCGCGGGCAGCACGACAGCGAGCCCGCCGCCCGCCAGCGCGCCGGCGGCCAGCGCGGCGCCGCCCGCGGTCGCGATCCCCAGCCCGGCGTACAGGATCCGCTCCAGCCGGACCCGACCCGCCAGCCGCCCGCTGACCTGCCCGGCGACCACGATGCCGATCGCGTTGGCGCCGAACACCAGGCTGTAGGTCTGGGCGGACATGCCGTAGATGTCCTGGAGCACGAACGACGAGCCGGAGATGTAGGTGAACATCGCGGCGAACGACAGCCCCAGCGTCAGCGCGTACCCGAGGAAGACGCGGTCCGCCAGCAGCCCGCGGAACGTGCCCAGCGTCGCCCGCACGCCGCCGGACGCGCGCGCGTCCTCCGGCAGCGTCTCGCGCAGCCCGAACAGCACGCCGATCAGCAGCAGCGCGCCGAACGCGGACAGCACGGCGAAGACCCCCGGCCAGGGGACGACGCGGAGCAGCTGCCCGCCGACGACCGGCGCCAGGATCGGCGCCAGCCCGTTCACCAGCATCAGCGCCGCGAAGAACCTGGCCGCGGCCACGCCGTCGTAGCGGTCCCGGACGATGGCCCGGCCGATCACGATCCCGGCCGCGCCGGTGGCGCCCTGCACCAGCCGCAGCGCGATCAGCGCCTCCACCGTCGGGGCGAACGCGCACAGCAGGGACACCACCGCGAACGCCGCCATCCCGATCAGCAGCGGGCGGCGGCGGCCGAACGTGTCGCTCAGCGGCCCGGCGATCGCCTGGCCCGCGGCCAGGCCGACCACGTTGGCGGTCAGCGTGAGCTGGATCTGCATGGTGCCGGTCGACAGGTCGGCCGGCATGCCGGGCAGCGCCGGCAGGTACATGTCGGTCGTCATCGGCGCGATCGCGGCCAGCGCGCCGAGCAGGACGATCAGCCACAGCCGGCGGGGGAGGGACTCGGTCCCCGGCGGCGCGGTCGCGGGTGCCGATTCGGCGCGGGTGTCCGCCTGGCTCATCTGGGGGTCTCCGTTGGACGGGGGTGAACGGGCCGGGCGCACCGCCGCGCGCGGGCGACCGCGCGGCGGGGCGCCCGAGGGGCGGGGGCTCGGGTCAGAGGGTGGTGACGACCTGGTCGTACTCCAGGCGGGGGTTGCGCGGGAAGAACGCGTCCGGGCCGGGGCGGCCGGCGTTGACGACCGCGATGACCTCCTGGTTCGTGTCGCCCAGGAACTCCTTCTTGATCCCCTCGGCGTCGAACCCGGCCATCGGCCCGGCGGCCAGCCCGGCCGCGCGGATCCCGAGGATCAGGTAGCCGAGCTGGATCGTGGCGTTGAACCGCGCCATCCGCTCGCGGCCGGGGCTGGCGGCCAGCGCCTCCCGCGCGCCCGGCTTGTGCGGGAACGTGGTCGGCAGGTGCTCGTGGAAGTCGGCGTCGGCGGTGACGATCAGGGTCAGCGGCGCGCCGGCGGTCTTGGCCCGGTTGCCCTCGGCCATGAGCGGCAGGAGCCGCCGCCGGGCCTCCTCGGAGCGCACCGCGACCAGCCGCAGCGGCTGCGCGTTCATCGCGGTCGGGCCCCACTTGATCAGGTCGTACACGGCTCTGAGCTGCTCGTCCGTGACCGGTTCGCCGGAGAAGGCGTTCGCGGTGCGGGCGTCGCGGAACAGCAGGTTCCCCGCCGCCTCGTCCAGGATTCCTGCGTTCTCGGTCGCGGGCGTGGCCATCTCGTCACCTCTCTGTCGCGGGGCGGCCCAGGGGTCGGGCCCGACCGCTGCAACACGATGACGGTACGTTATCTGCCGCGTCAGGGAGTGGGGTGCCTCACATTCGCCCTCGGCCCCGGCCGGGCGCGGGGGCTCAGCGCAGCGTGAGCGTGACGGTCGCGGCGCGGGGGAGGACCGAGCCGGGCGCGGGCCGCTGCGCCGCGACGGCCGTCCCCGAGCCCTCGACCGCGACCCGCAGGCCCAGCGCCGCGGCGGTGCCGCGGGCGCGCTGCTCGTCCAGCCCGACGAGGTACGGGACGGTGACCTCGCCGCCGGTCACCGAGCCGCCCATGCCCGCCGACACGTACAGCGTCACCGGCGCCCCGCCCCGCACGACCGTCCCGCCGCCCGGGTAGCTGCGCACGACCAGCCCCGCGTTCCGCGACGACGGCACGCGGATCACGCCCCCCAGCGGGATGCGCCGCACCGCGAGCCGGTTGACGGCCGCCGCGACGTCCAGCCCGGCGACGTTCGGGACGGCGACCGGCGGGCCCTGCGCGGCCCCGGACACCGGCGCCCGCGGCACGGACGCGTCCGGCGGCGGCGATCCGGCGGTGCCGCCGCTCCCGCCCGGCGCGACGAGCAGCGTCAGGCCGAGGACGGCCACGGCCACGACCGTGCTGACGCCGCCGAGCAGCAGCATGGTGCGCACCGAGATCTCGGCGTAGCCGGAGCCCTCCCGCCCCGCCTCCGCGGCCTCCGGCGACTCCGCGGCTCCGGTGGCCGCCGCGGCCGCCGCCTCGGTCGTGCCTGGTCGTACCTCGCGCTCGGGCATCGGATGCCCCCGATCATCAGGCGGGGTTCCGTCCGCTCCTGCGGTATCCCCCTCTTGCGCGTTGGGACGCCCGCGGGCGGGTGAGAGTTCGAGATCCGCACCGGAACGGCATCAGAACGGCAGGTTCCAGTACTGGAAGTGGAACGGGTAGCGCGCGGCCACGGCGACGGCCACCGCCGTCACGGTCGCGGCGGTGAGCACCGACAGCCCCGCCAGCACCGCCCACCGGCCCGCCTGGTAGCCGGCCGGCACCCGGGCGTCCCCGCGTCCCCGGACCGGCCAGGGGGCGCGCAGCGGCGCCGTGCCGGGCAGCGACCCGGACGGATCGCGGCCGGGCCCGCCCGCCGCCTGCCGCCGGTCGGCGGGCAGCCCGGAGACCCAGCCGAGCAGGTCGGCCACGTCGTCGGGCGGCGTCTCCAGCCCGGAGCCGAAGTAGCGGACCTGCCCGGCGGCCTGGTCGAGCGCCCGGACGGTGTTGCCCAGCCCCACGTCGTCGAGCCAGCCGCGCAGCTCCGCGTCGCCCGCCCCCGCCGTACGGCCGATCTCCGTGCCGCCCAGCAGGTCGACCTTGGTCACCACGACCGCCACCCGCTTCCGCCTGCCCCGGTCGGGCCGCGAGCGCAGCTCGTTCAGCACGCGCTGCAGCGTGTCGGCCGGATCCTCGCCGGACGGCGCCGCCGCCCGGTCGACGCGCCGCCGCTCGTCCCCGGTCAGCGCGCGGTGGACCTGCGGCAGCGCGAACGGGTCCACGACGAACAGCAGCGCCTCGCCGTGGTCCAGGTAGCGCAGCGACTCCACCTCGGTCGCGCCCGTGTAGTGCTCGCCCGCCGGGTCGAACATGTAGAGGATGCGGCGCGCGCGTCCCGGCAGGTCCACGTCCACCATGGTGGCCAGCGGCAGCTCCGGGCCCGTCTTGGCCGGCCGGCCGCCGCGCCGGAACTCGCCGATCGCCCGCGCGTACGCCAGCGCGTGCCGCTGCTCCACGAACGCCAGCCGCCCTTTGAGCGCCTCGGCGCGCGCGTGCAGGGCCCGGATGCCCAGCACCATGAACGTCGTCTTCCCGGCCGCCGGGCCGCCCACGAACGGGAGGGGCTCCACCCGCACCCGCCCGATCCGGTCCGGGAGGCGGCCGGTGCAGTGCGGGCAGTACGCGGCGAGCCGGAAGCGGCCGAGGAACACCGCCGTCGGCAGCCGCGCCCCGCACCGGCAGACATGGCGGAACGCCCCGGCCGGACCGGGCGTGAGCCGCGGATGGCGGGCGTCGCAGCCGGGGCACTCGTACACCGGCAGGGCGATCTTCTCGTAGCAGAACGGGTGCGGGCAGGTCTGGAGGATCCGCCCGTACGCCATGAACAGCCGCTCGACGGCCGCCAGGACGAGCACGCACGCCAGCCAGGCCGCGAGCCCGACGGCGGCGACGGCGCCGTACAGGATGGTGAGGGCCGCGCCGATCACGGCGGCGGGGAGCGCCGCGGCCGCGATGCCCGCGCACAGCGCGAGCCAGACCGGGAAGGCGAAGAACCCCCACACCCCGCCGAGCAGCGTGCGGGTCAGCGCGACGACGACGCCGGACGCGGCCGTCCACACGCGCGGGACGACCGTGCGCGTGATCGTCCACCAGTCCCACCACACCTGCGACAGCAGGTAGTGCCGGTAGGACACCTCCGGCTCGGCCACGGGGGAGGGCCCCTTGAGGGTGGACGGCCCCAGCGTGCGGCACGCGTGCAGGTAGTAGAGGCCGAGCGCGGCGGCGCCCGCGGCGATCAGCGTGACCGGGAACAGCACCGGGAACACGATCACGAACCCGAGCCACATCGCGGCCAGCCAGACCGCCGCCAGCAGCACGATCACGACGACGTGCATCGCCTCAGTCCCCCCGCGCCTCGGCGACCAGCTCGCGCAGCGCCGCGCGCAGCTCGGGCGCCCGCGAGAAGTGCGCGTCCAGCTGCCGCGCCGACAGCCGGCGCCCCGCCGCCGACCGCGCCCAGGTCTCCAGCGCGGGCTCGGCGGCGCCGCCGCGGCGCAGCCGCAGGACGACCTCCATCAGCTCGTTGCGCCGCGCGATCTCCTCGCCGCGCAGCGGCGCCCGGCCGGACCGGGCCCGGCCCGGCAGCGCGGCGGCCCACAGCGCGCCCAGCCGCGAGCGCGGCGCGCCGTCGAGCGCGGCCAGCAGCGCGGCCCGGAAGCGCGGCGGCCGCTCGGCCAGCCGCCCGGCCGCCGCGGCCAGCAGATCGTCGGCCAGCCCCGCCGACGCCGCGGTCGCGGCGAGCGCCTTCGCGGCGCGCTCCGGGCGCTCGGCGGTGACCGCCTCGGCGTACGCCTGGATCACGGCCGCGTCCCCGCCGTCCGGCAGCGCCTCCCGGACCCGCGCCGCCAGCCGCAGCGCGTCCGGCGCCATCAGCGCCCGGTCCCCCTCGGCGGCCAGGCGCGCGAACGCCCGGGACGGCAGCGCCGCCAGGGCCGGGTGCTCCGCGAACGCGCCGGCGTGCAGATCCAGCAGCGCCAGGCACTGCGCGGCGGTCGGGGCGGTGACCCAGACCCGCGCCAGCGCCCGGTCGGCGCCGGCGGCCCCGAGCGCCCCGAGCGTCCCGAGATGGAGCAGCTCCCCGGTCACGGTGAGCCGGCGCTCGGACCGGCGGCGGCCGACCGACACCAGCACGGGCACCAGCACGGCGCCCGCGATCTCGGGGACGCCCCTGAGCCGGTCGACGTCCTCGTACAGCAGGTCGCACGCCTCCGGCGTGAGCACCGCCCGCCGCACCTCGCCCTCTGCGCCGGCCAGGCCCGCCAGGCACCCGTCCAGCAACGCCCCGCGCACCCCCGCCGGAACACCGCCGAGCGCCCGCGCGACATCAGCGTCCCCGCCCCGCACGCACCGCGCCGCCGCCTCCCGGACCGCCACCTCGACCCCGCCCCCCACCACGCCGTCCGGGCCGTCGGCCGCCGCCGCTATCCGGGCCACCTCGGCCAGGTCGGGGGCCGCCGCCAGCGCCGCTTCGATCGCCGGGCCGCTGCCCGCGGCGCCCGCCTCGCGCGCGTGGCGGTGCACCGCCAGGGCCAGGTCGACGCCCATCGCGGGCGCGCTCTGCGCCAGGTCGCGCCAGACCCAGTCGGGCATCGCGCCGCCGCGCCGGGCGAGCAGCCGGGTGACCGCCTCCTCCTCCCGCGGGGTGACCGTCCGGTCGCCCCGGCACAGCGCCAGCAGCGCCGCGGCCTCGTCCAGCGCCTCGGGCGGGGCGGCGGCGCCGGGCGGGGCCAGCTCGCCCAGCGCGTCCAGCCCGGCGAAGTCGAAGTCGCGCCAGCAGGCCGCGACCGTCCGGGCGAACCGGCTCGCCTCGCCGTCGCCGGGCCCGCGCCCGCCGGGGAGGTGGAACGCGTGGCCGGCGAGCCGCTGGGCCGCCGCCCACACGTCCGGCGTGGTGCCCACCAGCCGCTGCGCCGCGGCGTCCGGGTCGGCGCTGTAGGTCACGAACGACATCCGCGCCGCCGCCGCGACCGGCAGCGAGTACGACACCACCGCGATCCACCGCGCGATCGGCTCCACGTCGCCGGCGACCAGCACGACCCGCCCGTGCCCCTTCGCCAGCACCCCCGCGACGGCGTCCATCAGCCGCCCCAGGAGCGTGAACGCGCCGTCCTGCGCGTGCAGCCAGTGCGCGAGCGACTCGGGATCGGAGCCGTCCCCCGGGGCGAGATCGTCCAGGACGGGCAGCTCCCCGACCCGCGCCGGCCCGTCGCTCCACAAGGGGGAGTGCCACAGCTCTGCGGGACGCAGCCCCTCCAGCTCCTCCTCCTCGGCGACGACCGCGTGCGCGAAGAAGTTGCCGTACCGGCCCGAGTAGTCCTGGCCCAGGTAGCGGCAGCGCAGCAGCAGCGGCCGCTCGGCGACCCGGTCGTACAGCAGCGCCACCGGGAAGCGGCCGAGCTCGCCGTCGTCGGGGGAGAGCGGGGCGTCCGGCGGCGGGCGGTACGACAGGTACGGCGTCACCCCGGCGCGGGCGCCCTCCGGCAGCCCCGGCGTCTCCGCCACGAACTGGAACCCGGCCCGGCCGGTGGGCCCGCGCCTCGCCGACGTGTAGTGCAGCTGCCACGCCACCCGCTCACGCTCCCCGGGACGGGGCGTCGTCGCCGGGACGCAGCCCGTCGAGCATCCCGAACCTGTAGAGCAGCCACAGCAGCGGGTCCTCCGCCCGGTACGGCCGCACGCCCCCCGCCCCCACGCGCCCGCCCTCGGGGACGCCGCCGAGCGCGGAGACGCCGAACAGCGCGTGATCGGCGTACTGCTGCCCGAGGAACGTGTCGAGCTGCCCCGCCTCCCAGTCGTGCAGCAGCGCCCGGACCTGGGCGTCCACGGCCTCCCTGTCGTCCAGGTCGAGGACGCCCGTGCCGCCGCGCGAGCGGTGCAGCGCCGACTGCCGCAGCAGCGCCGGGCGCAGCATGTCGATCTTCGTCAGCGCCACCGCGATCGGCACCGGCAGCGGCTCGCCGGGCCGGGACCCGTGCCGGGCGCGCAGCGCCTCGGTGACCCGGGCGATGACGTTGATCGGCTCGCTGTCGGGGTCGTCCGCCGGCGTCCCCGGCGGGCCCGGCGCGCCCTCCAGCAGCGCCGGCCTCGCCCCCGGCAGCTCCAGCGGGTCCACCAGGAAGATGACCGCGTCGGCCGCCTCCAGGTAGCGCAGGTGCAGGTCGCGGACCTCGCGGCTGCGCAGGTCCTCGCCCGCCGTGTCGAACAGCACCAGCGCGAGCGAGTCGTTGCGCGGCCGCGCCAGCCGGCCCGGCGCGAACCGGGACCGGCGGGTACGGGTCAGCAGGTAGACCAGCGGCTCGCGCGGGCTCGTCGCCGCGCTCGCCGTCGTCGGCAGCAGCCGCCGCTGCTCCAGCAGCGGGCGGGCGAAGTCGCGCTTGTAGCGCTCGATCGTCCGGTCGTCGCAGGCCACCAGAGAGGCGTCCAGCTCGGTGCCGACGCGGTTCATCAGCTCGTGCAGCAGCACCGCGATGTAGGTGCTCTTGCCCGCGTTCTTCGCGCCGACGAGGGCGACGATCCGGCCGGGGGAGTCCACGTACGCCGGCGGCAGCGGGTTGTGGCACTCCGGGCACACCCGGTTGCCCGTGGGCTGCCCGCAGTCGGGGCACTCGGCGCGCCCCTTGCGTCCCGGGGCGGGGAAGACCGGCGGCAGCGAGGCGCCCGCCGCCGACCCCAGGTAGTCGGCCAGCGGCCGGTCCAGCACCGGCTCGCAGCCCTGCCGGCGGCCCGCGCGCCCCCGGCACCGGAACGGGATCCGCTGCCGCTCCACCACGGCGAAGCAGTACGGGCAGGTCAGCCCCTGCCGAGCGCGCCCGCTCGGGAGCTGCACCCGGGACGCTAGCGACACGGTCTCCTCCTCCGGTACTGCCCCGCGGCCACCGGCCCGGTCACCTCGCGCTCCGCAGGCGCCGCACCGGCGGGTCGCGGAGCTCGATGACATCATCCTCGGCGAAGCACCGCAGCCACTGCCCGTCGGAACCCTTGGGCAGCGGCACCGACAGCTCGCCCGGCACCGGCACCTCCGCCCAGTCGCCGACCGTCTCGCCGTCCGCGGCCCGGTGCGGCATCACCCGCCCGGCCCGCCGGACCAGCACCAGCCGCCGCACGCGCAGCGGCCGCGCGCACGCCAGCCGGATCGTCAGCGACCGCCGCCAGGGCGGGCCGGTGCGCTCCACGTCGTAGTGGACGAGCACGCGCGCGCCCACCTCGGCCGTCACCGGCGGCCCCGTGACCGGCGCGCCGTCCAGCGTCCCCGCCGCCGCCACCGCGATCTCCACCGGCAGCTCCTCGGGCACCGGCACCCGGATCCCGCCCTGCGTGTCGTACGCCGCCCGCGTCACGATCTCCCGCCGCGGCTCGCCGCCGCCGTCGGCCGGGCCCGGCACGGCAGACGGGGCGGCCCCGACCCGGTACGCCAGCTCCACCTCCGCCACGTCCGGCGGCCAGTCGAACCCCACGTGCACCTGCGCGCCGCGCCGCTCGGCCACCAGCCGCTCCGGCGGCGGCAGATGGACGTGCCGGTGGTACGCGCCGATCGCGGCCGTCCCCCCGGACACCGTCACCGCCAGCAGCCAGCCGCCCGCCGGTGGCCGCACCACCAGCCCGCCGCCCGCCGCCGCGGCCGCCGGCACCCGCCGGCTCGCCCGCCGCACCTCCTCCAGCGGCACCACCGCGCTGCGCGGCCACGGCGGCGAGCGGTCCACCAGCACCAGCTCCGCCGTCCCGTGCGCGGGCGGCGCGAACCGCACCAGCAGCGCCGCCGGATCGGCCGGGTCGGGCCCGGCCGACAGCTCGTACACCGGGTCCGGCGGCGCGCTCGGCGTGACCGACGCCCGGACGCCCGGCGTGGCCACCTCGCGGCCGTCCCCGTCCAGGTAGACCGCGCGGACGCTGTAGTGCACCGTCGTGCCGTTCGGCACCCGCTCCTGGAAACCCTCGCGGTCCGCCGCGACCGCACGCCCGTCCCGGACGACCTCGACCCGCGCCGCCTCCGCCGGGCACCGCCACCGCCCCGTCACCGTCCCGTCGCCCGGGACCAGCTCCACCTCGGCCGGCTCCGGCCGTACCAGCACCGGCCCCGCCACCGCCGGCTCGGCCGCCGCCCCGCCGCGCACCGCGGCCACGCCGTAGAACAGCGGCACGTTGACCGGCGGGCGGTCGTCGCGCTCGCCCGCCGGCTCCCCGTCCGACGCCGTCCGCGGCGGGCGCCCGGCCCGCCGCACGACCCGGTACGTCACCTCGCCCGCCGTGGACGGCGACGGCGGCCACGACAGCCGCACCACCGTCCCGTCCACGTCCGCGCGCACCGCCGGCACCGGCCGCGGCGGCAGCCGCTCCTGATGCTCGCGCGCCCCCGGCAGATCGCGGACCAGCCGCAGCGCGTCGGCCAGCAGCAGCCACGCCCGGTCCGGATCGGCCTCGGCCGCCGCGTGCTCGCGCAGCCGCACCGCCGTGTCCACCCGCCGCCGCGCCTCCGCGGCCAGCAGCGCCGCCTCCTCGTCCGCCGGGCCCTCCGGACCGGCCGCCTCCGCCAGCTCCGCCGCCGCGTACACCTCGCCCGCGTCCAGCAGCGCCCGCAGCCGGCCCGCCGGCCCGCCGCCCGGCCCCGCCTCCCGCAGCACCGCGAACACCAGCCGGCGCGCGTCGCCCGGCTCCACGCCCAGATCCTCGACCGCGTACCGCAGCAGCGCCCGGTCCGAGGCCCGCTGCCGCAGCCGCTCCCGCAGCCGCTCCACGATGTCGAACCGCACCAGCTCGGCCGGCCCCGCGTCCGACCGCAGCGCCGACTTCAGCGCCGCCAGCACCGTGTCCGCGTGCGTGGTGCTCGTGTCGCGGCTGCGCTTCGCCCACGCCGCCGTCGTCGCCGCGACCGCCGCCGCGTCCAGCCGCAGCGCCTCGCCGTTCGGCCCCGGCGCCGCGAACCCGGCGGCCACCCGCATCGGCCCGCGCAGCCGCCCGCCGAACACGAACTCCGCCAGATGCCGCCGGCCCAGCACCTCCAGCGACTCGCGCACCGTCCGGTACGCCGCGTACGGCGGCGACACCGGCAGCCGGTCCGGCTCCCGCACCTCGATCCGGTCGGCCTCGGCCAGCGACTCCAGCTCCGCCCGCGTCACCCCGGCCGTGCGCGCGATGCCCTCCAGCTCCGCCGGCGCCACCATCCGCAGCGTCCCGGCCGCGTCCGCCAGGCGCGCCCGCGCCTGCCCGCGCCGGGCCGCGGTCCGCTCCTCGCCGCCGCGCAGCCGCTCGGCCAGCGGCCGCAGATCGCCCCGCTCGGCCGCCTGGAACAGCGGCGCCAGCTCCCGGTGCTCGGCCTCCAGCCGGTCGATGAGCTTGCGGTACTTCAGCTGGCCGCGCGCCCGCCGCCAGCACTGCCGCACCTCCTTGACCCGCGCCGCCACCGCCGCCGAGGTCAGCGGATCGGGCAGCGCGTACCGGACCCGCAGATCCTCGGGCGGCCGGTCCCCCGCCGCCCGGGCGGGCTCCAGCACCCCCCGCTGATACTCGGCATCGTCCATGCCCATTGCCTCGCCTCCGCTCGGCGGCTCCCGGTCCCTTGCGCGTCGCGCACGAAGATCAGGTGATCTGGACGCGGGAGAGGGCGCGGCGGGACTTCTCGACCTCCTCCTCCGACATGCCGCCGACGTCGACCTTCAGCTCCAGCCGCTCGCCGGTCTCCTTCTCCACCGCGGTGACGTTGAGCAGGCCGGAGGAGTCGAGGGCGAAGGTGACCTCGATCGGCCAGCCGGCCTTCTTGCCCGCCGGGACGCGGATGTCGCCGGTGGCGATCTCGGTGTTGTCGATCAGCTCGGCGGACTCCACGCTGCCAGCCTGCTCCATCACCCGGATGTCGGCCGATGTCTGGTCGTCGTAGACGGTGAAGAAGTCCTCGGACTTGGCGGCGGGCAGCTCGTCGTTCGCGTGCACCAGGTGGGCGACGTGCTCCGCCCCGGACTCGCGGTCGACCACGACGATGCCGAACGCGTGCGAGGCCACCGTCCTGATCTGGCGGGCCGCGATCTGCTTCTGCTGGTCGGTGGACAGGCCCGCCTTGCCCGCCATCTCCTCGGCGCGGTCCTGCTCGCCCGAGGCCAGCAGCCGCCGGTAGGTCTCCTCGAACGCGTACAGCGCCGCCCCCTTGGCGACCGCCAGGTCGGGGTCCTGGAGGCGCGGCGGCAGGTCCAGCTCGGTCTGGAGGCGGGCGGCGACCGCGGGCATCTTGGTCGACCCGCCCACCAGCACCAGGTCGTCGTAGTCGTGGACGCCCTTGTCGGCGGCGGCGCCGAGGGTACGGCCGGTGATCTCGACGGTGCGGTCCAGCAGGTCGCGGGTCAGCTCCTCCAGCTTCTCCCGCGTCACCTCGACCGCCGACACCCGGCCGCCGTGCATCACCCGCACCGTGTGCGCCGTACGGGTCGTCAGCGCCTTCTTGGCGTCCTCGGCGTCGCGGCGCAGCTGCTGCTCGGTCTGCTTGTCCTCCAGCGGGTCGCCCGCGTCGGGATGCTCGGCGCGGAACCGCTCCACCAGGTACAGCACCAGCCGCTCGTCCCAGTCGGCGCCGCCCAGCTCGTGGTCGCCGTCGGTGCAGACGACCTCGATGTGCCCGCCCCGCAGCGTGATGACGGTCGTGTCGAACGTGCCGCCGCCCAGGTCGTACACCAGGATCGTGCGGTCGCTCTCCGGGTTGAGCACCCCGTAGGTGATCGCGGCGGCGATCGGCTCGGAGACGATGTCGATGACGTTCAGCCCCGCGATCCGGCCCGCCTTGCGGGTGGCGTCCCGCTCGGCCGCGCCGAAGTACGCCGGCACCGTCACCACGACGTCGCGGGCCTCCTCGCCGGTGCTGGTCCGGGCGTCGGTCGCCAGCTTGTGCAGGATGAACGCCGAGATCTCCTCCGGCGTGTAGTCGAACTCGTTGATCCGGCGGCGGACGTCGCGCCCCATGTCCCGCTTGATCAGGCTGACCACGTTGTCGGGCTCCAGTACCGCGGTGTCCTTGGCGGTCGCCCCCACCACCACGTTCTCGCCGCTCTCGAAGTAGACGACGGACGGCGTGGTGTCGGTGCCCTCCAGGTTTCGCAGGACCGCGGGCCGTCCCACATCGTCGATGGAGGCAATGCAGGAGTAGGTCGTTCCCAGATCGATCCCGTAGACGGCCATCAGAGTCGCGCGGCGGCACGGCGGGGGCCGTGCCGGATGCTCGCGCTCGCTCCCTTCCTGGTATCGGTGTCGCGGGCTCGGCGGGGGCGAGCCCTACGGACCGGGCTTCTGCTTCTCGACCGTTATCGTCTCGCCCCGGCCGCCTTCGTGCAGGCCGCTTGGCCTGTCCGTGGTACGAGTTTCGGGAAGGGGGTCCCGTTCGGGCGCCTTGCCGACGGCGACCTCCGCCTTCCGGACGACCCGCCCGTCCCGCTCGAACCCGTGGGTCCGCACGGACACGACGGTCCCGGCCGCCTCCGGGTCGCCGACCGGCTCGACGGCGACGGGGCGGTGCCGGGTGGAGTCGTACGGCTCGCCGGGCGCCACCGTGAAACGCTCCACGCCGGTGCGGGCGAGCGCGTCGGCGACCTCGTCGGCCACCGCGCCCAGCAGCGCCGCGGCGTGCTCGGGGGCGGGCGGCTCGGGGGAGGCCCAGCGCTCGGCCTCGCGGCGGGCCATGTCGTGCAGCCGGTACAGCGCGGCGCGTACCGGCTCGAACGCCGACTGCAGCTCGCCGCGGCGCAGGGTCTGGTTCTCCTCGTGCAGCCGGTCGATGACCGACTCGCGGTGCGCGGCGCGCTCGTGCTCGCGCTCCAGCCGCTTGGTGAGCGCCGCCAGCGCCTGCGCGATCTCGTCCAGCGCCTCCGCGTCCGGCCCAGTGGCCGGCCCGGCGTCCGGTCCGGCGTCCGGCCCGGGCGCGGGCTCCGCCCCGGGCTCGTCCGCCGCCGGATCGGCGGCGTCAGGGGGCGGGGCCTCCGCGGGGGCGGGGCCCTCGTTGACACTGCTGTCCCGGGCGCTCGACACGTGCAGTTACCTTAACGGCCCGCCCGTGGCGAGGATAGGGCCGCACGGCGCCGTTTCACAGGTGTGTCCCCACCGGTCATGGGGTTTCTTGGGGGCGTCACCCGTGGGTAACACGATGGAAACGCGGGTGTCGGACCGTGGAACGGCACCGTTCGACTACAGGAGGTGGCCGTGTTGCTGAGGATTCGGGTGAGGCTGCCGGACCGGCCGGGATCGCTGGGCAAGGTGGCCCGCACTCTGGGGGCCGCGGGGGCGGACGTGGTGCAGATGGCGGTGCTGGAACGCGACAACGGCCGGGCGCTGGACGACTTCACCGTCGCCTGGCCGGCCGGGGCGGGCATCGACCGGCTCTGCGACGGGCTGGCGTCGGTGCCGGGGGTGGACATCGTCGGCATCTGGCCGACGGCGGAGCCGCAGGGCGCGTTCCCCGACGTGGCGCTGATCGGCCAGCTGGCCGCGGCTCCGGAGCGGGGCGCGGTCACGCTGGCGGACGCGGTCCCGGCGCTGCTGAGCGCCGACTGGGCGGGCCTGGCGGAGACCGGCGCGGGCGGGGGGCTGGCGCACGCGAGCCTCGGCGGCCTCGCCGGGGTGGAACTGCCGGACCTGGAGCCGGTACGGCCGCGCGCGTTCACCGCCGGGGACGGCACTCAGTACGCGATCTGCCCGATCGCCGGGCGGGTGCTGGTGGTCGCCCGCACCGGGGCGCCGCCGTTCCATCGGAGCGAGGTCTTCCGCTTGGAGCAGCTGGTCGGCGCGGCCGAGGCGGTCATCGGCGGGCGCGCCGGCGCGACCGGCGCGACCGGCGCGCCCGGTACGACCGGCACGGGTGGTACAGGAGGTGCCGGAGAGCCCTCTGACGGCGATCTGGTACGTAGCTCTTAACAAGGATGAAACCGGTTAGACGCCCCGAGCGTCTACTTTGAGGGACATGGCCCCTGGGTGCGGCGGCGCGGTCGCACCGGGGGTCATTCCCCTTCCCGCCCGCCGTCCACCAGCGCGAGGACGGCGTCCAGGTCGGTGAGGCCGGCGTCCGAGCCGAGCCCCTGCGCGACGATCGACGCGGCGGCGGTGCCCCAGCGGGCGCACTCCAGCGGCGCCTTCCCGTGGACGAGCCCGGTGATGAAACCGGCGCAGTACGCGTCGCCGCAGCCGGTGGTGTCGACGACCTCGACCTTGCGGGCGGGGAGCCGGTGCGCGCCGGAGGCGTCCACGAGCAGGCTGCCCGCGGCGCCCAGCGTCACCACCACCGACGCCGGTCCCTGCGCGAGCAGCGCGTACGCGGCCCGCTCGGGGTCGTCCTCGCCGGTCATGGCCAGCGCCTGCTCCTCGTTCGGGAGGAAGTGGTCGACGACCGGCAGGAACGCGCGGGCGGCCTGGATCAGGTCCGGCATGCCCGACAGCAGGTCCATCGTGATGACCGTCCCGGCGTCCCGGGCGGCCGCCAGCGTCACCAGGAACGCCGGGTCGTTCAGCCCGAACGTGACGTCGGGACCGCCCAGGTGCACCACGTCCGCGGCGGCGAGCAGGCCGGGCTCGACGGCGCCGGGGGTCAGCGTGAGGTTGGCGCCGGGCGCGTGGAACGAGGGCCGCCCGCCGTCCGGCCGGATCGGCAGGATCGAGGCGGCCGTCTGCTCGCCGGACCGCCGGACCAGGCCGGACACGTCCACGCCGTGCCGGGTCATGACGGCGACGAGCAGGTCGCCGAGGTCGTCCTCGCCGATGGCGCCGACGGACACGACCTCGTTGCCGAGGCGCGCCAGCGCCACCGCGGTGCCGGCCGCCGCGCCGGCGGCGGTCGCCCGGATCCGGTCCACCACGACGGTGTCCTGGCCGGGCGGGATCGCGGTCACCGGGCGGGCGAGCACGTCGACGATGTGGGCTCCGAGCGTCACGACGGCCATGGCGCGTCCCCTTCTTGATCGTGAGGGCCGTAGCGTACGCCCTGGAGACCGCTGGATGTGAAAGGTGTTCGCGATGTTGCTGGGGGAAGAGCGGGCGCGGCTGTGCGCGATCGGCCGGAAGATGGCCGGGACGGGGCTGGTGTCGGGGGCGAGCGGCAACATCAGCGTGCGCGCCGGCGACCTGGTCGCCGTCACCCCGTCCGGGATCATGCTGGACCGGATGGAGGCCGGGGACTGCCCCGTCCTGGACCTGGACGGCAACCTGGTCGACGGTGAGTCGGTGCCGTCCTCGGAGACGCCGATGCACATGGCGATCTACGAGGCCACCGGCACGACCGCGGTCGTCCACACCCACTCGACGTACGGCGCGGTGGTCGCGACCACGATGACCGAGCTGCCGCCGATCCACTACAACACCCTGGCGCTGGGCGGGGTGGTGAAGGTGGCCGAGTACGCCACGTACGGGACGCCCGAACTGGCCGCGAACGTCCGCGCCGCCATGGAGGGCGGCATCGGAGGCGGCGGCATGCACGCCGCCCTCATGGCCAACCACGGCGGCGTCACCATCGGGCGCGACCTGGAGCACGCGTACGAGAACGCCGTCCTGCTGGAGTGGCTGTGCGGCGTCTACGTCCGCGCCCGGAGCATCGGCGAGCCCCGCGTCCTGACCGAGGAGGAGCTCCTGCGCGTCGTCGAGCGCGGCCTGAACCCGCCGGCCTACCCGCGCAAGTAGCCGCGAAGACGTGGACCGCGCGCCGGGGGAGTGGCAGGCTGCGGACGTGCCCCGGCTCTCTCCCGACGACGCGCTGCACCGCCTGGCGGCGGCGCCGGTCGTCCGGCTCGCGACCACCGACGGACGCGACCGCCCGCACCTGGTGACGGTCACGTTCGCGGTGGACAGGGCACCGTCTACACCGCCGTGGACCACAAGCCCAAGAGCAGCCGCGACCTCAAGCGGCTGGCCAACGTCCGCGCCAACCCGCACGTGTCGCTCCTGGCCGACCACTACGACGACGACTGGGACCGCCTCTGGTGGGTGCGGGTGGACGGCCACGCCCGCGTGATCGAGGACGCCGCGGGCATGGCCGGGCCGGTGGCGCTCCTCGCCGGCCGCTACCGCCAGTACCGCGAGCGCCCGCCCGAGGGGCCGGTCATCGCGATCGCCATCGACCGCTGGACGGGCTGGTCCGCCACCTGACCCTCAGTCCCAGGCCCGGCCGATCCGCTCGAGGACGTCGGCGTACTCGATCCGGGACGCCCACTCGGCCGGCCACGCGTCCATCCCGAGGTGGGCGCCCGCGAAGGCGCCCGCGAGGCAGGCGATCGAGTCGGAGTCGCCCGAGCTGGCGGCGCCGCGCCATATCGCCGAGACCGGGTCGTCCGGGAACAGCAGGAAGCTGAGCAGGCCCGTCCCGAACGCCTCCTCCGCGACCCAGCCCGCGCCGGTCGCGTCGCACGGGTCGGCGTCCCGGTTCGGGAACACGAGCGCGGCGTCCAGGCGGTCGAGGACGCCCAGGCACTCGTCCCACCCGTACGAGATGAAGTCCTCGGGTGTCCGCACGCCCCAGCGCGACCACAGGTCGCCCAGCCATTGCTCGTGGTACGCGGTGCGCTGCGCGCGGGCCCGCTCCCGCAGCGCCTCCGGCAGGTCGGCCGGGGCCATGCCCTCGCGCAGCCACCACACGGTGAACGCGGTCAGCTCGCTGGCGGCCAGGCCCGTCGGGTGCCCGTGCGTCATCGCGGCCTGGAGCTGCGCCGCGCCCGCCCGCTGCTCGTCGGTCAGGCCCGGCGCCAGCCCCACGGGAGTGACCCGCATGTTGGCCCCGCAGCCCTTGGAGTTGTGCTGCGTCGCCTCCGGCCAGGGGCGCCCGTCCGCCAGGCCCCGGCAGGCCCGCAGGCACGTCCCGCCCGGCGCCCGGTCGTTGTCCGGGCTGACCAGCCAGTCGACGAAGCGGCGCCGCCACATCGGCGTGATCAGGTCCGGGGTGAACGGCGGGTTCTCCAGGGCGTCCAGGAGCCCGAGCGCCACCGCGATCCCCATCTGGGTGTCGTCGGTGACCAGCGCCGGGTTCCCGGTCAGGTCGCGGGGGCCGGCGTCGCCGAACCGCTTCCGGATCGCCTTCATGTCGAGGAACTCGGTGGGCGCGCCCAGCGCGTCCCCGTACGCCAGCCCGAAGATGCTCCCGCTCGCCAGTGAACTCCGCATCGCCCCAGCCTAGAGGCCGGATGCGTCAGATCCCCACGAGATCGGCCAGCCGGGCCCGGTGCCGGGCCGGGGGGCCGAAGAGCTCCTGGGACGACCTGGCCCGCTTGAAGTACAGGTGGGCGTCGTGCTCCCACGTGAAGCCGATCCCGCCGTGCATCTGGATGGTCTCGGCGGCGACCTGGAAGCAGGCGTCCGAGCAGTACGCCTTCGCCAGCGCCGCGGCGGCGGGCAGCTCCGCGGGCCGCTCGTCGGCGACGTACGCCGCCTGGAGGACGGCCGACCGCGCCGACTCCACGAGCACGAACATGTCCGCGCACCGGTGCTTGATCGCCTGGAACGAGCCGATCGCCCGCCCGAACTGCTTGCGGACCTTGATGTAGCCGACGGTCATCTCCAGCGCCCGCTCGGCCCCGCCGAGCTGCTCGGCCGCCAGCGCGACCGCCGCCACGTCGAGCGCGTGCGCCAGCACCGGCCCGGCCGCGGCGTCGATCGGCCGCGCGGGCGTCCCGGCGAACTCCAGCCGGGCCAGCTTGCGGGTCTGGTCGAGCGTGGGCAGCGCGGTACGGGTGAGGCCCGCCGCTTCGCCGTCCACCGCGAACAGCGCAAGCCCGTCCTCGCCCTGGGCGACCACCAGGATCAGGGCCGCGACATGCCCGTCCAGGACGTACGACTTCGTCCCGTCCAGGACCCAGCCGTCACCGTCGCGGCGCGCGGTCATGGCGATCGACGCAGGGTCCCAGCTCTCGCCCTCGCTCCACGCGAGCGTCGCGATCGTCCCTTCGGCGATGGAGGGCAGCAGCTCTGCCTTGGCGTCCTCGTCCGCCGAGGCCAGCAGCGCGGCCGCGGCGACCAGCCCGGACAGGTACGGGGCGCACACCACCGCCCGCCCCATCTCCTGCATGATGATCGAGACCTCGCGCATGCCGAAGCCCGCGCCGCCGTACTCCTCGGGGATCGCCATCGCCTGGAGCCCGAGCTGCCCGGCCATCTGCTCCCAGACCGCCGGGTCGTACCCCTCGGCGGTCTCCATGAGGCGCCGCACCTCGGCACCGGACGACTTGTCGCCGAAGAAGCGCCGCAGCGCGTCCCGCAACTCTTCCTGCTCCTCGGTCACCGCGAGCTTCATGTGTGGCTTCCCGTTCTGCCTAACAGATGTTTGTTAGATGAGTCTGCCCTACACCTTCCCCCACCTGCCAGCCCGGGTCCCGTAGGCTGAAACCGCACGATCCGATAACCACGTTCTGTGAGCGAAGGGTGGCGCTCTGTCCCTAAAATCGTCCTCACGAGGAAGGGAGCAGGGCATGGCAATGATGGCTCTTGAACCGGAAACGCAGGAGGACGTTCTCCTCGAAGGCTTCCTCGCCCTTGAAACCCCCGAGGGCTTCCGAGCGGAGCTGATCGATGGAGAGATCGTCGTGACACCACCCCCCGCAGGCGACCACGAGGACACGATCGACCTGATCGCCGAACAGGTCTACACGAAGGCGGCCGTCAGGTTCTCGTTCTCCGGGCACAAGGGGCTGCTGTTGCCCAGCGGAGGCAAGTGCCCGAAGGCGCACCTGATCCCCGACGGGACGTTCGCTCCGAGGGAGTCGCGCCTGTTCCGGGGCGCCGAGCCCTGGATGCCCCCGGACGGGGTGGTGATGGTCGCCGAGGTGACCTCCTCCAGGCCGGAGGTGGACCGAGGTGCGAAGCGGCACTGCTACGCGCGGGCGCTCATTCCCTTCTACCTCCTGGTCGACCAGGAGGAGAAGCAGGTGACGCTGTTCAGCGAACCAGAGCGCGACGACTACCACCAAGCCGTCTGGGCGCCTTACGGCAAGCCGCTCACGCTGCCGGAGCCGTTCGACTTCGAGCTGGACACCTCCGAGTTCGTCTGATCACGGAGCCCAGTCGTGGGGGCCGAGGACGAAGCCCTTGCCGGTGCTGTGGAGGTGGTTGGCCGAGGTCAGGTGGCTGAGGGCGGCCCAGATGTCCTCCTCGGGACCCTCCACCAGGCGGTTGAGGGTCTCGATGTCGGCCGCGCCGCCCTCCTTGTCGATCTCGGCGACCGCCTCGTACACGGTCAGCTCGAAGTCCGACAGCTCCTGTACATCGCCGCGTTTCTCATCCATACGGGCGGCATGCCCGTTCTGCGTCAGCCGTAGCGCTTTAGCTCGTGAAAGAAGCCCGGAACGGCCTGGAGTCCGCCGGACGCGGCGACCTCGTCGTAGACGTACTTGGCCACCGCCAGGTCCAGGACGCCCAGCCCGAACGGGGAGAAGACCACCGGCCGGTCGGCCGGCGGGGTGATGGCGCCGGTGAGGACGTCGTAGAGGGTGCCGGCGACGAAGTCGCGGTTCCCGGTGCGCTGCTCGGCCAGGTGGGGGGACGTGTTCGCCTTCAGGCAGTGGTCCACGTCGTCGACGACGTTGTACGCGGACAGGATGATCTCGGGGGAGAGGTCCCGCAGCGAGATGTGCAGCACCAGGGGGTTGTGCTCGAACCAGGCCGGGTCGGTGACGTGCGGCTCGCCCGCGACGGTGGCGAAGACGACCAGGTCGGACGAGCGGACCAGGTCCTCGGCCTTGTCGTGGATCGTGACGGGGGCCGTTCCGGTGCGCTCCAGGTAGCCCTTGAAGCCGGCGGCGTGCTCGGCGTTCAGGTCGTGGACGCCCACCTCGGTGAACGTGAAGCCGTTCCCCGCCAGGTACGTGTGCAGGTAGCGGGCGATCAGGCCGACGCCGAAGAAGCCGGCGCGCAGCTCGCGGCGGCCGGTGAGCGCGGTCGCGGCCAGCGCGGCGGACGCGGCCGTGCGGGCGGCGCTGATGATCGAGCTCTCCAGGCAGGCGAACGGGTACCCGGTCTCGGCGTCGTTCAGGACCAGGACGGCGGAGGCGCGCGGCAGGCCGTTCGCCACGTTCTCCGGGAAGCTGGAGATCCACTTGATCCCGTGCACGCCGACCGTGCCGCCCACCGAGGCGGGCAGCGCGATGATCCGCGAGGAGGGCCGGTCGGGGAAGCGCAGGAAGTAGGAGTCGGGGTTGACGGTCGCGCCCTCGCCGTGCAGCCGGTACGCGGCCTCGACCATGCGGGTGACCCGCTCCTCGCGGCCGCCGATCGCCTCGTGCACCTGGGCACCCGGGATGACGGCGAAGGATGGGGGCTGGGTCATGGGACCGTGATCTCCTGGATGTCGGTGGCGGGCAGGTCGAGGTCGGCCACGATCGGGCCGAAGTGGGTGCGCAGCCAGGTCTCGTCGTAGATCGAGTCGAGGTAGCGCTCGCCGAGGTCGGGGGCGATGGCGACGGCGACCGGGTGCTCGCCGGGGTACTTCTCCTCCAGCCAGCGGGCGGCGCCCGAGACGACGGTCCCGGTCGAGCCGCCGAACAGGAAGCCGCGCGACGACAGCCGGTGCACGGTGCGGATCGTGTCGGTCTCCGGCACGTGCACCACGTCGTCGATGAACGACTCGTCCACGAGCTGGGGGCGGGTGCTGGTGCCGAGGCCGGGGACCATGCGGCGTTCCGGGATGCCGCCGAACGTGACCGAGCCGACCGCGTCGACGGCGACGATCGTGACCGGGCGCCGGTGCTCGCGGAACCAGCGGGCGCAGCCCATCAGCGTGCCGGTGGTGCCGGCGCCGACGAACAGCACCTCCAGGTCGGGGAAGCGGCCGGCGATCGCTGGAGCGGTCCCGGCGTAGTGCGCGCGCCAGTTGCCGGCGTTGCCGTACTGGTTGAGCCACACGTAGCGGTCGCTGGACGCGCACAGGTCGCGGACGTACCGGATCCGGCTCTCCAGGAACCCGCCGTTCGCGTCTTGCGCGGCCACCACCCGCACCTCGGCGCCCAGCGCCCGCATCAGCCGCATCGACGCCGGGTTGCAGCGCGGATCGGTGATGCAGAGGAAGCGGTGACCCTTCGCGGCCGCGATGATGCTCAGCGCGATGCCGAGATTTCCGGACGATGATTCGACGATGGTCTTGCCGGGCGTGAGCAGGCCATCACGCTCCGCCGCGCCGACCATCTCGGCGGCCGCCTTGAGCTTGACCGATCCGGCGAAATTGAACCCCTCGCACTTGAGGTAGAGGGGAGTGCCGAGGATCGCTCCGAGGTCCACGTAAAGGTCCTCGACGTTGAATTCCTGCGGCGCGGTGATGATGGGCACGCTGCCACCCTCGCACGAATGCCATTTTGGTGGGGCCGGTGGAGTTCGCTAGCCATTCCCCACTTCCCCCCGATGATTCTCCGCACGGTTCTCAACGAACGCGGCGGAGCCTCACCGTACCTTCGGGCATCGTGCCCCGCAACCCCCCGATTACCGACTGGTAGTGCAGAATCGGGGGCTTCTACATAAGCTATGCCGACCGGAGTCGGGTGCAGTTTTCGCGATGACGGTGGAGAATTTCTAGATCACGGAGAGTAATGATGAATGCTCGTGGACGGGTCGCCGGGCGGCTGCCGGCCCGGGACGCGCTGCCCGTGCTCGGCATCGCGGCGGCGGAGGCGGCGCGGGCCGCCGGGCTGGCCGAGCGGCACGGCATGGTCCGCGAGCCGGCCGGTGACCTGGCCGATCCCCTCATCGCCCGGGTGGAGCGGTTCGCCGCCGAGCGGGACCGCCCGGCGGTGACCGACGCCGGGCGCACCCTGACGTACGGCGAGCTGGCCGCCGAGGCGCGCCGGCTGGCCGCGCTGCTGGAAGGGGAGGGCGCCGGGCCGGGCGTCGTGGTCGGCGTCGGCGGCGAGCGCCGCGCGACCGTGGTCGCCGCGTTCCTGGCGATCGAGCTGGTCGGCGCCCTGTACGTGCCCGCCGACGCGACCTGGCCCGCGGGCCGCGTGCGCGACGTCCTGGCGCAGGCGGGGGCGCCGCTGCTGCTGGTCGTGGACGAGGGGGAGACCGCCCCCGCACTGCTGGACGGCGCGGCGGAGGCGGGCGCGCGGGTCGTGCGGGCGCGGGACGCCGCGGGCCGGGCGCCGTGGGCGGGCCCGGCCCGGCTGGAGGCGCCGGACCAGCCCCGGTACGTACTGTTCACCTCGGGTTCGACCGGCCGTCCCAAGGGCGCCGTGGTGGAGCACCAGGGCATGGTCAACCACCTCTACGCCAAGATCGTCGACCTGGGCCTGACCGGTGCCGACGCGGTCGCGCAGACCGCCCCGCTGGGCTTCGACATCTCGGTCTGGCAGATGCTGTGCCCGCTGCTGCTGGGCGGCCGGGTGGTGGTGGTCGGCGACGACGCCGCGCACGACCCAGCGGCGCTCGCGCGCACGGTTGCGGCGGAGGCGGTCACGGTCGTGGAGCTCGTCCCGACCATGGTCCGGCACCTGCTGGACGACCTGGACGGCGAGCGCGCGGCCCTGTCCGGCCTGCGGTGGATGATCGCCACCGGCGAGGAGCTGCCCGCCGAGCTGGCGCGCCGCTGGCTCGCCGCGATGCCGCACGCCCGGCTGCTGAACGCCTACGGCCCGACCGAGTGCTCCGACGACGTCACGCACCACACCGTCACGGCCGCCGACCTGGACCTCCTCCGCCTGCCCATCGGCACGCCGATCGCCGGCACGCGGCTGTACGTGCTGCGCCGCGACGACGAGGAGGCCGGCGGCGACGGCACGTGGGCGGCGTGCGACGTCGGCGAGACGGGCGAGCTGTTCGTCGGCGGCGTCTGCGTCGGCCGCGGCTACCTGGGCGACTTCGAGCGCACCCGGGACGCCTTCTACCAGGACCCCTTCGAGGACGGCCCCACCGGCCGGCTCTACCGGACCGGCGACGCGGTGCGGCTGCTGCCGCCGGGCGCGGGCGGCGAGGACCGCCCCGTGCTCCAGTACCTCGGCCGGGTGGACCGCCAGGTGAAGATCTCCGGCGTGCGGATGGAGCTCGGCGAGATCGAGGCGGTGCTGCAGCGGCACCCGTCGGTGGGCGCCGCCGCCGTTGTGGTGCACGAGTACCCCGGGCGGTGAGCGTTTCGTGTACGGAGCGTGACCGCACTGGCCGAAATCGGTTGTCAACCGTTGTCACTTCCGGAGCGTCCGGCGCTCCCGTCGCGCGTTCCAGGCCCCGATTCTTTGTCACGGCCGTGAGTAATTCCGGGTGTCAACTTCTACTTACGGGGGGATTGCGGTGCATGTGGCCTGCTGGTTGACTGTGGCCCCGCTACTCCTGAGTAGAGACGTGAACGAGCGGGGTCCGCGTCGGTAGCGGAAAGCGGCATGCCGCGGTGGCCGGCCCTCGTGCCCGGCCGCGGGACGGGGCTCGCTTCCGGCCGGCGCGCCGGCGGCACCCCCGGGGAAAGGGGCGGGGACTGTCCGACATTTGCGGGTCACTCTTCATTTCCTGTTCCGGGGTCCGGCCCGCAGCCCGTCCCCGGGTTAAGAATTACGCCTCTGATCGGGAAAGTACTGCGTGATGTCGTTGAGCGAGTTCCTTCCTCTTTCCGCCGCCCAGCGCAGCGTCTGGTACGCGCAGCAACTCGCGCCGGAAACGCCTTTCCACATCGCCCAGTACATCGAGATCGAGGGTCCGGTCGACCCCGCGCTGCTCGACCGGGTGGCCCGCATCGCCGCGCACGAGGCCGAGTCCCTGAATGTGCGGCTGGCCGAGCGGGACGGCGTTCCGGGGCAGATCCTGGACCCCGCCCCGTCCGCCGCCATCCCGCTGGTCGACCTGAGCGCCACAGGACCGGACGCCCCAGGACCGGACGCCACAGGACCGGACGCCGCGACGGCGGCCGACCCGCGGGCCGCCGCGCGGGCGTGGGTCCGCGACCGGATGGCGCGGCCTTTGCCGATGGACGGCGACCGCCTCTACGACACCGCGCTGCTGCGGCTGGCGCCCGACCTGTACTGGTGGTTCATCCGCGCGCACCACGTGATCGGGGACGCCAGCAGCGGCTCGGTCATCAGCCGCCGGGCCGCCGAGATCTACACGACGCTGGCCGGGGGCGGCGAGTACGTCCCCGCCGAGCGCGGCTCGTACCGGACGGTCCTGGCCGAGGAGGCCGCCTACCGCGAGTCGCCCGGCTACGAGCGCGACCGCGCCTACTGGACGGAGCGGTTCGCCGACCGCCCGGTCGCGGCGAGCCTGGCCGACGAGACCGCCGCGCCGACCGCCGACTACCTGAGCCGCATCGTCACGGTCCCGCCGGACGAGACCGCCGGGCTGGAGGCCGGGGCCCGCCGGCTCCGCACCGCCGCCCGCGGCCTGGCGCTCGCCGCGACGGCCGCGTACACGGCCCGGATGACCGGCACCGAGGACGTGATCCTGGGGATGGCGGTCAGCGGCCGCACCTCGGGCCTGGCCATGGAGACGCCCGCGCAGCTGGCCACGGTGCTGCCGCTGCGGGTGGCCGTCCGGCCGGACATGACGGTCGAGGAGCTGGTGCGCGCCACGACCCGGGCCGCGGCGCGGGCGCTGCGGCACCAGCGCTACCGCACCGAGGACCTGCTGCGCGACCTGAAGCTGCTGGGCGAGCGCCACCGGCTGTACGGGCCGGTCATCAACATCATGGCGTTCGACTACCGGCTGGACTTCGCGGGCGTCCCGGCCCGCATGCACGCCCTCACCACCGGGCCGATCACCGACCTGTCGGTCAACATCTACGACAACCTCGACGGCGCCGGGATGCGCGTCGACTTCGAGGCCAACCCGGCGCTCTACACCGCCGAGCAGGTCGCGGCCCACCAGGACCGCTACGTCCGCTTCCTGCGCGCCCTCGGCGACGCCGACCCGGCCACCCCGCTGCACGCGGTGGAGCTGATGGACGAGGCCGAGAAGCGCCGCGTCCTGGAGGAGTGGAACGACACCGCGCTGCCCGTCCCCGCGACCGTCGTCCCCCGGCTGGTGGAGGAGCAGGCCGCCGCGACCCCGGACGCGACCGCCGTCGTCGCGGGCGCCGGCCGGCTCACCTACGCCGAGCTGAACGCGCGCGCCAACCGGCTCGCCCGCCACCTCATCGCCCGGGGCGCCGGCACCGAGGACTTCGTCGCGCTGGCGCTGCCCCGCACGGCCGACCTGGTCGTGGCGGCGCTGGCGGTGCTGAAGGCGGGCGCCGCGTACCAGCCGATCGACCTGGCCTACCCGCCCGACCGCGTCGCCTACATGCTCGCCGACGCCGCCCCCGCCTGCGTGATCACCACGTCCGGCGCGGACCTGCCGGGCGGGACGCCGCGCGTCGAGCTGGACCGCCTCGACCTGTCCGGGTACTCCGGCGCCGACGTCACCGACGCCGACCGGCTCCGCCCGCTGCTCCCGGCGAGCCCCGCGTACGTCATCTACACCTCCGGCTCCACGGGGCGGCCCAAGGGCGTGGTGATCTCGCACGCCAACGTGGTCGACTTCTGCGCCGAGTCGATGGCGAGCTACGGCCCGGACCGGATGGCCCGGGTGCTGTTCTCCACCTCGCTCAACTTCGACGTGTCGGTCTTCGAGTGGCTGGTCCCGCTGACCTGCGGCGGCGAGATCGAGGTCGTCCGCGACCTGCTGGAGATCGGCGAGCGCGGCGGCTGGACGGGCACCCTGGTCAGCGGCGTGCCGTCGGCGGTGGCGGCGCTGCTGGCCCGCGGCGGCCCGGACCTGCGCGTCGGCGACGTCGCGCTGGGCGGCGAGGCGCTGCCGCCGCACCAGGTCCGGGACGTGCGGGCGCTGCTGCCGGACGCGCGGATCTCCAACATCTACGGCCCCACCGAGGCGACGATCTTCGTCACCGGCTGGTTCGACGACGGCAACCCGCGCGGCGTCGCGCCGATCGGCCGCCCGATGGCCAACACCCGCGCGTACGTCCTGGACGCCGCGCTGCGCCCCGTCCCCGCCGGGGTGCCGGGCGAGCTGTACGTGGCGGGCGACGGCCTCGCCCGCGGCTACCTCCGCCGCCCTGGCCTGACCGCCGACCGGTTCGTGGCCTGCCCGTTCGGCGGGCCCGGCGAGCGCATGTACCGCACCGGCGACCTGGTCCGCTGGAACGCGCAGGGGAACATCGAGTACCTCGGCCGCCTCGACCACCAGGTGAAGGTCCGCGGCTTCCGGATCGAGCTCGGCGAGATCGAGTCCGCGCTCGCCGCCCACCCGGGCGTCGCGCAGGCGGTGGTCGTCGCCCGCCGCGACGCGGCCGGCGACACCATGCTCGCCGGCTACGTCACCGGCGCGGGCGCCGCCCTCGACCCGGCCGCGCTGCGCGCGTTCACCGCGCGGACGCTGCCCGAGTACATGGTGCCGGCCGCGGTCGTCGTGCTGGACGCGATGCCGCTCAGCCCGAATGGCAAGCTGGACCGCGCGGCCCTGCCCGCGCCCGACTTCACCGCCGCCGCCGGCTCCCGCGGCCCCCGCGACGCCCGCGAGGAGATCGTCTGCGGAATTTTCGCCGAGGTCCTCGGCCTGCCCCGGGTGGGCGTGGACGACGGCTTCTTCGACCACGGCGGCGACTCGCTCAAGGCCACCCGCGTCGTCGCCCGCGTCCGCGCCGCGCTGGGCGTCGAGCTGGCCGTCCGGGCGCTGTTCGAGTCGCCGACGCCCGCCGGGCTCGCCGAGCACATCGGCGCGACGGCCGGGGGCGCCGCGCGTCCCCCGCTGGCGGAACGGTCCCGGCGCCCCGACCCGCTCCCCGTCTCGTACGCGCAGGAGCGGCTCTGGTTCCTCAACCGGCTCGAGGGGCCGAGCGCCACGTACAACATGCCGATCCCGCTGCGGATCACCGGCGAGCTGGACGAGGCCGCGATGCGGGCCGCGCTCCGGGACGTCTCCGCCCGCCACGAGTCGCTGCGCACGCTGTTCGCCGACCGCGACGGCGAGCCGTACCAGCGGATCCTGCCGCCCGAGGAGGCCGCCCCGCGGCTGGTCACCGGGACGCTCGCGGCCGGCGACCTCCGCGAGGCGGTCTTCGCGGACGCGACCCGCGGGTTCGACCTCGCCGCCGAGCCGCCGCTGCGCGCCCACCTCTACCGGGTCGCGCCCGGCGAGCACCTGCTGCTGCTCGTCCTGCACCACATCGCGGGCGACGGCTGGTCGATGGCGCCGCTCGCGAACGACCTCATCACCGCCTACCTGGCCCGCCGCGACGGCGCCGCGCCCGGCTGGGCGCCGCTGCCCGTCCAGTACGCCGACTACGCGATCTGGCAGCGGGAACTGCTGGGCGCCGAGGACGACCCGGACGGCCTGGCCGCGCAGCAGCTCGCGTACTGGACCAAGGCCCTGTCCGGGCTGCCCGACCACCTCGCCCTCCCCGCCGACCGGCCGCGCCCCGAGCGGGCGTCCTACCGGGGCGCGCAGGCCCGCTTCGAGGTGCCCGGCGCGGTGTACGGGCGGCTGACCGCCGTCGCCCGCGCGCACCAGGTCAGCGTCTTCATGGTGCTCCAGGCCGCGCTCGCCGCGCTGCTCACCCGGCTTGGCGCCGGCACGGACGTGCCGATCGGCTCGCCGATCGCCGGCCGCACCGACCAGAGCCTCGACGACCTGGTGGGCGTCTTCGTCAACACGCTCGTGCTGCGGACCGACACCGCCGGGAACCCCGACTTCGCCGAGCTGCTCGGCCGCGTCCGGGAGACCGACCTGGCCGCGTACGCCAATCAGGACGTGCCGTTCGAGCGCGTCGTCGAGGCCGTCAACCCGGCCCGCTCGCTCTCCCGCCACCCGCTGTTCCAGGTCATGCTCACGCTGCAGAACAACCCCGAGGCCGTGGTGGAGCTGCCGGGCCTGACCGTCGCCGCCGAGCCCGTCGACACCGGGGTCGCCAAGTTCGACCTGGAGTTCCTGCTGGAGGAGGACGGGGACGGCCTCGCCGGGACGCTGGAGTACGCGCTCGACCTGTTCGACCCCGCGACCGCCGGACGGCTCACCGCCTGGTACGTCCACGCCCTGGACGTCCTCACCGCCGACCCCGCCACCACCGTCGAGGCGCTCGACCTGCCCGGCTTCGTCCCGGACACCGCGCGCACCGCCGCGCCGGCCGCACCCGCCGCGACGGGGGTCAAGCGGCTGGTCGCGTACGTCGTCGCCGCGCCCGGCCGGACCGTGGACCCGGAGGAGCTGCGCGCCCACGTCCGCGCGAGCCTGCCCGAGTCGATGGTGCCCGCCGCCGTCGTCGTCCTCGACGCGATGCCGCTCACCCCCAACGGCAAGGTCGACACCAAGGCGCTGCCCAGGCCGGAACTCGCCGCCCCCTCGGCCGCGGCGCCCTACCGGGCCCCGCGCGACGCCCGCGAGGAGGCCGTCGCCGCCGTCTTCGCCGACCTCCTCGGCACCGACCGGGTCGGGATCGACGACGACTTCTTCGAGCTGGGCGGCAACTCGCTGATCGCGATGCGGGTGATCAGCCGGATCCGCCGCGTGCTGGACACCGAGGTCCCCGTCCGGGCGCTGTTCGAGGCCCCGACCGTCGCCCGGCTGGCCGCCCGCCTGGACGAACTCGCGGCCGCCGGCGCCGGCCGCCGCCCGCCGCTGGAACGCCGCGAGCGCCCGGCCGTCCTCCTGCCGTCGTACGCGCAGCAGCGGCACTGGTTCCTCAACCACTTCGAGGGCCCGTCCGCCACCTACAACATGCCGATCGCGCTGCGGATCCGCGGCGAGCTGGACCCCGCCGCGCTGCGCGCCGCGCTCGGCGACCTCGTCGAACGGCACGAGACGCTCCGCACGATCCTGCCCGACAGCGGCGGCGTCCCGCGCCAGCGGATCCTGGACCCGGCCGCCGCCCGGCCCGCCCTGGAGATCGTCGACACCACCGCCGCCGCGCTGCCCGCCCGCCTCGGCGCGGCCGCCGGCCACGCGTTCGACATCTCCGCCGAACCGCCCCTGCGCGCCCACCTCTTCCGCCTCGCCCCCGGCGAGCAGGTCGTGCTCCTGCTCCTGCACCACATCGCGTGCGACGGCTGGTCGATGGCGCCGCTGGCCCGGGACCTGATCGCGGCGTATGCGGCGCGGGTGGGGGGTGGTGCGCCGGGGTGGGGGGCGTTGCCGGTGCAGTATGCGGATTATTCGTTGTGGCAGGAGGAGTTGTTCGGGTCGGAGGATGATCCGGAGAGTTTGGTGTCGCGGCAGATCGCGTTCTGGAAGGGGGCGCTGGAGGGGCTGCCGGAGGAGCTGGTGCTGCCGGTGGACCGGCCGCGCCCCGCCGAGGCGTCCTACCGCGGCGGCACCACCCGCTTCCGCCTCGGCCCCGAAGCGCGCGACGCCCTCCTCGCGCTCGCCCGCGAGACCGGCGCCAGCCCCTTCATGGTCGCCCAGGCCGCCTTCGCCGCGCTGCTGACCCGGATGGGCGCGGGCACGGACGTGCCGGTGGGGTCGCCGATCGCGGGGCGGACCGATGAGGCGTTGGACGATCTGGTCGGCATGTTCGTCAACATGCTCGTCTTCCGCACGGACACGTCGGGGGATCCGACGTTCCGGGAGCTGGTGGCGCGGGTGAAGGAGGCGGACCTGGCGGCGTACGCGCACCAGGACGTCCCCTTCGAGCGCCTCGTCGAGGTCCTGAACCCGCCCCGCCACCTCGGCCGCCACCCGCTGTTCCAGGTCGGCCTCACCTTCCAGAACAACCCCGAGGCGAAGCTGGAGATGCCCGGCTTCACCGCCGAGTTCGAGCCGCTGCACGCCGGCGTCGCCCGCTTCGACCTGCTGATGGTCCTCACCGAGCGGGACGACCATCTGGACGGCGAGCTGGAGTACGCCCTCGACCTGTTCGACCCCGCCACCGCCGAACGGCTGACCGCCCGCTTCGAGCGCTACCTGACCGCCCTCCTCGCCGACCCAGGCGCCCGCATCGGCACCCCCGACGTCCTCGACCCGGCCGAGCGCGCCACGCTCCTGGACGAGTGGGCCGGCGGGCGGGAGTCGTTCGGTACGGGGACGATCGTCGGGGTGTTCGAGGCGGTGGCGGCGGAGCGTCCGGGTGCGGTGGCGGTGTCGTTCGAGGGGCGTTCGCTGACGTACGGGGAGCTGAACGCGTGGGCGAACCGCCTCGCGCGTTCCCTCGTGGCTCAGGGGGCCGGGCCGGAACGATTCGTCGCGCTGCGGCTGCCGCGCTCGGTCGAGCTGGTCGTGGCCGTGCTGGCGGTGCTGAAGAGCGGGGCGGCCTACGTCCCGATCGACCCCGACTACCCGGCCGACCGCATCGCCTCCATGCTGGAGGACGCCGACCTGGTCATGACGGCCGACTCCGTGCAGAGCTGCGACCGCTACCCGGACACGAACCTCGGCGTCCCGATCTCGCCGGACAACCCGGCGTACGTGATCTACACGTCGGGTTCGACGGGGCGTCCGAAGGGAGTCGTCGTACCGCACGGGAACGTGGTGCGGCTGTTGCGTTCGACGGAGGGCTGGTTCGGGTTCGGTCCGGATGATGTGTGGACGTTGTTCCACTCGTACGCGTTCGATTTCTCGGTATGGGAGCTGTGGGGCTCGCTGCTCTACGGTGGCCGCTTGGTCGTCGTTCCCTACCTGACTTCGAGATCGCCGGAGGATTTCCTGCGGTTGCTGGAGTCTGAGAAGGTCACGGTCTTGAATCAGACGCCGTCGGCGTTCTACCAGCTGATGGCCGCTGACCGGGACGACCCGGGTACGGATCTGTCGGCGCTGCGGTATGTGGTGTTCGGTGGTGAGGCGCTGGAGCTGGGTCGTCTGGAGGACTGGTACTCCCGGCATGGCGACGATGCCCCGGTGCTGGTGAATATGTACGGCATCACCGAGACGACCGTGCATGTGTCGTACATCGAGCTGGACCGCGCCTACGCGGCCAACGCCCCCGGCAGCGTCATCGGCACCGGCATCCCCGACCTGCGCGTCTACGTGCTGGACGACCGTCTCCAGCCTGTTCCGGCCGGTGTGGTCGGTGAGCTGTACGTCGCGGGTCCCGGTCTGGCGCGCGGCTACCTCAACCGTCCTGACCTGTCGGCCGAACGCTTCATCGCCGATCCGTACGGCGTGCCCGGTTCTCGGATGTATCGCACGGGCGACCTGGGGCGTTGGTTGGCGGGCGGGCGGCTGGAATACCTGGGGCGCTCTGACCAGCAGGTGCAGTTGCGCGGGTTCCGGATCGAGCCGGGCGAGATCGAGGCCGTCCTGGCCCGCCACGCAGCCGTCAACGACGTCGCCGTCATCGTCCGCGACGAACGCCTGATCGCCTACGTCGTCGGCACCGACAGCGATCTGCGCTCGCACGCGGCCCGGTTCCTCCCCTCGCACATGATCCCGGCCGCGATCGTCGAAATCGACGCGCTGCCCCTGACCCCGAACGGGAAGCTGGACCGCAGGGCGCTCCCGGATCCCGACTTCTCCGCCAAGGTCTCCGGCCGCGCCCCGCGCAACGAGCAGGAGGAGACGCTCGCCGCGCTGTTCGCCGAGGTCCTCAACCTCGAACGGGTCGGCATCGACGACGGGTTCTTCGACCTGGGCGGCGACTCCATCATCGCCATCCAGCTCGTCTCCCGCGCCCGCCAGGCCGGACTGGTCATCTCACCCCGCGAGGTCTTCCAGCACCAGACCGTCGAGGAACTCGCCGCCATCGCCCGTCCGGCGGGCGAGGACGAGGCCGTCGAGATCGAGCCCCCGGGGACGGCGGTGGGGCCGGTGCCGCTCACGCCGATCGTGGCGTGGCTGCGGGAGCGGGTCGGCGGTGACGCGTCGCTGATCAAGGGCTTTCACCAGTCGATGCTGCTGCGCACGCCGCCCGACCTCGGCACGGACCGCCTCGCGGACGCGCTCCAGGCGCTGCTCGACCACCACGACGCGCTCCGGCTCCGCCTGGAAGTCGCGGACGGCTGGGAGCCGGTCGTCCAGGAGCCGGGCACGGTCGACGCCCGCGAGCTGGTCACCCGGATCGACGCCGCGGGCCTGGACGCGGACAAGCTCGCCGCGATCGTCGCCGAGCAGGCGGCCGCCGCCCGCGACCGGCTCGACCCGGCGGCCGGGACGATGGCGCAGCTGGTGTGGTTCGACGCGGGGGAGGCGCAGGGGCGCCTGCTCGTCCTCCTGCACCACCTGGTCGTGGACGGGGTGTCGTGGCGGATCCTGCTGCCCGACCTGGTCACGGCGTGGGCGGGGCGGGAGCTCCAGCCGGCCGGCACCTCCTACCGGCGGTGGGCGCAGCGGCTCCGGGCCGCCGTCCGGCCGGACGACCTGGACGACTGGCTCGACATCGCCGACGGCCCGGAGCAGCGCCTCGCCGCCCGCCCGCTGGACCCGCGCGTCGACATCGCCGCCCGGGCGCGCTCGATCAGGCTGGAGCTGCCCGCCGACGTCACCGGCCCGCTGCTCACCGACGTGCCCGCCGCGTTCCACGGCCGCGTGAACGACGTGCTGCTCACCGGCCTGGCCCTCGCCGTGAACCAGTGGCGCAGGCACCACGGCCGCGGCGGCCGCGGCACCGGCGTGCTGATCGACCTGGAGGGGCACGGCCGCGAGGACGTCGTCCCCGGCATGGACCTGTCCCGCACGGTGGGCTGGTTCACCTCGATCCATCCCGTCCGCCTGGACGCGGGACCGGCCGACTGGAGCGAGGTGCGCGCCGGCGGTCCGGCGGCCGGCGCCGCGCTGAAGAAGGTCAAGGAGCAGCTGCGCGCCGTCCCCGAGGGCATCGGGTACGGGCTGCTGCGCCACTTCGGCGACGGTGACGCCGGGGAGCTGGCCGAGCTGCCGCCCGCGCAGATCGCGTTCAACTACCTGGGCCGGATCGTGCCGGGCGGCGGGGACGGCGAGAGCGGCGACTGGACGGTCGCGCCCGAGGAGCCGCCGCCGGGCGAGGACCCGCGGATGCCGGTCGCGCACGTCCTGGAGATCAACGCGATCGCGCACGACGCGCTGGCCGCGACATGGACCTGGCCGGACGGGCTGCTGGCCGAGGAGGAGGTGCGGGAGCTGGCCGAGGACTGGTTCGCGGCGCTGCGCGGGCTGGTCGCGCACGTCGCCGCGGGGGACGGCGACGGGTTCACCCCCTCCGACCTGCTGGTGGAGCTGGACCAAGCGGAGATCGACAAGCTGCAGGACGCCTGGAGGGAACGGAATTGAACCGGGGGGACCTCGAGGACATCCTGCCGCTGTCACCGCTCCAGCAGGGCTTCTTCTTCCACGCGCTGTTCGACCGCGCGGACTCCGACGTCTACACGGCGCAGATCGTCCTGGACCTCGAAGGCCCGCTGGACGTGCCGGCGCTGCGCACCGCCGCCGCGACGCTGCTGCGCCGCCACTCCAACCTGCGCGCCGCGTTCTGGCACGAGGACCTGTCGCGTCCCGTCCAGGTCGTCCCGCGCGAGGTGGAGCTGCCGTGGGAGGAGACGGCCGCGGCGTCCGAGGCGGAGGCGGACGCGGTCGTGGCGCGGGAACGGGCCCGCGGGTTCGACGTCACCGACCCGCCGCTGCTGCGGTTCGTGCTGGTCAGGACGGCCGCCGACCGGCACCGGCTGATCCTCACCAACCACCACATCCTCCTCGACGGCTGGTCCACGCCGATCCTGGCGACCGAGCTGTTCCTGCTGTACGTGCAGGGCGGCCACGACACCGGGCTGCCGCGCGTCACCCCGTACAAGAACTACCTCGCCTGGCTCGCGAAGCAGGACCGGGGCGCGGCGGAGGAGGCGTGGCGGCGCGCGCTGGACGGCGTGGACGAGCCCAGCCTGGCCGCGCCCGAGGCCGCCGGCCGCCCGCCGGTGCCGCCGCGCGCCGTGACCGCCGCGCTGGACGAGCGGCTGACCAGGCGGCTCGAACGGGCCGCCCGCCGGCACGGCGCCACGCTCAGCACCGTGCTGCAGGGCGCGTGGGGCCTGGTGCTGGGCCGGCTGCTCGGCCGCGACGACGTCGTCTTCGGCGCCACCGTCTCCGGCCGCCCGCCGGAGCTGCCGGGCATCGAGCAGATGGTCGGCCTGTTCATCAACACGCTGCCGATCCGGGTCCGGTACCGGGCCTGGGAGTCGCTCGGCGCGCTGATGGAGCGGCTCCAGGACGAGCAGACGGAGCTGCTGCCGCACCACCACCTCGGCCTCACCGAGATCCAGCGGGCGGCGGGCCAGCGCGGCGCGCTGTTCGACACGATGACGGTGCTGGAGAACTACCCGTTCGACCCGGCGTCCATGGACGGCTCGCTCAACGGCGTGCGGATCGCCGCCGCCGACTCCTACGACGCGACCCACTTCCCGCTGTCGTTCGTCGCCGTCCCCGAGGCGGAGCTGTCGCTGCGGCTGCACTACCGGCCCGACGTGGTCGAACGGGACGTCGCGGCGGCGCTGCTGGCCCGGGTCCGCGCGTTCCTGGAGGCGTTCGCCGCGGACTCCTCCCGCGCCATCGGCTCGGTCGAGCTGGGCGGCGCGGACGAGCGCGCCCGGCTCGCCGCCTGGAACGGTACGGCCGCCGCCCCCGCTCCCGCCGCGCCCGGCGGCCGTGATCGCACGGTGGTGTCGCTGTTCGAGGAGCGCGCGGCCGCGGCACCGGACGAGGTGGCGCTGGTCTGCGGCGCCGAGACGCTCACGTACGCCGACCTCAACGCCCGCGCCAACCGGCTCGCCCACGACCTCGCCGCGGACGGCATCGGCCCCGAGGACCGCGTCTCGCTGGTCCTCCCGCGCACCCCCGAGATCGTCGCCGCGATCCTCGGCGTGCTCAAGGCGGGCGCCGCGTACGTGCCGATCGACCCCGAGTACCCGGCCGCGCGGATCGCCGGCCTGCTGGACGACTGCCGCCCCGCCCGCACGATCCGCCCCGGCGAGGCCGCGGCCGCCACCGGGCCGGACCACGACCCCGCGCCCGGCCGGGCCCGCCCCGGCAACGCCGCGTACGTCATCTACACCTCCGGGTCCACCGGCCGCCCCAAGGGCGTCACCGTCCCGCACGAGGGCCTCCTCAACTACTACGAGGCGCACCGGGACGCGTTCTTCGCCCCAGTGATCGCCGAGCACGGCGCGGGCCGCCGGCTGCGCTTCGCCCACCTGGCGTCGTTCTCGTTCGACACCTCGTGGATGGGCCTGCTGTGGATGCTGCACGGCCAGGAGCTGCACCTCATCGACGACGAGACCCGCCGCGACGCCGCCGCGTACACCGCGTACGTGGAACGCGCCGGGATCGACCTGGTGAACACCACCCCGTCGCACTTCCGCGCGCTGCGCGAGGCGGGCCTGCTGGACGGCGCCGGGGGCCGCCACCGCCCGTCCCAGCTGCTCCTCGGCGGCGAGCCGATCGACGGCGCGCTGTGGGAGGAGCTGCGCGCTCTGCGCGGCGTGACCGCGCGCAACTTCTACGGCCCCACCGAGTCGACCGTCGACACCATGAACGCCCCCGTGGCGGCCGGCGGCACGCCCGCGGTCGGCGCCCCGCACCGCGGCACCCGCGCCTACGTCCTCGACGCCGCGCTCCAGCCCGCCCCGGCCGGCGTCCCCGGCGAGCTGTACCTGGCGGGCGCGCAGCTCGCCCGCGGCTACCTCGACCGGCCCGGCTTGACCGCCGAGCGGTTCGTGGCCGACCCGTTCGGCGCGCCCGGCGACCGCATGTACCGGACCGGCGACCGCGCCCGGTGGCGGCCCGACGGCACCATCGAGCACCTGGGCCGGGTCGACGACCAGGTCAAGATCCGCGGCTTCCGGATCGAGCCGGGCGAGATCGAGAGCGTCCTCGGCGCGTACCCGGGCGTGAGCCGGGCGGCCGTCGTCGTCCGCGACCAGCGCCTCGCCGGCTACGTCGTGCCCGCCGGGGTGGACCTCGCCGCGCTGCGCCGGCACGCCGCCGACCGGCTGCCCGCCCACATGATCCCGACGCTGACCGCGCTGGACGAGCTGCCGCTCACCGTGAACGGCAAGCTCGACCGGGCCGCGCTGCCCGAGCCCGGCGGCGCCACGGCCGTCACCCGCGCGCCGCGCTCGCCGCAGGAGGAGATCCTTTGCGGGCTGTTCGCCGAGGTCCTGGGCGTGCCCCGGGTCGGCGTCGACGACGGGTTCTTCGACCTGGGCGGCGACTCGCTCACCGCGACGAGGCTGGTCGGCCGGATCCGCTCCGCGCTGGGCGTCGAGCTGCCCGTCCGGGCGCTGTTCGAGGCCCCGACCGTCGCCCGGCTGGCCGGGCGGGCCGCCGCGGCGTCCGGCGCCGTGCGCCCCGCGCTGGAGGCCCGGCCCGACCGGCCCGCCGCGATCCCGCTGTCGTACGCGCAGCAGCGCCTCTGGTTCCTCAACCGCTTCGAGGGCCGCTCCGCGACGTTCAACATGCCCGCCGCGCTCCGCCTGAACGGCGCCCTCGACCACGACGCCCTCCGGGCCGCGCTCACCGACGTCGTCGAACGCCACGAGACGCTCCGGACCATCTTCCCGGACACCGCCGGCACGCCCCGCCAGCTCGTCCTCGACACCGCGACCGCCCGCCCCGCCCTCACCGTCACCGCGACCGACGAGGCCCGGCTGCCCGCCGCGCTCGCGGCCGCGGCCGGCCACGGCTTCGACCTGTCGATCGAGCCGCCGCTGCGCGCCGCCCTGTTCTCGCTCGCCCCCGACTCGCACGTCCTGCTGCTGGTGCTCCACCACATCGCGTGCGACGGCTGGTCGATGGCGCCGCTGGCCCGCGACGTGATCGCGGCGTATGCGGCGCGGGCAGGGGGTGGTGCGCCGGAGTGGGGGGCGTTGCCGGTGCAGTACGCGGATTACACGTTGTGGCAGGAGGAGTTGTTCGGGTCGGAGGATGATCCGGAGAGTTTGGTGTCGCGGCAGATCGCGTTCTGGAAGGGGGCGCTGGAGGGGCTGCCGGAGGAGCTGGTGCTGCCGGTGGACCGGCCGCGCCCGGCCGAGGCGTCCTACCGCGGCGGAACCGTCTCCTTCGAACTGGACGCCGAACTGCACGCCGGACTCCTCAAACTGGCCCGCGAGACCGGCGCCAGCCTGTTCATGGTGACGCAGGCCGCCTACGCGGCACTCCTGACCCGGATGGGCGCGGGCACCGATGTGCCGGTGGGGTCGCCGATCGCGGGGCGGACCGATGAGGCGTTGGACGATCTGGTCGGCATGTTCGTCAACATGCTGGTCCTGCGCACGGACACGTCGGGGGATCCGACGTTCCGGGAGCTGGTGGCGCGGGTGAAGGAGGCGGACCTGGCGGCGTACGCGCACCAGGACGTCCCCTTCGAACGCCTCGTCGAACTCCTCAACCCGGCCCGCTCGATGGCCCGGCACCCGCTGTTCCAGGTCGTGCTGTCGTTCCAGAACAACCCCGAGGCCAAGCTGGAACTCGACGGGCTCAGCGGCGGCGCCGAACCGCTGCCCGCCACCGTCGCCAAGTACGACCTGTCCCTCTACCTGGAGGAACGGCACGGCGAGGACGGCGCCCCGGCCGGGATCGAGGCCGGTCTCGAATACGCCCTCGACCTGTTCGACCCCGCCACCGCCGAGGCGCTCGCCGCCCGCTTCGAACGGCTCGTCCGCGAACTCGTCGCCGACCCCGACGCCCCGATCGGCACCGCCGAGATCCTCGACCGCGCCGAACGCCGCACCCTGCTGAAGAAGTGGGCCGGCGGGCGGGAGTCGTTCGGTACGGGGACGATCGTCGGGGTGTTCGAGGCGGTGGCGGCGGAGCGTCCGGGTGCGGTGGCGGTGTCGTTCGAGGGGCGTTCGCTGACGTACGGGGAGCTGAACGCGTGGGCGAACCGCCTCGCGCGTTCCCTCGTGGCTCAGGGGGCCGGGCCGGAACGATTCGTCGCGCTGCGGCTGCCGCGCTCGGTCGAGCTGGTCGTGGCCGTGCTGGCGGTGCTGAAGAGCGGGGCGGCCTACGTCCCGATCGACCCGCAATACCCCGCCGACCGGATCGCGTACGTCCTGGACGACGCACGCCCCGTGCTGACCGTCGACGAGGTGGGCCCGTGCGAGGAGTACGCCGGGACCGACCTAGGGGTACCGCTGTCACCCGACAATCCGGCGTACGTGATCTACACGTCGGGTTCGACGGGGCGTCCGAAGGGTGTGGTGGTTCCGCACGGGAACGTGGTGCGGTTGCTGCGTTCGACGGAGGGCTGGTTCGGGTTCGGTCCGGATGATGTGTGGACGTTGTTCCACTCGTACGCGTTCGATTTCTCGGTATGGGAGCTGTGGGGTCCGCTGCTGTACGGCGGACGCCTGGTCGTCGTTCCCTACCTGACTTCGAGATCGCCGGAGGATTTCCTGCGGTTGCTGGAGTCTGAGAAGGTCACGGTCTTGAATCAGACGCCGTCGGCGTTCTACCAGCTGATGGCGGCCGACCGGGACAACCCGGGTACGGATCTGTCGGCGCTGCGGTATGTGGTGTTCGGTGGTGAGGCGCTGGAGCTGGGTCGTCTGGAGGACTGGTACTCCCGGCATGGCGACGATGCCCCGGTGCTGGTGAATATGTACGGCATCACCGAGACGACCGTGCATGTGTCGTACATCGAGCTGGACCGCGCCTACGCGGCCAACGCCCCCGGCAGCGTCATCGGCACCGGCATCCCCGACCTGCGCGTCTACGTGCTGGACGACCGTCTCCAGCCTGTTCCGGCCGGTGTGGTCGGTGAGCTGTACGTCGCGGGTCCCGGTCTGGCGCGCGGCTACCTCAACCGCCCTGACCTGTCGGCTGAGCGTTTCGTGGCGGACCCGTACGGGACGCCTGGCACCCGCATGTATCGCACGGGTGACCTGGGGCGTTGGTTGGCGGGCGGGCGGCTGGAATACTTGGGGCGTTCCGATCAGCAGGTGCAGTTGCGCGGGTTCCGGATCGAGCCGGGAGAGATCGAGGCCGTCCTGGCCCGCCACGCAGCCGTCAACGACGTCGCCGTCATCGTCCGCGACGAACGCCTGATCGCCTACGTCGTCGGCACCGACGACGATCTGCGCGCCCACGCGGCCGAGCATCTGCCCGCCCACATGGTCCCGGCGGCCGTCGTCCGGCTCGATGCCCTGCCGCTCACCGCCAACGGGAAGCTGGACCGCAGGGCGCTTCCGGACCCCGACTTCTCCGCCAAGGTCTCCGGCCGCGCCCCGCGCAACGAGCAGGAGGAGACGCTCGCCGCGCTGTTCGCCGAGGTCCTCAACCTCGAACGGGTCGGCATCGACGACGGGTTCTTCGACCTGGGCGGCGACTCCATCATCGCCATCCAGCTCGTCTCCCGCGCCCGCCAGGCCGGACTGGTCATCTCACCCCGCGAGGTCTTCCAGCACCAGACCGTCGAGGAACTCGCCGCCATCGCCCGCCCCGCCGACCAGGACGAAGCGGTCGAGGCGGAGCCGCCCGGCACCGGGATCGGGCTCGTCCCGCCGACGCCGATCATGCGGTGGTTCCGGGAGGACCTGACCGGGCCGGTCGACGGCTACAGCCAGCGGATGCTGCTCCAGGTCCCGCCCGGCCTGGACCTCGCCGACCTGACCCGAGCGCTCCAGGCGCTGCTCGACCATCACGACATGCTCCGCCTCCGCGTCCGCGGAGCGGAGTTCGAGGTGACCGAGCCGGGCACGGTGGACACCGCCGCGCTCGCCGAGCGCGTCGACATCACCGGCCTGGACGGCGAGGAGCTGCGCGCCACGCTCGCGGAGCACGCCGCCGCGGCCCGCCGCCGCCTCGATCCCGCCACCGGTGCCATGGTCCGGATGGTGTGGTTCGACGCGGGGCCGGAGCGGTCCGGACGGCTGCTGCTGACCCTGCACCACCTGGTCGTGGACGGGGTGTCGTGGCGGATCCTGCTGCCCGACCTGGTCACCGCGTGGGCCGGCGGCGCGCTCGACCCCGTCCCGACCTCCTTCCGCCGGTGGGCGCAGCGGCTGCTCGCCGAGGCGTCCAGCCCGGAGCGGGCCGCCGAGCTGCCGCTGTGGAGGGAGATCCTCGCCACCCCGGACCCGCTCCTCGGCGACCGGCCCCTCGACCCGGCCGCGGACACGTTCGGGACGGCGCGGCACCTGACCGTCGAGCTGCCGCCGGAGGTGACCGGGCCGCTGCTGACCGACGTGCCCGCCGCGTGGAACGCCCGGGTGAACGACGTGCTGCTCACGGCGCTCGCGCTGGCCGTCGCGGGCTGGCGGCGGGGGAGCGACCAGACGGCCGTGCTCGTCGATCTCGAAGGGCACGGCCGGGAGGAGATCGTCCCGGGCGTGGACCTGTCCCGCACAGTGGGCTGGTTCACCACGATCCACCCCGTCCGGCTGGACCCGGGAACGGTCGACCCGGCCGAGATCGGCGAGGGCGGGCAGGGCGTCGGCACGGCGCTGAAGAAGGTCAAGGAGCAGCTCCGCGAGATCCCCGACAGCGGCATCGGGTACGGCCTGCTGCGCCCGCGCCTCTCCGAGGTCGCGCGCACGCCGCAGATCGCGTTCAACTACCTGGGCCGCAGCCCCGCCGCCGAGGCGACCGACTGGGGCCCGGCGGACGCGGCGGAGAGCCGGGCGCTCGGCGGCGGCCAGGACGGCGCGCTCGCGCTCGTCCACGCGGTCGAGGTCAACGCCCACACCCGCGACCTTCCCGGCGGCCCGGAGCTGTCGGCCACCTGGACGTGGGCGCCGGGCCTCCTGGAGGAGGCGCGCGTCCGGGACCTGGCCGGGCGCTGGTGCGCGGCGCTGCGCGGGCTGGTCGCGCATGTGGAGGAGGGGGCGGGCGGCGGCTTCACGCCGTCCGACCTGGAGCTGGTCTCGGTGAGCCAGGACGAGATCGACGAGCTGGCCGCGGAGCTGGCCGCCGAAGAGGAGTGGGATTGACCGCGCAGCAGAAGAGGTCGCCGCTGGAGGACATCCTGCCGCTGTCGCCGCTGCAGGAGGGGCTGTTCTTCCACGCCCTCTACGACGACGCCGGCGGGGACGTCTACACGGCGCAGATCGTGTTCGACCTGCGCGGGCCGCTGGACACCGCGGCGCTGCGCGCGGCCGCCGCGACGCTGCTGCGCCGGCACGCCAACCTGCGGGCCGGGTTCCGGCAGCGCAAGGAGGGCGGCGCCGTCCAGGTCGTGCACCGCCAGGTGCGGCTGCCGTGGGAGGAGATCGACCTCACCGCCGCCGCCGACCGGCACGGTGAGGCGGCGCGGATCGCCGGCCGCGAGCGGGCCCGCCCGTTCGACATGGCGAAGCCGCCGCTGCTGCGCTTCACGCTCCTCAAGCTGGGCGCGGACCTGCACCGGATGGTGTTCACCCACCACCACATCCTGCTGGACGGCTGGTCGATGCCGGTGCTCCAGACCGAGCTGTTCGCGCTCTACCTGGCGGGCGGCGACGACACCGGGCTCCCGCGCGTCGCCCCGTACAAGAACCATCTGGCCTGGCTCGCCAGGCAGGACCGCGCCGCCGCCGAGGACGCCTGGCGCCGCGCGCTCGCCGGGGTGGACGAGCCGACGCTGGCCGCCGGGCGCGCCGCCACCGGCGCCGTCCCCGACCCCGGTGCCCCGCCCGAACGCGTCCGCGTCCGGCTGGACGAGGAACTGACCGCCGCGCTCACCGCCCGCGCCCGCGCCGAGGGCGTCACGCTCAACACGGTCCTCCAGCTCGGCTGGGGCCTGCTGCTCGGGAGCCTCACCGGCCGTACCGACGTGGTGTTCGGCGCCGCCGTCTCCGGCCGCCCGCCGGAACTGCCCGGCGTCGAGCAGATGATCGGGCTGTTCATCAACACCGTCCCGGTCCGGGTGCGGGTGCGGCCCGGCGACACGGTCGCGGCGGCGCTGGCCCGGTTGCAAGGCGAGCAGGCCGACCTCCTCGCCCACCACCATCTCGGGCTGGCCGACATCCAGGGGCTCACCGCGGCCGGCGGGACGCTGTTCGACACGATGACGGTGCTGGAGAACTACCCGTTCGACCCGGAGTCGGCCGGAACGGACCTGGGCGGGCTCACGATCCACGGCGTGGACGGCTACGACGCGAGCCACTACCCGTTCACGTTCGCGGCCGTGCCGGGGCCCCGGCTGGCGCTGCGCATGGACTACCGGCCCGGCGTGTGCACGGCGGCCGAGGCCGAGACGATCATGCGGCGGTTCGTGCGGATCCTCGGCTCCATCGCGCACTCGCCCGACCTGCCCGTGGGACGCGTCGACGTGCTCGACGACGATGAGCGCGCCGCGCTGCTGGACCGCTGGCAGGGGACGGCGACCGACCGCGCCCCGGCCACGGTCACCGGCCGCTTCGCCGAGCAGGTGGCGCGGTGCCCGGACGCCCCCGCCGTGCGCGCCGCCGACGGGACGGCCGTCACCTACGCCGAGCTGGACGAGCGCGCCGGCCGGCTGGCCCGCCGCCTGACCGCCCTCGGCGTCCGCGCCGAGACGCCGGTCGCGCTGCTCCTCGAACGCTCCCCGGACCTGGTCGTGGCCACCCTCGCCGTGCTGAAGGCGGGCGGCTGCTACGCGCCCCTCCACCACGGCTACCCGGCCGACCGGACGGCCTGGGCGATCGCGGAGGTGGGGGCGCCGGTCCTGATCGTCGACCCCGCCACGGCCGGCCAGGTCGAGGGCCTCGACACCGGCGCGCACGTCCTCGTCCTGGACGGCACCGGCACCGGCGGCGACCCTCTGCCGGAGGCGGCGGCACCCGTGCCGCCGCCGCACCCCGACCAGCTCGCCTGCGTCTTCTTCACCTCCGGATCCACCGGACTGCCCAAGGGCGTCATGCTGCGGCACCGCGACGCCGTGGACCTGGCCACCGACTCCCGCCTCCGCACCGGCGCGCACGAGCGGGTCCTGGTCCACTCCGCGCACGCCTTCGACGCCTCCGTCTACGAGCTGTGGACGCCGCTGCTGCGCGGCGGGACGGCCGTCCTCGCCCCGCCCGGCCGGCTGTCGGGCGAGGACATCGAGCGGGCCGTCGCCGCCGGCGGCGTCACCGGCCTCTTCATCACCACGACGCTGTTCAACCTCGTCGCCGAGGAGCGCCCGGAGGCGTTCGCGGGACTCCGGGAGGTGCTGACCGGCGGCGAGGCGGGCTCGCCCGCGGCGATGCGCAGGATCCTGGCCGCCTGCCCGGACACCGAGGTCGGCCACGTGTACGGCCCCACCGAGGCGACCACGTACGCCACCTGGGAACCGCAGCGGGCGCGGCTGGCCGACCCGGCGGAGAGCGCCGCGGTGATCGGCGGGCCGCTCGACGACATGCGGGTCCACCTCCTGGACGCGGGACTGCGGCCGGTGCCGCCGGGCGTCCCGGGCGAGGCGTACATCGCGGGCGCCGGCGTGGGCCGCGGCTACCTGCGCCGCCCGGGGCTCACCGCCGCGCGGTACGTCCCCGACCCGTTCGGCGCGCCGGGCGAGCGCATGTACCGGACCGGCGACCTGATGGTGCGGCGGCCCGACGGGACGCTGGAGTACCTCGACCGCGCCGACCTCCAGGTGAAGATCCGCGGGTTCCGGATCGAGCCGGGCGAGATCGAGGAGGCCGTGGCCGGGCATCCCGCCGTCGCCGGTGTCGCCGTCGTCGCCCGCGAGGACGCCCCCGGCGTCAAGCGCCTGGTCGCCTACGTCGTCCACCGTCCCGGCGCGGCCGCCCCGGCCGCGGAGCTGCGGGCGTTCGCGGCGGAGCGGCTGCCGGAGTACATGGTCCCGGCCGCGTTCGTCGCGCTCGACGGGCTGCCGGTCAACCCCAACGGCAAGCTCGACCGGGACGCGCTGCCCGCGCCGGACTTCGGCGCCGCCGCCCGCGTCGGCCGCGACCCCCGCACGCCCGAGGAGGAACTCCTGTGCGGGCTGTTCGCCCGCGCCCTCGGCCTGGAGAAGGTCGGCGCCGACGTCGGGTTCTTCGACCTCGGCGGCGACAGCATCAGCGCGCTGAGGCTCGCCGGCCTCGCCCGCCGCGCCGACCTGGAGATCACGCCCCGGGACGTCTTCACCCACCAGACCGTGGAGGCGCTGACCCGCCTCGGCTCGCCGGAGGACCGGCTCGGCTTCGAGGTGCTGCTGCCGATCCGCACCGCCGGCACCCGCCCGCCGGTCTTCTTCGTGCATCCGGCGGGCGGCCTCGCCTGGGGCTACTTCCAGTTCCAGCGGCACCTGGGCGCCGACCGCCCCCTCTACGGCCTCCAGGCGCGCGCGTTCACGCAGTCCGAGCTGCCCGGCTCCGTCGAGGAGATGGCCGAGGACTACCTCGCGCTGATCCGCTCCGTCCGGCCGTCCGGGCCGTACCACCTGGTGGGCTGGTCGCTGGGCGGGCTGGTGGCGTACGAGATGGCGGTGCGGCTCCAGGCGGCGGGCGACGAGGTCGGCCTGCTCGGCCTCATCGACGCCTACCACGGCCAGGACCTGGAGTCGGAGCGGCGCGAGGTGCTGCCCGAGCTGCTGGAGGGCATCGGGATCGACGTCCGGGTGATCGCGCCCGACGGGAACCCCGACATGGGGCAGATCATGGCGGTGCTCGCCGAGCGCGGCGACGCCCTGGCCACCCTCGGCGAGGACGACCTCGTCAACGTCTACCGCAACTACGAGAACGGGCTCCGCCAGGCCGAGGCGTACCGTCCCGGCCGCTTCCGCGGCGACCTGCTGTTCTTCACCGCCCTCCGGGGCCGGACGGCCGCGTCGCCCACCGCCGCCGGCAACTGGGGGCCCCTCGTCACCGGCGAGGTCGAGGACCACCCGATCGACTCCGAGCACCACCAGGTGACCGAACCCGGCCCCGTCGCCGAGATGGGCGCCGTCCTCGCCGCCCGCCTCGACAAACTCGACTGAACCCACCACGCCCACTGAACCCACCACGCCCACTGAACCCGCTGCACCCACCGGACCGCGTGAAAGGCAGGACCCGATGACCAACCCGTTCGAGGACCCCGACGGCACCTACCTGGTGCTGGTCAACGGCGAGGGCCAGTACTCCCTGTGGCCGTCGTTCGCCGAGGTCCCGGCCGGCTGGACGGTCGCCAAGGACGAGGACACCCGGCAGGCGTGCCTCGACCACATCGAGGAGCACTGGACGGACATGCGCCCCAACAGCCTGATCGAGGCGATGGGTGAGTGACCGCCACCGCGCCGGTTGAGGTCGCGGCCGTCACCGAGTGGACGATGGAGATGCTCGACGCCGCCGACCTGCGGCCCGCGCCGCTGCCGGCCGTCGAGATGACCTTCAGCCTGGCCCGCCGCCCGTCCGCCGAGGTCAGCCGTGCCCTGTACGCGGCGGTCGGCGCCCCCGTCTGCTGGACGGACCGGTTCCCGTGGTCGTACGAGGACTGGCGGGCGTGGGTGGAGCGGCCGGAGCTGGCGACCTGGCTGGCGATGGCCGAGGGGACGCTGGCCGGGTTCTTCGAGTTGGAGGCCCAGCCCGGCGGCGACACCGAGGTGCACCTGGTGGGGCTGACCCCGGCGTTCGTGGGGGACGGCTACGGCGGCTACCTGGTCGAGCAGTGCGTGCGGCGCGCCTGGCAGCGCGGCCGGCTGTGGGCCGAGGGCGGCGGCCCGGCTACCCGGGTGTGGCTGCGGACGAGTACGCTCGATCACCCGAACGCCATGGCCAACTACCGGCGGCGCGGGTTCACGGTGGCCGCCGAGACCACCGCGCCCAAGCTCGTCCCGGACCCCCGGCTGGCCCCGTGGCCGCTGCCCCGCGACCCCCGGCCGGCGCCGGGCGGCTCCGCGCCGCGGCCGGCCGCGAAGGAGGAGTTGATCTCGTGACCTGGTTCCGCTGCGTGGAGACGCGTCCCTGGGCCTCGATGCGGCTGTTCTGCCTGCCGCACGCGGGCGGGTCGGCGGTCTTCTACCGGAGCTGGGCGCGCGAGCTCGGCCCCGCCGTGGAACTGCACACCGTGCAGTACCCGGGCCGGGCCGACCGGATGTCCGAGCCGCTCGTCACCGACGCGGCGCAGCTGTCCCGGCTGATCGCCGCGGCGATGGCGCCGCTGCTGGACCGGCCCGCCGCGCTGTTCGGGCACAGCATGGGCGCGGTGCTGGCGTACGAGGTGGCGCGGCTGCTGGAGGAGCGGGGGACGCCGCCCGTCCACCTGTTCGTGTCCGGTGCCCGGCCGCCGCACGACAGGGGGGACGAGCGGATCGCGGACCGCGACGACGACGGCCTGGTCGCCGCGCTCGAGGACCTCGGCGGCACCGACGCCGAGGTGCTGCAGGACCCGGAGCTGCGGGAGCTGGTCCTGCCGTACGTGCGGAACGACTTCGCGCTGATCGAGGACTACGAGCACCGGCCCGAGCCGCTGCTTAACGTGCCGGTCACCGCGCTCGTCGGGGACGCCGACTCGCACGTGGACCCGGCGACCGCCGCCGGCTGGGCCGAGGCGACCGGTGCCGGGCCCGTCCCGGTGAAGGTGTGGGAGGGCGGGCACTTCTACCTCGTGGAGCGGCGGCGCGAGGTCATCGCCGAGATCCTGCGGACCCTCGAAGTGCCCGTCGGCCCCTGACCCGGTGCCCGGCGGGGCCGACGGACTCACGCGATCAGTACACCTCGACGCCGTACGCGCTGAGCGCCTCGCCGACCGGCTGGAAGAACGTCGTCCCGCCGGTGGTGCAGTTGCCGCTGCCGCCCGAGGTCAGCCCGAGCGCGGTGGAGCCGGCGAAGAGCGAGCCGCCGCTGTCGCCGGGCTCGGCGCACACGGTCGTCTCGATGAGGCCGCTGACGGTGCCCTCGGCGTAGTTGACCGTCTGGTTCAGGGCGGTCACCTCGCCCTCGTGCACCTGGGTGGTGCTGCCGCTGCGGGTGACGGACTGGCCGACGGCCGCCTCGCCCGCGCTCGTGATGTCCTGCGTGCCGCCGTACAGGGACACCGTCCCCCGGGAGTCGGCCGGCGTGCCCGAGTACTTCACGATGCCGTGGTCGTCGCCGGGGAAGCTGGATCCGCCGGTGTCGCCCAGCTTCCGGGTGTTGCCCTGGTCGGCGTACCAGGCGCCGCCGATCTCGGTGCAGTGCCCGGCGGTCAGGAAGTAGTACTCGCCGCCCTTCCGCACGTTGAAGCCGAGCGAGCAGCGCCCGCCGCCGGCGTAGATGGCCTCGCCGCCCGCGGTGAACATGCGGTACTCGCCCGCGACGCGCTCGGTCCGTACGGCGGCGCCGTGCTTCCGCGCCGCCTCGCGGACCTGGCCGAGCCTGCCGCCGGTGACGGTGGAGTCCATGGACAGGACCACCTGGTTGGCGGCGGGGTCCACGGCCCACGCGGTGCCGGGCACGGTGGCGTCGCGCTTGAGCGCGGCCATGACCTTCTCCAGGTCGTCGCCGCCGCGCTCGACCGTGCGCGCCTCGGCGCCGGCGGCGCGCACGGTGCGGGCCGCGGCGGCGTCGGTCACGGTGACCACCAGCCTGCCGGTCGCCCGGTCGATGTACGACCCGGCGGTGGCGTCGCCGAGCGTTCCCGCGAGCGTGCGGGCGGTCTCGGCCGCGCTCGCCTGCGGGCCGGGGGAGGGGGCCGGCGGCGCGGCCGCGCCCTGGGCGGCCGGCGCGGCGACCAGGCCGGTCGCCACGAGCCCGGTGGCCGCGCCGAGGGCCGCGGTGCCGCGGATGCGGGCATGACGGTGTTTCACGGAGCCTCCAGTGGGGGTTGGGCGCGCCCTTCTGGCGCGCCGGAGGTCACCGCAAATGGTGGGAGATGCGTGATCCTTCGTGAAAGTCGAGAAAGTGCCGAAGATCCTGTCACCGGTTGGGCACAATGGGTGCGGGACGGCCCGGTTACCGCCGGGTAGTCAGGGCTGGACCGATGGTCCAATAAGGCCACCCGCTGGGCCTCCCGCGCGCGGCACGCCCGTCGTACAGTCGAGAGCGGCGGGGGCCGGCAGTGCGCCGCGGACCTCCCGCCCCCGGACGCCCCGCCTGGGAGAGGCCATGGGCGTCGAGATCCGGGTCGAGGGGCTGCGGAAGTCGTTCGGGCGGCAGGTCATCTGGGAGGACGTGTCCTTCACCATCCCGGCCGGCGAGATCTCCGCGCTGCTGGGCCCGTCCGGCACGGGCAAGTCGGTCTTCCTCAAGAACCTGGTCGGCCTGCTGCGCCCCGACCGCGGCCACGTCTACGTCGGCGACGGCGACGTCCCCCGCCTCAGCGAGCACCGCCTGTACGAGATGCGCCGCAAGTTCGGCGTGCTCTTCCAGGACGGCGCCCTGTTCGGCTCCATGAACCTCTACGACAACATCGCGTTCCCGCTGCGCGAGCACACCAAGAAGAGCGAGTCGGAGATCCGGCGCATCGTGCTGGAGAAGATGGAGATGGTCGGCCTCAGCGGCGCCGAGAGCAAGCTGCCCGGCGAGATCTCCGGCGGCATGAAGAAGCGCGCCGGCCTCGCCCGCGCCCTCGTCCTGGACCCCGAGGTGATCCTCGCCGACGAGCCCGACTCCGGCCTCGACCCGGTCCGCACCGCCTACCTCAACCAGCTGTTCGTGGACCTGAACAACGAGCTCGGCGCCACGTTCCTCATCGTCACCCACGACATCGGCACCGCCCGCGTGCTGCCCGACAACCTCGGCCTGCTGTTCCGGCGCGGCCTGGTCATGTTCGGGCCGCGCGAGATGATCCTGTCCAGCACGCACCCGGCCGTGAACCAGTTCTTCAACGCCCGCCGGCAGGGCCCCATCGGCATGGCCGAGGAGAAGGACGCCGCCGAGATGGAGAGCGAGGGCGATGCCCCGCGCGCGATGCCCGCCCCGATCCCGCCGCAGCTCATGCCGAGCGACGGCGGCCTGCGCCCGACGATGCGGCGCCCGGGGGAGTGGCTGCGCGCCCACAACGTCAAGCCGCCGCCCGGCTCGTTCATCGACGACGAGGGCCGCAACTGGCTCACCGAGTGGGACCGTCTGGTGCTGTCCCGCCAGCGACCCCAGTGACGCGTTTCCGAGTATGTGAGATTCTCACTCGACGCGCCGGACGGCGGACCCCGAGAATGGTCGGGTGACCCTACTGCTGAACCGGTCGGCGCTGGAGGGCCTGCTCGACCCGGCCGAATGCGCCGCCGCGCTGCGCCGCGGCTTCACCGCCGAACCCGCCGCGACCGGCCCGCTGCGCGCCGTCGCCCCGCTGCCGGGCACCGGCACCGCCACGGCGCTGCTCCCCGGCCTGATCGAGGGCGTCCCCGCGTACACGGTGAAGGTGAACGCCAAGTTCCCCGGCGGCCGCCCGGCGCTCCGCGGCGTGGTGTGCCTGCACGACCTGGAGACGGGCGAGCTGCTGGCGCTGCTGGACTCGGCCACCGTCACCGCCTGGCGCACCGGCCTGGCCGCCGCGCTCGGCACCCACGCGCTCGCCCGTCCCGACGCCCGCACGGTCACGGTCATCGGCGCGGGCGCCCAGGCCGAGCTGGTGATGGCCGGGCTCGCCGACCTCCGCGAGCTCGACTCCCTCACGGTCTGCGACCTGGACGCCGGCCGCGCGGCCGCGTTCGCCGACCGGCACGGCACCCGCCGCGGCCGCCCCGCCACGGTCTCCGCCGACCCGCGCACGGCGGTCAAGGGCGCGGCCATCGTGATCGTCGCGACCTGGTCGCGCCGCCCCCTGCTGCACGCAGCCGACATCGCGCCCGGCACCCAGGTGACCGCGCTCGGCGCCGACCAGCCCGGCAAGTGCGAGCTGTCGGCGGACCTGCTGGAGAGCGCCCGCGTGGTGGTCGACGACATCCCGCTGGCCCTGGAGATGGGCGTCCTCGGCAGCGCGGGCCTCGGCGTCGAGCACGCCGCGGGCACCATGGCCGACCTGCTGCGCGGCCAGGTCGTCGGCCGCGTCCAGGCCAAGGAGGTCACCGTGTACGCCCCCGTCGGCCTGCCCTGGCAGGACCTCGCCGTGGCGTGGACCGCGTACCGCGCGGCCCGTGCCGGGGAGGCCGGCCCGGCCTTCGACTTCCTCGCCTGAGAGGCTCATTGAAACACGTTCTAGTTCTGGCTAGGCTGACCGGACGCCCGGTCGGCCTGACCTCTACTAGGAGAGCCGGATGCCCCTTCGCGTCGTGCAGTGGACCACCGGAAACGTCGGCCGCAACGCACTGATCGGCATCGACGCCCACCCCGAGCTCGAACTCGCCGGCGTCTGGGTCAGCGACCCCGCCAAGGCCGGCCGCGACGCCGGCGAGCTGGCCGGGCTCGACCGCTCCCTCGGGATCACGGCGACCGGCGACGCCGACGCCCTCCTGGCCCTGCGGCCCGACTGCGTCGTCTACACCGCGATGGCGGACGTGCGCATCCAGGAGGCCCTGGACGACCTGTGCCGCATCCTCCGCTCCGGCGCGAACGTCGTCTCCAGCAGCCCCGTCTTCCTCCAGTTCCCCGACGGCGTCGTACCGCCGGAGATGTCGGACCCGGTACGGGCCGCGGCCGCCGAGGGCGGCGCCTCCCTCTTCGTCAACGGCATCGACCCGGGCTTCGCCAACGACGTCCTGCCGCTCGCGCTCACGGGCATCAGCGAGCGCATCGACGAGATCCGCTGCCAGGAGATCCTCGACTACGCCACCTACGACCAGGGCACGGTCCTGTTCGACATCATGGGCTTCGGCCGGCCGCTGGACGAGACGCCGATGCTGCTGCAACCCGGCGTGCTCACCATGGCCTGGGGCAGCGTCGTCCGCCAGCTGGCCGCCGGCCTGGGCGTGGAGCTCGACGAGATCGGGGAGTGGCACCACCGCTTCCCCGCGCCCGAGACGTTCGAGATCGCGTCCGGCGCGATCGAGAAGGGCACCGCGGCGGCGCTGCGCTTCGAGGTGCGCGGCATGCGCGGCGGCAAGCCCGTCATCGTCCTGGAGCACATCACCCGGCTGCGCGGCGACCTCGCCCCCGCCTGGCCCCAGCCGTCCGGCGCGGGCTGCTACCGGGTCGAGGTGCGCGGCGAGCCGAACTACACCCTGGACCTGCAGCTGCTCGGCGGCGACGGCGACCACAACACCGCCGGCCTGAAGGCCACCGCGATGCGGCTGGTCAACGCCGTGCCCGCGGTCGTCGCGGCGCCGCCCGGCCTGCTGACGGCCCTCGACCTCCCGCTCGTCCCCGGCCGCGGCCTCCTCTGAGCCGCCCGCCCCGGTCCACGGGCGTCAGTCCAGCAGGCCCTCGGTGTGCGCCTTGGTGGCGGCCTGGGTACGGCTCGTCACCTCCAGCTTCGCGAGGATGTTGGAGACGTGCACGCTCGCGGTCTTGGGGGAGATGAACAGCGCCGCGGCGATCTCCTTGTTGTTGCGGCCCGCCGCGACCAGCGCGAGGACCTCCCGCTCGCGGGCGGTGAGTCCGGCGCCGCCGCCCGCGGGCCGGGCCTGGCCGCCGAGGCGGGCGCGGGCGCCGAGGTCCCGGAGGGCCCGGACGAGCGGCGCCGCGCCCAGCGACTCCGCCTCGTCGAGGGCGGTGCGCCATTCGGCGGCGGCCTCGTCGCGGTCGCCCCGTTCCGCCAGTGCCTCGGCCAGGCGCCACCGGGAGCGCGCGACCTCGTAGGTGAAGCCGTACGAGAAGGCGTCCAGGGACTTGCGCCACAGGCCAGGGTCGTTCGCGCCGCGGGCGCGGGCCGCTTCCGCCTCGGCACGGGCGAGCCAGGCGTGTCCCTCCAGGCCCAGCCAGGCGCGCGGCCGGCCGTCCGGGGTCGTGGACGCGGCGGTGCGGGCGCGCTCGACGAGGTCGCCGGCCGCCTCCGCGGCCGCCTCGGCGGCCCCGGCGTCGCCCGCGGCACGGGCGCGCGCGGCCAGGTCGGCACGCGCCCACAGCGTGGTGGCGGCGGTCCTGATGACCTGGGGGTCGCGCGGCTCCACGACCGCCAGCACGGCCGCGATCTCGGCGAGCCCGGCGGCGGTGTCGCCGCGCCAGAGGGCGTGCTCGGCGGCGAGGGACCGGGCGACGAACGTGATGTACGCGTCGCCCTCCCACAGCGGCTCCAGCCAGCGGAGCCGCTCGGCGACGGTGTCCTCGCCCTTGGCCACCTCAGTGAACAGGGCGTACGCGGAGACCTGGGCCTCGCCCGGCCGCGCGACCCGGACGGGGAAGTCCGCGGCGAGCCGGGACGCCTCCGCCCAGTCGCCCGCCGTGTAGTGGATGAGGTACTGGAGGCAGCGCAGGGTGGTGCCGTACGAGCTCCAGCCGAGGCCGTTGGCGCGGGTGAAGTCCAGGATCTCGGCGGCGGCGGCCGCGGCGCCCGCCAGGTCGCCGCGGTCGAACAGGGAGCGGGCGTGGTGGAACGCGGCGCGCAGCCCGATCTGGTACTCGCCCGCCTCGATGGCGAGGTCGCGGGCGCGGGCGAACAGGCCGACCACCGACGGGTCGGCGTCGCGGGACTCGCGGTGGATCGCCAGCGTCACCATGGCGCTGGCCTCCGCGTCCGGCGCGCCCGAGGCGCGGCCCGCCGCGATGGCCTCCTCCGCGATGCCGGCGATGTCCGGCCGGCGCTCCCTGATCAGCAGGGTGCGGGCGTACGTGGCCAGGGCGGCGGCGCGCTCCCGGGTGGGCGGGTCCGCGGGGAGCATCGCGATGGCCTCGCGGCAGATCTCGGCGGCCTCGTCGTCCTGGTCGATGTCGCTCAGGTAGTAGGCGAGGTGCTCGCGCAGCGAGACGCCCATGCGGACGTCCGTCTCGGCCGCGATGAGGCGGCGGAGCCGGGAGATGGCGCGGCGCGGATCGCCGGAGCGGCCGGAGGTGCGGACCGCGGCCAGCTCCATCCGGACGCGGTCCGTCCCGGCGGCCCGCTCGGGGTCGGGGACGGCGTCCCAGAGGGACAGCGCGCGGTCGTAGTGGTCGTGCGCCTCGTCGGGGGCGCCCATCCGCTCGGCCTCCCGCGCCGCCTGCACGGAGGCGGCGAACGCGGCGGGCAGGTCGTGCGCGGCGAGGGAGTGGTGGGCCAGCTCGGCGGCGGTGCCGGAGTCGGCGAGCAGGGCCGCGAACGCGGCGTGCAGCCGGGTCCGCTCGCCCGGCAGCAGGTCCGCGTACACCGCCTCGCGCAGCAGCGCGTGCCGGAACGTGTACCCGGCGTCGTCGGGCACCAGCAGCTGGTGGGAGACGATCTCGCGCAGGGCCTCGCCGACCGCGGCCTCGTCCAGCCCGGAGGCCCGGCGGACCAGCTCGTCGTCGACCCGGCGGCCGGCGACCGAGGCGGCCCGCACCACGTGGGACGCGTCCGCGGAGAGCCGCTCGACGCGGGCGAGCAGCAGGTCGGCGAGCCCGGCGGGCAGCTCCTCGCCGGTCCGCGCCGCGCTGTAGAGCTCGCCGGCGTAGAACGGGTTGCCCTCCGAGCGCCGGTGCACCCGCTCCACCAGCTCGGCGGCGGGCGGGGCGCCGTCGCCGGAGAGGGCGGCCAGGTACTCGGCGGTCTCGCCCGCGCCGAACGGGGCCAGCTCGATGCCCCGCACGTCGGGCAGCCGGAGCAGCTCGGCGACGAGCGGGCGCAGCGGGTGGCGGCGGGGGAGATCGTCGGAGCGGTACGTGCCGACCAGGCAGACGCGCTCGCGCTGGAGCACCCGGCTGAGGAACGTCAGCAGGTGGCGGGTGGAGGTGTCGGCCCAGTGCAGGTCCTCCAGGACGAGCACGACCGGCGCGCGCCGGCCCAGCTCGCCGAGCAGGCCGAGGACGGCGCCGAAGAGCTGCTGCTGGCCCAGCTCGCCCGCCGGGACCGCGCCGCCGTCGCCGTCCGGAAGCAGCCGCCGCAGCACCGGGCGCGCCTCCAGGGCCGCGGCGAGCGCGTCGCCGGCCGCCCCGGCGGAGGAGCCCGCCGCGCTCCAGAGCGCGTCCGCCAGCGGCAGGTACGGCATGCTCTCGCCGAGCTCGGCGCACTGGCCGACCAGGACCGTGCAGCCGCGCTCGCGGGCGGTGCGGGTGAGGGCGCGGACGAGGGTCGTCTTGCCGACCCCGGCGTCGCCGCTGACGAGGACGATCCCGGCCGATCCGGCCGCGGCCCGGTCGAGCGCGCCGGTGAGCGCGCCGAACTCGGCGGTGCGGCCGACCAGCACCTTCGCGTCATCCCCCATGGCGACGATTATCCCATCCCGGGCAAAGCGCAGGCCCCCGGACGGATCCGGGGGCCTGCGGGAGGGGTCAGCGGGCGAGGGCGGGCACCTTCTCCTCCGCGCTCTCGCTCTCCGCGGCCTCCGCGGCGGACGCGACCTCGGGCTCGGGCACGATCTCCGGCTCCGGCTCGGGCGGCAGCACCTTCACGTACGTGCGGGCCGTCTCGGCGGCGATCCGGTCCCAGGAGAACCGGGAGTGCGCCCGGTCGGCGGCGGCGATCGCGTACCCGTGCAGCGTCGTCTCCTCGCCCAGCAGCCGGCGGATCGTCCGGCCGATCGCGACCGGCCGGTCGCCCGGGACGTGCAGCCCGGTGATGCCGTCCAGGACGCTGTCGGCGTTGCCGCCGGCCCGGGTGGCGATCACCGGCACGCCGCAGGCCATGGCCTCCAGCGGGACGAGCGGGGACGGCTGGTGCGGCGACAGGCACAGCGCCAGCTTCGCGGTGCGCAGCAGCCGGGGGAGCGTCTTGCGGGGCATCCGGCCCAGGAAGATCACCCGGTCGGCGACGTGCAGCTCCTTGGCCAGCAGCCGCAGCCGGTGCACCGACGGGTCGTTCTCCAGCTCCTCGCGGGGCGGGCCGCCCGCCACCGCCAGCTCGGCGTCCGGGGCGTGCGCCAGGGCGCGGATCGCGGTGGCGGCGCCGCCGTCGGACAGGTCGGCGGCCACGACCACCAGCCGGTCCCGGTCGCCGCGCGGCATCGCGGGGCCGACCTGGGCGAAGTGGTCGCCGTCCACGCCGTACGGGACGACCGCGATCTTCCGGCGCGGCACGCCCATCCGGACGAGGGTGTTCGCCTCGGCGTCGCAGCCGGCCAGCACCGCCGCGGCCCCCCGGCCGATCGCGGTCTCCAGCCGGCGCCGCGCGGGGTGCGCCGCGCGGCCGGCGCGCTGCTCGGTCACCGCGAGCCCGTGCGGGCTGAAGAGAAAGGGGACGTCCAGCTCGCGGGCCACGGCGCAGGCGGCGAGCCCGCCGATCCAGCCGTGCGCGTGGACGACGTCGGGACGGCCCGCGCCGCTCCAGCGCTCGCGCAGCCCGTCGGCGAAGTCGCGGACGTGGTCGAGCAGTTCCTCGTCGGGCAGCGGCCGGGCGGGGCCGGCGTCGATCTGCTGGACCACGGCCCCCGGGCCGAGCCGGCTCCGGGACCGCGCCGCGGCGTCCTGGCGGCGCGTGTAGACCGTGACGCGGTGTCCGTCCTTGTCATCGGAGACCGGCCGGCCGAGCGCACGAGCGATCTCCCGCGTGTGCAGCGACTGAACGTGCTCGCCGTCGAGGTCGGAGGCGGACACGAGAGCGATGTTCAAAGGACGGTGCATGACGAGACCTCCGGGTTTAACACAGCAACAACCTGGAGGTATCTGCGTCGTAGACACCTGCTCGATCTTTTGTGTTTCCGGCCGGAGCCGGATGAAACGTCCCCGCGGCAGAAAACACCCCGGACTAGGGGAACCGTGACCGCCGTCATACCGTCCGGGCGGGATGCGCGGGGTGCGCGCTCGTAAGGTCGGTACGGATGGTTACCGCAGATCACAGGGCCGGCGGGGCCGCCAGGGCCGCCAGGGAAGATGTCTGGTACGTGGCGTACGGCTCCAACCTCTACCGCGAGCGTTTCGCCTGCTACCTCGCCGGCGGGCGGCCGGCCGGCAGCGCGCGCACGTACGCCGGCTGCCGCGACGCCGCCCCGGCGCGCGCCGAGCGGCCGGTCACGCTGCCCGGCGGCATCTACTTCGCGCACGAGTCGCCGGCGTGGGGCGGCGGCATCGCGTTCTACGACCCGGCGCTGCCCGGGCGCGCCGCGGCCCGCGCGTACCTGCTGACGCGGCAGCAGTTCTGCGACGTGATGGCGCAGGAGATGCACCGCGAGGTGGGCGCGGACCACGACCTGTCGGACGCCATCGACCTCGGCCGCCAGACGCTCGGCCCGGGACGGTACGAGACGGTCGTCAAGGTGGGGGAGCGGGACGGGCGCCCGATGCTGACGTTCACCTCGCCGCACGGCGCGGGCCCGGCGCGGCTGAACGCGCCGACCGCCCCGTACCTCACCATGCTCGGGAACGGGCTGCGGGAGGCGCACGGCTGGACGGCCGAGCGCGCCGCCGCGTACCTGGAGGCCCGTCCCGGCGCCCGCGAGAAGTGGTCCGCGCCACAGATCCGCGCCCTCCTGGACTGAGGGGCGCTGATATACGTTCGGCGCATGAACGTGGGCGACGTGGTCGACGATTTCGAGCTGCCGGACGAGACGGGACGGCCGCGCACGCTGAGCGGCCTGCTGGAGGAGGGGCCGGTGGTGCTCTTCTTCTACCCGGCGGCGCTGACGCCCGGCTGCACCGCCGAGGCGTGCCACTTCCGCGACCTCGCCGGGGAGCTGGCCGAGGTCGGCGCGCACCCGGTGGGGATCAGCGCGGACGAGGTCGGGAAGCAGAAGGAGTTCGCCGACCGGCACGCGCTCGGCTACCCGCTGCTGTCGGACGCCGACGGCGCGGTCCGGGCGCGGTTCGGCGTGAAGCGGGGCATCGCGCTCGCGCCGACCAGGCGGCAGACGTTCGTCATCGGCACCGACCGCCGGGTGCTGGAGGTCGTGAAGAGCGAGATCCGGATGAACGTCCACGCCGACCGGGCGCTGGCCGCCCTCCGCGCCCGCGCCGCGAAGGACGGACCGGGCCGGGAAATGTGATCATCCGGGCGCGGGCGGCATCTCCGGCAGCACGATCGCCGACGGACGGCCGGGCTCGTGGAAGATCTCCTGCTCGGCGGCCAGCATCCGGGACGCGGTGCCGATCGGCTCGCCGGTGCCGGGGTTGCGCGCCACCCGCGGGTACGCGCCGCTGGCCACCTGGACGCGGATCCGGTGCCCGGCCGCGAACCGGTGCCCGGCCGGCCACAGCTCCACCGCGACGCGCCGCACGCCCTCCTCGTCGGTTTCGGGCGAGCCGGGCACGAGCCGCCGCATTCCTTCGCAGAGGTTGAGCGACACGCCGTCCGGATCCACGTCGCACAGCCGCACGACGAAGTCGGTGTGCGCGCGGTCGGACCGGACGAACAGCTCGGCCGTCACCGGCCCGATGATCTCCAGGTCCGCGGCCAGCGGCTCGGAGGTGTAGGTCAGCACGTCCCGGCGCCGCTCCAGCCTCCGCTGGTCGGCGACCGGGCGGTTGTCGCCCAGCAGCGTCGGCCCGCCGATGAACGGCGTCGGGTGCGCGGGGTCGTACCGGTACCGGTCGGGCTCGGAATCGGCGGCCCGCCCGTGCGCGAGGCCGCCGTCCGGCTGCAGATGCCACCGCCGCTCCCGCATCCCCGGCACGGGCCAGTCCGGGAACTCCCGCCACTCCTCGGCGGCCCCGGTCACGAACACCCGCACCGGCTGGTCGCGCAGCTCGCCCGGGTCGTCCAGCAGGTGGGCGCGGAACCACTTCAGCGACTCGCCGATGGAGCCGCGCATCATCCGCTGGTCGGCGTGGAACCAGGGGCCGATCGTGAGGTACGGGCGGTGCCCGGCCGCGCGCAGCGCCGCGTAGTCCTTGAGCTGCCAGGGCAGGAAGATGTCGTACCAGCCGCCGGTCATGTTGACCGGCGCCCGCACCTCCGAGACCGTCGGGCTGAAGTCGCGCCGGTCCCAGAACGGGGTGTCCGGGCCGTTCACCAGCAGGTCCTGGAAGAACCGCTGCTGCTCGCCGGTGGCCAGCACGTCCAGCTCGCCCAGCGGCCGGCCCGACAGCGCCGCGCGGCGGGCGCGCCGCGGCGACATGATCCCGGTGGTCAGGCCCGACAGCGGGTGCTTCATGCGGGACGTCAGGTCCACCCAGATCAGCGTGGACTCCAGCGCGAACGTGCCGCCGACGTTGATGGCGTCCCGGAACTGCGACGCGGTGACCTGCATCGACAGCGCCTTCAGCTCGGGCCCGGCGTCGGCGGCGACCGCCCACTGCACGTACCCGAGGTAGCTGGGCCCGTGCATGGCGAACGTGCCGCCGAACCACGGCTGCTCCTTGAGCCAGGCGATGGTGGCCAGGCCGTCCTCGCGCTCGTCCAGCGGCTCGAACACGCCGCCGGAGCCGAAGCCGCCGCGCACGCTCTGCACCACGGCCTGGAAGCCGTGCGAGGCGAACGCCTGCCCGCACATGAGCCCGAACGGGCCGCGCCGCCCGTACGGCGAGCGCACCAGGATCGTCGGCGGCCGCTCCAGGCCCGCCGGCGCGTAGTGGTCGGCCAGCAGCGTGACGCCGTCGGCGGCCGGCACCTCCAGGTCGCGCCGTACCGTGACTCGGTGGGGGCCGTTGCGGAGCCCGAGCGCCGTGGTCCCCAGGCGGCGCATGAGACCGAGATCTACCACCCGATCGATCGTATCGGGACGGCCGGAACGGTCCCGTCCCGGCCCGCGTCCTGACCGTGCGTACTGACCCGCGTGCTTCACGTCAGCCGCCGCTGGTGGCGGCGCCTGACCCGGCGGGGAGGGGTTTTCCAGTCTCCGCGGAACGGCCCGGGCACCGTTCCGAGTCACTACGATCGGGCGATATCGGGACCGGTGCCGCGAAGGTGATCTTTTACCGCGGACCGGTGGGAACGGAGCGGCAGGCCGCTGAGCCGCCGCCCGGAGGGAGAGAAACACGCATGCCTGAATCGCTGGACCTGGCGCGGGTCATCGCGGCCGCGGTGGTGCTCGCCGTGGCGCTGGTCGTGGCGATCGTCCTGCGGATGCTGTCGGGACGGCTGAACAAGCGCGCGGGGGACACCCGCTGGGCCTGGGACGACCTGGCCGCCCGGCTGCTGCACGATCTGGCGGTGCCGCTGTCCCTGCTCGCCGGCGTCTGGGGCGCCGCGAACGCCCTGAGCCTCAAGGCCGGCACGCTCTCGGGCACCGCCAACGTGCTGACCGCGATCGCGATCATCGTCATCACGCTGGCCTGCGCCCGGATGTTCGCCGGGGTCGTGGCCTCGATCGCGATGGCCCGGCAGGGCGTGGCCGCCAACGTCACGATCTTCGCCAACATCACCCGGGTGGTGGTGCTCGGCATCGGCATGCTGGTGATGCTGCAGAGCCTCGGGGTGTCGATCACCCCGCTGCTGGGCGCGCTGGGCGTCGGCGGCCTCGCGGTCGCGCTGGCCCTCCAGGACACCCTGGCCAACCTGTTCGCGGGCGTGCACGTGCTGGCGTCCAAGACGATCGAGCCCGGCGACTACATCCGGCTGAGCAGCGGCCAGGAGGGCTACGTCGTCGACATCAACTGGCGGAACACCTCGATCCGCACGCTCTCGGACAACATCGAGGTCATCCCGAACCAGCGGTTCTCGGACACGATACTGACCAACTACCACCGCCCTGCCCAGGACATGTCGCTGCTCATCCAGGCCAAGGTGTCCTACGGCGCCGACCTGGAGTACGTCGAGAAGGTCGTGGTCGAGATCGGCGACGCGGTGATGGCCGAGATCGAGGGCGCGGTGAAGGAGGGCCAGACGCTGGTCCGCTTCCACACCTGGGGCGAGTCGAGCATCGATTTCACGGCCATCCTGCGGATCACCGAGTTCGGGGAGCAGTTCCGGATCAAGCACGAGTTCCTGAAGCGGCTGCACCGCCGGTTCGACTCCGAGGGCATCGAGATCCCGCTGCCCACCCGCCGCGTCCTCCTCCCGGAGAACGGCCGCGCCGCCGACGACCTCGTCCTGCGCTAGCCCGCGCCCCGCCGCGCCGGCTCGTGGCGTGTCCCGCCCCGCGCACGCCCGCCGGAGGCCGGCACGCCGCGAGCCGGCCGGTCACCCGGCGGTGGCCGCCTCGTCGAACCAGGCCAGGAACTCGGTGTTGCCGAACATCTGGGCCGTCTCGTACGCCGACGGGCGGCCGGCGCGCGGATCGGCACCGGCCTCCAGCAGGGCGCGGACGACCTCCGGCTCCTTCTTGAACACGGCGCCGGCCAGCGGGCGCTGGCCCCGGTCGTTCTCGCGCTCGGGGTCGGCGCCGCGGGCCGTCAGTGCCCGTACCGTGTCGGCATGCCCGTGGTAGGCGGCCAGCATGAGCAGCGTGTCGCCCTTGTCGTTGGTCAGGTTGGGCGGGATCCCCGCGTCCAGGTAGGCGATCATCTGCTCGGTCCCGCCCCGGCGGGCGAGGTCGAACAGCCTGGTCGCGAACTCCCGCAGTTCGGGATCGGCCTCGTTCATGAGTCGCACCCTACTTCCGGGCGGCGGGCCGTCCAGCCAGCCGTGGTCGGCGAGCCTGCTGCCCAGCGTGTCGCCTCCGTAGTGCAGCTTCTTCTCCAGGGACACCAGCGCGCCCTGCTCGGGGAACGACCGCAGCTTGACCTCGTCCGCCAGCGTCTGCATGATCATCATGCCCCGGCCGTGCTCGGCGGTCAGGTCGGCGACCGGGCCGTTCGGCAGCGCCCGGCCCGGCTGGAAGCCGAGCCCGCGGTCGATGACCTTGATGACGCAGCGCTCGTCCATGATGAGCACCCGGACGGTGTACGCGTCTCCCTCGTTGGCGTGCTGGATCACGTTCCCGCAGGCCTCGGTGAGCATGAGCCTGATGTCCCCGCGTATGGGCTCCTCGACCCCCAGGACGTCGAGCGACGCGTCCAGCAGCCGGCGGACCGCCGGTACGCTCGCGGCGTCCCTCGGGAACCGAAGATCAAGATTGATCTCCACGTCATCTCCGTTGCTCTCTGTCCCCCATAGCTCTGGTCTGCCCGTCGCAGGGAGGGCAAACCGCCTTGTTGTGGGACGAAGTGCGGTGAATAGTTGCGCACAACTTAGTTGTGCTAGATTCAGTTGCGAAGGCGGGACGGGCCCGCCCGGCGCGGAGGAGGAACCGATGGCGGCGCACTACACGGCGGTGGCGACGGCGAACGGGCGGGACGGCCGCGCGGTCAGCTCGGACGGGCGGCTCGACCTGCCGCTGGCGCCCCCGCGCGAGATGGGCGGCAGCGGCGACGGGACCAACCCCGAGCAGCTCTTCGCCGCCGGGTACGCGGCGTGCTTCGCCAGCGCGCTGGCCGCCGTCGCGAGGGCGGGCAAGCACGATGTGAAGGACGTCTCGGTCACCGCCGAGGTGGGCATCGGCGGTGACCTGGAGTCGGGCTTCGGGCTCAGCGTGGTGCTGCGGGTCGAGCTGCCGGACGCGCTGGCCGGGGAGACCGGCCGGGCGCTCGTCGACCGGGCCCACCAGGTCTGCCCGTACTCCAACGCGACCCGCGGGAACATCCCCGTCGAGCTCGTCCTGGAGTAGGCGGACAGCGGGCGGGTCAGTCGACCGGGCGGCCGTCCAGGAGGGCTTCGAGGCGCTTGCGGACGCCCTCGTCCGGCTCGCGGGCGAGGGCGGCGGCGGCCTCGTCCCGCGTCCCGGCGGGCCAGGCCGCCTCGCCCCAGGCGTGCAGCGTCCGGACGGCCATGTTGCGGTTGCGGACGACCGGGCTCGCCAGCGCGGCCGAGACCAGCGGGGCGCCCGTGCCGGGCAGGCCGCCGAGCGCCGGGAGCAGGTGGTCCAGGCAGCGGTGCGGCTTGAACGCGTCGCCCGTCCCGGCCTCGTCGGCGGGCCCGGTGGCGATGCGGTCCAGGGGCAGCAGCTCGGCGGCGAGGGCGGCGACCGTGCCGGTCTCGCCGCGCCGCCCCGCCTCGTCGGCGGCGTACCACCAGACGGTGGAGTCGAGCGGGTCGGCGGTGCGCAGCCGGTCGAGGAAGGCGTCCAGCGCGGGCACGTCCAGGATCCGGCAGGCCCGCGCGGCCCGGCCGAACTCCGCGCTCCCCTCGGCGCGCAGGCCCAGCCGGGCCAGGTCGGCCCAGAGCGGGCGGCCGAGGATCTCGGCGCAGCGGGCCGCCACGTCCGGCCAGGCGCTCTCGGCGTACCCGCGCACGGCGTCCAGCGCCAGGAAATGGCGCAGGTCGTTCGCCCGGGTCGCCATATGGTCCACGAAAAGGCCGGCCGCGCGCTCCCCGTCCGCGTAGCCGGACATTCCCTCCACGGGCCCGCCCTCTTCCGTGAGGGCGGCGAGAATGTCGCCCGCGGCGTAGAGGAGTTCGTCGTCGGCGCCGGCCGTGTCGCGCGCGAGCGCGCCGGCGAGGTCGCCCGCCTCGGCCGCGATTCCGGCGAGGTACTCGTACATCACGTCGTTGCGGAATCCCTCGCGCAGGATCCATTCCCGCAGCCGCGGATTCTCGCTGCCGGCGAGCCGTTCCACCAGGTGGATCCGGCCCCAGCCCGCCACCTGGCGGGCGAGGTCCCACAGGACGTCCTCGGCGCCGGCGTCGCCGTTGCCGAGCGCCACCATCGCGAAGAGGGTGAACTCGTCGTGCCGGCCCAGCACCAGCAGCTCGTCGCGGTGGTGGCCGGCGTCGAACAGGCCGAGCAGCGCGATGCCGAGCTTGACCGGCTCGCGGCGCCGTTCCGTGGTCGCCAGCGCGTAGGCCAGCTCGTACACTCGCTCCGCGTCGACGTCCGAGGAGGCCACCCGGCCGAGGAGCTCGTCCACCAGCGCGACGACCGACAGCCCCGCGGCGGCGTCGGCCACCGCCTCGGGGCCGGACCGGCCGGCGGCGGCGTCCATCAGGGCCGCCGACAGGCGTTCGACCTCCGCCGCGTCGGCGCCGCCGCCCCAGTGGTGGGTGAGGACGCCGTCGCGCGCGCCCGGCGCCCACGGCGTGCCGTCGAGGTCGGCCTCGTCCGGCAGCGTCTCCCCGCCTTCGGCCAGCCCCGGACCCTCCGGTGGAATGTGGGCGCGCAGATGGTCGAAAATCGAGGGGGAAGAGTCCTTCTTGCGCTTCCTGGTGAACATCCGGACACTCTATGGGCGGCCATTATCGGCGGGCATGCGATTTTCTTTCCGGTGCCCGTTCGGGCCCTTCCTCCGGCGCGACCGGAACGGGCGCCCCGGCGTCGCCGCCGGGCCGTTCCCGGGTGCGCCGGTTCGTCAGCGACATGAGCGTGGCGATCACTGACGCCGCCAGCAGCAGCGCGAACGCGCGCCGGTAGCCGTCGACCAGGTCGCCGAGCGAGCCCCGCGACAGCGCGCCGGCCGCGCCCTCGTACAGCAGGTGCCGTTCGGTACGGGCCAGCGCGGAGGCCGCCAGCGCCAGGCAGAGCGCGGCGCTCATCACGTTCCCGGCGTTCTGCAGGGTCATCCGGAGGCCGTTGGCGATGCCGAGCCGCTCGGCGGGGACCCGCGCCAGGATCGCCGAGGTGTTGCCGGTGGCGAAGAGGCCGCTGCCCGCCGAGACCAGCACCAGGCAGAGCGCGACGAGCCAGTACGGCGTGTCCGCGGCCAGCAGCGGGAGCGTCACCGCCAGCCCGGCGCAGACGGTCGCCGACCCGGCGACGGCCAGCGTGCGGGGCGCGACGCGGCGGCCGAGGAAGCCGCCGGCGGGCGCGGCGACCATGCCGGCCAGCGGCCCGGGGAGCACGGCCAGGCCCGCCTGGGCCGGGGTCATGCCGCTGACGGCCTGGAGGAACAGGGCGAGCAGCAGCAGCGTGCCGAACCGGGCGAGGGTGTTGAACAGCGCGGCGACCGACCCGAGCGTGAAGCCGCGGTCGGCGAACAGCGCCAGGTCCACCAGCGGGTGCCGGGTCCGCAGCTGGCGAAGCGTGAAGACGGGGAGCAGCAGCACGCACGCGGCGGCCCCGCCGATGGCGAGCGGCCCCGTCCAGGCGCCCGCGCCGCCCTCGGAGAACGCCACGACCAGCCCGCCCAGCCAGCCGATCAGCAGCACCGCGCCGAGCACGTCGATCGGCTCGCGCGGCCCGCGCGGGACCGCGGGGAGGGAGAAGGAACCCCAGGCCAGCGCCAGCAGCCCGAGCGGGACGTTGAACCAGAACACCCACTGCCAGCCGGCGGTCTCGGCCAGGTAGCCGCCGATGGACGGCCCCAGCAGCGGCGCCGCGCCCAGGACGCCCAGGTAGACGCCCATGCCCTGGCTGAGCCGGGCGGGCCCGAACGCCCAGGCGATGACGGCGGTCCCGTTCGCGAGCAGGACCGCGCCGCCGACGCCCTGCAGGACCCGCATCGCGATGAGGACCCCGACGTTCGGAGCGAGGCCGGCGAGCAGGCTCGCCAGCGTGAAGACCGCCAGCCCGCACAGGTAGGTGCCGCGCCGCCCGAACACGTCCGCCAGCCGGCCGAACACCATGAGCAGCCCGGTCTGGGCGAGCATGAACGCCAGCAGCAGCCAGCTCGCCGCCGCCGCGCCCGCCTCGAAGTGCCCGACGACGACCGGGAGCGCGATGTTGAGCGTGCTGACGTTGACGACCAGGAGGACCGTGCCCAGGCTCACCGCCGACAGCACCCGCCACGGGTGCGGCGCCGGCGATGCCGGGGCGGCGGGCGTGGCGGGCGTGACGGGCGCGGGCGGCTCGGCCGGGGTGTCCGGCTCCGGGCGGTCGCATCCCGCGTTCCCCGGCACCGGCGGCCCTCCCGTGCAGATCGTTAGGTCAGGTAACTAACTTGTTCAGGGTCGCGGCTCCGGGCCGGGCCTGTCAATCCGCGGGGCGGTGAGGGCGACCGGCCCCCTCGGGAAGGAGGCGGCCGGTCAGCCGGCGGCGGCGCCCCAGTAGTCGGCCAGCGCCTTCTTCACCGCGGGGGCGGCCGGGCCGGACCGGGCGGTCAGCTCCGCGATCCGCCGCTTGTGCCGGCGCCGGTCGGGCCTGGGCAGCACGGTCCGCAGCTCGCCGGCGGCGGCCAGCGCGACCGCCGCCGCGTCGTAGCTGTTGACGTGCGCCACCGGCTTGCCGCGCAGCGCCGACGAGGCGCCGCCCCACAGCGTCTTCACCACGCGCGGATCCCGCACGCTGACCTCGTCGGCCGGGAACACCCCGAGCACCCGGCGCGGCCGCACCCGGATCCAGCCGGCGCCGGCCAGCTCGTCGCGGACGGTCCGCACCATGGCGCGGCTGTCCTTGCGGACCCAGTACTTCCAGGACCGCGGCTTGGAGGCGGTGATCTGGGCCAGCAGCCCGTACGGGTCGTCGCCCGGGGTGTCGGCCTTGGGCCGCTGCCGCTCCTCGGTGAGCCGCCCGTCCAGGTACAGCTCGGTGAGGGCGGCGGCCCGCAGCAGGTAGCCGAGCCGTTCGCCGCTCAGCGCCATGCGCTGCTTGTTGAGGTCGTATGCCAGCAGGTACATCCGGGCGGGGAGGGACTCGGGAACGTCCACCATGACCTACTCCTCGTTCTGGGGAGCGCCGCTCGGCGGCGGCTCGGGACCATCGTCGCCCGCCGCACCGCGCGGCGCGGCATCGGGGTCGCTGCGGGACGGGCGGCCGGGGCGCCGCATCCGCCCGGCGGCGCGGGGCATCCGCCCGGCGTCCGCCAGCGCCGCCCGCAGCAGGAACTCGATCTGGGCGTTGGTGCTGCGCAGCTCGTCCGCCGCCCAGCGGGCCAGCGCGTCATGGACGGCGGGGTCGAGCCGCAGCAGGATCTTCTTACGCTCGGAGGCCACGGGTCACTGGTAGAGGGAACCGGTGTTGACCACCGGCTGCGCGTCCCGGTCGGCGCACAGGACCACCAGCAGGTTGCTGACCATGGCGGCCTTGCGCTCCTCGTCCAGGTCGACGACGTTCTCCTCGTCCAGCCGGTCCAGGGCCAGCTGCACCATGCCGACCGCGCCCTCCACGATCCGCTGCCGCGCGGCCACCACCGCGCCCGCCTGCTGGCGGCGCAGCATCGCCTGCGCGATCTCGGGGGCGTACGCCAGGCCGGTGATCCGGGACTCGATGATCTTCACGCCGGCGGAGGCGACGCGCAGCGACAGCTCCTCCGACAGCTTCCCGGTGATCTCGTCGGCGTTGTCGCGCAGCGACAGCTGCTCGTGCGAGTCGTACGGGAAGCTGCCGGCGATGTGGCGGACCGCGGCCTCGGTCTGGAACGCGACGAACTCGACGAAGTCGTCCACCGCGAACACCGCCCGCGCGGTGTCCTCGACCTGCCAGACGACCACGGCCGAGATCTCGATCGGGTTGCCGTCCAGGTCGTTGACCTTGGCCAGCCCGGTCTCGTGGTTGCGGATCCGGGTGGAGACCTTCTTGCGGTCGGTGATCGGGTTGACCCAGCGGAGGCCGTCGGTGCGGACCGTCCCGCTGTAGCGGCCGAGCACCTGGAGCACCCGCGCCTCGCGCGGCGCCACCGCGGTCAGCCCGGCCATGACCACCAGGCCGGCCAGCGCCAGCACCGTGCCGAGCACGATGCCGACCGCGATCCCGGCGCCGCCGGCGGCGATGCCCCCGGCGAGCACCGCGGCGGCGACCAGGATCAGCAGCAGGCTCAGCCCCAGCATGGGCCAGCCGTTGGCGTCCCTGGCGGGACGCTCCTCGATCTCCAGCTCCGGCATCTCGACCGGGGGTTCGGCGGGGTTGGTCACTTCGCTCATCGGTGCCTCCTCTGTCGTATGGCACCAAGTTAGCAAAGTGATATCACTTTTTCTAGTCGGATTTCGCGGCGCCCGCCGGGACCGCCCCGGCGGCCTCCTCGTACTCGGCCGCGTCCGGGATGACCTTGGGCACCCCGCGCAGCGCGACCAGCGCGAACACCGCGACCGCGGCGGCGAGCCCCGCACTGCACAGCAGCGCGGCCTGAAGACCGTCCGTGAACGCCTCCCCGGCCGCGCCCGCGACCTGCGCCGCCAGCCGTTCCGGCAGCCCCGCCGCCACCTGCATCGCGCCGCTCAGCGAGTCCCGGGCGGCCTCCCCGGCCGCGGGCGGCAGCCCCGCCGGCAGGTCCACGCCGTCGCGGTACACCGCGTTCATGACGCTGCCCAGCACCGCCATGCCGAGCGAGCCGCCCAGCTCCATGCCGGTCTCGGAGATCGCCGACGCGGCGCCCGAACGCTCCCGCGGCACCGTCGCCAGCACGGTGTCGCTGGTGACCGTCATGGCCATGCCCATGCCGAGCCCGGACAGCAGGATCGGTCCCACCAGCACCAGGTAGGAGGTGTCGGTCCCGGCCTGGGAGAGCATCGCGTACGCCACCGCCCCGAAGACCAGCCCGGCGGCCACGACCCGCGCCCGGCCGACCAGCGAGATCAGCGGCGGCGCCAGCGCGGCGCCGCCGATCATCGCGCCCAGCGCGCCCGGCAGCCCCGCCAGCCCGGACTGGAGCGGCGACCAGCCCAGCACCAGCTGGAAGTACAGCGAGAAGATCAGCGACTGGGCCACCAGCGCGAACATCGCGAACATGTTCGCGATCACCGAGCCGGAGAACGCCGCCAGCCGGAACAGCCGCACGTCGATCAGCGGCTCGGCGACCCGCACCTGCCGCACCGCGAACGCCACCAGCCCCGCCGCGCCGACCGCGAGGGCCGCCCCGGCCGCCGCGCTCGCACCGTGCGCCGCGAACTCCTTCACGGCGTACACCACGCCGATCATGCCGGCGATCGACAGCGGCACGCTGAGCAGGTCCACCCGGAACCGGCGCGCGCTGCGGCCGGCGGGCAGCACGGCCGCCCCGGCGGCCAGCACCACCAGCATGACCGGCACGTTGATCAGGAACACCGAGCCCCACCAGAAGTGGTCGAGCAGCGCGCCGCCGACCACCGGCCCGAGCCCGACCGCCAGCCCGGCGACGCCGCTGAACGCCCCGACCGCCATCGTGCGCTCCTTCGGGTCGGTGAAGACCCGGCGGATCAGCGACAGCGCGGACGGCATCAGCGTCGCGCCCGCCACGCCCAGCAGGAACCGCGCCGCGATCAGCGTCTCGGCGCTCCAGGCGTACGCGGTCAGCGCCGAGGTGGCCGCGAACAGCCCGGCGCCGATCAGCAGCAGCCGCTTGTGGCCGATCCGGTCGCCGACGCCGCCCATCGTGATCAGCAGCCCCGCCAGCGCGAACCCGTACGCGTCCGCGATCCACAGGATCTGGGTGGCCGACGGCCGCAGGTCGGCCGTCAGATGCGGGATGGCCTGGTTCAGCGCCGTGAGGTCCAGCGCGGGCACCATCATGACGAGCAGGCACAGCCCGAACGTCGCCCATTTCCGGGCGGGGGAGTATGCGGGTATCGAGTCGTTCATGGCCGCCACGATCGGCGGCGGCGCTGACCGTCCGCGCACCGTCCGCTGACCGGGGCCGGCGCGGCCCGGTCAGCGGACGATCAGCGGACGGACGACGATCGACTCACCGGTCGATCAGCTCCTCCAGCGGCGTCGCCGCGCCCCGCTTCCGGGCCGCCTCGTACGCGGCGTCCCCGAGCAGCGCGCGGGCCCCGGCCGCCACCCGCCCGGCGTCCGGATCGCCGTCGATGCGCGCCCCGTTCAGCGAGGCGGTCGCCCCCAGCAGCAGCGCGGCCAGTTCGCCGTCCCCGTCCACCAGCGCGGCGCCCGCCAGCCCGACGACCGCCCTGACCCGGTTCATGAACACCGGATGCTCGATGCTGATCTCCAGCGCCCGCCGCAGCAGCGGCCGGGCCCGCGCCACGTCCGCCTCGGCGATCGCGATCCAGCCCTGCCCGACCAGCGCCGCCACCCGGGTCGCCGAGGCGATGAACCGGGCGGTGGTGAACTCGTCCCCGGCCTGCGCGTACAGCCGCCGGGCCGCGTCCAGGTCGCCGCGCAGCCGGGCGACGTCGCCGAGGCCGCAGCGGGCGGCGGCGACCTTGTCCGGCGCGCCCGTACGGTGTGCCGCCTTCAGCGACTCCTCGAAGTCGGCGTGCGCGGCGTCCAGGTCGCCCTCCTGGATGTACAGCTCGGCGCGGCGGCACAGCAGGTCGGCCTGCTCCTCCAGGGCGCCCAGCTCCAGGACCAGCGCGAGCGCCTCGTTCAGCAGCTCCATCGCCCGCGGCCGGTCCCCCTGCCAGGCGGCGAGCTGGGACATCGGGTCGAGCGAGTTCGCCATCCCCCAGCGGTCGCCCAGCGCCCGGAAGCCCTCCAGCGCCACCTGGCACGACTCGGCGGCGCCCGCCAGGTCCCCGCGGAACTGCCGCAGGAACCCGTCGCTCATGTGGAGCAGGGCGGACGACCAGGGATCGCGGCCCGACTGCAGCTCGTGCGTCTCGATGTCGGTCCGGTCGGGACCGGCCGTGAGCGCCCACTGCACCAGCGTCGCCGGGTAGGTGACCTGCCACTGCATCGCGGCCATCCGCTGGGTGGCCAGGTCCAGCGCCGCCGTCGCCAGCGGGCCCGCCGCCCCTGCCGAGATCGCGTTCGAGACGCACAGGACGTACTCCTCGTCCAGCCCGGGCGGCGGGTCCACCCCGACCCGGTCCAGCAGCTCCCGCGTCAGCGGGCCGCCCTCGACCCGCCCGCGCAGCCACCAGTACCAGGTCAGGACCGCGACCAGCCGCAGCGCGGTCGCCGGATCGTCCCGGACGGAACGGCGCAGCGCCGCGTGCAGGTCGGCGTGCTCGGCCGCCAGCACCGCCAGCCACTCCAACTGCTCCCCGCCGCGCAGGTGCGGGTCGGCGCGCCGCGCGAGCGCGAGGAAGTGCGCCGTGTGCGCCGCCCTTAGCCGGTCGCCCTCGCCCGCCTCCTCCAGCCGCTCGGCGCAGAACGCGCGCACCGTGTCGAGCATCCGGTAGCGGGTGCCGTCGGTCTGCAGCAGCGACTTGTCGACCAGCCCGACCAGCAGCTCGTCCGCGTCGGGCACGTCGCAGACCGCCTCGACGCCCTCCAGCGTCGCGCCGCCGGCGAACACCGTCAGCCGCCGCGCCAGCGTCCGCTCCGCCTCGTCCAGCAGGTCCCAGCTCCACTCCACCACCGCGCGCAGCGTCTGGTGCCGCGGCGCCGCCGACCGGTCGCCGCGCGACAGCAGCCGGAACCGGTCGTCCAGCCGCCGCGCCACCTCCTCGACGGGCAGCGCCCGCAGCCGCGCCGCCGCCAGCTCGATCGCCAGCGGCAGCCCGTCCAGCGCCGCGCAGATCCGCAGCACGGCACCGGCGTTCGCCGCGGTCACCGCGAACCCCGGCCGCACCGCCGCCGCCCGGTCGACGAACAGCCGCACCGCCGGATACGCCGCGGCGTTGTCGCCCTCCCGCTCCGGCAGTGCCAGCGGCGGCAGCGGCAGCAGCGACTCCCCGGTGATGCCCAGCGGCTCGCGGCTGGTGGCCAGGACCCGCAGCCCCGACCGGGCGGCCAGCAGCCGGTGCGCCAGCCGCGCCGCCGCCTCGATCAGGTGCTCGCAGTTGTCGAGGACGAGCAGCATCCGGCGGGCGCCCAGCGCCGTCACGATCCGGTCCACCGGATCGACGGCCTCGGCGCCGGGCCGCATCCCGCTCTCGCGCAGGCCCAGCGCGCCCAGCACGGCCTTCGGCACCTCGGCGCCGTCGCCCACGGGGGACAGGTCGACGAAGCAGACCTCGCCCTCCTCGCGTCCCGCCGCCTCCAGCGCCAGCCGCGTCTTGCCGACCCCGCCGGGCCCGAGCAGCGTCACCAGCCGCCCCTCCGCCAGCGTCTTGCCGACCCGTTCCAGCTCCTCCTCGCGGCCGACGAAGCTGGTCAGCTGCGCGGGCAGCGCGGGGGGCGCCTCCCGCCGCAGGCCCGGATCGCCGCGCAGGATCGCCACGTGCACGTCCGCCAGCTCGCCGGACGGGTCGGCGCCCAGCTCCTCGGCCAGCAGCGCCCGCGCCTCCTCGTACACCGCCAGCGCCTCGGCCTGCCGCCCGCTCCCGTACAGGGCCCGCATCAGCAGCCCCCGCGCCCGCTCCCGCAGCGGATGCTCCGCGACCAGCCGCCGCATCCGGGCCGCCGCCGTCCCGTACTCGCCCGCGGCGATCTCGGCCTCGGCGCAGTCCTCGGCCACCCCGGCGCGCCGCTCCTCCAGTCGCGCCACCTGCCCCGCCGCGAACGGCGCGGTGACCCCGGCCAGCGCCGGACCCCGCCACAGCTCCAGCGCCTCCCGCGGGCGCCCCTCCCGCGCCAGCCGCTCGAACCGGTGGACGTCCACGTCCTCGCGGTCGACCGCCAGCAGGTACCCGGCCGCCCGCCCCTCGACGAGCGACGCGTCCCCCAGCCCCCGCCGCAGCCGCGACACCTGCGACTGGAGGGCGTTCGCGGCGTTGTCGGGGGGATCCTCCCCGTACAGGCCGTCGATGAGGCGCTCCGTCCCCACCACGTTGCCCGCGTCCAGGAGGAGCATCGCCAGCAGGGCCCGCACCAGCGGCCCGCCCACCGCGACGGGCTCCCCGCCGAGCCGGGCCTCGACGGGCCCCAGAACGCCGAACTGCATGGGGACGATTGTCCCGTATAGCGTGGGGCTCCCCGACATCGGAGGAGTCATGTCCACCGCGATCGTGACCGGTTTCCTCACCGCCCTCGAAGATCTCGACATCGACCGGGCCCTCACGTACGCCGACCCCGGGATCGTCTACCAGAACGTCCCGCTCCCGCCCGCCCGCGGCATCGAGGCGTTCGAACGCCAGATGCGCGCCATGGCCCGCTACGGCACCGGCTTCGAGGCCCGCGTCCACAACATCGCCGCCAACGGCGACATCGTCCTCACCGAACGCACCGACGCCCTCGTCATCGGCGCGTGGCGGGCCGAGTTCTGGGTCTGCGGCACCTTCGAGGTCCGCGACGGGAAGATCGTCCTCTGGCGCGACTACTTCGACTGGCCCACCGTCATCGCCGCCGGTGCCAAGGGCCTGATCCGCGCCGCCCTCGGCACCGCCTCGCGCCGCTCATCGAACGCCAAAGCCTGACAACGGTCTCATAGGCCCTCCAGATCGGCCCGGTCCTCGGCGGGCAGCCACACGCGCGCGGAACCGGGCCGTTCCGCCCGCGGGAGCGCCCGCAGCAGCCGCTGCAGCCGCGGGTCCCGGTCGTCGCGCCGCCACACGATCGACCACACGTGCAGCGGCGTCGGCTCCACGATGCGGATCTGCCGCATCTCCGGATCGTTCGGCAGGTCCGTGCCGGACTCGCTGAGCACGACGGCGCGCTTCTCCTCGCGCATCAGCCTGCCGTAATCCCGCACGCCCAGGGCGGGCGCGGTGAACCGTACCGGCACTCCCAATTCGTCGCGGAACCGCTCCAGCCACGCGCGCCATTCCGGGGAACCCCCCGTATCCGGCATCGCGACCCCGAAACCCCGCAGCTCCTCCACGCTCACCGAGGCCCGCCCGGCCAGCGGATGCCCGTTGACGACAAAGGCGTCCACGGAAACCACGTGAACGGGCCGCCGCGCCAATTCCTCCGGCCAGGCCCCCACATCCCGCGCGCGCCCGAAAGCCGCGTCGAGCTCACCATTCCGAACGGCCGGAAGCGCGTTTCCCAGCCCCTGCCGCATGCTGGTCTCCACCTGTACGCCCGCCCCTTCGACGGCGGCGCGCAGCACCTTCAGCGGCGTGAAGCGCTCGGCGTAAACATCGACGCGCAGCGGCTCTACGCTGAAAGCGGACACCGCCCGGTCATAGGCGTCCACCACGTCCCGGGCCAGCGGCAGGAACCGCCGCCCCGCCGCCGTCAGCTCGACCCGCCGCGTCGTCCGCGCGAACAGCGAGACCCCCAGTGCCTCCTCCAGCCGCCGCACACGCTTGGACAACGCCTGCTGAGTGACGAACAGCCGCTCCGCCGCCCGCCCGAAATGCAGCTCCTCCGCGGCCGCCACGAACGCCCGCATCCCGTGGAGATCCGGTTCCATGGCCCCACCCTATTGGCAACCGCCGGTTGTCGAACCGGCCTCCGAAGCTGTTGGACGTCCCGCCGAACGCCTGGGTTACCTGGGCCCATGACGTTCCAGATGCTGCTCGAAACCACCTCCCGTACCGCCGAGGCCCCGCCCGCCCCGCCGAACGAGGTCTTCCAGCGCCTCCTCAGCCAGCGCATCATCGTCCTCGGCCAGCAGGTCGACGACGAGATCTCCAACAGGATCTGCGCCGAGATGCTCCTCCTTTCCGCCGAGGACCGGAACCGCGACATCCACCTCTACATCAATTCCCCCGGCGGCTCGGTCACCGCCGGAATGGCCATCTACGACATCATGCAATTCATCCCGAACGACGTGGCGACCCTTTCCATGGGCTTCACCGCGTCCATGGGCCAGTTCCTCCTCTGCGCCGGCGCCCCCGGCAAGCGCTACGCCCTCCCGCACGCCTCGATCCTCATGCACCAGCCCTCCGGCGGCATCGCCGGAACGGCCTCCGACATCCGCATCCAGGCGGAGCACATGCGCGCCACCAAGCGCCTCATGCAGGAGCGCATCGCCTTCCACACCGGCCAGCCCGTCGAACGCATCGAGGCCGACTCCGACCGCGACCGCTACTACACCGCCGAAGAGGCCCGCGCCTACGGCTTCGTAGACCACGTCATCACCTCCGCGAACCACCTCCTCACCCCCCACTGACCCCGACCGGACGGGTGACGCAGGGCGAAAGCCGGCGCAACGGCACTCAAGCACCGGGCAAGCAAGTAGTGGAGCCTCTGGCTCGGACGATGGATCTTGATAGATCCTCTGTCCTGCCAGGGGCTTCTTGGTGTTTCCCGGCCACCGCCCCCGCATGCGACCAGGCCGTGCCCCGCCCCGAGGAGGCCGCCGACAGAAATCGCTCGAAAAGTGACCTTATGTGGGAACTTCCATGAAAGACGATATGAAACGGAAGAATCTAGTCATCAAGTAACCTGTCCGGTCATTCGTACCGGATTTCGAGAAGATTCCGTGCCGCTTGTGTATGGTGGTAGGGCGGTGCTGGTCACCTTGCGACGAATGGTTTGGAGATCGGCAAGATGGAGCCACGAAGAGTGTCCGCTCTAGCGGCCAAACTGAACGAGAATACCCCTCACGCCCCCGGGGATTCTGATGAGGTCGCGAAACGGCGAGCTGCCAGATCCCAAGAGGCATCAAATGCGGGTTCTGAGGACATTGCATCTCGCGCTTTCTCGAGCCCCGGTGAATCCGCCCGCGAAGGCTTGGCCACCGCCTATGTCTCCACGGTTCGCCCGGTAGGGCCAGGTGGTAGGCCGGAGTACGAATTGCGCCTGATGGAGGACGGTACCGCGGGAATCGCGGTGTACACCTCCGTAGAGCTCCTCCAGGAGTGTCTCGGCCGTGATCAGCCTTGGTCGGAGGTATCACTGCTGGAGCTTCTCTACCTGGTCGGCAAGCGACGTATAGGAGTCGCCCTGAACCCGCGGCTGGATGCCAGGGCTGCCCCGGGGAGTCGGGCGCACCCTGGGATGGACTCATGAGCGGGGAGATCGAAGTCGTCTTCAAGCACATCCTCAAAGCGTCGAGTGTGTTCGAGCAGAGCGGCAGGAAATATGCTGACGTCGTCCCGAAGGACATCGGCCCGCCGCCCAAGGTCACCGAAGGGTCGCTCGAACAGGCGATGTGTGCAGTTCTCGAGGCGATCGAAGTGATGCACGACGTACTGGGTGCGTCCATGCAGACACACGGGCGCAAACTCAAGTACGTGCACGACACGTATCGGCGTGCCGAGCACGACGTGAAGAGGCTCCTCGACAGGGTCGATGACCCGAAAGGCATCCAACCCCGGTTCTGAATCCTCGCCGAGTGCAACGATGGCGAGATTGTCGAGAGTGCGGAGGCAAGGGATGGCTCCAAGGCAGGCGGCACCGATTCCGGTCGGCGTGCAACCGGTAGGAAGCTTTTTCAGTCTTGATGTGGATATTCGTGGGCTCGCGGCCCTGGCGAACAAGCTCTACGGATACGTGTCACCCGGCGAAGCGATCATTGATGAGGTTGAGGAAACGATAAAGAGGCTGGTCAGGCATGCCGGATGGAGGGGATCCGATGCCAACGAATTCCAGGATGCCTGGACCGTCGATGCGGGCGACGCCAGGAAGCTTTCGATGTTTATCGACGACGTGGCCAAGATGATGGACGATCTGGCTTCGGCACTGGCGGAACTCCAGATCGCGGCGAATAATCGCCAACTCGACTATGAGCAGAAGAGTAGCCTGTCGCCCAATCATCCAGAGCGCATTCGGGACCTCAGTCTCATCCTCCGAGACGCCCAGGGAAAGTCGAGAATGATGCAGGCGGAGGTTGCGCAACGGCTGGTGGCGCTTTATTCGGGGAAGGCGCAGGAATCGTGGTCGGTCTTAAGTGCAGTAAAGGATCGGTCCAAGGGTGGTGATATCTCGCGGGACCTTCGGGAGAAACTTGAGGCCGTCGACGACGAACTCGACGATGCCCTCTCCGATGACGACTTTCCGTGGACGGACTTCGTCAGTTGGGCAGGAGGGGTCGCTGGAATCGGTGGAGTCCTCGGTTCGTTCGCCGGCGGGGTCGGAGCCGTACCTGGCAGTGCCCTTGGTGGTGGAATCGGTCTTGCCGTCGGCGCGGTGGTCGGCGGAGGAAGATGGACTATCGACCAGATTGACGACTGGTTCTAGGGGGTGTTGTGTCCGCGGTATTCGTCGGCGCTCTAGGGTACGGGCTTCTGAGTTTCGCGTGTGTTGTCGCAGCCATTAGGGTGCGCAGAGGTATCGGAAATTACAAGCTTTCCCTCGGAGGGAAACTGGGGTACGCGGAACTGCCAACCCAAGATCGGGCTCGTGTGTTCAGGGCGCTTCTGGTGCTCGGGGCGGCGGCGGCCTTGTGTGTTCCCTTCGGCTTCTATCCGCAGTCCCTGGTTGTGGTGCTGTTCTTGGCGCTGCTGGCTGCTTCGCTTGTCTATGTGGTCGCGCAGTGGCGGCTCCACGGTGCCGCACGGGTGATCGTGCGGGCCAGGGTGGCGGAGCGAGATGGGATCGGCCGCTGAAGCCGGCCGTCAAGGCTCGTTCAGGTTCTTCCGAACTGGCGGCAAAGGCTTGCTGGAAAGGTGGGGGTTGTCTGGAACGTGTGCTTTGGTGGGGATGTGATGGACCACCTTGTACGGGGTCGTACGGGTGGAGCCGGCGGAACCCGCTGACGTGCCGGTGGCGGCCCCTGCCTTCAGGGAAAGCCGGATGACCCATGTTCCGTTGCCGCAACCCGCGTTCTCTGCGGCTGGCCGCCGCGGCCTTACTCCTCGCCGGAGGCGGTGCCGCCTGCGCGGAGACGTCCGAACCCTCCCGCCCGCCCGAGGGCGGGAGAACGACCGTCACCGAGACGGCCGCGCCCGAGGCCACGGAGACCGTCACGGAACGTCCGCAGAGGCCGCAGGAGAGTGTCACGCCGTCCGAGGAGCCGCCTCGGCTTCCCATCGAGGAGAGCGAGGAGCCCGTTCCGGTCCCGCCGCCCGCCGAGGAGTCCGTTCAGGAAGGGCCATCTCCGGAGGACTCCCTGTCCGAGGGGCCCTCGCCGGGCGGCCCGTCGGAGGGGGTCGATCCTCGGTACGACACGTGCGCCGAGGCCAACGCCGCGGGGTACGGCCCGTATCTCAAGGGGGCCGATCCGGAGTACGAGTGGTACATGGACCGCGACGACGACGGTCTCGTCTGCGAACGCCGCTGAGACCGCCGTCCGCCTCCCGTCAGGGCAGTGGAGGGGCCTTGCGGGCCGTGCCTCGGTACGTTTCCGCGTCGTAGCGGCGCTCGCCCTCGTCGAGTTTTTCGTGGGCGGCCTGGACGAGGTCGACGCCGAGGACGTCGGCGAGCCGGGTGAGGTAGAGGTACACGTCGGCCATCTCGGCGCGCACGCGGCGGCCGGCCTCGGGGTCGGACATGACGTCCGCGGACTGCTCCGGGGTGAGCCACTGGAATTCGGCGGCGAGTTCACCGGCCTCGCCGGTCAGGGCCATGGCCAGGTTCTTGGGCGTGTGGAACCGCTCCCAGTCCCGTTCGGCCGCGAACGTGCGGAGCCGGGCCGCCAGATCTTCGCGCATCGCGCCAGGCTAGTCCTCCGGGAGGGGGCGGCCGGACCAGATGTCGGCGAGGTCGAGGAGGGTGTGGACGCTCGCGTAGCGGTCCTGCAGGGAGGTGGCGATGCGTTCGGCGCGGTCGGGATCGCGGGTGCTGAGGGCGATGGCGATCCGGCCCAGCGCGCGTTCGCGGCGGCTCTGCTCGCTGATGGAACGGGCGATGCGTTCGGCGTTGGCGACGTCCTCGGAGGCCATTCTCGTAACGACCCAGGCGAGGCCCGACCCGTCGCCGGACAGGAGACGGCCGATGCGTTCCGCCTCGTCGGGGTACGTGCCGGCGATGTCGCCCGCGATCGAGTGGAGGACGCGGTGCCAGCGTTCCCTGTGCATGATCCGGCGGCCGGCGCGGATGGCCTTGGCGAGCATGCGCCCGGCGCGGTCGGGGTCGCCGGCGGCGACGCGGGCCGCGGCCGCGGCGCGGGCGCGGATCCGGTCGTCCTTGGCCGGGATGAGGTCGAACATCCGCTCCGCGTGCTCCGGGTACGCGGCGCTCAGGCCGACCGCGAGGGCGTAAGCGGTGGCGGGGGAGGGGCGGCGGAGTTCGGCGGCGATCCGGGCGGCGCGGGCCGGGTCGGTGTCGACGGCCGCGGCGGCGAGCACTCCCAGGGCGGGTTCGGGGTCGGTCAGCGAGCGGGCGACGTGTTCCGCACGGTCGGGATGGTCCGCGGCGAGTGCCTCCACCAGTGCGGTCTCGCGGCCCACCGCCCGCAGGAGCTCCTCGGCGCGGCCGGGGTCGGCCGGGGCCACCGCGCGTCCGAGCAGGACGACGGCCTCGACGCGGTGGTGGGGGTTCCGGATCGCCTCGATGATCGTGGTGGCGTCCCGGGCGGGGATGCGGGCCATGGCCTCGGCGAGCGGGCGCAGCGTGGCGGGATCGCGGAGTTCGTGCAGGAGGCGCGCGGCGCGGTACGGGTCGGCGGCGGCGACCGCGGCGGCGACGCCGGCCTTGGCCCGGGCGCGCTGGGCGTCGTCCTCGATGGTGCGGGCGGCGTCCTCGGCGCCGTCCGGGTCGAACGCGGCCAGCGCGACGACGACGTCGCACACCGCCTCGTCGCGGAAGAGGTACGGGCGGCGGGCGTCGCGGAGGGCGGACTCGAAGAGGCGCGCGGCGCGCTCGGGGTCGGTGTCCGCGTACGCGGCGGCGAGCCTGCACAGCACGCGGTGGTCGCCGTCGAGTTCGGACTTCAGCAGTACCGCTCTGTAGAGCCGTTCGGCGCGTACGGGGTCGAGGGCCGACGCGGGGGGACGGGCCGCGCCGGCCCAGGGGTACGCCTCCAGCGTGTCGGCCAGTTCGGCGGCGGTGGCGGGACGTGCGGCGGGGTCCTTGGCGAGCAGGTCGAGGACGAGCCGGTCGAGTTCAGGGGAGAGGTCGGGGCGCAGCGCGCGGGGCCCGGCCGGGCTCTCGTCGCGGTGCGCCAGCAGGAGGGCCAGGGCGGGCCGGCCGGTGGGGAACGGCGGCCGGCCGGTGAGCAGCTCGTGCAGGACGCAGCCCAGGGAGTAGAGGTCGGAGCGCTCGTCGGCCGTTCCGCGCGCCTGCTCGGGCGCCATGTACGCGGGCGTCCCGAACACCTCGCCGGTGACCGTGAGGGCGGACGCGGCGTCGGCGGCGCGGGCGAGGCCGAAGTCGCAGATCTTCAGCCGTCCGGCGGCGGTGAGGAAGAGGTTGGCGGGTTTGAGGTCGCGGTGGACGACGCCGTCGGCGTGCGCGGCGGCGAGCCCGCGGGCGGCCTGGGCGGCGAGCGCGACGGCCTCGGCGGCGGGCAGGCCGCCGGGGGCGCCGGCCAGCCGCGTGGCGAGGTCGGTGCCGTCCAGGAGCTCCATCACGATGAACGGCCGGTCCTCGTGGACGCCGACGTCGTGCACCGTGGTGATCGCGGGGTCGCGGAGCCGCGCGGCGAGGGCGGCCTCGCGCTGGAACCGGCGGATCGCCCGCGCGTCGCCGGTCAGGTCGAGCAGCAGTTTCACGGCGACCGGCCGGCCGAGTTCGCGGTCGTGGCCGCGCCAGACCTCGCCCATTCCGCCGCGCCCGATCCGGTGCTCGAGGAGGTAGCGCCCGTTCAGCTCCATGGATCCCTCCGGTAGGTGGGCAGTACCGTAGCGGGCTTCCGGGCTTGTTGTTGATTAAATCAACCATCACGGGCATGGCGCTGGCTCGTTACAGTACGCTGCGGTAGCGTGTGCCTCGCGCGTGACCTCCGGAGGTGGCGCCTGACCTGGGAGTTGACGTGCAGTCTGATGCGACGGTGACCGCCGCCGACATCGCTCGTCTCGCCGGTGTGGGACGGGCCGCCGTGAGCAACTGGCGGCGCCGGCACGACGACTTCCCCGAGCCGGTCGGCGGCACCGCGACGAGCCCCTCGTTCTCCCTGCACGAGATCCGCGAGTGGCTGAACGTCCAGGGCAAGCTCCACCGGGAGTCGTCCGGCGAGCAGCTCTGGCAGGAGCTGCGCCGGGCCGCCGACGAGGTGGCGCTGGCCGACGTCCTGCTGTTCGCGGGCGCGTTCCTCCTCTTCGTCCACCGCGAGCCCGGCCGGTGGCGCGAGCTCGCCGCGCGGCCCGACGACGGGCTCGCCGCGGAACTGCCCGCCGCCGTACGGTCCGCCGCGACCGGCCTGCCCGCCGACGAGGTGTTCCCGCCCGCGCTGGAGCCGGCGCACGTGCCGCTGGCGCGCGGCCTGGCCGACCTGGCCGGGGAACGCGGCGCGCCGGAGGCGTTCGAGTTCCTGCGGCAGCGCTACTTCGAGCTGCACAAGCGGCGCGTGTACGAGACGCCGGAGCCGATCGTCCGGCTCGTCCTCGCCCTGGCCGGCGAGGAGGCGGGGACGCTGTTCGACCCCGCCTGCGGATCCGGCGGCTTCCTGCTCGGCGCGCTGGACGCGCTGAGCGCCACCGAGCTGCTGGGCCAGGAGGCCGACGAGGCGACGGCGCGGATCACCGCGGTGCGGATGGCCCTGCGGACGCGGAACGCGGTCGTCCGCGCGGGCGACTCCCTGCGCGAGGACGCGTTCCCCGGCGTCCGGGCCGACCTGGTGGTGACGAACCCGCCGTTCAACGACCGAAACTGGGGCTACGACGAGCTGATCGCCGACCCGCGGTGGGAGTACGGCCTGCCGCCGCGGATGGAGTCCGAGCTGGCCTGGGCCCAGCACGCGCTCGCGCACGCCCGCCCCGGCGGCACCGTGATCATGCTGATGCCGCCGGCGGCGGCGAACCGGCGCTCCGGCCGCCGGATCCGCGGGCAGCTGCTGCGCAGCGGCGTGCTGCGCGGCGTGTTCGGCCTCCCGGTCGGCGCGGTGCCCAACATGGCCGTGCCGCTGGCGGTGTGGGTGATGCGCCGGCCCGCCCCCGGCGATCCCCGCGTCGACCACATCCTGATGGTGAGCACCGCCGACCGCGAGGACTTCGCCGAACGGACCGTGGACGCCTGGCGCGCGTTCCGGCGCGACCCCGCCGCCGAGTACGACGAGCCCGGCGTCGGCCGCGCCGTCCGCATCATCGACCTGCTCGACGACGAGGTGGACCTCGATCCCGGCCGGTACGTGCAGCGCGTCGCCGACAAGCGCTTCGCGACGGTCCGTACCGAGGCGGAGGACCTCCTGTCCGCGCTCCGGGACGCGCTCCCGTCCCTGGACGAGTCGGACGGCCGGCCGCCCGCGGCGGGCACGTTCGGCGACCACGCCAAGGCCGGGATCCTCGCGCTGCACCAGGCCCCGATGAAGATGGAGACGGAGTCGGGCGGCGTGCCGGTCCTGACGCTCCAGGACATGGTGTCCGGGAGCGCCCCGTCCGGCCGTACGGAAGAGGACCCCGGCCACATCCTGCTCCAGGAAGGTGACGTGGTCGCCACCACCGTGGCCCGCGGGGCCGTGCCGCGCGTCATCGCCGCCGGCGAGGCGGGCGCCGCGCTCGGCCCGCACCTCTACCTCGTCCGCGCCGACCCCGGCCACTTCGTCCCGGAGTTCGTCGCGGGCCACCTGCACGTGGCCGCCCGCGCGGTCGCGGCCCGCGGGTCCGGCGCGTCCAACCGGCTGGACGTCCGCCGCGCCCGCCTGCCCCGCATCTCCCTGGACGACCAGCGCCGCCACGGCGAGGCGTTCACCGCCCTGGCCGCGTTCGAGGCGACCCTCCGCGAACTCGCCGAGACGGGCCGGGAGCTGCTGGGCATCGGCCTCGACGGCCTCGGCGACGGCTCCCTCCACCCGCCCGCCTGACCCGCCGTCCCGCGGGCGGCCGGCCCGCCATGCTCGGAGTGCCGGCCAAGCGAGAGGAGGGTGTTGCCGTGGCCCGGCGTGCGAACCTCATCCGGTACCGGGATGCCACCGAGGACATGGGCTTCTTCCTGGTCTGCTCGGGATACCTCGTCGAACGGGGGCGCGTGCTGCTCGTCCACCACAACATGTTCGACAGGTGGGTGCCGCCCGGCGGGCACCTGGATCCGGGGGAGACCTTCGCGGCCGCCGCGGTGCGGGAGGTCACCGAGGAGACCGGCCTGCCGGTCGAGGCGCTCTCCGCCCAGCCGGCGGTCCACCCGGACGACCCCGGCGCCGTGCCCGAACCCGTCCCGTTCTACGTGGACATCGAACGCCTCGAAGGCTTCCCGCTCCCCGCCCTGACCCAGTTCTTCTACGTCAGGCGGGTGGACGGCACCGGGCACCGGTCCGTCACGCCGCAGCTCGCCGAGGTCCACGAGGCCGCCTGGTTCGGCCTGGACGAGCTGGCCGCCCTGCCGACGTTCGACCAGGTCCGGTCCCTCGCCCGCTTCGCGCTGCTGAACTACCCGATCGCCGCGGAACGAGCCACGACCGCCTGAAGCCGTCCGCGTGACCCGCCGCCTCGCGGCGAGCCGGCCGAACGCGCCGGAGCCCGGCTCCGCGGCGTCACCGGGAACGGCCCCTGACCGGTCCCGGCCTGGCCGTACGCGCCCTCAGCGCGCGAGCGCGTCCGCGATGAGCTCCGCCCAGCGGCGGTAACCGGAGGCGGAGGGGTGGAAGCGGTCCCGGGCGAAGAAGTCCGGGCCCACGGGGGCGATGCCCGCCGAGCCGACCCACGTCGCGCGCGGCCGTTCGGCGCAGACCCGCCGGGATTCGGCGTCGAGGGCGTCCGCGCGCCCGGCCAGGTAGCGGCGCAGCGTGCCCGGAAGCGACGGGAACGCCCCGAACGGCGGTACGCCCGCCACCGCGACCCGCTCTGCCCGCTCACCGAGCGCGTCGGCGATGGCCGCGAGGTCGGCGCCCCAGGCCGCAGGAGAGCGCAGGTGCAGCACGTCCCCGACGCCCGCGAGGAGCACGGCGACGTCCAGGTCCTTGCCGACCCGGGGGAGGAGCTCGCGCCGGATCACGTCCGAGGTGACGGAGTTCCGCCCGGCCGCCTCCCAGCTCACGGGACGTCCGGACCGCTCGGCCAGCTCGCGCGCCAGGCAGCCCGCGAACCCTTCCTCGTGGGTGCCGACCCCGCATCCGGCGGCGGTCGACTCGCCCAGCACGGCGACGCGCAGGGGCGCGCCGTCGCCGGTGCCGGTGCGTCCCTCGGCCGGTCCGCCGGCCTCGGGAAGCCGCTCGGTCCTCAGCCGGACCCACGCGCCCTGGACGGCGATGACGGGCAGCAGCAGCGCACTCATGAGATCGTCCCCTCTCGACGCAGCGATCGGACGGCGGCGCGGCTCCCGCCCGACAGGTCCGCGCCGATCGCCTGCAGCAGCACCACGAGGGCGCCGTCTCCCATGAACCGTGCGATGCCGTCGGGCCCGACCCCGGTCAGCCGCCCGACCTCGTCCAGTACGGCCCCCAGCAGCGCGCGGCAGCGCGCCGCGACCGCCTCGTCCCGGCGCGCGGCGGCGCACGCCTGCAACCACAGGCCGGTGACGACACCGTCGGCGACCATGTCCCGGAACGCCGCGCCCATCGCCCGCAGCGGGTCGTCCGTTCCCGCCTCCGCGGCCGCTCGGAAGACCTCGACGACCCGGCCCTCCAGCTCGTCCAGGCACGCCAGGAAAAGCGCCTGCTTGCTGCCGAACAGCCGGAAGACGTACGGCTGTGACACCCCGATGTCGTTCGCGACCTGCTGCACCGCGGCCATCGTGAGCCCGTGGTCGGCGAAGACCCGCATCCCCGCTCCGACCGCCTGCCCTCGCCGCTCCGCGGCCGTACTTCGCACGGCTCCCATGCCGGGGAAGCTACATTAGTTACCACTTACTAACAAGAGCGCCACAGGTCAACGATTGTAGGCCAACGATTGTTGGCAATAGGGTGGGCGGCATGCGCAGATCCTCGACCGAGACCAAGGCCGTGATCCTCAAGGCGGCCCGCGAGCGGTTCGCCGCCGACGGCTACGACCGCGCCACCATCCGGGCCATCGCGGCGGACGCGGCCATCGACCCGTCCATGGTCATGCGCTACTACGGCAGCAAGCAGCAGCTCTTCGCCGCCGCCGCCGACATCGACCTGCGCCTGCCCGACCTCACCGCCGTCCCGCGCGACGAGATCGGCCGCGTCCTGGCCGCCCACCTGGTCGACCGCTGGGAGGGCGACGCCCTGCGGATCCTCCTCCGCACCGCGGTGACCGACCCCGACATAGCGGAACGGATGCGCACCATCTTCGCGGCGCAGCTCGGCCCCAAGGTCGCCGATCTCACCGGCGATCCCGCCGAGGCCCCCGCCCGCGCCGGACTCGCCGCCACCCAGGCCCTCGGCTTCGCCCTGTGCCGCTACGTCCTCCGCCTCCCGCCGGTCGTCGCGTTGGAACGTGACGAGGCCGTCGCCTGGCTCGCTCCCACGTTCCAGCACTACCTGGCCGGCCCCCGCCCCTCCTGACCCGGTTCCTCGCCGTCCCTGGACGCTGGGTGCGATCAAATTCACATCTCGGTTACCAGTAAAGTGGGTGGATGCGGCTGACGAAGTTCACTGATCTGGCGTTGCGGGTCGCGATGCGGCTGGCGGTCGCGGGCGAGGGGGAGACGCCGACGTCGCGGGAGGTCGCCGAGGCGGTGAACGCGCCGTACACCCATGTCGCCAAGGTGGTGAGCCGGCTGCGGGGAATGGGGGTGCTGGAGGCGCGCCGCGGGCGCGGCGGCGGGCTCGTGCTGACCGAGGCCGGTCGGGCGGCGTCGGTCGGGCACCTGGTCAGGGCGCTGGAAGGGCACGGCGACGTGGTCGGCTGCGAGGACGACCCGCCCTGCCCGCTGCGGTCGGCGTGCCGGCTGCGGATGGCCTTGCAGACGGCGCAGGAGGCGTTCTACCAGGCGCTCGACCCGATCACCGTGCGGGATCTGGTGGACGAGCCGGTACGGCCCGTGCTGGTCCGGCTGCTGCGCGGATAGCGGTGCCCCCGGATGGGGTCCGGGCGACCCCGGCGAGATAATAAGAATCTCAGATGCCGATTTTGGAGGTCGTTCGATGCTGTCCGAACCGTCCGCCGCCATCGTCCGCGCCACCCTGCCGGCCGTCGGCGGCGCGATCGACCGGATCACCCCGCTGTTCTACGGCCGGCTGTTCGAGGCCCACCCCGAGCTGCTCCGCGACCTGTTCAACCGCGGCAACCAGGCCGACGGCACGCAGGCGAAGGCGCTCGCCGGATCCATCGCCGCGTTCGCCACACTCCTCCTGGAACGGCCCGACCAGCGGCCCGACGCGATGCTCGCGCGCATCGCGCACAAGCACGCCTCCCTGGGCATCACCCCGGACCAGTACACGATCGTGCAGCGGCACCTGTTCGCGGCCATCGCCGACGTGCTCGGCGACGCCGTCACGCCGGAGGTCGCCGCCGCCTGGGACGAGGTGTACTGGCTCATGGCCGGCGCCCTCATCGCCATGGAGGCGCGGCTGTACGCGCGGGCCGGCGTGGAGAACGGCGACGTCTGGCGGGACTGGAAGGTCGTCGGCCGCCTGGAGGAGACCGCCGACGTGGCCACGTTCATGCTGCGTCCCGCTGACAGGGCGCCCAGCCCGCCGTTCCAGCCCGGCCAGTACGTCTCGGTCCGCTGCCCCCTGCCGGACGGCGCCAGCCAGATCCGCCAGTACAGCCTCTCCTGCGCGCCCAACGGCACCGACCGCTGGATCTCGGTGAAGCGCGTCGCCGGTACGGACGGCGCCCCGGACGGCGAGGTCTCCAACTGGCTGCACGCGAACGTCCGGGAAGGGGACGTGCTCACGGTCAGCGCCCCGTTCGGCGACACGGTCCTGGACGAGGGGGAGTCCCCGGTGCTGCTGGCGTCCGCCGGTATCGGCAGCACCCAGACCATCAGCATGCTCGCCCACCTCGCCGCCACCGGCTCGGAACGGCCCGTGACCGTCGTCCACGCCGACCGCACCGAGAGCACCCACCCGTTCCGCACGGAACTCGACCTGCTGGCGGGCAAGCTGCCGCACGCCGACGTCCACGTCTGGTACGAGCGGCCCGAGAGCCCCCGCGCTCCCGAGTACACGGGCCTGGCCGACCTGGCCGGCGTGGAGGTCCCGGACGGCGTCCGCGCCTACCTGTGCGGGCCCGTGCCGTTCATGAAGTCGGTCCGCGGGCAGCTCCTCGCGCGCGGCGTCCCCGCGTCCCGGATCCACTACGAAGTCTTCGGCCCCGACCTCTGGCTGGCCGGCGCCGCCGGCTGAGCCCGCGGAGTGTCGGTGGCGGGCCGTAAGGTCGCCTGCCATGGACGAGCCGCCCGCCGAAGACGCCCTGGTCATCCCGGACACGTGGCGCCGGGTCCTGCATCCGAGGCGGGGCGGCGTGCCGGGACCGCCGATCGAGATCGACGCCCGGGCGGGGGCCGTCCTGCGCGAGCACGCCGCCCGGAAGCGGGCCGAACTCGGCCGGGTGCGTCCCGGGACGGGCGGCGATCCGGAGATCGTCGCGGCGGTCCGGGACCATCTGGACGGCCGGCCCTGCCCGCTGGGAGCGGCGGCGGTCGCGTACGTGCTGTTCTCCGGCACGGCCGGCCCTCCCGGTCCGCACGAGGGCCGGCCGCCGCGGTGGCTGGCGGACGCCTGGGTCTCCGAGCACGGCGTCCCGTTCGCCGCGGCCGCCTGCGCGGAGGCGTGCGCGCTGGAGACGGCGGCGAACCGGAGCGCGGACACGCGGACGAACCCGGCCTCCGCTATCGCCCGCGCGACCGCGTTCTCCTCCCGCGATGACGGCTTCCTGCAGCTGGCGGCCCGGATGCGCGCGATCCTGGCCGCCGCCGACGAGCACGACTACCAGGAGGCCGTCGCCCGCCTGGCCGGCCACCGGCGGACCGAGCCGCAGCGCGTCATCGTCTCGTTCCTGGTGCCCACCCGGCAGGACTGGACGGACGAGTGCCGCGTCGTCACCGAGCCCCGGAGCCCGTACGCCTGGATGCTCTGGTGCTCCTTCGGCGACGCCCGGCAGGCCGGCCGGATGCGCGGCTGGCCCCTCGACGGGAACGGCGCGCTCAGCCTGGACGTCCTGGCCACCGCCGCCGAGGGCATCGGCGCGCGCCTCGTCCCGGTGCTGCTGCGGGCTTTGAACGCGCACCCCCACCCGGGCCCGGACCGCAGGGTCCTCCTTGAGGTGCTGAGCGCGATGCCGTCCGACGAGGCGCTCGCGGCACTGATCGAGCGGCGCGGGGAGACCCTGGCGCTTGAGGCGCTCACGGCGGCGATGGACCGCTACCCCGTACGGGCCCTGCGCCTGCTCGCCGACACGGCCGCGGCAGAACAGGCGAGCAGGCGCACGGCCAAGGACACCCAGCTGTCCGACCTGCTGGCGGACCTGCTGACCTGGCACCTGAGGGCCCATCCCGAGCCGGCCGCCGCGGAACGGCACCGGCCCGCCGTCGCCCGCGTCCTGGACGCCGAGACGCGCGCCGAACCGGCCGCCCCCGGCGACCTCCCGCGGGTCCTCGCCGAGCCGCCCTGGACCCGCGAACGCGAGAAACGCGGCGACCCCCGCGTCATCGAGCTCGACCCGCCCGGCGAGCGCGCCCTGGTCTGGGCGCCGGGCGAGCGGGAGTCCTGGGCGCGCGCCGCCTCCCCGAGCGGCCGCTGGTACGCGGGCACCGGCCACGACTGGCCGGCCGCCGTGAAGTCCTGCCGCGAGGAGCCCGCCGGGTACGCCATCGGCCACCTGATCGCCGAAGGCCCCGAGGACCTCGTGCGGCCGCTGCTGTCCGAATGGCACTGGCACGCCAGGGACTGGGAGGCCGCCGACGGCGTCTGGATGCGGGCCGTCGTCGCCCGCCACGGATTCGACGCCCTCCCGGCGGCGCTGCACGCCGCCCGCGCCAACCCCGGCGGCTGCGGGAAACCGCTCCTCCCGTACCTGGACGACGAGGTCGCCGCCCTGATGGCCGGCCGCCTCGCCCGCCTGAAGAGCGCCCGCCCCACGGCCGTCGCCTGGTTCGGCCGCCACGGCGCGGCGGCCGCCCGCGCCCTGATCCCGTACGCACTCGCCCCCGCCTCCAAGCCCCCACCTCGCCCGGACGCCGCCGCGGCCGGCCGTGATGTCGATCGCCGCGACGCCGAGCGGGCGCTCCGCCTCATCGCCTCGGACATCGGCACCGAGGCGGTCGTCGACGCCGCCCGCTCCTACGGCCGCGAGACCGCCGGCGCGATCGCGGCCCTGCTGTCCACCGACCCGCTCGACATCCTCCCGCCCCGGATCCCCAAGCTCCCCGCCTGGGCCGACCCGGCGCGTCCGCCGGGGACGACCGGCAGCTCGCCACCGCCGCCCGGCAGCGCTACACCGCCCTCAGGAAGGAGGTGAAGGCGGTCGCCGAGGCGCAGATCCGGCGCCTCGAAGCGGCCATGGTCGACCGCCGCCGCTGGAGCGCCGCCGAGTTCCGCGACCTGTTCGCGGCGCACCCGCTGCTGTGGCACATCGTCCGCCGCCTCGTTTGGCTCAGCGAGGACGGCGGCAAGACCACCGCCTTCCGCCTCGCCGAGGACCGCACCCTCGCCGACGCCGACGACGCCGTCCTCACCCTCGCCGAGTCCGCCGCGATCGGCCTCGCGCACCCCGCCGGCCTCGGCGACCGCCTCGACGACTGGCGCCAGACCTTCGACGACTACGAACTCCTCCAGCCGTTCCCCCAGCTCGACCGTCCCGTCGCCGCCCTCACCCCCGCCGAGCGCCGCGCCACCCGCCTGGCCCGCTTCGAGAACCTGCTCGTCGACCCCGCCGGCCTCGCCGCCCTCCGCGCCCGCGGCTGGACCCGCCGCACCCCGGACGGCGCCTACGTGGACGACTGCCTCTTCCGCCCCGCGCACCCGTCCGGCTTCGTGATCCTCAACCTGTCGCAGAGCCACGACCGCACGGAGAAGGTCACCGGCATCTGGCACGGCGCCCGCCCCGGCCCGTACTCGCCCGGCCCGGCCCGCCCGCTGAGCGACCTCCACCCCGCCACGGCCTCCGAACTCCTCACCGCCCTGGCCGCACACGTCCGGCGCCCCGAGCCGCCATGAGGTCAGTCCTCCAGCAGCGCCTTGTCCCGCCAGTTGGGCTCGTGGCCGCCGAGCACATGGGCCAGCCGCGCGAGCGCCTTCGCCCGGGCCGGCACGCCCTCGATGTCACGGGCCCAGCGTTCGGCGCGCCCGGGATCGGCCGCCCCCACTCCGAGGGCCAGCCGGGTCAGCGCCCGGTCCCGCAGCTCCTGGTCCGCGATGCCCCGGGCGACGCGCTCGGCCCGGTCCGGCGCCACGGGGACCAGCGCGACCGCGATGGCGTGCAGGGCCTCGTTCCTGCCGAACGGCAGGGACCGCGACCGCAGCGTTCCGGCCACCTCCTCGGCCCGGTCCGGGCGCACCGCGGCGATCTCGGCCGCCGCGATGCCGAGGGCCTCGACGCGCTTGGCGGGGCGCACGTTGCGGCCGGCCGTGCGGAACGCCTCGTCGATGAGGCGCCCGCCCCGTTCGGGATCGGTGGCGGCCAGCGCCGCGCCGACCGCGGCCAGCGTGCGGATCCGCTCCATGCGGAAGACCACGTACGACGGCGCGGCCCTGGCGATCTGCTCGGCGCGCAGCGGACGGGCCGGGGCCAGGGCCACCCCCAGCTCGCGCGCCCGCCAGAGGTCCGCGCCCATGTAGAGGACCGAGCCGACGATCCGGTCGGCCCGCTCCGGGTCGGTGGGCGCGACGGCAGCGGCCACCGCCTCCAGCGCCGTGTGCGGCCCGTGGACGTCGAGACCGCGGGACACATCGGGGACGGAACGGGCGATCCGCTCCGCGTCGTCGGGACGGGCGGTGGCGAGCGCCGCCGCGAGGGCGGTCAGCATCTCGGCGCGCCGCGGTTCCGCGGCGATCGACCGGGCCACCCTCTCCGCGTGCTCGGGCCGCTCGGCCGCCGTCGCGACGGTCACGGCGTGGGACGCCTCCGCGCGCCACCCGGGATCGTCGATGGCGCCGAGGAACTCCTCCGCCACGTCCGCGTCGACCGCCGGCCCCAGCACGTCGAAGATCGCGCGCCGGTACAGCGGGTATCCGGACGAGTCCGCCGGGACGGACTCGCCCGCCTCGCCCGCGATCCGCCCGGCCCACGCCGGATCGGTGCGGGCGACCCCGGCGGCGACGAGCCCGAGCAGGATCGCCCGGGTCGGCGGGTACTCGGTCGCCCGCGCCCACTCGACGGCCAGTTCCGCGTCGACTCCCGCCATCGTGACGGCGAACGTCTCGTCGTCCGGCGGGAGGAAGCCGGCGGGGGAGTCCCGCGCGACCTCGCGGAGCAGCGCGCGGGCCCGGCCCTGGTCGGTCTCCAGCATCGCCGCGCCCACCATGCCCACGGTCCCGGGACGTTCCAGGTCCTCCGTCACCGACAGCACGACCGCCTCGTCGAACAGCCGCAACACCAGGTCGCCGGGCGCCGGGTCGGCGGGCCCCTCGTCCACGTCCACGTCCACGTCGACGCCGGCCCCGGCCGCCACGCCCTCGTCCCGGTCGTCCACCGGGGCGGGGCCCGAACGCCCGAGCCCGCGCAGCAGCAGAGCGAGGTGCGCGGCACCCGCCGGACGCTCCGCGGGCTCCTTGGCCAGGAGCGCCAGCACGAGCCGGTCCAGTTCCGGGGGAACCTCCTGCCGCAGCGCCCTCGGCCCCTCGGGAACCGAATGCAGATGGTGCAACAGCAGCACGTGCGGCGGCCCCGGCGGGAAGGGCGGCACGCCCGTCAGCATCTCGTGCAGCACGCACCCCAGCGAGTACAAATCCGAACGCTCGTCGACGTCCTCCCCGCGGCACTGCTCCGGGGACATGTACGCCACCGTCCCGACGACCGACCCCTCCGCGGTGAGGCGCCCGCCGGCGTCGGCCGCCCGCGCGATGCCGAAGTCGCAGATCTTCAGCCGCCCGTCGGTGCCGAGGAACAGGTTCGCCGGCTTGAGGTCGCGGTGCACGATCCGTTCACCGTGCGCCGCGGCCAGCGCGTCCGCGGCCTCGGCGGCCAGCGAGACGGCCCGCCCGACCGGCAGCCCCTCCGGCGCCCCGGCCAGCACCGCCGCGAGATCGGTGCCCTCCAGCAGCTCCATCACGATGAACGGCCGGTCCTCGTGGCGCCCGGTGTCGTGCACCACGGTGATCCCCGGATGCCGCAGCCGCGCCGCGATCATCGCCTCGCGGCGGAACCGTTCCTGCGCATCGGGCACGTCCTCGATCGCCGGCAGCACCTTGACCGCCACCGCCCGCCCGAGCCGCAGATCCTTCGCGCGCCAGACCTCGCCCATCCCGCCGCGGCCGATCCGCTCCGCCAGCCGGTACCGCCCGTCCAGCTCCATGCCAGCCCGCACCACGGCCTCCACCCAGGCTCGCCCCGAACGACTGATCATAAACCGCCCGACACCACCGAAAACAGCCCGAGCCAGACCCCACTCAAACCGCCAATATCACCCACCAACCGCAACCCTCCAGCGAGGACCGCCCCACCCCTCTCCAGTACGCCAGATGACCGACACCCCGAACGCCTGGTCGAGCATCTCGGCGACCCACTCCTCTCCGGGCTCGCGCGCGCCAGGACCACGAACGCGTGATCGGCCTTCACGCCCTCGGCACGCCGAACCTCCAGAAGCCGCAGCACCGCCGGCCGCAAATGCGAATAACCGTGAGCCCCGTCCCTGACCACCTCCGTACAGCAGCCGCCCGTTCCGCGTATCGCAGACGACGTCCGCTGTGGGAGAGCCCGTCTCCGGCAGCAGCCGCGCCCGGCACAGGTCGGCGATCAGGCTGCGCCCGACGTGCTCGTGCACATGACCGCGCCGTTCCTCGCGCACGGCCTCCTCCAGCGCGGAATGTACGCCTGGAACGGTTCCGTGCGCGTGGCCGTCATCGTCGAGGGGCTCAGCTCGCCGGGGAGCGGCTCGGCGTGCACGATCGTCAGCGACTGGGTGCAGGGGAGTCGGTGGTGCCGCTCGGCGTTCTGCGCTCGCCGTTCAGGCGGCCGCGGCGGTGGTGCCGAGGGCGGGGGCGGGGGCGTCGTGCCAGGTGTGGAGGAAGGCTTCGACCAGGCTTTCGGCTCGGCTCAGGGGGACCGGCTCGCCGGCGGTGCGGCGGCGGGCCATCGAGGCGAGGGAGTCGGCGATCTCGTTGAGGGGATGGCCCGAGTGGGCCTTGACGTGCGCGGTCCGCAGGGCGGCGGGGCGGGCCGCGACGCGTTCGGCCAGCCGTACGAGGGTGGGCGGGCGGCCGTGCCTGCGGGGGCGCAGGTCGTATCCGTGCGGCATGTACGAGACGTCCCCGCGCTGCCAGGCGCGGAGGAAGCGCAGCGCGTACAGGCTGTCCATCATCAGGAGCAGCACGCGGTCGTTCGCCACGCGGTCGTTCTCCAGGCGGTCGTTCTCCAGGCGGTCGAGCAGGAGGGCGACGGCGCGCAGTTCGCTGACGAGGACCTTGCTCTTCCCGGTCGGGTCCTGCGGGGCGGGCCGCCAGCCGCGCATGCCCCAGCGGCCGTCGCCGACGACGTACCCGAGACCGCCGGTGCCGCGCTTCCAGGCGGCGTCCGTCGCCGCCACCAGCGGGCCGCCGCCGGTGAAGCCCGCGACGCGCCCTTGCCAGGGGGAGGCCTTCACGGGTCTTTTCGGCTGCGGGGGAAGCTGGGGACAGGACGCTCGGTGGGCGCCCGCGTCCACGTAGTGCTCGGCCTCGGCGAGCAGGTCGCCGGCGAGGCGCTCGCGGCCGGCCGCGGCGGCCTCGAAGCAGAGCCGCAGGGCGCGCCGGGCGATGCGGCAGCAGGTGCAGCCGTACGCCCTGGTGGCGCACGCGCGGAGACGCTGGGCGCGGCCGGCGAGGTCGGGCGGGAGGAGGGCGCGGGCGGTCTCGAAGTCGTCCGGCCGCATCGTCGTGAACGTCATGGGGCATCAACTCCGCGTCGGGGGTGTGCCGGTATACGTATAAGCTAACCACACAGTCGACTGTGAACGCAATCAACCACGTGAACGGTCGAAGGAGGGGTGTGGCGCGGAAGCCGGGCGGGAGAGGAGACTGGGGCACGGGGTCGGCGGGCCGAAGGAGGCGGATGTGCGGCGGGGGCTCGTGCTGGCGGGACGCTACGAACTCGACCAGGCGATCGGGCGCGGCGGCATGGGCGAGGTCTGGCGGGCGTACGACCAGCTCCTCGACCGGCGGCTGGCGGTCAAGTTCATCCTCGTGCACCCCGACGACGCCGGCGGCGACCTGATCGCGCGGTTCGAGCAGGAGGCCCGCAGCACCGCGCGGCTGGACCACCCCGGCGTCCCCACGGTGTACGACCTGGGCGAGCACGACGACGAGGTGCGCGGGCACTCCCTGTACCTGGTGATGCAGTACGTCGAAGGCATGACCGTGGACCACCTCGTCGACCTGCACGGAACGTTGCCGGTCTCCTGGGCCGCGCTGATAGGAGCGCAGGTCTGCGCCGTGCTGGCGGTCGCGCATCAGCGGCCCCTGGTGCACCGGGACCTCAAGCCCAGCAACCTCATGCTGTGCGCTGACGGTTCGGTGAAGGTCCTCGATTTTGGTGTCGCCGTCGGGCTCGCGCCGGATGACGTACGGAGGACGTCGACAGGAGCGGGCGCCCCGTACACGCCGGGTTACACCGCGCCCGAGCAGATGTACGGCAGCCCAAGCCCGCAGAGCGACCTCTACTCGCTGGGCTGCGTTCTCTACGAGCTGCTTACGGGACGGCAGGTCTTCCCAGGGGACACACCGTACGAGGTCATGCGCCGGCACGAGGACGACGTACCGGTGCCGGTGCGTGAACTGCGGCCGGAGGTCCCGGCCGCGTTCGACGCGCTCGTCCTGCAGATGCTGGCCAAGCAGTCACCGGACCGCCCCAGCGGCGCGCACGAGGCGTACGAGCGCATGCTGGAGTTCGTCACGGGGCTGGAGCCGCTCCCGGGCGCCGTGGACATGGCGCCCGCGCCGTCCCGCCTGTACGGCCGGGCGCAGGCGCGCATCCGGATCGCCGACACGCCGCAGCCCCCGCCGCCGCCCTCGCGGCGGGCCGCCGGGCCGGTACGGCTGCCGTCCCACGGCGAGGTGGCCCAGGCACGGGTCGAGGCCGCCGACCTGGCGTCCGCCGGCCGCTTCACCCAGGCCGCCGAACTGCTCTCCGACCTGGCCGAACCCGCCCAGCTCTCCCTGGGCGACGACGACGCCGAGGTCCTGCACCTGCGCCTCGACCTCGCCGAGGTGCTCTACCAGGGCGGCGATTACCGCCGTGCCATACCCGCGTACCGCGTCGCGGCCAAAGGACTGTCCGAATGGTACGGCCCGCACGACGACAAGGTCCTGCACTGCCGCGAGCAGGAAGCCGTCTGCGAGGCCCAGCTAGGAGAGACCGACAAGGCCATCCGCTTGCAGGAGGCCCTGCTCGCGGACATCTCCGACCCGTACGACGACCTCTCCCTACGCCTCCGCGTACGCACGGGACGCTTCCGCCTGGCCGCGGGCACCGGAACCAGGGACGAACTCTCCGCCCTCCTGGCCGACATCCGCGCCCACTACGGCGACGACCACCCGCACGTCCCGGAACTCGTGGAACTCCTGGCCGAACTCCCCGGCTAGGAGGGCAGGAACGCGCTGGGAGCCTCCGCGTACGACACGTACAGATGGTCGCGCGCCCGCGTGCACGCCACGAACAGCAGGCACCGCTCCATCTGCAGGTCCTGCGCGTGCGCCTTCGGATCCTCCTCCTCGGCCGCGATGGCCGACGGCGACGGAACGGACGCCTCGTCCACCCCGATGACCGCGACGCACCGGAACTCCAGCCCCTTCATCCGGTGCATGGAGCCGATCTGCACGCCGTCGGACTTGCTCGGAGCCTGGTACGCCGTGATCCCGGCGGCCTTCAACCGGCCCGCGGCCTTCTTCACCAGGTACGTGTAGCGCGCCGCGACACCGATCGCGCTCGGCTCGACGCCGTCGTCCAGCCACGCCCGCACCTGCTCGACCAGCCCGTCCAGCTCGCCGTCCACGTCCTCGTACCGCCTGACCACCGGCCGCCGGCCGTGCATGGGGGAGCGGTAGCCGTCCAGGGTGTCGGCGGAGTCGTCCAGCCCCTGCGCCGGAACGAGCCCGAGCAGCGGCACCGCCCAGCCGAGGATCTCCTGCGTCGTGCGGTAGTTGAGCCTCAGCTTGGCGCTGCGCCCCCGCACGTTGATCCCCAGGCCGGCCAGGGAGACGTGCCGGTCGTAGATCCGCTGGTGCGGGTCCCCGACGATGAACAGGTCGTCCGGCCCCTGCGCCACCAGCCGCCGCAGCAGCCGCCACTGCGTCGGGTGGATGTCCTGCGCCTCGTCGATGATCACGTGGTCGTACTCGGGCGCCCGCACCAGATCGGCCGCCTCGTTCGCCAGCTGCGGGAACGTGGACTTCCCCGCCGCCCTGAGCGCGGCCACCACCCGGTCGATGGCCTTCCACACCACCGCCCGCTGCGCCTTTCCCAGCGGGACGCCGCGGCCGGTGCGGCTGCACGCCAGATACTCCTCCTCGCTCGCCAATTCCTGAGCCAGGACGACGTGCTCCCATTCCCGCCGCAGGAACGTCGGCGAGAAGGGCAGCCCTTCGGCCGCCTCCTCCCACAGCGGGTCCACCACGTCCGCGCCGGCGATTCCCGGCCGGTGGTGCCGCGCGACGATTCCGTACGCGACCCGGTCGACGTTCACGACCTCGATCCGGTCCCGTACCCTCGCGTCCTCGATGAGCAGGGCGAGCTGCTTCTCCAGCGCCTGCGCGAGATTCTTCGTGAACGTCGTCAGCAGGATCCGCGCCCGCGGATCGGCCTGCGCCAGAAAGCGCGCCCGGTGGAGTGCGGTCACCGTCTTTCCCGTACCGGCACCCCCGGTGACCTGCGCCGGGCCGCTGTACGACGGCCGCAGCGCCACCTTCCGCTGCACCGGATGGAGGAAGATGCGCCAGGTGTCGAACGGGTGCGCCAGGATGTCCCGCAATTCCTCCGGCCCGTTCACGAACACGACCCGCTCCGGCGTGCGGCGCATCGCCGTGACGATGTCCTCCGGATCCACCGCCGGCGGCGGCTGCTCGGTCGCCAGGCATTTGGCGACCTCTGCCCACGCCTGGTCCACCGTCATTCCCTGCGCCAGCGCCAGCAGCGCGATGTACTGCGGTTCCGGCAGGTATTTCTCCAGCGCCTGCAGATGCGCCTCGGTCGTGATCAGCCGCACCAGCGGAATGAGTTCCGGGTCCACTCCCAGCTTGGTCAGGTCCTTGTCGAAAAGGTGCTCGAAAAGCCGGTACTCGCTGCTCTCCGCCGCCTTCTCCAGCGCCGGCGAAATGTCGTCCAGCGCCTTCTGGTCGCGGACCTCCAGCACGCCGATCGCCTGGTTGACCGTGAACTTCCTGCTCTTCGCGTACGCGATCGCCTCATCGTGCCCGAGCACCGACAGCAGGCAGTAGACGTCGCCCTTCTCGGGCGCGAGCACCACCCCGCGCCAGAACAGGTCGATCCTGATCGTCCGGATCCGCGGGTCCTTCGCCCCGCTGAGCTTCTCCAGGTGCAGCCCGGCGTGCGAGTGCTCCGCGAACTTCGCGAACGCCGCCTCGACCCCCTTGCGCACCTTCGGCTCCAGCTTCGCGTACTGCGGCATGAACGAGTCCGCGACAGCCAGCTGCGCCACTACGCGCGCCTCCTCCACCACCTGACCGGATGTCGCTCACATCCTAGAAGCGAAGATAAGCACGAACTTCCTGCCGGCCTGCGCCACCGTGTCCACCCCTGGACAAAAAGAACGCGCGGACTGGACGCCTCCGTGCCGCGTCAGCGCTTGACCATGATGCCGCCGCATTCGTACAGGTCCGAGCCGAATCTGGAGGCTCCGGGGAACCGGGCCGGTTCCTCATCGGAGACCAGGCCACGAAGTGGGCCTGAGAGGCCGCCGAGGTCGGGCTTGCCGGTCATGGTGCGGTTCATACGGCGGGCAGTGTGTCCTGGCCGTACGGTGGCCGGCCGTTAGCGGCGAAGGCGATCGTCGCACCCCACGCGAAGACGTCGGCGGCCGCGGTGACGGTCAGGCCGGCGAGCTGCTCGTCGTGCCCCATGTCCACCGTCGGGCGGTGCGGAAAGGTGCCACCTTCCGGGCGGCCCTGACCTCTCTGAGGGCGTTCGTGCGCGCGTCCCGGTGCAGCACTTTGACGGCGACGCGCGCGGCGGCACGGTCCGGCCTTTGCGGGGAAAACGGAACGGCGAAGTGGATCGGTGTGGTCGGTCGGCATTGCTTCGAAGCTGCGAACCAGTGATCGACTTGCAGGGAGAATAGGGGATATAAACGGCGATACTTGACAAAACTTGCTGATCAGCTTGGGGTATCGGTATTTGGCGGCACGGGTATAAGTGAGGAAGAGAAATCGTCCCGTCCTCATGGAGCCTCGATGTACGCCTCCCGCCTGACTGCCGTTACCGTGAGTGCTTTTATGCTCACCGCTGGTTCCGCCGTCATGTCCGAGTCCGCGTCCGCGGCCGTGACCAACTATGTCGCGTTGGGTGATTCGTACTCTTCGGGAACGGGGGCGGGGAGCTATGACCCGGGGGCCGGTGCGTGCAGCCGCAGCGCCAACGCGTACCCGAAGAAGTGGGCGGCGGCGAATTCGCCCGACTCGTTCAAGTTCGTGGCCTGTTCGGGGGCGACGACCTCGACCGTCACCAGCGGCCAGCTGGGGGCGCTCAGCTCGTCCACGACCTTCGTGAGCATCACCGTCGGCGGCAACGACGCCGGGTTCGGCAAGGTGATGGAGGCGTGCGTGCTCCGGTCGACCGCGTCCTGCGAGTCGGCCGTGAAGAAGGCCGAGGGCTTCATGGAGGACACGCTGCCGGGCCGGCTCGACACGCTGTACGGGAAGATCCGTTCCCGGGCGTCGTCGGCGCGCGTCGTCGTGCTCGGCTACCCCCGGCTGTACCTGAAGAACAGCGCGGGATGCGTCGGGCTCAACCAGACCAAGCGGAACGTCCTCAACCGGGCCGCCGACACGCTCAACACGTCCATCGAGAAGTCCGTCGCGCGCGCCGGATTCGTCTTCTCGGACGTGCGGGACGACTTCTCCGGGCACGAGCTGTGCTCGGGCGACGGCTGGCTCAACGCGGTCACCTTCCCCATCGGCGACTCGTACCATCCGACCGCGCGCGGCCACGCGAAGGGCTACCTGCCCGCCCTCAAGTCCGCCGTCCGCCGCTCGCTGGCTCTCCGTCAAGACTCCTAAACTGCCGCCACTCCAACGCCTCGGGCGTCGCGTAGGGTCCCGCGACCGCACGGTGTGCGTCCACTGTGTGGGCGCTGAGTCGAGCCGACTTGCCCGCCAACGTTCAGTCCAGGATCGTCCAGATCGTCTGCGTCGCGGTGAAGACGAGACCGGCGGCGGTGAGTAGGAGCATCGACTGCTGTTTCGGCTCAACTGTCGGGTTGGCCTGTGCCTGCGGCTCCATCGTGTGGGACGCCTGATGGGAAGACCCTGGCCGAGCCGGTGCGCCGGGCGTTCCGTGCCTGAGTCCCATGAGGCGAAGCAGCGCGTCGGCCTTTAGCGCGCGATGGGCCGCCTGCGCCCTGCATGCGTAGAGGCGCCCGGAAGCCGGCTGCCGGCAGGGATGCCCGCGGACGGTCTGAACGCCGCACGTTGTGGGGCAGTAGCACAGTTCGTACACCACCCAGGCGAGTACGGGCAGGAGCCACAGTTGCATGCTTCCGTTCTGCCAGGCGAGGGCGCAGAGGAGGACGATTGCCGCCCACCAGCCCAGTGCGGTGTTCCGGCGCTTCTCGTATTGTGTCGGGCGTCGAGCCATCGCAGTCTTCCTCCCCGCGTCGATGACCGCTGCTGGGGACGATATGCCCTCCGCGGAGGCCCGGAGAATGCAGAAGTTCACATTCCAGGCTACGAGGCTCCGGTCATTTTCGGTCGCCTATAACATGCGATTGATGCTACGACTTCGCTGTGACTTGGGGAACGGATTGCGACCCGTGTTCGGTCTCGAGTGACAAGGGGGCGAGCGGAGCCGGTTCCGGCCGCATTCGCGAGGTGGTCTTACCCTTGCAGTCCGTTGCGTCGGTGCCCATCGATGTGGGACGCCCGATCTATGTTGCGTGCATGCGGCTGTCCGGCGCAGTGGAGGAGGGAGTGCTGGTGCCGTGTTCCTGGTGGTGGAAGGTGCTGCCAACACGAATACGGACCGGTTCCGACGATGGTCGGCCGAAGAAGTCGAGAAAGCTTCGAGAAAAATACGAGCGAGCCTGGCGGTGTGGAAAAAGCGCGCCTCGAGAGGAGTGGATGCGGCCACGGCTCGTCCGTGCGCTCGGAGACGATTCTTTGCGCGAGATTGAGAGCAAGTGGCACGTGCTGGCCTGTCGAGAGCTAGCGAATATCGCCAGGGCCATCGAGGGGGTCGAGATTCGGCACGATATCCCGCCCCAAGATCGTTCTGCAAGAGGCAAGCGAGCCGAACGGGGACGTCGCGGTGGGTGGGTCAGGCGGCGGGTTGTCGGGCGGGGGCGCGGAAGACCTGGTCGGTGTGCCAGCCGATGTGGGCGGGGCTGGGGGAGGGGAGCCCGGGCTGCGGTTCGCGTACGGGGCGGCCCGACAGGTCGTGGACGAGTGACACGGCGGAAGGGGCGCGGCCGACGAACTTGCGAGAGACGGCGACCGTACGGTCCGCGGCCACGCCCAGCACACCGCGGTCCAGGAGCCGGTGGTGGAGGGCGCACAGGCACAGGCCGTTGGCGACATCGTCGGGTCCGCCGTACGCGCGCCACTGGAGGTGCGCCGCGTCCAGTCCTACGGCCGTGCCGTTCAGCCAGCCTTCGTAGCCACAGAACGCGCAGCAGAACTCGTACGCCTCCAGGACCTCCATGCGGAACGCCGGATCGCGTGAGGGAAGGACCTTTCCCGCAGGGGCCGCGTCCAGTTCCAGCCCGACCTCCTGGCAGATGTCGTCGTGCAGGGACGGTTCGAAGTTGGCGTCCAGGAGGGCGCGGGCGAGGTGCCCTAGGAGAGCGGGGTCGGCGGTCAGCGCCGCCGTGAGGTCCGGGTGCAGGCGGCCCTGGACGCCCGGTGTACGGAGCGCGCCCAGCGCGGGACCGGGGCTGCCGGGTCCGGCGGGCGTGTCGACGACCCAGATCGTGTCGTCGTTGGTCAGGTGGTGGAACGGGTAGCCGGGGCTGGTGGGACGCGGCGGCCCGAACTCCCGGAGGAGGCGCCGCAGGGGCTCCTCGGCGGCGGAGAACTCCATCGGGCGCGCCCCGTCACGCTGGAACCGGCCCAGGGCGAGCAGGAGCAGCAGCGGCTTGTGCGGGGCGCGTTCACCGTGCCTGGCGTGCCGGCGGATGCGCAGCACCCGATCGATCCAGGGGTCCAGTTCCACGCGGCAAGGATAGGCGGGTCAGCGGCATAGGCCGCCGCCGCAGTCGCCGTCGCCGTCGTGGTCGAGGGTGTGCTCCAGGTCGAGGTACTCGTCCTCGGGCCACAGGTGGTCGGCCAGGCAGGCGAGGTACTCCTCCTCCCAGGGCTCCAGCTCGGCCGTCATCGACTCGGGGTACGGGCCGAGTGGCTCGGGGCCGGGTTCCGGGTCCGGCGGTACGGGCCGCGGGGCGGGGACGGGGCGGGCCGCGCCGGTCTCGCGGGAGCGGCGGAGCCGGCGGAGCCGGCGTGGCAGGCTCAGGACGGCCAGGCCGGCCAGAGAGGTGAGAACGAGGACCGTGATCACACCACGCTGTCCTTCCGTAAGAGCCTTTCGTAAGGAGCAAAGCAGTTGAAAGCTACTAGCCGGATGTTTCGGAAGGGCAACGACATGCCGCGTGCGGGGAAGAGTGATGCCGGGAAGTTTTCTCCCGCTTGGCGGGAGGCGCGCGAGCTGGGGCGCCTCGTTTGGGACTACCTGGTGTTCGTGACCCCCATGGCGCGCGCGGAGGTGATCCTCGCGATGGGCTGCCACGACGTGCGCGTCGCCGTCCAGGCCGCGCGGCTCTGGCACGAGGGGTGGGCGCCGCTGGTCGTGGTGTCGGGCGGGCGCGGGAAGGTGACGTCGGGCTGGGCCGAGACGGAGGCGCGGGTGTTCGCCCGTGCGGTGCGCGAGCACGGCGTGCCCGCGGACGCGCTGCTCCTGGAGGAGACCGCGACCAACACGGGCGAGAACATCACCGCCACCCGCCGCCTGCTGGAGGGGCGGGAGATCCGCCGCGGCATCCTGGTCGCCAAGCCGTACATGACGCGGCGCTCGCTGGCGACGGCGCGGCGCCGGTGGCCGGACGTCGAGTGGCTCGCGTCGGCGCCCGAGGTCGGGTACGAGGCGCACGTGGACGGCCCGGACGGCCGGCGGTTCCTGGAGCTGATGGTCGGCGACCTGCGGCGGATGGCGGTGTACGCGGAGCGCGGTTTCCAGGTGCCGGTGCCCGTGCCGGAGGAGGCGTGGGCGGCGCACGAGGAGCTGGCACGGCTCGGCTACGGGCGCTACCTCACCGGGTGAGCGCGGTCGGGCGCCCCCGAGAATGTCAGACCCTCCGGATAGCGTTCCGGGTAGAGCGAACGCCACGAGAGAAGGCCACCATGAACGCCTCGGATCTGGCACAGGTGCTGTTCACGACGACGCTGCAGGCGTCCGAGCACCCCACCGACGAGCGGGTGCGCGAGGCCATCGGCGAGCGGCTCCGCGCCGGCGACCCGGCCCGCTTCGCCGCCTGCGTCGCGCAGGAGGCCGGCGACCACCCGCAGGAGTACGCCGAACGCATGCGCTGGGCCCTCGACGCCGTCGACCGCGCCTACGCCCCGCGCCGCCGGCTGATCGCCGCCTGACCCGCCCGATACGTCGCCCGGCCCTGGCGGGCGAGGGGCGGGGCGGGCACAATCGGCGGCATGGGGACGAGGCAAGCGTTCACTTACTGCCGGATCTGCGAGCCGCTGTGCGGGCTGGAGGTGACCATCGAGGACGGCGCCGTCGAGCGGATCCGGCCCGACCGCGGCCATCCGCTGTCCAAGGGGTTCGCCTGCCCCAAGGGCATCGCGATGACCGAGATCCAGAACGATCCGGACCGCGTGGTGCGGCCGCTGCGCCGGCGGTCCGACGGGGAGTTCGAGGAGGTGGGCTGGGACGAGGCGCTGGACGGCATCGCGGCGCGGCTGAACGCGCTGCGCCGGCGGCACGGGGGTGACGCGATCGGATGGTACTTCGGCAACCCCGCCACGTTCTCCTACAGCCATCCGCTGTGGCTGAACTCGTTCATGGCCGCGCTGAAGTCGCCGCACATCTACTCGGCCGGATCACAGGACGTCAACAACAGGTTCGCGGCGAGCGCGCTGCTGTACGGGGCGCCGACGCTGGTCCCGATCCCCGACCTCAAGCGGACCGACCTGCTGCTGATGCTCGGCGCGAACCCGCTGGTCTCGCACGGCAGCATCATCTCCGCGCCGCGGATCAGGGAGGACCTGGCGGCGATCGTGCGGCGCGGCGGGCGCGTCGTGGTGGGCGATCCGCGCCGTACCGAGACCGCGCGCGCCTTCGAGCACCTGCCGGTACGGCCGGACGGCGACGCCTGGCTGCTGCTCGCCCTGCTCAACGTCATCTTCGCGGAGGGGCTGGCGGACCGCGCCGCGTGCGAGCGGCAGGCGAGCGGCGTCCGGACGCTGCGGCGGCTGGCGGCGGACTTCACGCCGGAGGCCACGCAGGAGCACAGCGGCGTGCCGGCCGGCGACGCGCGGGCGCTCGCGCGGGACCTGGCGGCGGCCGGGCGCGCCGTGGTGTACGGGCGCACCGGCACCTGCCTGGGCCGGTACGGCACGCTGACCGCGTTCCTGATCGACGCGGTGACGCTGGTGACCGGCAACCTCGACCGGCCGGGCGGCGGGATCTTCGGCGCGGCGCCGCTGCGCGTCGACGAGATCCTGCGGCTGTCCGGGCTCGCGACGTACGGCAGGACCCGGTCGCGCGTCGGCGCGTACCCGGACGTGCTGGGCACGTTCCCGGCCGGGGTGATGGCCGAGGAGATCACCACGCCGGGGCCGGGGCGGCTGCGGGCGCTGGTGGTCTCGGCGGGCAACCCCGTCCAGAGCGTTCCGGGCAGCGCCGCGCTCGACGCCGCGCTGGACGAGCTCGACCTGCTCGTCTGCATCGACCTCTACGTGACCGACACCGCGCGCAAGGCCGACTACGTCCTGCCCGCCACGACGTTCCTGGAGCGCGAGGACTTCCCGCTGCCCTTCCTGCAGAACCACCTCACGCCGTACGTGACCTGGACCGAGGCGGTCGTGCGGCCGCGCGGCGAGGCCCGCCAGGAGTGGGAGATCATCGAGGCGCTCGCACGCCGGATGCGGCTCGGCCTCGGCGCGTTCCCCGCGCAGCGGCTCGCGCACCGGCTGGGCGTCCGGCCGTCGCCCCGGTTCCTGGCCGACGTGCTGCTGCGCACGGGACCGCGCGGGGACTGGTACGGCCTGCGCCCCGGCGGGCTGAGCATCCGCGCGCTCCGGAAGCGCCCGCACGGCGTCGTCCTGGCCGACCACCACCGGACCGGGACGCTCCGCCGCCGGATCGCGCACGAGGACCGGCGCGTCCACCTCGCGCCGCCGGAGATCGCCGCGGAGATCGGACGGCTCGCGGCCGCGCCCGCCCCGCCGCCCGACCGGCCCCTGCGGCTGATCGGCATGCGGGAGCTGCGCTCGCACAACTCGTGGATGCACAACGCCCCCGGGCTGATGAGCGGCCGGCGCGAGCACGCGGCGCGCGTCAACCCGAAGGACGCCGCCGAGTACGGGATCCGGGACGGTGCGCGGTGCCGCATCTCCTCGGCGTACGGGGAGATCGAGCTGACCGCCAGGGTCACCGACGAGATGGCCCCCGGCACCGTCGCCGTGCCGCACGGCTGGGGCCACCAGGGCGGCTGGAAGCTGGCCAACGCGTCCGGCGGGGCGAACGTGAACCTGCTCGCCTCCCCCGACCCGCACGGCCTCGAACCGCTGGCGGGCATGGCCCATCTGAACGCAGTCCCGGTCGCCATAGCCCCGGCGGGCGGCGATCGAGCCGGCTAAAGGGGAGGCGAGGCGTAGCGCGGCGCGGGAGCGAGGCCGGGCTCAGGCGGGCTGGATGGGACGGTGCGGGGCGATCACGCGGCCGTCCGGGAGCAGCTCGCCGGTGTCCTCGAAGAGTACGGTGCCGTCGCAGAGGAGGCTCCAGCCCTGCTCGGGATGGCTGGCGACGGTGCGGGCGGCCTCGCGGTCCCGGCCGTACGGCGCGGGGCACGGCGGCTGGTGCCGGCAGGCGGCGGATGCGGTTGCGGAACGATCGAACGGTCGGGTCGACATCGGATGAACCTCCACAGCGTCCTAATTTAGGACACAAAGCAGCATGCCTACGGGTGACCGTAATATGCAAGTGCATGGGGAATTCTTTACTTTCCCCGCTGTGAGAACGATCAACGGCGGAGATCGTCGTCGGCCTCGTCGCCATGGTCGACGTCGAGTCCCACGATCGACAGGCAGCCGGTGCAGATCCATTCGGCGATGACGGCCTCGGGATCCGGCGCGTGCGTGCGGTACGGGTGCGCGAGGCGGCGCCGGCGCATGCCGTGGCCGCAGGAGGAGTGCAGGAGCCGGCCGCACTGGGGGCAGGGCCACACGTCCTCGCGGCGGAGCCGGCACTGCGGGCACAGCGGCTCCTCGTAGCCCTCGGGAAGCTCGGTGGAGGCGTACTCGTTCCGCCACTCGAGTTCGAGGTCAAGGTACTCGTCCGCGGGCCAGAGGTGGTCGGCGAGCCAGGCGAGGTACTCCTCGGAGCCCGGATCGAGGACCGCGGTGAGCGACTCGGGGTGCTCGGCGGCGCCGTCCGCGGCGGGCGCCGCCGGGGGGCGGGCCGCCTCCGCTCTGCGCCGTGCCGTGGCCAGCAGCACGAGCAGGCACAGGAGCGCGGTGGCGGCCAAGCCTGTCGCCGTGGCCATCGTGGCTTCCTTTCATGATCTTGTCGTGGGCGGGGTCGGATCATGAATTCCGTTCACAAAACGCTGCGAACGCTACAAGAAAGGCTGTTTACGGAAAAGTCGATCTCTCCAGGGTCTTCGGCGGGGTGGTGGTGTTAGGGGTGTCCGAAACCTCGGGTTCGCGATGTCGGGTGTCCATGATCACGTTGACCTCTACGCTGTGGGGGCGGACTCGGACGATCTTCGACAGGGGCGTGTGTGAACCAGGAGGCGGGACGGCCGCGGATCGATGATCTGGAGGCGGCGCTGGCGTCGGTCTCCACCGCGGCTCGGCTGGGCGGGCTGCTGCTGGAACTGCGGCATCGCGCCGGCCGGTCGATGCGGGAGCTGGAGACGGGCAGCGGCCTGCCGAGGCAGGCGATCTCGGACCTGCTGACCGGGCGGCGGTTCCCGGACGAGCCGGGCCTGGCGGCGTTCCTGCGGGCGTGCGGCGTACCGGACGGCCGGATCGGCCCCTGGCTCGCGGCGGTGGCCCGCTACGGAACGGTCCACACGATGACCGGAGGGCGGCCGGGTGCGACGCCCGACATGACCCTCCCGCTGCCGCCCGAGCTGGACCCGGACGCCACCGTGAACGACGCCGTGCGCGGCGGCGGCGCGCTGCACGGCGACAGCACGGTGGTCCTCCCCGGCCCGGTGCAGGAGACGATCGCGAAGGTCCGGCAGGAACTGCTGGGGAAGGTCCGCGAGGAGTTGCGCGGCGAGGTCCGCCAGAAGCTGCTGGCGGAGGCGCGCCAAGAGCTGCTGACCGGGGCCCGCGAAGAGCTGCTGGAGTCGGTGCGCAAGGAGCTGCTGGTAGGAGCCCGCAAGGAACTGCTCGCGGGAGCGCGCCAGGAACTGCTGGCCGGGATCCGCGAGGAACTCGTGGCGGAGGTCCGCGAAGAGCTGCGGACGGACGCGCCTCAGGAGCCGGCGAAGGCAGAGGCGCACCGGAAGTCGCTCGCGGAAGCCCGCGAGGAGCTGCTGGAGGGGTGCCGCCAAGAGCTGCTGGCGGACGTCCGCGGCCAGGCCGCGGCGATCATCAGTGCGGCCGAGCGGCAGGCGCAAGCGGTCCTGGACGCGGCGGCCGGCCGGGCCGACCTGACCAGGACGGCGCCCGGATGGGACGAGCGGACCGAACGAGCCGAGCCCGCCGGCCGGCTCGGGCGGGAGACCGGAGACGAGGCTGAGGGGAACGAGCAGGCGGGACCGCGCGACGCGCACCGCGAGCCGGAGGAGACGTCCCTCGCCCGGCTGCTCGGGGTGGCCGCGGCCGGCCGGGCGGGCTGGTCGGCGGAGCGGCGGCCGGTGCCGGTCGGGGTGGACGGGCAGGGCCGGCCGACCGAGGTCGTCCTGGAGGAGCACGGGCTCGTCGTCGGGGCGGGCAACACGGAACTGCTGCGCGCCGTCGTCCTCGGGCTGGCGATGACCCGCCCGCCCGAGGCGCTCAACATCCTGCTGCTGGCGGAGGACGGGCTGTCGGCGACCGCCGGGATGGACGCGCTGCCGCAGGTCACGGCGCGGGTGACGGTCGGCGACGCGAACGCCGCGCGGCTCTGCGAGGCGCTGTCGGGAGAGCTGGCGCGCCGCCGGGAGGCGCTGCGCGCGGCCGGTGACCTGCCCTCCGTCCGGGACTACGCGAAGGCCCGCGAGACGGACGCGTTCCTGGACCCGCTTCCCGACCTGCTCGTGGTCGTCGAGGACCTCGCGGCGACCGTCGAGGGCAGGCCCGGACTGGGCGAGCTGCTCGCGCTGATCGGGCGGACCGGCGCCGCGCTGGGCGTCCACCTGCTGGCGGGCACCGAGCGGTACGACGAGGACCGGCTGCACGGCGTCCACCGCCATCTGGGCAACCGGATCGCCTTGCGCAGCGCGTCCGGAGCGGACACCGAGGCGCTGCTGGGCGGCCCGCCACCGGAGCGCGCCGCCACCGGCACCGACGCCCCCGCCGATGCCGCCGAGGGCTTCCTCAAGCACGGTACGGGCCCCGCCACGTGGTTCAGGGCCGTGTCCGCCCCGGGCGGCCTGCTCGGCACCCTCGCGGAGGAACTGTCCGGGCACGGGGCGGAGGAGCCGTACCGGATCTGGACGCCGACGCTGGACGAGACGCCGCCGCTGCACGAGCTGCTCGACCTGCTCGACGCCGCGGACCACGACCACGGCACGGGCGAGGGCCTGCGGGCGCTTCTGGGACTGGTCGATCGGCCCTTCCGGCATCGCCGCGACCCGTACTGGCTGGACCTCTCGGGCGACGGCGGGAACGTGGCGGTCGTGGGCAGGGCCAGGAGCGGCAAGTCCACCGCGATCCGGGCGCTGGTCACCTCGCTGGCCCTGACCCGCGGCCCGGACGAGGTGCGCTTCCACTGCGTCGACCTCGGCGGCGGCGCGCTCGCGGACCTGGACGTGCTGCCGCACGTCGCCGGCGTCACGACCGGCTTCGATCCCGAACGGCTGCGGCGCACGGTCAAGGAGGTCTGGACCGTCCTGGAGTCCCGGGAACGCGAGAACGCCCGAGGAAGGAACGACGACGACACGGCCGGCGACGCGAACGGCGGCGGCGACCGCGGGCCGGACGTGTTCCTGGTGATCGACGGGTGGCCGACGCTGCTCCGCGACTTCGAGCCCGTCGCGAAGACGGTGGCCGACCTGGCGGCGTGCGGCCTCCCGTACGGTGTCCACGTCGTCGCGTCGGCGGCCCGCTGGAGCGACTTCGGGGAGGACGCCCGGAAGCTGTTCGGCTCCCGCGTCGAGCTGCGGCTGCCCGACCCCGACGAGTCCGCCGTCGACGCGGAACGGGCGCGGGACGTCCCGGCCGGGCGTCCCGGCCGCGGGCTGGCGGCCGACGGCGCGCACTTCCGCGTCGCGACCGCCGACGTCGAGGAGCTGTGGAAGCCGTCGGCGTCCCCGACGGCGATCCCGCTCGGCGGCACCGGCCGGCCGGTGTACGCGGACTTCGCCGAGGACCCGCACCTGCTCATCGAGGGAAGCGCCGGGCCGAGCAGGACCGCGCTGCTGCGCCGGGTCACGGCGGGCATCACCGAGCGCTACGCCGCCGACCGAGCCAAGATCGTCTTCATCGACTACGACCGAGCGCTGGTGGACGAGGCGGGCACCGAGCACCGGCTCGGGTACGCCGCGACCGCGAACGGCGCGGCGTCGCTGGTGAACGACATCCGGGCGTCGATGGAGCGGCGGCTGGCCGCGTCCGGCGAGGAGGCGTGGACGGGCGTCGAGCTGTTCGTGGTCGTCGCCGACCGCGACCGGGTCGCCGCCCCCGAAGGCGATCCGCTGGAGCCGCTGGCCGGGCTGCTGCCGCACGCGCGGAGGATCGGCCTGCACCTGGTCGTGGCCGCCGCCGGGGGCGACGACGCGTTCGCGGCGATCAGGCCCCGCCTCCGGGCCGGCCGGCCCGATCCTTCCGGCCGTCCCGACCGTCCCGACCGTCCTTAAGTCCGCTTTCGCTCCCGCTTGCTGTGATCGTGCCTGTCGTTCCGAAGACGGAAGGAAACGGGCATGGCTCTCAGGACGCGTACGAGGATCGCCATCGCGGTGGCGGGGGTGGCCGGTGCGGCGGCGATCGGGACGGGCGGCGCGGTGGCGTTCGCCGACCCGGGCGACGGCGGCCGGGTCGAACTGCAGATCGTCAGCGGCCACCGCGACGCCCCGCGGACCGGCGCCGAGGCGGGCTGGACGGCGCACGACCCGGGTAAGGACTGCCCCGAGCGGACCGCGACCCCAGAGCCGGCGCAGGCGGCCGACGGCCGATGAACCGGCCGGAGGTCGCCGAGAGCGCGCTCGCCGAGCGGGCCCTCTTCGAGATGAAGAGGATCATCGTCGGCCAGGACCGCATGATCGAGCGCATGCTGGTCGCGGTCCTGGCCGGCGGGCACTGCCTGCTGGAGGGCGTGCCGGGCGTCGCCAAGACGCTCGCGGCGCAGACGCTGGCGACGGTGGCCGGCGGCACGTTCGCGCGGCTCCAGTTCACCCCCGACCTGGTGCCGGCGGACATCATGGGCACCCGCATCTACCGGCCCTCGACCGAGAGCTTCGACATCGAGCCCGGGCCGGTGATGGCGAACGTGGTGCTCGCCGACGAGATCAACCGGGCGCCGGCGAAGGTGCAGTCGGCGCTGCTGGAGGTGATGGCCGAGCGGCAGGTGAGCATCGGCGGGCGCACGTTCCCGGTGCCGGCGCCGTTCCTGGTGCTGGCCACGCAGAACCCGATCGAGTCCGAGGGCGTCTACCGGCTGCCGGAGGCGCAGCGCGACCGGTTCCTGCTGAAGATCGACGTCGGCTACCCGACGGAGGAGCAGGAGCTGGCGATGCTCTACCGGATGAGCGTGCACCCGCCCGCGCCGACCCCCGTCCTGGACACCGAGCTGGTGACGGAGCTGCGGCGGGCGGCGGAGCGGGTGTTCGTGCACGACGAGGTCGCCCGGTACGCGGTACGGCTGGTGGCCGCCACCCGCGACCCGGCCGCGTACGGCGTGGACGGCGTCGCACGTCTGATCGCGTACGGGGCCGGGCCGCGCGCCACGCTGGGGCTGGTGGCGGCGGCGCGGGCGCTGGCGCTGCTGCGCGGCCGCGACTACGTGCTGCCGCCGGACGTGCGGGACCTGGCGCAGGACGTGATGGCGCACCGGCTGGTGCTGTCGTTCGACGCGCTGGCCGACGGCGTCGACGCCCGGACGATCGTCGCCCGGGTGACGGCGGCGCTGCCCGCGCCGCGCATAGCCCCCCAAGAGGACGACGACCTCGACGGTCTGAACAAGGACGAAGCGGCATGACCGAGCGAAGCGGAGCCTGGGGGCGAGGGCGCAGCCCAAAAAGGGGGGACGAGGGGGCGAAGCCCCCAGCAGGGGGTGCGGGGGGCGGAGCCCCCTGCCCCGGGGAGGACGCCCGGAGCGAGGAACGAGCGCAGGGCGCCCTCCCCGGGCTCGGGGGGCGAGGGGGGTCGTCCCCCCTCACGGCACTAGAGCTGCTGATCGTGCGGCGGCTGGACGGCCTCCTCCAGGGCGATCACCTGGGGCTGCTGCCCGGTCCGGGCACCGAGTCCGCCGAGAGCCGCGAGTACCTGCCGGGCGACGACGTGCGGGCCATGGACTGGAACCTCACGGCCCGCACGGCGGTGCCGCACGTCCGCGACCGGATCGCCGACCGCGAGCTGGAGACGTGGGCGCTGGTCGACGCGACGCCGAGCATGGACTTCGGCACGGGACGCGTGGAGAAGCGCGACCTGGCCGTGTTCGCGGTCGGCGCGGTCGCGTTCCTCACCGAACGCACCGGGAACCGCATGGGCGCGCAGATCCTGCACGGCGGCGGGCTGCGGAACGTGCCGGCGCGGTCGGGGCGCCCGCACACGCTGCGGCTGCTGCGCACGCTCCTGGAGGTCCCGCGCGGTGAGCCGGGTCCGGCGGACCGGCCGAGGCTCGGTCCGGGCGCCGAGCTGATGCGGCGGACGACGCCCGCCCGGCACGGGCTGGCCGTGGTCGTCTCCGACTTCCTGGAGCCGGTGGAGTCGTGGGAGCGGCCGCTGAAGCTGCTGGCCCACCGGCACCAGCTGCTGGCCGTCGAGGTCGTCGACCCGCGCGAGCTGTCCCTGCCGGACGTCGGGGTGCTGTCGGTCGTCGATCCCGAGACGGGCCGCCGCCGCGACATCCCGACCGCGAACCCGCGGCTCCGCGAGCGGTACGCGCGGGCCGCGGCCGAGCAGCGGTCGCTCATCGGCGCGGCGCTGCGCCGGGCGGGGGCGGCCCATCTGCGGCTGCGGACCGACCGCGACTGGATCCGCGACATCGCCGAGCACGTGCTCGCCCAGCGCCGCACGGCCGCGGCCCCCGTCCCGGCACCGCTTCAGGGGGGTGCGGGGTGAGCTTCCTGGAGCCGGGCCGCCTGCTGTTCCTGATCGCGCTGCTCCTCCTCCTGGCGGCCTACGTGGCGGTGCAGGTGCGGCGCGGCCGGTACGCGGTGCGGTTCACGAACCTGGCCCTGCTGGAGAAGGTGGCCCCGGTGACGCCGGGCTGGCGGCGGCACCTGCCGGCGGCGGCGTTCCTGCTGATGCTGGGGCTGTTCGTCACCGGGTTCGCGCGGCCGTCCACCGAGGTGCGGGTGCCGCGCGAACAGGCGACGATCATGGTGGCGGTGGACGTGTCCCAGTCGATGGAGGCCGCCGACGTGCAGCCGAACCGGCTGCAGGCGGCCAAGCAGGCGGCCGGGACGTTCCTCGACCGGCTTCCGGCGCGGTTCAACGTCGGGCTGGTGTCGTTCTCCGGGACGGCGACGGTCGCGGTCCCGCCGACCACCGACCGGCGCGCGCTGCGGGCCGGGATCGACCGGCTGGCGCTGGGCCCGCGGACCGCGATCGGCGAGGGCGTCATCGCCTCGCTGGAGGCGATCACGGCGTTCGGCGCGCAGTACGGCGAGTCCGCCCCGCCGGGACGGGTCGTGCTGCTGTCGGACGGCACCAACACCGCCGGCCGCACCCCGCAGGTGGCGGCGGAGCGGGCGCGGCAGGCGCGCGTCCCGGTCTCGACGATCGCGTACGGGACTGCCGAGGGCGTCTTCTACCAGAACGGCGCGGCGGTCCCCGTACCCGTGGACGGGCCCGCGCTGGAACGGCTCGCGCGCGAGACCGGCGGCCGCTTCTACGAGGCCGCGACGGGCGGCGAGCTGCGGCAGGTCTACCAGGACATCGGCAGCAGCGTCGGCTACCGGACGGAGCGGCGCGAGGTCTGGACGTGGTTCATCGCGGCCGGGCTGCTGCTGGCGTGCGTGACGGCGGGGGCCTCGCTGCTGTGGTTCTCGCGGCTGCCCTGAAAGGACTGAGGAGTCAGATGAACGACTACGGCGCCGACCCGATGTTCGGGCTGGGGGAGCCGCGCGGCCCCGACTTCGCGCCGTCCCCGCCGCCCGATCCGTGGACGCCCCGTTCCGGGGACACCGACCCGTTCCTCGCGCCGCCCGTGCCCTCTGCCCCGTGGACGGCACCGGCGGCGTTCCGGAAGGGCGGCCGGCCGGGGGGACCGGGGGGCGCGAGGGGTCCGCGGGTGCTGGTCGCGGCGGTCCTGCTGGCGGCGCTGGCGGGCGGTGCCGCCGGGGCGGGAGCGGGATGGCTCGCCGGCGACCGCACCGCGGCCCCGATCGCGCGGTCGGGCGCCGGCCCGGTGAACGGGCCCGGCGACCTCAGCGACGTCGCGGCGCGCGTGCAGCCGAGCGTGGTGTCGGTGGAGGTGCGGTCCGGGTCGGGCCGCGGCGGCGGCTCCGGCTTCGTCTTCGACCGCGGCGGGCACATCCTGACGAACGCGCACGTGGTGGAGAGCGGCGGCGAGGTCGAGGTGATCCTGGCCGACCGGCGCCGCGTCCCCGCCCGCGTGCTGGGCACCGACCCGGCGCAGGACCTGGCGGTGCTGGCGATCGCGCCCGGCGACAGCCCGTCCCCGCTGGTCTTCGGCCGCTCGGCGGACGTGCGGGTCGGCGATCCGGTGATGGCGCTGGGCTCCCCGCTCGGCCTGGCCGGGACGGTCACCGGCGGCATCGTCAGCGCGCTGAACCGGGAGGTGCGGCTCGGCGACGGCGAGCGCCGCACGGCGCTGCAGACCGACGCGTCCATCAACCCGGGCAACTCCGGCGGACCGTTGGTCAACGCGCGCGGCGAGGTGATCGGCGTCAACACGGCGATCGCGACGCTGAGCCGGAGCGGCGGTGGCGGCGGATCGATCGGCATCGGGTTCGCGATTCCCGTCGACCGGGCCGTGGACGGCGCGCGCCGCCTCATTCGCTGACAGGATCGAACCGACCGAAAGGGGGCGCCCATGCGTGTTCTGGTGGTGGAGGACGAGGAGGACCTCGTCGAGGCGCTCCGGTACGGGCTCGTCCGCGCCGACTACGCCGTCGACGTCGCCTACGACATCGCGCAGGCGTCGGAGAAGCTCTACGCCGCCGCGTACGACCTGATGATCCTCGACCTGAACCTGCCCGACGGCGACGGCATGGACCTGTGCCGCTCCATCCGGCGCGGCGAGCTGGACGGGCAGAGCGGCCCGCACCTGCGGATCCTCATGCTGACGGCGCGGGACCGGCTCGCCGACCGGGTGCACGGCCTCGACCTGGGCGCCGACGACTACCTGGTGAAGCCCTTCGCGTTCCCCGAGCTGCTCGCCCGGGTCCGGGCGCTGCTGCGCCGCGACGCCGGGACGGCCGCCTCCGCCGTGTGGGACGTGGGGGAGCTGCGCCTGGACACCGGGCGGCACGAGGCGTTCCGCGGCGACCGGCGGCTCCAGCTGACGCCGAAGGAGTTCGCGGTGCTGCGCTACCTGATGAGCCGGCCCGGCGAGGTCGTCTCCTCCGAGGACCTCCTCGAACACGTCTGGGACGAGCACGCCGACCCGTTCACCAACACCGTGCGGGTGACCATCGGGACGCTGCGCCGCAAGCTCACCGTGGAGCCGGAGGAGGAGCAGCTGATCGAGACCGTCGTGCGGCAGGGCTACCGGCTGCGCGAGAGCGACGGGGGCACGAAGGACACGAGGGAGACCAGGGTCGCGGGGGCCGGGACTTCAGAGATGAGCGACTGACATGCGCAGGATGCCGGGGTTCGTGCACTCGATCCGGTTCCGGCTCACGGTGATGTACTCGACGCTGCTGTTCGTGCTCACCGCGCTGGTGCTGGGCGGGATCTACGCCGGGGTGGCGGCCAGCACCGACGCCCAGCCGATCACCGAGACCGCCAAGGCCGACAAGCTCTACCGCTTCCCGGACGGCACCACGACCAAGCTCGGCGAGGTCGACGTGGTCAAGGTCCAGCAGGTCGAGCAGGCGGTCAACTACGAGACCCAGCAGGCGCTCCAGCAGTACTCGCTGATCATGCTGGCCGGGCTGTTCGTGGCCAGCCTCGGCATCGGCTGGGTGCTGTCGGGGCGGGCGCTCAAGCCGGTCCGGTCGATCGCCCGTACCGCCGCCGAGATCCAGGCCACCGACCTGTCCCGGCGGATCCGGCTGACCGGCCCCAAGGACGAGCTGCGCGACCTCGCCGACACCATCGACTCGATGCTGGACCGGCTCGACACCGCGTTCCGGGCGCAGCGGCAGCTGATCGACGACGCCTCGCACGAGCTGCGCAGCCCGCTGGCGATCATCCGGGCGAACCTGGACACCGTGCTGACCGCGCCGGACGCCGACGACGCCGACCGCCGCCGCGGCGTCCAGGTGGTGGACCGCGCCACCACCCGGATGACCCGCCTCGTCGAGGACCTGCTGGCCACCGCCCGCCGCTCGGCGCCCGCGTTCGACGACACCGACGTCGACCTGGCCGTGGTCGCCCGGGAGGCGGCCGAGGAGTTCGACTCGCTGGCCGCCGCCCGCCGCATCGCGATCGACCGCGAGCTGCGCCGCGGCCTGGTGGTCATCGGTGACCACGACGCGCTGCGCCGCGCCGTCGGGAACCTGCTGTCCAACGCCGTGCGGCTCGCCCCGGCCGGCTCCCGCATCACCGTCGCCGCCGACCGCCTCGACGGCTGGCAGTGGATCGCGGTCCGGGACGCCGGGCCCGGCATCGGCGAGGAGGAGCAGGCCCGGGTGTTCGACCGGTTCTGGCGCGGCGGCGAGACCCGCCGCTCGCGCGAGCGCCGCACCGGCCTCGGCCTGGCCATCGTCCGGCACATCGTGGAGGCCCACGGCGGCCACGTGCGGCTGTTCTCCACCCCGGACGTCGGCAGCACGTTCGTCCTGTGGCTCCCGGTCTCGGCCGGCGAGGCCGCCGCCCCGCAGGTCCCGCCGGCCGCGGATCCGCTCGCCCGCCGCGATGACCCGGCGTTCGGCGGCGCGTCACCACGGTGACACGGGACCGTCACACGGGCATGAGGGAATGAGGGGGACCGGCACGGCGAGCACGGAGGGCCCCTCATGCGCGAGCAGACCTTCCCGCACGACCACCAGGTCCTGGCGCGCTTCCCTGGCGCCCGGTCGTACGAGCACGACGGCGAGCGCATCACCTACCTGGCGGAACGCGGCGGCGTCCCGTACCTTCTGGTCGTCCCCGCCGGGACCGGCGGCGGCGCCGGGACGGTCACCGTCCTGGAGTTCGCGGACGAGAACGAACGGGGCACGTTCCTGACGACACGCGACCGCGCCCGCCCCGCGCACGCCTGAATCGCAGGCGCCCGCGGGGGTGTGGTTTCCCGCAGGGTGACGGGTGCGGTGTGCGCCCGGTCACATCGGCGGCGGGCTTCGTGGTGAGCGGTCCCGGCATCTCATAGTTTGCTATCCATGCTCACTACGACACAGATGGCGGTCGCCGCCGCGGCCAACGGCGGTGAACCGGTCGGAGGGATCGCGGGCTGGGCCACCGATCTGATGGAGAAGCTCGGTGCGCCCGGCGCGGGGCTGGCCATCGCCCTGGAGAACATCTTCCCGCCGCTCCCCAGCGAGATCATCCTGCCGCTGGCCGGGTTCACCGCCTCGCGCGGCGACATGAACCTCATCGCCGCGCTGCTCTGGACGACGGCCGGCTCGGTGGTCGGCGCGCTCGCCCTCTACTGGATCGGCGCCGTGATCGGCCGCGACCGCGTCCGCGCGCTGGCGGCCAAGCTGCCGCTGGTCAAGCTGGAGGACCTGGACCGTACCGAGGCGTGGTTCCAGAAGCACGGCGGCAAGGCGGTCTTCTTCGGCCGGATGATCCCGATCTTCCGCAGCCTGATCTCGGTGCCCGCGGGAGTCGAGCGGATGCCGGTCGGGCTCTTCCTGCTGTACACGACGCTCGGCAGCGCCATCTGGAACACGATCTTCGTGATGGCCGGGTACGGCCTCGGCGACCAGTGGCACAAGGTCGAGGAGTACGTCGGCGTCTACTCCAAGGCGATTCTCGCGCTGGTGGCGCTGGCGGTCGTGGTGTTCATCGTCATGCGGGTGGTGAAGTCGCGCCGCAAGGGGCCCGGCGGCCCTGACGGCGGCGACCAGTCGGCCGTGGAGACCCGCGTCGACGGCATCCCGGCGGTCCGGCCCGACCAGGGCATGCCGCCCCGGCACGGCCAGCAGGGGCCGCACGGCCAGAGCGGGTACGGGCAGGCCGGCTACGGGCAGCAGGCCCAGTACGGCGGGCAGCCCGAGCCGTACGGCGGCCGGAACGCGCCGCCCCGCGGCGGCGGGCGAGAATGGGAAGGCGACCGGACCTGGTGACGGGCGCGACGGCATGTCCCGGCGCCTGCTGAAGCCGGCGGCCGGGCTGCTGCTGGGCGCCGCGTCGGCCGCGGTCGAGCTCGTCCTGCTGGGGGTCGCGGCGCTGTTCATGGCGTTCGCGTTCGCCCTGCCGTTCTCCAAGGACCGCCGGAAGGTGCCGGGCGCGGTGGCGTCGGCGGCGATGGCGGCGGCGCGGCTGGAGCGCCGCAGGCTCGCGGCGTTCCACGGGTACCGCGAGGCCGCCGAGTACGGGCCGCCGCGGGCGCTGGCGTACCTGGCGCAGCGGGTGCCGGTCGGGCTGCTCGGCGGCGTGATCATGATCCTGATCGCGTACGGCGCGGCGATGACGGCCGGGCTCGCGGCCAGCTGGTGGATCACCGGCGACTACCTGGACGGCATCCCGCCCGAGCCGTGGATCGTGGCGTACACGGGGATCTTCGGGGCCGTCCTGCTGTTCGTCGCCGTGCAAGGGCTGGTGGGCGTGGTGGCGCTGGAGCGCAAGGCGGCCCGCCGCTGCCTGGGGCCGAGTCCGCTGGCCGAGTACGAGCGGCGGATCGCGGAGCTGTCGGTGTCGCGGGCGGAGGTCGTGGACGCGGTCGACGGCGAGCGCCGCCGGATCGAGCGCGACCTGCACGACGGCGTCCAGCAGCGGCTGGTGGCGCTCGGCATGCTGATCGGGCGGGCCCGGCGGGCCGGAGACGGGGAGCGCGGCCGCGAGCTGCTCCGCCAGGCGCACGAGGAGTCGCAGCGGGCGCTGGCGGACCTGCGCGAGGTGGCCTGGCGGGTCTATCCGGCGGCGCTGGACGGCGAGGGCCTGCGGGCGGCGCTGGAGACGGTGGCGGAACGTTCCGCGCTGCCGGTCGCGATCGAGTACGGGCCGGCGGGCCGGGCCCCGCACGCGGTGGAGACCGCCGCGTACTTCGTGGTCTGCGAGGCCGTCACGAACGCGGCCAAGCACTCCGGGGCGACGCGGGTGGCGGTGCGGGTGACCGAGGACGAGGGGGAGGACGGCAGGATGATCGGCGTGCGGATCGAGGACGACGGCGGCGGCGGGGCGGACCCCGCGGGCGGCGGGCTGGCCGGGCTGGCGCGGCGGGTCGCGGCGCTGGACGGCGCTTTCCGGGTGGACAGCCCGCCCGGCGGGCCGACCGTGGTGGCGGCGGAGCTGCCGTGCGCCTGATCCTCGCCGAGGACTCCACGCTGCTGCGCGAGGGCCTCGTCCGGCTCCTCGCCGAGGAGGGCCACGAGATCGTCGCGGCGGTCGGCGACGCCGAAGCGCTGCTGGAGGCGGTCGCCGCCGCGCCCGAGCCGCCCGACGTGGTGATCGTGGACGTGCGGATGCCGCCGACGCACACCGACGAGGGCCTGCGGGCGGCGCTGGAGATCCGCCGCGGCCATCCGGGCGTGGGCGTGCTGGTGCTGTCGCAGTACGTGGAGAAGCGCTACGCCACCGAGCTGATCACTGCCGAGACGACCGGGGTGGGCTACCTACTGAAGGACAGGGTGGCGCAGGTGGACGAGTTCCTGGACGCCCTGGACCGGATCGGCGCCGGCGGCGCGGCGTTCGACCCTGAGGTGGTGCGGCAGCTGCTGGTGCGCAGCTCGCACGCCGACCCGCTGAGCCGGCTGACCCCGCGCGAGCGCGACGTCCTGGGCCACATGGCCGAGGGCTGCACGAACGCGGCCGTGGCCGCCCAGCTGCACATCTCGCAGAGCGCGGTGGAGAAGCACGTCAACGCGATCTTCGACAAGCTCGACCTGTCCCACGCCACCGGCTACAGCCGGCGGGTCCTGGCCGTCCTCCGCTACCTGGGCTCCTGAGGGCCGCCCTGACCGGTACCGCCCGGGCATGGGCCGGCCCCCGCCGAGCGAACGGCGGGGGCCGGGGCCGGGCGACGGACGTCAGGCCACCGTGCGGCGGCGCGGCCGCGAGGTGCGGCGCGCGGCCGGACGGCCGCGGCCCCCGCCGATCAGCTGCGAGAGCACCCGGAACGGCAGGGTGATGACACTGACGATCGTCCCGATCACTGACTGGAGTGCGGCGGCGATGCGTCCCATGTTCGTCTCCTCCTTGGTCCATCGCTTGCACGGGGATCCCTACCCGTTGCACGCGCTTTACACGGATCGGCGGCGATCGCGTCGTACGACACAGCCGGAGGCGCCCGATCCGTGGCATTGTGGAACGCTGCGACGGCCGACGAGGAGGGACGCCGATGGGGGCGGGAAGCGCCGGTGGCGACCTGGACCGGCGGGCCTGACATGGCCGCCGAGATGTCCGCGGACCTGCGGCGGGCGCTGGAGGCGCCGGGGCCGCGCCCGCTGCCCGGGCCGGCCGCCGTGCTGCTGGAGGCCGTCCAGGCGCCGCCCCGGCTGGCCGCCCACCTGCGCGCCGTCCACGACGTCGCCTGCGAGCTGGCCGACTGGATCGGCTCCCGCTACCCGGGGGCGGGCGCCGACCCGCTCGCCGTGGCGTTCGGCGCCGCCACCCACGACATCGGCAAGGCCCTGCACCCCGAGGAGCTGTCCGGCCCCGGCGCGGCGCACGAGGAGGCCGGGTACGGGCTGCTGCTGTCCTACGGGGTGGAGGAGCGCCTCGCCCGCTTCGCCCGCACCCACTCGTCCTGGAACGACGACGGCATCGGGATCGACGACCTGCTGGTGAGCCTGGCCGACAAGGTCTGGAAGGCCAAGCGCGTCCGGGACCTGGAGCAGCTCGTGGTGGACCGGCTCGCGGTCGCGTCCGGCGAGGCGCCCTGGCAGGCGTTCCTGGCGCTGGACGACGTGTGCGGCCGGATCGCCGAGGGCGCCGACGACCGCCTGTCCTTCCAGAACGCCTTCCCGGTCGGGCCCCAGGGCCGGCCCGGCACTCAGCAGGACGCTCGGTAGGGCACGGCGGGGTACGGGACCGCGCCGAGGGCGGTGGCCTCGGCGAGGAAGCGGCCGTTGGCGTCGAGCATGTCCGCGGCGGGGGTGTAGCCGGGCGAGGCGGTGCGCAGCAGGCCGAAGAGCACGGGATCGGCGGGGGCCCGGAGCGCGGGCGTGCGCGGGACCGCCAGCGCCTTGATCAGGACCAGGCCGCTGAGGCCCAGGTCGGCCGGGCCCGTGGCGTCCAGCGTCCGCTCGATGAACGCCGCCGCGCGCGGGCCCGGCAGGAACGCCATGGCCCAGGGGTGGGCGCGGTCCCACTCGCCGAGGACGATCAGCTCCTCGACGTCCGGGCGCATCCGGTCGGCGAACTCCGCGAACGGCAGCCGCTCCACCTCGGCCTCGGCGCCGGCGGGCAGGCCGGGCGGCGGGGCCTCGCCCTCGTACAGGACGGCCCGGAGCTCGTACCGCCGGCCCGCCTCCGCCGCCTTGGCCTGGCCGGAGAGGTGGTCGGCGCGGACGCTCCCCTGGAGGCCGAGGAGCTCGGCGGCGGACTCGCAGGACACCTTGCAGGACAGGACGTGCCGCGGCGCCGGTACGAGCCGCAGCGTGGCCCTGGTGATGACGCCGTGCCGGCCCATGCCGCCCCGCACGGCGTCGTACAGCGGCCGGTTCAGGGCGGGGGAGCAGCGGACGATCTCCCCGTCGCGGGTGGCGACGTCGAGGTCGAGCGCGTTGCACGCCTGGGTCCCGTGGACGTGCGAAGCGCCGCCCACGCCGCCCGCCGAGAGCGTGCCGCCGACGGTGAGGTCGAGGTAGTCGGTGAGGACGGGCGGCGCGAGGCCGCGCGGCAGCGTGGCGGCCAGGACGTCCCGCCAGGTGGCGCCCGCGCCGACCGAGATCCGGTCGGCGCCGATCGCGTGGACGGCGGCGAGCCCGCCGGTGTCGAGCGAGACGCCGCCGGTGAGGGACTGGCCGCCGGTGGAGTGGCCGCGGCCGCGGGGGACCGCGCCGCGCCGCGCCGCCGCGGCGGCCTCCCGGTCGATGGCGGGGCGCACGACCTCGCGCGGCGTCCGCCGTGCCAGCCCGCCGAAGTCGCGCATGCCGCCGCCCGCCGCCCTACCGGCCGCGGAGGCGGTCGGCGACTCGCCCGAGGGTCTCGCCCAGCGTCCGGAGCTCGCCGGGCGTCAGGACGTCGATGAGGTTCTCGCGGACGACCCTGCGGTGCCCCGGCCGCACCCGGGCCAGCGTCTCGGCGCCCGCCTCGGTCAGCTCGGCCCACACCGCGCGCCGGTCGGTGGCGCAGGCGGTGCGGCGGACCAGCCCGGCCCGTTCCAGCTGGGTGATCTGGTACGTCAGCCGGCTCTTGGAGATCATCACCTTCCGCGCCAGGTCGGACATCCGCATCCGGCCCGCGTCCGCCACCCGCAGGTTGATCAGCACGTCGAAGTCGGCGTGCGAGAGCCCGCCGTCCCGCTTGAGCTGCCGCTGGATCTCGTGCTCGACCAGGTGGGACGCCTCCAGGAACGCCACCCAGGCGCGCATCTCGAGGGGCTCCAGGGCCCCGGGGTCCCCGGGTTCGTCCATGCGTCCAGTGTAGTTGGTTTGAATTTGAACTACTTCTGGTAGCCTCGGCTGAGATTTGAACGTTCAAGCAACTCTCGGCTCCCGGAGGACCACGCATATGAACCTCGCCCGCCGTCTCCCCGTACTCCCCGACATCGGGCTGCTGATCGGCCGCCTGGCGCTCGGCGCCGTCTTCGTCGCGCACGGCTGGCAGAAGTTCGCCGACAACGGCCACGCCGGCCAGACCAAGGCGTTCGAGGCCATGGGCATCCCGGCGCCGAGCCTGTCGGCGCTGTTCGCCACCTGGGTGGAGCTGCTCGGCGGCCTCGCGCTCATCATCGGCGTGCTCACGCCGGTCGCCGGGGTGCTGCTCGCGCTGAACATGGCGGGCGCGCTCTGGTTCGTCCACCTCGACAAGGGCCTGTTCGCCGCCGACGGCGGCTACGAGCTGGTGCTGGTCCTCGGTGCCGGCGCCCTCCTGCTGGCCCTCGCAGGCGCCGGCCGGATCAGCGTGGACGGCGTCCTGTTCGGCGGCGGCCGGAACGCCTCCGCGAGCGGACGCGAGCGCGAGCGCGAGAAGGTCGGCGCCTGACCCGTCGCCTCCCTACCTGGCGAAGCCCCCGTACGGGCCTGCTCCGTACGGGGCTTCGTGCTTTCATGGCCGCATGCTGGACGTGGAGGACGAGTGCGCGCGCCTTGAGGCGCGGCTGGCGGATCCCGCCGTGCTCCGCGACTTCCTCCTCGCCCGCTGCCTCCGCCGCTCCCTGCGGGCCCTGGAGCCGCTGCGCGAGACCGCCGCGCGGCTGCGCGCCCTGCGGGAGGACCTCGCGGCGGCGCGCGAGTTCGCCGCCGGCGACTCCGCGTGGACGGCCGAGGCGGACCGGCTCGCCGCCGAATGCCGCGCCCTGGAGGGCGGGCTGGCGGCGGAACTGGCCGGCCGGGACCGGTACGACCCGTACGACGCCGTCCTGAGCATCGAGGGCGAGGAGCGCGGCAGGCGCGCGGTCGCCGCCTTCTACCTGGCCCTCGCCGGGCGTCACGGCCGGCGGATGCGGCCCCTGGACGGCGCGGCGGGCGCGCTGGGCCGTGACACGTACGCCGTCGCCGGGGGAGGGGACGGCGATCCCGGCGTGTGGGCGGACCTCAAGGCCGACAACGGCGTCCACCTCGTGCGCGCGCAGGGGGAGCGGGGAGAGCCGGGCGGGCACGGAGAGCAGGGTGCGGAAGACCTCGCGGTACGCGTGACCGTGCTTCCCGACGCGGGCACCGGCGCGTCCCTGCCGGGGAGGCCGGAGGACTGGCGGATCGACACGGTGTGCACGCGGGATCCCGATCAGCCGCCCTCGTTCTTCATCACGCACGTCCCGACCGGCACCTCCTGCTTCGGGACCGGCGCCGATCAGCGCGAGGCGAGGGGGAACGCGCTGCGCCAGATCGCGGCCCGCGCGCTGGCGGCCGCCGTCCCTGAGGGCGAGCCGGCGCATCGCTTCCTGAACCCGGGAGCGGACCCCGTCCGGATCCATGTCGCGGAAGCCCGCCCCTCCGGCGGGACGTGAGCGGGCGGCACCGCGACCCGGGCCTCATTTCCGGACGCGCCATAACCCGGGGCTTCCCTGCGGTGGAAGCGGGGGCGGCGCGCCCTGCGGCGGCATAAAGGGCTTTTCTTACTTTTTGTCGCGTTTGCCGTCCAATGATGGCCGATAAGTGGTGATCCGCATCACGAGAATCGGGGGACCGTAATGCAAGATCGCTGGTCGGGGGCGGTATGACGCGAATGTCATGACCGCTCCGGGGCCGTCCCGCTACCGTGAGCCGTCCCGCGCGAACGGGCCGGTGAGGAGGTCGCATGGAGATCGGTGCGCACGAGGTGGCGGCCTTCCTGGCCCGCATGCTCGGCGAGGGGCACGGCCTGGCGGTGCGCGCGGAGGGCGCGTTGGTCCATCTCCCGGACCAGAAAATGCGCATCGCGGTGGACACGCCCGAGATCCAGCACAACGGAATGAGCATCCGGGTGCCGATCGGAGTCAACCATCCGAGTTGGGGCGAGCCCTTCGCGTGGGACCAGGCGGTCGGCGTCGCCGTCGACGAGCGGCATCCCGTGACCCAGGCGCTCGACGCCTGGACCCACAACGTCCTCCCGGTGTTCGCCGCGATGGCGATGCCCGGCGGCGATCTCGCCGCCCGCGCGGCGGCGTTCACGGTCGCGAGCGCGGGCCGGACCGCCGACGTCTACTACGGGCCGCTGGCGATCCGGGACTTCGGCGGCCTCGGCGAGGAGCTCAAGCGGGCCGCGGCGGGCCGGCCGCCGACGATGGTGGTGGTCGAGGAGCTGTTCGACGGGTACGCGCTGCCCGAGCGGCCGCTGTGGGTGTACACGTTCTGCGCCCGGATGCCGGACGGGCCGATCACCGAGGTGACGCTGCTGAACGGCGACAGCAGCGACGCCTTCGGGCACGTCGCCGACCACCTGCCGTGGGCGGGGCACGGTTCGCTCAAGTCCTGGGCGCTGGTCGTGCCGCGCGGATGACGGCGGCCCGTACCCTGACATCGGCCGCCGCGGGGATCTGACCAGGGCGGCCCCGGGATCTCGGCACCTGGCCGAGGTGGGTTCCCGTCAACCTGACACAATGGCCTAACTCGGGTTTTTCTGGGCATGTGATCACCAACGCTGTTCAGGAGGCTGGTAGCTGGTGTCGCAAGGTAGTGAATTCGTCGTCGTGGCCAACCGGCTTCCCGTCGACCGGGTCCCCGGCAACGGGAACGGCAATGGCAATGGGAACGGGAACGGGAACAACGGAGGGGCGGCCTGGAGGCGCAGCCCGGGCGGGCTCGTCAGCGCGATCGTCCCCGTCATGCGGCGCCGAGAGGGCACCTGGGTGGGCTGGCACGGCGCCCCGGACGAGGTCCTGGAGCCGTTCGAGACGGACGGCATGAAACTGCTCCCGGTCCCGCAGTCGTCGGAGGACGTGGAGCTCTACTACGAGGGCTTCTCCAACGCCACACTCTGGCCGCTGTACCACGACGTCGTCGCTCCCCCCGTGTACAGCCGGCAGATGTGGGACGCCTACGTCCGGGTCAACGAGCGGTTCGCCCGCGCCGCCGCCGAGGTGGCGGCCGAGGGCGCGATCGTCTGGGTGCAGGACTACCAACTCCAGCTCGTCCCGGCGATGCTGCGCAAGCTGCGCCCCGACGTGCGGATCGGCTTCTTCCTGCACATCCCGTTCCCGCCGCTGGAGCTGTTCTGGCAGCTGCCGTGGCGGCGCCGCATCCTTGAGGGTCTCCTGGGCGCCGACCTGGTCGGCTTCCAGCTGCCCGGCGCGGCCAACAACTTCGTCCGGCTGTGCCGGCGCCTCCTGGACGCCCGCTACAACAAGCAGGACGTCTTCTGGGAGGACCGGGTCGTCCGGGCCCGCTCGTTCCCGATCTCGGTGGACGTCGGCGAGCTGAACGACCTCATCGCGGCCCCCCACGTGCGCGAGCGGGCCGAGGAGATCCGCAGGGACCTGGGGGACGCCACCGTCCTGCTCGGCGTGGACCGGCTCGACTACACCAAGGGCATCACGCAGCGGCTGGAGGCGTTCGGCGAGCTGTTCGGGGACGGCCACCTCAAGCCCGGCCAGGCGGCGTTCGTGCAGATCGCCACGCCCAGCCGGGAACGCGTCGAGCAGTACCAGCTGCTGCGCGACGAGATCGAGCAGCTGGTCGGCCGGATCAACGGCGAGTACGGCGAGATCGGCTTCCCGGTCGTCCACTACATGCACACCTCGTACACCCGGGACGAGCTCGCCGCGCTCTACCTCGCCGCCGACGTCATGGTGGTGACGCCGCTGCGGGACGGGATGAACCTGGTCGCCAAGGAGTACGTGGCGTGCCGGGCCGACCTGCGCGGCACGCTGGTGCTCAGCGAGTTCGCCGGCGCGGCCGCCGAGCTGCGCCGGGCGTTCCAGGTCAACCCGTACGACATCGACGGCCTCAAGGAGACCCTCCTGGCCGCGCTGAACGCCGAGCCCGCAGAGCAGGCGCGCCGGATGCGCGCGATGCGCAAGCGCGTCATCGAGCACGACGTCGACCGCTGGGCGCAGGACTTCCTCAGTTCGCTGGAGGAGGTCTGACCGGGCCCGCCCGGGGCGGCCGGGACCCGCGGGCCGCCTAGGCGGCGGTCCGCAGGTCGAAGGCCGCCCAGACGGCCTTGCCCCCGGTCGCGAGCGGCGCCCAGCCCCAGGCGCCGCTGACCGCGCCGACCACCAGCAGCCCGCGGCCGCCCTCGCCGAACCGGCCGGGCTCGGGCGCGACCGGCTCGGGGGGCCGGCTGCCCGGGTCGGTCACCGTCACCACCAGCCGCCGCGGGTGGCCCAGCAGCACCAGCTGGATCGGCCCGGCGGGCAGCGGGCGGGGCTGCTCCCGCACGCCGTGCTGGATCGCGTTGGTCACCAGCTCGGAGACGGCGACGAGCACGTCGTCGGCGGCGTCCCCGGCCAGCCCCCACTCGCGCAGCGTGGCCTGCGTGAAGGCGCGGGCCTCCTTCGGCGAGGTGTTCTCGGGCGGGAGGACGGTGCGGGCGGTGCGCGGGGCGCCGGCCGCCGGGGCGGGCCAGAGGCCGGCCAGCCCGGGTACGGCGGCGGGCGCGCCGGGCGCGGGCGCGTCGGGGGCCGCGGCGGCGTGCGCGCGGGCGGCCGACCGGGCCGGGTGATCCGGCGCGACGTGCCGGCGCGGGTGCCGCCGTCCGCTGGGGACGGCCGGAGCCGCCACGTCGTCTGCCTGGTCAACGATCATTGTCAAACCCCAGAGGCGTGCGGGTCGGTACGTGGGCGGGCGTTCGCTATCTTGCTCCCCATGTCGTGCAGATGCAAGACCGTCTGCATGAACGAATGCAAGAACGAATGCACGTGCATCTCGTACCATGACGTTGGGGTGGGGCGAGATCGCGGCCTCCCGAGAGGGAGGCGGTAACGCCTAGAGGGGGCAGAAGATGGACGGTGCCGAGCTGTCGGACGTCCGGCGGACCGAACTCGCCTGGCTGAAGAGCCGAAGGAGCAATCCGAGCGGTAACTGCGTCGAGATGGCCGAGCTCCCGACCGGAGAGATCGCCGTGCGCAACTCGCGGTACCCGGACGGCCCGGTCCTGATCTACACGCGAGAGGAGGTCGAGGCCTTCGTCGGCGGCGCCAAGGACGGTGACTTCGATCACATGCTGGTCTGACGGTAAACCTCGGGCCGGCCAGTAAACCGAATCCCATTCCATATCGGCGTTCCGCCCGGTAGCGTGCGGTTTCATGCATCTGGGGCAGATCGCTGAACGGACCCCCGGCAAGCCCGCCGTGATCATGGCGGGCTCCGGGCGGGTCATCACGTACCGAGAGCTGAACGAGGAGTCGAACCGGCTCGCGCAGTTGCTCCACGCGGAGGGGCTGCGCCCGGGCGACCACATCGCCTTCATGCTCGAGAACCACCCGCTGTTCCTGGCCATCGCCTGGGCGGCGCAGCGTTCCGGGCTCTACTACACCGCCATCAGCTCCCGCCTCCAGGCCGACGAGCTGGCCTACATCGTCGACAACTGCGGCGCCAAGGCGTTCATCGCCAGCGCCGCCGTGGCCGGACCGGCCGAGGCGATCACCGGCCGGACGCCGAACGTCGGCCTGCGCCTCATGCTCGACGGCACCGCGCCGGGCTTCCGCTCGTACGAGCAGGAGGTCGCCCGCCACCCGGCGACGCCCATCGAGAACGAGTGCGAGGGCATGGACATGCTCTACTCGTCGGGCACCACGGGCCGTCCCAAGGGCATCAAGCCGAAGATCTCGCTGGCCCCGATGGGCGAGCAGGGCCCGCTGTTCCAGCTGCTCTCGCTGCTCTTCCAGCCCGACGAGAACTCGGTGTACCTCTCGCCGGCCCCGCTCTACCACGCGGCGCCCCTGCGCTACTGCATCAACTTCATCCGGTTCGGCGCCACGATCGTCGTGATGGAGAGGTTCGACCCCGAGCAGGCGCTCGCGGCCATTGAGAAGCACGGTGTCACCCACTCCCAGTGGGTGCCGACGATGTTCATCCGGATGCTCAAGCTGCCCGAGGAGACGCGGGCGAAGTACGACCTGTCGTCCCTCCGCTGCGCCGTGCACGCGGCGGCCCCGTGCCCCATCCCCGTCAAGGAGCAGATGATCTCCTGGTGGGGGCCGGTGCTGCACGAGTACTACGCCGGCACCGAGGGCAACTGCTTCGTCTACACCAACTCCGACGACTGGCTCGCCCACAAGGGCACCGTCGGCCGCCCCCTCCTCGGCAGGATCCACGTCTGCGGGGAGGACGGCGCCGAACTGCCGCCGGGCGAGTCCGGCACCCTCTACTTCGGCGAGGGGCCGGAGTTCGAGTACCACGGCGACCCGGCCAAGACCGAGGCGTCCCGCGACCCCTGGGGCCACGGCTGGACGACCCTCGGCGACGTCGGCTACGTGGACGAGGACGGCTTCCTCTACCTGACCGACCGGAAGTCGTACATGATCATCAGCGGCGGGGTGAACATCTACCCGCAGGAGGCCGAGAACGCGCTGGCCGTCCACCCCAAGGTCGCCGACGTCGCCGTGTTCGGCGTCCCCGACCCGGAGATGGGCGAGGCGGTCAAGGCCGTCGTCCAGCCCGTCGACCCTGCCGCGGCGGGCCCGGACCTGGAGGCCGAGCTGATCGCGTACTGCCGCGACCACCTGGCGCACTACAAGTGCCCCCGCTCGATCGACTTCCGGGACGAGCTGCCGCGCCACCCGACCGGCAAGCTCTACAAGCGCCTCCTGAAGGACGAGTACTGGAACCGGCCCGGGGAGGGCCAGCGGAGTAAGACCGGATCCTCGGCCTGAGCCGGCGGAACACTTCCCTAGAGTTCCCGGAGAGCTCACCGCACTTCCCGGCCTCATGTGCACTCGATGTGCACGGCCGGGAAGGCTTCGGGAAGTCTTCAGGATGTCTCTGTGATCTCATGGCCGGATGGACGTTGAGCATCTCGACGGCGCGGGCGTCCGGACGCATCTCGCCGAGATAGAGGCTGTCTACGCCGCGGCGTTCCCACACTACGACCTCGGCGACTACCGGGCCCGGATGCGGCGCCAGATCGAGTCTCCCGGCTTCGAGGCGGTGACGGCCCGGGACGGCCGCGCGCTGGCCGGTGTCGCCTACGGCCTGCCGCTGTCGGCCAGGACCGGATGGTGGGATGACCTGGAGCCCGCGGCACCCCCCGAGTTCACCGCCGAGACCGGGCGGCGCACCTTCGCCGTGATCGACCTGGCCGTCCGCCCCGCGCACCGCGGCAAGGGGCTGGGCCGCCGCCTGCTGCAGGAGCTGCTGGCCGGCCGCGCCGAGGAGCGCGCGACCCTGGCGACGGGGCCGGATGAGCGGACCCAGCGGATGTATCGGCGATGGGGCTGGCGCCACGTCGGCGGCACGCCCGGGGGAGCGGGCGAGACCCAGCCGTGGTACGACCTCTACGTGATCGACCTGGGTGCGCCCGCGGCCAGCAGCTCGCCGTAGGCGGCGACGACAGGCTCGCTGCGGCCCGCCTCGGGCACGGCATCCATGACCTGGCGGGCGAGGCTGGTCACCATGGCGGTCCGATGGTCGGCGGGCTGGGCCTCGTAGACGGTGTGGGCGTGCCGGACGCCTTCGGTGGCGTCGCCGGCCCGCACGTGGCCGGCGGCGCGCAGCAGGCTGAGCTGGGCGCGCACGCGCGGGTCGTCGGCGGGCAGGACCTGGCGGGCGCGCTCGACGGCGGCGTCCAGGCGGTCGCGGTCGCCGGTGTGCGCGTGCACCCACGCCTCGGTATAGCGGATCCGGTCCTCGGCCCACCCCGCTACCGAGCGCACGTCCCGGGTCACCGACCCGGGCAGCCGCTGCAAGACCGTCTCGCTGGCGCGCAGCTCGGCGGCCGCGGCCGTGACGTCGCCCTGGAGCGCGAACAGCTGCGCGCGGACGGTGCGGACCTGTGCCATGCCGCGGCCCGGCGCGCCTGTGGAGTGGGCGAGGGCCTCGTCGGCCCGGCGAAGCAGGATCGCGGTGGGGCGCTGCTCGTACAGGCCGTGCACGAGCCGCTCCCCGGTCACCCACAGACTCAGGTCGATGTCGCCTGAGGTGAGGGCGGCGTGCTGCGCGGTGGACCACCACTCCCGCGCCAGCCGTGACTGGCCGGCGTTGCACAGCGACTTGGCCATGAGCATGGACAGGCCGCTGGTCACCCGGCACCAGGCGGGGTACAGGCGGCCGCCGGCGTGGCGCGATGCGGCCTGCTGGACGATCACCAGGTCGGCGGCGAGGTCGCGGAGTAGCCGGTGCGGAGGCAGCAGCAGGTAGCTGTATCCGTACTCGGCGACCGTCTCCTCCCACTCCTCCAGGTGGCTGCCCTCGTCCCGGCCGATGGCGCGGTCCACGCCGCCGCGGATCTGCTGGAGGGCGTCGGCCGCCGGGGAGGAGGCGGCACCGAGCGTGGCCAGGGCCTGCAGAAGGCGGCGTCGGTGCATCTCGTCGTCATCCTCGCGAGTCGGGTGTTCCTCGCCTTCAACGCTACCCGCCTGATCCGCGCTGTCCTGCGCTGCCTGCGCGAGGGCAATGAGCCGGCCGCCCGCCTTGAGTGCGGCGTCGACGGCCTGGGCGACGTCGGCCGATGGGATGCGCACGTCGCGCGAGATCCGCGAGAGGTAGCCGTCGGTGTAGTGGACGTCCCTGGCCAGCTTGCGCAGGGACAGGCTCTGCTCGGCCATGAGTGCGCGCATCTCGGTGCCGAACGTCGACATGTCCGATTCCTACCCGTTGGGGGGCGCTGCCTGTGCTGCCTGCCGCAACGGGCAGCAGACAGCATCTACAACGCTAACCGCGACGAGGCTTGCATGGCCGGTGAACAGCAAAGCGGCCCCGGCCCGGTGCGCGAACACCGGGGGCCCGGGGCCTTGGCCGGAAGTGAGGTCCGACCCATGGACGATGCTATGACGCGGGACCCGATGGACGCCCTCACCGCGTTGAGAGCGGACTTCGCCGACTGGGAGTTCTCACTGCACCGGGACGGCCCGCACACCTGGGTCGCCCAGCGTTATCTCGGCAGGGAGGGGACCTTCGTCACCCGCCTGGTGAGTCATGACGCCGAGGAGATGCGCATCGCGCTGGACGCGGCGATGCGGATCGACCGGCCGGTGGGGAGCCCGGCATGAGCTCCGTCAGGCTCTACAGCTGGAACGTCTTCAGCCGTCGCGCCGCGGGCGTGACCGACAGCCCGGCGCGGGCGGCCGGGCACGTCGCGGTCGAGCTGGCCGAGGCGCCCGCCGGCGCGGTGGGTTCGGTGCGCCGGGTGACGCTGTCGTCGGCCGGGCACGCGCGGTACGTCGATCTCGGCGAGGTCGCCCGCGCCACCCGGGAGGACGACGGCGGCGTGCACTGGGAGGTCGTGTGATGGGTGACACCGAGTCGCTGGAAGCGCTCGGCCAGGCCCTGGCCGCGGCGGGCTGGCGGGCGGTGCCCCGCTACGACGAGATCCCGGTGCGGCTGCGCGTCTTCCATCCGACGCTGCCGGTCGTGGGCGAGACCGTGAACGTCACCTCCGAGCGGACCGGCCCGTGGTTCCGCTCCAGCACGGGCAGGCCGCTGGCGCGCTGCGACGACCTGCCGCGCGCCGTCGCCGCCATCGACCAGTTGCTCGGCCGGTTCCTGCCGGCACGCGAGCCGATCACCGAAGGAGCGCTCACCCGATGAGCCTGCCCCCCGTCGCCCCCGAGCGGAACCGCGAGATCTTGGCCGAGCGGCTCGGCTGGCCGGACGGCGCGCTGGAGGCGTGCCGGGAGCTGGAGCAGCGGCATCCGGGCTGGAGCCTCTGGTACGACATCGGCGGCCTGCCTGCCAGCCCGGTCCCGCGCTACCGGGCCGAGTGCGACTACGGCTGGCGGTACCGCGAGATGGGCCGGCCGCGGCAGAAGGAGGAGGTGTGCGCGGCCGCCGCCGAGGAGGTCTCGGCCCTGATCGCCGAGACCGAACGGCGGACCTGAACACCCGCGGCCCGGGGTCCGAGACAGCCCCGGCCGCGGGACCAGAAGTGGGGCGGGCCGGCCGGGCGGCGTGACAGCCGTGCGCCCGCCCCGCGCGATCGCCGGGCGGCGGCAGGGCCGCGCTGCCGCCCGGCCGTGAGGGGGGAACGTACGGCCGGTGCTCTGATCCCCTCGGGTGCACCGGCCGTACGCCCCCCGAACAGGAGGACCGGTGGTCATGGCGATCTGGGACGCGGTGCAGGGCACGGCTGCGTGGGTGATCTCCCAGCGGGCGGTCGCGGTGACGTTGCCGGTCCTGCTCGCCGCGGCCGCCGCGGCCATGGCTCGGCAGCGGTGACCACACCGCCGTCCTCGGCTCCGGGAAGGCGCGATCCGGAGTCGTGCACACAACAGCGCGCAGGAGGTTCCGATGACCCTCACCGCCGCGGCCGTCAAGGACCCGCGTGAGCTGATCCCCGACTGGGCGTTCAGCCTGCTGGTCTACGACTTCCGCAAGAAGCACCACACCTCGCACGCCTACCCCGAACACCTCGACCTGTTCTCGAAGGTGTTCGCCGCCAAGTGGCGGGACCACAGCCAGGCCAACGCGGCCGGCTGGGTGCACCTGCACGCCGACCTCACCGGCCGGTGGGCCGAATACCGGCTCGGGGCGCGACCGTGACCGGCTGGGTCCAGCATTACCCCGCCGTGCCGATGACCACGCCGGACGGCGGCACGGTGGACGTCGACGTGCAGATCGCTCCACTCATCGAGCAGTACTGGAAGACCGCCGCCACCTGAGCGGCCCCGGGCGGCCGGGACGCTGGACGGCTCCGCGGACGAGGCGCCCGAGATGGACCTCTTCGTCGGCGTCGCCCGCAAGCCCTGAAACGGCGAGCGCCCCGGCGCGGACTCCGGGGAGTCCGTACCGGGGCGCTCGGCGTGCCGTCCGTCAGTGCATCGGCATGGGGGCGTCGACCGGGGCCTCCGGCTTCCTGCGCGGCAGGAAGAGGGCCGGAACGAAGGCCAGGACGAGCAGCGCCAGCGACCACCAGTAGGTGGTCTGGAAGGCGTCCGCCATGTTGCCGATGAGCTTCTCGATGACGCCCGGCGGCACCTGGGCGGCGCCGGCCGGCGGCTCGGCGGCCATGCCGTGTCCCATGTCGAGGCCGCGGTCGCGCATCTGGGTGGCCAGCATGACGGCGATGAACGCGGTGCCGATGGAGCCGGCGACCTGCTGGATGATGTTCAGCGCGGTGCTGGCCCGCGGGACCTCGTCGTGCTTCAGGGTCTGCATCGCGGCGGACATGGTCGGCATCATCGTCATGCCCATGCCGAGGCCCATCACGAACAGCGCCACGCCCAGCGTCCAGTACGAGGCGTCCGGGGTGAGCTGGGCCGCGAAGCCCGCCACGCCCAGCACCACGATGGAGAGGCCGACCAGGACGACCTTGCCGGGGCCGAGCTTGTCGGTCAGCTTGCCGCCGATCGGCATGGTCACCATCGCGCCGAAGCCCTGCGGCGCGAGCAGCAGGCCCGCGGCGAAGGCGGTCTCGGCCCGTACCGTCTGGTAGTACAGCGGCAGGACCAGCATCGCGCCGAAGAAGGCGCAGGCGAACAGCACCATGGTGCCCGCGGCCGCCGCGACCGAGCGGCGCTTGAACAGCCGCAGGTCGATCAGCGGGCTCGTGTTGCTCTTGCGCAGCGCGTGGAACGCGAACGCGATCACCAGGGCGGCGCCGCCGATCGCGGTGATCAGCACGTCGGTGCGGGCGAAGTCGTTCTTCTCGGCGCCGGTGGCGAGGCCGTAGATCAGCGCCGCCAGGCCGGGCGACAGCAGGATCAGCCCGAGGAAGTCCAGCCGCTCGGCCGGCCGGGGCTCGTCCTTCTTGAGGATCTTCCAGGCGAGGAACAGCGCGACCGCGCCGATCGGCACGTTGATGTAGAAGATCCAGCGCCAGGACACGTCGTCCACGAGCCAGCCGCCCAGGATCGGGCCCGTGATCGGGCCGAGCAGCATCGGGATGCCGACGATGCTCATCACCTGGCCGACCCGCTGCGGGCCGGCCGCCTGGGTCAGGATCGTCATGCCGGCCGGCATGATCATGCCGCCGCCGAGGCCCTGCAGGACCCGGAACGCGATCAGCGACTCGGCGCTCCACGCCATCCCGGCCAGGCCGGACCCGGCCACGAACAGGATGATCGAGATGATGTAGAGCCGCTTGGTGCCGAACCGGGCGGAGGCCCAGCCGGTCACCGGGATCACGGTGGCGAGCGCGAGGGTGTAACCGGTCGCGACCCACTGGATCGTCGCGAGCGGGGCGTTGAAGTCCTCGGTGAGGTGCTTGAGTGCGACGTTGACGACCGTCACGTCCAGGATGGACATGATCGCGCCGAGCACCACGACCGCGGCCACGGCGAGTACGCCGCGATCTAGCCCTCCACCTGAGTCCGCGGCCTGGGGGCCGTCCGCCGCCTTGGCGGTAGCGGGAGCGGTCAACTGAGTCTTCCAATCGTCGGGCCCGGGCATGCAGGCATGCGGGCATGGTCAAGAGGGCTGGGGTCCGAAGCAAATTACTGCAGCGACTGACACTTCGGCGAACGATTTAACCGCGCCAGATCAAGGAGTATTCCAGCGAGGTCCGACAAAATTCCCTCGTCCTGGCAGGTCCGGTACGTCCACCCTCGAACCTCCACCGCGCTGGAGGTCAACCGGATGTGACGCACGCGACACCTGATCCGGGCCGTTCCGCGGTACGGCCGCGGGGCCTGGCCGTCGCCTACGCTGGCAGCCGTGATCGCCGGTACCGACGCGCAGGCCATCGTGGACGAGATCATGCGGCGGCTCGGCCGGAACGTCAATCTCATGGACGGCCGCGGCGTGATCATCGCCAGCGGCGACCGGGACCGCGTCGGGGAGGAGCACGACGGCGCGGTCCGGGTGCTGCGGAGCGGCGCCCCGGTCGCGGTGACCGGGGCCGAGGCCCGGTCGATGCGCGGCACCCGCGCCGGGGTCAACCTGCCGGTCCGGATCGGCGCGGAGATCGCCGGGGTGGTGGGGGTGACCGGCGAGCCGGCCGAGGTCGGCGACCTGGCCGGCGCCGTCGCGCTGATGACCGAGCTGATGATCACCCAGCAGGAGATGCGGGCCGAGGCCGAGTGGCGCGCCCGCACCCGCGACCAGATCGTCGCCGACCTGGTCGCCGGCCGCCTCACCGCGGCGCAGTGGCGCCGCCGGCTCCGCCTGGTCGGCGCCCGCCCCGCGGCCCCGTTCGCGCTGTTCGCGCTGCGCCCAGGACCCGGCGCGCCCGACGCCCCCGGCGCCGCCGCGCTGCTCTACCGGCGGCTGGGCGGCGGTGAGGAGCAGGTGCTGGCGTCGGTCGACGTCACCGGCACCCTGTGGGCGGTGGCCGGGGCGGCGGCGCCCGCGTCGCTGCGGGGACGGCTGCGCGAGATGCGCGGCGAGCTGCCCGGGGCCTGCCTCCTGGACGCGGGCGCCGCCGCCGACTTCGGCGCCCTCCTGGAGAACGTGCGGCGCGGCCGCCTGGCGCTGCGGCGCCGGACGCTGCCGCCCGAGACGACGCTGCGCGACCAGGAGGTCGCCGTCCTGCTCGCCGAGCTGCCCGGCGAGGTGGCCGACGCGGCCGGGCGGCGCGTCCTCGGTGCGCTGCCCGCCGACCTGCGCCGCACCCTGCGGACCTACTTCGCGCACGACCGGCACGTCACCGAGGCGGCCCGGGCGCTGAACGTGCACCGCAACACCCTCGTCTACCGGCTCGGCCGGATCGCCGAGCTGACCGGACGCGACCCGCGCGCGTTCGACGACGCGGTGGCCCTCCAGGCCGCCCTGTACCTCGCCGACCTCGGTTAACGGGCCCGAGCCTCGGGCCCGGCCGGCTTGGCGTCCCGCACAAAAGGGGTGGCCCCCCGGGGGCCGGACTTTGTGCGCGCGGCCGGTGCCCGCGCCCGCCGTTCGCTCCTAAGGTCTCCTCAACCCGCGTGACCAGGGACAACAGGAGGAGCAGCCGTGCGGATCGTCGTCGCGCCCGACTCGTTCAAGGGCGGCCTCAGCGCGCCCGACGTCTGCGCGGCCGTGGAGACCGGCGTCCGCCGCGCGCTGCCCGGCGCGGCGGTGACCGCGGTGCCGATGGCCGACGGCGGCGAGGGCACCCTGGACTGCTTCCTGCGCGCCCGCGGCGGCCGGGAGATCGTCCGTACCGTCGCCGGGCCGCTCGGCCGCCCCGTCGAGGCCCGGTACGCGCTCGCCGGCGACGGGCGGTCGGCCGTGGTGGAGCTCGCGGCCGCGTCCGGGCTGCCGCTGCTGGCGGAGGACGAGCGGGAGCCGGCGCGCGCCGACACCACCGGCACCGGCGAGCTGATCGCCGACGCCGTCGCCCGCGGCGCCCGCGACGTCCTGGTCTGCGTCGGCGGCAGCGCCACCACCGACGGCGGGACGGGCCTGCTCCGCGCCCTCGGGGTGCGGTTCACCGGCGCGGACGGCGCCGAGCTGCCCCCGGGCGGCGGCGCGCTCGCCGGGCTCGCCGCGATCGACGACTCCGGCGTCCCGGAGGTGGTGCGCGAGACGCGGTTCCGCGTCGCGTGCGACGTCACCAACCCGTTCGTCGGCCCGTCCGGGGCGGCGGCGGTGTTCGGGCCGCAGAAGGGCGCGACGCCCGCGCAGGTCCGCGAGCTGGACGCCGCGCTGGCCCGCCTCGCCGACGTCCTGGCGGACCGTTACGGCGTCCGCGTGCACGACCTTCTCGGCGCCGGCGCGGCCGGCGGCACCTGCGGGGGCATGGTCGCCGTCCTCGGCGCCGAGCCCGCCCGCGGCGCCGAGCTGGTCGCCGAGCTGGTCGGGCTGCCGGCCGCGCTGGACGGCGCCGACCTGGTGATCACCGGGGAGGGGCGGCTGGACGGCCAGAGCGCCGGCGGCAAGGCGGTCTCGGTGGTCACCGGGCTGGCCCGCGACCGCGGCCTGCCGGTCGTCGCGCTGGCCGGCTCGGTGGCCGGCCCGCTGGACGACATGTACGCCCTCGGCCTGACCGCCGCGTTCAGCCTCGCCGACGGCCCCCGCACGCTCGGCGAGCTCATCGGCGCGGCGGGCCCCCTCCTGGCCGATCTGGCCGAGCAGGTCGTCCGGCTGCGGGCGGCCTGATCGCGCCGCCCACGTCTTCCCCACCCCGTCCCACCCCCGTATCGAGCACGTCTAGGAGTTCTGTTCCATGGAGACCACCGGCCCCTTCCTGCTGCTCGCGCTCGCCGCGAGCATCGGGCTGATCATCTTGCTGAGCGGCCGGTTCAAGCTGCACCCGTTCCTGGCGATCGTCGTCTCGACCTTCGCCTTCGGGCTGGCGGCGATGGGCATCGGCGCCGCGGCGGGATCGGACAAGCCGTACGTCGACGACCTCGGCGGCACCGTCGCCGACGGCTTCGGGTCGATCCTGATGAGCATCGGCCTGGTGATCATCTTCGGGACGATCATCGGCAAGGTGCTGGAGCGCACCGGCGCCGCCGTCACGCTGGCCGAAGCGGTGCTCAAGGTCATCGGCCGCCGGCATCCGGCGATCGCGATGTCGCTGATGGGCTGGGTCGTGTCGATCCCGGTGTTCTGCGACTCGGGGTACGTGGTGCTGTCGCCGCTGCAGCGCTCGATCGCCCGCAAGACCGGCAAGAACCCCGTGGTCCTCGGCACCGCGCTGGCCACCGGCCTGTACGCCTCGCACACCTTCGTCCCGCCGACCCCGGGCCCGATCGCCGCCGCGGGTAACGTCGGCATCGGCTCCGACGGCCTGATCTGGGTGATCCTGTTCGGCATCCCGGTGTCCCTCGTCGCCACCATCGCCGGCCTGGCGTGGGCGCTGCGCCGTACCGGCAACCTGGAGAGCGCGCTGCCGCAGGCCGAGCAGTCGTTCGAGGAGTACAAGGCGCAGTTCGACCGCATCCCCGGCCTCGGCCGCGCGGTGACGCCGATCCTGGTGCCGATCCTGCTGATGGCGGCCGGGTCGGTCGCCGCGTTCCCGTCCGGCGGCGGCACCCTCGTCGGCGGCATGCTCGGCGACGTCCTCACCGACCTGGGCGCGCCGGTGAACGCGCTGCTCATCGGCGTCGTGCTCGCGCTGGCGCTGCTGCCCACCCGCCGGGACGCCGAGGTGCTGACCACCTGGGTGGGCGAGGGCCTGTCGGACGCCGCCGTCATCCTGGTCATCACCGGGGCCGGCGGCGCGTTCGGCGCCGTGATCAAGGCGACGCCGATCGCCGACTACATCAAGACCCTCATCGGGGACGGCTCCGCGGTCGCCGGGCCGGTCGCGCTGCTGGTGCTGTTCGCGCTGGCCGCGCTGCTGAAGACCGCGCAGGGCAGCACCACCGCCGCGCTGATCATCACCTCCACGCTGGCGCAGCCGCTGCTGCCCGCGCTCGGCCTGGACACGATGATGGGCGGGATCCCGATCGGCCAGGTCCTCGCGGTCATGGCGATCGGCGCCGGCGCCATGGTGGTCAGCCACGTGAACGACTCGTACTTCTGGGTCGTCACGCAGTTCTCCGGCATGAGCGTCTCGACGGCGTACCGCGCCCAGACCGCGGCGACCCTCGTCCAGGGCCTCTCGGCGCTGGCGGTGGTCCTCGTCCTCGGCGTGGCCCTGCTCTGACCGGGCGGCCCGCCGGGCTGTGCCGCCCGCCCGGCCGGGACGCCGTCCCGGTCAGGCGGGCGGCAGCCCCAGGGCGCGGGCGATCAGCATCCGCTGCACCTCCGAGGTGCCCTCGCCCACTTCGAGGATCTTGGCGTCGCGGTAGAAGCGGCCGACCGGGTACTCGTTCATGAAGCCGTAGCCGCCGAAGATCTGCGTCGCCTCGCGGGCGTTGTCCATGGCGGCGTTGGACGCGGCCAGCTTGGCGATCGCCGCCTCCTTCTTGAACGGCTCGCCCGCCAGCATCCGCGCGGCGGCGGCGTAGTAGGCCAGCCGGGCGGTGTGGGCGCGCAGCTCCATGTCGGCGATCTTGAACTGGATGGCCTGGTAGCGGCCGATCTCCTTGCCGAACGCCTCGCGCTCGCGGACGTACCGCAGGCACTCGTCCACGCAGCCCTGCGCCAGCCCGACCGACAGCGCGGCGATCGCGACGCGGCCCTCGTCCAGGATGCGCAGGAACTGGGCGTAGCCGCGGCCGCGCTCGCCGACGAGGTTCGCCGCCGGGACCCGGACGTCGTCGAACGACAGCTCGCGGGTGTCGGAGGCGTTCCAGCCGACCTTGGAGTACTTCCGGCCGACGGTGAAGCCCGGCGTGCCGTTCGGGACGATGATCGTGGAGATCTCGCGCTCGCCGGTCAGCGCCGTCACGGTGACGAACGAGGTGATGTCGGTGCCGGAGTTGGTGATGAACGACTTCGTCCCGTTGATCACCCAGTGGTCGCCGTCCAGCCGCGCGGTGGTGCGCATGCCGCCGGGGACGTCCGAGCCGCCGCCCGGCTCGGTGAGGCCGAACGCGGCGAGGTTCTCCCCGGAGGTGAGGCGCGGCAGCCACTCGGCCTTCTGCGCCTCCGACCCGAACCGGTAGATCGGCATCGCGCCCAGCGAGACGCCGGCCTCCAGCGTGATCGCCACGGAGGAGTCCACCCGGGCCAGCTCCTCCAGCGCCAGGCACAGCGCGAAGTAGTCGCCGCCCATGCCGCCGTGCTCCTCGGGGAACGGCAGGCCGAACAGCCCCATCTTGCCCATCGCGGACACGATCTCGTACGGGAACCGCTCCTGCTCGTACAGCTCGCCGATCACCGGCGCCACGGTCTCCCGCGCGAACCGCTCGACCGTGCGGCGCAGCTCCTCCTGCTCGTCCGTGAGCGTGAAGTCGATCATCATCAATCCTTCGATGTCAGCGCCTGGACGACGCGGGACGGGCTGGGGCGGCCGAGGCGGTCCGCCATCCAGCGGCTGGTGGCGGCCAGCGCGGCGAGGTCGACGCCGGTGTCGATGCCGAGGCCGTCGAGCATCCACACCAGGTCCTCGGTGGCGAGGTTGCCGGTGGCGCTCTCGGCGTACGGGCAGCCGCCGAGGCCGCCGGCGGAGGCGTCGACGGTGGTGACGCCGGCGCGCAGGGCGGCGAGGGTGTTGGCGAGGGCCTGGCCGTAGGTGTCGTGGAAGTGGACGGCCAGCCGCTCGGTGCCGATCCCGGCCTCCACGAGGGCGGTGATGAGGGCCGTGACATGGCCCGGGGTGCCGACGCCGATGGTGTCGCCCAGGCTGAGCTGGGAGCAGCCCAGGTCCATCAGCCGCTTGGCGACGGAGACGACCTGCGCGATGGGCACGTCGCCCTCCCACGGGTCGCCGCACACCATCGAGATGTACGCGCGCACCCACAGGCCCTCGGCGCGGGCGCGCTCCACGACCGGGGCGAACATCGCGATCGACTCGTCCACGGTGCGGTTGAGGTTGCGGCGCGCGAACGTCTCGGTGGCGCTGCCGAACACGGCGATCTCGGTGACGCCGTTGTCCAGGGCGCGGGACAGGCCGCGCTCGTTCGGGACGAGGACGGGGTAGCGCAGGTCGGGGCGGCGCGGCAGCACGTCGAGGAGCTGCTCGGCGTCGGCGAGCTGCGGCACCCACCGGGGATGGACGAAGCTCGTCGTCTCGATCGTGCGCAGGCCGGCGGCGGCCAGCCGGACGACGAACTCGGCCTTGTCGGCGACCGGGACGACCGCCTTCTCGTTCTGCAGCCCGTCGCGCGGGCCGACCTCGTAGACGGTGACGCGCTCGGGCAGCCCGTCCAGCGGTGCGCGCATGGCTCAGCCCTCCTCGATCACGGCCAGCACCGCGTCCAGGGCGACCTGCGCCCCGGCACGGGCCGGCAGCCGGGCGACCACGCCGCCGACCGGCGCGGTGACGGTGTGCTCCATCTTCATCGCCTCGACCACCACGAGCGGTTCGCCCGCGGCGACGCGGTCGCCCTCGGCGGCCTTGACGGCCAGGACGGTCCCCGGCATCGGGCTGCGCAGGACGCCGTCCCCGGCGACGGCGGCGTCGGCGCCCCGTCCGGCCCGGACGTGCTCGGCGAGCGCCCAGGCGTGCCCGCCGCGGCCGAGCCACAGGGTGTCCCCCTGGCGGGCGGCCCGGAAGGTGAGCGTCCGCCCGCCGTACGTCAGGGCGAGGTCGCCGGCGCCGCCGCGGGCGAGGGACGCGCGGACGGGCTCGGCGCCGCCGACGGCCACGAGCGCGTCGCGGGCACGGCCCTGGACGCGGACCTCGGCCGGGTCGCCGCCGGCGGGGGTGATGATCCACGGCGTCCAGGCGTGCGCTCCGGGCCGCCAGCCGTCCGGTACGGCCCACGGGTCCGGATCGTCGGATTCGAGGGCGAGCATGCGTTCCAGCGCGGCGGCGGCGAGGACCTCCGGCGGTACGGGGACGGCGGGGGACAGCTCGTCCAGGGAGCGTTCGACCAGGCCGGTGTCGATGCGGCCGGCCGCCACCTCCGGATGGGCGAGCAGCGAGCGGAGGAACGCTATGTTCGTCGGCACGCCCAGCAGCGTGTACGAGGCGAGCGCGCGGTCGAGCCGGTGCAGGGCCTCGGCGCGGTCCGCGCCCCACGCGACCACTTTGGCGAGCATGGGGTCGTACGCGCCGCCCACCTCGGTGCCCTCCGCGAGCCCGGAGTCCACCCGGACGCCGGCACCGTCGCCGGCGGGCTCGTCCAGGAGCAGGACCTCGCCGCCGGTCGGCAGGAAGCCGCGGGCCGGGTCCTCGGCGTACACGCGGGCCTCGACGGCGTGGCCGTCCAGCGGCGGGGCCTCGGTGAACGGGAGCGGCTCGCCGGCGGCCACCCGCAGCTGGAGCTCGACCAGGTCCAGTCCGGTGACCATCTCGGTGACGGGGTGCTCGACCTGGAGCCGGGTGTTCATCTCCATGAAGAAGTACTCGCCGGGCCGGTCGGCCGAGACGATGTACTCGACCGTTCCTGCGCCGGTGTAGCCGACCGCGCGGGCGGCGGCGACGGCGCTGGCGCCCATCCGCCCGCGGGCCTCGGCGTCGAGCAGGGGAGACGGGGCCTCCTCGACGATCTTCTGGTGGCGGCGCTGGAGGCTGCATTCGCGCTCGCCCAGGTGGACGGCGTTGCCGTGGGAGTCGGCGAAGACCTGGATCTCGATGTGCCGCGGGTTCTCGACGAACCGCTCCACCAGGAGGGTGTCGTCGCCGAACGACGCGCGCGCCTCGCGGCGGGCCGAGTCGATCGCGCCGGCCAGCTCGGACTCGGCGCGCACCAGCCGCATGCCCTTGCCGCCGCCGCCCGCCGACGGCTTGATCAGCACGGGCAGGCCGGTGGCCAGCGCGGCCTCGGCCAGCGCGGCGTCCGGCAGGCCCGCCTCGTTCCGTCCCGGCACGACCGGGACGCCGGCCGCGGCCACCGTCCGCTTCGCCCGGATCTTGTCGCCCATCGCCTCGATCGCCTCGGCGGGCGGGCCGACGAAGGCCAGGCCCGCGGCGGCGCAGGCGCGGGCGAACGCGGCGTTCTCGGCCAGGAAGCCGTAACCGGGGTGGACGGCCGCGGCGCCGGTGCGGCGGGCGGCGCCGACGACGGCCTCGATGTCCAGGTACGACGGGATCAGCACCGCCTCGTCGGCCGCGCGGACGTGCGGGGCGCCGGCGTCGGCGCCGGTGTGCACGGCCACCGAGCGGACGCCGAGGCGGCGCAGTGTGCGGAAGACCCGGATCGCGATCTCACCCCGGTTGGCCACCAGAACGCTCTCGAACATCGGGCTCCTCACATCCGGAAGACGCCGTAGCCGACCGGCTCCAGCGGCGCGTTGGCGGCGGCGGACAGGCCGAGGGCCAGGACGCGGCGGGTGTCGCGCGGGTCGATGACGCCGTCGTCCCAGAGCCGGGCCGTGGAGTAGTACGGGTTGCCCTGCCGCTCGTACTGGTCGCGGATCGGCGCCTTGAACTCCTCCTCGTCCTCCGCGGACCAGGCGTCGCCGAGCTGGTCGCGGCGGACGGTGGCCAGCACGCTCGCGGCCTGCTCGCCGCCCATGACGGAGATCCGCGCGTTCGGCCACATCCACAGGAAGCGCGGCGCGTACGCCCGCCCGCACATCGCGTAGTTCCCGGCGCCGAACGAGCCGCCGATCACCACCGTGAACTTCGGGACGCGGGCGCAGGACACGGCCGTGACCATCTTGGCGCCGTGCTTGGCGATGCCGCCCGCCTCGTACTCGCGGCCGACCATGAAGCCGGAGATGTTCTGCAGGAAGACCAGGGGGATCGAGCGGCGGTCGCACAGCTCGATGAAGTGCGCGCCCTTGAGGGCCGACTCGGCGAACAGGATGCCGTTGTTGGCGACGATCCCGACCGGGTGCCCGTGGATCCGGGCGAACCCGGTCACCAGCGTCGCGCCGTACTCCTTCTTGAACTCCTGGAAGCGGCTGCCGTCGACGACGCGGGCGATGACCTCGCGGACGTCGTACGGGGTGCGCGGGTCGGGCGGGACGACGCCGTACAGCTCGGCGGGGTCGTGCGCGGGCTCCTCGGGCGCGGCGACGTCCCAGGGACGCGGGGAGCGCGGGCCGAGCGTGCCGACGATGCCGCGGACGATCGACAGCGCGTGCGCGTCGTCCTCGGCGAGGTGGTCGGTGACGCCGGAGACGCGCGAGTGCAGGTCGCCGCCGCCCAGCTCCTCGGCGGTGACGACCTCGCCGGTGGCGGCCTTCACCAGCGGCGGGCCGCCCAGGAAGATCGTGCCCTGGTCGCGGACGATCACGGCCTCGTCGCTCATCGCCGGGACGTACGCGCCGCCGGCCGTGCAGGAGCCGAGGACGGCCGCGATCTGCGGGATGCCCTCGCGGGACATCGTGGCCTGGTTGTAGAAGATCCGGCCGAAGTGCTCGCGGTCGGGGAACACCTCGTCCTGGCGGGGCAGGAACGCGCCGCCGGAGTCGACCAGGTAGAGGCACGGCAGCCGGTTGTGCAGGGCCACCTCCTGCGCGCGCAGGTGCTTCTTGACCGTGACGGGGTAGTACGTGCCGCCCTTGACGGTCGCGTCGTTGGCGACGACCACGCACTCGCGGCCGGCGACGCGGCCCACGCCGGTGATGATCCCGGCGCCGGGCGCCTCGCCGCCGTACATCTCGTGCGCGGCCAGCGGCGACAGCTCCAGGAACGGCGAGCCGGGGTCGAGCAGCGTGTCGACGCGGTCGCGGGGGAGCAGCTTGCCGCGCGCGAGGTGCCGGTCGCGGGCGCGTTCCGGCCCGCCCCTCCCGGCCCGGTCGATGTGCTCGCGCAGCTCGGCCGCCAGCGCCTCGTTGGCCGCGGCGGCGCTCTTGAACGCCGCGTCGCCGGGATCGGCCCGCGACACCAGCTCGGGCGGTCCGCTCATCCCTCGCTCACCCGTCCCCGCTTGTTAAGAGTCATTAACAATTCACTTCAGGATGCAGATGTTAGTCCTCATTAACAATGCCAGTCTAGACTGCCGCCATGACGCACGCCAGCAGCGAGCCGGCCGGGCCGGGGCCCGCCAACCCGCGCCGGGCCGAGATCCTGGGCGCCGCCGCCGAGCTGTTCGCGCGGCGCGGCTACCACGGCGTGTCGATCGGCGACCTCGGCCGCGCCGTCGGCCTCACCGGGCCCGCCCTCTACCGGCACTTCCGCGGCAAGGAGGCGGTGCTGGCCGAGATGCTGCTGGACATCAGCGGGCGGCTGCTCGCCGAGGGCGCCCGGCGGGCCGCCGACCCCGATCCGGCCGCGGCGCTGGACGCCCTGCTGCGCGGCCACATCGCGTTCGCGCTGGACGAGCCCGCGCTGATCACCGTGCATGGCCGCGAGCTGGACAACGTCCCCGAGGCCGACCGCCACCGGATCCGCCGCCTCCAGCGCGCCTACGTGGAGGAATGGGTCGGCGTCCTGCGCCGGCTGCGCCCGGGCGAGCCCGCCGACCGCACCCGCGCGGCCGTGCACGCCTGCTTCGGGCTGCTCAACTCCACCCCGTACAGCGCCGCCGGCCTCGACCGCGACGCGATGGCCGAGCTGCTGCACGCGATGGCGCTGGCCGCGCTGTGCCACCGGGGCGGCGCGTCACCGATGTAACTCGATACTTACGCAGCTCTTGACATCTCCCCGCCCGGCATAGCTCGATGGACCGGACAGCAGCCGCGGGCCGGAGGAGTACGCATGGGATTCCAAGGGGTCAGCTTCTACGAGATCGCCGCCGCTCATCCGGACCGGCCCGCGTTCCTGAGCGACGCGGGCACGGTCTCGTACGGGGAACTGCACGCCGACGTCAACCGCATCTCGCACGCGCTGCGCGCCCTCGGGCTGGAGCCCGGGGACGCGATGGCGACCGTGCTGGGCAACCGGGCCGAGTTCCTGGCCGTCCTGCTGGCCGCCATGCAGAGCGGCGTCTACCTCGTCCCGGTCAGCCGGCACCTCACCGCGCCCGAGATCGGCTACATCCTGTCCGACAGCGGGTCCAAGGTGGTCGTCACCGAGGCGGCGTTCGCGGACGCGGTGACGGCGGCCGCCGCCGAGGCCGCCGTCAAGCCCGAGGGGCGCGTCTCGATCGACCCGGCCGAGGGCTTCGAGCGGCTGGACGCCGTGCTGGAGGGGCGGCCGGCCGATCCGCCGGACGAGCGCAGGATGGGCTCGGTCATGCTCTACACGTCCGGGACGACAGGTCGGCCCAAGGGTGTGCGGCGGCCGCTGCTGGACTTCCCGCCCGAGCTCGCGATGGCCGTCCTGCGCGAGACCCTGGCCAGGAACCTGGAGATCGAGCCCGGTGACGAGGTCCATCTGGCGGTCGGCCCGCTGTACCACTCGGCCCCGTGCGTGCACGCCCTGCTGTCGCTGAACCTCGGGCACGCGGTCGTGGTCGGCGACCACTTCGAGCCGGAGCGGACGCTGGAGCTGATCGAGCGGTACGGCGTCACCAACGCGTTCATGGTGCCGACGATGTTCCACCGGATGCTCGGGCTGCCCGCCGAGGTGCGCGGCCGCCATGACCTGTCGTCGCTGCGGCAGGTCTACCACAGCGCCGCGCCGATCCCCGTCGAGACCAAGCGGCGGATGCTCGACTGGTGGGGGCCGGTGCTGTACGAGTACTACGGCTCCACCGAGAGCGGGCCGGTCGTGGTGGCCAGGCCGCGGGAGTGGCTGGAGCACCCGGGGACGGTGGGCCGCCCGGTCGAGGGCGTGGAGATCAAGATCTTCGACGAGTCGGGCGCGGAGCTGCCGCCCGGCGAGCCCGGCCTCATCTACGCGCGCGGCCAGGCCGGCTTCGAGTACCACCGCGATCCGGACAAGACCGCGGCCAGCATGATCGGCGACTTCTACACGCCCGGCGACATCGGCCACCTGGACGAGGACGGCTGGCTCTACATGAGCGACCGCCGGACGGACCTGATCATCACCGGCGGGGTGAACATCTACCCGGCCGAGATCGAGGCGGCGCTGCTCCAGCATCCGGCGGTGGCGGACGTGGCGGTGATCGGCGTCCCGGACGAGGACTGGGGGCAGAGCGCGGTCGCCCTCGTCGAGCCGGCGCCCGGCAGCGAGCAGGGCGAGGCGCTCGCGGACGAGCTGCTGGCGCACTGCGCGACGCTCCTGGCCAGGCTCAAGCATCCGCGGCGGATCGAGTTCCGCGACTCGCTGCCGCGCACCCCGTCGGGCAAGCTCAGCCGCCGCCGCGTGCGGGAAGGGTACTTGCGCGAGCAACGAGAGCAGGGTGAGAGTTCATAGCGGCGGTAGGGGATAAAAGGGTGGAAAATGCCGTGAGATACGTCGAACGCTTCGCGGCGCGCGTGCGTACAACGGCACATGACGGACCAGAAGGTCGCTCCACTCGGTGATCACAAGGTCATCCACCGTCCCGGCGGTGGCGAGACGACGGCGGGCGCCCGGCACGCCCGGAACCGGACGGGCGGCCCGGCGGCCGGTCCGGCGGCCGGTCCGGACCGGCGGGCGCCCGCCCCCGCCGCAGAGCCCGCCGCCCCCGCACCGGCCGTCAGGGCGGCGCCCGACACGCTCCCCGACCTGGACATCGCGCGGATCGGCGACCCCGTCGCCGTCTGGCCGTGCGCCAGCTGCGGGCGGCCCGTGCCGCAGCCCGTCAGCGGCGCCCGCACCCTCCGGTACTGCGCCGACAACGACGGCGCGTGCGGCCGGGAGGCGCGGCACCGGCGCGAGCGCGGCAAGGAGACCCCCGGGCTCACCGGGCAGGTGGCCTGGGCCTGGGAGATGGTGGAGCGGCTGGAGTCGGCCGCCGACCGGCTGGCCGGCTCGCTGGCCTCCGAGCTGAGCGTCGCGGGCGTCGAGCGCCGGGTGGCGGCCGCCCAGGCCGAGGCCGCCTCGCACGTGGCCGTGGCCCAGGAGGAGCGCGACGCCTCCCAGCGCCAGGCCGAGCACGCCTGGCGGGAGGCGGCCTCGGCCCGTGCCCGCGCCGAGGCCGCCGACCGGGACGCCGCCGCCGCGCGCGAGCGCGCCGAGCAGGCCGCCGCCGACCGGGACGCGGCCCGCGCGGAGGCCGCCCAGGCCAAGGAGACCGCCGACCAGGCCATCGCGAGCCGGATGGCCGCCGAGCGGGAACGCGACCACGTCGTCGGGCGCGAGGGCGAGCTGCTCGCCGCCCTGGAGGCCGCCCGCTCCGAACTGGTCACGCTGCACGCCCGGCTGTCGGAGTCCGAGACGATCGTGGAGGGCCACCGGATCGAGGCCGCCGCGACCCGCCGCGCCACCGACGACCTGCGCGCCGCCGTCCGGGAGGCCGAGACCAAGCGCGGCCAGGCGGTCGCCGACCGCGACCAGATCCAGGCCCGGATGCACGAGTTCGAGCAGGCCAACTGGCAGCTCACCCAGACCGCCGAGGAACTGCGCGCCGCCGTGTCCGCCCTCACCGGCGAGCGGGACGCCGCCCGCGCCGAGGCCGAGCGCGCCCGCCGGCGCGTCGACGCGCTCACCCAGATGGCCGCCCCCCGCCAGGGCGCCCGCCGGCCGGTCGAGCAGGAGCCGCCGACCGGGCTGCATCCGCTGAACGGCGTGCAGCTGCCGGCGACCGGCCGACCGGGCGCCCCCTGAGGAAGCGAGGACGAGACGGCGAGGAGGTGGTCGCCTTCCACCACACCACTGGCCCTACCGGCCGCCGTGCCGCACCGGGGTGGCGCGGCGGCCGGTGCCCGCCAGGTACTCGGAGTAGTCGAGCGCCCCGGCGTGGACGGCCGCGTGGACGGCCCGCGCGATCCGCGCGCCCCACACCGAACGCGGCCCCGCGAACGGCTCGGTGCCCTCCGCGTTCCCGATGCCCCCGCCGTGCCCGTTCCCGGCGGGGATCGGCGCGGCGACGCAGACCGCGTCCGAGGCGGTGCCCGTGCACGGGTAGCCCGCCTCCAGGAGCGCCTGCGTCTTGGCCTCGGTCACCGTCATGACCGCGTTCACCAGCGCCGCGTCCGACAGCGGCGCCGGCACCTCCACCACGATGTTGATCGTTCCCGGCCGCCGGCCGTCCGCGGTCACCGGCGCCAGCTCCGGGTCCGCCGCGCCCGCCGGGGCGGCCGCCCAGGTCGGGACGCGCAGCCCGACCGTCGCCGCGGCCGTCACCCCCTCGTCCCGGCGGCGCATCGTCCGGTCCACCGAGGCGGCGGTCAGCAGCCCGACACCGGGACCGCGCAGCCCGCACGCGGCGGCCAGCTCCGCGATGTGCGCGGCCGGGTCCGTGCGCGCGTAGTCGCTCGCGACCTGGGCGTTCAGGACCCAGTTCCGCGGCCCGATCCCGCCGCCCGCCATCCCCGAGGAGATCATCCGCAGCCCCGGGCCGGGCCGCCACACCGTCGCGCAGAAGCGCGCGCCGTCCTCCTCGCGCCACACCAGATCGAGTCTCACGGCCGCTCCAGGGAGAGGATCGGGCGGCCGCCCGCGCCCGGCGTGACCCGCACGCGCGCGTCGAAGTGCGCCGCGACCGCGTCCCGGGTGAGCACCCCGGCGGGCGGCCCGGCGGCGGCGACCCGGCCGCCCGACAGCAGCACCAGGTCGTCGGCGTACTGCCCGGCCAGCGTCAGATCGTGGATCGTGGTCACCACGGTCAGCCCGTCGGCCAGCCGCAGCCGGTCGATCAGCTCCATGACCTGCTGCTGGTGGCCGATGTCGAGCGCGGTCGTGGGCTCGTCCAGCAGCAGCACCGACGTCTGCTGCGCCAGCGCGCGGGCCAGCACCACCCGCTGCCGCTCGCCGCCCGACAGCCGGTCCAGCGTGCGGCCCGCCAGCCCGGCCAGGTCCAGCCGCTCCAGCACCTCGGCGGCGACGGCGCGGTCCCGCGCGCTCTCCCGCCCCAGGTGCGGGATGTACGGGGAGCGGCCGAGCAGCGTGTAGTCGAGGACGGCCATCCCGGCGGGCAGGTTCGGGTTCTGCGGCGCGTACGCCACCAGCCGGGCCCGCTCCCGCGGCTTCAGCGCGCGCGGGTCGGCGCCCGCGATGGAGATCTCGCCCGCGGCGCCGCGCAGCCCGAGGACCGCCCGCAGCAGCGTCGACTTGCCCGCGCCGTTCGGGCCGATCACGGCCGTCCAGGAGCCCGCCGGCACCTCCAGGGACACGCCGTGCAGGACCGGCCGGCCGTCCAGCGCGACGTCCAGATCGCGCACCGTGATCGTCATGCGTCCACCTGCCTGCGGGTCGCGCGCAGCACCAGCACGAAGAACGGCCCGCCGACGAACGCGGTCACCACGCCCAGCGGCAGCTCCCCGGGCGCGACCACGCTGCGCGCGACCAGGTCCGCCAGCCCCAGGAACGCCCCGCCGCCCAGCAGCGACAGCGGCAGCACCACCCGGTACGACGACCCGGCCAGCCGCCGCACCACGTGCGGCACGACGATGCCGACGAACCCGATCAGCCCGCTGACCGCCACCGCGCAGGCCGTCGCCAGCGACGCGGCGACCAGCACCACCAGCCGGACCCGGGCCGCCGACAGCCCCAGCGCGGACGCCTCCTCGTCGCCCACGCCCAGCACGTCCAGCAGCCGGCCGTGCAGCAGCAGGACCACGGTGGAGACCAGCGCGTACGGGGCGACCATGGCCAGCTGGCGCCAGTCGGCCGAGCCGACCCCGCCCAGGATCCACGAGTAGATCCGCTGCAGCTCCTCCGCCTTGGCCTGCTGGAGGAACGTCTGCACCGCGGACAGGAAGCTGGACACCGCCACGCCCGCCAGCACCAGCGTCGCCGCGCCCGAGCCGCCGCCGCGTCCGGCCATGTTGCCCAGCGCGTACGCCAGGAACACCCCGCCGATCGCGCCCGCGAACGCCGCCAGCGGCACGCTGTACGCGGGGTCGCCCGGCGTCACCACGATGATCAGGGTGGCGCCGACCCCCGCCCCCGCGGCGGCGCCCAGCAGGTACGGGTCGGCCAGCGGGTTGCGGAACACGCCCTGGTAGCCCGCGCCGGCCATCGCCAGCAGGCCGCCGACCAGCGCGCTCATCAGCACCCGGGGCAGCCGCAGCTCGAACAGCACGTTCCGCTCGACCACGCTGAGCCCGGAGTCGACCGACACGAACGGCAGCCGGTCCAGCAGCGCCTTGAGCACCCCGCCGAGCGGCAGCCCGGCCGCGCCGACGAGCAGCCCGGCCACGAGCGTGGCGGCCAGCAGCGCCACCGCCACCGCCAGCGGCACGGGCCGCAGCCGCGCGGGCGCCGGGACCGCCGGGGCCCCGGGCGCCCCCGCGAACGGCTTGCTCACTGAGCCGCCGGGGCCTTCCGCACCGCGTCGCCGATGGCCTTGACGAAGTCGGGCAGGCGCGGCCCCCAGCGGGAGGCGATGTCGTCGTCCAGCTCGACCACGCCGTTCTTCCGCACCGCCGTGAGGTCCTGCCAGCCGGGCCGCTTGCCGACCGTCGACGCGTTCTGCCCGCAGCACTTCGTGTCACCGAGGAAGATCAGCGCCGGGTCGCTCCTGACGAGGTACTCGCGCGACAGCTGCGGGTAGCCGCCGGCGGCCTTCTCGGCCTTGTCGGCGATGTTCTCGAGGCCGAACATCCCGTACACCTGCCCGATGAACGTCTTGGACGTCACCGTGTGCAGCTGGTCGTCCAGCTCGTGGTAGTAGGTCAGGCCCTTGCCCTTGGACGACGCCGCGACGGTCTGCTGGATCTTCGCGCGCATGTCGTCGGTGAGCTTCTTCGCCTGGTCCGCGCGGCCGGTGGCGGTGCCCAGGTCCATGATCTCGTCGTACGCGTCGTCCAGCTTGGCGGCCGAGGGCTCCAGCAGCACCGGGACCTTGACCTTCTCCAGCGCCTTGACGATGCCGTCCATGTCGTCGGACAGCACGACCAGGTCGGGCTTGTGGGCGATGATCGCCTCGGCGTTCGGCTTGAACCCCGACAGCTTGGTCTTCGGCGCGTTCGCCGGGTGGTTGGAGTACTCGTCGACCGCCACCACCTGCGGGCCGGCGCCGATGGCGAACAGCGTCTCGGTGTGGGTGGGGGAGAGGGACACGATCCGCTTCGGCACGGCCGGGATCGTGACGGCGCCGTTGGCGGCCTGGACGGTGACCGCGCCGCCCGCCGCCGCCGGCTTCTCGTCGCCGGAGCCGCAGCCGGCCGCCAGCGTCAGGACACCGGCGATCAGGGCCGCGCCGAGGGCACGTACGGGTCTCAAGGGAGCCTCCATGGCTACGGGAGGGCAGGCCCGCCGCACCGGAGTGACGGCCCGCCCTTCCACGAGGTCGGGGAACGTCGCGCGGGCGGAGGCGACCTGGCTCGGCCCGGGACGGGCATCACAGTTGCGGGACAGCGCCGGGATCACACCGGACTTCGCTCCAGAGCGCGCGTGAACTGCACGTTATCAGGCGGCCTGAGCGGTTCAGCCCTCGCGTACGGGGTCGGCCGCCGCCCGGTCCCGGCCCTCCATGAGGAAGTCGAGGATCGCCGTCGCGCCCGGCAGCTCCCCCAGCGGCCGGGCCGCGCCGAACGGGGCGTTCCAGAACGACCCGGCGCGCGGCTTCCACGGCGCGGCGTACGCGTACGGCTCGCCGAGGTAGGAGTCGCCCGGCGAGACGCCGTAGTTGACCTCGCCGACCGCGATGCCGACGTCGAAGTGCTCGGGCCACAGGACGGGCGTCACCTCCGGCGCGAGCCGCCGCAGCGCCTCGTCGCCGCGCGCGAAGGCGGTGTGCACCACTCCGGCCGCGCCGGCGTCGACCCCGATGAGGTCGTCGAGCCCGGCACCGCTGCCGTCGCGGTAGAGGTCGCGGGGGCCGCCCGGGTCCGCGACGTCGGCCGCGGCGGCCAGCTCCCGGAACGTGGTGCCGTTCATCGGGATCACCCGGTCGCCGGCGACCAGCTCGGTGCCCGCGACGCGCAGCCGCGGCGCGGCGGTCGTCGCGAAGCCGTCCGGGGTGACCGCCAGCCGGATCGTGCCGCTCTCGCGGTGCTGCGGCCCGGCCAGGAGCAGCTCGGCGACACCGTGCAGCGCGCGGCGGGTGGTGGTCGATTCGTCCATGGGGCCACGCTATCCGGGCCGCCACCGGGGCGCGAGGGCCGCCGGGCGGGGGCGGCGGCGGCCGGGCGCCACCGTCCGGTGTCACGTCCGTTTCGTCCGGCTTTCCTGGTATCGGGAATGATGTGAGGGTGCGCGAACCCGATCCGCTGACCCTGTTCACCCGGGACGGCGTCCGCATCGACGCCGGCCACAGCCCCGGCGACCGCGGGCTGTGCTTCGTGGTGGCGCACGGGTTCACCTGCTCGTGGCGGCAGCCCGTGCTGCGCCGGATCTCCGCCGCGCTCAACGCCCACGGCGGCGTGATCGGCCTCGACCTGCGCGGCCACGGCCGCTCCGGCGGCCGCTCCACCGTCGGCGACCGCGAGGTGCTCGACGTCGACGCCGCGGTGGCGGCCGCCCGGCGGCGCGGGTACGGGCGCGTCGCGGCCGTCGGGTTCTCCATGGGCGGCGCCGTCGCGGTACGGCACGCGGCCCTGTGCGGCGGCGTCGACGCCGTGGTCTCGGTCAGCGCCCCCGCCCGCTGGTACTACCGCGGCACGGTGCCGATGCGCCGCGTCCACTGGGTCATCGAGCGCCGGATGGGCCGCCTGGCCGTACGGCTGGCGCGCGGCACCCGGGTGGCCCCCGGCGGCTGGAACCCCGAGCCCGCGGCCCCGCACGAGGTCGCGTCCCGCATCGCCCCCGCCCCGCTGCTGGTCGTCCACGGGGACGCCGACCCGTTCCTGCCGCTGGAGCACGCCCGCCAGCTGTACGGCGCGGCGCGCGAGCCGCGGGAGCTGTGGATCGAGCCGGGGTTCGGGCACGCCGAGGTGGCCGCCACCCACGACCTCATCAAGCGCATCGGCGAGTGGGCCGTGACGGCGCCCTAGGCGCCCGCGGCCGTTTGTCCACAGTTCCCGCGACCCCTCCCGCGCGCCCGCCGGCGGCCGTCACGCTCGTGGGATGACCACCCGACTCAGCTGGAGCCACGCCGGGACGGCCGTCACCGCCGGCGCCGAGGACTCCCCGCCCGCCCGCGCCGCCCTGATCGCCCGCCTCGCCCCCGCCGGCGTCGTGGCCGGCCGCGCCGCCGCCTGGATCTGGGGCCTGGACGTCCTGCCGCCCGGCCGGAACGCCTCCGAGTGGGAGGTCGACCTGGCCCGCAGCCCGCCCGCGGCGCACGTCACCGAGGAGGCCGGCGTCCGCGTGACGACCCCGGCCCGCACCGCCCTCGACTGCGCCCGCCGGCTCCCGCGCGGCGAGGCCGTCGCCGCCCTCGACCAGTTCCTGCGCGCCGGCGTCTCCCTGGACGCCCTCCGCCTCATGGCCCGCGACCTCCCCGACTGCCGCGCCTCGGCGCGCCTCCGGGACGCCTTCCGCCTCGCCGACCCGGGCGCCGCGTCCCCCGGCGAGACCCGCACCCGGCTGCTGGTCGTGAGCGCCGGCTTCCCCCGTCCCCGCACCCAGGTCCGGGTCCCCGGCCCGCGCGGCGAGCCGCTCGCCGTCGACCTCGGCTACGAGGAGTTCCGCGTCGGCCTGGAGTACGACGGCGAGGAGCACCACACCGGCCCTGCGGCCCGCGCCCGCGACACCGCCCGCCGCCGCTGGCTCGCCCGCGAGCACGGCTGGGAGGTCATCCCCGTGACCCGTGACGTCCTGCCCGCCCCCGGCCCGTACCTGGAGGCCCTCCTGACCTCGCTCCTGCATCGCGGCTGGAGCCCGGACGAGCGGACGCTGCACCGGGTCACGACCCATCTGGCCCACCTCCGCCGCCGAGGCCGCCGATGTTTATGATCTACAATGTAAAGGCGTGCGGCCGCGCGCCCCCATGCTCCCCCTGACCGCGTTCGCCTATGCCCGTGTTCGCCGCATCGCCCGTTCTGTCAGAGGGGGGACTCTAGGCTGGCCACCCATGGACGCGATGTCGGACGACCCCCTGCTGGGGCTGGTGTGCGCGATCATCGAGCACCACGGGTACGTGGCCCGGGTGGTCGACGAGGACCAGGTGGAGCTGCGCCGCCCGGACCAGGACGCGCCGGGCCTGATCTATCTCACCAACCTGCGGCAGTGGGCGGCGCGGGAACCGCGCGACCAGTGGCCGGCGATCGCGGCCGACTTCGTGGGCTCGGTGATCGCCACGGCGGCGGACGACGGTGACGACGCGCTCGACTTCGAGGACCTCGCGCTGGTCCGGCCGCTGCTGCGGACCCGGCTGTACGGCGACGACTTCGGTACGGGCGTCAAGGCCGGGACCGAGCCCGTCCGGCGGCAGGTGGCGCCGGGGCTGGCGGAGGTGCTGGTGGTCGACAAGCCGACCGCGATGATGATCGTGAACGCCGACCTGCGGGAGAAGTGGGGGACGGAGGCCGGCGAGCTGTTCGCCGCCGCCGAGGAGAACGTCCGGCGGGACGGGCCGCTGGAGCTGGCGGCCGGCGACTACGAGGGCGTGCGGCTCTTCTCGCTCGGCGGCGACTACGCCTACGCGACCGCACACGCGCTGTGGGTGGACGACTATCCGGTGACCGGTCCGCACGGGGCGCTGGTCGTGGTGCCCGCGCAGGGGATGGTGCACGCCGTGCCCGTCCACGGCGGGGAGGTGGCCGCCGCGATGAACCTGCTGGTCCGGGTCGGGTGGGGCGGTTTCCAGGAGGGCCCCCGCTCGATCACGCCCAACGTCTACTGGTGGCGGGACGGTGCGCTGCGGCTGGCGGGCGCGGTCGAGGCGCGGGAGGACACGCTGGCGGTCTCGATCAGCGCGGAGTTCCAGGAGCTGCTGGAGGAGCTGGTTCAGGGGTGACCCGGTGGCGCAGCGTGCGCCAGGTGAGCAGGCCGATCGGGACCGGCGCCCAGAAGGTGACGGCGCGGAACAGGAGCACGGCCTGGAGCGCGGTGCCGGCGGTGATGCCGACGGCGGCGAGCGCGGCGACCAGCGCGGCCTCGGTGGAGCCGACGCCGCCGGGCGCGGGCAGCGCGGCGCCCGCGGCGGCGCCGACGAGGTAGGCGGCCAGCAGCGGCAGCACGTCGCCGGTCGTGGCGGCGCCGGGTACGGCGAGCACGCTGAGCGCGAGGGCCAGCCCGAGGACGAGCGTGGTCGCGGCGGACGCGGTGAGCGTGACCGCGAGGTCGCCGGGGCGGCGGCACAGGTCGGTCATGCCGGTGAGCACCCGCCCGGCGGCGGGGGAGCGCAGCGCGCGGCGGATCAGCAGGACGGCGGCGGGGAGGAGGAGCGCGGCGCCGATCAGGGCCGGGGCGGGCGGCAGGAGCGCGACGGCGCGCGCGGCGTGGTCGCCGACGGTCTCCAGCATGCGCGAGTCCTGGGCGATGAGGAGCACGATCGCGAGCAGGATGAGGTCGGCGGGGGCGCCGGCGACCTGGAGCGCGGCGACGGCGACGGCGGCCTTGCGGAGGGGCATGCCGCGGCAGACGAGGTAGCGGGTGTTGACGGCCACGGCGCCGAGGCCGCTGGGCGTGACGCGGTTGGCGGCGGCCGCGGTGAACTGGGTCAGCGTCGTCTCGTACAGCGGCAGCCGGAGTCCGGCGGCGCCGCGCAGCGCGATCGCGGCGAGGACGTAGTGCAGGACCGACAGGACGGCGAGGGCGGGGAGGAACTCCCATCGCACGTCCTGGAACGCGGTGGCGGCGGAGCGGAGCGGCGCGTCCCCGTACAGCGCGAGCAGGGCGGCCGCGGCGGCGACCGGCAGGGCCGCGAGGAGCGCCCACCGTGCCGGACGCCGTCGCATGGGTCGCCCTCGCATGGGCCGCCACCGCACCGGCCGTCCTCGCGCGGGCGCCGCGGCGCCGGCTTGGGGACCCCGCGTCGCCGGGGTCTCTGGACTGCGTGCCGCGGCGTCACCGCCGGGGGCCGTGGGCCCGGCGGGCGCCGCGCGTTCGGCGCCGGCGGCGATCGTCTCCACACCTTTGTTGTCGGCTACTCGGCTGAAGGGTATGCGACCGGGCGGTTGATGGCGGGGTAATGCGCGCGGGCGAACGGTGCGGTCAGGCGGCGGGCCGGTAGCGCTGGTCGCGGGTGTGGGAGCCGATGTAGCGCAGGGTGCTGCGCAGGGTCCAGTGGTTGAGGCGGGTGGGGACCATCCGGTAGCCCTGCCGGTTGGCCAGGGCGAGGGCGGCGAACCGGACCTGGTCGGCGGCGCTGAACGGGATGCCGAAGCGGTCGCGGACGATCGGGGGCAGGCAGCCGAAGGTGATGAGGCGCAGGGGGCGTTCGGCGACCAGGCGGCCGGCGCGTTCGATGCGGGCGCCGCCGACGGGCATGAGGGAGACGGTGTCGGAGCCGTGCCTGGCGATCTCCAGGGCGCGGGCGGCGGCGGGGGTGAGTTCGAGGGTGCGGGCGCAGACGTGCCAGAACTTGGACTGGAACGCGGCGTAGTCCGGCGGTACGGGGCGCATGCTGACGCCGTAGCGGGAGTACCAGGTGACGGTCTCGGCGTACATGCGCTCGCGGTCCTCGGCGGTGAGGGCGCGGGGGTGGAAGACCTCGGCGGCCTTGAAGATCTCCCAGGTGAACGTGGCGTGGGCCCACCAGTAGGTCTCGGGTTCGAGGGCGTGGTAGCGGCGGCGGTGCTCGTCGGTGCCGGCGATGGTGCGGTGCAGGTCGCGGATCTCGTGGCCGCGGCGGTCGGCGTCGTCGGCGAGGATGGTGGCCCAGATCTGGGGGACCGAGCGGTAGATGCGGTCGAACGGGGCGTCGAAGAAGGCCGAGTGCTCGGCGACGCCGGCGCCGATGCCGGGGTGCATGAGCTGCATCAGCCCGGCGGCGGCGCCGGGGAGCAGGGAGCGCAGGTCGCCGGCGTACGTCCAGAGCAGGGATCCGGGGCCGAGGGGGGCGCGCGTGGGGGTGGGCATCGCGTCGGGTCCTCCGGTGGTGGGCGCTTCTCGCGCCATGATGAGACAAGACGCAGGTTTTGTCTAATGTCTACCCACCGTGCCGGGTGCGGACGCGCCCCCGCGGGAACGCGGCTGCGCCTGCGGCGTGCCCGCCGTGGCGGGCACGCCGGGGACGGTCAGGACGCGGGCTTGTAGACGGCGACGGCGCAGGCGCTGCCGAGGCCGATGTTGTGCTGGAGGGCGACGCGGGCGTTCTCGACCTGGCGCTTGCCGGCCTGGCCGCGCAGCTGCCAGGTGAGCTCGGCGCACTGGGCGATGCCGGTGGCGCCGAGGGGGTGGCCCTTGGAGATGAGGCCGCCGGAGGGGTTGACGACCCACTTGCCGCCGTAGGTGGTGGCCTCGTCGTCGATGAGCTTGTGGCCCTCGCCGACGGCGGCCATGCCGAGCGCCTCGTAGGTGACGAGCTCGTTGGCGCTGAAGCAGTCGTGCAGCTCGATGACGTCGACGTCGTCGATGCCGATCTGGGCCTCGTCCATGGCCTTCTCGGCGGCGCGCTGCGAGCAGCCGAAGCCGACGACCTGGATGGAGGAGTTGTCGGCGAAGCTGTCGGGGGTGTCGGTGGCGATGTACTGCCCGGCGATCTCGACGGCCTGGTCCCACAGGTCGTGCTCGTCCAGGAACCGCTCGCTGACCACGATCGCGGCGGCGGCGCCGTCGGAGGTCGGCGAGCACTGGAGCTTGGTCAGCGGGTCGAAGATCATCGTGGCGTTCTTGACGTCGTCGAGCGAGTACTCGGTCTGGAACTGCGCGTACGGGTTGTTCACCGAGTGCTTGTGGTTCTTGTAGCCGATCCAGGCGAAGTGGTCGGGCGTGGAGCCGTACTTCTCCATGTGCTCACGGCCGGCGTTGCCGAACATCTGCGGCATCGGCGCCTTGTCGAGCTCCCACTCGCGGCCGGCGGTCATCGACCTGAGGTGGTGGTCGATGATGGTGACCTTGGAGTCCATGCCCGCGCCGAGCGAGCCCTTCTTCATCTTCTCCATGCCGAGCGCGAGGGCGCAGTCGGCGAGCCCGCCGCGGACGGCCTGGCGGGCCATGAACAGCGCGCTGGAGCCGGTGGCGCAGGCGTTGGCGACGGTCATCACCGGGATGCCGGTCATGCCGGTCTCGTAGAGGGCGCGCTGGCCCATCGACCCGTACATCGAGCCGGCGTACGCCTGCTCGACCTTGTCGTAGGCGACCCCCGCGTCCTCCAGGGCCTTGCCGACGGCCTCCTTGGCCATGTCGGGGTACTCCCAGTCGCGCGAGCCCGGCTTCTCGAACTTGGTCATGCCCACGCCGACGACGAACGTGCGGTTGGCCATCAGGCCCGCCTCCTCTTACCGAATGCTGTTCGGGTCACGATAACTCCGGGGGCGTCCCCGGCGCTCGCACGATCCCGATCCCCGGGATCCCGGAGGGCGGCGGGCCGGCCGGTTCAGGCGGACATCTCCTCGGCCAGCGCCTTGGCGAACGCCGCGACGTCGTCCTCGGTGGTGTCGAACGCGCACATCCAGCGGACCTCGCCGGTGCGCTCGTCCCAGGTCGAGAACGCGTACCGCCGGCGCAGCCGCTCGGCGACCGCCGGCGGGATCACGGCGAACACCGCGTTCGCCTGCACCGGCTGGGTGATCCGCACGCCCGGCACCGCCCGCACGGCGGCGGCCAGGTGCTGGGCCATCGCGTTGGCGTGCGCGGCGTTGCGCAGCCACAGGTCGCCGTCCAGCAGCGCCACCAGCTGCGCGGACACGAAGCGCATCTTGGACGCCAGCTGCATGCCCATCTTGCGCAGGAACTCGATGCCGCGCACGGCGTCCGGGTTCAGCACGACGATCGCCTCGCCGGCCATCGCGCCGTTCTTGGTGCCGCCGTACGACAGCACGTCCACGCCCGCGTCGGAGGTGAACGCGCGCGGCGGCACGTCCAGCGCGGCGGCGGCGTTGGAGAGGCGGGCGCCGTCCATGTGCAGGAGCATGCCGCGCTCGCGGGCGAACTCCGCGAGCGCCGCGACCTCGGCGGGCGTGTAGACGGTGCCCATCTCGGTGCTCTGGGTGATGGACACGATCTTCGGCTGGGCGTGGTGCGGGTCGCCCCAGCCCCAGGCGTACGGGGCGATCAGCTCGGGCGTCAGCTTGCCGTCCGGCGTCGCCACGGGGAGCAGCTTGAGCCCGGCGACCTTCTCGGCGGCGCCGCACTCGTCCACGTGGATGTGCGAGTTCTCGCCGCAGATCACCGAGCTCCACGGGTCGGCCATCGCCTGGAGGCCGACGACGTTGGCGCCGGTGCCGTTGAACACCGGGTACGTCTCGGCGCGCTCGCCGAAGTGGCGGCGCATCACCGCGCGCAGCCGGGCGGTGTCGCGGTCGTCGCCGTACGCGGGCTGGTGCCCGCCGTTGGCGGCGGTGATCGCGGCCAGCACCTCGGGATGGATCCCGGCGTGGTTGTCGCTGGCGAAGCCGCGCATGGCGGCGGTGTCGGTGGCGGGGTCAGGCGGAGAGGTCAACGCGCGTTCCGTTCAGTTCGGCGGCGGGCCGGTCCCACAGGCCCGCGATGGCCCGGCCCAGGGCGTCCACGTGGGTGAAGCCCTCGAACTTCGCGTCGGGCTTCTCGGCGCGCATCCGGTCGTCCAGCAGGGCCTTGACGACCAGGACGACGGCCGCGGCGCCGGTGCCGGCGAAGGAGTCGGCGAGCGCGAGCGTCCATGCCTCCGACGCGGCCTTGGCGGCGCCGTAGGCGGCCACGCCCTGGCCGGGGGCGCGCGCCGCGTGCTGCGACACGATCGCCATGCGCCCGCCGCCCGGCGCGGACCGCAGGTGCTCGTGGAAGGCGAGCGTGGTGTGCTGCAGGGTGCGGATCAGCATGTCGTGCAGGAACGCCCAGTCGGCCAGGTCGGTGTCGCCGAACGTCGCGCCGCCGCGCCAGCCGCCGACCAGGTGGATCAGCCCGTCGACGCGGCCGTGCCCGGCGGCGATCCCGCGGGCCCACTCGGTGACGGCGGCGGCGTCCAGCAGGTCGATGACCGCGGGGGTGACGCGCTCGTCGTCCCACTCGTGCGGGGTCCGGCCGGCGGCGATGACGCGGGCGCCGCGCGCGGTCAGCGCCCGGACGACCGCCTGCCCGGCGGCGCCGCCGGCGCCGGCCACAACGACGACGCGGTCATCGCTCTGTGTACTCGAAGGCTGCATGCGCCCATTGTCGCGCAGCCGCCGGCGGCGGCGATCTCAGGAGTGGCGGGCGTCGGCCTCGCCGAGCGGCGCGGCGGGCGCCGGGGCCGGGGCCGGCAGGGGCGGGCGGGCGCCCAGCCGCGTGCGGAGCGCGTCGACGTCGTCGCCCAGCCGCGCCATGGTGGCCTGGAGGTCGCGCCACAGCGCGGCGCGCTGCTCCATGCGGGCGAGCTTGCCGCGAAGGTCGGTGACGCGGTTCTCGACCGCCTCCAGCCGGGACCGGTGGGCGGTGGTCTCCCGGCCGGCCCGCACCAGCCCGGTGGCCAGCGAGGTCAGGTCGCGCTCGGTGTCGTCCATGCGCTCGTCGATGCGCGGCAGCAGCCGGTCGTTGAGCTGGCCGACCAGCGAGTCCAGCTCGGTGCGCAGCGCGCGCAGGTCGCGGTCCTGGCCCTCGATGACCTGCTCCAGCCGGCGGATCCGCTCGTCGCAGGCGGCGATCCGGTCGCGTCCGGCCTGGCGTTCCCGATCCTCGGTGATCGCGGAGAGCAGGTCGAGCCCGTTCCGCAATCGCAGCTCCGCCTCCGCGGCGGCGCGTCGGACGAGGGCCGAGAACATGGTCATGGATGCTCCTCATGGGGCGTGAGAGATAGGACCGGGGCTCCTTAAAACTGTAGGCGAACAGGAGGAGAACAGTGCGTGTCGCGGGGGTGTTCTTTGCATGAATCGCGCCGCTGTCACCTGGTCACACGCCGTGTCGCGCGGCACGGCCGGGCGGCGCGCGGGGCGGCCGGTGCGCTCCGGGGCGGCCGTCAGGCGGAGGCGGCGCCCGCGCCGGTGAGGTGCGCGCAGTCGTTGTAGGTGACGGCGGCCAGCCGGCCGCCGTCCTGCCGCCAGCGGGACACCGAGCAGTTGGCGATCGGGGTCTTCTCGATCTCCAGGACCTCCCGCTCGGAGAGGTCCTCCACCAGGTACCGGGTCACCACCACGATCGCGTCATGGGCGGCGATCAGCACCCGCTCGCCCGCCGCGTCCTGCTGCAGGTCCCGGTACAGGGTGCGCAGCCGCAGCGCCAGGTCGCACCAGGACTCCCCGCCGGGCGGGCGGTAGTAGAACTTGCCGAGGCGGCGCGCCCGGTCGGCCTCCTCGGGGTGGCGGCGGCGGACGCCGGTCGGCGTCAGCCCCTCCAGGATGCCCTGCTCGCGGTCGCGCAGCCGCTCGTCCACCCGGATCTCGGCCTCGAATGGCGCCTGCTCCAGCGCGATCCGGGCGGTGTCGACGGCGCGGACGTACGGGGAGGCCAGCACCAGGGTCGGGCGCTCGTCCGCGGGCAGCGCGGCCAGCCACCGGCCCAGCGCCGCGGCCTGCGCGCGGCCCGTCGCGGTGAGGGCGATGTCGGCGTCGCGCTCGGTGATGCCGCTCTCTTCGGCGGCGGTGCCCTGCACCGATTGGTAGGCCACGTTGCCGGTGCTCTCACCGTGCCGGACGAGGGTCAGCGACTGGAGCGCGTTCACGCGAGCCATGATCCCATGCCGTACGGGGTGGGACGTCCAGAATGCGCGGTCCGGCGCGGAAACGGGGGCGCGCGCTAGGCGATGACCGCGAGCAGGGCCGTGACGGCGGCGGTGAGCTCCGGATCGCCGCCGGCCGTCGCCCGGCGGCGGGCCTGCTCCACGGTGATGCCCCTGGTCGCCAGCCGCCAGAAGGCGTCCTGGTCGATCGAGACGTGCGCGGCGGGCTCGCCCTGCGGTTCGGCCATCCGCCATCGCCCCTCGGCCCGGATCGCACCCCACCGGCCGCCGGCCGGGCCGCGCACGGTCAGGTGGACGGTGCTGCCCTCGGGGCGGTCGTGCATGCGCAGGGCGTGCGGCAGGGCGCGGGCGAAGACGTCCAGCACCGGGGCCATGAGGTCGGGCTCGTCGGCGCCCGGGACGGAGACGGCGTCGCGCACCTGCTGCTGGTGGACCCAGAACTCGGTGTACTCGCGGCCGATGTCCAGCCACGCGGGGCTGCCGATGTCGTCGGCGGCCCAGGAGACGTTCAGGTCCGCCGGGGCGTGCAGGTCGCGCGCCGCCCACAGGGCGTCGAGCCGCGGCCCCAGGTGCTCCAGCAGCTCGATCATCAGCCGGGGGCTGAGCTGCCTGGCCGCCTGGACGAACGTCTCGTTGGTGCGCGCCAGGTAGGCGGGCAGCGTCTCGTCGTCGGCGAACACCGCGCCGCCGTGCCCGTCGCGGCTGCCCGACAGGCGACGCATGTAGTCGTTGAGCACGTGGCCGACGACGTCGTGGACGTCCCAGCCCGGGCACACCGTCGGCCTGGCCCAGTCGGCCGGGCTCAGCGCGCCGAGCAGGTCGAGCAGGGCCCGCCGTTCCCGCGGGAACAGGGGGCGGACGTCGACGGCGGGACCGAAGATCATCATGCCGTGCAACCCTAGGGGCCCGCCGCCGGGCACGCGCGGCATTTTCGCGCCGCCGGGCCAGGCCGGCCCGGCGGCGGGTCAGCGCCGCCCGCCGGCTCGCTTAAGAACTACAGCCGGTAGTACTCTGCGGAGTGCTATGACGAACGCCCTCGCCAATGTGATCATCGTGGCGTCGCTGCTGGCGGCCGCGTACAGCCTGGTCAGCTCGCTGCGCGACCGGCCGATGGACTACTGGCATCTGGGCGCGCTCGGCGTGCTGGAGGCGCTGCTGATCGCGCAGGCCGTGCTCGGCTTCGTGAAGCTGGGCGGTGACGAGGGCCCGGCCGACTCGGCCACGTTCGTCGGCTACCTGATCGGGGTGCTGCTGATCCCCGCGGCGGGCGCCGGGTGGGGGCTGCTGGAACGCTCGCGCTGGGGGCCGGGCGTGATCGTGGTGGCCAGCCTGTCGGTCGCGGTGATGATCGAGCGGATGCGGCAGATCTGGGAGGGCACCGTTGCCTGAGCCGGCCGCGTCCGAGCCCGCCGAGCCCGCCGAGCCCGCCGAGCCCGCCGAGCCCGCCGAGCCCGCCGAGCCCGCCGGGCCCGGCACGGGGAGCGGGCCGGGCCGGCTGCTGGTGGCCGTCTACGCCGTCTTCGCGCTGGCGGCCGGGGCGCGCGCCACCGTGCAGATCGCCACCCGCTTCGGCGAGGCGCCGGTCGCGTACGCGCTGTCGGCGTTCGCGGCGGCCGTGTACGTGCTGGCGACCGTGGCGCTGGCGCTGGGCGGGCGGACCTCGCGGCGGGTCGCGCTGGTCGCGCTGTCGATCGAGCTGGCCGGCGTGCTGGTCGTCGGGACGCTGAGCCTGGCCGATCCGGCGGCGTTCCCGGACGCGACGGTCTGGTCGGCGTACGGGCGCGGGTACGGCTTCATCCCGCTGGTGCTGCCGGTCGTGGGCCTGTACTGGCTGCGCCGCACGGCGCGGAACGAGGGCTGACGCGGCGGGCCGCCTCCGGCGGGGACGCCCCCTTTGGGGGTCGCGCTCTGTGTTCCGGGCATCCCCGCTGGAGGAAGCTCCCTCTCCTGTCGCGCCCTCCTCTCGCGCCCTCCTCTCAGGCGGCGGTCATCGTCCGCCCGCCGATGGGCAGCGCGTGCACGGCCGCACGCGCGATCGTCTCGACGTCGTCCTCGGAGTAGTCGGCCACCGGGTTGCGCAGGATCCACCGCACGGTCTTCAGCGGCGGCGCGAACGTGATGCCGTCGGCGCGGAACGGGGCCTTGCGCAGCTTCCCGCCGTGGACCACCAGCACCGGGACGACCTTGACCTCGATCTGCGCGCGCTCGGCGATCAGGGCCCCGGCGGTGGCGGCGGACTCGACCAGCTCGCGCACCATCGCGGACTTGGTGCGGCCGTCGACGAACAGCTGCCCGCCGTGCGCGCCGATCTCGGTCTCGGGGTGCCATGCCTCGTTGCGCAGCAGCCACAGCCCGCCCTGGCCGATCACCAGCTGGTCCAGCTCGCCGTGCCCGGGGACGACCCGCGCGTGCAGCACCCGGTGCCCGCGGCGCTCCAGGGTGTGGCGCAGCAGCCGCCCCATCCGCTCGTCGCCGCGCAGCCCGCGCCGCCACACGCTGGAGGCGTTGTAGCCGCGCCAGTGGAAGTAGGTGTCGCCGGCCGCAACGAGAAGTGCCGCCACGACTCCGAAAGCGACGTTGACGAGCGCGCTGCACGACAAAAGCGTCAGTGCGGTCAGAATGGCGCGGGTGCGGAGCCTGCTCTTCCGGCCGCGCTGCCACAGCTCCTCATAGACGGCCTGCGGGGACCCGCCGGTGAACGCGTCCCTGCCCCGGAGATAGATGGAGCTGCCGAACATCCCGACCTCCCTTGCGACAAGCTTGCTGCTGCTCATTATGAGATACCCGTTCCATTGCCGGGAGGCGACCCCCGGTGAGGTAAGTGCACCCGAAAGGCAATGGCGGGTGAAAGAGATATTGCCGGGCCCGCGACCTGCCGGAGCTTCTCTTGCGGGCCGATGAAGTGCGCCTTAGAACGTGCTCCGGCTAAAGCCGTAAAACACGGTGCAAATTTCACCGCAAGGGTCGGCGGCGAATCGGGCAGTGGCATTTATCACATGCGGCGGTCCGGATGGGGTGCCGCGGTCGGCCAGACTGGTCGGATGGACCTCCCCGTGCGCGCCGCCGTCCCCGCGCTCCGGGCGGCGCTGGCCGAGCGGGGCACGGCCGTGCTGGCGGCCCCGCCCGGCACCGGCAAGACGACGTTCGTCCCGCTCGCGCTCGCCGGGCTCGTGCCGGACCCGCCCCCGGCCGGGGCGGGCGGGAAGGTGGTCGTCGTGGAGCCCCGCCGGCTCGCCGCCCGCGCCGCGGCCCGCCGGATGGCCTGGACGCTGGGGGAGCGGGTCGGCGGCTCGGTCGGCGTCACCGTCCGCGGCGAGCACCGGCCCGGCTCGCTGGTCCAGGTCGTCACCACGGGCGTGCTGCTCCAGCGCCTCCAGCACGAGCCGGAGCTGGCGGACGCCGGCACGGTCATCCTGGACGAGTGCCACGAGCGCCACCTGGACGCCGACACGGCCCTGGCGTTCCTGCTGGACGTGCGTGCCGCGCTGCGACCCGACCTGCGCGTGGTCGCCGCCTCCGCCACCGCCGACACCGCGCCCTGGGCCCGCCTGCTCGGCGCCGGCGACGACGGCGGGCCGGCGCCGATCGTGGAGACCCAGGCGGCGCTGCACCCCGTGGACGTGGTCTGGGCGCCGCCCGAGCGCCCGCTTCCCCCGCCGCACGGCATGCGCGTCGACCCGGCGTTCCTGGCCCATGTCGCGGCGACCGTCCGCCGCGCCCTCGCCGAACGCGACGGCGACGTCCTGTGCTTCCTGCCCGGCGCCGGTGAGATCGCCCGCGTCGCCGGGATGCTGCGCGACGCGGGTCCCGAGGTGCTGCAGGTGCACGGGCAGGCGCCGCCCGCCGTCCAGGACGCCGTCCTCGCCCCGGGCGAGCGCCGCCGGATCGTGCTGGCCACCTCCGTCGCCGAGTCGAGCCTGACCGTTCCCGGCGTGCGGATCGTCGTGGACGGCGGGCTGGCCCGCGAGCCCCGCACCGACCACGCCCGCGGGCTGGGCGCGCTGACGACCGTTCGGGCCTCCCGCGCGACCGCCGACCAGCGCGCCGGCCGCGCGGGCCGCGAGGCGCCCGGCACGGTCTACCGGTGCTGGCCGCGAGCCGAGCACGACCGGCTCCCCGCCCGTCCCCGCCCGGAGATCGAGCTGGCCGACCTGACGGCGTTCGCGCTGCAGATCGCCTGCTGGGGCGACCCGGACGCCGGCGGCCTGGCGCTGCTCGACCCGCCGCCGGCCGCCGCGCTCCGCGCCGCCCGTACGACCCTGCACGCCCTGGGCGCGATCACCGGCGACGGCGTCACCGCCCGCGGCCGCCGGCTGGCCCGCGTCGGCGTCGAGCCGCGGCTGGCCCGCGCCCTGATCGACGGCGCCGCCGCGGTCGGGCCGCGCACCGCCGCGCAGATCGTGGCCCTGCTCTCCGAGCCGCCGCCGCGTTCGGCCGGGGACGACCTGACCGCCGCCTGGCGCGCGCTGCGCCGCGAGGGCCCGCCCGCCGACGCGCACGCCGCCCGCTGGCGCGACGAGACCCGCCGCCTCCGCAAGGCGCTCACCGGCCTCGAACCCCCCGCACACGCGGCCGGCGCCCCCACCGCGAGCCCGGGGCTGAGCGACGACGCGGCCGCCGGGACGGTGGTGGCGCTGGCGTTCCCCGAACGGGTCGCGCGGGCGCGGGACGGCAGCGGCTACCTGATGGCGTCGGGCACCGGCGCCGTCCTCGCGGCCGGGTCGGCGCTGGCCTCGGCGCGGGCGCCGTGGCTGGCGGTGGCGATCGCCGACCGGCCCGCCGGGTCGGCGTCCGCGCGGGTCCGGCAGGCCGTGGTCATCGACGAGGACACCGCCCGCTCCGCGGCCGCGCCGCTGCTGGAGCGCGCGGACGAGGTCGCCTGGCGGGACGGGGACGTGGCCGCGCGCCGCGTCGAACGGCTCGGCGCGATCGAGCTGGCCGCCGGGCCGCTGGAACGCCCGGACCCCGAGCGCGTACGGGAGGCGCTGGCCGACGGGCTGCGCGCGGAAGGGCTCGCGTTGCTGACCTGGACGCCGGCGGCCGTGGCGCTGCGCGAGCGCCTGGCGTTCTGCCACCGGGTGCTGGGCGATCCCTGGCCCGCGATGGACGACGCGGCGTTGCTGGAGCGCGCGGGGGAGTGGGCCGCCGGGGCGCGCCGGCGCGCCGATCTCGCCCGGATCGACGTGGCGGGCGCGCTGCGCGGGCTGCTGCCGTGGGAGTGCGCGGCGCGGCTGGACGAGCTGGCGCCCGAGCGGATCGAGGTGCCCAGCGGCTCGCGGATCCGGGTGGACTACTCGGACGGGCGGCCGGTCCTGGCGGTGAAGCTGCAGGAGCTGTTCGGCTGGGACGCGGCGCCGCGGCTGGCCGGCGGGCGCGTCCCGCTGGTGGTGCACCTGCTGTCGCCGGCGGGCCGCCCGGCGGCCGTCACGGCCGATCTCGCCTCGTTCTGGCGCGAGGGCTACAAGGCCGTGCGCGCGGAGCTGCGCGGCCGCTACCCCCGCCACCCGTGGCCCGAGGACCCGACGCGGGCGGAGCCGACCCGCCGCGTCAAGCCCCGCCGCTGACCCCGCCCGCCGGGGCGGTCAGCGGGAGGCGATCAGGGCCTCGATGCCGTCGAGGATGCGGGCGAGGCCGAACTCGAAGGCGTGGCCGGGGCCGACGGCGCCGCCGTACTCCTGGCCGGCGGCCGTGCCGACGCGGTGCCCCAGCGGGTAGCGCTCGGTGTCGACGACCTTGTCGACGATCGGCGCGGTGGCCTCCCACCACTGCTCGTCGGTCATGCCGGTGCGCCGCCGGGCCTCGGCGGTGTGGACCGACACGCGGGCCGAGCTCTCGGCGAACCCGTTGACCAGGGCCACCACCGAGTCCATCTCGACGTCGGTCAGGCCGAGCCCGTCGACGGCGCGCAGCTCGTACTCGTACTTCTCCACCAGGTTGGGGCCCAGCGGGGGGCGGCCGGTGGCGACCTGGAGCATCCACGGGTGGCGGTGGAACAGCGCCAGGGTCTGCCGCGCCAGGTGCTCCAGCGCGGCGCGCCAGCCCGCGTCGCCGGGCGGCGGGGTCAGCTCGCCGTAGGCGCGGTCCAGCATGACGTCGATCAGCTCGGCCTTGCCCGGCACGTAGGTGTAGATCGACATGGCCGAGACGCCGAGCCGCTCGGCGATCCGGCGCATCGACAGCGCCTCCAGCCCGTCGGCGTCGGCGAGCGCGAGCGCGGTGCGGACGATCTCCTCGGCGGTGAGCTTGGGCCGCGGCCCCCGGCGCGGGCGCTCCTGGAGGCCCCACAGCAGTTCCAGGGTGCGCACCGGATCGCCGGCCCCGCTGAACTCCGTCGTCACGTTCACCATCCTCGCAGAGGATCGGGGGATGAAACTCTGTACGACGTACGTTATAGTCTACTCCGTACAACGTACAGAGAGGAGCGGAGATGGGCGAGCCCGCGATCGCGGCCGAGGGGCTGCGCAAGAGATACGGCGGCACCGCCGCCCTGGACGGCCTGGACCTGGAGGTGCCCGCCGGAACCGTGCACGGGCTGCTCGGCCCCAACGGCTCGGGCAAGACCACGACCGTCCGCGTCCTCACCACGCTCGCCCGGCCCGACGGCGGCCGGGCCCGGGTCGCCGGGCACGACGTGGTGCGCGAGGCGGCCCGGGTCCGGTCCCGGATCGGGCTGGTCGGGCAGCACGCCGCGGTGGACGAGGTGCTCGGCGGCCGGCAGAACCTGGTGATGTTCGGGCGGCTCTACCACCTGGGCGCGCGGGAGGCCCGGCGGCGGGCCGACGAGCTGCTGGAGCGCTTCCGGCTCCGCGACGCCGCCGACCGGCCCGCCGGCACGTACTCCGGCGGGATGCGGCGCCGGCTCGACCTGGCCGCGAGCATGATCCTCGCGCCGCCGGTGCTGTTCCTGGACGAGCCCACCACCGGCCTCGACCCGCGCAGCCGGGCCGAGGTCTGGGACGCCGTGCGCGCCCTCGCCGGCGGCGGCACCACGGTGCTGCTCACCACCCAGTACCTCGACGAGGCCGACCGGCTGGCCACCGCGATCTCGGTGATCGGCCGCGGCAAGGTGATCGCCGAGGGCACCCCGGAGCGGCTCAAGTCCGAGCTCGGCGGCGACCGCGTCGACGTCGTCGTCCGCTACGCCGCCGACCTGCCCCGCGCCGCGGAGATCGTCGCGCGGGTCGCGGGCACCGAGGCTGAAACCGACCCCGACGCGCTGCGCACCGGCGCCCGCGTCGCCGACCGCGCCGGCGCCCTCACCGCGGCCGTCCGGGAACTGGACGCCGCGGGCGTCGCCGTCGCCGACATCGGCCTGCGCCGCCCCACCCTGGACGAGGTGTTCCTGCACCTCACCGACGAACCGCGGGACGAGCAGGCCGGACGCACCCAGGAGGTACGGGCATGACCAGCACCCCCATGACGCCCGCCGTCCCCACCGGCCCGACCGCCCCCGCCACCCCGGCCGGCCGGCTCCGCTGGGCCCTCGCCGACTGCCGGACGATGACCGGGCGCGCCCTGGCGCACTGGGCCCGCCGGCCGGGCGAGGTCGCGGTCGGGCTGCTGTTCCCCGTGATGGTCGTCCTGATGATGGGCTACCTGTTCGGCGGCCAGATGGACGTGCCGGGCGGCGGCAGCTACCGGGAGTTCATCATGCCGGGGATGTTCGCCCTGACCATGGCCTTCGGCATCGAGACCACGTTCACCGCCATCGCGAGCGACGCCGCCAAGGGCGTCACCGACCGGTTCAGGTCGATGCCGATGGCCTCGTCCGCCGTCGTCGTGGGCCGGGGCGCCGCCGACATGCTGCACTCGGTCGCCGCGCTGGCGGTCATGGTCGCCTGCGGGCTGGCGATCGGCTGGCGCTGGCACGAGGGCGCCGGGCGGGCGCTGGCGGCGTTCGGGCTGCTCCTGCTGCTGCGCTTCGCGCTGCTGTGGATGGGCGTCTACCTGGGCCTGGTCGCCAAGGGGCCCGAGTCGGTCGCCGCCGTCCAGATCCTGGTGTGGCCGGTCGGCTTCCTGTCCAGCGCCATGATCGCCCCCAGCACCATGCCCGGCTGGCTGGGCGCGATCGCCGAGTGGAACCCGATGTCGGCCACCGTCACCGCCTGCCGCGACCTGTTCGGCGGTCCCGGCGCCGCCGCCGGCGGCTCCTGGGCGGCCGAGAACGCCGCCCTGATGGCGGTCGTGTGGCCGCTGCTGATCGTCGCGGTCTTCCTGCCCCTGTCGGTCCGCCGCTACCGCGCCCTGGGCCGCTAGCGGGTCAGGCGTCGCCGGGAAGGATCGCGGCGCGGTGGCGGGCCAGGGCCAGGGCCGGGTAGCAGTCGTCGGGGATCGACTCCGCGCCCGCCAGGGCGGCGCGGAGGCGGGGGCCCACGGCGGCCGCGTCGTAGGGCTGGACGACGCACAGCTCGGCCTGCATCGCCTGCCGGGCCGCGGCCATCAGGGCGCGCACGTCCCCGACGATGACGATCTCGCCGGGCGCGTCGCCGTACGACAGCCGCACCGCCAGGGCGTGCAGGTCGGCGCCGCCCTCGTAGCGGAACTCGCACACCAGCCGGTCGCCGTCCAGCGGGCCCTCCTGGATCAGCCACGCCTGGCCGGGCGTCACCTGCCCGAGCGCGCCCGCCCAGGGCGGCTCGGGCAGCTCGCCCAGCTCGGCGGCCGCGCGGGCGGCGATCCGGCGCACCTCGGCGGGCCCGATCGCCGCCAGCGCCCGCAGGAACGTCTGCGCCCCGGGCGTCCCGGCGGCGCGCAGGACCGTGATCAGGTCGCCCAGCGCGGCCCGCCGGCCCTCGGCGTGCGGCGCGGCCTGCTCCAGCGCGCCGAGCTGCGCGGACGTCCACACCTCCGCCTGCAGCGCGCCGGGCAGTGCGGGCAGCTCGTCGGCCGCCCGCGCGTACGCCTCGTACACCTCGCGCAGGGCGGGCAGCGTCAGCCGCGGCGACGGGGCGTGGGGTCGGGTGGCACTCACCCTCCCAGGTTAGGGGAGACCCGGCGCGGATCAGGCGTTGGGGACGGTCAGCAGCCGCCGGTGCTCCCCGATCGTGCGCACCTCGAACCGGGCGATCTCGTCGGGAGCCAGCGCCGTGCCGCCCTGCATGACCAGCGGCGCGGGGGAGCCGGGACGGCCGTACCCCTTGGGCGGGACCGACCAGCCGGCCACCACGTGCGGGCGCCCGGCCCGGTCGACCGCGACCAGCTCGCACTCCAGCGGGCCCTGCACGCCGCCCAGCCGCAGCCCGACCCGGCTGCCCCACAGCTTGCGCTCCATGGCCACCGTGCCCTTCACGCCGGTGTCGGGATCGGTGGCCGACACGCGCCGGCCGTCCCGGAACAGCGCCTCCACGCCGTTCTCCGCGGCCGCCACCGGCGGCGCCTCCCGCTCGCCCGAGGCGACCGTGACGCCCAGCCCGGCGGCCCCGCCCATCAGGACCAGCCCGGCCGCCACCCCGACCAGGGCCTGCGACACCCGCCGCCGGCGGACGCCCGCGCGGCGCCGCCGCAGCAGGTCGCCGACCACGCCGGGATCCGGCGGGGCGGGCGGCGGCGGGTCCTCGGCGATCGGCGGCAGGCCGTCCAGGCTGGCGGCCAGGCCGCGCAGCGAGCCGAGCTCCCGGTGGCAGGCCATGCACGAGGACAGATGGCGTTCGAACGCGCGCCGGTCGGGCTCCTCCAGAAGGCCCAGGGCGTACGCGCCGACGTCGGTGTGCTGGATGGTCGCGCTCACGGTGTCACCCCCCTCTCCTCCAAGGCGACGCGTAGCGCCCGGAGCGCGTAGTAGACCCGGGACTTCACCGTTCCGACGGGGATGCCGAGGGCCTTGGCGGCCTCGTTGACGGAACGGTCCCGGAAGAAGGTCTCGTTCAGGATCTCGCGGTGCGCCGGAGACAGCGCCAGGAGGGCTTCGGAGACGACTACCGAGCGCAGGAGGTCCTCCAACCCGTCGGGGGCGCGCAGGTTCTCCAGCGGGCCCTCGCCCGCCTCCTGCGGCCGCGCGTTCTTGCGGCGCTGGTCGTCGATCACGATGCGCCGCGCGACCGTGGCCAGCCACGGCAGCAGGGACGTGGCGTTCGCGTCCAGCTGGTGGGCGCTGCGCCACGCGCGGATCATGGTCTCCTGCACCACGTCCTCGGCCCAGTGCCGGTCGCCTCCGGTGAGCCGCAGCACGAACGACAGCAGCGGCCGGCCGTACACCCGGTACAGCTCGTTCACCAGCACCTGGTCGTCGACGCCGCCGGCCGGCCGGGGGCCGCGGAACCAGCTCCAGGGGCCGGTGCCGGCGGGGCGCCCGCGTTCGCGGGCGGCCGGCACTGCGGTCGGTGTTCTGTGGGCCATCGGGGTCTCCGGCTGGTGGGGTGCGGGGGGAGGTGCGCGGTGACCGGTGCTCAGCCCGGGGGCGGGCCGGCGTTTCCGTCGCCTGTCGTTCGCAGCCGGCCGCCGCCGTCGCCGCCGCTGCCCGACCCGCCGGTACGGGGGCCGAACCCGGGCGGCAGCGGCGTCCCGCCGCCGGGGACGGCCTTGGCGCCGGTGGGGCGGACGGCGTACCAGGCGCCGTTCACGCCCTGCCCGCTCGCGTCGCCGGGGGCGGCGTCGCGGGCGTACCGGTAGAGCGGCCAGCCGCCGAGGGTGAGCTGGAGCGTGCCGTCGGGGCGGGTGACCCGGCCGACCCTGGCGCGGGCGATGCCGCCGGCGATCCGCAGCTCGGGGGAGTAGCGGACCGGCGGCCACAGGCGCGAGCAGGCGCCCGAGCAGGTGCTCGCCGAGGGGCGGGCGCGGTCCCGGTCGAACCGGTAGAGCGTGCGCCCGGCGTTGTCCGAGACGATGGCGCCCAGCGGGCCGGGGGCGCTCACCCGGATCGCGGTGACGGGGACCGGCGCCCCGTTGCCCGGCGCGCCCTCGCCCGGTACGGCCTCCGGAGGCGGCGGCGACTGCGGCTTGCCGTAGCCGTTGCCGCGCTCGGACGCGCCCTGGACGACGCCGCGGAACCCGCCGCAGCCGGTCAGCGCGAGGCTCGCCGCCGCCGTGGCGGCCAGCGCCGCCGCGGCCCGCCGCCGGGGTGTCATGGTGTGTCGTCCTCCGCGCCTCGTCCGGGGTGTCCGTCGGGTGGATGTACGCGGGCATGGAGGCGGGCGGTTCAACGCGGGCGACCGCTAGATCTCGGGAATCGCCCCGGTTTGAGCTGGTTTGTTCCAGGGCTGCCCTTACTTGTTCGCTAGCTTTCGCTTACTTCTGCGTCGGCCGCGCGTTCTCCCCACGTCCAACCGGACGTTCGGCGGCATCACAGGACACAGGAGGAGGTGCGTCCCGGCGCGTCAGCACGAGTTCTCCGTACGAGGCGAACACTCACTCCGCAGTGGAGCGAATGAGGGCACCCGGCCCGATTCGCTCGGAGAACCGAGAGGCGATCGGGAGTGAACGGCAACGGACTCGTCTACCGGCTGCTTCTGGCCGTGGACATACAGGCGTACAGCAAGCGGGACACCCGCGAGCAGCTCCTCGCGCAGCACCAGCTGAGCCGGGCGCTCGACGGGGCCGCGGCCGCCGTCGGCCTGGAGCGCGCCCGCTGGGACAAGCAGGTCGGCGGCGACGGCGAGCTGGCCACCCTCCCCGAGGACGTGGACCCGGCCCCGGTCGCCGGCGACTTCGTCATCGCCCTGGCCGGCCGGCTCCGGGAGCTGAACGGCGAGCGCGGCGACCGGCCCGCCCTGCGCGTCCGGCTCGCGCTGCACCACGGCACCATGACCGCCGGGCCGTTCGGGCCCGCCGGCGACGCCCCGATCGTGGTGCAGCGGCTGCTGGACTCGGCGCCGCTGCGCCGGCTGCTGGCCGGCGAGCCCGCCCGCGACGTCGCGTACGCGGTCTCCGAGTCCCTGTACGGCGACGTCGTGCGGACCGGGTTCTGCACCCTGCCGCCCGCGGCGTTCCAGCCCATCAAGGTCACCGCCAAGGGCGCCGCGTTCCGCGGGCACATGCTCACCGGCCCGGCCGAGGGCCGGCGGGCGCGCGACGGGCACGGCGGGCCGGGCGACCGGTCCGCCCCGCCCGGGGACCGGCCGGCCACGCCGGGCGGGCGCGTGCTCGACTTCCCGCGGCTGGCCGTCCGCTGACCGGCCCCGCGGGTGAAAGGATCACCGTGCGGGAAGCAACGCCGGGGCCCGGCGGTTGTCCGGTGCGACGGGGCCGAGAACGGTCCGGGACGAGGGAGAGAGACCGATGGCGGAGCACGCGGGACTGCTGAAACTGCTCGGCGAGCGCGACCTGGGCGTCCTGGCGACGCTCAAGAAGGACGGGCGGCCCCAGCTGTCGAACATCAACTACCACTTCGACGAGGCCGCCCGGCTGGTCCGCGTCTCGATCACCGACGACCGGGCCAAGGCCCGCAACCTGCGCCGCGACCCGCGCGCGTCCCTGCACGTCAGCTCGCCCGACGGCTGGTCGTGGGCGGTCGCCGAGGGCACCGCCGAGGTGACCGCGCCGCCCGCCGATCCGCACGACGCGGCCGTCGAGGAGCTCATCGACGTCTACCGCGCGATCCGCGGCGAGCACCCCGACTGGGACGACTACCGCCGCGCCATGGTCGCCGACCGCCGCGTCGTCGTCCGGCTGTCCGTCGAGCGCGTGTACGGCCAGCCGCCCGCCTGACGCGCGCCCGATCCTCTCTCCGGGCCGGAGCGATTCCGGCGGACCGCGCCGAACGCTCTAACATCGCATCCATGGCGGAAGTGACCTCGCGCGACGGTACGTGGACGTTCGACGGCGAGGTCGTCCGGATCGTCCCCGGCAGCGACCGCTCCGTGCACAAGCTGCGCAAGGCGCTCGGCGAAGTCGTGGTGCCGCTGCAGGCCGTGCTGGGCGTCGCGTACGAGCCGGGCCGCAAGGGCGGGCGGCTCCGGCTGCGGCTGCGCGACGGCGCCGACCCGTTCACCCAGGCCGTCGCCGGCGGGCTGCCCGACGCCGCCGACCCGTACCGGCTGAACGTGGGCGCCGACCGCAGCGGCGCGGCCGGGTTCCTGGTCGACGAGCTGCGCAACTACCGGCAGCTGTGGGAGGTCCCCGAGGGGCCCAGCGACCGCTACCTGATGCCGGGCCCCGGCGTCCCGCTGACCTGCTCGGCGGGCGACGGCACCGCGTCGTTCGACGGCGAGCGGGTGCGGCTGGAGTGGAACTGGCTCGCCGGCGGCGCCAAGACCGCCGCCGGGCCGCAGACGTTCGAGCTGAAGGACGTGGCCGCCGTCGAATGGGGCCGCCAGGCCGGCATGGGGTACGGCTTCCTGCGCTTCCGGCTGCGCGAGCCGCGGCCGGAACGGTCGCCGGAGGAGGACCCGCTCGCCCTGTCGTGGGGGATCCAGCGCGAGGGCGGCACGACGGCGCTGCTCGCCGCCGCCGTCCTGGCCCGGCTCCCGCACCCGCTCGCCGCCGCCGAGCCCGCCGCCCCGCAGGCCCTGACGGCGGGGCAGGCGCCGCCCGCGGCCGGCTCCGGCGACGACCCCGACGCCATGCTGCGGCGGCTGCGCGAACTCGGCGAGCTGCGCCGCGAGGGCGTCCTCACCGAGGAGGAGTTCGCCGCCGCCAAGCGCAAACTGCTCGAAATGTAGCCCGAGTAGGAGGATCCTCCTCCCGGGTAGGAGATATCGCCTCCCGCCCCGGCGGGCGATTCCTTTGCCCCCGCCCGCCCCCGTGTCACCCTGGCGGCACTCCGAGCCAGGGGAGGCACCCATGTGCGACGACCCCGTCCCGCCCGCCGTGCGCGACGCGCTGCGCGAGTACCGGCGGCTGCTGGACGAGCACGGCCCCGCCTGGGGCGAGGACCCGATCACCTACGTCCGGCAGATCGAGACCAGCGCCTACCTGATGGACGAGCAGGCGTTCTGGATCACCTGCCTGAACCTGGTGGTCGAACGCTTCCCCGGCGCCGGCGACGCCGAGCTCGAGGCCCGCATGGCCGAACTCGACCCGCACGAGGTCATCCGTGCCGCCCTCGCCGGCCGGATCCTCGACAACCTCGCCGCCCTGCGCCTCGCCCCCGGCGCCCCGCCCCGCCTGGAGGCCCGCCCGCAGGCCGTCCTGGACGGCCCGCCCGGCACGGGCTCGTTCACCACGGGCCTCCTGCTCGACTCCTCCCGCGACGAACCCGTCACCGTCACCGTCGGCGGCGAGCCGCACCACCTCCCGCCCCGCGGCGCGCGCCTCGTGCGCGTCACCCCGGACACCCCCGTCACCGCCGGCGGCGAGACCGTCTCCCTCGCGCCCCTCGTCCGCCCCGCCAGGCCCGCCACGCTCCGCCTGCGCGCCGGCCTGCCGTGCCGCTGGTCGGTGACCGGCGCCGACGGGCAGGGGTGGTATCCGGACGGCGCCCCGCCCCGCGTCGACGCCCACCGCCGCCCCTACTTCCACGGCGACGACCTCCTCCTGCACGTCCCCGCCGAGCCGCTCACCGTCCGCGTCACCCGCGGCATGGAGTACACCACCGAGGAACGCACCCTCACCCCCGGCCCGGACACCGTCCTCGAACTGGCGCCCCGCCGCCTCTACGACGCCGCCGCCCGCGGCTGGTACGGCGGCGACACGCACGTCCACATGAACTGGACCGGCGACATGGTCGGCACCCCCGGCCACGCCGCCGCCGTCCAGCACGGCGAGGACCTGCACGTCCTCAACCTCGTCGCCGGCAACGTCGCCTCCGAGCGCGTCTACGACCGCGCGGCACTCGAACACTGGGCCGGGCGGGACCTGCCCTGGTCGGACGCCACCCACGTCGCCCGCCTCGGCGTCGAGTACCGCAACGACCTCCTCGGCCACCTGTACGCGTTCGGCGTCGACGCGCCGCCCGGCCGGTACCACACCGGCTTCCTCGGCACCGCCGACTGGCCGCCCAACAGCGAGGCGTGCGCCGAACTCCGCGACCTCGGCGCCGTCCTCGGCTACAGCCACCCGTTCCACATCCCGATCGACGCCGCCGCCCCGCCCGCCTTCGCCCTCACCTCCGGCCGCAACTGCTCGGCCCGCGAGGTCGTCGCGGACGCCGCCCTCGGCCTGGTCGACAGCCTCGACGTCCTCAACCACTCCTCGATCCACGCGACCGCCGTCGTCTACCGGCACCTCCTCGGCGCCGGCAACCGCCTCGCCGCGACCGCCGGCACCGACGCGATGCTCTCCTTCGCCCGCCGCGGCAACCAGTCCAGCCCGCCCGGCTGGGAACGCGTGTACGCCCGCGTCGACGGCCCCCTCACCGCCGCGTCCTTCGCCGAGGCGATCCGCCGGGGCCGCACCTTCGCCACCACCGGCCCCTGGCTCGAACTCGACGCCGCCGGCCTCGCCCCCGGCGACACCCTCGACGCCGCCCCGGGTGACCGCGTCACGATCACCGCCCGCGCGATCGGCCCCGAGGTCGCCCGCCTGGAGATCCGCACCGCCGTCGGCGTCCTCGCCGAGGGTCCGCCCCCCGAACTCACCGCCGAGCTCACCGTCGGCGAGCCCACCTACGTCGTCGCCGTCGCCTCGGGCCCGCCGCACGAGCGCTCGTACCACCACACCGGCGTGTACGCCCACACCAGCCCGGTGTACATCGACGTCGCCGGCCGCCCCGTCGCCCGCGACGCCGACATCGACTGGTGCCTCGAATACCTCGACGCCTTCGAGGAGATCCTGCGCGCCCAGGCCACCATCGAGTCGCCGTCGCAGCTCACCGACCACCTCATCCTCCTCGACGAGGCCCGCGCCACCTACCGCTCCCGCCGCGCCACCTGAGGCGGGGGCGCCGGGCGCCGGGCGAGGGTCGCGAACTCCCAGGGGTCGTGGGCGGAGAACACCGTCACCTCGTCGCCGTGGTCGCGCACCAGCTCCCGCAGGCGCGCCTGGGTGCCCAGCCGCAGATCGCGGTGGACCTCCGAGGACGTCTGGACGAGATCGAGCAGCGGGTGCGGATGCCGGTCCCGGCCGGGCCGGATCTCGCGGTGGTAGTAGTACGCGTCACCGCAGTGCAGCAGCCAGCGGTCGCCGTCGCGGACGGCGACGCCGGTGTGCCCGGCGGTGTGGCCGCCGAGCGGAACGAGCCGGACGCCCGGCGGCAGCCCCTCCGGCCGCATGGAGTCGAAGCCGAACCAGCGCTCGCCGCCGCCGGCTTCGTAGGTGACCCAGTCGGGGCCGTGGGCCCAGTGCGCGGGCCGGTAGCGTGGGCTCGGGGCCTGGGCGAGCGCCGCCTCCAGTTCGGCGGCCAGCACGTGGACGCGGGCTCCGGGGAAGTCGGGCAGGCCGCCGCTGTGGTCCACGTCCAGGTGCGTGACGATGATGTGGCGGACGTCGCCGGGGGAGAAGCCGAGACGCTCGATCTGCCGGACGGCGGTCTGCCGCTCGTCCAGCACGGGCCCGGCCATCCGGATCCAGTCGGCGTCCAGGGTGGCGTGGGGGGCGCGGACGTCGTCCAGGCCCAGTCCCGTCTCCACCAGGAGCAGCCCGTCGGCGGGCGTCTCCACGAGCAGGCAGTGGTTGACGGCGCGCGCCGGGGCGGGGCCGTCGTAGGTGGCCTCGATCTCGCGCACGGACCCGCAGTCGAGGTGATGGATGTTCATGGCCGCTAGGATGCGACTTGAAGCGCACTTCAAGTCAAGGAGGCGTCCATGGACGGTCCGCTGCTCGACATCGCCGAGGTGGCCGGGCGCACCGGGCTCGCCCCCTCGGCCCTGCGCTACTACGAGCGGGAGGGGCTCATCGAGCCGGCCGGCCGCAACGGCCTGCGCCGCGCCTACGATCCGGAGACGCTGGAGCGGCTCGGCCTGATCACCTGCGCGCGCAGCGCCGGCTTCGGGATCGCCGAGATCCGCCGCCTCCTGGAGAGCGGGCCGGAGGACGGGCCCCGGCTGCGCGAGAGGATGGCCCGCAAGGCCCGCGAACTGGACGAGACGATCGACCGCCTGGCCCGCATGCGCCAGAGCATGCTGCACGCCGTCACCTGCACGCACGAGCCGCTCGTCGACTGCCCGGAGTTCAGGCGGGCCGTGCGCGGCGTCCACGCCCCCGAACCGGCGGGCTGAGCACGCTCGTCCCGCGGCGGCGATGCCCGTCGTCCGCGGGACGGAGAGACGAAAGGCGCGGACCGGGAGCACCCCGCAGTTCTCCCGGTCCGCGCGTTCGTGGGGCCCCTTTCAGGTGAGGTCGGGGCCGTAGACCTCCCACAGCTCGCCCGCGAAGAAGCGGCCGAAGTCCAGCAGGGCGGCGGGGCCGCCGGGGCCCGCCGTGCGGAACGTCGTCAGCTGGCGGGCGAAGTCGGTGAGCTGGATGTGCAGGACGCCCGCGCCCAGCACCGGGGCGTCCGCGCCCTCCTCGGCGTGACCGTCGAGGATCGTGCAGTAGAGGGTCGAGGTGTCGGGCCAGATGCGGGTGGGCGGCCCGTGCAGGACGTTCTTGCGGCCGATGAGGGTACGGGGCCGGCCCTCGCCGTCGGTGAAGTACAGGCGGTACCTCATCAGCCGGCGATCCTCGGCGCCCCCCGGCGCGAAGAGGTTGAACCAGCCCCGCTGGACCGGGCGGCGGCCCCCGTGACCGGCCGCGTCGATCCACCCTTCGGCCCGGGCGGTGTGCTCGGGCTCGGCCAGGAAGCGATCCACGTCGTCGGCGGTGATGGTGAGCCGGAACGAGAACCGCTCGCGGTCCTCGCTCAGCTCACCCGCCCGCGGATCATCGGTCCCCGAGGTGATGAACCCCTTCATCTCCTCGGTGAACGACAGTGACGTACGGCCGGAACCCCCGCCGGGCGGGGTCCCCGATCCCGTGCCGTACGCCGTGCCGCTCACCGCCCCGCCGGGCGAGCCGGTCCCCGCGACCGGCTCGGCCCCCGTGGCGGCGGGACGGGACGCGCCCTCCAGGATCCGCGTGGCCATCCGGTCGGCCATCGCGGCGATCGTGAGCGAGGGGTTCGGGCCCACCGGCCCCGGCATCGCCGCCCCGTCGGCGATGTACAGGCCGGGGAACCCGAACACCTCGCCGAAGGCGTCGCAGACGCCCTCGGCCGGGTGGTGCCCCATGGGGGCGCCGCCCAGGGGATGGACGGTGACGACGCGCTTGCGGAACCACATCGGGTTGTCGGCGTAGTCCGCGCCGAGCACGTCGGCGATGCCCTCCATCGTCTTGCGCAGCCGCTCGAAGTGGGCGGTGCTGGACGCGCTGGTCCAGTCGGCGGTGAGCCGGCCGTTCTCCAGCCCGAGCACGCCGTCGGCGGTGTCGCGGCCCATGCCGAGCAGGGGCAGCGAGCTGACCGACAGGGCGCCGTCGCCGATCAGGTCGGCCAGCTCCTCCGACAGGTTGGTGTCGGGCGCGCCGCTGAAGAACTCGGTGAACCGCGACCACAGGAACTTCACCGCGCGGTCGACCTGGTCGCCGAGGTCGAGCGGCTGGACCATCCAGTCGACGAAGCCGGGGTAGCCGCCGTCCTCGATGTAGGCGCCGCGGCCGGCGCCCGGGTGGCCGTCCAGCTCGTCCGGCAGCCGGATCGCGCTGGTGATCACCGGGCCGCGGCTGGCGTCCAGGGGCCGGACGCGGTCGCGGTCCTTGGCCCTGAGCAGGAACGTCAGCAGGTCGCCGTTGCCGCAGAAGCGGGTGCCCAGCGCCGGGCTCAGGCCGGGGAACGCCGGGCGCGACCTCAGCAGCAGGTGGGTGGTGCCGTACGTGCCGGCGCCGAGGACCAGCCGGTCGCAGGAGATGGTGCGCAGCGGGCCGCGGGTGCCGGCGTCCATGTCGTGCACGACGTAGTCGACCTCGTAGCCGCCGTCGGTGCGCGGCCGGATCGCCTTGACCTCGTGGCCGGTGCGCAGGTCGGCGCCGTGGTGGGCGGCGGCCGACAGGTAGTTGTGGTCGAGGGAGTGCTTGGACCCCTCGTTGCAGCCGATGTCGCACTCGCCGCACATCCGGCAGGTGCGGCGCGGGACGCCGTGCAGGTTGCCGTACGCGGGCTCGGCGATCGGCAGGCCGATTCCGGGGGCCGCGCCGCGGTGCGGGGCGAAGCCGACCGCCAGCGGCGGCAGCGCCCAGTTGAGGCCGAGCTCGGCGGCGGCGTCCTGCATCGCGTGGGTCTTGGGGGTGTCGGCGAACGGGGCCCGGCCCAGCGGGTACGGCACCGCCCCGATCATGTCCTCGACCCGGTCGTAGTGCGGGTCCAGGTCGGCGCGGGTGATCGGCCACGGGTCGTGGCCGCCGCCGGCGTTGTCGTTGACGAACCAGTGCTCGTCCTTGCGCAGCAGGACGTTGGCGTAGATGAGGGAGCCGCCGCCCAGGCCGGAGGCCACGACCGAGTCGCAGCCCTTGAAGCTCCACACGTCGAACATGCCGTACAGCGCCTCGGCCGGATCCCAGAACGCGCGCCCCATCTCGGCGGGGGAGCGGGGGAACGAGCCGGGCGGGTAGGGCCGGCCGCGCTCCAGCAGCACGACCGACCTGCCCGCCTCCGCCAGCCGGAAGGCGGCGACCGAACCGCCGAACCCCGAGCCCACGACGACGGCGTCGACGTGCTCGGTGCTCTGCTGGACGGTCATCTCAGGCGGCCTTCCGGTCGGTGCCGTGCTTCTTGAAGTGCTCGACGATGCGCGGGTAGACGTCCTCGTGGGCGTTCTTGCCGAGGATGGGGTCGATGTGGCCGTAGCCGGGGAGGACCTCCAGCTTGTGCCGGCCCGGAACGATCTTCGAAAGCGCCCGGTGACAGACGATGTTGGAGTCGGTGAAGATCCGGTTGTGGTCGCCGGTGGTGAACAGGATCGGCGTGGTGATCTCGGCGGCGCGGGCGAGGAAGTCGGTCGGCAGCGCCTTGAGCCTGGGGTCGCGGGGGTCGTACCGGACGGCCTTGCCCGCCTTCACCATCTTGCGGATGTGCCGGTAGTAGTGGACGGTCGAGGCGCCGTTGATGTCGGCGAGCCGGTCGTGCCGGTGCGTCTCGGGCGCGAGGTTCTCGTGCATGAAGAACCCGGGCCGCCCGGACGCCCACATGAAGCTCTGCATGTGGCACGCCGGCTCGTCGCACTCCGGGTGGAACGCCGAGATGACCTTGGCCATCAGCCACCGGCCGCTCAGCTTGGGCGCCTCGGTGAACCGCGGGTCGATGTACGGCGAGCCGAGGACGTAGTCGGCGAAGTCCGGGCCGACGGCCATCTTCACCTTGGACCAGTTCGGCACGCGGGGGGTGAGCGAGACGCTGTTGACGACCAGGCTGGCGAAGTCGTCGTCCCGCACCGCACCGCCGAACAGGCTCATGCTGAACGACAGGGCGCCCAGGCAGTGCGCGAACACGTGCACCCGCCGGTCGCCGATGTGCCGGCGCAGCTCGGTCATCGCGGCCGGGAAGTCGAACAGCGCGATGTCGTCGAGGGACCAGCGCCGCCCGCCGGTGTTGTACGGGAAGCGGTTGCTCATCCGGAAGTCCAGCGCCCACACGTCGCCGAAGCCCTCGTCCAGCAGGTGGCTCACCATGTTCCGGATCTCCGGCATGACGAACAGGTCGCTGGAGGAGGTGAGCCCGTGCATGAGCAGGACGACGTCGTCGCTGTCCTGGCGGTGGAACCGCGACAGCGTCAGCAGCAGGTCGTCCTCGGTCGTGAACGGATGCAGCGACACCGCGGCGTCCTTGACGCCCTCACCCGAGAATCGTCGGATTCGGCGTGCCATGTCTCTGTCCTCCCGGATCAATGTCGGTCCCAACCCTGCCAGCCCCCCACGTCACCGCGGCATCGTGGAAAACCCGTACTCGCGTGGTGGTCCCGTGGGGGCCGTGTGAAGTAAGAGTCCGTTTTGGGCCATCCGGTTCATTCTCGTCCGGATCTTGAGGAGGGAAGCGCGCAGGGGCGCGCCCGGTACGGCGGGGTGAGGCGGGGGCGAGGCGGGTGCGGGCGTCAGACCTCGCGGCCGGCGGCGTGCCGGTCGAGCGCGGTCGCGACGCCGACGCGCGAGGAGACGCCGAGCTTGCGGAAGACCCGCGACAGGTGCGTCTCGACCGTGCGGACGCTGAGGAACAGCTTCTCGGCGACCTGCTGGTTGGTGCAGCCCTGCGCCACCAGCGAGGCGATCTCGTACTCCCGGGGGGACAGCCCGAACGGCTCCTCGCCACTGCCGCCGGGTCGCGGCCCGGTCACCCGGACCCCCAGCCGCCGCTGCTCCCGTACGGTCTGCGCGGTCAGCGCGGCGGCCCCGCACGCCTCGAACAGCCCGGCGGCGGCGCGCAGCCGCTCGCGGGCCGGCTCCCGGGCGCCGGCGGCGTGGTGGGCCAGGCCCGCGGCCAGTTCGGCGCGGCCGGCCTCCAGCCGGCGGCCGGCGGCGGCGAGCAGCTCGGCGGCCTCGGTGGCCAGCACGGCGGCCCGGGCCGGGTCGGCCGGGCGCGCGGCGTGCGCGTGCGCGAGCCGGACGAGGCCGGCGTCGGCGGGCACCCCGATGGTGCCGAGCGCGTCGGCGATCTCCGCCCAGCGGGCCGGGTCGCCCTCCTTGCGGCCGGACTCGGTGAAGGCCAGCAGCTCGGCGCAGCTCAGCAGCGTGGACGGGTCCAGCTTGGGGTCGGACGGGTCGCCGCAGGCGTCCAGCAGCGCGGCGGCGCCCTCGTCGTGCCGGCCCGCGTTGATCAGCGCGACGGCGCGGCCGTAGCCCGCCATGGCGCCCCACCACTCGCCGGCGCCGAGGTCGCCGGCGACGGCCTCCTCACCGAACCGCAGCGCCCTGTCGTGGTCGCCGGACCAGCTCGCGGCGAGGCACTGCTGGGTGAGGCCGAACACCAGCGCCTCGCTGGAGCGCAGCAGCCGGGCGGTCTCGGTCGCCTCCTCGGCGGCGTCCGCGGCCTCCTCCAGCCGGCCCAGCAGCGTGTACGCGCGCGCCCGCGCGTTGAGCAGGTAGGTGATGAACGAAGCCTGGCCGGTGGCGCGGCAGACGGCGGTGCTGCGCTCGATGTGGCGCAGCGCGTCGCCGTACCGGCCCATCATGATCTCGGTCCAGCACAGCCAGGGGACGGTGTCGAGCGCGTCCGCGATGTGGCTGTCGGGCGCGGCGGTCAGCAGCCGGTCGGCGGCCTCGGCGTAGGCGCCGGCTTCAGCGACCCGGCCGGTGGCGTACGCGGGTAGCACCCGCAGCGAGGCGACCGCGAGGCGCAGCCCGGGCTCCCAGTCGGGGGCGTTCTCGGGCATCCGGTCCAGGACGGCCTGGGCGCCGCGGGTGTCGATGCGCATCAGCCGGTCGGCGACCAGCCGGACCCGCAGCAGGACGGCGGCGGCGGCCTGCGGGTCGGGGATGCGGTGCAGCTCGTCCAGCACCATCGCGCGGGCTTCCTGGTGGCGGTGCAGCTGCCGCTCGATCACCGCGCACATCTGGACGGCGCGGGCGCGCCGGGCGTGGTCGCCGGGCGGCAGCAGCCGCAGCAGCGTGCGGGCGGTCTCGCGGCCCTCGACCAGCCGGCCGCTGACGGTCTGGGCGTGCGTCAGCTCGGCCAGCAGCCCGACCCGGTGCGGCCCGTCCGGCCCGGCGTCCTCCGCGCCGGCGGCGGGCCCGGCGTCCTCGGGCATGAGGCGCAGCGCGGCCTCCAGCCAGTGCGCGGCGGTGGCGGGCGCCTGCGGCGCGACCGCGCGGGCCGCCGCCACCAGCGTCATGATCGCCGACCGGTCGCCGTAGCGCGCAGACCGTTCCACATGGTGGGCGCGGAGGGTGGCGGGGGCGCCGAGGCCGGCCAGGTACGCGGCGACCCGGGCGTGCGCGGCCAGCCGCCAGCCGGCCGCGGCCGACCCGTACACCACGTGCCGGACCAGCGGGTGCCGGAACCGGAAGCGGCCCGCCGAGGCCGGCCGGACGACGTCGCGGGCGACCAGGTCGTCGAGCGCGGCCAGCGCGTCGGCCTCGGGCAGCTCCGCGGCGGCGGCGGCCAGCGCGGGCTCGAACTCGTCGGCGGCGACGGCGGCGGCGCGGGCGACCAGCAGCGAGGTCTCGTGCAGGCCGCTGAGCTCGACCTGGAGCGCGGTGCGCACGGCGGGCGGCAGCTCGGTGATGTCGCCGAGGTCGGGCAGCGCGCCCCAGCGCTCGGCGCCGGTCTCCTCGGGCAGGGGACCGTCGCCGGTGCCGCGGGCGAGCGCCTCCAGGTAGAACGGGTTGCCGCCGCTGGCCTCGTAGAGCGCCTGGCAGCGGGAGCGGGCGACGCCGGGGCCGAGGAAGCGCTCGACCTCGGCCTCGGTGAACGGGTCGGCGGTGACGCTGACGCCGTGCTCGCCGGCGACGTCGACGAGCGTGGCCAGCCGCGGCGACGCCTGGGCGGGCCGGTAGGCGACGCCGATCAGCACCCGGGCGCGGGGTGGGTGGCGGACGAGGTAGCCGAGCAGCTCGACCGAGGCGTCGTCGGCCCAGTGGACGTCGTCGAGCAGCAGGACCAGGCCGGTGCCGGCGGCGAGCCTCTCCAGCAGGTGCCGGACGGCACGGTGCAGCTGGTAGCGGGCGACGCCGAGCGCGGCGTCGCCGTCCCCCGCGGCCGCGTCGGTGCGCGCGGGCGTGACCGGCAAGGCGGGCGCTGCGGGTGCTGGGGACGCTGCGGGCGCGGTGCCCGTTCCGTTGGCGGGCCCGCCGCCGAGGACCGCGGCCGGGACGTCCACGGGATCGGCCGCGGCGGTGCCCGCCAGGGCGGGGAAGACGGTGGACAGCAGCCGCGCGGTGGCCGGGTCGAGCTCGGGCCGGCGCTCCTCCAGCTGGTCGTCCAGGGCGTCCACCAGCGCGGCGAACGGCATCTGCTGCTCGAACTCGGCGGCGCGCCCGGCCAGCACCGGCAGCGCGCGCCCGCTCGCGGCGCCGGCCAGCTCGCCCAGCAGCCGGGTCTTGCCGGCGCCCGGGTCGCCGGACAGCGCGAGGAAGCGGAACGAGCCGCCGATCGCGGCGTCGAGCGCCCCGTCCAGGACACGGAGGGCCTCCCGCCGCCCGACGAGCGGAGCGCCGTCAGTGGCGGCCGGGTTGCGGGCCGCGCGACCCTCCATCAGTCTCCTTGCGGGGGGAGCACCGGCTGTCCGGTGGGGACGTCGATCCCTTGACCTCTGGTGATTCGGGCCCGTTCCGCCGAGGGCCGGCCCGGGCTGGACGGCGGGTAATACTACTGCTCCATTGGACGAGGGGTACAGTACCCGCCGTACGCCGGCCGGGCCGCCGTCCCCCGCGTCCCTTTCATGTGCTATCAACCGTCATCGCGGCCCGTGTGTCAACAGGGCCGGAGGATGACGCTGCGTGACCCATTCTCGCAGCCGCGCCCGGGATCCGCGCGGGGAACGGCGAACGGCCGGCCGCGGCGGGGGATCAGCCCAGGCGGGCCGCCGCCTCGTCCCAGGCGGCGGTGCCGGCCGGCTCGTACCGGCGCAGCGGCTGGGTGCGGGCGACCAGGTCGCGCATCTCGGCCAGGCCGTCGAGCACGCCGTGCGCGCGGGCCTGGACCAGCACGTTGCCGAGCGCGGTCGCCTCCACCGGGCCGGCCACGACCGGCAGCCCGCAGGCGTCGGCGGTCAGCCGGCACAGCAGCTCGTTGCGGCTGCCGCCGCCGACCAGGTGGACCACCTCGACCTCGCGGCCCGACAGCCGGACCGCCTCGCGCAGCGTGCGGCGGTGCGCCAGGGCGAGGCTGTCGAGCACGCACCGGACGATCTCCGCGCGCGTCCGCGGCTCGGGGAACCCGCGCCGCACGCAGTGCGCCGCGATCCGGGCGGGCATGTCGCCCGGCGGCAGGAACTCGGGGTCGTCGGGGTCGATGAGCGCGCGCAGGCCCGGGACCTCCGCCGCCTCGGCCAGCAGGGCGGGCAGGTCGGGCGCCCCCCAGGCGCGCATCGACTCCTGGAGCAGCCACAGCCCCATGACGTTGCGCAGGTAGCGGACGGTGCCGTCGACGCCGCCCTCGTTGGTGAAGTTGGCCTTGAGGCTCTCCGTTCCGAGGACGGGCTCCGGCAGCTCGACGCCGACCAGCGACCACGTGCCGCACGAGATGTAGCCGAACCGGTCCGTCGTGGCGGGCACGGCGGCGACGGCGGACGCGGTGTCGTGCGAGGCGACGGCCGTCACCGCGAGTCCTGGAGACACCCCTGTCTCTTCGGCCACATCCGGCCGCGGCCGGCCGATCAGATCGCCCGGCTCGCGCAGCGCGGGCAGCAGCGCGCCGGGCAGGTCCAGCCGCTCCAGCAGCGGCCGCGACCAGGTGCCCGCGCGGACGTCGAGCAGCCCGGTGGTGGAGGCGTTGGTGCGCTCGGCGCCGATCTCGCCGGTGAGCCAGTACGCCAGCAGGTCCGGGATGAGCAGCAGCGTCCGCGCCCGCTCCAGGCCGGGGCCCTCCGCCAGCAGCTGGAACACGGTGTTGAACGGCAGGAACTGCAGCCCCGACACCCCGTACAGGACGTCGTCGCCGAGCTCGTCGCGGACCCGGTCCATGATCCCGTCGGTGCGCGCGTCGCGGTAGTGGACGGGGTTGCCGAGCAGCGCGCCGTCCTCGCCGAGCAGGCCGTAGTCGACCGCCCACGAGTCGATCCCCACCGAGACCAGGCCGGCCGGGGCGGCGGCGCGCAGGCCGTCCAGGACGTTGCCGTACAGGCCGAGGACGTCCCAGTGCAGGGTGCCGTTGACGCGCACGGGCCGGTTGGGGAAGCGGCGGACCTCGGTGAGGTCGAGCGCTCCCGCGCCGATCCGGGCGGTGATCACGCGCCCGCTGGACGCGCCGAGGTCGACGGCCGCGAACGTCGCGCCGTCCGAGGGGGAGGGATTCATTGGGGTGCCGTTCAGATCGTTCAGGTGGCTCGGGTGGCTGGGGTGGCTCGGTTGGCTCAGACGACGAGGAGGACTTCGAGGGTCCGCGGGCCGTGCACGCCTTCCACCCGCGACAGCTCGATGTCGCTGGTCGCGGACGGGCCGGACACGAACGTGAGGGGGCGGGCGGGGTCGAGCCGTTCGAGGCCCTCGGGGACGTCGGCGGCGATCTGGTCCGCGGTGACCACGATGAGGTGGTAGTCGGGGACCAGTGACAGCGCGCGCGGCCCCTGCCCGGGGCCGTGGTCGAGCACGATCGTCCCGGTCTCGGCGATGGCGGCCGCGCAGCCGGTGACGGCGCCCGCGAGCCCGTCCAGGGCGGCGGCCGGCGGGTCGGTGACGAGCCGGTCCGCGGGCACGGCCGACAGCCAGCCGGCCGGCAGCCCCGCCGGCACCGCGTACTCGCCGCCGCGGGCGGCCAGCGCCTCGGCGACCGCGCCGGGCAGCTCGTCCTCGGACACGGTGCGGACGGCGGCGCGGTAGTCGGCGACCCGCTCGGCCAGCAGCTCCACCATCCCGCCCTCGTGGTGGCGGCGCAGGTAGGAGCGGTCGATCGCCGCGTAGTCCGCGGCGATCTCGGCCGCAGGCCGGGCCGGCGTGATCCGCTCGATCCGCCGCAGGATCTCCTCGCGCGCGTTCACTTCTCGTCCGCTCCGTTCTCCCGCGTGCCGCCCTCGGTCCGCTCCCACCAGGCGCGGAACGACTCGCGCGGCGGCGCGGGCGCGTCCCGCGTGTCGGTCCAGGCTCGCAGCGGGCCCGGCAGGCGGCGGATCCGCCCGTTGCGGCCGACGACCCAGCGGCTCGCCGACGCCGCCTTCTGCGCCAGCCCGAGCCGGGCGGGGGAGCGCAGCGTCCAGCCGGCCAGGCCCATCACCGCCCGCTCGCCCGGATGCTTGCGCGAGGACTCCACGGCGCGGGCGCGCAGGTGCACCAGCACCTCGGGGATGTCGATGGCGACCGGGCACGCCTCGAAGCACGCCCCGCACAGCGACGACGCGTACGGCAGCGAGGCGTCCACCTCCGAGCCGATCCCGCGGATCTGCGGCGACAGGATCGCGCCGATCGGGCCGGGATAGGGCGAGCCGTAGGCGTGGCCGCCGGCCCGCGCGTACACCGGGCACACGTTCAGGCAGGCCGAGCAGCGGATGCAGCGCAGCGCCTGCCGCCCGACCTCGTCCTCCAGCGTCGCGGTGCGGCCGTTGTCCAGCAGCACCAGGTGGAAGTCGCGCGGCCCGTCGCCGGGCGTGCTGCCCGTCCACGTGGAGGTGTACGGGTTCATCCGCTCGGCCGTGGACGAGCGCGGCAGCAGCTGCAGGAAGACCTCCAGGTCGCGCCAGCTCGGCACCAGCTTCTCCACGCCCATCACCGAGATCAGCGTCTCGGGCAGGGTGAGGCACATCCGGCCGTTGCCCTCCGACTCCAGCACCACCAGCGTGCCGGTGTCGGCGACGGCGAAGTTGACGCCCGACACCGCGACCTTGGCCGACAGGAACTTGGCCCGCAGGTGGCGGCGCGCGGCCTCGGCCAGCTCGGCCGGGGAGTCCGACAGCCCGTCCGGCGCGTCCGGCATCTCGCGGCGGAAGATGTCGCGGATCTCGGACCGGTTGCGGTGGATGGCCGGGACCAGGATGTGCGAGGGCCGGTCGTCGCCGAGCTGCACGATCAGCTCGGCGAGGTCGGTCTCGTACGCGGCGATGCCCTCCTCGGCCAGCGCCTCGTTCAGCCCGATCTCCTGGGTGGCCATCGACTTGACCTTGACGACCTCGGTCTCGCCGGTCGCCTTCACCAGGTCCGCGACGATCCGGTTGGCCTCGGCGGCGTCCCGCGCCCAGTGCACGGTGCCGCCGGCCGCGGTGACGTTCTCCTCCAGCAGCCGCAGGTAGTGGCCCAGGTCGGCGAGCACGTGGTCCTTGATCTGCTTGCCGGCCTCGCGCAGCGCGTCCCAGTCGTCCAGCTCGGCGACCGCCCCCGCGCGCCGCCCCCGGATCGTGGACGTGGCGTGCGCCAGGTTGTGCCGCAGCCGGGTGTCGCCGACCGCGCGGCGCGCCGCGTCCGGGAACGCGGGCATGCCGAGGTAGGTCGGCATCGCGGTGTCGTTCACCGCGGGTCTCTGTACGCTCACGCGGGCTCCTCCTCCGTGGCGGCGAGGATCTCCGCCAGGTGCACGGTGCGGACACCGGACCGGGTGCGGGTCAGCGCGCCGCCGATGTGCATCAGGCACGAGTTGTCGGCCGCGCACAGCGCCTCGGCCCCGGTCCGCCGCACGTTGGTGACCTTGTCGGCGCACATGGCGGCCGACACGTCCGGGTTCTTCAGCGCGAACGTCCCGCCGAACCCGCAGCACTCGGTGGCCTCGGGCAGCTCGACCAGGTCGATGCCGCGCACCTCGCGCAGCAGCCGCAGCGGGCGGTCGCCCACGTGCAGCATCCGCAGCGAGTGGCAGGTCGGGTGGTAGGTGACGCGGTGCGGGAAGTACGCGCCCACGTCGGTCACGCCGAGCACGTCGACCAGGAATTCGGTCATCTCGTACACCTTGGGCGCGAGCTCCTCGACCCGTCCGGCGAGCCGCCGGTCGCCGGTGCCGGCGGCGACCTTGGGGTGCCAGTCGCGGACCATCGCCGCGCACGACGCCGACGGGGTCACGACCGCCTCGTACCCGGCGAACGCGTCGGCGAAGCCGCGCACCATCGGCACGGCCTGCTTGCGGTAGCCGGTGTTGAAGTGCATCTGGCCGCAGCAGGTCTGGGCCGTCGGGAAGTCGACCTCGTGGCCGAGCCGGCGCAGCAGCCGCACCAGCGCCCGCCCCGTCCCCGGGTACATCGTGTCGTTGAGACACGTGACGAACAGGGCGACCTTCACAGCGCCTCCACCTCCGGCTCTCCCGCCATGGCCTGGTCGTTCCCCTCAAGGGGGCGGGCACGCCGGCTGGAGTCGCGGACGACCAGCTCGGGCTGGAACATCACCTGCTGGTGGGCGTGGCCGCCGGGGTCGTCGCACTCCTCCAGCAGCAGCTCGGTGGCGATCCGGCCGAGCTGGTAGGTGGGCTGGCGGACCGAGCTGAGCGGCACGGCGGCCGCGGCCGAGAACTCGATGTCGTCGTACCCGATCAGCGCGACGTCGGTCGGGACCTTGACGCCGGCCTGGAGCAGTACGCGCAGCACGCCCAGCGCGAGCAGGTCGTTGGCGCAGAAGACGGCGTCGGGCAGCGGCCCGCCGTCCAGCAGCCGCCGGGCGGCCTCCTCGCCGGCCCGCGCGTTCATCGCGGGGACGGCCAGCTCGCGCAGCGCTTCCTTGCCGAGGCCCGCCGCGCGCATGGCCCGCAGCGCCCCTTTGCGGCGGTCGGTGCACTGGCGCAGCGCGGCGGGGCCGGTCACGTACACCAGGGAGCGCGCGCCGTCGGCGAGCAGGTGCCCGACGGCCAGCTCGCCGCCGGCGACGTCGTCGACCGCGACCGAGCACTGGTTGGCGCGCGGGGTCGGATGGTCCAGCAGGACGACCGGGATGCCGCGCTCGCTGAGCCGGTCGGTGTTCTGCCCGTCGTCGCCGACCGGGGTGATGAGCACGCCGCGGACCTGCTGCTCGGCGAAGACCCGGATGTTGCGCCGCTCGCGCTCGCCGGACTCGGCGGAGGACGACAGCAGCACCGCGCAGCCGCGCTCGCTGGCCACGTCCTCGACCCCGCGGGCCACGTCGGTGAAGAACGGGTTGGCCAGGTCGAGCACCATCAGGCCGACCGTGCTGCTGTGCCCGGCGCGCAGCGTGGACGCCGAGCCGTTGCGGACGAAGCCCAGCACGCGGATCGAGCGCTCGACGCGCTCGCGGGTCGTGGCGGCCACCCGCTCGGGGCGGTTGAGCACGTTGGAGACCGTGCCGGGGGACACCCCGGCGTGCTCGGCGACCTGCTTGATCCCCACGGTGCCCACTGTGCGCCCCCGGTCTCGTTTCCGCTGGTGTGCCGCGCTCACTTTGGGACATGTCTTTAAAACGTGTCAAGCCTGTCGTCGGAAGTTTCGTCCCCGGTCACCCGTGCCGGGGCGGCTCGCGGGAGTCGACTCGAAGATCTCTTCAGCCCCGATGGCATCGGGGCTCACGGCCGCTTCCAGGGGATCTTCCGGAAAGTTGCCTCTTGACGAGTGCTCGCGGTCACATCTAGCGTCCTCCGCAACATCCTGTTAAAACGTTTTTCATCATCCGGTTACAGAACACCCCAGCGAGGAGGGTGGCCGTGAGCGCACCCGCTCGGTCGGCGCCACCGACATTGGCACTGGTCAACGTCAGCAAGTCGTTCGGAGCCGTCAAGGCCCTGCAAGGCGTCACCCTGGAGCTGCACGCCGGCGAGGTTCACGCGCTCGCGGGCGAGAACGGCGCGGGCAAGTCCACAGTCGTAAAAACGTTCGCAGGCGTGCACCGCCCCGACGCGGGCGAGGTACGCGTGGACGGCGAGCCCGTGGAGTTCGGCGGACCGGCCGACGCGCAGCAGGCGGGCGTCGCGGTCATCTACCAGGAGCCCACGCTGTTCCCCGACCTGTCGGTCGCCGAGAACATCTTCATGGGCCGCCAGCCCCGCGCCGGCCTCGGCCGCATCGACCGCCGCGCCATGCACGAGCGCACCGCCGAGCTGTTCGCGCGGCTCGGCGTCGCGCTCGACCCGCAGCAGCCGGCCCGCGGCCTGTCGATCGCCGACCAGCAGGTGGTGGAGATCGCCAAGGCCATCTCCCGGGACGCCCGGGTGCTGATCATGGACGAGCCCACCGCCGCGCTGACCGGCCAGGAGGTGGCCCGCCTCTTCAGCGTCACCCGCACGCTGCAGGAGCAGGGCTGCGCGGTCCTGTTCATCTCGCACCGGCTGGAAGAGATCTTCGAGCTCTGCCAGCGGGTCACCACCCTGCGCGACGGCACCTACATCGGCACCGAGCCGGTCGACGGCCTCACCCCCGACGACCTGGTCCAGCGGATGGTCGGCCGCGAGCTGGACGACCTGTACCCCAAGCAGGACGTCACCCCCGGCGAGGTCGCGCTGAAGGTCTCCCGGCTCACCCGCGAGGGCACCTTCACCGACGTGTCGTTCGAGGTCCGCCGCGGCGAGATCGTCGCGCTGGCCGGGCTGGTCGGCGCGGGCCGCAGCGAGGTCGCCCGCGCGATCTTCGGGGTGGACCGGTGGGACGCCGGCGAGGTCGAGGTGGCCGGGAAGAGGCTGCCCGCCGCCAGCCCGACCGCCGCGATGGCGGCCGGCCTGGCGCTGGTCCCCGAGGACCGCCGCCAGCAGGGCCTGGTCATGGACATGTCCATCGAGCGCAACATGGGCCTCACCCAGCTCCGCTCGCTGCGCAAGGCCACGAAGAAGGGGCCGCTGATCTCCCGGAAGGTCGAGCGCGACCGCGCCGCCGACTGGGCCCTGCGGCTCCAGCTCAAGTACGCCCGGCTGACCGACACCGTCGGCGTGCTGTCGGGCGGCAACCAGCAGAAGGTCGTGCTGGCCAAGTGGCTGGCCACCGAGCCCGCCGTACTGATCGTGGACGAGCCCACCCGCGGCATCGACGTCGGCACCAAGGCCGAGGTCCACCGGCTGCTGTCGGAGCTGGCCGCCCAGGACCTGGCGGTACTGATGATCTCCTCCGACCTGCCCGAGGTGATCGGCATGGCCGACCGGGTGCTGGTCATGCACGAGGGCCGGCTGACCGCCGAGATCGCCCGCGCGGACGCCACCGAGGAGTCGGTCATGGCGGCCGCGACCGGCCGCAACGGCAACGGCGACGGCGCGGGAAAGGCGGCCTGAGACGATGACCGTACTCGCCGAAACCCCCACGAAACCGCCCGCGAACGGGCGGCCCGCGAGCGGCGGGCGCCGGCTCGTCGACGTGGTGCTGCGCGCCCGCGAGATGAGCATCGTCGGCGCGCTGGTCGTGCTCGTGGTCGTCACCACGATCGTCAACCCGCGGTTCCTGTCGGCGCAGGGCGTCGAGGACATCTTCCTCAACACCTCGATCCTGGCGCTGCTGGCCGTCGGCCAGGCGATGGTCGTGATCACCCGCAACATCGACCTGTCGGTCGGGTCGGTGGTCGGCCTGGTCGCCTTCGTCACCGGCGACTTCGCCTCCGGCACCGACCGCAACGTGCTGCTGATCGCGGCACTGGGCATCGGCATCGGGCTGCTCTGCGGGCTGGTCAACGGCCTGCTGGTCAGCTTCTGCCGGGTCCCCGCCCTGGTCGTCACGCTGGGCACCCTGTACGTGATCCAGGGCCTGGACTACTACATCGCCAGCGGCGACCAGATCAGCGCCTCGGACCTGCCGTCCTCGGTGCTCTCGCTCGGCAACGACGCGATCCTCGGGGTCCCGTACCTGCCGATCATCACGGTCGTGGTGATGCTGCTCATCGGCCACTACCTCCGCTCCTACTCCTCCGGCCGCGAGTACTACGCCATCGGCTCCAACCCGGAGGCCGCGCGGCTGGCGGGCGTCCCGATCCGGCGCCGGGTGCTGACCGCCTACCTGGTCAGCGGCGCGCTCGCCGGGCTGGCCGGCGTGCTGTGGCTGGCCCGGTTCGGCACCGTCGTCGCCGACGCCGCCAACGGCTGGGAGCTCAAGGTCGTCAGCGCCGTCGTGGTCGGCGGCGTGGCGATCGTCGGCGGTGTCGGCACCGTGTACGGCGCGGTCCTGGGCGCCGCGCTCCTGACGATCATCGGCAGCGTGCTGGTGGTCCTCAAGGTCAACCCGTTCTGGCAGGACGCCATCACCGGCCTGCTGCTCCTGCTGGCGATCAGCGTGGACCGGCTCATGGCGTTGCGGACGACCCGGGCGTTGAAGGTCAAGTCCCGGTCGCGGCGGAGCCGCCGCCGCGCCAACGGCAACGGCAGGGCCACGGCCACGGGCGCGGCGGCGGCCCCCGGCGAGGGCACGGGCACCGGCCCGGGCAAGGGAGAAGGGAACGACCGCGATGAGGTTTGACGCGCGCGGCCTGGTCCGCTGGGAGACCGCCGTCACCCTGCTGCTGGTCCTGGTCTTCTTCGGCGGCGCCGGGATCTCCCCGGACTTCGCCAACACCGACAACCTGTCGTTCGCGCTCGGCGACCTGAGCGAGATCGCGCTGATCGCGCTGCCGATGACGCTGCTGGTCGTCTGCGGCCAGGTGGACCTGTCGGTCGCCTCCGTCCTCGGGCTGTGCAGCGCGCTGACCGGCGGCCTGTGGGACGCCGGCTGGGCACTGGAGACGATCATCCCGCTGGTGCTGGTCGTCGGGCTCGTCTGCGGGCTGGTCAACGGCCTGCTGGTCACCCGGCTCGGCCTGCCGTCGCTCGCGGTCACCATCGGCACGATGACCCTCTACCGGGGACTGGCGTACGTGGTGCTGGGCACCGAGGCGGTCGCCGAGTTCCCGCAGCAGTACACCGACCTGGCCACCCAGACGGTGCCGGGCACGCCGATCCCGTACCCGATCGCGCTGTTCATCCTGCTGGCGGTCATCACCGCGGTCACCCTGCACGCCACCGGCGTCGGCCGCTCGCTGTTCGCGATCGGCTCGCAGGAGGACGCGGCGTACTTCGCCGGCATCCGGGTCAAGCGGATCAAGCTGATCCTGTTCGTGGTGTCCGGCCTCATCGCCGGCCTCGCCGGGATCATCTACACGCTCCGCTACGGCAGCGCCCGCGCCGACAACGGCCTCGGGCTGGAACTGACCGTCATCGCGGCGGTGCTGCTGGGCGGCATCGACTTCGACGGCGGGAAGGGCACGCTCGGCGGTGTGATCGCCGCGGTGCTGCTGATCGGCCTGCTGCGCAACCTGCTGATGCTCAACGACGTCTCGACCGAGATCCAGTCGGTCGTGACCGGGCTGCTGCTCATCATCTCCGTGCTCACCCCGCGGCTGATCGCCGTGGTCCGGGAGGCACGGGGGAAACGGGGCGCGCGATCCGCGGCCCCGGCGGCCGCCCCGTCCTGACCCCCGGGTCACCCTCCCCGCCGAACCTTCTCAACCCACCCCCGAAAGGCACCTGACCATGACCGTTCGTCTGCGCGCGCCACGCCGCATCGCGGCGCTGGCCTCCATCAGCGCACTGGCCCTCACCCTGACGGCCTGCGGCGGCACCACCAAGGGCTCGGAGTCCGAGTCGGGCGGCTCCGCGGGCGGGAACGCGACCGCGAACCCGAACGCGCCGCTGAAGAAGGACCTGAAGATCGCCTTCCTGCCCAAGCAGGTCAACAACCCGTACCTGACGATCCTGGACAACGCCGGGATCGAGGCGGCCAAGGAGTACGGCGGCGAGGCCAAGGAGGTCGGCCCGTCCGACGCCTCCGCCTCCTCGCAGGTCTCCTACATCAACACCCTCGTCCAGCAGCGGCACGACGCGATCCTGATCGCCGCCAACGACGCCAACGCGGTCTGCGGCCCGCTCAAGCAGGCCATGCAGAAGGACATCAAGGTCGTCTCGTACGACTCCGACACCGCCAAGGACTGCCGGGACATCTTCATCAACCAGGCCAGCACCGAGGAGATCGGGCGCAGCCAGGTGAAGATGGTGAGCGACCAGCTCGGCGGCAAGGGCGAGATCGCGATCCTGTCGGCGACCGCCAACGCCACCAACCAGAACGCCTGGATCGAGATCATGAAGGCGGAGCTGAAGAAGCCGGAGTACGCCGGCCTGAAGCTCGTCGAAACCGTCTACGGCGACGACGACGACCAGAAGTCGTTCCAGCAGACCCAGGGCCTGCTGCAGGCGCACCCCAACCTCAAGGGGATCATCTCGCCGACCACCGTCGGCATCGCCGCCGCCGCCCGCTACATCAGCGGCTCCAAGTACAAGGGCAAGGTCGCGCTGACCGGCCTCGGCACCCCGAACCAGATGCGCCAGTTCATCAAGGACGGGACCGTGAAGCAGTTCGCGCTGTGGGACCCGAAGAACCTGGGCTACCTGGCCTCGTACGCCGCCGCCTCGCTGGCCTCCGGCCAGATCACCGGCGCGCAGGGCGAGAAGTTCAAGGCGGGCAAGCTCGGCGAGCGCACGATCGGCGCGAACGGCGAGGTCATCCTCGGCCCGCCGACGGTGTTCGACGCCAAGAACATCGACCAGTACAACTTCTGATCCGTATTCGGGGCGGAAGCCCCGGGGGTCTGGGGGTCCGCCCCCAGGAATGACACTGCTCCCGCCTCCCCGCCGTGGCCGGCCGCTCCCCGACAGGGCCGGCCACGGCGGGGAGGGCGGCGCCCACCACCAGAGGGAGGACCTCGTGAAGCGCGTCTGCTTCCTGCTGAAAGTCCGGCAGGAGCGCCTGGAGGAGTACCGCGAGCGGCACGAGGCGGTATGGCCCGAGATGCGGGCCGCCCTCAGCGCGGCCGGCTGGCACAACTACTCGCTCTTCCTGCGCGAGGACGGGCTGCTGGTCGGCTACCTGGAGACCGACGACTTCGCGGCGGCGCAGGCCGCCATGGCGGAGACCGAGGTCAACGCGCGCTGGCAGGCCGAGATGGCGCCCTTCTTCGAGGACCTCGACGGCCGCCCCGACGAGGGGATGCGGCCGCTCGCCGAGGTCTTCCACCTGGACTAGAGGATTCGGAGAGACAACCCGTGAGTGACATCAGCACGGTCAAGGACGCCCTGCGCCGCCAGCACATCGAGACCCCGTCCTGGGCGTACGGCAACTCCGGCACCCGCTTCAAGGTCTTCGCGCAGCAGGGGGTGCCGCGCACCCCGCGCGAGAAGATCGACGACGCCGCCCAGGTGCACCGCTTCACCGGCGTCGCCCCCAGCGTCGCGCTGCACATCCCCTGGGACACCGTCGACGACTACGCCGAGCTGGCCGCGTACGCCGAGGACCGCGGGGTGCACGTCGGCGCCATCAACACCAACGTCTTCCAGGACGACGACTACATGCTGGGCAGCGTCACCAACCCGGACCCCGCGATCCGGAAGAAGGCGCTGAACCACCTGCTGGAGTGCGTCGACATCATGGACGCCACCGGCTCGCGCGACCTGAAGCTGTGGTTCTCCGACGGGACGAACTACCCCGGCCAGGACGACGTCCGCGCCCGCCAGGACCGGATGGCCGAGGCCCTCGCCGCCGTGTACGAGCGGCTCGGCGACGACCAGCGGTTCCTGCTGGAGTACAAGCTGTTCGAGCCGGCGTTCTACATGACCGACCTGCCGGACTGGGGCGCCTCGTACGCGCACTGCCTCAAGCTCGGCCCCAAGGCGCAGGTCGTCGTGGACACCGGGCACCACGCGCCGGGCACCAACATCGAGTTCATCGTGGCGTTCCTGCTGCGCGAGGGGAAGCTCGGCGGGTTCGACTTCAACTCCCGCTTCTACGCCGACGACGACCTGATGGTGGGCGCCGCCGACCCGTTCCAGCTGTTCCGGATCATGCACGAGGTGGTCCAGGGCGGCGGGTACGACCCCGAGACGAACGTGGCGTTCATGCTCGACCAGTGCCACAACATCGAGCCCAAGATCCAGGGCCAGATCCGCTCGGTGATGAACGTCCAGGAGGCCACCGCCAAGGCGCTGCTCGTCGACGTCGAGGCGCTGAAGGCGGCGCAGGACTCCGGCGACGTCCTCGGCGCGAACGCGGTGTTCATGGACGCCTACAACACCGACGTCCGCCCGCTGCTCGCCGAGCTGCGCGAGGAGATGGGCCTGCACGCCGACCCGATCGCCGCGTACAAGGACTCCGGCTACTACGAGAAGGTCGTCGGGGAGCGCAAGGACGGCCAGGCCGCCGGCTGGGGAGCCTGACCCGCGCCGAGGCGCACGCCCCCGACCCACGCACGAAGTGATCCACGTGAGGAGAGACCCCATGACCGCCACTCCACCCGAGGTGGAGCAGCTGCTGGAGCGGGCCCACACCCTGGGCTCGGACCCGCGCAACACCAACTACGCGGGCGGCAACGCCTCGGCCAAGGGCACCGTCACCGACCCCGTGACGGCCCGGGACATCGAGCTCATGTGGGTCAAGGGCTCGGGCGGCGACCTCGGCACGCTCACCGAGGCCGGGCTGGCCGTGCTGCGGCTGGACCGGATGCGCGCGCTCGTGGACGTCTACCCGGGCGTCGAGCGCGAGGACGAGATGGTCGCCGCGTTCGACTACTGCCTGCACGGCAAGGGCGGCGCCGCGCCGTCGATCGACACCGCCATGCACGGGCTGGTGGACGCCGCGCACGTCGACCACCTGCACCCCGACTCGGGCATCGCCGTCGCGACCAGCGCCGACGGCGAGGAGCTGACCCGCCGCATCTTCGGCGACCGGGTCGCGTGGGTGCCGTGGCGGCGCCCCGGCTTCCAGCTCGGGCTGGATATCGCCGCGATCAAGCAGGACAACCCGCGGGCGATCGGCGTGATCCTCGGCGGGCACGGCATCACCGCCTGGGGCGCCACGTCCGAGGAGTGCCAGGCGAACGCGCTGGACATCATCCGCACCGCCGAGGCGTACATCGCCGAGCACGGCAAGGCGGACCCGTTCGGCGAGGTCGTGTACGCGACGCTGCCCGAGGAGGAGCGGCACGCCCGCGCCGCCGCGCTGTTCCCGCTGGTCCGGGGCCTGGCCTCGACCGACCGGCCGCAGGTCGGGCACTACACCGACAGCCCCGAGGTGCTGGACTTCGTCGCCCGGTCCGAGCACCCGCGGCTGGCCGCGCTGGGCACGTCCTGCCCGGACCACTTCCTGCGCACCAAGGTCGCGCCGCTGGTGCTCGACCTGCCCCCGGACGCGCCCCTTGAGGACGTGGCGGCGCGGCTGCGCGAGCTGCACGCCGCGTACCGCGAGGAGTACGCCGCGTACTACGAGCGCAACGCCGACGAGAACTCCCCGGCCATGCGCGGCGCCGACCCGGCGATCGTGCTGGTCCCGGGCGTGGGCATGTTCAGCTTCGGCGCCAACAAGCAGACGGCGCGCGTCGCGGGCGAGTTCTACGTCAACGCCATCAACGTGATGCGCGGCGCCGAGGCCCTCTCCACCTACGCCCCCATCCCCGAGTCGGAGAAGTTCCGGATCGAGTACTGGGAGCTGGAGGAGGCCAAGCTCCGCCGGATGCCCAAGCCCAAGCCGCTCGCGACCCGCGTCGCGCTGGTCACCGGCGGCGGCTCCGGCATCGGCGCCGCGACCGCCCGCCGGCTGGCCGCCGAGGGCGCCTGCGTCGTCGTCGCCGACCGCGACCTGGCCGCGGCCGAGAAGGTCGCCGCCGAGCTCGGCGCGAAGGCGCTCGCCGAGTCCGACGTCGCGGTCGCCGTGGGCGTGGACGTCACCGACGAGGACCAGATCGCCGCCGCCGTACGGGCCGCCGTGCTGGCGTTCGGCGGCGTGGACCTGGTCGTCAACAACGCCGGCCTGTCGGTGTCCAAGCCGCTGCTGGAGACCACCGCCGCCGACTGGGACCTCCAGCACGACGTGATGGCGCGCGGCTCGTTCCTGGTGTCCCGGGAGACCGCCCGGGTCATGATCGACCAGGCGATGGGCGGCGACATCGTCTACATCTCGTCCAAGAACGCCGTCTTCGCCGGCCCCAACAACGTCGCGTACGGCGCGACCAAGGCCGACCAGGCGCACCAGGTGCGGCTGCTGGCCGCCGAGCTGGGCGAGCACGGCATCAAGGTGAACGGCATCAACCCCGACGGCGTCGTCCGCGGCTCCGGGATCTTCGCCGGCGGCTGGGGCGCCAAGCGCGCCGCCGTGTACGGCGTCGAGGAGGAGAAGCTCGGCGAGTTCTACGCCCAGCGCACGCTGCTCAAGCGCGAGGTGCTCCCCGAGCACGTCGCCGCCGCGGTCTTCGCCCTCACCGGCGGGGACCTGACCCACACCACCGGGCTGCACGTCCCGGTGGACGCGGGAGTGGCCGCCGCCTTCCTCCGCTAGCCCGCTGGTCCGTTCAGCCCGTAACACCAACCCCGCATCCCTACCCCGCATCCCCAGAACTGGTGGGGGCGGCGCCGGTCACGCAGGAGCCGCGCCGCCCCCGCCCTCCACCCCCGGGAGTAGAAATGTCCGCGAACCCAGTGAAAGTCGGTCTGGTCGCCGGTGGGCTGGGCGCCTACTGGCCGCAGTTCCCCGACCTGCTGCCCCAGCTGAAGCGCTCGGCCGAGCGCGTGTCGGAACGGATGCGCGGCCTGGGCGCCGACGTCGTCGACGTCGGCTTCGTCTCCGACGCCGAGGAGGGGGCCGAGGCGGCGGAGAAGCTGCGCGCGGCCGGCTGCGACATCATCGTCGGCTTCCTCACCACCTACATGACCGCCACCATGCTGCTGCCGGTCGCCCAGCGGTCCGGCGCGCCGGTGTTGCTGATCAACCTCCAGCCGACCGAGTCGATGGACCACGAGACCTTCGACACCGGCCAGTGGCTGGCCTACTGCGGCGCCTGCCCGCTGCCGGAGATGGCCAACGCGTTCCAGCGGAGCGGCATCCCGTTCCGCTCGGTGTCGGGCTACCTGGAGGACGAGCGGGCCTGGGCGAAGATCGGCCGCTGGGTGCGGGCCGCCGGGGTGCGGGCCGCGCTCCGCACGGGCCGGCACGGCCTGATGGGGCACCTGTACCCGGGCATGCTGGACGTCTCCACCGACCTGACGATGGTCAGCGCCAACTTCGGCGGGCACGTCGAGGTCCTGGAGTTCGACGACCTGCGCGTCCGGGTCGAGAAGGTCACCGACGCCGAGGCCAGGGCCAAGGTGGACGAGGCCCGCGACATCTTCGAGCTGGCCGACTCGGTCAACGACGACGACCTGGCCTGGGCGGCGCGCGTGTCGGCCGGGCTGGACCACCTGGTGGAGGACTTCGGGCTCGACAGCCTGGCCTACTACCACCGCGGCCTGGACGGCGAGATCCACGAGCGGCTCGGCGCCGGGATGATCCTCGGCGCCTCGCTGCTCACCGCGCGCGGGATCCCGGCGGCCGGCGAGTACGAGCTGCGCACCTCGCTCGCCATGCTGATCGCCGACCGGCTCGGCGCGGGCGGCTCGTTCACCGAGCTGCAGGCCCTCGACTTCCACCGCGGCCATGTCGAGATGGGCCACGACGGCCCCGCCCACCTGGCCATCAGCGCCCGCAAGCCGCTGCTGCGCGGCCTCGGCGTCTACCACGGCAAGCGCGGGTACGGCGTGTCGGTCGAGTTCGACGTCAAGCACGGGCCGGTCACCGCGTTCGGCATCATCCAGCGGCGCGACGGGAGGTACGCGTTCGTGGCCTCCGAGGGCGAGACCGTCGAGGGCCCGCTGCTCCAGATCGGCAACACCACCTCGCGGGTGGACTTCGGCTGCGACCCCGGCGAGTGGGTCGACGCCTGGAGCGCCACCGGGATCTCGCACCACTGGGCGCTCGGCACCGGCCACCGGATCGCCGACCTGAGGGCGCTCGCCGACCTGATGGAGGTCGAGCTCGTGGAGGTCCGCCCCTGAGGCGCGCCTGACGCAGTCCGTTCCTGACCGGAAGTGTGATCGGGGGATCCCACCAAGGTGCCGGTGACCAGGCCCGCGGCCGCGGGCCCGGTCCGGCATGCTCGAAAACCGAAGAGGAGACCTGTGTCCTCCCTGTCCTCTCCGTTCTCGCAGTCCTCCGAACCCTTCCAGCCCTCCCGGCCCTCCCGGCCCTCCCGGCCCGTCCAGTCCGTCCAGTCCTGTCCGGCCCGCCGGCCGCGGCGCGCCCTGCTCGCCTCCCTCACCGCCGCCGCGCTGCTCGCCTCCGTCGCGGCGGGCCCCGGCACGGCGAACGCGGCCGTGCTCGCCGCCGGGCACGCGCCCGGGCCGCCCGCCCACCTCACCGTCGGCGACCGGGCCGAGCCCCTGAACGTGGAGGGGACGCCCATGTTCGGCTGGCGCCCCCGCGACACCGACGCCGGCGAGGTCCAGTCCGCGTACCGGATCCTCGTCAGGGCGCAGGGGCGGAAGGTCTGGGACAGCGGCCGGGTCGCCTCCTCGCGCCAGGAGTACGTGCCGTACGCCGGGCCCGCCCTCGCCTCCGGCGCCGCGTACACCTGGACCGTCCGCACCTGGGACCGGACCGGCAAGAGGTCCGGCTGGTCGCGGCCCGCCGCGTTCGAGACCGGCCTGCGCGACCAGGACTGGCAGGCGAGCTGGATCCGGCGCACCACCGCCGAGGCCGACGACTACACCCTCGCCCGCAAGGACATCACCGTCGGGAGGTCGCGGGTCGTGCGGGCGCGCGTCCACATCGCCGCGAGCCACCAGTACGCCCTGCACGTCAACGGCGAGGTCGTCGACCGGGGCGGCACGTTCTCCTACCCCGACGACGGCTTCTACCGGACGGTCGACGTCACCGGCAGGCTGCGCGCCGGGCAGCGGGCCACCATCGGAGCGCTCTACCACTGGTACGGCTCGGGGCAGGGCCGGCCCAAGGGCGAGCCCGGCCTGCTGATGCGGCTGGTCGTCGAGCACGCGAACGGCGAGCGCCAGGTGGTCGTCACCGACGGCACCTGGCAGGTCGCGCGCGCCCACTGGAAGACCGCGCCGCGCCGCAACGGCGACGGCGGCGACTACGTCGAGGAGATCGACGGCTCCGCCGAGCCGCGCGGCTGGGACCGGCCCGGGTTCGACGCCTCCGGCTGGGCGCCCGCCCAGGTCGCCGGCGCCCACCCGACCCCGGTGTTCAAGCGGCTCCAGGCGCAGGAGGCCGGGCTCACGTACACGAAGGTACGGCCGGAGAAGGTCACGAGACTGGCGTCGGGAGCGCTGGTCGCCGACTTCGGCACCGTCGTCCCGGCCGTGCCGGTGGTGCGGTTCCGCGACGGCGAGGCCGGCCGGCACGTGGACATGGACGCCGGGTACGTCCTTTCGGCGGACGGGTCGGTGTCACGTTCCAAAGGCGACAACCAGAGCACCGACCTCAGCTACGGCTACACCCAGCGCGACGGCGACCAGACGTTCCGCGCGTTCACCTACGAGGGCTTCCGCTACTTCGAGATCGCGCCCGGCGCGGGCGTGCGCCCCGAGGACATCGGCGCGGTCGTCCAGCACACCGACGTGGACCTGGCCAGGACCGCCCGGCTGCGCACCTCGAACCCCGGCGTGGACGCCGCGTTCGACCTGATGCGGCGGTCGGCGCTGTACGGCTCGCAGACCCAGTTCATGGACACCCCGACCCGCGAGAAGGGCCAGTTCCTCGGCGACTCGGCCGACGTGTCGCTGGCCACGATGGGCGCGTACGCCGAGCGGCGCCTCAGCCGGCAGGCGATCCGCGAGTTCATGGCCTCGCAGGCGCGCTACTGGAGCGACGGCCGGCTCAACGCCGTCTACCCCAACGGCGACGGCAAGCGCGACATCCCGGACTACACCGAGATGTTCCCCGGCTGGGTCTGGTCCTACTACGAGCAGTCCGGCGACGCCGCGACGCTGGCCGACGCGTACCCGGTGATGGCGAACGTGGCCGGCTACGTGCGCCGCCACATCGACCCCTCCACCGGCCTGGTGCGGAACCTGGAGGGCGGCTCCGGCCAGTACCGGTACGGGATCATCGACTGGCCCGCGACCATGCGGTACGGGCACGACATGGACACCGCCGCCCGGACGGTCATCAACATCCTCGGCGTCGACGCGTTCGCCTCGGCCGCCCGTACCGCCGAGGCCCTGGGCAGGAAGGACGAGGCCGCCGCGCTGCGCCGCGACGCCGCGGCCCTCACGGACGCGATCAACGCCAGGCTGCGGCGGCCGTCCGACGGCGTCTACGTCGACGGCCTGAAGCAGGACGGCTCCCAGAGCACGCACGCCTCGCAGATCGCCAACGCGTACGCGCTCGCGTTCGGCGTGGCGCCCGCCGCCGGCCGGCCGCGCGTCCTCGACCACGTCGCCTCGCTGGGCATGCGGATGGGGCCGTTCACCGCGCACCGGCTGATGGCCGCGCTCGGCGAGCGCCCCGACGACTTCGTGACCCGGCTGACCGACCGCGAGGGGCCCGGCTGGGGCAACATCCTCGCCCGCGGCGGCACGTTCACGTGGGAGTCCTGGGACGCGCCCGAGACCGGGCAGAGCCACTCCCACCCGTGGGGCGCCACCTCGCTCGCCGACGTCCAGCGGACGCTCCTCGGCGTCGCCGTGACCGCCCCGGCCGGCTCGGCGATCCGCGTCCGGCCGCCCGCGACCGGCCTGGACCGCGCCGCCGGCACCGTCCCGCTCCAGCGCGGCGACGTGTCCGTCGACTGGCGCCGGCGCGGGGACGGCCTCGCGCTCACCGTCGACGTACCCGTGAACGTCCGCGCCGAGGTGCACGTCCCGGCCCGCTCCGCCGCCGGCGTGCGGGTGAGCGGCACGGCCCGCCTCCTCGGCGTGCGCGACGGCCACGCGGTCTACGAGACCGGCTCCGGACGCGTCACCTTCGTCCGGGCCTCCGGCCACTGACTCACCGGTTCGAACAGATCACACCAGGAGAACGCACGATGAACGACGACCGCGACGGGCAGGGCGGGGTCACCCGCAGGCGGGCGCTGCAGATGGGCACCGCCGCCGGGGCGGGGGCGGTACTCGCCTCGGCCCTGCCGTACGGGGGCGCGGCGGTCGCCCATGCCGCACAGCCGGGCGGGCCGTTCCGCGGGTTCGCCCGCCCGGCGGCCCCGGTCCGGCCCCGCTTCCGCTGGTGGTGGCCGGACGGGCAGGTCTCCCCGGCCGAGATCCGGCGGGAGATCGACCAGATCGCCGCCGCCGGCTTCGGCGGCGCGGAGATCGTCGCGGTGCACCACAGCATCCGCGACAAGTCCGTCCTGGACCCCGCGACCCACGGCTGGGGCACCCCCGCCTGGAACGCGGGCGTCGAGGCCGCGCTCGACCAGGCCCGCAAGCGCGGGATCACGGTCGACCTCACCATCGGCCCGGCCTGGCCCGCGGCCGTCCCGTCGATCACGCAGGACGACGCGGCGGCGGTCCAGGAGCTCGCGTACGGCGAGGCCCGGATCGCGGGCGGCGCCACCCACGACGGGCCGGTGCCCGAGCCGGCCGTCGCGCCCGAGCACGGGGTGAAGGCCCGCCACCTGGTCGCGGTGCACGCCGTCCGGATCGACGCGGCCAACACCACCCGCAAGGAGACCGGGCTCGCCCGCGACTCGTTCACCGACCTCACCGGCCAGGTGAGGAACGAGCGCGTCACGTGGACGGCGCCCGAGGGCGGCGAGTGGGTGCTGCTGTCCTACTGGCGGCGCGGTAGCGGCCAGCTCCCCGAGTCGGGCCCGCACAGCTCCCCGGACTCGGTGGTCGTCGACCACTTCAGCCGGGCCGGGACGAAGGCGGTCACCGACTTCTGGGAGAAGCGGCTGCTCACCCCGAAGATCCGGCGGCTGATCCGGCAGGCCGGCGGGGCGCTGTTCGAGGACTCGATCGAGCTGGAGACCGACTCCCTCAACTGGACCCCGGACCTGCCCGCCGAGTTCGAGAAGCGCCGCGGCTACTCCCTCTGGCCGTACCTGCCGGTCATCGTCCGCAAGAACGAGCAGACGGTGTTCGCCTACGAGGCGTCCGTCAGCACCCACGTCCGGCACGACTTCTGGCGCACGGTCTCCGACCTGTTCAACGCCTACCACTGGCAGCCGCTGGCCGACTGGGCGCACTCGCTGGGGCTGGAGTACCGGGCGCAGCCGTACGGCCTGGAGACCGACTCGATCATGAGCGCGGCCATCCTCGACATCCCCGAGGGGGAGTCGCTGGGGTTCAAGAACCTCGACGACTACCGGGCGCTGGCCGGCGGCCGCGACATGGGCGGCCGCAAGGTGCTGTCGTCGGAGGCGGGCGCCTACCAGGGCGGCGCGTACAACACCACCTGGGACAAGTTCCTGCGCACCATGGGCGGCGCCTACGCGGCCGGCCTCAACATGACCGTCCTGCACGGCTTCTCGTACGCGACCGCCCCGGGCGTGGCGTGGCCGGGCTTCGCGGGCTTCACCCCGTACAACGGCGGCATCGGGTTCTCCGAGTCGTGGGGGCCGCGCCAGCCGACCTGGCGGCACGTCCCCGACGTCGCCGGATACATGGCGCGCGTCCACCAGGCCATGCAGGCGGGCACCAGCCGCATCGACGCGGCGGTGTACCGGCAGAAGGGCTACTCCAAGACCGGCATCGGCGCGGGCTGGTTCACCGCGAGCGGCGTGCCGCTGGGATGGACGCACCAGTTCGTCAGCACGCCCGTCCTGGAGCTGAAGAGCGCGACCGTCTCCGGCGGCCGGCTCAACCCGCGCGGCCCGGCCTACAAGGTGCTGTTCGTCGAAGGCGACCGGCACGCCGGAAAGGAGATCACGCTCCCGCTGGAGACCGCGCGGCGGCTGCTGGACTTCACCCGGAAGGGCCTGCCGCTGGTCTTCCTGGGCGACTGGTCGGCCGCAACCGTCCCCGGCATCGCCCAGGAGGGGGAGAACGAGCGGCTCCGCTCGGTCCTCGGCGAGATCTTCAAGCAGCCGAAGGTGAAGGTCGTCGCGACCGAGCCGGAGGTGCCCGCCGCGCTGGAGGCCCTGGGCGTGCGGCCGGACGCGTCGTACGCGCAGGCGTCGACGCTGCTCAACGCGCGCCGCGTCGAGGGCCGGACCGACTACTACTACCTGGTCAACGGCAAGCACGCCGAGACCGTCAAGCCGCCGGTCGCCGCCATCGACCACGAGATCACCCTGACCCGCACCGACCGGCGGGCGATCCCGTACCGGCTCGACCCGTGGACCGGCGAGGCGGAGCCGATCGCCCTCTACGAGGCCGACGGTGACAAGGTGACGCTGCGGGTGTCGCTCCAGCCGAGCGAGTCCACGATCATCGCCTTCACCGCCGGGAACGCCCCGCACGCGACCGCGTCCGAGGCCGCCGAGGTGCGCGCCGCGCACGGGAACCGGCTGGCGATCCGCGACACCGAGGCCGGCACGTACGCCACCACGCTCCCCGGCGGCCGGACGGTCCGCGCCACGATCGGCGCGCTGCCCGCCCCGCTGGAGATCACCCGGTGGCGGCTCCAGGTCGAGGACCTGCGGCCCGGGAGGACGGCGGCCGAGACGGCGACCGTCCGCCACGACCTCACCGTCGACGGGCTCAAGCCGTGGCCGCAGATCCCGGAGCTGGCCGACGTCTCCGGCATCGGCCGCTACACCGCCACCGTCGACCTCGGCCGGGACGGCTGGCCGGGCGCCTACCTGGAGCTGGGCGAGGTCTTCGACACCTGCCGGGTCACGATCAACGGCCGCCGGCTGCCCGCCGTGGACGTGATCAACCCGGTGGTGGACGCCGGCCCGTACCTGCGGCGCGGCACCAACACGATCGAGGTCGAGGTGGCCACCACCCTCAACAACCGCCTGCGGGTCTCCGACCCGGCCGTCTACGGCGGCGCGTCCCGGCAGAACTACGGCCTGATCGGCCCGGTCCGCCTCGTCCCCTACGGCGAGACGGTGATCAAGAGCTGAGCCGCAGGCCCTGACATCGACGAGCGCGGGGAGGGCGTTGGCCCGCCCTCCCCGCGGTGAACTCCCCCGACCCTGTCCTGATCATGAACCGGAGTGCGAGGAATCCATGCGACACAGCGTAGTCACCCGTTCCCGTGGGCGGGCCGCCCTGGCCCTGGGCCTGGCGGCGATCACCGTCCCGCTGGCCGTCACCCCGCCCGCGGCCGCCCATGAGCGCGGGCCGTCCCGGCCCTGGGAGGCGTACAACCTCTCGCCCGACACCCGTACGGTCCGCCCGGTGGCCGTCCACGCCACCAAGGGCCAGGTCTCCGACCCGGACGCCGTCCTCAAGGGCCGCCGCACCACCCTGAGCGGCGCCGGGGCGTCCCTGACCCTGGACTTCGGCAAGGAGGTCAGCGGCCTGACCACGCTCCGCTTCGCCGGATCGGACGGGCCGGCGAAGGTCGGCGTCGCCTTCAACGAGTCGTCGGTGTACGCCGGCGAGCCCACCAGCGACGCCTCCACCGGCGGGCCGCGCAGCCGCGACGGCGCGCTGTACGCCCAGGTGGACGGCCGCACCACCTACACCACCCCGGCCGAGCAGCTGCGCGGCGGCTTCCGCTACCTGACGATCTTCCTGGACGCGGCCGGCGAGGTGACGCTGGACGGCGTCTCGCTGCACTTCACCGCCGCCCCGAAGATGAAGGACCCCGACCGCTACGCCAACCACTTCTACTCCAGCGACGCGCTGCTGAACCGGATCTGGTACGCGGGCGCCTACACCGTCCAGCTCAACACCATCGCCCCGGACACCGGCCGCGTCTGGGAACCGCCCGCCGCGCTGTGGAACAACACCGGCAAGGTCGGCGTCGGCGACACCATCCTGGTGGACGGCGCCAAGCGCGACCGCACCGTGTGGCCGGGCGACCTGGGCATCGAGGTCCCGGCGGCGTACGCGGCGTTCAACGACACCGAGTCGGCCCGCAACGCGCTCACCACCATCTACCAGGCCCAGCGCGACACCGGCGAGCTGCCCTACGCCGGGCCCGAGCTGGACAAGTGGGGCTCGGACACCTACCACCTGTGGACGCTCGCGGCGAGCTGGGACTACTACCAGTACACCGGTGACCGCCGCTGGCTGGACGGGGTCTGGGGGAACTACAAGAAGGCCGTCGACTTCAGCCTCGCCAAGATGAGCGACCGCGGGCTGCTGTCGATCACCGGCACGTCCGACGCCGTCCGCATCCTGGCCAAGGGCGAGCACCTGCTCGCCAACGTCCTGCTGTGGCGGGTGCTGGACAAGGGCTCGCAGCTGGCCGCGGCCCAGGGCGACAAGGCGCTGGCCGCCTCGTACGCCGCCCGCGCCAAGGCCCTGCGCACCGCCGTCGACACCCACCTGTGGGACGAGGCGGCCGGGGCGTACAAGTGGTACCCGGACTCGCCGATCCACCCGCAGGACGGCAACAGCCTCGCCGTCTGGTACGGCCTCGCCCCCCAGGACAAGGCCCGCCGGATCAGCAAGGACCTGACCGGCAACTGGAACTCCGTCGCCACCACCTCGCCCGAGAACAAGGGCAACCCCGGCGTCTTCGCCGGCTCGATGGAGGTCAACGCCCACTTCGCCGCGGGCGGCCAGGCAGCCGACAAGGCGGGCGTGGACATCATCCGGCGCCAGTGGGGCTACATGCTCGACCACCCGCAGGGCACCAAGAGCACGTTCTGGGAGTCGTTCCGCAACCCCGAGGACGGCTGCGTCTTCTGCAGCGCGTACGTCAGCCTCGCGCACGCCTGGGCCACCGGCCCGACCCCGGCCCTGACCTTCTACGTCCTCGGCCTCAACCCGACCGGCGCCGGCGGCCGGACGTTCGACTTCGTCCCGCACACCGCCGACCTGTCGTTCGCGCAGGGCCGCATCACCACCACCCGGGGCCCGGTCGACGCGTCCTGGAAGGTCGCGGAGAACGGCGCGTACAGCGCCCGGCTGACCGCGCCGGGCGGCACCGAGGGCCGCGCGGGCGTCCCCACCTTCGGCAAGAAGATCAAGGTGTACGTCGGCGGCCGGATGGTCTGGGACGGCACCAGGGCGCGCGGCCACAAGGTCGGCAGCGACGGCGAGTACGTCTACGTGGGCGGGCTGCGCGGCCGCGTCTCGATCACCAGCGCGCCGGTGGGCGGCAGGTGAGCGCCGGAGTGAGCCGCCGTGCCTTCATCGGCACGGCGGGCGCCTCGGCGACCGCGCTCGGCATCGGCCTGCCCGCCACCGCTGGCCCGGCCGCCGCGGAGACCGCGGCCGGGCCGGTCGCGGGGAAGGCGCGGCTGGCACCGTTCCCGCTGTCGGACGTCCGGCTGCTGGACGGCCCGTTCCGCGCCAACATGGCGCGGACCTGCGCGTACCTGAAGTTCATCGACGCCGACCGGCTGCTGCACACGTTCCGGCTGAACGTGGGGCTGCCCTCGTCCGCCGAGCCGTGCGGCGGCTGGGAGGCGCCCGACGTCCTGCTGCGCGGGCACACCACCGGCCACCTGCTGACGGCGCTCGCGCAGGCGCACGCCAACACCGGCGACGCCGCGTACGCCGCCAAGGGCCGGTACCTGGTGGCGGAGCTCGCCAAGTGCCAGGCCGCCGCGCCCGCCGCCGGGTTCACCGCGGGCTACCTGTCGGCGTTCGGCGAGGAGACGTTCGACCAGCTGGAGGCCGGCGCCAAGCCGTGGGCCCCGTACTACACGATCCACAAGATCATGGCGGGCCTGCTGGACCAGTACCGGCTGAGCGGTGACCGGCAGGCGCTCCAGGTCGTGACCGGCATGGCCGGCTGGGCGAGTGCCCGTACGGCCAAGCTGCCGCGCGAGCGGATGCAGGCGCTCCTGCGGGTCGAGTTCGGCGGCATGAACGACGTGCTCGCCGAGCTGTACCAGGTCACCGGGGACCCCGAGCACCTGGCCACCGCCCGCCGCTTCGACCACGACGAGCTGTACGTCCCCCTCGCCGAGCGCCGCGACGCGCTGAACGGCCAGCACGCCAACACCCAGATCCCCAAGGTCGTCGGCGCCGTCCGCGAGTACGAGGCGACGGGGGAGCGGCGCTACCGCGACATCGCGGCGTTCTTCTGGAGGACGGTCGTCCGCGACCACACGTACGTGATCGGCGGCAACAGCAACCAGGAGTTCTTCGGCCCGCCCGGCGAGCTGGTCAGCCGGCTCAGCGAGGACACCTGCGAGAACTGCAACTCCTACAACATGCTCAAGCTCTCGCGGCTGCTGTTCCTGCACGACGCCGGCTCGCCCGGCTCGACGGAGTACATGGACTACTACGAGTGGACCCTGCTCAACCAGATGCTCGGCGAGCAGGACCCGGACTCGGCCCACGGGTACGTCACGTACTACACCGGCCTGTTCCCCGGCTCGCGGCGGCAGCCGAAGGGCGGGCTCGGGGCGGCGCCCGGCAGCTACAGCTCCGACTACGACAACTTCTCGTGCGACCACGGCACCGGGCTGGAGACGCACACCAAGTTCGCCGACAGCGTCTACTTCCGGTCGCGTGAGGCCCTGTACGTCAACCTGTTCATCCCGTCCGAGGTCACCTGGGCCGAGAAGGGCGTCCGGCTCCGCCAGGAGACCGGCTACCCGTACGCCGGATCGACCCGGCTGACGGTGGTCCAGGGCGGCGGGCGGTTCGCGCTCAAGGTCCGGATCCCCGGCTGGCTGGACGCCCGGGGGCGGCGCGCGAAGGTGACGGCGAACGGGGCGGCCGTTCCGGGCGCGGGCCGGCCCGGGACGTACGCCACCGTCGAGCGCCGCTGGCGGCGCGGCGACGTCGTCGAGGTCGCGATGCCGATGGAGACGGTCTGGCGCAAGGCCCCCGACAACCCGCACATCCAGGCCGCCAGCCACGGCCCGGTCGTGCTCGCGGGCGCGTACGGGGAGCGGGATCTGAACACGTTCCCGGCCATCGACCCGCGCTCGCTGCGCCCGGTGCGGGGCGAACCCCTGCACTTCACCGCGCGCGCCGACGGCGCCGAGATCCGGCTGTCGCCGTTCCACGAGATCCACCACCAGCGCTACAACGTCTACTGGGCGACCCCGGCGCCGCGGCACCGGCCCGGCCTGGTGGCGCACTACCCGCTGGACGAGGGGCGCGGCACGTCCGCCGCCGACCGCACCGGGCGGTGGCCGGACGCCGCGCTCGCCGGCTCCGCGTCCTGGAGAGGGGGCGAGCTGGCGCTGGACGGCACGGGCGGGCACGTCGCCCTGCCGAAGGGGCTGATCACCGGGCTGGAGGCGCTGACCGTCGCCGTCCGGGTGCGGCTCGACTCGCTCGTGAACAACATCCGGATCTTCGACCTGGGCTTCAACCGGCAGACGTACTTCTTCGTCACGCCGCGGACCGGGGCGGGCCGGGCGCGGTTCGCGATGAAGATCGGCGGGATGGAGGGCGAGGACCTCGCCGACGCCGCCGCCGCGCTGCCCACCGGCGCCTGGACGCACGTGGCGGTGACGGCCGGCGGCGGCTCCGCGGTCCTGTACGTGGACGGCGCCGCGGCGGGCCGCAAGGACGGGCTCGCCATGGGCCCGCTCGTCCTGGGAGCGACCTCGCAGAACTTCCTCGGCCGCTCCCAGGACACCCGGCACCCGTTCCTGCACGGCCGGCTCGCCGACTTCCGGATCTACAACCACGCGCTCGGTGCCGCCGAGATCGCCGACCTGGCCCGCTGACCTCCGCCCCGTTCTCCTCTTCCCCCGGATTCCCCCTGACAGGAGTTCTCTTGCGCATGCCCTTGCGCGGCCTCGCAGCGGCCGCACTCACCGCGGCGCTGCCACTGGCCGCACTCTCCGTACCCGCGCACGCCGACCCCGGCCGCGGCGCCGCGACCGGCCTCCGCGCCGCCGACCTCCGGCAGGCGCTCGGCATCGACGACACCACCCCCGCGCTGACCTGGCGGCTCGGCACGACCGGGCGGAACGCGGCGCAGACCGCGTACCAGATCCAGGCCGCGACCAGCGAGAGCCGCCTGCGGAGCGGCCGCGCCGACCTGTGGGACACGCGGCGGGTCGCGTCCGCCGCCCAGCGCGTCGACTACGCCGGCGAGAAGGTCGGCAGCCGCACCCGCGTGTACTGGCGGGTCAAGGTGTGGACCGGCGGCCGCGACTCCGGCTGGTCCGCGCCGGCCTGGTTCGAGACCGGCCTGACCGCGAAGAACGACTGGTCGGGCGGCTGGATCGGGCACCGGGACTGGCAGGTCAAGGACAAGAAGCCCGAGCCCATCGTGGTGAAGCTGCCCAGGACCACCGCCCGGTACGTCCGGATCGACGTGACCGAGCTGGGCCTGCCCAAGGTCGAGAACCTGCCCGACGAGACCTGGCGGCTCCAGCTCGCCGAGCTGGAGGTCCGCGACTCCGCCGACCCCGGCACCAACCTCGCCGCCGGGACCACGGTCACGCCGTCCGACACCGGCGGCAACGTCAACCGGGTGTGGGCGCCGCGCTACCTCACCGACGGCACCCAGACCACCAACCAGGGCTTCGCAGGCTGGTCCAGCTCCGCGTACGGCAAGGCCGACGTCGCCGGCAAGCCGATCGTGCTGACCGTCGACCTCAAGGCGGCCAAGGACTTCGACCAGGTGCTGCTCTACCCGCGCACCGACCAGGGGATCAAGGGCGGCAAGGTGCCGTACGCGCCGTCCGACTTCACCGTGAGCACGGCCGACGCCGCCGACGGGCCGTACACCGAGCGGGCGCGGATCCAGGACCAGGAGCCGCCGAAGTCGCCCGTCCCCGAGGCGCTGCCGATGTTCGCCAAGGACTTCGCGCTGCCGCGCGGGGTGCGCTCGGCCCGGCTGTACGTCTCCGGCCTCGGCGTGTACGAGGCGCGCCTGAACGGGCGGCGGATCGGGGACGCCGAGCTGGAGCCGGCGAACACCGGCTACGCCAAGCGCGTCACGTACGCGACGTACGACGTCACGCGGATGCTGAAGCCGGGCGGCAACACCATCGGCGTGGAGCTGGGCAACGGCGCCGCCAACGTGATCTCCACCCCGGACCGCTACCGCAAGTTCGCGGGAACGATCAGCGACCCCAAGCTGATCGCGCAGCTGGAGGTGACGCTCGCGAACGGCAGGGTCCAGCGGGTCGCGACCGACGGGAGCTGGCGGACCGTGCTCGGGCCGGTCACGTTCTCCAACTGGTACGGCGGCGAGGACCACGACGCCCGCCGCGAGCGGCCCGGCTGGGACCGGCCCGGCGCGTCCCGCGAGGGCTGGGACGCGGCCGTCCCGGTCGCGGCGCCCGGCCCGGACACCGCGCTCAGCGGCCGGTCCGCCGAGCCGGTCCGGGTGATCGAGGAGCTGCCCGGCAAGAAGATCGGCTCCGGCGACGGGTACCAGGTCTTCGACATCGGCCGCAACATCGCCGGCCGCCCCGAGATCACCATCGACGCCCCGGCGGGCACCACCGTGCGGATGGTCATGGCCGAGAGCCTGCGCGACGGCCGCCCGTACCAGTCGATCAGCAACGTCGGCGCCCCGATCTGGGACGAGTACACGACCCGGAGCGACCGCGCCGAGACGTGGCATCCGCGCTTCACCTACCACGGGTTCCGCTACCTGGAGGTGCGCGGGCTGCCCGAGGGCGCGTCGGTCAGGGTGAACGGCCAGGTCCTGCACACCGACAACCGGTCGGCGGGGTCGTTCACCTCGTCCAACGGGCTCATCAACGGGATCCACGGCCTGATCCGCCGCGCGATCGAGGGCAACATGATGAGCGTCTTCACCGACTGCCCCAGCCGCGAGAAGCTCGGCTGGCTGGAGCAGATCCACCTGGTCGGCGAGCCGCTGCACGCCAACTACGACGTGCACGCGCACCTGCGCAAGGTCGTCCAGGACATGGCGGACGCGCAGACCGAGACCGGCCTGGTCCCGTCGACCGTCCCCGACTACACGGTCCTGTCCGGCTCGTACCGGGACGACTCCAACTGGGGCGGCGCGTTCGTCGTCGTGCCGTGGCAGCTCTACCGCGCGTACGGCGACACCGAGACGATGCGCACGCACTACGCGGCGATGAAGCGGTACGCGGCGCACCTGGAGACCCGGGTCAGCGGCGGGCTGACCGACTACAGCCTCGGCGACTGGATCACCCCGGACAAGACGTTCCCGAAGACGGTCTCGGCCACCTACGGGTGGTGGCGGGTCAACGAGACGCTCGCCAAGATCGCCGGCACGCTGGGGCAGGCCGCGGACGCCGCGAAGTACAAGGCCGCCGCCGACCTCAGCTCCAAGGCCCTGTCCGACAAGTACTACAACGCCGAGACCGGCACGTTCGCCAACGGCGGCCACGGCGCCGAGGCCATCGCGCTCGACATGGGCGCGGTCCCGGCCGACCAGAGGAAGCGGCTGCTCGACCACCTGGTCGGCAGCATCGAGCAGGCCGGCTGGCACCTGCTGCTCGGCGAGATCTCGCTGCCCTCGGCGTTCCGCGTGCTGTCGGAGAACGGCCGCGACGACGTCGTCTACAAGATCGCCACGCGGACGGACAGCCCGAGCTACGGCTACCAGGTCGTGCACGGCAACACGGCGCTGGGCGAGTTCTGGGACGGCACCAGCGGCCAGTCGCAGAACCACTTCATGCTCGGCACCATCGACAACTGGTTCACCTCCCGGCTCGCCGGGATCGACCAGGCGCCGGACTCGACCGGCTTCCGCAAGCTGCTGATCAGGCCGTCCGTCGTCGGCGACCTCACCTCCGCCTCCGGCACCCGCATGACGCCGTACGGCGAGGTCCGCACCTCCTGGAAGAGGACGGGGGACAAGGTCGAGCTGACCGTGACCGTGCCCGCGGGCAGCACCGCCGAGGTGCACGTGCCGGGCGGCGCGACCCGTACCGTCGGCTCGGGCACCTGGACGTTCACCTCCTGACCGGCACGCCCGGGCGGGGCGTTCTTGCACGCCCCGCCCGGGCTCGCCAAGATCGAACCCATGGAATCCCGGCAGAACACGACCTTCGACGGCGGGCACGGCTACCTGGCCACCCCGCCGTCCGGCAGCGGTCCCGGCCTCATCGTCATCCAGGAGTGGTGGGGCCTGACCGACCACATCGCGGACGTGACCGACCGCTTCGCGCGGGCGGGGTTCGTGGCGCTGGCGCCCGACCTGTTCGGCGGCCGCGTCGCCCACGACCCGGCGGAGGCGGCGAAGATGGCCGGCGAGCTGCCCGCCGCCCGCGGCGTGGAACTGCTGTCCGGCGCGGTCGACCACCTGCTCGCGCGCGACGACGTCACCGGCGACCGCGCCGGCGCGGTCGGCTTCTGCATGGGCGGCGGCTTCGTGCTGCTCCTCGCCGCCAGGGAGGGGGAGAGGATCGGCGCGGCCGTCCCCTTCTACGGCGTCGTCCCCGGCCCGCTGCCCGACTTCCGCGGCCTCAAGGCCAAGGTCCTGGGCCACTTCGGCGACCGGGACGCGTCCGTCCCGGCGGAGGCCCGCGCCGAGCTGGCGGCCGCCATCGAGCGCGGCGCCGGCATCACCCCCGAGTTCCACGTCTACCCGGCCGACCACGCGTTCTTCAACGACCAGCGCCCCGTCTACGACGCCGACTCCGCCGCGCTCGCCTGGGACCGCACCCTGGAGTTCCTCCGCACCGAACTCGCCTAGCCGATCAGGCGGGCGGGATTCTCAGGCGGGCGGGAGGCCGAGGAAGTCGGCCATGCGGTCGACGGTGTGGGCGAAGAACGGGCCGGCCGGGTCCATGGTGCCGTTCAGGTGGCCGAACAGCTCGAAGCCGACCATGCCGAAGAGCTGCGTCCAGGCGATGGCGCCGCGTACCAGCAGCGGGCCCGGCATCTCCGGCGGGATGACCGCGGCGGTCCGCCTCGCCTGCTCGGCCAGCTCGGGGGACAGCGCGTCGTCCGGCTCGGTGAGCGCGCCCTCCCGCCACGCGTCGCGGACCAGGGACAGCAGGGCCACCGGTACGCGCGACGCCGGGCCGATCGTCGCCTCGGGGGCCTGGTAGCCGGGTACCGGTGAGCCGTAGACGAGCGCGTACTCGTGCGGGTGCTCGTTCGCCCACTCCCGTACGGCGGTGCAGCACGCCCGCCACCGCTCCCGGAAGCCGCCGCCGGTGCCGGCGGCCGCCTCGATCCGCGCGCCGAGCGCGTCGTACGCGTCGATGATCAGCGCGGTGAGCAGCTCGTCCCGGCTGGGGAAGTAGCGGTAGAGCGCCGAGGAGACCATGCCGAGCTCGCGGGCCACCGCGCGCAGCGACAGCCCCTGGGCCCCCGAGGCGCGCAGCTGCCGCCGGGCCTCCTCCTTGATCTCCCGGGTCAGCTCGGCCCGGGCCCGCTCGCGGGCGGTACGGCTCGCGTTCATGGCGAGCAGTCTCGCAGATCGCAGATCGCCGAACAAATACGAGAGCACTGCTCTTGCTTTTGTGCGCCGCAGCGTGCACACTGTTCTCAAGCGAGAGCAGTGCTCACTAAATGGAGGCGGAGATGACCGCGATCGAGCAGCGTTACGTCGAGGGCAAGGGCTTCGAGGTCCACTTCAACCGCGCCGTGGGGTTCCTGACCAAGCACGGGATCAGCCTGCTGGGCACCCGCGTGCTGGCCGTCCGCGGCCGCACCAGCGGCGAATGGCGGACCAACCCCGTCAACCTGCTCACCCACGAGGGGGAGCGCTACCTGGTGGCGGCCCGCGGCCACACCCACTGGGTGCGCAACATCCGCGTCGCGGGCGGCGGCGAGCTGCGGCTGGGCCGCAAGGTGGAGGCGTTCACCGTCACCGAGCTGCCCGACGAGGAGAAGCTCCCGGCGCTGCGCGCCTACTTCAAGCGCTGGGGGTGGGAGGTCGGCCGCTTCTTCGAGGACCTGCCGAAGAAGCCGACCGACGCCGACCTCGTCCGGGTCGCCCCCACCGTTCCGGTCTTCCGGATCAACTGACCGGCCAGGACGGCCCGCTCTCCGGCACGGGCTCGGCAGCGGGCCCGGCCGGCCGGGGCATGCCGGGCGAAACCGGATCGGCCGGGTGCCTATCCTGGAAGAAGATCGACAAGTGTTCTGACCAGGGGGGAAGCACCGTGACTGTTCCCGATGTCACGCTCAACAACGGCACCGCCATGCCGCAGCTCGGCTTCGGCGTGTGGCAGGTGGCCGACGACGAGGCCGAGCGCGCGGTGGCGACGGCGCTGGAGACCGGTTACCGCAGCATCGACACCGCGAGGATCTACGAGAACGAGACCGGCACCGGCCGGGCGCTGCGCGGCTCCGGGATCCCGCGCGAGGAGCTGTTCGTCACCACCAAGCTGTGGAACGACGACCAGGGATACGACGCCGCGCTGCGCGCCTTCGACGCCAGCCTGGAGCGGCTCGGCCTCGACTACGTGGACCTCTACCTGATCCACTGGCCCGCGCTCAAGCAGGACCTCTACCTCGACACCTGGCGGGCGTTCGAGAAGCTGCACGCCGACGGGCGCGCCAGGGCCGTCGGCGTCTCCAACTTCACCGCCGGGGCGCTGACCAGGCTGATCGAGGAGACCGACGTCGTCCCGGCGGTCAACCAGATCGAGCTGCACCCCTACCTCCAGCAGGAGGAGCTGCGGGCGCTGCACGAGGAGCACGGCGTGCGCACCGAGGCGTGGAGCCCGCTCGGCCAGGGGCAGGGCCTGCTGAACGACCCCGCGCTGGCCCCGATCGCCGAGGCGCACGGCCGTACCCCGGCGCAGGTCGTGCTGCGCTGGCACCTCCAGCTCGGCAACGTCGTCATCCCCAAGTCGGTGACGCCGGCACGGATCGCGCAGAACTTCGACGTGTTCGGGTTCGAGCTGTCGGACGCCGAGATGGCGGCGATCGGCGCGATGGACAGCGGCACCCGGCTCGGCCCGGACCCCGCGACGTTCGGCTAGGGAGTCTTCACCCGGCGGACATCCGCCGGGTGACCCGGCGTTCCGCGCGGCGGGGACGGTCCGGGTGTGATCCTCGCCCCCCGCCTCCGCAAGGTCGCCGTCCTGCTGCCGCTGTGCGTTCCGGCCGCGTCCGCGCCGCCGCTGATCGCCGCGGTCCCGGCCCCGGCCCCGGCCCCGGCCGCGGCCCTGGCCGGCCTGCGCGCGCCGGCCGGCGGGCCGTGCCGGGGCAGGGGCGCCGACTTCGACGGTGACGGCACCGCCGACGCGGCCGCCGGCGCCCCGTACGCCGCGGTCGGCGGCCGGGCCCGCGCCGGCCGCGTCGCCGTGCGCTACGGCGACCGCACCGGGCCGTCGCTCGTCCAGGCCGCCGATCCGCCCGAGGCCGGCGACGGCTTCGGCGCCGCCCTGGCGATCGGGGACTTCGACCGGGACCGCTGCGCGGACCTGGCGGTCGGCGTCCCGGACGAGGTGGCCGGCGCGCGCCGTCCCGGAGCCGAGGGGCACGGCGCCGTGCAGGTCTTCCACGGCTCCCCGGCCGGGCTGCGGCCGGGGCGGCCGCTGACCGTGCGCGACCTGCGGCGCCCGTACGGGACGGACCGGTTCGGCGCCGCGCTCGCCGCCGCCGACCTCGACGGCGACCGGGACGACGAGCTGGTCGTGGGCGCGCCCGGGCTGGCGGGCGGCGGGGGAGTCGCGGTCTTCGGGCTGGACGGGACCGGCCTGCGCCCCGGTCCGCTGGTCACGCAGGGGACCGGCTGGGTCGGGCAGGAGGCGGCGCAGACCGACGGGTTCGGCACCGTGCTCGCCGCCGCGGACCTCGACGGGGACGGCCGCGCGGAGATCGCCGTGGGCGCCCCGGGGGACGGGATCAGGAGCGAGGGCGCGGTCACGGTGCTCGACCCGCCGGCCCGGTCCGCGCGCCGCGTCGCGCAGGACGGACCGGGCATCGGCGGCACCCCGGAACGGCTCGACCACTTCGGCGCCGCGCTCGCCGCCGGCGACTTCGACCGCGACGGCCGCGCCGAGCTGGCGATCGGGATCCCCGGCGAGGACGACGACCCGGGCGCCGCCACCGGGGACGCGCAGGGCGCCGTGCAGGTGGTCGACGGCCGCACGCTGCGTCAGCGGGGACCGACGCTCCACGGGCGCGGCGCCAAGGGGCCGTACGACCGCTTCGGCGCGGCGCTGGCGGCCGGCGACCTCACCGGCGACGGGATCGACGACCTGGCCGCCGGCGCGCCCGGGCACGGCCACGTGCGGATCCTCCGGGGAAGCCGCGGCGGCGGACCGGACCGGCGGAGGAGCGTCACGATCACCTCGCCGTACGGTCCGGAGGCCCAGTTCGGCTGGTCGCTGGCCGTGCGCCGCGGCGCGCTGCTGATCGGGGCGCCCGGCGCGGCCGGGTTCGGCGGCGCCGTCACCGCGGTCGATGGGGCGGCGCCGCGCGGCACGGCCGTACCGCTGGAGGCGGGCGGGCTCCTCGGCTTCGCGCTCGGTCAGGCGGGGTGGAGGGCGAACCGCGCCCGGTAGTCGCCGCGGTCGACCTCGCCGCCGGACGGGTTGGGCGGGGCGAGCCCGGCCAGGCGCAGCGTGTGGCCGTCGAGCCGGACGGCCCGGTGGTCGCCGTCCGGGCCGGGCGGAACGGAGCGGGCCGGCCGGGGATTGGTGTGCAGCTCGTGCTCGGCCGGCGCGGAGTGCCCGGCACGGACGGCGACGACGATCGTCGCGTCGCCCTGCCAGCCGCAGTCGGCGTCCGGCGGGCAGCGGCTGTCGTCGCGCACGTCCCGCAGCGTGACCGCCAGGCCGGTGCCCTGGAGCCGGGCCGTGTCGCCGATGGCCAGGGTGAAGACCTGGCGGGGCCGCACCGTCCCGCCCCTGGGCTCGTGCGGGGCGCAGGCCGGCGCGAGCGCGAGCAGCGCCCCCAGGGCGAACAGGACGGGCCGCGCTCTCATGGGCCTTGGACGGCGCCCGGCGGTCAGGCGTTCCCGAACGAGCGGGCGCCGTCGGGCACGGTGAACGCGGCGGACACCGCGGCCGGGGCGCCGCGCCGCGTCACGTACGGGACGGTGTGGAACTCCGCCCGCAGCTCGCCCGGCCCCGCCGCGCACAGCACGTAGCCGCGCCGCTGGTCGATGTGGGCGATGTGCGGGTTCTCGGCGCGGACCGCCGCGCCGGCCACCGGGTCGTGGTACCCGTCGCCGTCGCTGGCCACCGACGTCGCGACCAGCTCGACACCGACCCGGGCCGAGTCGGGATCGTCGAAGTCGGCCCGCAGCTCGTTGGCGTGCGCGACGTGGACGTCGCCGGTCAGCACGACCGGGTTGCGCGCGCCGGAGGCCAGCAGGGAACCGGTCAGGCGGCGGCGCTCGGCGGCGTACCCGTCCCAGCCGTCCATCGCCAGCTCCGTGCCGGGGCCGAGGCGGTGGTCGCGCTGGGCGAGGAAGATCTGCTGCGCCAGGACGTTCCAGCGGGCCCGCGACGCGCGCAGCCCGGCGTCGAGCCAGGCCAGCTGGTCCGCGCCGAGGAGCGCCCGGCGCTCGCGCAGGCGGGCGTCGCAGCCGGTGCGCAGCCCGTCCTCGCAGGGCTGGTCGGATCGGAACTGCCGGGTGTCGAGCAGGTGGAACGTCGCCAGGTCGCCCCAGTGCAGCCGCCGCGTCAGCCGCAGCCGCCCGCCGGGCCGCAGCGTCGAGCGGCGCAGCGGCATGTTCTCGTAGTAGGCGCGGAACGCCGCTCGCTTGCGCGCCGCGAAGCCGGGCGTCTTCTTGCCGGGGGTCCGGCCGGCCCAGTTGTTCTCCAGCTCGTGGTCGTCCCAGATCACCGCCCAGGGGGCCGCCGCGTGCGCCGCCTGGAGATCGGGGTCGGTCTTGTACTGCGCGTGCCTGCGGCGGAAGGCGGCGAGCGACAGGCACATGCCGCCCGAGTGCCGCCGCACGATCGGGAGCGGCTGATCGCCCTCGGCGGAGTCCTCGTAGATGTAGTCGCCCAGGTGGACGATGAGTCCCGGGTGCCGCTCGGCCGCGCGCCGGTAGGCGGTGAAGTACCCGTGCTCGTAGTACGCGCAGGAGACGGCGGCGAAGGTGAGCGCCGGCAGCGTACCTGGCGCGGGCGCCGTCCGGGTGCGTCCGGTGCCGGACAGGTGCCCGTCGGCGCGGAAGCGGTAGAAGTACTCCCGGCCCGGCCGCAGGCCGTCGACCTCGACGTGGACGCTCCCCGCGTTCGCGTGGCGCGCCGTGGCCCGCCCGGTACGGACGACGCGCCGGAAGCGCTCGTCCTCCGCGACCTGCCACTCCACTCCGATGTCCCGGCCGGGGGGCAGGCCGCCGAGCCCGTCCTCGGCGAGCGGGCGGGGCGCCAGCCGCGTCCACAGGACGACGCCGTCCGGGACGGGATCCCCGGAGGCGACGCCCAGCTCGAACGGGTCGGCGGTACGGCGGGAGACGGCGGGAGCGAGCGGAGTCAGGCCGGCGACGGAGAGGCCCGTGCCGAGGAACGACCTGCGTGACATGTCCACGCGTCCAGTGCAGGCGACCGGATCGAGGACCGCGGAAGGAGCGGGGGACCGCGAGCGCAACGCGGAGTGAAGAGATCGTTCCGCGTCGTGCCCGTTCACGGACCCGACGGCCAGGGTTGGCCGGGCCGTCACCGCGCGCATCCTGGCTCGGACGGGGCCGGCCCGATACGGTCCGGGCGCGGTGATCGATGGGGCGACGGGCGTCCCGCGGTGGCCGCGGGAGAGGAGCCGACATGGCCGCCGGTACGACGACGAGAAGGCGGACGGCCGCGCTGCTGGGCGCCGCCGCCGTGCTGCTGCCCCTGCTCACGGTCACGACCCCCGCCGCGGCCGCGCCCGCCACGCCCGGCCGGGCCGCGCCGGAGAAGGCCGCGCCGATCGTGCTCGGGCACCGGGGCGCCTCGGGGTACCGCCCCGAGCACACGCTGGAGTCGTACGAGCTGGCGGTGCGGATGGGCGCCGACTACATCGAGCCCGACCTCGTGCCCACCAGGGACGGCGCGCTCGTCGCCCGCCACGAGAACGAGATCGGCGGCACCACCGACGTCGCGGACCGGCCGGAGTTCGCGAACCGGCGGACCACCAAGAGGATCGACGGCCGGAACGTCACCGGCTGGTTCACCGAGGACTTCACGCTCGCCGAGCTGAAGACGCTGCGCGCGATCGAGCGGCTGCCCGACATCCGGCAGCGCAACACCGTCTACGACGGGCTCTACCAGGTCCCGACCCTCCAGGAGGTCATCGACCTGGCCAAGCGGCTCGGGAAGCGGCACCGGCGGACGGTCGGGATCTTCCCCGAGACCAAGCACCCGACGTACTTCCGCTCCATCGGCCTGCCGCTGGAGAACACCGTCATCGCCACCCTGAAGCGGAACGGGCTGGACCACCGCGACGGCCGGGCGATCGTGCAGTCGTTCGAGCCGACGAGCCTGCGGATGCTGGACAAGGGCCTGAAGGTGCCGGTCCTCCAGGCCATCTCCACCTCCGGCGCCCCGTACGACACCGTCGCCGGCGGTCAGGGCCCGACGTACGCCGACATGGTCACCCCGGCCGGGCTGAAGGAGATCGGCACCTACGCCGACTGGATCGGCCCGGAGAAGAGCCGGGTGATCCCGCTGAACGCGGACGGCACGCTCGGCACCCCGACCCCGCTGGTCCGGGACGCGCACGCCGCCGGGCTCAAGGTCAGCCCGTACACGTTCCGGAACGAGAACCGGTTCCTGCCCGCCGACCTGCGCAACGGCACCGCGCCGGGCGACTACGGCAAGGCGCTGAAGGAGTACGAGATCTTCTACCGGACGGGCATCGACGGCCTGTTCAGCGACAACCCCGACACCGCGATCATCGCTCGCACCGCGTTCCTGAAGTCGCGCGGCTAAGGCGCGCCGGGCCGGGGCCCGGGTCCGCGCCGCCAGCCGTCCAGGACGGCGTCCACGGTGGCGCGGATCCGGTCCCGGGCCTCCCGGCGCGGGACGCCCGCCATGAGCATCGCGTCGTAGCCGGTGTCCAGATGCCGGACGGACGCGATCACGGCGAGCCGCACGGCGTCCGTGTCGAGCTCGCGGCCCGCCGCCGTCCGGCCGACCCGGCCGCTGCCGCGCTGCCCGGCGTGCAGCGCGATGGCCTCGGCCCGCTCGGCCGGGCAGCCCGGGTAGAGCCGGACGATCTCGGCGGCCAGCCGTCCCTGGAACTCCACGTCCCGGTCCGCGCGGCGCTCCCGGTCGCGCTCGCGCCGCCGGGCCCGCGCGTCGTCGTCCGCGAGGCACTGCTCCTCGGCCCGCGCGAGGGCCCGCTCCTCGACGAGGATCCCCTGGCGCCGGTAGCGCTTGCGGCGCCGGTCGAGGCGGACGACGACGGCCGCGAGCCCGCTCTCCTTCTTGGCCCGCCGGCTGAGCGCGGCGTTCCCGGCGGGGAGGAACACCAGGTGGCAGGCGAGGCAGATCGGCTCGTCGTCCTCCATGACCAGGTACGCGCCGGTGCCGCGGCAGGACGCGCAGGTCCAGTCCTTGTCCGGGACCATCGCGACCAGGTCGGGCGCCCTGCTCTGCCGGGCGGCCAGCGCCTCGCGGCGGGCGGGGGACAGGCCGGGGGAGATCCAGTGCGTGCGGTAGGCGCGCTCGGCCTCGGCGGCGCCGGCGCCGTCCCGCGCGGTGAAGCGCAGCGCCCGCCGGTCGCGGGTGGCGGCGATGTAGGCGGTCTCGGCGGGCTCCAGGCCCTCGGCCTCGGCCCACTCGCGCAGCGCCCGCAGCGCGGCGGCGATCTTGTCGGGCCGTACGGTCAGGGCCGCTTCGAGGGGGTCGATCCGGCCCTGGCGCCACTCGTCCACGCGGGGCGGGGCCAGCCAGCCGATCCGCTGGAAGACCTCGACCGGCGAGACGGCGTGCGACCGCTTCAGCAGGAGGGCGGCCGCCTCGGTGACCCGGCGCCCCAGCCGGGTGTCGTGCACTTCGCTCACGGCGGACAAACGTAGCCGGATCCGGGGACTTGCGCGGGTGCGAGCGGGCGTGTAATCGTTTACATTGATGTAATCGTTTACACCAGCTCGGCCGGCACGGACATGCGGAGGTGACCATGGCCAGCGTGAAGGACGTGGCCCGCCACGCCGGCGTGTCCGTCGCGACGGTGTCCCGCGTGCTGAACGACAGCGACCGCGTGGCCCCCGAGACCCGCGCCCGGGTGCTGGCCGCGGTGGAGGCCCTGGGCTACCGCCGCAACGCCGTCGCGCGCTCGCTGCGCACCGACGCCACCCGCACGATCGGGCTGGTGATCGGCGACATCCTCAACCCGTTCTTCACCGAGCTGGCCCGCGCCATCGAGGACGAGGCCCGCGCGCTCGGCTACTCGGTCGTGATCGGCAACGCCGACGAGCGGCCCGACCGGCAGGACCACTACGTCCGGACGCTGCTGGAGCAGCGGGTCGACGGCCTGCTGCTGTGCCCGACCGCGGAGATCACGCCGCTGGTGCGGGGGATGGTCGCCGACGGGCAGCCGCTGGTGTTCCTGGACCGCACCCTGCCCGGCCTGGACGTGCCCACCGTACGGGCGGACGGCTCGGCGGCGATCGGCGCGCTGGTCCGGCACCTGCGCGGCCTCGGCCACCGCCGGATCGCGTTCATCTCCGGGCCCGCGCTGCTGTCGACCGGGCGCGAGCGCACCGCCGCGTTCGTCGCCGCGATGCGCGACTGCGGCCTCGCGGTCCCGGCGGAGTACCTGGAGGCCGGCGACTTCCAGGCGGCCAGCGGCCGGGCGGGCGCCGCACGGCTGCTGGACCTGCCCGAACCCCCTGAGGTGATCTTCGCGGGGGACAACCTGATGGCGCTGGGCGCGCTGGACGAGATCCGCGCCCGCGGGCTGGCGATCCCGTCCCGGGTTGCGCTGGCCTCGTACGACGACCTGCCGTGGTTCACCCATGTGGACCCGCCGGTGACCGCCATCGGGCAGCCGGTCCAGGAGCTGGGCCGGCGGGCGGTGCGGGTGCTGGCCGACCGGATCGAGGACCGGCCGGTGGAGTCGGTGGTGCTGGCCGCCCGGCTGGTGGTCCGCCGGTCCTGCGGCGAGCACGGTGAAGAAGGAGGGAGCCCGGCATGACGGACGAGATCCTGCGGGTACGCGGGCTGCGCAAGGCGTTCCCCGGCGTGGTCGCGCTGGACGGGGTCGACTTCGACCTGCGCCCGGGCGAGGTGCACGTGCTCCTCGGCGAGAACGGGGCGGGCAAGAGCACCCTGATCAAGGCGCTGTCGGGCGCGCACCGCCCCGACTCCGGCCGGATCGAGGTGGACGGGAGCCCGGCCGACATCCGGTCGGCGGCCGACGCCGAGCGGCTCGGCATCGCGACCATCTACCAGGAGTTCAACCTGGTCCCGGAGCTGACGGTCGCCGAGAACCTCTTCCTCGGCCGGCCGCCGCGCCGGTTCGGCCTGGTGGACCGGCGGGCGATGGAGCGGGCGGCCGCGGAGCTGCTGGCCCGGGTCGGCGTCGACGCGAGCCCGCGGGCGCGGATGGCCGACCTCGGCATCGCCCGGATGCAGATGGTCGAGATCGCCAAGGCGCTCGGCCGGGACGCCCGCGTACTGATCATGGACGAGCCGACCGCGGTGCTGACCGCCGGCGAGGTCGACACGCTCTTCGAGATCGTCGGCACGCTGCGCGAGCGCGGCGTCGCGATCGTGTTCATCACCCACCATCTGGAGGAGATCCCCCGGCTCGGGGACCGGGTGACGGTGCTGCGCGACGGCCGCTCGGTCGCCGAGGTCCCCGCCGACACCCCCGAGGACGAGTTGGTGCGGCTGATGGTCGGCCGCCCGATCGACGAGCGGTACCCGCGCGAGCGCGCCGACGCCGGCGCGCCGCTGCTCAAGGTGAGCGGCCTGACCAGGGACGGCGTCTTCGAGGACGTCTCGTTCGAGGTCCGGGCCGGCGAGGTCGTCGGGCTGGCGGGCCTGGTCGGCGCGGGCCGTACCGAGGTGGCCCGCGCGATCTTCGGCGCCGATCCGTACGACCGGGGCACGGTCACCGTGGACGGGGCGGCGCTGCGCGGCGGCGACGTCCACGCGGCGATGGAGGCGGGCGTCGGGCTCGTCCCCGAGGACCGCAAGGGCCAGGGCCTGGTGCTCGGCGCCGACGTCCAGGAGAACCTGGGCCTGGTCACGCTGGGCCCGACCAGCCGCGGCGGGATCGTGGACCGTTCCGGGCAGCGCGACCGGGCCGCCGGCATCGCCGCGAAGCTGAACGTGCGGATGGCCGGGCTGCGGCAGGAGGCCGGGACGCTGTCCGGCGGCAACCAGCAGAAGGTCGTGATCGGCAAGTGGCTGCTGGCCGACGCCCGCGTCCTGATCCTGGACGAGCCCACCCGCGGTATCGACGTCGGCGCGAAGGTCGAGATCTACCGGCTGATCAACTCCCTCACCGCCTCCGGGCACGCGGTCCTGATGATCTCCAGTGACCTGCCCGAGGTGCTGGGGATGAGCGACCGCGTGCTGGTGATGGCGCGCGGCCGGCTGACCGGCGAGCTGCCGGCCGACGAGGCCACCCAGGACGCGGTGATGGCGCTGGCCCTCGCGGCGAACGGCACCGAGCACGAGCACCCTGAGCGCTCTGAGTACGAGGACGGAGATGCCTGATGTCCACTGACACGTTGCGCAAGGCGCCGCAGGAGCCGCCGCGCGGCGGCGCGCCGCGGGCGGCGGGCCGGCTGCTGGGCGAGAACGGGGCGCTGGCCGGCCTGGCCGTCCTCGTCGTCGTGCTGGCCCTGCTGTCGGGCGACTTCCTGACCGTCACCAACCTGCTGAACGTCGGCGTCCAGGCGGCCGTGGTCGCGATCCTGGCGTTCGGCGTCACCTTCGTGATCGTCACCGCGGGCATCGACCTGTCGGTCGGCGCGGTGGCGGCGCTGTCGGCGGTCGTGCTCGTCTGGACGGCCACCACGCACGGGCTGCCATGGCCGATCGCGGTGGTGCTGGCGATCGTGGTCGGCGTCGCGGCCGGGCTGGTGAACGGCGCGCTCATCACGTACGGGAAGCTGCCGCCGTTCATCGCCACCCTGGCCATGCTGGGCATCGCCCGCGGGCTGGCCCTGGTGATCTCCGAGGGCAGCCCGATCGCGCTGCCCGAGGCCGTCACGCACGTGGGCGACACGATCGGCTCGTACCTGCCGGTCCCGGTGATCGTCATGGCGGCGATGGGGCTGCTCACCGCGTTCGTCCTGGCCCGCACCTACAGCGGCCGGGCGATGTACGCGATCGGCGGCAACGAGGAGGCCGCCCGCCTGTCGGGCATCCGCGTGCCGCGGCAGAAGCTCGTCACCTACGCGCTGTCGGGCGCGTTCGCCGCCGTGGCCGGGATCGTGCTGGCCGGCCGGCTCGCCTCCGCGCAGCCGCAGGCCGCCAGCGGCTACGAGCTGGACGCCATCGCGGCCGTCGTCATCGGCGGCGCCAGCCTGTCGGGCGGCAAGGGCCGCGCGTTCGGCACCCTCGTCGGCGCGCTGATCCTGGCCGTGCTGCGCAACGGGCTGAACCTGCTGTCGGTGTCGGCGTTCTGGCAGCAGGTCGTGATCGGCGTGGTCATCGCGCTGGCCGTGCTGCTGGACACGGTGCGGCGCCGCGGTACGAAGATCCGCCCGGCGGCGTTCTGGACGGGCGGCGCGGTCGTCGCCGCGGCCGTGGTCGCGCTGGCCGTCGGCGTCGCCTCCACCGGCGGCGGCTCCGGGACCGGCACGGTCGCGGGCGGCGGGGTCAAGGTCGGGCTGTCGGTGTCGACGCTGAACAACCCCTTCTTCGTCCAGTTCCGGCAGGGCGCCGAGGAGGAGGCGAGGAAGCAGGGCATCACGCTGACCGTGTCCGACGCGCAGAACGACGCGTCCCAGCAGGTCAACCAGGTCCAGAACTTCACCAGCCAGGGCATGAAGGCGATCATCGTCAACCCGGTGGACTCCGACGCCGCCGCGCCCGCCGTCCAGGCCGCCAACCGGGCCGAGATCCCGGTGATCGCGGCGGACCGCACGGTGAACGGCGCGAAGGTGGCGCAGCTGGTCGCCTCCGACAACGTCGCCGGCGGCCGGCTGGCGGCCGAGCGGATGGCGCGGGAGCTGGGCGGCAAGGGCAGGATCGTCGTCATCCAGGGGCAGCCGGGCGCCTCGGCGTCCCGGGAGCGCGGCCAGGGCTTCGAGGAAGGCATCAGGAAGTTCCCCGGCGTCCAGGTCGTGGCCAAGCAGCCCGCCGACTTCGACCGCACCAAGGGCCTGGACGTCATGACCAACCTCATGCAGTCCAACCCCGGCCTGAACGGCGTCTTCGCCGAGAACGACGAGATGGCGCTCGGCGCCGTCAAGGCCCTCGGCGGCAAGGCCGGCAAGCAGGTCAAGGTGGTCGGGTTCGACGGCACCCCGGACGGGATCAAGGCGGTCCAGGCGGGCACGATGAACGCCACGGTGGCGCAGCAGCCGGCGCTGCTGGGCAGGATGGCGGTCCAGAGCGCCGTGAAGGCGGCGAACGGCGACGGGCTCGGCGCGACCTCGATGGTGCCGGTCAAGATGGCCACCCGCGAGAACGCGGCCGAGTTCGCGACGTCCTAGAGAACGGGAGACACGCGTGGAACGTCGGCATGAAGTGGTCGTGGTCGGATCGGTCAACGCCGACCTGGTGATCGGGGTCGACCGGCGGCCGGCCCCCGGCGAGACCGTGCTGGGGACCGACCTGGCCACCTATCCGGGCGGCAAGGGGGCCAACCAGGCCGTCGCGGCCGCCCGGCTCGGCGGCCGGACCGCCATCCTCGGCCGGATCGGCGACGACGGGCACGGCGCCCTGCTCCGGGACGCGCTGGCGGCGGCGGGCGTGGACCTGTCCCACCTGAGCGTCACGCCGGGGCCGAGCGGGGTCGCGCTGATCACCGTGGACACCGGGGGCGACAACAGCATCATCGTCTCGCCCGGCGCCAACGCGCGGCTCGTCCCCGAGGACGCCGAACGGGCCCGCGACCTGCTGGAGGGCGCCGCGGTGGTGTCGTTCCAACTGGAGATCCCGCTGGAGACCGTCGCGGCCGCCGCCCGCATCGGGGCGGCGGCGGGCGCCCGGATCGTGCTCAACCTGTCCCCGCCCGCGGAACTGCCCGCCGGGGTCCTGGAGCTGTGCGACCCGCTGGTGGTGAACGAGCACGAGGCGGCGTTCCTGCTCGGCCACCGCGACGGGCCCGCCGCGATGGCCACGGCGCTGCTCGGCCGCGGCCCGCGCTCGGTGCTCGTCACGCTCGGCGCGGACGGCGCCCTGATCGCCGACGCCGGCGGCGTCACGGCCGTGCCGTCGCCGAAGGTCGAGGCGGTCGACACCACGGGCGCGGGCGACGCGTTCACCGCCGCCCTCTGCCTGCGGCTGGCGCGCGGCGACGGCCTCGCGGACGCGGCCCGGTACGCGGTCCGGGTCGGCGCCGCCGCCGTCCGCGAGTCCGGCGCGCAGAGCTCCTACCCGGCCGCGGACGACCCGCTGCCCGCCTGACGAGGCCCCCGCCTCAGACGTTGACTCGTGGCGTGTCTCTCTCCGGGAGGCGTCGCGAAAGGCGGACACGCCACGAGTCGACACGGCAGGGCGGCATGGTCACCGCATCAGCGGGCCGCGGCGCGCAGCCGCTCCAGCTCGGCGGCGACGTCCTGGACGTCGCCGCCGAGGTCGTACGCGCTGAACAGGTGCAGGTCGCCGGCGGTCTCGATCTCCAGCAGCCGGGTGTGCAGGAGCAGCCGGCGCCGCTCGTCCACCCGCACGGCGGCCACCTCGTCCCACGGGATCCGGACGTGCCCGGCGTACCCGCTGACGACCGTCACGCCCCCGGGGTCCGCCGCGACCCGTACGGGGGCGAGCACGTCCCGCAGCGCGAGCGCCGCCATCCCGGCCGCCGCGACCAGCGCCAGCAGCAGGAACGGGCGGTCGTCGCGGGACACGAGGCCCAGCACGGCGAACGCCGCCGCCCCGGCCGCCTTGAGCACGACGTGCGCGGGCGGCACCCGCCACCGCCGCTCCGCGCCTCCCGCTTCCTCCCCGCTCACGCCGCCCACGTTAGCGGGAGCGTCACTGCTCTTCAGGCCGCGGGATCGGCTGCCCGTACGGAGCGGGGCGCTGGACGGGCGCGGCGTTCGGCGGGAACGGCGTGAACGCCCGCGGTGGCGCGACGGCGGGAGGCGCGTCCGGCCGCCGCCGCGCCCTGTCCAGGGCCTTGCGGCCCCTGCCCGTGACGTCCCGCACGCGCTCGTGCTCGGAGATCCGCTGCGCGCCCCGCAGCGCGATCCGCCCGCCCTGGGCGGCCTGCCCGGCGGCGGCGCGGTACAGGCCGGCGCGGGCCACGCGGGTGCCCGACATCCGGTCGTGCAGCGTGCGCCGCCCCGGGAACAGCACCGGCAGCACGTTCAGCCAGAACACCGCCACGGCGAGCGCCCAGCAGGTGACGGCGAGGACGAAGTCGCCGCGGACGAGCAGGCAGCAGGCCAGCGCGTACAGGCCGACGTCGGCGACGCTCGCCGCCGCCGCCCGGCCGAGCGCCTGGCCCTTGCCGAGCCGGTCCCGCGCGGCGGGCTCGACGCGCAGGTCGAGCAGCAGCATGCCGACCGTCCGGCCCTTCCAGGCGAGCGCGGCGAAGTGGTAGGCGAACACGGCCGCCACGAGGAGCGCGAACGCCTGCGTCACGTACCCCGACGCGGTGCCCCACAGCGAGAGCCCGAAGTCCGCCGAGGCGGTCCTGACGTCGCCGCGCGAGGCGAGCAGGTCCCAGGCGCCCTTCTGGGCCAGCGACGGGACCGACGACACCAGCGAGCCGATCCGCGTCCAGGTCCAGGCGCCCAGCGCCACCGCGGCCGCGATCACCAGGGCGAAGTCGAGCGCCCAGGCGGCCGCGCGCCGCCACGTCCCGGCGGGCGCGTCCGGGGCCGGGACGGGCCAGGGCGCCGCGGGCGCCGGCGGGGGGAACGGAGGCGGCGGGAAGGCGTTCATCGGTCTCCCGGGGAGCGATGGAAGGCGGCACCGGACATCCCATCAGATCGCCGTCGTCCTCGGGGCGGTCTCGGTCCGGGACGGCCAGGATCTCTGGCCGATCCGTTAGGCGCGCATTCCCCGAACAGGACGGACTTCGCCCTATAAGTCATGATGCGCTCACGAACCCGTAACCTCCTTTCGGTAGCGTCGTTACCATGCGACTCGGCGTGCTGGACGTGGGCTCGAACACCGTGCACCTGCTCGTGGTGGACGCGCACCGCGGCGCGCGGCCCCTCCCGGCGTTCTCACACAAGGCGGAACTGCGGCTGGCCGCCCACCTCGAGGACGGCGACCGGCTGTCCGAGGAGGGCGAGCGCCGCCTGCGCGACTTCGTCCAGCAGGCGCTCCAGGTCGCCGAGGACAAGGGCGTGGAGGACCTCGTCGCCTTCGCCACCTCGGCCGTCCGGGACGCCGCCAACGGCGAGCAGGTCCTCGACCGGCTCCGCGACGACTGCGAGGTCGGCATCGAGGTCCTGTCGGGCGAGGAGGAGGCCCGGCTGACGTTCCTGGCGGTGCGGCGCTGGTTCGGCTGGTCGTCCGGCCGGCTGCTGGTCATCGACATCGGCGGCGGCTCGCTGGAGATCGCGGCCGGCATCGACGAGGACCCGGACGCCGCGATCTCGCTGCCGCTGGGCGCCGTCCGGCTCACCCGCGACTGGTTCACCGCCGATCCGGTACCCGCCGACGAGGCCCGCAAGCTGCGCCGCCACGTCCGCGCCGAGATCGCCCGCCATGTCGGCGAGGTCGCCCGGTACGGGACGCCCGACCACGCGGTGGCCACCTCCAAGACGTTCAAGCAGCTCGCCCGGATCGCCGGGGCCGCGCCCTCGTCCGAGGGCCCGTTCGTCAAGCGCTCGCTCCGCCATGACGACGTCACCGAATGGGCGGCGAAACTGGCCCTGATGGAGCCGTTGGAACGTGCCGGGCTGCCCGGCGTCTCCGAGAGCCGCGTCCCGCAGCTGCCCGCCGGCGCCATCGTCGCCGACGCCGCCATGGACCTGTTCGGGGTGACGCAGCTGGAGGTCTGCCCCTGGGCGCTGCGCGAGGGCGTCATCCTGCGCCGGCTCGACGCGATCAGCTGAGGTCAGCGCGGGACCGTCCCGGCGGCCCGCAGCTCCGGGACCGTCACGAACGTGTAGCCGTCCGCCGCCAGCCGGGCGAGGATCTCCGGGACCGCGTCCACCGACTCCCGGTCCGTGTCGCGCAGCCGGACGACGCCGCCCGGCCTGGCCGCCGCCACGGCCTCGGCGGCGATGTCCCCGCCGCTTCCGGGAGCGGCGTTCCAGCCGACGTGCACCAGCCCCAGGGACCTGGCAACCCCGGTCACCGTGCCGTTCACGGCGCCGTACGGGGCCCGCAGCAGCGTGGCGCCCCGCCCGGTCGCGGCCTTGACGACCTGCTGCGTCCGCTGGATGTCCGAGCTGACCCGCAGCGCCGGCAGCCGGGTGAGATCGCGGTGCGCCTGCGTGTGGTTGCCGATCTCGTGCCCCGCCGCCCGCTGCCGCCGCAGCGTCGCGGGCAGCGCGGCCGCGTTCCCGCCCACCACGAAGAACGTCGCGCGCGCCCCGTACCCGGCGAGCATGTCCAGCAGCCGCCCCGTCTCGGGCCCCGGCCCGTCGTCGAACGTCAGCGCCACGCACCTGGCCGTCCTGCAGTCGACCGGCGCCACCGCTGTCCGCGGCACCGGATCCCAGCGCGGCGCGGGCCGCACCTCCAGCGCGGCGTCCCGCGCCCGCCGCCCGAACGGCGTCAGCAGCGGCTCGTACGCCCGGTACCCGATCGCGACCGCGTCGGCGCCGAACTCGGCCACCAGATCGCCGTGGCCGTTGAACGCCAGCGACGGGAAGGTCCGGGGGACGGCCGCGCCCGCCCGCGCCTTCCGCCGCACCAGCGCGGCCAGGCGCTCCTCGTCCACCAGGTCGCCCGACCCGCGCACCTCGCCGGCGGCCCGGTCGTACCAGAACGTGCGGCGCTCGGTGCCCCCGCGCTCGGCGGCCAGCCGGACGCCGATCACGCCGTCCGAGAAGGCGGCCGCCGACCACTCCACGTTCAGCTCCGGGACGCCGCGCCGCCCGCCGGAGAGCCGGAACCACCCGTCGACGGCCCGCGCCAGCGCGTCGTTCAGCGGCTCCGCCCCGGCGAACGAGGGGTACGCGGCGAACGCCCGCCGCCGCTCGTCCACCCGCGTGACCGGCATGATCCCCGGGATCCGGCCGGGGTCGGCGGCCCGCACCTCCGTGACGTCCGTGACCGGCGCCGGCTCGCGATGCTCCCGCGCCGAGCAGCCCGCGGCGGCGAGCAGCAGCACCGCCGCGACGCCTCCCCGGAGGCGGAGCCACCCGAGCACGAGCACCCTCCGCAGATCGCTGCCGCCGATCAGCGTAGGTACCGGACACCGCACTCCGATCAGGGCTTTGCCGCATTTCTGGCGTCGCTTGGCCGAACATTGACCTTTTCCGGCCTACGGCGCGCTGCGGACCCGGCGGGCGTTCTCTGCCACTCTGGACTGGGGTGGGCCCAGGCGCCGTCCGCCACGACGGGCGCCGGCGGGGAGGGGGCCCGGCGGCGAGAGGTGACGCCCATGGAGAGCCGGCCTGGCGCGGTGTCCCTGCGCGAGCTGCAGTCCCACGACCCGGCCCGGGTCGGCCCGTACACCCTGGACGCCAAGATCGGCGAGGGGGGCATGGGCGCCGTCTACCTCGGCCGCGGCGCCGACGGCCGCCGCGTCGCCGTCAAGGTCGTCCGGCCGGAGCTCGCCGGCGACCGCGCCTTCGTCGCCCGCTTCAACGACGAGTGCCGCAACGCCGAACGCGTCGCCTCGTTCTGCACCGCCCAGGTCCTGGACCACGGCCAGGACCTCGGCATGGCCTACATGGTCACCGAGTACATCGAGGGCCCGTCGCTCCTCCAGCACATCAACGACCAGGGCACCCTCTCCCCGGGCCTCCTGCACGGCGTCGCCGTCGGCGTGGCGGCCGCGCTGGTCGCCATCCACTCGGCGGGCCTCGTCCACCGCGACCTCAAGCCCAGCAACGTGCTGCTCTCGATCTCCGGCCCCCGCGTCATCGACTTCGGCATCGCCCGCGCCCTCGACATGGCCACCTCCCACACCGCCACCGGCCAGGTCGTCGGCACCCCCGGCTACATCGCCCCCGAGCAGATCCTCACGCAGAAGATCACCCCCGCCGTGGACGTCTTCGCCTGGGGCTGCCTGATCGCCTACGCCGCCAACGGCCGCAACCCGTTCGGGCAGGGCTCCATCCAGGTCATGGTCGGCCGCGCCCTGCACGCCGACCCCGAACTCGGCGCCCTCACCGACCCCCTGGCCGCCCTCGTCCGCGCCGCCCTCGGCAAGGAGCCCGAGACGCGCCCCACCGCCCAGGAACTGCTCCTCAGCCTGGTCGGCGGCGGCGCCGGCGAATCCGAGGTCACCACCACCCTCGGCGAATCCTGGACGACCCCGCCCGCCCCGCGCCGTCCCACCCCCGACCGCGCCCCCACCCCGCCCCCTCCGGACCGGACCTCGACGCCTCCGCCCGCGGCCGCATCCCCCGCGGGGCCGCCGTCCCCACCGTCGGCAGGCGCCGCGCCCCCTCGAAACCCGGCACCGTCCCCTCCGGCCCCCGCCCCGTCACCTCCGGTCGCGGCGTTCCCCCCTCCAGGACCGGAGCCCTCGCCCGCGGCGAGCGCCGCACCGTCTTCGAGCCCGGCGCCGTCCCCTCCGGCCCCGGCGTCCCCGCCTCCAGGGCCGGCGCCATCGCCCCCGGCGGGGGCCGCGCAGTCTCCGAGTCCGGCGCCGTCCGTCCCGGCCCCGGCGTCCTCGCCCGGGGGGTCGGCGCGGTCTTCGAGCCCGGCGGCATCGCCTCTGGGCCCGGCCGCATCGCCTTCAGGAGCGGCGTTCTCGCCTCCGGCCGGTGCCGCGCCGTCTTCGAGCCCGGCGTCATCGCGTTCGGGGGGACGGGGGGCAGAGGTTCGGCAGGAGGCCGGGGCGGGTTCGCGGGCCGCGGCGGAACCGGGGACGGAGCCGGCCGGGGAGACCGTCACCGATCCGGCGGCGTACCGGCCCGGGCCCGTGCAGGCGCCTCCGGCGCGGCCGGGGAGGCCGGGGCGGCGGCGGAACGTGCTCGTCGCGGGGGCCGTGGCGGGCGTCGGGGTCGTGCTGGCCGGTGCGGGGCTGCTGGCGGCGATGCTGGGGGACGAGCCCGCCAAGCGCGCGCCCGCGGCGCAGCCCGAGGGGCCGCCCGTCGAGCCGATGCTGGTACGGATCGACACCAAGGCGGGATGGCCCGAGGAGTGCCACGGCGACATCGGCACGTACACGCCGGGCCAGGACGCGGCCGTCCCGCTGGTCACCGGGAACGCGTGCGACATGCTGCCGGAGCGTTCGCCCGACGGGAGGACGGTCGCGTTCACCCGCAGGAGCGGGGACCGTAACGAGGCGTGGCTCGTCAACGCGGACGGCAGTGACCCCAGGAGGGTGACCGACCGGCTCGCCGGGGGACGGGTCGCCTGGTCGCCGGACGGAAGGCGGCTCGCCTTCATGGGCAAGGAGGGCGGCGTACGGCAGATCTACACGATCACGATCGGGGAGACCGCGCCCAGGCGGCTGACGTCGGACGGGGCGGACAAGGACGATCCGATGTGGTCGTCCACCGGGCGGCTGGCGTTCTGGAGCAAGCGGGACGGGACGCAGGCGATCTTCACGCTCGACCCGCGGAATCCCGGCGCCTGGCAGAAGGTGACCACCGACGGCGTGGCCGCCGCCGACCCCGAGTGGTCACCGGACGGCACGAAGATCGCCTACACGCGGGGCGCCTACCCGGAGGCGGACGTGTGGGTGGTGAACGCCGACGGTTCCGGCGCGCGCCGGGTGACGGCGGGCGCGGAGCACGAGATGGACGCCGCGTGGTCCCGGGACGGCAAGTGGATCTGCTACGCGCGCGGCCCGTACGAGAAGCCCGAGATCCGCACGGTCAAGGCGGACGGCACCGGCGACCGCCCGTTCGGCCCCAAGACCGGAACGGTGGGCCACCCCAGCTGGTCCTGACGCCGCGTCAGTGGAAGTTGCGGGCCTTCACGCGGCCGGGGACGGGAAGGCGCCGCAGGCGGGTGGCGCGGACGTTGGTGACGCCGTCGGCGCGTTCGAGCCGCCCGTTCACGAGGAGGGCCTGGGAGTCGAGGGCGAGAGCGCGGTGGCGCCGGAACACCTGCGGCGGGCAGACCACGTTCAGGATGCCGGTCTCGTCCTCCAGCGTCATGAAGACCATGCCGCCGGCGGTCGGCGGCCGCTGCCGGTGCGTGACGAGCCCCGCGACGACGACGTTGGTCTCGGCGGGCACGGCGGGGAGGCCCCTGGACGGGGTCGCGCCGAGTTCGTCCAGGGCCTCGCGCACGTGGGCCATGGGATGGGTGTGCGAGACGCCCGTCGACCAGAGGTCGGCCAGGGTCTCCTCCACGGCGGTCATGGGCGGGAGCGCGGGGGCGGCGGCTCCCGGGGTGACGTTCCTGAGCTGCCCCGGGCCGGTGCCCGCCAGGGCGCCCGCCGCCCAGAGGGCCTCGCGCCGGGAGAGCGGCGCGCCCCCGTCGTGGACGGGCAGCGACCCGAACGCCCCGGCCGTCGCGAGGGCCTCCAGGGCGGGCGTCGGGAGGCGCACGCGGCGGGCGAGGTCCTCCATGCTCGTGTACGGGCGCCCCGCCGCGATGGCCGCGGCCGTGTCCTCGCCCAGGTTGCGGATCCCGTTCAGGCCGAGGCGGATCGCCGGCTGGGGCCGGGACGGCGCGTGCGGGTGCGCGCTGGTGACGGGAAGGGGTTCCTCCAGGGTGGGGTGGACTCCGCTGGCGTTGACGTCCGCGCCCCGCACCTCGACGCCGTGGCGGCGCGCGTCCTCCAGGAGGGTCTGCGGGCTGTAGAAGCCCATGGGCTGGTTCCGGACGAGCGCCGCCGTGAAGGCCGCCGGGTAGTGCCGTTTGACGTACGAGCTGGCGTAGACGAGGTGCGCGAAGCTCTGCGCGTGGGATTCGGGGAAGCCGAAGCCGGTGAAGCCGAGGATCTTCTCGTAGACGTCCTCGGCTATGCGGGACGGGATGCCGCGTTCGGCCATGCCGTCGAGGAGCCGCTGCCTGAGGCGCTCGACGCGTTCCGGCGCGCGCTTGGCGCCCATCGCCTGCCGCAGCTCGTCGGACTCGGCGGGCGTGAACCCCGCGCAGTCCACGGCGAGCTGCATCATCTGCTCCTGGAAGAGCGGCACGCCGAGGGTACGGGCGAGGGCGCTCTCCATGAGGGGGTGCGGGCAGGCGGCGGCCTCCTTCCCCTTGCGGCGGCGCAGGTAGGGATGCACCGAGCCGCCCTGGATGGGGCCGGGACGGATGAGCGCGACCTCCACGACCAGGTCGTAGAACTCCCTCGGCCGCAGGCGGGGCAGCGTGGCCATCTGCGCCCGCGACTCGACCTGGAACACCCCGACCGTGTCGGCGTCGCCGAGCATCTCGTACACCTCGGGGTCGTCCGGCGGGATCGACTGGAGGTCGTACCGCACGCCGTGGTGCTCGGCCACCAGGTCGAAGCAGTCGTGCAGGGCCGCGAGCATGCCCAGCCCCAGCAGGTCGAACTTCACCAGCCCGGCCGCCGCGCAGTCGTCCTTGTCCCATTGCAGGACGCTCCGTCCCGGCATGGTGGCCCACTCGATCGGGCAGATCTCGCCGACCGGCCGGTCCGCGATCACCATGCCGCCGGAGTGGATGCCGAGGTGGCGCGGCAGCGCCAGCATCCGCTCCGCCAGGGCGGTCACCGTCGCGGGGATCTCGTTCTCCGCCCCGACGGGGTCGCGCGTGTCGATGCCGCGCGACCAGGCGTCCTGCTGGCCGGGCGAGAAGCCCAGCGCGCGGGCCGCGTCCCGGACGGCCATCCGCGGCCGGTAGCTGATCACGTTGGCGACCTGCGCGGTGCACTCGCGCCCGTACTTGCGGTAGACGTACTGGATCGCCTCCTCGCGGCGGCGGTGCTCGATGTCGAGGTCGATGTCGGGCGGGCCGTCCCGGCCCGGCGACAGGAACCGCTCGAACAGCAGCCCGTGGTGGACGGCGTCGACGCCCGTGATGCCCAGCGCGTAGCAGACCGCGGAGTTCGCCGCCGAGCCGCGCCCCTGGCACAGGATGTTCGCGCCGCGGCAGAACTCCACGATGTCGTGGACGATCAGGAAGTAGCCGGGGAAGCCGAGCTGCTCGATCACGTCCAGCTCGCGGGCGATCTGCGCGTACGCGCCGGGGACCCGCTCGCTCTCGGGCGGCCCGTACCGTTCCCGCGCGCCGTCCGCGACCAGGCTCCGCAGCCAGCTGGCCTCCGTGTGCCCGTCCGGCACGGGCCACTGCGGCAGCCGCGGCGCCATCACCTGGAAGTCGAACGCGCACGCCCCGGCCAGCTCCACCGTCGCCTCCCGCACGCCCGGGAACCGCGCCAGCCGCGCCGCCATCTCCGCGCCGCTCCGCACGTGCGCCGTGCCGCCCGCCGGAAGCCAGCCCGCCATGTCGTCCAGGCTGCGCCGCGCCCGCACCGCCGCGAGCGCCTGCGCCAGCCGCGCGTCCGCGCCCGGCGCCGCGAAATGCACGTTGTTGGACGCCACCACGCCCGCCCCGGTCCGGCCGGCCAGCTCGAACAGCAGGTCGTTGCGCGGGTCGTCGCCCGGCTGGTCGTGGTCGATCAGCTCGGCGAACACGTTCTCCCGGCCGAACATCTCCATCAGCCGCCGCAGCTCGCGCTCGGCCGCCTCCGGCCCGCCGCCGGCCGCGTCGAGCGCCGCCCGGACGTGCCCCTTGCGGCATCCCGTGAGCACCGCCCACTCGCCGCCGTGGGCGCCGGCCAGCGCCTCCAGGTCGTACACCGGACGGCCCTTCTCCCCGCCCGCCAGCTGCGCCGCCGTGATCGCCGAGCAGAGCCGCGCGTACCCCTCCGGGCTCCTGGCCAGCACCAGCAGGTGCCGCCCCGCCGGATCCGGCTCGCCCGCGCGCGGCCCCCGCAGGCCGATGCTCAGCTCCGCGCCGAACACCGTCCGGATCCCGGCCTCGCCCGCCGCCCGCGCGAACTGCACCGCCCCGTACATGCCGTCGTGGTCGGTGACGGCCATCGTCCCGACCCCGAGCCGCGCCGCCTCCGCCACCAGCGCCGCGGGGTTGCTCGCGCCGTCCAGGAAGCTGAACGACGAATGGCAGTGCAGCTCCGCCCACGCCACGTCCCCCGGCACGACCCGGGACCGCGGAGGCTCGCACGGCGCCGCCGCCCCGGCCTCGGCGCCGCCGCCCCGCCCCCACGACAGGCGCTTCTCGAACTCGCTCCACGGTACGGCCGGGTTGTGCCAGCTAGTCATACGCCGCCTCCACGTGCCAGCGGCCGGACTCCACCGCCAGCAGGTACGCCCGCCCCTCGCCCGTCACCACCTGGAACCGGGCGCGGCGGCGCGCGTGCGCGGCGTCCCACCACCGCTCCACGGCCGGCCACGGCCCCGTCCAGGACGCGACCGGCGCCGCCCGGCCCCCGCCCACCGCGACGTACGCGGGCGGCGCCGACACCGCGCAGCGGGCCGACACCGTGACCGGCGCCCCCGACGCGTCCGTGACCTCGGCCGGCCACGCCCGCTCCGGCACCCGGGACGGCGCCGGCGCGGGAACGCGTCCCGGCCAGGGGCCGCCGGCGCGCTCGCCGGGCGGCAGATCGCCGACCGGCACCCTGACGACCCACTCGCCGGGACCGCGGCCGCCCACCAGCACCGGCCGGGTGATCCCGCCGTGGCCGAGCAGCGCCTGGATCCGGTCGGCGGCCCGCGCGACCCGCTCGGTGACCGCCGTACGCCCCCACAGCGACTCCTGCCGGCCCTCGTCCGGCACGAGCTGATCGGGCGACAGCTCCAGCCACGTCACCCCGCCCCACACCGACCCGTCGACCCGGCCCGCCGACAGCTGCCAGCGCACCCGCTCGGCCACCGCCGTCTCCGACAGCGCCCCGTCGTGCCGCCACAGCCGCCGCAGCACGTGGCCGTCCGCGAACCCCACGTCCACCGCCAGCCGCACGCAGGTCAGCCCGCCCGCGCCCAGCCCCTCGTGCAGCCGGCCCGCCAGCCGCTTGGCCGCGAACACCACCTGCTCGGCCCGCGCCGCCGGCGGATCGAACTCGTCCCGTACGGACAGGTCGGCCGCCGCGGGCGCCGGCGCGACCGGCCGCGGCTCCTCGCCCCGCGCCAGCCGGTGCGCCAGCGCCCCGTCCGGCCCGAACCGTCCCGCCACATGCCCCGCCGGCAGCGCCGCGAAGTCGCCCAGCGTCCGCACGCCCAGCCGCCGCAGCAGATCGGCCAGCTCGGGCCGGTCCAGGACCGACAGCGGGTACGGCGCCAGGAACGCCGCCGCGCCCCCCTCCGCCACGACCGTGCCTCCCTGGTCGCGCGCCGCCAGCTCCGCCGCGAACAGCCCGTCCGCGATCCCCGCGCCGCAGTCGAACCCCGCCTCCACCACCGCGTCCTGCACCAGCAGCCGCAGCGACTCCTCGCCCCCGTAGAAACGTGCCGCACCCCGTGCCGGAACGGCGCACAGCCCCGGCCGCACCACCTCCACCTTGGGCGTCAGCTCCGCCACCGCCTCGGCGACCGACTCGAACAGCCGCCCCTCGGCGTCCCGGTCGCGCTCCCGCACCACCAGCTCCGGGCACCGCCGCTGGGCGTCCCTGATCCGCTGCCCCCGCCGCACGCCGGCCGCCCGCGCCGCCGCGCTGCACGCCGCCACCCGCTGCTCCGCCACGACCGCACCGGGCGTCCCCGCGTCCACCCCGACCGCCGTGACCGGCCAGTCAGGACACCACACGACCAACACCCGACCCACGCTGTATCCCCCGTTCACCTCCGGGGCGCCTTTCGGCGCCGCCTTCCCTCGTCGCTCCTTCGTCGCTCCTCAGTCCAGGCGGCGCCGCGCCCCTCCGGCTCACTGAGGGGGCGGCGGGGTTCATGCGACGACGTCCAGTCTCGGGCGGCCGGAGCGGGGCGGGCGCTCGGCCGGGGTGACGGTGCCGTCGGGGCCGGGGAGCCAGAGCCAGCCGCCCCGCTCCCCGCCGGGGGCGTCCGCCACGACCCGGGCGCGGCGGCCCCGCAGCACCCCGTGCCCGTCGCCCAGGCCGCGCCACTCGGACTCGGCCACCCGCAGCCGGAGCCGCGTCCCCGGCCACTCGCGGGCGTACGCGCCCGTCAGGGCCAGCACGCAGCCGTGCTTGCGGGCCAGCGCCGACAGCCGCCGCACGGCCGGGGCGGCGGGCCGTTCCGCGACGTTCAGCAGGACGAGGTCGACCGCCTCGGCCAGCGCCGCCACCACGTCCGGCCAACGCTCGCCCGGCTCGTCGACCAGCAGCAGGCGCTCGGGAGCGGCGCCCATCCCCGCCGCGGCGGCCAGGCCGAGATCGGGAAGTCCCACGATGGCGCACCACCCTCCTTCGCCTCCCGCCTCGTTCGTTTCGCCTGCCTTGACCGCTTCGCGTGAGGCCCCGGCGACCAGCGCCAGACCCAGTGACGCCGAGCCGGGACCGGCCACGCCAACCACCGACCCGGGCCGCAGCCCGCCCGGCAGCAGCGGGCGCAGCGCGGGCAGCACGGGAAGGCCGGCGCGCGGCGCGTCCAGCGGCGCCCCCGCCAACGCCGCGTCCGCCACGCCGCCTCCTTCCCGAGCCGCACCCAATTTCGAACACAGATTCGATCCGTGTCAAGTCGTCGCAGGTCACAAGGCTGCGGAAAGCCTTACGGCGTCGGGGAAAACTGATTTTCACCGACCCGCGGGCGAGGCGCGGCCGCCGGCGCTCGGTAGCGTGGGGACGCGAAACGGGAGATTCGGGAGCGGGCGTGGCGAACGACATCAGGGCCGTGGCATGGACCGGCGACGGCCTGCGGCTCATCGACCAGACCGTCCTGCCCGGCCGCGTCGAGCATCTCGACGTCCGCGACACCGCGACGCTGGTCGACGCGATCCAGCGGCTCGCCGTACGGGGCGCGCCCGCCCTGGGCGTCGCGGGCGCGTTCGGGGTCGCCGTCGCCATGCTCGAAGCCGAGCGGAAGCGCTGGCCGGACGCGGAACGGGACGCCGCGATCGCCCGCGTCCGCTCCGCCCGCCCGACCGCGGTCAACCTCGCCGCCGGCGTCGACCGGGTGCTGCCCCTGATGCCCGAGGGCGTCGCCGCCGTGCTCGCCGAGGCCCAGGCCCTGCTGGACGAGGACGTGCGCGGCAACCGGGCGATCGGGCGGCTCGGCGCCGACTGGATCCTCGCCCGTACCGGCGAACGGCCACTCCGCGTCCTCACCCACTGCAACGCCGGGGCGCTCGCCACGGCCGGATGGGGGACCGCGCTCGGCGTGGTCCGCGAGCTCCACGACCGCGGCCGGGTCGAGCTCGTCTACGCCGACGAGACACGCCCCCTGCTCCAGGGCACCCGCCTCACCGCCTGGGAACTGCGCCAGGCGGGCATCCCGTACCGCGTCCAGACCGACGGCGCCGCGCCGAGCACCATCCTGCGCGGGCTGGTCGACGTGGCCGTCATCGGCGCCGACCGGATCGCGGCGAACGGCGACACCGCCAACAAGATCGGCTCGCTCGGGGTGGCGCTGGCCTGCGCCGACGCGGGCATCCCGTTCGTCGTCGCGGCCCCCTGGAGCACCGTCGACCCGGCAACGCCGACCGGCGCGGGCATCCCGATCGAGGAGCGCGCCGCCGGCGAGGTCCTGAACGGCGCCGCCCCCGAGGGCGCGAGCGCGTTCAACCCGGCGTTCGACGTCACCCCGGCCCGCCTGGTCACGGCGCTGGTCACCGAGACCGGTGTGCTGGAGGTCTCGGCGGGTAGGACACCGCTCGCCTGACAGACAGGAGCCTCCGATGGGACTCACCGTCGCCGTGACCGGCCCCACCGGCGAGATAGGCACCTCGGTGGTCCGCGCCCTGGAACGCGACGGCCGCGTCGACCGCGTCCTCGGCATGGCCCGCCGCCCGTTCGACCCGGCCGCGCGCGGGTGGACCACGACCGCGTACCGGCAGGGCGACATCCTCGACCGCGCCGCCGTCGACGCCCTCGTCGCCGGCGCGGACGTCGTCGTCCACCTGGCGTACGTCATCGTGGGCTCCCACAAGGAGAGCGAACGGATCAACCTGTCCGGCACCCGCAACGTCTTCGAGGCCACCGCGTCGGCCGCCCGCCCCGGACGCCTCGTCTACACCTCCTCCGTGGCCGCGTACGGCTACCACAAGGACAATCCCAGCCCCATCACCGAGGACGTCCCGGCCCGCGGCTCCCGCGAGCACTACTACTCGGCGCAGAAGGCCGCCTGCGAACGCCTCCTGGCGGAGACCACCGCCGGCCTGGAGACCTACGTGCTGCGCCCCTGCGTCGTCGTGGGTCCCGAGGCCACCGTCCTCCTGCGGAGCATGCCGTGGGAGCAGGCGGCCCGGCGCATCCCGGAACCGCTCCGCCGCCTGCTCGGCGCCGTTCCCGGGATGCACCCCGTCCTGCCCGACCCCGGCACTCCCTTCCAGCTGGTCCACCAGGACGACGTGGCGGCCGCCGTGGCCGCCGCCGTCGCCGCCGACGGCCCGCCCGGCGCGTACAACCTGGCCGGCGACGGCGAGATCACCGTCACGGACTTCGCCCGCGCGATCGGCGCCTACGCCGTCCCCGTCCCCGGCGAGCTGGTCGGCCTCACGGCCGAACTCGTCGACGCCCTCCCCGCCATGCCCGCCCAGGCGGAGTGGATCCACGCCGTCCGCCACCCGATGACGGTCGACACCACCAAGGCCCGCCGCGACCTCCACTGGACCCCCGCCCACACGACCCGCGAGGCCCTCCAGACCATGACGCGGCGCTAGGGCACCGTCCCGGATTCGCCGGAAATCGGTGCGCCGGGGATGTCGAGAACGCGTCGAGGGCTCCGTCCCAGGGGCAGACACGGCCCGCGACGGGCCGTCCGACCGACGGAGGAACGACCATGGACGCGCACCGGCTCACCGAGATCCTGAACCGGCCGCTCAGCCGGGAGCTGCTGGACCGCGACCTCACCCGCCTGGCCTACGTCGCCGAGGACGGCACGCCGCGCGCCATCCCGATCGGGTTCACCTGGAACGGCACGGAGATCGTCATGTGCACCTCCACGAACGCGCCGAAGCTCCGGTCCCTGCGCGCGAACCCGATGGTCGCCCTGACCATCGACACCGAGGTGCACCCGCCGAAGATCCTGCTCGTCCGCGGCCGGGCCGAGCTGGACCGCGTCGAGGGCATCCCGGACGAGTACCTGCAGATGAACGGCAGCTACCAGATGACCCCCGAGCAGCGGGTCGAGTGGGAGGCCGAGGTCCGCTCGCTCTACGACGGCATGGTCCGCATCGTCGTGACCCCGACCTGGGCGAAGCTGATCGACTTCGAGACGACGCTGCCGAGCGCGGTCGAGGAGCTGGTCCGGCGGCGGGAGGAACGCTCGCGCTCCTGATGGGCTCCGGCCTCCGCCGGAACCGGCGGCCCGCTCAGGGGCCGCCGCCGAAGGCGAGCCCGTCGCCGCCCGGGTCGCGGTAGATCACCTTGGTCGTGCCGTTCCCGTAGGTCTCGCGCTCCGCCGGTTCGAGGCCGCGCCGCAGTGCTCCCACACCGTTCGCGGCACCTCCTGGAGGCGCTGAGGCGGGCTCGCCGTCATCGGGGAACGGCTTCGCCTCCGGCCTCGGTGGGTGCTCTGGTGTCGGGACGGCCCTTCTCGTAGGTGGTCAGGGGCGTGGCCAGGCCCAGCGGGGCCAGGAGGAGTTCGGTGATCAGGGCTCTCCAGGCGTAGTAGGTGTTGACGGCTCTGGTCGCGTACACGCAGGGGAGGTTGACCAGGACCTGCCGGTACGGGATGCGGCGGCGGCGGGCGGCGTAGAGGAGCGGGGGCGTCAGGAGGAGCAGCTCGGTGGCGGCCCACCAGGCGAGGGCCTCGGGAAGGGGGACGTGCCAGGCGTGCACCAGCAGGACCGGGGCGGCCCACCAGAGCGGGGCCAGCAGGATCTCCAGGACGGCCAGGCAGACCCAGAGGGCGAGGAGGGGTTTGCGGACGAGCAGGCGCGGCAGGTGGAGGCGGACGTTCTGGAAGAAGCCGGCCATCCAGCGGCGGACCTGCTTCCGGAGGTAGGGCAGGGTCTCGGGGTCGGCGGCCCAGGCGACGGCGGCGCCGACGTAGCGGGCCTGGTGGCCGGCGATCTGGGCGGTCCAGGTGAGGTCCATGTCCTCGACGATGGTGCGTTCCGGGAAGCCGCCGTACGCGAGGAGGACGTCGCGGCGGAACGCCGAGCAGCAGCCGGAGCAGACCATCGGGCTGCGGGCGCCGGCCTGGATGGGGCGGTGGAAGTGGAAGCCGAAGAGGTACTCGATGGAGCGGCCCCGCTCCCAGACGGTGCGGGTGCGGCGGGTCTGGACGTTGCCCGCGGCGATGGCGACGGCGGGGTCGTCGAACGCGGGCGCGAGGCGTTCGATGTAGTCGGGGGCGAGGACGGTGTCGGCGTCGACGGCGAGGACGAGGTCGCCGCGGCAGCGGGGGAGGGCGTGGTTCTGGGCGCGGGCCTTGCTGCCCAGGTTGCGGGGCGGGCGCAGGACGGTGGCGCCGTACGAGCGGGCGACGTCGCCGGTGCGGTCGGCGGAGCCGTCGTCGACGACGATGATCTCGTCGGCGGGGACGGTCTGGGCCAGCAGGGAGCGGAGGGTGGCGGGGAGGCCCTCCTCCTCGTTGTGGGCCGGGACGATGACCGAGATCTTCATCGCCGGCCCCGGGACGCGCGGACGGCCAGGGTGAGGAGCCAGACGGCGCCGTAGACGAGCGTGCTGATGCCGGGTACCGGTCCGGGCATTTCGTTCCCCTTTCTCGAATGCGTTGCCAGGCCATCGTCGGATTCGCGGGGTGCGGGCGCCCAGGGGCTCCGGGAATTGTGGATAACCTCGCCGCCCACGGGCTCGGCGCTTTTCGGGAAGTGTCGGCGGCGATGCGTACAATCTGGCGGCATGGCGGAGCTGGAGGCGGTTCTCGAACGGGTCACGTACGCGAACGAGGACACCGGCTACACCGTCGCCCGGGTGGCGACGGACCGGAGCGGCGCCGAGCTGCTGACGGTGGTGGGGGCGCTGCTGGGGGCGCAGGTCGGGGAGAGCCTGCGGCTGACGGGGCGCTGGCGGTCGCATCCCAAGTACGGGCGCCAGTTCGAGGTCGAGTCGTACACGACGGTGCTGCCCGCGACGCTGCAGGGCATCAGGCGCTACCTCGGGTCCGGGATGATCAAGGGGATCGGGCCGGTGATGGCCGACCGGATGGTGTCCCACTTCGGGACGGACATCCTGCGGATCATCGAGGAGGAGCCCGGCCGGCTGGTCGAGGTGCAGGGGCTCGGGCCCAAGCGCACCAAGCGGATCGGGGAGGCGTGGGAGGAGCAGAAGGCCATCAAGGAGGTCATGGTCTTCCTCCAGGGCGTCGGCGTGTCGACGTCCCTGGCCGTGCGCATCTACAAGCAGTACGGGGACGGCTCGGTCGGCACGGTGCGGCGGGAGCCCTACCGGCTGGCCGCCGACGTGTGGGGGATCGGGTTCAAGACCGCCGACACGATCGCGCAGGCGGTCGGCATCCCGCACGACAGCCCGGAGCGCATCAAGGCCGGCCTGCAGTACACGCTCTCCGAGGCCGCCGATGACGGGCACTGCTTCCTGCCCGAGCCCAACCTGGTCACGGCGGCGGAGAAGATCCTCGGCGTCGGCCGGGAGCTGATCGGCCCCGCGCTGGACGAGCTGGTCCGGGAGGAGGGCGTCGTACGGGAGCAGGTGCCCGGCAGTGACGGGACGACGGTTCCGGCCGTGTACCTGGTGCCGTTCCACAGGGCGGAGCGTTCCCTCGCGAACGGGCTCCGGGAGCTGCTGGAAGCCGGCCACGACCGGCTGAAGGCGTTCGCCGACGTCGACTGGGACCGGGCGCTGGCGTGGCTGCGGACGAAGACGGGCGCGGACCTGGCGCCCGAGCAGGAGGAGGCGGTGCGGCTGGCGCTGACCTCGAAGGTCGCGGTGCTGACGGGCGGCCCGGGCTGCGGCAAGAGCTTCACCGTACGGTCGGTCGTGGAGCTGGCGGCGGCGAAGAAGGCCAGGATCGTGCTGGTGGCGCCGACGGGCCGGGCGGCCAAGCGGCTGGCGGAGCTGACCGGGCACGAGGCGGCGACCGTGCACCGGCTGCTCCAGTTGCAGCCGGGCGGGGACGCCAAGTTCGATCTCGACAACCCGCTGGACGCCGATCTGGTGGTGGTCGACGAGAGCTCGATGGTCGATCTGATCCTGGCGAACAAGCTGGTCAAGGCGGTTCCGCGGGGCGCCCACCTGCTGCTGGTGGGCGATGTCGACCAGCTGCCCTCGGTGGGCGCCGGGGAGGTGCTGGCCGATCTGCTGGCGGCCGAGGCGGTGCCCCGGGTACGGCTGACGAGGATCTTCCGGCAGGCGCAGGAATCGGGGATCGTGGTCAATGCGCACCGGGTGAATTCCGGCGAGCATCCTCATACCAAGGGTTATCCGGATTTCTTTATGTTCCCGTGCGACGAGCCCGAGCCGACCGCGGAATTGACGGTGGACGTCGTCGCCAACCGGATCCCGCGCAGATTCGGTGTCGATCCGCGCCGCGACGTCCAGGTGCTGGCGCCCATGCACCGGGGGCCGGCGGGGGCGGGCGCCCTCAACGGGCTGCTGCAGGAGGCGCTGACGCCGCACGCCGAGAACCGGCCCGAGCGGCGGTACGGCGGCCGCGTGTTCCGGGTGGGCGACAAGGTCACCCAGCTCCGCAACAACTACGACAAGGGCGAGGCCGGCGTGTTCAACGGGACGGTCGGCGTCGTCACGGCCGTCTCCCTGGAGGAGCACTCGCTGACGGTGCGGACCGACGAGGACGAGAGCATCGACTACGCCTTCGACGAGCTGGACGAACTGGCGCACGCGTACGCCATCACCATCCACCGCTCGCAGGGGAGCGAGTATCCGGCCGTGGTCATACCGCTCACCACCAGCGCGTGGATGATGCTGCGGCGCAACCTGCTCTACACGGGCATCACGCGGGCGAAGAAGCTCGTCGTCCTGGTCGGGTCGCGCCGGGCGCTGGCGGCCGCCGTGCGCACCGCGGGGGCGGGGCGCAGGCATACGGCGCTGACGCACCGCCTGGACTCATCCCTTGAGGGACAGGCGGTCCAGGCGTAGGCCGGTGAACGGGTCCGCCGTGACGCCGCGCACGCGTTCGGACCACACGAAGTGGTCGTGGGCCGACCACAGGGGCATCGGCGCCATGTCGCGCAGCAGCGCCGACTCGGCGAGCCGGGCGGGGACCACGCCGTTCTCGGGCGCCGGCGCGCGCTCGGCCTGGGCGATCAGGCCGGAGGCGTAGCCGTCCGCCTGCCCGGCGCCCGTCTCCAGGAGCGGACGCAGGGCTGCCACCGGCGCGGGGTAGGGGGCGGTCGAGTGGACGACGAAGGGGCCGTCCAACTTGCGCTCGTCCAGCGCCGCGCGCAGTTCGGCGGGCTCCACGTCGCGCGGCTGCACGTCGATGGTGAGCCCCTTGCGCAGCTGCTCCGCGAGGGCCTCCACCCAGGGGGAGTCGGCGGGGGAGTGCCAGAGGGTGAGCGTGCCCTTGAACCCTCCGGCATCGGTCCATGCGGCCGCGGCGGCCTTCGCGTCGTGCACGCACAGGCGGCATTGGCCCTCGCGGCTCCCGAACCGGATCCCCGGCGGGATCAGGGAATCGGCGGGCGTCGCCTGATGGCCGAGCGCGCCCTCGGTCACGGCGCCCCGGTCGATGGCCATCGACAGGGCCTGGCGGATGGCGGGGGTGAAGCGCTCCTCCCAGGAGGGGAACGCCAGGTACGTCATCGTCCGGCCGGGCAGCGTGAGGTGCCTGCCGCGGAACTCGGTGTCCATCGTCTCGTGCCGGCCGGCGGGGACGGCCGTCGCGACGTCCAGGTCCTCCAGCTCGACGGCGGCGTACTGCTTCGCCGCGTCCGGCATCGCCTTCACCGCGACGGTACGGGCGCCGGGCCGTTCGAGAACGGTCTCCCCGGGCCCGTGCGAAGCGATCCTGAACGGGCCGTTGCCCACGGGACGCCGCCCGTACGACGCCCAGTCCCGCGACCGGAGAACGCCGTCGGGCATCGGCAGGAACGCCGGATCGCCCAGCAGGGAGGGGAAGCCGTTGAGGGGCTCGTCCAGCGTCACCTCGAAGGTGCGGTCGTCCTTGACGACCAGGCCGTCGATCCCCTTGCCCGCCTTGCCGCGCGGTTCCGCGCCCTTCACCCGGGCGACGTCGGTGAGCATCGGCGCGCCGTGCCAGCCCTCGCGGACGACCGCCGTCCACGCCTCGGTGAACGAGCGCGCGGTGACGGGCGAGCCGTCATGGAACCGCCCGCCCTGCCGCAGCCGCACGGTCCACACCCGCCGGTCCTCGGAGGTGACGGACTCCGCGGCGGCCATGACGGGGGAGCCGGTACGCGGGTCGCGGGTCACCAGCCCGGTCCAGACGGCACCGGCGATCATCCGGCCGGTGGCGTCCCGGACGTCGCCGGGGACGAGCGTGGCGGCCGGCGCGGCACCGACCGTGAGCCGCGGGTCGCCCGGGTCCCGCATGGCCTTCATGGCCGCCACCGGCGCCACCAGCATCACCACGGCCCCGGTGACCAGGGCGGCGGTGCGCGTGACGCTGTTCAAGGGCGGCTCCCGGCTGGTGTTCCTCCGACGCCGGTGAGGGTACGGCACCAGCGGCCGGATCCGGAAGGGCGCCGGCGGGCCGGGGCCGGGCACGGGCCCGCCACCTGCTGCGGCGGTGCCCGCCCACAGTCGGAGGCCGGTTGTTTTGTGAGTCATCGCCGATTGATCACGAACGTCGCACCGTTCACACTTGGCTCGGCGACATCCGCTCGACCCCGTTCGACGTGCCCGACCGTTTCCGCTCTCCGTGGAGGTACGCGATGCTCCCGCGCACGACGCTCCCCAGCAGCCGGGCCGGGCGGCTGCTGTTCGGCCCGGCCGCGATCGCGTCGGCCGCGGTGGTCGCGGCGGCCGGAGCGGCGTGGGCCTGCCCTCCCGAGCCGGGAAACCAGAGCGTCCGGGTGAACGGCGCCGTCCAGGCCCAGAGCGAGGGCCGGGACGCCGGAGCCCATGCGGGCCACGCGCCGCGCTCGGCCGGCGGGGCGGCCGAGGACGATCCCGGCGCGATGAAGGGCGTCCGCCACGTCGGCAACGTGCCGGCCCCCAAGGAGTCCACCTCGCTGGTCTTCATGGACTACGGCAAGGGGCCGCACAAGCGCACCATCATGTACGTGACGGGGCGGTTCGGCATGAAGGGGTACGACGTCACCGCCGACCCCCGCAACCCGAAGCTGGTGGGCACGTTCGACCTCCCCGGCTACTGGCAGGGCGAGGACACCGAGGCCGACCACAAGCGGAAGATCATCTATCTGTCCCGCGACCCCCGGGCGTTCGGCGGCAACACCGACACCGGCGAGTCGGGCGTGTACGTCATCGACGTCTCCAAGCCGGAGAGCCTCCGGCAGATCGCCTACCAGGTGATCCCGGCCGGGCACACGACGTCCTGCGTCAACGACTGCCGCTACCTGTGGACGGGCGGCCCGGCCAAGGCGGAGTGGATGCCCGCCGACTGGGGCGGCCGCCCCGTCTGGGTGACCGACGTGCGGGACCCGCGCAGGCCGAAGGTGTTCAAGAAGCCCATCGACACCGGCCGCAACGACGGCAAGACCGACTACACGCACGACATCCAGGTCGACTCCAGCGGGATCGCCTGGGCGTCGGGGCGCGGCGGCGTGCGCGGCTACCACACCAGCGGCCGCCACTACGACCCGGTGCGGAAGCGCCACCGCGTCGCCACCGCGTGGGACCCCGTGCCCTACGCGGGCGGCGGCATCGACGAGGCCAGCACGAACTCCTCGTTCATGCACAACAGCTTCCGCGCGGTGGGCCGCACCCGGGACCAGGGGCCGGACCCGCGCGAGTGGGGCGACGGGCAGACGCTCATCGTCACCGAGGAGACCTTCAACGACGGATGCGCCAACGACGGCCTGCTCGTCATCGCGTCCCTCAAGGGCTCCTACGGCGGCCAGGGCTGGCGCTCGACGCCGGAGAGGCCGTTCCGCCTGCGCACTCTGGGGACGTGGAGCGTCGCGGGCCAGGAGGGCACCAGGGCGAACGCGGAGGAGTGCTCGGCGCACTACTTCGACATCGAGGACGGCGTGCTGGCGCAGGCGTTCTACAACCAGGGCACCCGGTTCATCGACGTGCGCGACCCCACGAACCCGCGCCAGATCGCCTACTTCCGGCCCGCCGACGCCTACACGTGGGCGTCCTACTACCACCGCGGCCGCGTCTACGTGGCCGACCACAACCGGGGGATCGACATCCTCGAGCCCACCTTCCGTTAGGCGGACGATCGTGCCTGCAGCCAGCTTCCGCGCGGCCCGCTCCCTCGCGGCCGGGTTCTCCGTGCTCGCCCTGTCGGCGGGCGTGCTGAGCGTTCCGGCGAACGCGTCCCCGCCGGGCGCCGCCCTCCCCGCTGTACAGCGGGAGGGGCAGGAGGGCGTCCGCCTGCACACCAACGCGGAGCTCGCGCGCGCTCTCAAGCGGATCGAGCGCGCGTCCCATGGGCGCGTGGACGTGCGCAGCATCGGGACGAGCAACCAGGGGCGCCCGATCTGGTTCGCCACCGTCGGCACCGGCCCGACGCGGCTGATGTACGTGACTCAGCAGCACGGCGACGAGCCGCTCGGCACCGAATCGGCCCTGGACGCGCTGCGCACCCTGGGCCTGAAGAACGACCGGGCCTCCCGCCACCTGCGTGCGAAGGTGACCCTGGGCATCGTCGTCCGGGCCAACCCGGACGGCCACCATCACCGGTGGCGCTACAACTACGACCCGGACGCGCGGCCCGAGTACGGGGAGCCCGGCAAGGGCTACGACATCAACCGCTACCACGACCCGGCCGTACGGCCCGAGGACAACCCGGTGCCCGAGGCGGCGGCGATCCAGCGCCGGTACGCGTCGTTCCGGCCGGCGGTCATGGTCGACTACCACATGCAGGGCCGGTACGCCTTCCCGCCGCCGGACGGCCGGGAGATCACCACCTCGATCCTGTGGCCGACCAACCCGGCCGTGCCCGCGGACGCGCTCAAGCGCTCCAAGCAGGTCGGCGTGCGCGTGTACGACGCGTTCACCAGGGTCGGCGCGGTCGTGTCGCAGTATCCGGGCGGCTCCTACGAGGGGATCGCGCGCAACGCCTACGGGCTGCGCGGCGCCGCCTCGCTGCTCGTGGAGCTGAGCGCCCTTCCTCCGGAACGGGAGCGCTTCCAGGTCCGGACGGCCTACGTCTCCATGGTGGATCTCGCGCATGCCGCGGCGGCGGGGGCGCTCGGCCGCATCGACCCGGCCCGCGCCGACCGGATCCCGCCGCGCGGCCCGGCGCTCCCTGATGACGGCGGCGCGTCGTCCAAGGCGGCCCAGGACCACGACCACGAGGACGCGGCCTAGAGCAAGGCTTGGAGTGGCCTAAGAGCTGCCTAGAGGCGGCCTAAGGGTGGCCTACGAGCGGCCTTCAGGGGCGTCCCGCCGGCGCGCGCGGAAGGCGGCGACGTTCGTGCGGTTGGCGCACGCCTCCGAGCAGAAGCGCCGCCGGCCGGCGCGCGACGTGTCGGCGTAGACGCGGTCGCAGCCCTCCGCGGCGCACACGCCCGTACGGCTCAGCCCGTACTTGCAGACCAGCTCCGACAGGTTCATCAGCGTCGTCGCGCGGAAGCGGTGCGTCAGGTCCGCCGAGGGCGGCGCGTAGTGGATGTGCAGGCCGGCCGGGTCGTCGTGGTCGGCCAGGTGCGGATGCATCGGGACCTGGAGGAGCAGCTCGTTCAGGAGGCTCACCGCGTCCTCCAGTTCGGTCGCCTCGAAGAACGGCCGCAGCGTGCGGCCCCACTCGCGGAACGCCTCGGCGTGCCGCGGCTCGAACTGGCTCCAGAAGAACCCGCACTCGCGCAGCAGCGTGCGCAGCGCGTCCTCCGAGTCGTCCCCGCCCTCGCCGGTGACCCCGTTCACCAGCGCGACCGCGGCGGCCACGCCGTGACTCCCGTATCCGGTGATCTGCATTGCCCCGGGCTCCCGCGCGATGTCATGAGGTAACCGCCATGTTAGTAATGGGCCTTACAGCCGGCCAACTCCGGCGCCGCCGAGCACCGGGACGGCGGCAGGCCGGAATCGCCGGTCCTGAGGTCTTGCCGCGACCGTCTCCCTGACGGATCATGCAGGCAGCCGAGGAAGTCGGGGGTCCGCACAACGGGAGGCGTCCCATGGCCGATCCCACCTCCGACCTACCGCCAGCGTCCGCCGAGCTGCACAAGATCGGGGTGAGCAGGCCCGATCTGCCGGTCACCGACCTCCCGACCCCGGAGGAGGTCTTCGGCGTACGCCGGATCGGTCCGCGCGAACTGTTCATGTACGCGCTCGGCCCGAGCCTCATCGCGCTCGGCATCTCCATCGGGAGCGGCGAGTGGCTGCTCGGCCCCCAGGCGGTCGGCCAGTTCGGCTTCGAGGGCGTCGGCTGGGTCATCGTCGTGTCCGCCGTGCTCCAGACGCTCTACAACATCGAGTGCTCGCGGTACGTGATGGCCACCGGCGAGGTGCCCGTCGTCGGCTGGGGCCGGGTGCCGCCCGGCTGGTTCCTGTGGGTGCCGCTGTCGGTCTTCCTCGTCATCTTCGCGTTCATCGCGGGCGGCTGGGCCGCCTCCGCGGGGCAGGGGATGTACGCGCTGTTCCACGGGGAGATCCCGGCCAAGGACGCCGAGGAGCCCAGGATCTGGGCGATCGTGCTGCTGCTCGTGGTCTTCGCCATCACCGCCGGCGCCCGCCGCATCTCCCGGGCGCTGGAACTCGCCAACTGGGTCATGATCGGCGCGATCCTGATCGGCCTGGTCCTGCTGTGCCTGTTCGTGGTGCCGTTCGGCCTCTGGTGGGAGGGCATCAAGGGCTTCGTCACGCCCGCCGCGCCGCCGGAGGGGATCACCGCCACGCAGATCGGCGGCCTGGCCGGGTTCACCGCGCTCGCGTCCGGCCTCAATTGGTACGTGATGGGCCACTACCGGGACAAGGGCTACGGGATGGGGCACCGGGCCGGCTTCATCTCGGGCATGCGCGGCGAGCGGGTGAAGGTGCTCGCCAGCGGCGTCACCTTCCGCGACGACCCGAAGAACCGGGCGCTCTGGAAGCGCTGGTACCGGCTGCTGCTGACCGACATGTGGGGCATCTTCTTCGCCGGCGCGATGATCGGGATGCTGCTGCCGACGATCCTGATGGCCCGCGCGGTCGAGCTGACCGGCACCAAGCCCACCCAGGCGAACGTGCCGACGTTCGTGGCGAGCGCCCTCGACGAGGAGTACGGCCGCTGGCTGTTCTACGCGGCGCTGGTGCTGGGCGTGCTCATCCTGTTCACCACGCAGCTGGGCATCTTCGAGGCGATGGTGCGGGTCACCACCGACGCCGCGCACGCCACCAGCCCCCGGCTGCGGGCGCTCCTGGAGGGCGACCCGCGGCGCTTCTACTACCCGTTCATGCTGGTCCTGCTGGTGATCATCGCGGTCGTCCTGCATCTGGCGCTGCCCGTCAGCCTGGTCCAGTGGTCGGCCAACATGTCCAACCTGGGGGCGCTGATCTTCCCGTTCATGCTCATGTACCTGAACGCGAAGCTGCCGCGCCCCGCCCGGCCGCGGGCCTGGCACTACGTCATCCTGGTGCTGAACTTCCTGTTCTTCGGGTTCTTCTTCGTCAACTTCGTCGCGGACTTCGTCGGCGACCCGCTCGTCACGTTCTGACCCGCCGCGTTCCGGGGCGGCGGCCGGCGGCCGCCGCCCGCGGGGCGTCAGTGGCGCCAGCGGGTGGCGGCGGCGATCTCCTCCGGGGTCGAGCCCTCGAACAGCGCGGCCTCGCCCCGCCGCACGACCGCCACCGTGTCCACGAAGGCGTCGCCGAAGCTCGCGCGCATCAGCGGGTCCTTCTCGAACGCGGCGACCGCCTCCTCCAGGGAGGACGGCAGCGGCCGGATCCCCCGCGCGGCGCGCTCGTCCGCGTCCAGCAGGGCCGGATCGACGTCGTTCAGGGGTTCGGGCAGCACGCCGCCGGACTCCAGGCCCGCCCGCCCCGCCGCGAGCAGCGCGGCCAGCGCGAGGTAGGGGTTGGCGGCGCCGTCGAAGCACTTCACCTCCAGGTTGGACGACACGGCGCGGAACCCCGCGGGCCCCTGCACGAAGCGCAGCGCCGCCTCCCTGTTCTCCAGCCCCCAGCAGGCGAACGCGCCCGCCCAGTGGGACGGGACGAGGCGCAGATAGCTCGCCACGGCGGGCGCTCCGAGGGCGAGCAGCGCCGGCAGGTGCTCCAGGATCCCGGCGGCGAACGACTCGCCCCGGCGCGTCATCCCGAACGGGCCGTCCCCGCCCGCCATCAGGTTGACCCGCTTGCCGGGCGCCTCCTCGCGCCACAGGCTGAGGTGGACGTGGCCGCCGTTCCCGACCGCGTCGGCCGTCACCTTGGGGGAGAAGGACGCCGCCAGCCCGTGCCGGAACGAGACCGCCCGGATCACCGTCCGGACCAGCACCAGGGTGTCCGCCGCGCTCAGCGGGTCGTCGCAGGCCACCGACAGCTCCAGCTGGCCCGCCGCGTACTCGGGGTGGATCTGCACCACGGCGACGCCGCTCGCCTCCAGGGCGAGCAGCACGTCGCGCAGGTAGTCGGACAGCTCGCCGATGCGCGTCATCCCGTAGGCGGGGCCGTTGCAGGCGGGGGAGAAGTCCTCGCCGTCCCCCTTGGAGACGGCCCACTCGACCTCGAACGCCGCCAGCACCCGCAGCCCCTCGGCCGCCAGCAGGCCGGCCTCCCTGCCGAGGAGCCACCTGGCGTCGATCGGGTGCGGCGCGCCCTCCTGGGTGAACCGCTCGGCCGGCGCCCACGCCCAGCCGGGCATCGCCGCCAGCGGAACGAGCCGGTCCAGGACGGGATGGAGCCGCAGGTCCCCGGAGGGCCCGCCCGCGTACTCGCCGGACACGATCGAGTCGTCGAGGAGGAACGCGTCGAAGACCGGCGACATGCCGACGCCCCATTCGGCGGCGTCGATGAGCCGGTTGAACGGCACGGCCTTCGTCCTGGTGATGCCGCTGGTGTCGACCCACGTCAGCGCGACCGCCGTGAGGTCGTCGGCGGGGGGATCGGCGACGACGGCGAGGGCGTCCTCCCGGCGCCGCGCCCGTTCGGTCTCATCAAGAGCCTGAACCATCTGCTTCACGGTGAACGCTCCCAACCCGGGGGTTACGCCGGCGGTGGCGACGGTAACGGCATCGTAGGAAGGCGGCCGTGTCGGTGCACGTAGGAGCGCGAATGCTTGACGAAATCGAGTCACTGCGGCTGGTCGACCACCACTGCCACGGGGTCCTCCTGCGGGACCTCGACCATGAGGGCCTCGCCGGACGGCTCACGGAGGGGTCCGCTCCCGGACCCCTGGGCGGGAGCCTGTTCGACACGCGGACGGGGTTCGCGATGCGGCGCTGGTGCGCGCCCGTACTGGACCTGGAGGCCCACGCCTCACCGGACGCCTACGTCGCGCGCCGCGCCGAGCTGGGCGTCACCGAGGTCGGCCGCCGCTTCCTCGGCGGCGCCGGCCTGGACGACCTCTGCGTCGACACCGGGTTCACCCCCGAACCGCTCCTGGAGCCGGCCGAGCTGGGGAGGCTGGCCGGGGCCAGGGGGCACGAGATCGTGCGGCTGGAGGACGTCGCGGAGAAGGCCGTCGCCGAGGGCGTGGGCGCCGGCGCGTTCGCCCGCGAGGTGCGCGCCCGCCTGGACGCGCGCGCCGGGGACGCGGTGGGGTTCAAGTCCGTCGCCGCCTACCGGGCCGGCCTGGAGCTGTCCGGCGAGCGACCCTCGGCGGCCGAGGTCCGGGCCGCGGCGGAGCGCCTGCACCGCGAGGCCGACCGCGCCATGGCGGGCGGCCGGTCCCTGCCCCGCCTCGCGGACGAGACGCTGCACCGCTTCCTGGTGTGGGCCGCCGCCGAGTACGGCCTGCCCATCCAGTTCCACGCCGGGTACGGCGACTCCGACGTCGACCTGCACAAGGCGGACCCCTCCCTGCTGTCGCCGCTCCTGCGGGAACTCGAACCGGCGGGCGTGCCCGTCATGCTGCTGCACAACTACCCGTACCAGCGGCAGGCGGGCTACCTGGCGCAGGTCTTCCAGAACGTGTTCGTGGACGCCAGCCTGGCCACGCACAACCTGGGCCACCGCGCGCCGGTGATCCTGGCCGAGCTGATGGAGCTGGCGCCGTTCGGGAAGGTGCTGTACGCGTCGGACGCGTTCGCCCTCCCCGAGCTCTACTACCTGGGCGCCCTGCTTTTCAGGAGGGGGCTGGCGCACGTATTGGGCGAGGGCGTTGACGACGGTGCGTGGACCCAGGCGGACGCCTCGCGCATCGCGGGTCTCATCACCGCCGGCAACGCCCGGCGCGTCTACAGGCTCGGCGCGCGCCTCTAACCCCTGACCCGCGGCCTCTAGGACAGGGCGGCGCGGACCGCGTCCGGCACCGGAACGGGCACCGGCGGCTCGTGCGCCCCCGGCTTGACGCTGATGAACACGAACTCGGCCGTCCCGACCGGGCCGCCCTCCACGGCCAGGTGGACGCGCACGTCGAACGAGCTGCGCCCCCAGCGGGTCACCTCGGGCCGCATCTCGACCACCTCGCGCATCCGCGCGGGCGCGTCCCACTCCAGCGAGGCCTTCTTGACCATGTAGTCGAACTCGTCCTGGAAATCCTGCCCCAGCCTCTCCTGGAGCCACATGTCCATCGTGTCGTCGAGATAGACGAAGTAGTTGGAGTTGAACACGACGCCCTGCATGTCGCAGTCGCTGTAACGGACCCGGATCCGGTGCGTGAACGCTTCACTCTGCTCGTCAGCCACGGAGCAGACTTTAATGAAATCCACCGAATCCCGGGCGGAACGGGTGGGAGGCGCTGTGAACGATCCGTACATCCATGTCGAGGCCAGGGTGGTCCGGCGCGATGCCGACGTGCGCGGGCTGATGGCGTCGACGTTCGGGCTGGCCGCGGACCTGCCGGCCCGGGTGGACACCGGGTGCGGGGTGCGGGTGCCGTACGCGATGACCTCGGCGCGGCCGGACCGGGTCACCTGCCTCGCCTGCCGGGAGCACGCGGCGGCGGAGCACGGGCGCTTCGCGGAGCAGGTCGAGCGGCTCGGGCTGATGCCCGGATCCGTCATCGGCGCGGGCGAGGCGAGGGCCGCCGCGCGGCGGCACCGGGAGCTCGCGGAGCGGTTCGCCGCCACCGGCGGCTGACCGGGCGTTCGCCAACTTGCGGCGGTTTGTCGCTGGGGTCCTCTAACGTGTGGGCCCATGGAAGATCGGCTTCTCCCCGACGAGAACTCCCTGGTGATCCCGGCCGCGTGGCTCCCGGTGCTGCATCCGCGGCGCGGCGGCACGGCGGTCCCGGGGACCGCCGTCTCCGCGACGGCCCCCAAGCGGGTGGCGGCGAAGGTGCGCAAGGCGGCGGACTGGTTCGAGAAGGTCCTCGGGGCGGACGAGAGCGAGCCGGAGCCGGTCCGGGCGGTGCGGGCCTACCTCGGCGGCGAGGCCGATCCGCTGGGCGCGGCCGCCGTGGGCGCGCTGATGGCGGCGCGCGAGCGGTGGGACGACCCGCGCTCCGCCGTCTCGCACGTGGACGCGTGGGCCGCCGGGCACGGGATCGCGTTCGCCGCGGCCGCGTTCGTCATCCTGAGCGATCTCGGGACCGACAGGTACGGCGGCCACCGCGACCAGAACTACGTGCGGCGCCACCGGCAGGGGGACTACACGCCCTGGCGGCAGGTGGAGCGGCAGGCGGGGCGCAGGATGCGGACGCTGCTCGCCGCCGCCGGCGAGGACGAGCACCGGGACGCCGAGGCGCGGCTGGAGGCGCTCCGGGACACGCCGCGGCGGCGGCTGGCGGCCGCGTACCTGATGCCTCACCGGGCGGACTGGGTGGAGGAGTGCTGCGCGGCGCCGCCGGCGCCGCAGGACTGGTGGATGCCGCTGTGCTCGGCGGGGGCGCGGCATCTCGATCTGCTGGCCGGCCAGGTGCCGGCGAGCTGGGCGGGCGACGCGGCGGACGTGGTCGCCACCCTCGTCGACGGCGCCGGGGCCGCCGCCGCGGAACTGATCATCGAGGCGGCGGGGGACGCCTACTGGCGGGGGCCGCTGCTGGAGGCGCTGGCGGTCCTGCCCTCGGACGCCGCGTTCGAGGCGCTGCGGCGGCTCGACGCGGACGGCGACCGGGCGGCGCGGGGCGCGCTGCGGGACGCGATGGAGCGCTTCCCGGTACGGGCGATCCGGGTGCTGGCGCGGCGGGAGGACGCGGAGCTGCTCACCGCGCACCTGCGCCGCCACCGCGAGCGGGCCGGCGAGCTGGACGAGGCGTCCCGCGCGGCCGCCGAGGCGCTGATCGCGGCGGACCCGCAGGTGCCGGACGCGCCGGCGGCCGAGCTGCCCGCGTTCCTGATGGACCCGCCCTGGCTGCGGGAGGGCGCCGTCGCCGAGCCGGTCGTCGTCAAGGGGCTGGCGCCGCCGGCGGGCACGGCCGTGCGGTGGGCGCCCGGCGAGCGCGAGAGCTGGGCCGGGGACGCGCCGCCCGTTCCCGCGCGCGCCGGCTGGGACGACGAGCTGGCCGCCTTCCAGCCGCGGAGCAGGCACGCCGACGCCGCGCCCCGCCTCGCGCTGGTGGCGCCCGAGGACCTGGTGCGGCCGCTGCTGGCGGATTGGGACCCCGTCCGCCCCTGGACGGCCGGGGACTGGATGCCGCCGATCGTGGCCCGGTTCGGGGCCGACGCGCTGCCGGCCGTGCTCCGCGTCTTCAAGCGGTACCCCGCCGAGCACGCCTGGCTGCTGCTGCCGTTCCTCGACGTCCGCGTGGCCCGCCAGATGGCCGAATGGCTCAGGCGCCGCAAGACCGGCCGCGACCTGCCGCAGGACTGGTTCGAGCGGCACGGCGCGGACGCGGTCCCGATGCTCGTCCCCGCGGCGCTCGGCAAGCCGGGCCCGGCGCGGCTGGACGCGGAGTCGGCGCTGCGGCTGGTGGCGTCCCGGCACGGCGGCGAACCGGTCGTGCGGGCGGCGCGGGACGCGCACGGTGACGCGGCCGCGGGGGCCGTCGCGGCGCTGCTGGCGGCCGATCCGCTGGCGGTCTTCCCCGCCGAGCTGGAGATGCCCGGCAGCTGGGCGGCCGCGCACTTCTTCCCGCGGATCCTGCTGCGGGGCCGGGAGCGGGCGCTGCCCCTCACCGCCACCGACCACCTGATCACGCTGCTGGCCGTGTCCCGGCCCGGCGAGGTGCATCCCGGCGTGGACGCCGTCCGCGGGCTGTGCGATCCGGAGTCGCTGGCCGCGTTCTCGTGGGAGCTGTTCGAGGCGTGGCGCGAAGCGGGGGCGCCGGCCGCGCACGCCTGGGCGCTGTCGCAGCTCGGCTGGTTCGGCGACGACACGACCGTGCGGCGGCTGACCCCGGTGATCCGGGCGTGGCCGGGCGAGAACATGCACCACCGCGCCGTCACGGGACTGGACGTGCTCGCCGAGATCGGCACCGACGCCGCGCTGCTGGCCCTGCACGGGATCGCCTTCAAGGCGAAGTTCGCCGCCTTGAAGGCCCGGGCGCAGGAGAAGATCGAGGAGGTCGCGGAGGCCCTGGAGCTGACCGCCGAGCAGCTCGCCGACCGGCTCGTTCCCGACTTCGGGCTGGGCGCGGACGGCAGCATGGTGCTGGATTACGGGCCGCGGCGGTTCGTGGTCGGGTTCGACGAGCAACTCAAGCCGTACGTGACGGACGAGGACGGCAAGCGGCGCAAGGCGCTGCCCAAGCCGGGCGCCAAGGACGACCCGGGACTGGCGCCCGCCGCGTACCAGCGGTTCGCCGACCTGAAGAAGGGCGTGCGGACCATCGCCGCCGACCAGATCCGGCGCCTGGAGACGGCGATGGTGGCGGGGCGGACGTGGACGGCCGGCGAGTTCCGCGACTTCTTCTTCGGGCACCCGCTGATGTGGCACATCGCCCGCCGCCTGGTCTGGTCCGCCGAGCACGGGGGGACGCGCACGACCTTCCGCGTCGCCGAGGACCGCACGTTCGCCGACGCGGACGACGCCGTCCTCACCCTCCCCGACGGCGCCGGGATCGGCGTCCCCCACCCCGTTCTCCTCACCGAGAAGGAGCGGGCCGTGTGGGGCGAGGTGTTCGCCGACTACGAGATCCTGCAGCCGTTCCCCCAGCTGGGGCGGGACGTGCACGCCCTCACCGGGGAGGAGCGCGCTTCCGGGCGGCTGGAGCGGTTCGAGGGGGTCACGGTGCCGGCGCACGCGGTCGTGGGCCTGGTGCGGCGCGGCTGGGAGCGCGGCTCGCCGTACGACAACGGCGTCGAGCGGTGGATCTCCAAGCCGCTGCCCGGCGGGCTGCACGCCGTCGTCAACCTCCGGCACGGCATCAACGTCGGCGCCATCGAGTCCAGCGGCGACCAGACCCTGGAGTACGTCTGGATCAACGACGTGCCGAACGACTACTGGCCGAGCAAGGGCACGTCCCACACGTTCGGCACGCTGGACGCCGTGGCCGCGTCAGAGCTCCTGGCAGACCTCGCCCAGCTTGGGAGCACGGCATGAACGAGACCACGCTGACCCTTCCCGAGGCATGGCACCGCCATGTGCACCCCCGGCGCGGCGGCAGCCCCGTGCCGCCGGTGAAGATCGCCAAGTCGGCGGTGGAGAAGGCCCGCGCGTACGTCGCGGCGGCCGAGGGCGAGCTGGCCGCGCTCCTCGCCGGCGAGTACGGGGACCGGGACCTCGCCGAGGCCGCCCGGCGCCACCTGGACGGCGCGGCGGATCCGGCCGGCGCGGCGGCGGTCGCGCTGGTGTCCGGGTTCCCCACGATGGCGGAAACGGGGCTGCCGCCCGTGCTGCGCGTCTTCCTGGACGCCTGGGTCCTCGAACACGGCCTGGCGTTCGCGGCGGCCGCGCTGGTGCGGGCCGACTCGACGCGGGCGTTCCGGAAGGACGGCGGGGACGAGGGCACCTCCCGCGTCGCCGAGTACACGACGGGAGCGGCGTTCACCGGGTTCGCCCAGGAGTGCGGCCGCCGGATGCGCGGCCTGCTGGCCGCCGCCGAGCAGGCCGAGTACGACGCGGCCGTGGAGGCCCTCGCCGGGCTGCGCGACACGCCGGCGCGGCGGCTGGCGGTGTCGTACCTGGTGCCGACCCGGCACGACTGGACGCTGGAGTGCTGCCGGGAGCGGGCGTCGCTGCCGGTGCACGACAGGCAGCGGGGCACGCTGCTGGCCTGCATGGGGGACGCCGGGCACCTGGCGGCGTTCGGCCTCACCGCCTACAGGTGGAACGAGGCCACCGCCGAGACGGTCGCGACGATGATCGACGCGCTCGGCGCCGGCCTCATGCTGCCGCTCCTCACCGAGACGTTCGACAACGTCCACGTCGACGCGGCCGACCGGCGGCGGCTCCTGGACGCCATGGTGCTGCTGCCGACCGACGAGGCGTTCCGGGCGCTGCTGGACAGGCTCGCCGAGAAGTACGTGCGGCCCGCGCTGCTCGACGCGATGAACCGGTACCCGCGGCGGGCGCTGCGGCTGCTGGCCGCCGCCGCGGCGGCCGGGGACGGGGCGGCCCGGGAGCTGCTCGCCGGGCACCTGGCGACCCATCCCGAGACCGTCGCCGAGGAGCTGCCCGGGCTCCCGGCCGAGAGCCGCGAGCTGGTCGGGTCGGTCTCCGCGGCGAACGTCCGGATGCCGGACGCGCCGGCGGACGCGCTGCCCCGCCTGCTGGTGGAGCCGCCCTGGACGCGCCGCCGCGCGGCCGCCAAGCCGGTCGTCGTGACCGGGCTGACGGCCGCCGCCGAGCCGGCCCTGCGCTGGGCCGAGGGCGAGCGCGAGGCGTGGTCGGTGCCGGCCCTCCCGCGGTGGGGCGGGTACACCGTGCGGCAGGTGGGCTGGGAAGGGGCCGCCGAGCTGCTCAGGGAGGGGCGGCTGCACTACCGCGACGCCGCCCATCTGATGGCGGGCGGGCCGGCGGAGCTGGTACGGCCGCTGCTCGCGGGCCGGGCGGCGGTGGGCTGGGTCGACTCCGACGATCTGCCGTGGGTGCGGTACGTGATCGGCCGCTACGGCCTGGACGCCCTGCCGCTGGCGCTGGCGGCCGCCACCACCAACCCGGCGAGCTGCGCCCGGCTGCTGCTGCCGTACCTCGACGGGCGGGTCGCGACGCTGATGGCCGAGCTCCTCGACCGGAAGTCGGCCCGGCCGGCGGCGGTGGCGTGGTTCGGCAGGCACGGCGCCGGCGCCGCGCCGCTGCTCGTCCCCGCCGCGCTCGGCAAGGCCGGGAAGGACCGCCGGCGGGCCGAGGCGGCCCTGCTGCTGATCGAGTCCACCGCGGGCGCGGAAGCGATCGTCGCGGCGGCGCGGGACGCGCACGGCGACGCCGCGGCGGACGCGGTCGCGGCGCTGCTGGCCGCCGACCCGCTGGAGCGGCTCCCGGCGAAGACGCCGGACCCGCCGGCCTGGGCCGCGCCCCAGCTCCTCCCGCAGCTCCTCCTGCGCGGGCGCGAGCTGGCGCTGCCGGCGGCGGCCACCGCGCACGCGGTCACGATGCTGGCGATGTCCAGGCCCGGCGAGATGTACGCGGGCGTCGGCGTGCTCCGCGAGGTGTGCGACCCGGAGTCGCTGGCCGAGTTCTCCTGGGGCGTGTTCCGCCGGTGGGAGCAGCAGGACGCGCCGTCCAAGGACGGGTGGGCCCTGCACCAGCTGGCGTGGCTGGGCGACGACACGACCGTGCGGCGGCTGACCCCGGTGATCCGGGCGTGGCCGGGCGAGGGCGGCCACAAGAAGGCCGTCGGCGGGCTGGACGTGCTCGCCGAGATCGGCTCCGAGGTCGCGCTGCTGCACCTGTACGGGATCTCGCAGAAGGTGAAGTTCAAGGCGCTGAAGGCGCGGGCGCAGGAGAAGATCGCGGAGGTCGCCGCGGGGCTCGGCCTGTCCGCCGAGCGGCTCGCCGACCGGCTCGTCCCGGACTTCGGGCTGGGCGCGGACGGCAGCATGGTGCTGGATTACGGGCCGCGGCGGTTCGTGGTCGGGTTCGACGAGCAACTCAAGCCGTACGTGACGGACGAGGACGGCAAGCGGCGCAAGGCGCTGCCCAAGCCGGGCGCCAAGGACGACCCGGAGCTCGCGCCCGCCGCGTACCAGCGGTTCGCCGACCTGAAGAAGGACGTCCGCGCGGTCGCCGCCGACCAGGTGCGGCGCCTGGAGACGGCGATGGTGGGGCGGCGGCGGTGGACACCCGGGGAGTTCCGCTCGCTCTTCGTCGACCACCCGCTGATCTGGCACGTCGCCCGGCGCCTGGTCTGGATCGCCGAAGAGGGCGGGGACGGCGGCACGGTCACCGCGTTCCGGGTGGCCGAGGACCGCACGTTCGCCGGGGCCGATGACGACGAGGTCGCGCTGCCGGAGGACCGGGGGGACACGCGGATCGGCATCGCGCACCCGCTCGATCTGGCCGGCCTGGGCGAGGGCGCGGCGGCCTGGTCGGAGGTGCTCGCCGACTACGAGATCCTGCAGCCGTTCCCGCAGCTCGGCCGCGAGGTGCACACCCTCACCGCCGAGGAGCGCGCGGCCGGGCGGCTGGAGCGGTTCGAGCAGATCACCGTTCCGGTGCACAGCGTGCTGGGGCTGGTACGCCGCGGCTGGGAGCGCGGCACGCCGCTGGACGCCGGCGCCGAGCGGTGGATCTCCAAGCCCGTCCCCGGCGGGCTGCACGTCGTGATCGACCTGGAGTACGGCGTCAACGTCGGCGACGTCGACTCCAGCGGCGACCAGACCCTCCAGTACGTGTGGATCGGCGACGTCCCCACCGACTTCTCGCCGCGCGAGGGGACGCCCCGGACCTTCGGCGAGCTGGACGCCGTGGCCGCCTCGGAGGTCCTGGCCGACCTCACCTGGCTCGCCGCCGCCGCGCTCTGATCTTCGATTGGCCAGATTCCAGGAGAATGGGACGATGACCGCAGAGACCACCGAGAAGCCCGCCGGCGAGCAGCGACTCCAGCGGCCGCCCGCCGAGGTGCGGTTCGCCGACGAGCTGGCCCGGCTGCGCGAGGACGACACCGCGCCGCGCCCGCCCGGCTGGGCGCTCAGCCTGGAGGCGGCGCGCCGCTTCATCATGGGCGACCCCGAACGCGGCGTGCGGCGCAAGTTCGTCGGCGACCCCTCGCTGATCGACCGGGCGCTGGTCGCGCTGGCCACCAGCCGCGGCCTGATGATGGTCGGCGAGCCCGGCACCGCCAAGTCGCTGCTGTCGGAACTGATCGCGGCGGCCGTCAGCGGCGACTCGACGCTGACGATCCAGGGCGGCGCGGCCACCACCGAGGACCAGATCAAGTACTCCTGGAACTACGCGCTGCTGGTCTCCGAGGGCCCGTCCAACCGCTCGCTGGTGCCCGCGCCGCTGCTGCGCGGGATGGCCGAGGGCAAGGTGGTGCGGTTCGAGGAGATCACCCGCTGCCCGCTGGAGGTCCAGGACTCGCTGCTGTCGCCGCTGTCGGACCGGGTGCTCGGCATCCCCGAGCTGAGCGGCCCGGACGCGATGGTGTTCGCCCGCGAAGGGTTCAACATCATCGCCACCGCCAACACCCGCGACCGCGGCGTCAACGAGATGAGCGCCGCGCTCAAGCGCCGGTTCAACTTCGAGACGGTGTTCCCGATCGCCGACTTCGCCACCGAGCTCGACCTGGTGGAGAGCGAGGCGACCCGGCTGCTGGAGCAGTCCGGGGTGGGCGTGGCGCCGCGCCGGGACGTCCTGGAGGTGCTGGTCACCACGTTCCGCGAGCTGCGCACCGGCGTGACCGAGAACGGGCAGTCGATGGACCGGCTGTCGACCGTCATGAGCACCGCCGAGGCGGTGTCGGTCGCGCACGCGGTCGGCATCCGCGGCTGGTTCCTGCGCGGCGGGGAGGGCACCGCGGCCGACATCGTCGAGTGCCTGGCGGGCGCCGGCGCCAAGGACAACCCCGACGACCTCGCCCGGCTCCGCCGCTACCTGGAGCAGCAGGCGCCGCGCCGCAAGGGCGCGCAGTGGAAGGCGCTGCACGACGCCCGCCACGTCCTGCCCGGCTGATGGGCGCCGCCACCGGCCGCCGCACGGCGGAGATCACCTACATCGGGGTACGGCACCACAGCCCCGCCTGCGCGCGGCTCGTCCGGGGCACGATCCGCCGGCTGCGCCCCGCGTTCGTGCTGATCGAGGGGCCGGCCGACTTCAGCGACCGGCTGGACGAGCTGCTCCTCGGCCACGACCTGCCGGTGGCGATCTACAGCCACTACCGGGACCGGGAGCGCGTGCACGGCTCATGGTCGCCGTTCTGCGCGTACTCGCCCGAGTGGGTCGCGGTGACCGAGGGCCGCGCGGCGGGCGCCGAGGTCCGGTTCATCGACCTGCCGGCCTGGCATCCGGCGTTCGCGGGCCTGCGCAACCGGTACGCCGACGCCGACCAGCGGTACGCCGCGGTCGTCGAGCGGCTGTGCGAGACGTTCGCCGTCGACAACTCCGACACCCTCTGGGACCACATGTTCGAGGGGCCGGCCGACGACGGCACGCTGGAGGAGCGGCTCGCCGCGTACTTCGACCTGGTCCGCGGCGAGTCCGAGGCCGGCGCGGACGACACCGAGCGCGAGGCGTACATGGCCCGCTGGGTCCGCGCGGCCGCCGCCGAGGCGGGGGACCGGCCGGTCGTGGTCGTCACCGGCGGCTACCATCGCGCCGCGATCCGCCGCCTCGTCGAGACCGGACCCGAGGAGGAGCGGCGGCCCGAGGTGCCGGCGCCGCCGGAGGGCGCGATCGGCGGCAGCTACCTGGTGCCGTACTCGTTCCAGCGCCTGGACGCGTTCACCGGCTACCAGTCCGGGATGCCGTCGCCCGAGTACTACCAGCGGCTCTGGGAGGGCGGCGCGGAGGCCGCCGCCGCGGGCCTGACCGAGCTGGTGGTGAAGCGGCTGCGCGAGCGCCGCCAGCCGGTGTCGACGGCCGACCTGATCGCCGCCCGCACCCTGACCGACGGGCTGGCCCGGCTGCGCGGGCACGCCGCGCCCGTCCGCACCGACCTGCTGGACGGGCTGGTCGCCGCGCTCGTCTCCGACGACCTGGAGCAGCGGCTGCCGTGGACCTCGCGCGGCCCGCTCGACCCCGGCGCGCACCCCGCGGTGATCGAGATGGTCGAGGCGCTCAGCGGCGACCGGGTCGGGCGGCTGCGCCCCGGCACCCCGGCGCCGCCGCTGGTGCACGAGGTCGAGCTGGAGCTGGAACGCCTGAAGCTGGACGGCGCCGGCACCGTCACCCTGAAGCTCGCCGACGACCGCGGGCTCACCCGCAGCCGCGTCCTGCACCGCCTGCGGGTGCTGCGGATCCCCGGCTTCGACCGCGACCACGGCCCGTCCACCGGCGCCGAGCCCGTCCTGGACGAGGGGTGGACGCTCACCCCGGGCGACCGGCGGCTGCCCGCGCTGATCGAGGCCGGCGCGTACGGCGCCACGCTGGAGGACGCCGCCGCGGCCGTCCTGGAGGAGCGCGTCGCCGACGCAGGGAACGACGTCGGCGTGCTCGCCGTGGTGCTGTTCGACGCGGCGCTGTGCGGCTGCGCGGACCTGTCGGACCGGATCGCCGGGACGATCGCCGCCGCCATCGCGGGCGCCTCGGAGCTGGACGGGCTCGGCGACGTCCTCGCCACCACGCTCGGCCTGTGGCGGCACGACCGGCTGCTCGGCACGGCCGGCAGCCCGCTGTTCGGCCGGGTGGTCGAGGGCTGCGTGACGCGGGTGCTGTGGCTGGTGGAGGGCGTCCGGGGCGGCCCGGGACCGGCCGACCTGCCGCGGCTGCGCGCGCTGGCCGCGACCCGGGACGCGCTGCTGCACGCGGCCGGCCCGCTCGGCCTGGACCGGGACGCCGCGCTCGCGGTCGCCGCCCGGGTCAGCGCCAGCACCGCGGCGCCGCCGGACCTGCGCGGCGCCGCGTTCGGCCTCGGCTGGTCGCTGGGCGCCGCCGCCGACGCCGAGCGCGCGGTGCTCGGCGCGGCGCTGCCCGGCACCCTCGGCGACTGGCTGACCGGGCTGTTCGCGCTGGCCCGCGACGAGGTGTTCGCCGAGGAGCCGCGGGAGGGCGGGCGCGGCGTGCTGGGCGTGCTCGACGACCTGGTCGTCGGGCTGGGCGGAGACGACTTCCTCGTCGCGCTGCCCGCGCTGCGCCAGGCGTTCGAGTTCTTCCCGCCGCGCGAGCGCGAGGCCATCGCCGAGCGGCTGCTGGAGCGCCGCGGCGTCAAGGGCTCGGCCCGCTCGCTGCTGCGCTCGGTGCAGGACCCGGTCACGATCGCCGAGGCGCGCGCCCTGGAGGAGAAGGTGGGCCGGCTGCTCGCGGCCGAGGGGCTCGCCCCCGCGGACGAGCCGGTGCGCGGGGAAGAGCGAGAGGAAGAGACGGTATGACGCAGCCCGATCCGGGTCTGGAACGCTGGCGGCTGGTCCTCGGGGCTCCCGCCGAGAGCGCCTGCGGCGGGCTGGGCGGTGCCGCGGCCGGGCAGGACCAGGCGCTCGACTGGCTGTACGGGCGCGACTCCGACCTGGAGCGCCGCGGCGTCCGCAAGGGCGGCAACCGCCCCGGCGGCGGGCGCGGGGACGGCGACCCGGACCGGTCCAGGGAGCGGAGCGGGGGCAACGGCCCCTCGATGCTGACCACCGTCGACTGGCTCGACGCCGTGCACCGGCTGTTCCCCAAGGAGACCATCGAGCGGCTGGAGCGCGACGCCGTCGAGCGGTACGAGATCCACGACGTCGTCACCGACCCGAAGGTGCTGGAGCGCGTCGAGCCGAACCCGACGCTGCTGCGCGCCGTCCTGCGCACCAAGCACCTGATGAACCCCGAGGTGCTGGCGCTGGCCCGGCGGATCGTCGAGAAGGTCGTCGAGGAGCTGATCCGCAAGATGGCGACCGAGGTGCGCAAGTCGTTCCACGGCACCCGCTCGCGCCGGCCCAGCCGGTTCAAGCAGGCCCGCAACTTCGACTTCCACACCACGATCCGCTCCAACCTCGGGCACTACCGGCCGGAGGAGCGCAAGCTCTACATCGAGCAGCCGCACTTCCTGTCCCGCACCCGGCGGCAGCTCGACCAGTGGCAGATGATCCTCATCGTCGACCAGTCGGGCTCCATGCTCGGCTCGGTGATCCACTCGGCGGTCACCGCCGCGTGCCTGTGGGGGCTGCCCGGGCTGAAGACGCACCTGATCGCGTTCGACACCAGCGTCGTCGACCTCACCTCCGACGTCACCGACCCGGTCGAGCTGCTGATGAAGGTGCAGCTCGGCGGCGGCACCGACATCGCGCAGGCCGTCGAGTACGGCGCCGGGCTGATCGAGAACCCGCGCCGCTCGATCGTCGCCGTGGTCACCGACTTCTACGAGGGCGGCGACCCGTACCGGCTGGTCCGCACCGTCAAGCGGATGGCCGAGCAGGGCACCCACGTGCTCGGGCTCGCGGCGCTGGACGAGGAAGCCAACCCCTCCTACGACCGCGACCTGGCGCAGCGGCTCGCCGACGTCGGCGCTCATATCGGTGCCATGACGCCGGGCGAGCTGGCCGCGTTCGTCGCCGAACGGATCGGCCGATGACCCGTACCGACCTGCTGGCCCTCACCCCCGACTCGCTGGCGTCGCTGGCCAACCGCGGCCTGGTCAAGCGGGCGGCCAAGGACCTGGACGCCGGGAACGTCCCCGAGGTCGCGGTCATGGACGACGGCACCGTGACCGGCGCGTTCGCCGACGGCGTGGCGACGACGCTTCCGGGCGGCGGCGGGCTGGAGGGGGCCACCTGCACCTGCGCGGCCACCGGCGTGTGCCGCCACCAGATCGGCCTCGTGCTCGCCTACCAGCGGCGGGCGGCCGGGTCCGGCGAGGACGCCGCGGGGGAGGGGCCGGCCGAGACGGAGGCCGCCCCGGAGGCGCCCCCGTACAAGGACTGGTCCCCGGGCGCCTACGACGACGAGGCGCTGGCCCGCGTCCTGGGGGAGCGCGCGCTCACGGCCGCGCGCCGCACGTTCAGGTCGGGGTACGCGGCGCGCGTCCACCGGCCCTCGCCCGCCGACCCGGTCGCGTCCGTCGAGCTGCCGACCTGCACCGTGCGGTTCCTGGTGCCGGACGAGTTCGGGTACGTGCACACCGACGCGGTCGCCGCCATGCGCGGCGAGGTCATCGCGCTGGCCGTGTGGGCGTTCCGCGCGGCCGACGAGCAGGGCCTCACCGGCGAGAACGTCCGCGTCGACGTCGGCGGCAGGGCCAAGGGCGGCGGCGGCTCCGGCCTGGAGGGGGCTCTCGACCTGGCGAACCAGATCCTGCTGGACGGCGCGATGCACGCGGGCCCGGTCCTGAGCACCGCGCTGCACCGGGCGTCCCGCGAGCTGACCGCCGGGAACCTGCACTGGCCCGCCGCCACGCTCGACGACATCGCCGGGCAGCTGGCCGCCTACCGCGACCGCGCCGCCGGCCACGAGCCGCGGCGGCTGGCCGCGCTGCTGGCCGAGCTGCACGCCCGGCACCGGTCGGCGCTGCACGCGTCCGCCGGGAACGGGAGCGGCAGCCCGCGCTCGCAGGTGCTCGGCACCAACGAGACCGCCGAGACGCCGCTGCGCCGCGTCCGGCTCACCGCCCTCGGCTGCCGCGTCGGCGGCGACGATGGCGAGCGCACCGCGGACGTCTTCCTCGCGCACGCCGCCAGCGGCATCGTGCTGGTGCTGAAGCGGCGCTGGGAGGCGACCGAGGAGCAGCGCCTCACCGGCCACGACCTCGCGCCGCGCCGGATCGCGGGCGCGGCGCTGCGCTCGCTGGCCGCGGCGAACGTCGTCTCCGAGAACGCGACCCGCAGCCCCAGCCGCGTCGTGCGGCTCGGCACCGGCCGGGTGTCCAAGACGACGGTCACGCCGGTCGGCGGCGCCTGGGGCGACCTGCCCGCCACGCTGCTGGCCCGCGACCTGCGCACGCTGGAACGGGAGCTGGACGCGCTGCCGCCGCGCCTCATCCGGCCGCGGGTGGAGGCGGAGTCGGTCCGGGTCGTCGAGATCGCCAAGGTCGGCGGCATCGGCTACAGCCCGGGGGACCAGCGGCTCACCGCCACGTTCACCGACGCCGATGGCGTCTCCGGCCGGATCTCCTCGGCGTACTCGCCGTACCGGCCCGGAGCCCTCGACGAGCTGGCCGGGGCGCTCGCGGGCGACCGCGGCGCGCCCCTCTACGTCAGCGGGCCGGTACGGCGCTCGCGGGGCGCGCTGGTCGTGGACCCGATCGGGGTGCTGACCACCGAGGGGCTCGTGGTCCCTGACCTGGCCCCGGGCGACGGCGGCGGCGCGCTCGACGCGCCGGCCGGCCGGGCCGGGGACGCGCTGAGCGAGGCGCTGTCGGCGGCGCTGGAGGTGTGCGCGGACGCCGCGCACCGCGGCTTCCGGCATCTCCCGAACGGCACCCGCGCCCGCGTCGGCCGGACCGCCGACCGGCTGGCGGGGATCGGCATGGCCGCGGCGGCGGGCCTGCTGCGCGCCTTCGCGGGGGCGCTGGAGGGCGACGACCCGCACCGGATGACCGTGACGTGGGCGGACGCGCAGATCCACCTCATCACGGCGGCCGACCTGAGATGACCGCCGGGCCGCCCGAGAGGCCGCGGGTCAGGCGCGGCAGGTCAGCGGGCGGCCGCCGTTGTAGGTGATCATGTCGGACAGCGCGGTGAGCGTGTCCATCTCGGCGCCCGGCGGCGCGCCGTCCAGCTCGGAGTACGCGCGGTGCAGGTTGCCGACGAGGCGCTCGGGATCGGTCAGCTCCGCGTACGGGCCGAGATCGGTCTCGCGCGCCGCGTCCAGCGGGGACAGCCCCGCCTCCCTGCCCTCCTTCGCCGTCGCCTGCACGAACCGCAGGTAGCCGAGCACGCGGTCGATCAGCTCGGGCCCGGCCACCGGGCCGTGGCCCGGGACGATCGTCCCGGCGCCCAGCGGCGCGACGACCTCCTCCAGCACCGTGATGGCCCCCGCCACGGACCCCTGGAGCAGGAACGGCGTGCCGCCGTTGAACAGCAGGTCGCCGCAGAACAGCACGCTCTTCTCCGGGATCCACACGATCGAGTCGTTGGTGGTGTGCGCCGGGGTGCCGACGTGCCGCACCTCGCACCGCAGGTCGTCGGCCCACACGGTGACGCCCTCGGTGTAGGTCAGGAACGGCGGCTCCAGCGTGAACTCGCCCCAGTCGACGTCGGTCCAGACCGGCGCGGCCACCGGCGCGCCCCAGGCGAGGACGCTCTCCCGGGTCCGCTCGTGCGCCACGATCGTGGCGCCGCCGAACAGGTGGTTCCCGAACGTGTGGTCGCCGTGGTGGTGGGTGTTGATCAGCGTCCGCACGGGCCGGTCCGTCACCGACCGGACGGCCTCCAGGTACGCCCGGGTGCGCCGTTCGGTGGAGCAGGAGTCGACGCTGATCACGCCGCGGGACCCGGCCAGGAAGCCGGTGTTGTTGATCCACCAGGTGCCGTCCGGCTGCAGGTAGGCGAAGACGCCGTCGGCGACCTCCTCCAGCCGGGGCCGTCCGGGCGTGGTGATCTCGTGTCCCGTGCTTTCGTGCCCCGTGCTGCTCATGGCGGCGCCTTCCCTCCGGCTCAGGAACGTGGTGCCGAGTATCCCGCGGAATCGCCGAGCCGTACGGTCTCCACCCAGCCGGGCGGATCGGGCGCGCCGGCGCCGACGAGCGCGGCGATCAGGCGGGCGCTGGACGGCTCCTCCGGCCACGGCGTGAAACCGTCGGTGAGGACGATGATGACGTTGGGCTTGTCGCGCGACTCGAGCGCGGCCCTGATGCCCACGCGCATGTCCGTGCCGCCGCCGCCGGCCAGCGTCACCTGGTCGGCCGACGTCACCCGCGACACCGCCGCCACGTCGGCGTCGCACGCCAGCACGGCGACCCGGTTGCCGCGCACGCCCACCTCCCGCAGCACGCCGGTGACCTCGGCCATCGCGGCGGCCAGGTCGTCCGGGCTCATCGACCCCGAGGTGTCGACGATGATCGCGACGCGCGGCAGCGGCCGCTGCAGCGTCGGCAGCACCACGCCGCGCATCGCCGCCGTCCGCCGCGACGGCCGCCGGTAGGTGTAGTCGACCGCGCCGCCCGCCCACGCGACCGCCTCGCGCACCGCGCCGGCCAGCACCCGGCGCCAGTCGACGGTCGGTTCCAGGATCTCCTCGGCCCACCGCTGCCAGCCTCCCGGGACGGTGCCGCGGGACCGCGTCCGCGCCCGGATCGCCTCGGCGGTGGCGCGCCGGATCGCCTGCGCCTCCACCGGGCTCACCTTGGGCCGCCCCGGCGCGTCCGACTCCCACGGCGCCGCCCCGCCGTGCGCTCCCGACCCGCAGTTCAGGTGCGGCTGCGGCGGGATGTGCGGCAGGTACGCCTCGAACAGCAGCCCCTTGTCCAGCCCGAACACGCCGGGCTCCATCCGCCCGGCCGGCAGCGGCAGCCCGTCGGCGAGCAGATCGTCGTTGATCTCGCAGTCCTGCGCGATGTTGATCCGCGCGTGGTCGCGCTGGTCGGCGGCCGGCAGCCGCCCGGCCCGCCCGTGGTGGTCGCGGAGCAGGTGCGCCACCTCGTGGATCCACACCCCCGCCAGCTCCGGTACGGGCGTCGCCTCCACGAACGCGGGCGAGACGTAGCAGCGCCAGTGCCGGTCCACGCCCATCGTCGGCACCCCCTCGGAGGGCACCACGGTCAGCGAGTACAGCGCCGACGCCAGGTAGGGCCGCTCGGACGCGGCCCGGTAGCGCGCCGCCAGCAGCTTGTCCCGGTCGAGCCGTACCACCGTCAGCTCCCGCCGGGCATGGCCCCGGACAGCCGCAGGATGTCGATGAACCCGTCGATCCCGGCCGGTACGGGCCAGTCGGTGTCGCGCAGCGCCGCCAGGTCGACCGCGGCCCGCGCCGCCACGTCCGGGACGCCCGCGTCCACGGCCTTGGCCAGCACCGCCCAGCCCGCCTCCCAGCGCTTGCGGCTCAGGTTCCCCTGGACGGCCGACACGATCGCGGTCAGGAACGCCAGCTGCCGGTCACCGCGCTCGGGCAGGGTGAACGCGTCCGGGTCGGCCAGCACCCGGTCCGGGTCGGGCAGGTCCAGCTCCTCCAGGTACGCCAGCAGCTCGATGCCCGGGCCGTCCCCGATCGCCCCGACCACCGCCGCCGCCAGCCCCTCCCGGCCCGCGTCCGTGGCGTACCCGGTGGCCAGCAGCCGCAGCGCCATCTCCCAGGTCCGCGGCGACGGCCACGCCCCGCCCCGGCCCTCGGCGTCGGCGGGCAGGTGGTGCGCCAGGCCGGGCCGCGCGGTCAGGAACCCGGAGACCGCGCCGCGCGCCCGTGCGACGGCGCCCGGCACCCGGCCCGGATCGACCAGCGGGATCCGCACCGACGGCCAGGTGCCCGCCATGCCGCGCGCGACCGTGCGCGGCTCGTGCGTCCAGTGCAGGTGGACGAACCGGTTGGCCAGCGGCGGGCTCAGATGCCAGCCGTCGGCCGCGCTCGACGGCGGGTTGGCCGCCGCGACGATCCGTACCGGCTCCGGCAGCGTCAGGCTGCCCACCCGGCGCTCCAGCACCACCCGCAGCAGGGCCGCCTGCACCGCCGGCGGCGCGGACGACAGCTCGTCGAAGAACACCATGCCGCGCCCGGCGGCCGCGAGCCGCACCGCCCAGTCCGGGGGCGCCATCGGCACCCCCGTCGTCGCCGGATCGTCCCCGATGATCGGCAGCCCGGCGAAGTCGGACGGCTCGTGCACGCTGGCGATCACCGTCTCCAGCGGCAGGTCCAGCCCGGCCGCCAGCTGCTCCATGCCCGCGGACTTGCCGATGCCCGGCTCGCCCCACAGCAGCACCGGCAGGTTGGCGGTCACCGCGAGCGCCAGCGCGTCGTGCTGCGCGCTCTCCGCCGGCTCGCTCCGCCACGCGCGCACCCGCGCGTTCAGCTCGTCGGCCGCCGCCAGCGGACCAGAGGAGTACCCGTCCAACGCTCGTTCCTTCCCCCTCGTCTCGGGTCGTTCAGTACATCCGGCCGTAGTTGTCGAAGCGGATCGACTCCTGCAGGTCCGGGAACTCGCGCGTGACCCGCTCGGCCAGGAACATCAGCTCGGGGCGGCCGCTCCTGCGGACCATGTTGCGGCGCCTGATCAGGTTCCGCAGCCCCAGGTCCCGGTGGTCCAGCACGTCGATCCTGGCACCGGCGGCCAGCAGCGCGCGAACGAGTTCCTCGGAGCCGTGCTCGCCGACCGCCATGTGCAGCGGAGTGCGCTCGTGGTGGTCGCGCGCCTCCAGGTCGAGCCCGGCCATGAGGAGCCGCGGGAGCAGCTCCCGGTGGTCGACCTTGTGGAGGTGGTGCAGCAGCGTGCGCTTGCGCCCGTCGCGGACGTGCGCGTCGGCGCCCTCGTCCAGGAGCCGCAACACGCCCGGCGTGTCACCGTGCTGGACGCGCAGGAACAACTCCTCCCGCTGCTCGCGCAGCCCCCGGGGGATCCGGCCCGCGCCCAGGTTCCACGCCCGCTCGGCGGCGAAGCATCCCGCCACCGGGCCGCTGAGCGCGGCCAGCGCGCGTTCCCGGTCGCGCTCGCCGCGGCCGTGCGGCGTCAGCAGCCCTTCGCGGTCCGGGCGCACCTCGTGCCACTCGCCCCGGCAGCGGACGCGCACGGCCGCCGGCGGGGCGGGCTCAGGCGGCCCTACCGGGCCGGACGCGGGCGGGCGTTCGGGGAACAGCGCCGACCGCACGAGCGGATGCAGCTCCTCCGGCGTGATCATGCCCGCCCGCAGCAGGTCGAGGTCGGGCAGCCGGAGGCAGCCGTGCGGGAGCGCGGGAGCGCGCCGCCCGCCGCCGGCCGCGTGGAGCACGAGCCCGGCCCCGTACGGTCTCCGCCGGTCGCCCCGGCGCAGGACCAGGCCGGGCGTTCGGGGGCCCGGCGCGACCAGCTCCCATTCGGTCTCCTCGCGGCGAAGGCCGTAGACCGGCCACCGCTCCGGGAGCCCGCCGAGGACACGGGTGGGCGCGAGCGGGACCCGCGCCAGCGCCGCCAGGGACGGGGACGCGTCCACGCTCGCGTCGACGTCGATGCCGGCGCTGTCGAGCGCCGCCTCGACGTGTCCCGCGTCCATGAGCCCGGTCACCCACTCGGCGTGCGCCACGGGATCGTCCGGGCCGGGGGCGCGGCGGGGCAGCTCCCGCTCGCCGAGGAGGGTGCCGTCGCGGTGGAGGAAAGGGGCGCGCTCGCCGCCCCCGCTGTACGTCAGCAGCTCGTGGGAGCGGCGGGAATCCCACAGGTACCGCGGCCGCAGCCAGTAGTCGGTCCGGAGGGGGCGGTTGGCGGCGGCCCGGCGCGGTCTCCCGAAGCCCAGCCGCAGCCGCTGCGGGCCGTCCAGCAGCGTGGGCGTCTCGACGTACAGCAGGTGGCACTCGCACCCGCAGTAGACGTCCGTGACGTCCATGGCCCCCGGCTCGTAGTAGTCCGCGAGCAGGACCACCCGGTGGGTGGCGATGGTCGTGCGGCCGTGGCCCGCCCTGGGGAGGTGCCAGCGCAGCAGGTCGGGGACCAGATGGCGCAGGTCCTCGGCGACCGCGCCGGCCGTGGCGGTGCCGTGGTCGCGGGCGATCCCGCCGAGGGTGAACGCGACGTCGACGTCCGCGGCGGCGCACGCGGCGCGCCAGTCGCCGTCCAGGCGGTGCGCGGTGGCCCGCTCGATCATCCAGCGCGGTACGGCGTGGCGGCGGATGCGCCGCCACGCGGCCAGGTACGCGTCGCCGGTGCCGATCAGTAGTCCTCGTCGTAGGACCAGTAGCCGCCGCCGACGTCGGGATGCTCGGCTTCGAGGCGGTCCTTCAGCCAGGCCAGGTCGGTGCGCTTCCAGCGGCGGATCAGGTCGATCAGGCCGAACTCCATGTCGTCCACCACGTCGAGCCGCGCGCCCGCGTCCACCAGCGCGCGGACCAGCTCCGGGGAGCCGTGGTCGCCGACGGCCATGTGCAGCGGCGTGCGGCCGCCCTGGTCGCGGGCCTCCAGGTCGAGGCCGGCCTTCAGCAGGCGGGGGAGCAGCTCCTCGTGGTCGACGAGGTGGAGATGGTGCAGCAGGGTGCGCTTGCGGCCGTCGAGCGAGCGGACGGCGGCGCCGGCGTTCAGCAGCCGCAGGACGGCGGGGGTGTCGCCGTGCTGGAGGTGCAGGAACAGCTCCTGCCGCTGCTCGCGCAGCCGGCGCGGCAGGCGGCCGGTGGACGTGCGCCAGGCCGTGTGGACGGCGAAGCAGCCGGTCACCTTGCCGCCGAGCGCCTCGAGCGCCTGCTCGCGCTCGCGCTCCTCGTCGGTGTGCGGGATGCGCAGGTCGCCGTCGCGCACGACGACCTCGTGCCATTCGCCGCCCTTGCAGCGCACCCGGACGGGCTCGGGCGCCGCGGGCTCGGCGGGCGGGCCGGCGGGGCGGCCGGGGTCCGGGTACGCGGGGAAGAGCGCGGACCGGACGAGCGGGTGCAGGTCGTCCGGGCCGAGCGCCCCGGTGCGGAGGAGGTCGAGGTCGGGGGGACGGCGCCAGACGCTCTGGGGGAGCGGGACGGCGCCCTTCGCCTTGTTCGTCTCCACGACCCGCGCGCGCGGGCGGTCGCCGAACTCGAACAGGGTGACGCACCGCCACGTGCTGGAGACCTGGAACCGGTCGCCGCCGATCCGCCGGGCCTCCTCCACGATCCGCGTCAGCGCGAGCGGCAGCCCCGACAGGATGGCGCGCGGCTCGGCGTTGTAGAAGCTCGGCACGTCGGGCGGCGTCAGGTCCAGCTCGAGGCCCGCCGCCTCGAACGCCGCCTCCGGCTCGCCCCGGTCGAGCAGCAGGGTGGCGCGCTCGAAGCGGCCGGGCTCGTCGTCGGTCCGGCCGAGTTCCGCCTCGGCGAGCGGCGTGCCGTCGGGGCGGAAGAACGGGGCGCGGTCCGTGCCGCCGCAGCGTGCGAGCAGCTCGGCGGTGTGCCGGACGTCCCACAGGTGCCGGAGGCGCGTCCAGTCGACCTCCTGCGTGAGGCTCTCCTCGCCGTCGCGTACGGGCTGGAACCGCAGCGTCAGGTGCTGCGGCCCGTCGGCCATCGTGGGGGTGAGGACGTGCAGCGGCACGCCGCCGTGCTCGGCCAGCACCAGCGCGTTGTGCACGGCGGCCGTGCTGCGGCCGTGGCCGTACCGGGGCAGGTGCCAGCGCACCAGGTCGGGGACCAGGTGGCGCAGGTCGTCCTCGACGGCCGCCGCGACCTCGGCGCCGTGCTCGCGGGCGATGGACGGCAGGTCGAGGGCGACGCGGACCCGGGCCGCCGCGCAGGCGCCCGCCCAGTCGCCGGCCAGCCGGCGCTCGGCCGCCTGCTCGATCATCCAGCGCGGCACCGCGTACCGGCGGACCCGCCGCCAGTCCGCCAGCTCCCCCCGGGCGTTCCCGCTCACCGGTAGACGCTGCCGATGGCCTGCAGGTCGGGGTGGGTGCGGCCGGCCGGGCGCAGCCGCGGGGCGAAGGCCCGCTTGACCTTGCGCGGGACGCCCGGGCCGAGGCCCACGTACTCCAGCCGGGTGTCCGCGGGGACGTGCGACAGCAGCGTCTTGGCGCCGCGGCCGGTGATGCCGGTACGGCGCAGTTCGAGGCGGCGCAGCGGGCTGCCCGGCAGCGCGGCGGCGAGCGCGGCGGCGCCCTCGTCGCCGGTGGCGTTGGGCGGGGCGCCCAGCGCGCGCTCGGACGGCGGGCGGCCCAGGTCGAGCGACTCGATGCCGCCGAGGGCGCCGGCCAGCGCGCGGGCCCCGGCCGGGCCGATGCCGTTGCCGCCGAGCCCGAGCCGGACGGGCCGGGCCGGGTCCGTGGCCGCGGCCAGCACGGCGGCGCCCTCGTCGCCCAGGTGGTTGGCCGACATGAACAGCTCGCGGACGCCGCCGTCGCGGATCAGCGCCGCCAGCAGGTCCGCCTCGCCGGCGCTCAGGCCGTTGCCGCCGAGGAACAGCCGCTCCAGCGGCACCGGCCGGTCGAGCAGGGCGTCCAGCAGGGCGCGCAGGCCCTCGCTCGTGACACCGGTGTTGACCAGGTCGAGCGTGCGGACGGAGGAGTTGCGGCGCAGCATGCCGGCCATGGCCCGCGCGCCCGCGTCGCCGACCGGGTTGCGCTTGAGCCACACCGCGCGGACGGTGCCGTCGCCGGCGAGGCGGTCGGCGAGCGCCGCGGCGCCGTCCGGGCCGATGCGGTTGCAGCCCAGGTAGACGGTCTCCAGGCCGTGGCCGGGCTCCAGCGCGGCCGCGACCGAGCGGGCACCCTCGTCGCCGATGGCGTTGGTGCCGAGCAGCACGTGCACGGCGTGCGGGGACGCGGCGGCGGCGGGCAGCAGCCGGGCCGCGCCGGGCGCGCCGAGGCCCTGCTTGCACAGGTCGACCCGGCCGTCGGCGCGGAGCGTCCCGAGCGGGAACGTCTCGTCCGCCTCGACCCCGGCGGGCGCGGCCAGCCGGGCCAGCAGCGGGTCGAGCCCGGTCGGGTCGGCGGCCGGCACGTCGGGGTGCTCGATCGCCGGGCAGCGTACGGGCGTCGGTTCTGCCATCACCACTCCACCGGTCGGTAGTCCTTCAGGAACAGCCCGGACAGCCGCTCGCCGTCCGCGACGCCGCGCACCACCGGGTCGTACACCCGGGCGGCGCCGTCGATGACGTCCAGCGGCGGCCGGAAGCCCGCCTCGCGCTGCGCCAGCTTGGCCGGATGCGCCCGCTCGTCGGTGATCCACCCGGTGTCCACGCTGGTCATGTGGATGCCGGCGGCCGCGTAGTCGGCGGCCGACGTGCGGGTCATCATGTTGAGCGACGCCTTGGCCATGTTGGTGTGCGGGTGCCGCACGGTCTTGCCCCGGCGGGAGAAGCTGCCCTCCATCGCCGAGACCTGCACGACGTAGCGGTCCGGCCAGGGGGACGCCTCCAGCAGCCCGCGCAGCCGGGAGGTCAGCAGGAACGGCGCGAACGCGTTCACCATCTGGACCTCCAGCCACTCGCCGGGGTCCACCTCGTGCAGCCGCAGGCTCCAGCTGTTGCGGTCGCGCAGGTCGAGCGGCTGGCCGGTCTCGTCGGTGCGGCCCGCGGGGAACACCGCCTCGACGGCCGCCGGCTCCGCGCCGGCGAGCGCGGGCAGCAGGTCGCCGGCCCGGTGCTCGGTCACCTCGATCCGGGCGGCCCGGCCCGTCAGCGCCGCCTTCTCGGCCGCGCGCACCTCGCGGTGGTACGCGGCGGGCCGCCGGATCGTCTGCGCCGCGTTGTTGATCAGGATGTCGAGATGGTCGAACCGCTCGTGGGCGGTGCGCAGCAGCCCGGCCACGCCCGGCAGGTCGAGCAGGTCGACGCCGTGCACATGGAGCCGGCCGAGCCAGTCCGCCGCGTCGGGGACCTCGGCGAACCGGCGGGCGGCGTCGCGCGGGAACCGGGTGGTGACCATGACCTCGGCGCCGTCGCGCAGCAGCTTCAGCGCCACCTGGAAGCCGATCTTCACCCGGCCGCCGGTGACGATCGCCCGCCGCCCGGCCAGGTCGCAGCGCGCGTGCCGGCGGGCGAGGTTCTCCGCCGCGCACGGCGGGCACAGCATGTGGTACTCGGAGTGGATCTCGCGGTAGAGGTCCTTGCAGATGTAGCAGCGCCGCTCGTTGAGCAGCCGCCCCGGCGCGGGCTCCGGCGCGGGAAGCGCGGGCGCGGACTCCGGCGCGGGCGCGGGGTCCTGGTCGCGGAACCGGGCCGTCTCCGCCGTGAGCTCGCGGTCGTGGCGCCGCCGCTCGGCGCGCCGCTCGAGCTTGCGGGCCTTCTTGGTCGCCTGGTGGACGAGCGTCGCGGCCTCGCTGACCTCGCGCCAGCGCGCGTCGTCGGGGGCGGCGGTACGCGCCCACGCGAGCACCCGCAGGCATGCCTCGATGTCGGCGTCGACCGGCGTCATCGGGGCTCCCACACTTCCTGCGACCTGTCCAGAGGGTCCGTCGTGAGGCCGGCCGGATTCGAACCGGCGTCCTCCGGCTTGCACTGCCGGCGCGCCGCCACTGCGCTACGACCTCATCGAACGGCACGATAGCGGGCACGTCCGACAGCCCGCCATCGCATTTCGATCATCACCCGCCGCTCCCGCGAGGGGAGCCGGCGAGCATGATCGTGACAGGGCCGGCCGGATTCGAACCGGCGTCCTCCAGCTTGCAGCTAAGGCGCGACGACCTCTGCGCTACGGCCCTGCCGCGCAGGAGCATACCGATCATCACCGTCATTCCGCCCATCGAACGCCGAGACGGGCCGGAGCGTGATCGCGTTCACCCGAATGGGCGCGGCGGGGGGCGGGTATCAAGGCACCTCGGCAACCGCCATGACGACGGGAGGATCCATGAGGATGGACAGGCGAACGGACGCGGCCGTGGGAACGGTGCCTCCGCCGCCGGCTCCGCATCCCGCCCCCCGCCCCGAGCCGCGGCCCTCGCCGCCGCAGCCGGGCCCGATCGTGCCGCCCGCGCCCGGCCCGGGCCCCGGTCCCCGCCCGGGGCCGCAGCCGGAACCCGAGCCGGTCTGATGAACGCCACCGGCGGTGACGAAGGCACCGTCACGGTGGTGTTCACCTGGGACGTGCGCCCCGGCCGGGAACGCGAGTTCGAGCGGTGGGCCAGCGGGATCAACCAGGCCGGGACCCGCTGGCCCGGCCACCTCGGCGCGACCTGGCTGCGCTCCGAGGGCGCGCGCTACCGCTACTACACGGTCCTCAACTTCACCGACCGGGAGCGGCTGGACGCCTGGCTGGACTCGGACGAGCGGGCCGGCTGGCTCGACCGCCTCGACGGGATCGCCAAGGGGCACCGGCACCACACGACCGGGCTGGAGACCTGGTTCAGCCTGCCCGGCGAGTCCGTCCCGGCGCCGCCGCGCTGGAAGATGGTGATCGTCACCTTCTGCGCCGTGTACCCGATGAGCCTGCTGATCCAGCTGGTCGTGGTGCCGCCGACGCGGCCGTGGCCGGTGGCGCTGAAGGCGGTGACGTTCCCGCTGCTACTCGTCCCGGTGCTCACCTACGTGCTGATGCCGCTCCTCAGCCGGGCCCTGCGCCGGTGGCTGTACCCGCAGGGCCGCGACCTCCCGCCCGCCAGCCCGCAGGAACGGGACGTCCCGTGACGCGAGGAGCGCCGCCGGGCCGGCGGCGCGCAGGACCACGTCCAGGACGCGGTCCGGGTCGGCGGCGTAGCAGTTGCTGAACCACGCCTCGTTGGCCTCCACCACCGCCGGCCGGCCGGCGACCATGCCGACGTCCACGACGGCGGCGCTCGGCAGCGCCGCGGCGGCGTGCCGGAGGAGGTCGGCCGCGAAGCCCTCGATCCGGGCGCGTTCCGGGAGGCCGGCGAGCGGGGCCGGGTCCAGGATCCCGTGCGAGCGGTAGCGGCTCGCCGCGCGGACCGTCCCGTCGAGGACGTGCAGCCGGTACTCCTCGGCGAACGTCACCGGCTCGGCCACCAGGACGGGTGTCGCCACCGGGACGTCGCGGGGGAGCGCGCCGCCCGAGGCGTGGACGCGGGCCGGGAACGCCTTGCCCGCCGCCGGCTTCACGAACGCGGGGCGGTCCAGGCCGTACGCGTCCTCCAGCGTGGTGAGGCGGACGTCGCGGCGCGTGAACTCGGCGGGCAGGCCGGCCAGCCAGCCCGGGGACGGGTCCAGCAGCGCGATCCCGAGCGCCGCCGCGACCTCGTCCGCGAACGCCTCGCCCCCGTACAGGTGCGCCCGGCCGCGCCACTCCGCCGGGACCGGCCGGCGGGTCGGCTCGCGCACCTCCATCCCGCGGCGGCGCGCCGCCTCGGCCAGCAGGACGGCGGTCGTGGTCGGGGCGGGCGGGATGACGAGCACGGCGGATCATCTACAATCGGTTGACGGAACGTCAGGAGGCTGTCAAGACTGCGGGGACGTGAGGGGTGAGCCCGTGGTGAGCGAGCCGGTGGTGAGTGAGCCCGTGGTGTCGCGGCGGCGCGAGGTCAGCCACACCAGCGCCCGCTCGTTGTTGATGACCGTACTCGGCGAGTACGTGCTGCCGCGCGGCGCCCCCGTGTGGACCTCGGTCCTGGTGGACGCGCTGGCGCTGCTGGGGATCGAGGAGAAGTCGGCGCGCCAGTCGCTGGCCCGTACCGCCGCGGAGGGCTGGCTGGTCTCCGAGCGGGTCGGCCGCCGGGTGCGCTGGGAGCTGACCGGGCCGGGCCGCCGGCTGCTCACCGAGGGCGCGCGGCGGATCTACGAGTTCGGCGCCGGCGGCGCGTCCTGGGACGGCACCTGGCTGGTGGTGCTGGTCTCGGTTCCCGAGGCGCGGCGCGACCTGCGGCACCGGCTGCGGACCCGGCTCAGCTGGGCCGGGTTCGGCTCGCCCGAGTCCGGCGTGTGGATCACCCCGCATCCCGACCGCGAGGACGAGGCGCTCGGCGTGCTGAAGGAGCTGGGGCTGGCCGAGGGCGCGATGTCGTTCACCGCGTCGTACGGCGCCGTGGGCAGCCAGGACGCGATGGTCGCCCGCGCCTGGGACCTCACCGGCCTGGAGGAGCACTACGAGGCGTTCATCGGGGAGTTCGGCGCGCTGGCGCCGGACGGCGGCGACGCGGCGCTGGCCGCCCAGACACGGCTGGTGCACGAGTGGCGCCGCTTCCCGTTCCTGGACCCGCGGCTGCCGCGCGGCCTGCTCCCCGACGACTGGAGCGGGGCGCAGGCCGCGGAGCTGTTCCACGACCGGCACGCCGGATGGCGCCCGGCCGCGCAGGCCCGCTGGGACGAGCTCGCCTCCTGACGCGGGCCGTCAGACGGCCAGCCCGGGGAAGATCTTCGCGGCGTTCCCGGACAGCACGGCCCGCAGCGTGTCGCCGGGCAGGCCGAGCCCGCGCAGGGCGGCCACGTTGCGCGCCGTGCCCGGCACGCCCGGCCAGTCCGTACCGAAGATCATCCGGTTGGCGAGCCGGGGCAGGCCGAAGCGGGCGTAGTACTCCGGCAGCCGGCGCGGCGGCAGCCCGGCCAGGTCCAGCCACACGTTCGGCTTGGACAGCGCGAGGAACGCGGCGGTGTCGTACCACCAGCCCCGGCCGCCGTGCGCGAACACGAAGTGCACGTCCGGGAAGTCCTCGATCACGTCCAGCATCAGCTGCGGGTCGCCGTAGCGCGTCCGCGAGCCGGGGAAGCTGGACGTGCCCGAGTGCAGGATCACCGGGACGCCGCGCTCGCCGCACAGCGCGTACACCGCGTACAGCTCCCGGTCGGCGGGCGAGAAGCCGCCGTGCACGGGATGCAGCTTGACCGCGACCGCGCCGAAGGCGAGCTGCCGCTCGGCCTCGGCGGCGACCGGATGGTGCAGGTGCGGGTTGACGTTGGCGACGAGCCGGAACCGCACCGGGTTGTGCTCGACGATCGGCAGCACGTCCTCGATCGGCTGGATCCCGGTGGCGCGCGGGCTGTACTCGCAGAACAGCAGCGCGCGGTCGACGCCCTCCGCCTCCATCAGCGCGTCCAGCCGCTCCGGCACCGGATCGCCGCGCTCGTCGTAGGCGTCCCGCCACGGATGCGGCCCGGAGAACTCCTCCGCCCACTCCATCCAGGACGGTTTCAGCGTGGACAGCCGCGGCGCGTGCACATGGGCGTCCACCACGGGGTCGCCGTCGATCAACCCGCCTCCTCCGGGACCTCGCCGCGGGCCAGGTCCCGCAGCACGTTGCGGCGGATCTTGCCGGTGGCGGTCTTGGGCAGCTCGGCCAGCTCCACCACGCCGCGCGGGCGCTTGAACGACGCCAGCCCCTCCCGGCACCAGGCGATCAGCCCGTCCGGATCCACCTTCCCGCCCGCCATCGGGACCACGCACGCCACCGGCCTGTCCAGCCCGTCGGCGTCCGGCACGCCCACCACCGCGACCTCCGCCACGTCCGGATGCGCCAGCAGCCGCTCCTCGACCTCGGTGGGGGACACCCAGATCCCGCCCGCCTTGAGCAGGTCGCCGGTGCGGCCGAGGCAGGTGTACGTGCCGTCCTCGTTGCGGACGTAGGTGTCCCCGGTCCGCGTCCAGTCGCCGAGGAACACCCGCCGGGTCGTCTCGGCGCGGCACCAGTAGCCGACCGCGGCCGACTCGCCGCGCACGTACAGCTCGCCGGGCTCGCCCGCGGCCTCGATCACCGCGCCCGCGGTGTCGCGCAGCTCCACGTCGTAGCCCGGCACGGGGACGCCCGACGACCCCGGGCGCACCCGCCCGGCGCGGTTGGAGATGAAGATGTGCAGCATCTCGGTGGAGCCGATGCCGTCCAGGACCTCCACGCCGAAGCGGTCGCGCATCCCGTGGAACATCCGCGGCGGCAGCGCCTCGCCCGCCGACACGCCCTGCCGCACGGTCGCGAACGCCCCGTCCGGCACGTCCGACGCCAGCAGCGGCCCCCAGAAGCTCGGCGTCCCGAACAGCAGCGTCGCCCGGTCCTCGGCGGCCCGCCGCGCGAACAGGTCCGGGGCCGGCCGGGACGGCTCCAGCAGCGCGGCCGCGCCCACCGACAGCGGGAAGAACATCGAGTTGCCGATGCCGTAGGCGAAGAACAGCTTGGCCACCGACAGGCACCGGTCGCCCGGCCCGATGCCGAGGGTCCGCTGCCCGTACAGCTCCGCGACCAGCCGGATGTCGATGTGCCGGTGCATCGCCGCCTTGGGCCTGCCGGTCGTCCCGGACGTGTAGAGCCACAGCGCCGGGGACTCCGGCCAGGACGGGTAGGGCTCCGCCGCGCCTCCGCCGTGCTCCGCGCCCGCGTCCAGGAACGCCCGCCACGTCCGGGCCTCGACGTGCTCGGGGAGGGCCGTGAGGTCGTCCCCGGTGAGGACGGCGTGCCGCACCTCCGGCGCCGCCGCCAGGGCGCCGCGCACGGCCGGGCCGAACTCGCGGGAGCCCAGCAGCACCCGCGCCCGCGAGTCGGCCACGAGCGTGCCGAGCTCGGGGCCGGTGAGCATGGTGGAGCATGGGACGGCGACGGCGCCGATCCGCATGGTGGCGAGCAGCGCCGCGAACAGCTCGACGCCGTCCGCCATGCACATCACGACCCGCTCCTCGGGCCGCACGCCCAGCGCCCGCAGCCCGGCGGCCGCCCGGCGCACCTCGCCGGCGAGGTCCTCGTAGGTGAGCGACCGGCCCGGGGCGACCACGGCCGTGCGGCCGCCGCCCCCGGCACGCAGGTGCCGGTCGACCAGGTAGTCCGCGGCGTTGAACACCTCAGCCATGGCGGCCCGCCCTCTCAGCCCAGGAGCACGTACTCGTAGTCGAACGGCTGTCCGTTGATCCCGGTCGCCGGCGGCGCCAGCCAGCCGGCGATCTTGCCGCGCTCGTACACCGGCCGCATCAGCGACCGGACGAAGGCCAGGTCCTCGGCGGTCGGCAGCCAGTGCCGCCGGCCCGCCTCCCAGGCGGCCTCGTCGATGATCTCGCCGCCGGGGGTGACGCGCAGCCCGGCCGCGACGCCGACCTTCCGGTTGAAGCCGGGGTGCGGCAGGTAGAAGCGGTCGCCGATCCCGTACTCCTTCAGGATGCGGTTCCACCGCTTCACGCCGCTGCCGCAGTCGGCGATGTACTCCTGCCGCAGGTCCAGGTTGAGCGTCAGCAGGGCAGGGAGTTCCTCGCGCGTCCAGGTGCCGTCGTCGCCGGGCCGCTCCAGCCACGCGCCGTCGTCGGCGAGCCGGTGGTCGTCCCTGCGCCGCGCCTCCTGCCAGCGCCCCTTGAGCCCGGCGGTGTAGTAGTTGGCGGCGTTCGTCGAGGTCTCGCTGCCGAACAGGTCGAGCGAGACGGTGTAGTGGAAGTTGAGGTACTTCTGGATCACGTCCAGCGGGATGCCGCCGCGGGCCGCGATGTCCGTCGTGTCGTGCTCGCGGATCAGCTCCGCGCTGCGCCGCACCACCCGGTCCACGCCGGTGGTGCCCACCATCATGTGGTGCGCCTCCTCCTTCAGCATGAACTCGCAGGTCCGGCTCAGCGGGTCGAACGCGCTCTCCTTCAGCGTGCCGAGCTGGTACTTGCCGTCCCGGTCGGTGAAGTAGGTGAACATGAAGAACGCCAGCCAGTCGGCGGTCTCCTCGTTGAACGCGCCCAGGATGCGCGGCGCGTCCGGGCTGCCGGAGTTGCGGTGCAGCAGCGCCTCGGCCTCCTCCCGGCCCTCCCGCCCGAAGTAGGCGTGCAGGAGGTAGACCATCGCCCACAGGTGGCGGCCCTCCTCCACGTTCACCTGGAAGAGGTTGCGCAGGTCGTACAGGCTCGGCGCGGTCCGCCCGAGCAGCCGCTGCTGCTCGACCGACGCGGGCTCGGTGTCGCCCTGGACGACGATGAGCCGCTGGAGGTCCGCCCGGTACTCGCCCGGCACCTGCTGCCAGGCCGGTTCGCCGCGGTGCTCCCCGAACCCGATCCGCCGGTCGGGGTCGCGCTCGGACAGGAAGATGCCCCACCGGTAGTCGTGCGGCCGCACATGGCCGAAGTGCGCCCAGCCCTCGCGGCCCACCGACACCGCCGTGCGCAGGTAGACGCCCTGGGCCTCCAGGGCCGGGCCCATCTCGCCCCACCAGTCGAGGAACTTGGGCTGCCAGCCCTCCAGCGCCCGCTGGAGCCGCCGGTCGCCGGCCAGGTCGACATTGTTGGGGATCTTGGAGGCGTAGTCGATCGGGGTGGTCACGTCGTCACACTCGCTTCCGGTCGTAGGCCGGCCGGCGTCCCGTCCCGTAGCGGCGCAGGGCGCCCTCGTCCCCGGCGGCGTTCGGCCGGGTGAAGACCCAGTTCTGCCAGGCGGAGAGCCGGCCGAAGATCTTGGTCTCGGGGGTCTCCGGGCCGACGAACCGGTGGTTGGCCTCCATGGCGGTCAGCGCGTCCGGGCTGAGCGCGGCCCGCGCCTCCAGCACCAGCCGCACCTCGTCCTCCCAGTCGAGGTCGTCGGGCGCGCCGGTCACCAGTTCCAGATCGCGGGCGCGGGCCGCGTCCAGGGGCTCCCCGGTCTCCTTGCGGAGCAGCTCCAGGTGCCCGCCGCGCCGGTAGAAGCGCGACTCCAGCCGGGACAGGCCGTTGCCCATGGGGAACGTCCCGAAGTTGGCCTCCGACAGGCGGATCGACGCCCGCTCGGCGCTATCGGGGTCCTCGACCGGCGGGCCGTCCAGCATGTACTGGAGGTCGCAGGCCAGGGCGAGTTCGAGCAGGACGCCGGCGAAGCAGCTCCCGGGCTCGATGAGCGCGACCAGGCTGCGGCTGGTGACGTCGAGCCGCTTCAGCGTCCGCTTGTAGTAGTGCAGGATCTCGCCGCCGAGCCAGTCGCCGCGCCCAAGGACGGCCCTCTCCTGCGCGAGGACCTCTTCGGCGTCGCCCTCGGTACGGATCACCCAGGTGCCGAGTTCGGGCTCGTTGGCGCGCAGGCGGAGGACGAGGTCGTCCAGCTCCCGGGTGAGGGCGAGCAGCCAGCCGGTGCCGCCCGGCTCCGGCCCGCGCACGGTGATCTCCACCAGGCCGGCGGCGCGGTCGCACCGCGCGCGGACGTGCCCGTAGGCGAGGCCGTCCCCGGTCGCCTCGCGCCGGAGCGGCTCCAGCCGGACGGCCTCGGCGGCGGGACCGCGCGGGCCGCGCTCCGCCGCCTCCCGGGCGCGCCGCTCGACGATCTCGCGGAAGTCGCGCCGCGGGACGACCTCGTCGACCAGCCCCCACTCGACGGCCGTCCGGCCGCGCACGCCGGCGCTCCGGGTCGCGAACACGTCCGCCAGGTCCTTGCGGACGCCGCGCTTGTCCACGAGGCGCGTCAGGCCGCCCGTCCCGGGGAGGACGCCGAGCAGCGGCACCTCGGGCAGCGCGACCGAGGAGGAGTTGTCGTCGATCAGCAGGATCCGGTCGCAGGCCAGCGCCAGCTCGTAGCCGCCGCCGGCGCACGAGCCGTTCACCGCCGCGATGAACGTCAGGCCGGAGTGCGCGCTCGCGTCCTCCATGCCGTTGCGGGTCTCGTTGGTGAACTTGCAGAAGTTCACCTTCCACCCGTGGGACGACGCCGCGAGCATCCTGATGTTGGCGCCGGCGCAGAAGACGCCGTCCTTGGCGCTGGTCAGCACGACCGCGCGCACCTCGGGGTGCTCGAACCGCAGCCGCTGGACGGCGTCGTACAGCTCGATGTCGACGCCCAGGTCGTAGGAGTTCAGCTTCAGCTCGTAGCCCGGGACGAGCCCGCCGTCCTCGTCGACGTCCATCTCCAGCCAGGCGACGGGCCCGTCGACCCGCAGCCGCCAGTGCCGGTACGCGTCCGGGCTCCGGTCGAACGAGATGTCCATGCGGCTAATCTTCTACACGCGTTCTCCAGCCCGTCAACCTTCTGTAGAACATCGATCAGCCGCGGTGGCCCGCGGTGTCCAGCGCGAGTCGCTCGTACACGTCGGCGAGCTGCTCGCCCGACAGCGGTCCGGACTCGCGGAACCAGGTCGCGACGGCCGTGCAGGCGGTCACGATCATCCGGGCCGCCTCCACCGGGTGCGGCGTGCCGAACGCGCCGCGCCGCACGCCGTCGGCCAGCACCCGGTCGAACATCCGCTGCTGGGTGTCGCGCTTGGCCACGATGAGGGCCCGCGCGGCGGGGGAGAGGCTGCGCAGCTCGGTGTTGCCCAGCAGGCTCTCCCGGCGCGACTGGGTGTGGGCCAGCACGTGGACGCGGACGATGGCGCGCAGCCGGCCGGCGGGGTCGTCGCCGGCGTGGAAGAGGGCGTCCTCGGTGTCGCGCACCAGCCGGTCCATCCCGCGGTCCAGGATCGTCAGCAGCAGATCGTGCTTGGAGCCGAAATGGTGGTAGAGCAGCCCCGGGCTGACCCCGGCCGCGTCGGCGACGTCGCGGACCGAGGTGCCGTGGTAGCCGTGCCGGGACATGACCTCGACGGCCGCGCGGATGATCGCGGCGGCGGCCGGATCGTCGGTCGCGGCCACCGCGTTGCTGGGCGGGAGCCCCTTGGGCCCCCCGGCCGTGCGCTCGCCGTCCCGCCCCCGTGCCGCGTCCGCCACCCCGTCCTCCTTCGCCTCGCCCCCGGCATCGTAGCCCGCTGAACAGGCGTTCAACGCGGGGGCGCGGCGAGGGCGGCCGGGTCAGTACGGGCAGGTCGAGCGGTACTCCTGGATGGTGCCGGTGTTCCCCGCGGGCGGCGGGCAGAGGAACCGGTCGTAGCGGGTGTCCTCGTCCACCCACCGCTTCATCCACGAGATCGAGTACTTGGCGATCGTCGTGTTGTCGGCGGTGAAGGTGAAGTGGTCGGCGTCGTTCAGCTCCAGGTACGCCTTCTCCACCGGGATCTGCCCGTAGAACGGCTCGGCGTGCGCGCCGGTGCCCGCGATGGCGTCGTTGTCGGCACCGATGACCATCGTCGGCACCCGGACGTTCCCGAAGTTCACCCCCAGGTCCCACGGCGCGAGCGGGACGGCGGCCTTCAGCGCCGGCGTCTTCTGGGCCGCGCGGAGGGTGCCCCCGCCGCCCATCGACCAGCCCATGACCGCCAGCCGGTTCGGGTCGATCCGGCTCCGCACGGTCGCGTCCTGCTTCAGGTGGTCCAGCGCCGCCAGCAGCTGCGCGCCGCGGGCCTCGGGCAGGTCGAAACCGGTGGTCGTCTCGATGGTCATGACCACGAAGCCCTGGGACGCCAGCCGCGGGCCGTACCAGGAGACGGCCAGCTCCGGGGAGACGAAGCCGGGCGAGACGGCGATGGCGCCGAACGTGCCCTGGCTCGTGTCGGTCGGGTAGTAGATCGTGCCCGACCGGATCCCCGGGTGGCTGAACGCGCCGACCTTCTTGGACGCGGTGGCGAACGGGCCGCGCGGCGCGGTCACGCTCGCCTCGGTGGGAGCGGGGCCCCGCTCGTAGGGGTTGGCCGCCGCGTGCGCGGCGGCCGCCGGGGCGGCCAGGGCGCCGGCGGCGAGCGCGGCGGACACGGAGATCCGCTGGAGCGCGGAATGCACGGGTGACACGGGCGGTACGTCCTTTCCTCGGCCTGGTGCCGCCCGGGTGCCGGCGGGGATGCGGCCTGTCCCCGGCCGTCCGGTCGGGCGGCGTGAGCGGCTCAAGTCTCGGGACGGCCCGGACCGCGCGCTCCGCGGTGACCGGTGACGTTTCCGCGGGACGTTTGTCAGCGGGCGACGCAACCGGCGCACCCGCCGCGCGGGCTACTCAGCCGGGTGAGCGAATGCGGCCCGCCGTTTGGCGAGCGCCGCGTTTCGGGGCGGGAAGCGCTCGGCGAGCATCGCCTCCCGTCCCGTCTTCCCGTCCCAACCCGCGAAGGGACCGACATGCGCGTGCGACCGTTGCTGACGCTCGCGGCGGCCGGCCTGGTGGCCGACGCCCTGTGGCGAAGAGAACGGGCGGCCCGGCTGACGCCGCTGCCGCCCTCCGACGAACCCGTACCGGACGACCACTGCTTCGTGACCGCGGCCGGCGTCGCGCTGGACGAGCCCACCCGCCGGGCCGCCTCCGCGTACGCGCGCGAGCGCGGGCTGGAGGTGCTCGACCTCGTCCCGGCGGGGCTGGACGCCGCCCGGGCGCTGGAACTGGTCCGCCGCGTGGACCCCGAGACCTACCGGGGCTCCCGGCTCGCCCCGGGTGGGGGCGGGGGACACGCGGTGCTGGTGACGGCGGGCGTCGCCCGGCGGGCCGGCGTCACCCGGTTCGCCGGGCTGCGGGCCGCCGAGATGGAGGAGCTGGCCGTACGGCTCAAGCGGTACGCGCCGGTGCACACCGACCTCGCGGTGGCGCCGGGGATCGCCCCGGTCGCGTGCCCGGCGGCCGACCGGCGCCGGATCCTGCGCGGGCGCTGGCCCAGCGACCTGCCGGTGTACCTGACCGGCAACCTCATCGGGCTGGCCGTGCTGGCGGCCGCGCTGGTCCGGAGTGTGCTCGGCGCCCGGCGGGTCCGCGACGCGCTGCCCGCCGCCGCCGTGCTCACCGCCGCGGCCGCGCAGCCGTACCTGGCCACCGCCGGGACGGCGCTGCGCCCGCACGACCGGCGGCGGTTCGGGCTCGCCCGGCCGGTGGGAGCGCTCTACCGCTGGATCCGCGTCGCCCTGGAACGGGAGGCGCCCGACCCGGACCTGCCGCGCCGGCGGGAACGGTACGCGGCCGAGATCGCGCGCGGCGTCGAGCGCTTCTACGAGCCCCGCCGCGACGACTGCCCCTGGTGCGGCAGCGTCGCGCTGCGGCGCCGCGTCACCAGCGGCGACCACCAGCACCACCGGCCCGGCGTCTTCCGGCTGGACGCCTGCGACGCCTGCGGGCACGTGTTCCAGAACCCGCGGCTCAACGCCGACGGCCTGGACTTCCACTACCGCGACTTCTACGACGGGCCCGGCGGGCCGGAGGTGGAGCGCGGCTTCCGGCTGGCCGCGCCGCACTACCGCGACCGCGCCCGGATGCTGCGCGGGCACGCCGAGCCGAAGGCGTGGCTGGACGTCGGCGGCGGCCACGGCCACTTCTGCAACGCCGCCCGGGACGTGTGGCCGCAGACGCGGTTCGACGCCCTCGACATGAGCGTCAGCGTGAAGGAGGCCGAGGACCGCGGCTGGATCGACGGCGGCCATCTGGGCTTCTTCCCCGACCTCGCCGACAAGCTGGCCGGCGCGTACGACGTGGTGAGCATGCACCACTACCTGGAGCACACCATGGACCCGCGGGCGGAGCTGGACGCCGCCGCGCGGGTGCTGCCGCCGGGCGGCCACCTGCTGATCGAGGTGCCCGATCCGGAGTGGATCATCGGCCGGCTGGCGGGCCGCTGGTGGCACGCCTGGTTCCAGCCGCAGCACCTGCACTTCGTCACGGTCCGCAACCTGGTCGGGGCGCTGTCCGAGCGCGGGTTCACGGCCGTCGCGGTCGAGCGCGGCCCGGCGCACCAGCCGGTCGACCTGCTCATGATCGTGATGATGCTGGCGCACCGGATCGTGCCGGATCCGGCCAAGCCGTGGCGGAGCGCGCGGTACCGGCGGCTGCGCGGCGCGGCCCGGACGGCCGTGTACGTGGCGGCCGGCCCGCTCATGTTCGCGGCGGCGGCGCTGGACCAGTTCCTGCACCCGCTGATCAAGCGGACCGGCCGTTCCAACACCTACCGGGTGCTGGCGCGGCGGCTCCCCGACGAGGACTGATCCGCCCGCCCCGAACCGTTCGGGCCGCTCGAAGCGGGAAGGGCCCGGCCGTCCGGCCGGGCCCTTCCCCTGTCCGCCCGCGTCGGGCCGCCTGTGTCAGGCCGCCCGCGTCAGAACGGCTCGCGGGCGAGCGACCGCGCGCGCCGCTGGCGCACCAGCAGCACCGCGGCGAGGACGAACAGCAGGACGCTGACGCCCAGGGCCACGGCGGGGCCGACGGTCCGCAGGTACATGGCCGAGGTGCCGGCCTTGTCGGCGCGGTCGGCGAGCGTCCTCTTGGTGGCGTCGTCCATCCGCAGGTCCATGTCGGCCACGACCAGCTGGCCCTGGCCGTTCTGGCCCTTCATCGTCGAGACCACCTGCTGGCGCCGGTCCACGGTGATGCCGCTGCGCGGGTCGATCCAGGAGGTGACGGTGGCGCGGTACCAGCGGTCGGCGGCGACGTTCTGCGCCTTGCCGGGGATGCCGAGCAGCGTGCTGGGCACCGGCTCGGGGTTCTGGCCCACGTTGGTGTCGCTGATCTCCTGGACGAAGCGGTAGACCTCGCGCCCGTCCCGGGTCTCGGTGCCCTGGAACTGCATCGGCCACGCGCGCTGGGTGGACGCGTCGTAGACGTTGTAGGCCTTCTTCTCGATGCCGACGGGGAAGAACAGCCCGTACGCGGTCTGGGAGGCGGCGGCCTTGGCGTGGGTGTTGCAGCAGTCGACCAGCCGCGCGCTGCTGCGGTCGAACGCCAGCCGGTACTCCTTGAGCTCCACGTTCGTCTGGTTCTGCAGGTCCTGGAGGGCCAGGAAGTTGTCCCAGACGACCACGCCGTCCTTGGCGGCCTTCACGTCGCCGCGCGAGGTGGAGGTCAGGGTGAGCGTGACGCCCGTGCGGGGCTTCACGGTGCCGCGGTCGAAGTAGGTGGCGTTGGTGGCGGTCAGGGTCGCCTTGGTGTGGATGTTGGCCGGCGCGACCAGCAGGCGGTCGGCCACGAAGCCGCGCAGCAGTACGGCCAGGGCCAGCGCGAAGAACGCCAGGAAGACGACGACCAGCGTGGAGACCCCTGGCCCCCGGCGTTGGGGAGGGGGCGACGCCGTCCGGGAGGAGGGCCGCTGCCGAGTGTTTCCTTGGCTCATCTGTAACTCCTGCCGTCCGCACATGCCTGCCGCACCGTGTACGGAGCGCACACGGCGCGTGGCGGGGGGGTGAAGCGTGAGAGTTAGCTTGACCACACTTCATCGGGAACGCAATAGGCACTTTTGCCCGATAGCTCAAGTAATCGGGTGCTCACACTTAATCAACTGATAAGTCTCGCTTGCCCGATCTTGGGGTAAGTGAGTTCCGGCCGCCGTCACAACCGGTGATATTGGGGGCCCCGAGCCCCGGCCACACGCTCGGGTCCCCCCGCTACCGGAGGTTCCGGTGACCCACAGAACGTTCCCCGTGGCGACGCCCCCGCCACCGCAGGCTCCCTGCCAGGCCGAACAGCTCCGCGCGCACGTCGCGGCCGCCGCCGAGGAGGTGGTGCTGGAGGTCCGCCGGCTGGTGCCCGAGTACGCCGCCCCGCCGGGCGGCCGCTTCGACCGCGCGATGCGCTGGGCCGTCGCCCAGACCACCGAGCACTTCGTGGAGGTGCTGGCCGGCGCCGCGCCCGACGGCGCCGCCCTGAGCGGCCTCTACGCCGGGATCGGCGCGTACGAGGCGCGCCGCGGCCGCAGCCTGGACGGCCTGCAGACCGCGATCCGGGTCGGCGGCCAGGTCGCCTGCCGGCTGTTCATCGACGAGACCCGGCGGCTGGACTGGTCGCTGGAGACGCTCGGCCGGCTCACCGACACGCTGTTCGTGTTCCTGGAACGGGTCGCCGGCGCGGCCTCCCGCGGCTACGCCGAGGCCACCCAGCGGCTGGCCACCGAGCGCGAGCTGCTGCGCTGGCGGCTGCGCGACCTGCTGATCGCCGACCCGCCGGCCAGCGCCGGGGCGATCGCCGAGCTGGCCCGGCCGGCCGGCTGGAACCTGCCGCGCACGATCGCCGCCGTCGCCGTCCGCCCGCCGGCCGGGCGGCCGGTGCCGGTGCTGCCGCCCCCGATCCTGGCCGACTGGGACCGCGACGACCCGTACCTGCTGGTCCCCGACCCCGACGGCCCCGGCCAGGAGGGGCTGCTGACGACCCTGCTCGGCGGCTGCCGGGCCGCGATCGGGCCGACCGTGCCGCCCGGCGGCGGGGCGCTGTCGCTGCGGTGGGCCCGGCGGACGCTCGCGCTCACCGGCCGGGACGCCCCCGCGCGCCGGGACGTCACGCGCTGCCTGGACAACGTGCCCGCCGTGGTCGCCTCGATGAGCCGCGAGTTGCTGACCCTCGCGGTCGGCGAGCGGCTGCGCCCCCTGAACGCGCTGCCGCCGCACCGGCGGATGCTCTTCGCCCGCACGCTGCTGGAGTACATGAAGTGCCATGACAACGCCGTCGACACGGCGGAGCGGCTGATGGTGCACGACCAGACCGTCCGTTACCGGATCCGCCGGCTCCGGCGGCTGATCGGGGACGGCATGAACGATCCCGCGCACCGCACCGAGCTGCTCCTCCTCCTGCACGCCGCCGTCGAGTTCGGCCTCATCGACGAGTGCGCCGCCGAGCCGCCGGCGCCCGTCCCGCACGCCCGTCCCGAGCCCCATCCCGTGGAACGAGGTAACGCATGACCCGCCGCAACCGCCCCGCCCCCCGACCGCGCCGGCCCCGCTCCCGGGCCGGCCTGCTGCTGGCCGCGGCCGCGCTGGCCGGAACGGAGATCGCGCTGCCGGGCGCGGCGCACGCCGGCGCGGCCCGCACCGCGCCGTTCGAGGCCGCCGACACCGGCGCCCGGATCACCGCCGAGACCCGGCTCGGGCCCCGCGAGGTCGACATCACGATCGAGTCGCCGTCCCTGGGGAGGTCCGTCAAGACCAGGATCCTGCTGCCCAGGAGCTGGAGCCCGGACGCGGCGGCGACCTGGCCGGTGCTGTACGCCTACCACGGCGGCCAGGACGACTACACCTCCTGGCCCCGCAACACCGACATCGAGGCATGGGCCGCCGCGTACGAGGCGATCGTCGTGATGCCCGAGGCTGCGGACGGCGCGTACGCGAACTGGTACAACTACGGCCGCGGCGGCACCCCCAGGTGGCAGACCTTCCACACCGAGGAGGTCGTCCAGCTGATCGAGCGCAACTACCGCGCGAACGGGACGCGGGCCGCCATCGGCGACTCGGCCGGCGGGCAGGGCGCGATCACCTACGCCGCCCGCTTCCCGGGGATGTTCACGCACGTGGCGTCGCTCAGCGGGGTGCTGTGGCTGCGGGCGCCGGGGATGCCGGCGCTGACGCTGGCGACCAACGCGCTCAACGGGCAGGACCCGTTCGCGATCTACGGCTTCGTGCTCGCCAACGCCGACAACTGGCGCGCCCACGACCCGTACGAGCTGGCCCCCCGGCTGCGCGGCACGAAGATCTTCTTCTCGTCCGGGACCACCGGGGAGCCGGGTCCGGGCGACCCCCCGGGGACGCCGTGGGACGTCGGCCTGTTCAGCGAGAAGCAGGTCGGCCAGACGAACGTGGCGTTCCGCGACCGGCTCGACGAGCTCGGCATCCCCTACACCGCCGACATCTACGGCGCCGGCCGGCACAACTGGCCGTCCTGGATCCGGGTCGCCACCCGGATCTGGCCGGACCTGATGGCCTCGATCGGCGCCCGGAGGGCCTGAGCCCCGGGCCGGTCACGCGGAACGGGTCAGCGCCAGCTCCCGGGCGAACCACTCGATCGTGCCGCGCAGCCCCTGGTCGACGGTGACCTCCGGCTCCCAGCCGAGCTCCTGGCGGGCCAGCGTCGTGTCCGGGCGCCGCACGGCCGGGTCGTCCACCGGCCGGTCGACGAACCTGATCGGCGACCGCGACCCGGTCAGGTCGATGATCCGCCGGGCCAGCTCCAGCATCGAGGTCTCGTACGGGCTCCCGATGTTCATCGGCCCGGAGTGCCCGGACAGGCCCAGCTCGACGATGCCCCGGACGGTGTCGTCGACATGGCAGATCGAGCGGGTCTGCGAGCCGTCCCCGGTGACGGTGAGCGGCTCGTTCCGCAGCGCCTGCCGCAGGAACGTCGGGATCGCGCGGCCGTCGTCGGGCCGCATCCGCGGGCCGTAGGTGTTGAAGATCCGCACGATCGCGGTGTCGAGGCCGCGCGCGTGCCGGAACGCCGACGTCAGCGCCTCGCCGAACCGCTTCGCCTCGTCGTACACGCTGCGCGGCCCGACCGGGTTCACGTTGCCCCAGTACGACTCGCGCTGCGGGTGCTCCAGCGGGTCCCCGTACACCTCCGACGTCGAGGCCAGCAGGAACCGGGCGTCCTTGCGCCGGGCCAGCTCCAGCGCGTTGCGGGTCCCCATGCTGCCGACCTCCAGCGTCTGGATCGGCCAGCGCAGGTAGTCGGCCGGCGAGGCGGCCGAGGCCAGGTGGAACACGTACCCGACCGGGCCCTCGACCCGCACCGGGCGGGTCAGGTCGCGCTGCAGGAAGGTGAAGTCCCGCCTGGGCAGCAGGTGCGCGATGGTGCGCGCCGAGCCGGTCAGCAGGTTATCGAGGCAGACCACCGAGATGTCGCGGGCCAGCAGGGCCTCGCACAGGTGCGAGCCGAGGAAGCCCGCGCCCCCGGTCACGACCGCGCGCGGATTTCTCATCGTGAATACCTCCTTCAAGGCGCTCCAGCGACCGGACCGCCGCCTCGGCGACGCGGTCGGCGGAGATCTCCAGCAGCCCCGGATCGGGCACGCCGCCGCGGGGGTCGCCGCGGCGGCCGCTCCACAGGACCTGGTGCCGGGCGCGGCCCGGCGGCGGCCCCCACAGCTCCGGCGGCGTCGGGCCGAACAGCAGCACCGACGGGGTGCGGAACGCGGTGGCCAGATGGCCGGTGCCGGTGTCGCCGCAGATCACCAGCTTCGCCCGCGCGACCAGGGCGGCCAGCTCCAGCGCCCCGGTCCGGCCGGACAGGTCGCCGCCCGGCCCGATCCCGCCCAGCAGCGCGACGCTCCGCACGGTCGCGGCCTCGGCGGGCCCGCCGGTCACCACGACCCGCTCGCCGCGCGCCCGCAGCGCCGCGGCGACGGCGCCGTACCGCTCGGCGGGCCAGCACCGCGCCGGGTACCCGGCACCCGGATGGATCACGACGGCGCCGGGCGCCGGCGACGCCAGCGGCGGCGGGGCCAGGTCCAGGTCGGCGGGGTCGGCGTCGAAGCCGTGCGCCGACACCAGCCGGCACCACCGCTCGACCTCGTGCTCCTGCGCCCTCCAGGCCGGCCCGTCGCTGCCGGGGACGTCCCGGTTCGCGAACGCGATCATCCGCTCCGGGCGCAGCGACTCCAGCAGCAGATGGCTCTCGGGGCCGCTGCCGTGCAGGTTCACGGCCAGCTCGACCGGCCCGTCCAGCGGCGGCAGCGGCGCCAGCCCGGACGCCGGGAACACGTCGTCCACGGCCCCGCTGAGCAGGGCCAGCGGCGCCACCCGCCGGGGCGCGGCCAGCGTGATGCGCCAGCCGGGCAGCCCGCGGCGCAGCGCCCGCAGCGCGGGCACCGCGGTCAGCAGGTCGCCCAGGCCCAGCGCCCGCAGCACCAGCGCCCGCGGCGGGCGGTCCCGCGTCACGGCCACGAGGGCTCCTCGGCCGGGCAGACCACCAGCTCGCGCACCTCGCAGCCGGCCGGCTGCGACAGCGCGAACGCCACCGCGGCGGCGACGTCCGCCGGCTTGTTGAGCTTGGCGTCCGGGCCGGGCCTGTACTGCTCGTCGCGGCCGTCGAAGAACGCGGTGTCCATGCCGCCCGGCACCAGCATCGTGACGCCGATGTGCCCGGCCAGCTCGGCGGCCAGCGCCCGGCTGAAGCCGACGACGCCGAACTTGGACGCGCAGTACGCGGTCGCGTCGCTCACCGCCTTCAACCCCAGCGTGGACGCGCACGTGACGATGCGGCCGTTCGGCGCGTGCTCCAGGTACGGGATCGCCGCGCGGACGACGGCGGCGGTGCCCAGCAGGTTCACCTGGACGACCCGCTCCCAGTCCTCGGCGGGCACGTCGTTCAGCTTCCCGCAGGCGTCGATGCCGGCCGCGGTGACGACGGCGTCCAGCCCGCCGGCCTCGCGCGCCAGCCCGTGCACGGCCCGCTCGGCGCACCGCCGGTCCGCCAGGTCCGCCTGCCTGAACATGACGTCGCCGTCGGGCGCGCCGTCCTCGGTCTTGGGCGGGTGCCGGTCGACGATCAGCGGCGTCCCGCCGTCGGCGGCGACGCGGCGGGCGACCGCCGCGCCCAGGCCGGAGGAGCCGCCGGTGATGAGTACCTTCATGATCAGGTTCCTTTCCTGGTGGACAGCATGCGGGTGGTCGAGCGGCCTTCCAGGAACGGCAGCAGCACGATCTCGCCCCCGCCGGCGCGCACCGTGTCCGCCTCGGGCAGCGTGACGCCGGTGTAGTCGGCGCCCTTCACCCAGATGTCGGGGCGGAGCCGTTCCAGAAGGGGTTCGGGGGTGTCCTCGTCGAACACGATGGTCGCGTCGACGTCGCTGAGCGCCCGCAGCACCCGGACCCGGTCGCAGGCCGGCGCCACCGGCCGGCCGGGGCCCTTGCGGCGCCGCACGGAGGCGTCGGAGTTGACGCAGACGATGAGGCAGTCGCCGAGCCGGCGGGCCTGCTGGAGCAGGTTGACGTGCCCGGCGTGCAGCAGGTCGAAGCAGCCGCCGGTGGCGACCACCGTGCCGCCGGCGCGCCGGGTGCGCTCCACGACGTCCCAGGCGTCGGTACGGTCGCGCGGCGGCCGGACGGCGGGCGATCCGGTGTCGGCCAGCCCCGCGGCGACCGCGGCGGCGGCCCCGGAGCCGACGAACTCCGACGCGCGGCGCACGCCCTCGCCGACCGCCTCGGCCAGCCCGCCGCCGTCGGCGAGCACCTCGGTGGCGCGGGCGGCGAAGCTGTCGCCGGCGCCGCACGCGTCGATCGTCCCGTGGGTGGTGGCGGCCTCGGCGGGGGCCAGGAACGGCGCGCCCGTACCGCCGCACAGCAGGGCGCCCTCGGCGCCGAGCGTGACCGCGACGGCCTCCAGCCCCCACGCCCCGGCCAGATGCCGGGCCCGGCGGGTGGCGGGGGCCAGCCCGGAACCGGGGATCTCCGCGCCCTCCGCGGCGGCCAGCCGGGCCACCTCGTCCTCGTTGGGGGTCATCAGCCGCGTGCCGCGCACCGGCGTGCGGCCGCGCGGATGCGGGTCCCACACGACGGGCACCTCGGCCGCGAGCCGCTCCAGCAGGGTGCGGATCGCCGCGTGCCCGGTCACGCCCCGGCCGTAGTCGGAGACCAGCACGGCGCCGGCCCCGGCTAAGGCCTCCGCGACCCGGGGGCCGACCGGGCCGTCCTGCGCCCGGCCCTCGCCGACGTCCAGCCGCGCCACCGACTGGCCCTCGGCCTGGATGCGCAGTTTGCAGGGGGTGCCGCCGTGCAGGTGGAACGCGGCCACCTCCAGGTGGGGTTCCAGCAGGGCGCGCAGCCGGTGCCCGGGCTCGTCGTCGGCGAGCGCCGTGACCAGCACGACCTCCCGGCCCTCCGCGGCGGCCAGCAGCGCCGCCAGCCCGGCGCCGCCCGGCCGGGGCCGCTCGTCGGCCTGGTCGATGACCGGCACCGGCGCGTCCGGGCACAGCCGCGACGCCGCCCCCACGATGTCGATGTCGAGCAGGACGTCCCCCACGACCACCAGCGGCCCGTTCACTCTCGATCACGCTCCTTTCAGCGTGTCGTCCACCACCCCGCACAGCAGATGGATCGCGGCGAGGTGGATCTCCTGCACGGTCGACGTGCAGCCCGCGTCGACGGTGAGCGCGTCGTCGCAGGCGTCGGCCAGCGGGTTGGGGCCCGGCCCGGTGATCGCCCAGGCGGTCACGCCGAGCCGCCGGGCCAGCCGCGCCGCGGCGATCACGTTGGCGCTGCGGCCGCTGGTGGACAGGCACACCAGCACGTCGCCGGGACGGCCGTGCGCCTGCACCTGGCGGGCGAACGCGTTCACCGGCCCGTAGTCGTTGCCGATCGCGGTGACGGCGGACGTGTCGCCGTGCAGCGGGATCGCCGCCAGCGGGCGCCGCTCGTCCTCGTAGCGGCCGACCAGCTCGGCGGTCAGATGCTGCGCCTCGGCCGCGCTCCCGCCGTTCCCGCAGGCCAGCAGGCGGCCGCCGCCGTCGAGCACGCGCGCGAGCCGGCGGCCCCACACGGTGATCTTCGGCGTCCGCTCCCGGAACCGCAGCGCGGCCTCGGCCAGCTCCTCCAGCCGATGGTCCCGCGCGGTACCCCCGGCGGCCTGCCGCTGCAGCGGTGTGTTCGTGGTGGTCATACCGTCACCTCGCTGCGGGCGGCGGCGCGCTCGTAGACGGTGAGCGTCTCGCGCGCGATCCGCGTCCAGGAGTAGCGGGAGCGGGCCCGGTCCGAGCCGGCGAAGCCCATCGCCGCGCGGCCGGTGGGATCGGCCAGCAGGTCCCGGATCCGGCGCGCCGTCTCGACCGGCCGCCGCGGCGTCACCAGGACGCCGGTGACCGCGTCCACGATGCTGTCGAGGTGCCCGCCGACGGCGGTGGCGACCACCGGGACGCCGCAGGCCATGGCCTCCAGCGGCACCATCCCGAACGGCTCGTACCACGGCAGCGTCACCACCAGGTCGGCCGAGCGCAGCAGCACCGGGACGTCCGCGCGGCCGACCCGGCCCAGGAACTCGACCCGGCCCGCGACCCCGGCCCCGCGGGCGATCTCCCGCAGCCGGATCACCTCCGGGTCGGCGTCCAGCTCGGCTCGCGGCGGGCCACCGGCGACCAGCAGCTCGGCCCCCGGGATCTGCGCCAGCGCCTCGATCGCGGTGTCCACGCCCTTGCGCTCGACCAGCCGGGACAGCACCACCAGCCGGGCGGGCTCGGCGGCGGGCCCGCCGAAGCCGGACGGCGCCGCCGCGTCGGCGGGCGCGGCAGGGCGGCCGGGGCTGAACCGGTCGAGGTCAACCCCGCACGGCACCACTCCGATCCGCTCCCGGGGCACGCCCATCCGCAGCAGCTCCCGCGTCTCGTCGGCGCAGGTGGCGATGACGCCGTCGGCGGTGCGGCCGATCGCCGACTCCAGCCGGATCCGCGCCTCCGGGCTGGTGTCCTTGCCGCCCTGGTGGCGCCGCTTGACCGTGCCGAGCGCGTGGTACGTCTGCACGACCGGCACCGCCCCCGCCCCCGAGCGCTGCAGCGCCTCGGCCGCCTGCAGCGACGCGAGCCCGCTCATCCAGAAGTGCGCGTGGACGACGTCGGGCGGCGCGGCCGCCCAGCGGCTCTCCAGGTAGCGCCCGAAGTCGGGCATCAGCGGCAGCAGGTCGTCCTTGGGCACCGCCTCGGCCGGCCCGGCGGGGACGTGCTCGACGGTCACGCCGGGCGCCAGTCTCAGCCGGTCCGGAAGATCGGGCGCGTCCCGCCTGGTGTAGACGGTGACGTGATGGCCCTGGCGGCCCAGCTCCGTCGCGAGGTCGGCCACGAAGACGTTCTGCCCGCCTCCGTCGGCCCCGCCGAGACCTTCCCGGGTGGCGAGCGGGCTCGCGTGCTCGGAGACCATGGCTATCTTCATCGGGTCACCTCCGTGAGGATGTGCCGCCAGTCCCGCAGGAAGCGGGGCAGCCCGTACCGGTCCACGGCGTGGGCGCGCGCCTCCTTCCCCATCTGGCGTGCGCGCGGTCCGTCCGCGGCGAGGGAGCGCGCCGCCTCCGCCAGGGTCGCGACCCTGGTGGACAGCACGCCGGCCTCGGGCGGGACGGCTTCGACGGCCTCGGTGGTGGCCAGCGCTACCACCGGGAGGCCGAGCATCATCGCCTCGATCAGCGCGAGGCCGAGCGAGGTCCAGCGGTACGGGTGCACGTAGACCCGGCACCGGGCCAGTTCCTCGTGCATCCGTGCCTGGGGGAGGTCCTCGTAGGTCCAGAGGCGTTCCGGCGCGATGCCCAGCCGGCGCGGGACGTCCGAGACGTTCATCCCGAACAGGTCCAGCGGGACGGCCTCGGCGAGCGCCGGGAGCAGGTCGGTGCCGGCGACCCGGCCGCGGCGCAGCGGGTCGTTGACGACGACGCCGGCGCGCGGCCGGTCGCCGGCGAACCGGTGGCCGGGGTCCACGACGCCGTGCTCGATCACCGTGGTGGGGGCGCGGCCGCAGTTCCAGAACAGCTGGTTGAAGTGCGTGACGTGGACGACCGGGATGTCCGAGCGGTTGTAGAGGAAGTGCCGGCTGTCGGGCACGACCTCCTCGGGCAGGCTCGCGTCGGCGGGCGTGCGGCGCGGGGTGTCGTGCTCGACGTAGACGGCCGGGACGTCGCGGCCGGGCCGGCGGCCCAGCCAGCGCTCGCACAGCGCGATCTCGTGCGGGCGCTGGAGGACGACGGCGTCCACGTGCTCGTCCCGCAGCCGGTCGTACGGCACCTCGATCGCGCGGTCGGGCCAGTGGAAGGTGTCCGGGCGGCCCCTGCCGTCCGGGCCGCGGTCCGGGGTGACCGGGACCAGGGTGGTCTGCGGCCCGTGGACGAACGACGTCGCCCACGAGCCGTGCACGTGCCAGAGCAGGACCCTCATCGGCCGATCAGCTCCTCGACGGCCGCGACGACCCGCGCCGCGGGGACCGCGGCGAGGCAGGGGTGGCCGGGAACCGGGCACTCGCGCGCCCGGGTGTCCTTGCAGGGGGCGTCCTGGTCGCCGAGCAGGACCGTGCGGACGCCGTACGGCGCCCACCGCGCGGCCGGGACGGTCGGCGCGAACAGCGACACGACCGGCGTGCCGACGGCGGCGGCCAGGTGGGCGGGGCCGGTGTTGCCGGCGACGACGGCGCGGGCCTCGGCGAGCACGCCGGCCAGCTCGGCCAGCGAGGTGCGGCCGCCGAGGTCGAGTCCGGCGTCGCCCGCGACGTACGCGGTCAGCTCCTTCTCGTCGCGGTGCCCGGTGACGACGACGCGGTGCCCGGCGGCGGCCAGCAGCCGTACCGCCTCGGCGCAGCGCTCGGGCGGCCAGGCCCGCGCCGGCACGGACGTCCCGGGGTGCACGACGACGTGCCCGGGGCCGCCGGTGAACGGCCATGCCTCGGGCAGCCCGCCGCGGACCCGCAGCCGCGTGTCGGCGGGGGCGGGGAAGCCGGCGTCGGCGGCCAGCGCCAGCATCCGCTCGGTCTCCGGGATGTCACTGTCGGGCCGGTGCCGCAGGTCGAGCAGCGACCCGGGGTAGTCCTCGCTGATGCCGCCGATCCACGGCACGCCGGCCAGCCGGAACTGGAGCGCCAGCGGCAGCGGCGACTGGTGGAACGAGGTGAAGATCAGCGCCCGGTCGAAGCGGCCGGCGCGGACGGTCCGCACCAGGTGGTCGAGCGCGGCGGCGTCCACCGGCCCGGGCTCGGGGTCTATCCAGGGCGCGCACCACTCCACGACGCGGTCGACGCCGGGCAGCAGGTCGGCGGCGGACCGGCCGCGCGGCCCGCACAGCAGGACGACCTCGTCCGCCCGCTCGGCCACGGCGCGGATCGCGGGCCCGGCGAGCAGGACGTCGCCGAGGTTGTCGAGGCGTGCCACCAGTGCTCTCATCGGCTGGGCTCCTCACCGAGGACGAGGTCGACGGCGCTGCCGAGGTCCGGCGCGACCTCGCGGGCCCGGGCGATCTCCTCCAGCCGGGTCCGGGAGGTGGGGACGAGGATGCCGCGGGCCCCCGCGGCCGCGGCGGCCTCCACGTCCCGGCCGATGTCGCCGATGACCACGCAGTCGGACGGGCGGGCGCCGAGCCGTTCGGCGGCGCGCTCGACCAGCCCGGGGCGCGGCTTGCGGCAGGAGCAGCCGGCGGCGCCGTCGTGCGGGCAGATCTCCCACACGTCGATGCGGCCGAGCAGCTCCTCGACGCGGGCGTTGACGCGGAGCACGTCGCGCGCGGTGATGTAGCCCTTGCCGATGCCGGACTGGTTGGACACGACGCCGATGCCGACGCCGTGGCGGCGCAGCCGTTCGAGGGCGTCCAGGGCGCCCGGCATCGGCTCGACGTGGGCGGGGTCGCCGTTGTACGGGACGTCGTGGATGAGCGTGTCGTCCCGGTCGAACAGCACGACCCGGCGCCGCGGCCACGGCGCGGCCCGGCGGTGCCGGATCAGGCCGCGCACGCGGTGCCGTACGGCGGCGGGAGGGATCGCGACGCTGGTGACCAGCATCCGGGCGATCTCGCCGGGCGCGCGCGGGCCGGGCCGGATGCGGGCGGCGGCGAACTCGGCGGTCAGGCCGGCCCACACCAGCCCGGCGGCGGTGGCGGTCCCCGCGAGGCCCGGAGAGCACGCCCAGGCCCGGCGCCCGAAGGACGCGGCGGCCCCGGCGAGGCCGGCAGCGTGGGTCCTGCCCCGGCGGCCGAGGGATGTGACGGCCCCGGTAAGGCCGGGAGCGTGGGTCGAGGCCCGGCGGCCGAGGGACGTGGCGGTGTCGGCATGCCCTGTTAGCGGGCCGGGGCGTGCGGCGCGGGCGGTGCGGGAGGCGAGCAGGGCGAGGGCGGCGAGCGCGGTCGTGCCGGCGGCGGTGGTGAGCAGGTGGAGGCGGAAGCGGCCGCGGCCCTCGCCCGCGCGGGCCCGCCAGTCCCGGCCGTGCACGCGCTTCATGAGGACGTCGTCGGCGTTGCCCGCCTGGGCCCGCACCGAGGCCCAGAACCCGGCGGGCCGCACCGGGTGGGTGACCCGGCGGGCGCCGCGGACGAGCCGGTGGCCGGCGTCCATGGCGCGCAGCGCGAGGTCGGCGTCCTCCCGGTACGCGCGGCCGTAGCGCTCGTCGAAGCCGCCGCACTCGGCGAGCACGGCGCGCCGGTAGGCCATGTCGGCGGTGATCCAGGACGCCCGCTCCAGCCCGGCGGTGTTGCGCTCCCAGTCGGTGGGGCGCCGCCCGGCGGGCAGCGGCACGGTCAGCCGGCCCTGGCTGCCGCCGGCGCCGGCCGGGACCGCGGCCAGGTCGGCGGCCAGCTCGGCCGCCCAGCCGGGCGCGATGACGACGTCGTCGTCCAGGAACACCACCCACTCGGTGGCGGCGGCCCGCCAGCCCGCGTTGCGCGCGGCGGCGGGCCCGCGCCCGCCGGACCGCAGCACCTCCACCCGCTCGTCGACCTCGGGCGGCAGCGGCAGCGGGGCGCCGGGCTCCGGCCGGTCGTCCACCACGATGATCGCGTGCGGGCCCGCCGTGCCGGCGGCGGCGACCGAGTTCAGCAGCGTCCGCAGGAGCGTGCGCAGGCTCGGCCGGCCGATCGTCGGCACGACGACGCTGTAGGAGAGGGCCGCGGAGGGCGAGAACGGCGCTGCCATCAGGCGGGGACCCCCTTCTCGTACAGGGCGGACCGCCGCACCACGAACGGGCCGATCGCCAGCAGGTCGACCGGCGCGGACCCGAAGCACTCCAGCGCGTCGCGCGGGTCGTCGACCATCGGCCGGCCCGCCGTGTTGAGGCTGGTGTTCACCACGACCGGCAGCCCGGTGCGCGCGTGGAACGCCTCCAGCAGGTCCGCCACCAGCGGCTCGTCCTCGCGGGCCACGGTCTGGACGCGGGCGGTGCCGTCCACGTGCACCACGGCCGGGATGCGGTCCCGCCATTCGGGCTTCACCCGGTGGACGAACAGCATGTACGGGCTCGGGATCGGCCCCTCGAAGATCTCGGCGGCGTGGTGGAGCGCGACCATCGGCGCGATCGGCCGGAACTGCTCGCGGCCCTTGACCGCGTTGAGCCGGTCGACGTTGCCCGCGCCGCCCGGGTGGGCGAGCAGGGAGCGGTGCCCCAGCGCGCGCGGGCCGTACTCGCTGCGCCCCTGGAACCAGGCCACGATCTCGTCGCGGGCCAGCGCCTCGGCGACCGTCCCGGCCAGGTCGGCGGGCCGCTCGTACGGGACGTGCGCCTCCTCCAGCCGGGCGGCCAGCTCCGCGTCGCTCCACTCCCGGCCGAGCGCGGCACCGGGCATCGGCGCGATCCGCTCGCCGGCCTCCCAGGCCAGGTGCAGCGCGGCGCCCAGCGCGGTGCCCGCGTCGCCGGCGGCGGGCTGCACCCAGATGTCGGTGTACGGGCTCTCGGCCGCCAGCCGGGAGTTGGCGACGCAGTTGAGCGCCACCCCGCCGGCCAGCGTCAGCCGCTCGGCGCCGCCGCGGCCGTGCGTCCAGGCCGCCAGCTCCAGCAGGACCTCCTCCAGCCGCGCCTGCACGCTGGCGGCCAGGTCGGCGTGGTCGTCGGTCCAGCGGTCCTCGCCGGACCGCGCCTTGGCCAGCGCGCCCCAGTCGATCCGGCCGGTGGAGAACCCGCCGTCGCCGGTGGTGCGGACGTGCTCGCGCAGCTCGTCCAGGAAGCGCGGCTCGCCGTACGAGGCGAGCGCCATGACCTTGTACTCGTCGCTGGAGCGCAGGAAGCCCAGGTGCTCGGTCAGCTCCTCGTACATGAGGCCGAGCGAGTGCGGCAGCCGCTGCGACGCGAACGTCGTGAACCCGCCGCGGCCCGCCCCGCCCTCGTAGGTGCCGGCCAGGTGCGAGTGCGCCTCGCCGCGCCCGTCCAGGACCAGGACGTCGCCCCGGCCGGGATCGGGCGCGGCCAGCGCGGCGGACGCGGCGTGCGCCAGGTGGTGCGGGACGTACCGGACGATGCCGGGGTCCAGCCCGGGCAGCGCGGTCGCCAGGAAGTGCGGGGCGCGGGTGGCGTAGCGGGTGCGCAGCTCCTCCCAGCCCGCGTCGTGGCCCTCGGTGCCGGGCTCGGCGAGCATCGGGTCGTAGGAGTACGCGACGGCGTCCAGGTCGCCGGGCTCCAGCCCGGCCTCCGCCAGGCACCAGCGGGCGGCGTGCTCGGGCAGCTCCCAGGCCGAGAACGGGACCGGGCGCTTGCCGTGCTTGCGCCGGCTGAACCGCTCCTCCTCGGCGGCCGCCACGACCGTCCCGTCCACCACCAGCGCGGCGGCGGGATCATGGAAGATGGCATTGATTCCGAGAATGCGCATTTCGGTGACTCCGATCCGACGGGTTCACCCGGCGTCGCCCGCTTTCCGGTGAGAACACGCGCGTTCGTCGTGGCTCGCGAAGGCGTGGTGACCGGTGCGGGTGAGGCGCACCCGGGCAGCACGGGCGGTGCCCATGCCGAACGGCACCGCGCGTGCGGGCGAGTTGAAATGTAGGCGTGAAATCGCTGGCGTCGCGAAATCACCTATAGGTCATTCACCTCTGGATCTCACCGAGGAGAAGCGGGACAAACGGAAGAGACGGAAGAAGCGCTGTGATGAAAGTCACACCGGCATCAGGCGTCACCGCGATCCGGCCCGGACGCCGGTGACCAGGCGACATGTCCCCGCCCATCCCGGGTAGGTGCGCGACCATGCACTGCACGGTCGTCGTCATCACCCGCGACCGGCGCGCCTCCCTGCTGCGGACGCTGTCCCGGCTGGCCGCGCTGCCGGAGCGGCCACCGGTCATCGTCGTCGACAACGCCTCCGGCGACGGCTCGGCTGACGCCGTGGCCGCCGAGTACCCGCAGGTCACGCTGGTACGCGCCGGCCGCAACCTGGGCGCGGTGGGCCGCAACCTGGCCGTGGACCATGTGCGGACCCCCTACGTGGCGTTCTGCGACGACGACACCTGGTGGGCGCCGGGCTCGCTCGCCCGCGCCGCCGCCCTGCTGGACGCCCATCCCCGCCTCGCCGTCGTCACCGGCCGCATCCTCGTCGAGCCCGGCGGCCGCGAGGACCCGATCGTCCCCGAGCTGCGGGAGTCGCCCGTGCCCGGGCCGGAATGGCTGCCCGGGCCCGCGCTCGGCTCGTTCCTGGCGGGGGCCTCGGCGCTGCGCGCGGACGCGTTCCGGGAGGCGGGCGGATTCTCGTCCCGGCTCTGGCTCGGCGGCGAGGAGGAGCTGCTCAGCGCGGACCTGATGACGCTCGGCTACCACCTCTGCTACGCCGCGGACGTCGTCGTCCACCACCAGCCGTCGGGGGTCCGCGACCCGCACCTGCGGCGCCGTGACGGCATCCGCAACACGCTGTGGACCACCTGGCTTCGGCGGCCGGTGCCCGCCGCCGCGCGCCGTACCGGGGGCCTGCTGAACGGCGTGCCCCGCGACCGGCACACCGCCGCCGCGCTGGCCCGCGCCGCCGCCGGGATCCCCTGGGTGGTCCGCGAGCGCCACCGGGTGCCCGCGCACGTCGAGACGCGGCTGCGCACCCTGGACGCCCCCCAGCGGCGCTCCCGTGCCCGCCGCTACGTCAGCTGACCCGCCGGCAGACCGGAGACCGCCATGACCGACGTCACGATCGTGGTCGCGACCCGCGACCGGGCCGCCGAACTGCGCCGCAGCCTGGAGAAGCACGCCGCCCCGGTGATCGTGGTCGACAACGCCTCCTCGGACGGCACCGCCGAGGTCGCCGCGGCGGCCGGGGCGCGGGTGCTCCGGCTGCCCCGCAACGAGGGCGCCGCCGCCCGCAACGCCGGCGTCCGGCTCGCCCGGACCCGGTACGTCGCGTTCGCCGACGACGACTCCTGGTGGGCGCCCGGATCGCTGGAGCACGCGGCCGCCGTCATGGACGCCCACCCCCGGACGGCGCTGGTCGCCGCCCGCGTGCTGGTCGGCGAGCGGGAGCGCCTGGAGCCGGTGTCGGAGCTGATGGCGAGGTCGCCGCTGGGCCACCCCGACGACCTGCCGGGACGCGCCATCCTCGGCTTCCTGGCCTGCTCGGCCGTCGTCCGCAGGGACGCCTTCCTCGCCGTCGGCGGGTTCTCCGAGACGCTGCACTTCGGCGGCGAGGAGGAGCTGCTCGCGCTGGACCTGGCCGCGGCCGGCTGGGGCCTGGCCTACCTGCCGGAGATCGTCGTCCACCACCACCCGTCGCCGCGCCGCCCCGACCCCGGCGCGCGGCGGCGCCGCGAGGCCCGCAACCGGCTGCTGACCGCCTGGCTGCGCCGTCCGCTGCCGGTCTTCGTCCGGGCCGCGCTGACCGCCCTCACCAGCCGGGACGGGCGCGGCGGGCTCGCCGACGCCGCCCGCGCCTGGCCGCGGGTCGCGGACGCGCGCCGCCCCGTGCCGCCCGAGGTCGAGCGCGCCCGCAGCGCACTGGAGACGTACTGAAAGCCCCGGACGCCCCGGACGCCCCGGACGTCCTGAAGCTCAGTGGTGCCAGGGCAGCCGGACGGGCTCGCCGGGAACGTTCCCCTTGAGGAGATCCGCCAGCAGCGGCGCCAGCTCCAGCGGGAAGACGGGATCGTCCGTCGCGGCCAGCTCGTCCAGCGTCCACCAGCGGTGCCCGAGCATGTTCTCGCGCTCGAACGCCTCCTGGCCGCCGGTGTCGACCTCGTGCGCCCGCGTCCGGTACAGGAAGAAGTCGTCGCGGAACTCGCCGCGCGCCCACCCCAGGTCGGCGTACCCGCCGGTGGTCGCGACCGGCGCGCCGAGGTCGCCCGGCGCGACCGCCAGCCCGGTCTCCTCGCGCAGCTCGCGCGCCGCGGCCTCGGCCAGCCCCTCGCGGGCGCCGACCCCGCCGCCGGGCGTGATCCAGCAGTGCCCGGGTGCCTCCCGGTGCCGGAAACGGAACAGCAGCAGCCGGTCCGCGCCGTCCAGCAGCAGGATCCGCGCCGAGCGGCGGCGGTAGCCGTCCCGCCGCGGCCGCCTCACCTGCCGAGCTCGGCTTCGAGCTTCTCCAGCTGCGCCGCGTGGATCCGCCGGAGCCCGCGCGGCGCGAACGTCCGCTCGAAGAACCCGCCGACGCCGCCCGCGCCGTTCCACGTCGTGGTGACCCGCACCCGCGCGCCCTGCCCGGCGGGGGAGACCGTCCACGTCGTGACCATCGAGGAGTTGGCGTCCCGCTCCACCAGCGTGTTCGCGTCCGGGGCGGTCACCGTCACCAGGCAGTCCCGGACCCGCTTGCTGGTCGCGGCCAGCTTCCAGTGGACCGTGGTCCCCGCGCCCTGCCCGCCCTCGCGCACCTCGTACTCGCTGAAGTGCTCGGTCAGCACCCGCGACCGGGTGCCGCTGTAGTCCCCGAGCGCCGCGACCACCCGCTCGGGACTCGCGCCGACGGTCTTCTCCGCACTCGCCGTGACCTGACCCATGCCCCCATCCTTCCGCACCCCCCGCGGTGATCAGGTGCTGTCGGAACCGCCGGCGGCCGTGAAAGGAGAACCGGCGAATTCCCGCCCGGGGCCGATCTTGGCGCGGGATCGCCATATCTTTCGAACGGGACGGAACGTCGCCGGGAAGTGCTTGGGATGTGCTTTGCATTTCCGTTCGGCGAATGCGCCCGCATGACGGAGGAAAATGCTGCGGCTGGCAGGTGGAAGGGGGCTGGACCGGCGCCGGAGCGGTACGGGCGAAGGCGATGTTCCGCGTGGCGCCGTAGGGGTAGAGCGGCTGCATGCTTCGATGGGGGGTACGTTTTCCGGCCGCCCGGCTGCTGGCCGGGGCCGTTCTGGCGGGTGCCGCGTGCAGCGGATGCGCGGCGGCCGAGGACGGCGGCGTGCGGTCGGCGGTCGCCGCGCTGTACGGGGCGGTGCGCGACGGCGACGGGCGGGCCGCGTGCGAGCGGCTGGTGCCGCGGGCCGCGAGCTCGCTGGAGTCGGGCGGGTCGAGCTGCGCGCAGGAGATCCTCGGGCTCGGGCTGCGCGGCGGGCCGGTCGACCATGTGGAGATCTGGTCGGACCGGGCCCGGGCGAGCGCCGGCTCCGACACCGTGTTCCTCACCCGGTGGGGGGAGGGCTGGCGCGTCAGCGCCGCCGGCTGCCGGTCCCAGGGCGACCGGCCGTACGACTGCGACGTGTCGGCGTAGAGGCGAGGAAGGGGAGGGCGGATGAAGGTGGTCTTCACGGCGATCCTGGTGATCCTCTTCGGCGGGCTGGCCTACTTCGCCGCCGTCGGGTTGCTGCACCGCTGACGGGAAGGGGGCGGGATGCGGCGCTTCCTGCGGGACAACGGGCTGACGCTGTTCTTCCTCGGGGCGCTGGTGCTGGCCCTCATCGGCCAGGCGTTCACGGGCCTGGCCGACCACAACGACCGGCAGGTCGCCCAGGGCGCTCCGGAGGCCGGCCTCGGCGACTACCTGACCGGCTCGGCGTTCGCCGTGGACGTGACCGAGAACTGGCAGTCCGAGTACTTGCAGTTCTTCCTCTACATCTTCATCACCGTGTGGCTGATCCAGCGCGGCTCGACCGAGTCCAAGACCGCGGAGCAGGCGGGCACCGAGACCGACCGGGAGCAGCGCGCCGGCGAGCACGCCGAGCCGTCGTCGCCGGCCTGGGCGCGCGCCGGCGGGCTCCGCGGCGCGCTGTTCTCGCGCTCGCTCGGCCTGGTGATGGGCCTGGTGTTCGCGCTGTCGTGGCTGGTGCAGTCGGTGACGGGGCGGGTCGCCTACAACGCGCAGCAGCTCGCGCAGTACGAGGACACCGTGTCCTGGGGCGGCTACCTGCTCTCGCCCGACTTCTGGAACCGGACGCTGCAGAACTGGCAGTCGGAGTTCCTGGCGGTGGCGTCCATGGCGGCGCTGTCCATCTACCTGCGGCAACGGGGGTCGCCGGAGTCCAAGCCGGTGGGGGCGCCGCACGAGGCCACCGGGCTCGAAGGCTGACCCGCGCCACCGGACCCGGAGGTACGGAACGCGCGAAGGCATTAGGGTCATGGCACGATCCCTCGTCCGAGCCGAGTCCGGAGGTGCCATGGCCGCGGCGGAATGGGCGCCCTCGGGCGTGGACCTCACCACCCCCAACACGGCGCGCATCTACGACTACCTGCTCGGCGGCAAGGACAACTACGAGGCCGACCGCAGGGTCGCCGAGCAGCTGCTGAAGATCATCCCCGAGTCGCGGATGGCCGCCCGGCAGAACCACCTGTTCATCGGCCGCGCGGTCCGCCACCTCGTCCGCGAGGGCGTCCGGCAGTTCATCGACATCGGCACGAAGCTGCCGACGCGCGGCGGCGTGCACGAGGTGGCGACCGGGCTGGCCCCGGACGCGCGGGTGGTGTTCGCCGACGGCGACCCGGTCGTGCTCGCCCACGCGCGGGCGCTGCTGACCGGGACCGCCGGCCGGACGCTGGTGGCCCGCGCCGACCCGCGCCGGCCGGACGCCGTCACCGCGGACCCCGAGGTCCGGCGGCTGATCGACTTCGACCGGCCGGTGGCGGTGATCCTGGACCGGGTGCTGCACTTCATCGAGGACACCGGCGAGGCCGCCGCCGCGGTCGAGCGGCTGCACGGCGCGCTGCCGGGCGGCCACCTGGTCTTCACCCACATCACCCAGGAGCCACGGCCCGAGGCGGGCGGCGAGGTCGGCGAGGTGTTCCGGCCGACCGACGGGCCGTTCTGGGGGCGGGGCCGGGCCGAGATCGAGCGCATCGTCGCGCCGTTCGAGCTGGTGGAGCCGGGCCTGACCTACACCTCGCAGTGGCGGCCGGACCCGGACGGCGAGCGGATCGCCTTCCCCGAGCGCACCTACACGCTCGCGGGCGTCGGGCGCGCCTGAGCGGCCGCGGCGCCGTACGGGACCGGGTCGGTGGTCACCGTCCGGGGCGCCCGTACGGTGACCGCCGCGAGGATCCCGGCGGCCACCGTGAGCATGATGACGGTGGCGAGCAGCAGCACGCTCTTCTGGTACGTCACCTGCCACAGGCTGGGATCCGGCGGGGCGGGCTGTCAACGGCCGCACCGGGGAACGGGCGATCACACGCATGCCGGGTCCGGCGGCGAAACCGCCCGCGGGACCGTCATTACGGCGTATCCGGTATCTCTTTTATGCCTCCACGAAACTCGCTAGAGTGACGGCCTCATCACAGAGAACGACCGTGGGCCGGTCAGGCGGGTGACGCATGCCCGCGGCCGCCGCGCGCGGTCGCACGGTCGAGCGAGGGGGAGCCTTGGACGTCTACCGGACCAGCCCCGGGACCGGCCCGGCGTTCGCCGGCGGGTCGCTGGAGACGAGGACCCTGGAACCGCTGATCACCCGGGACTACGACTCCCGCCCGGCGCTGGTGTACGAGCGGCTCCGCTCCAAGTACGGCCCCGTCGCGCCCGTCGACGTCCTCGGCGTCCCGTTCTGGCTGGCCCTCGGCTACGCCGAGGTGCTGGAGGTGCTGCGCAACCAGCGCGGCATCTGGAGCAAGCGGCTCGCGGACTGGCCGGCGTGGACGGAGGGCCGGGTGCCCGCGGACTGGCCGCTGCGCCCCGCGCTCGCGGTCGACCACATCGTGTTCCAGGAAGGCGGGCGGCTGCGCGACCTGCGCGCCGCGTACCACGAGGCGCTCAGGCCGTACCAGGACGCCGCGCACGCGCAGGCCCGCCGGCTGCGCGAGGTCATCACCCGGTACGCCGACGAGCTGATCGACGTCATGGCCGAGGGCGGGCCGGCCGGCTGGGCCGACCTGTCCGCGCAGTACGCCCGGCCGCTGCCGCTGATGGTGGTGGGTGAGCTGCTCGGCGTGCAGGGCGACGCCGGCGACGAGGTCCTCATGGACATGTGGCGGGTGCTGGACGCCGGTCCCGACTCCGCCGCCGCGCTCGACCGGCTGCTGGCCGCGCTGGGGGAGCTGGGCGCCGCCCGGATGGCCCACCCGCGGGAGGACATGCCCTCGTACCTGCTCGCCGCGCACCCGGGGCTGACCGTCGACGAGATGTCCCGCGAGCTGATGATGATCGTGGGCGTCACCGGCGACTACACCGGCGTGCTGATCGGCAACACCATCGCCGAGGTGCTCACCGCCAACCCCGAGGTCCGGGCCAGCCTGTCGGCCGGGATGATCCGGGAGACGGTGAACCGGGTCGCGATGGTGAACCCGCCGATGGCCAACCTCACCTTCCGCTGCCCGTCGATCGACGTGCGGCTGGGCGACGTCACGATCGCGGCCGGCGAGCCGGTGATGCTGTCGGTCGCCGCCGCGCACGCCGACCCCGCCTTCGCCGGCGGGCGGAGCACGGACGCGATGTTCAGCTCCCGCGCGCACCTGGCCTGGGGCGCGGGCCCGCACGACTGCCTGGGCCGGGAGCTGGCCACCACGATCGTCACCATCGCCATCGAGCGGCTCTTCGAGCGGTTCGGCGCCCTGGCGCCGACCCTGCCGGCCGACCAGCTCCCGTGGCGCTCGTCCCCGCTGATGCGCGGCCTGCGGTCGCTGCCCGTGCGGTTCGAGCTGGCCGAGCGGGGCCGCCCGGCCGGAACCTCCGGGCCGTCTGGAACGCCCGGTGCCGCGGCGGCGGCCTCGCCCGCCCCGGAGCGGCAGGAGGCCCCGCGCTCCGCGCTCTGGCGGTTCGTGCGCAGCCTGCGCCGGCAGCGGTAGCGCCCGGCGCTCAGCGCCCCCGGGTCGCGCCGATCGACCGCATGAGCATCGGGAACGCCCGGTGCAGCTCCCGCTCCCAGTACGGCCAGGTGTGCGTGCCCGGCCCGTACAGGTTGGCGGTCACGGTGAGGCCCAGCTCCCCGGCCCGCTCGACGAACGCCCGGTTCGCGAGGGCGAGCGTGGCCTCAAGGGCGTCGTCGGCCGCGCCCGGCGGATCGAGCGGCCCCGGCGTCCCGTCGCCGGAGGCGATGTAGAGGGGCAGGCCGCGCAGGCGCGGAGCCAGCTCGTACGGGCTGTGCGCGTGCCAGATCGCGGCCTGCTCCACCGGGTCGCCCCACAGGGCGAGCGGCTCGCCGCCGAACGCCGCCACCATCTCCATCAGCACGTCGGCCCCCGGCACGGTGTGGAGCACGCCGCTGAACGAGGCCGCCGAACGGAACAGGTCCCGGTGCCGCGCCGCGTACCCCAGCGTGCCGAGGCCGCCCATGGACAGGCCCGCCACCGCGCGCCGGCCGCCCGCGCCGAACTCCCGTTCCACCAGCGGCAGCAGCTCCCGCAGGTGGAACGTCTCCCACGCGGGCGGGCCGCCGGCGCCGTGGTTCCACCAGTCGGAGTACATGCCGTGCGTGCCCGCCTCGGGCATGACGACCATGACGCCGGTGCCGGCGGTCAGCTCCGCGACGTCGGTGTTCGCCGTCCACGCCGTCCAGCCGGGGATCATGTCGCAGCAGCCGTGCAGCAGCAGGAGGACGGGCGTGTCCGCCCCGGGGACCGGGACGGCCGGCAGCAGGATCCGCGCGTGGCCGTCGCGGCCGAGCGCGGGCGAGGCGATCGTCAGGTCGACGGTGCGCGCGTCCACCTCGTCCACCCGGGTGATGCGCGCGGCATCCCCGGTCACCGTTCCCGGACGCGTCTTCCTCACCTCGGCTCCCGAATCCCCCCGCAGCCTACCGCCCGCGGCCGCGCGCCGCGGATCCGCGGTTGCCGCCGGGGTCGCCCCCGGTTATGGTCGTGATCGTGACTGCCGGGTCGGCCATGGGCCAAGAGCGAGAGAGGTTCCCGGCCGGCGCGTGAGCGTCCGGCGGGCCAGAAGCCCGCCCGCTCCTTCTTCCTGAGACGTTCCCGATCCCACGAAGAAGAGAGCAGCGCATTTTGCCGATCGATTTCAACCAGCACGTCATCGACGAGTTCCGGGCGAACGCGGGCCGCGTCGGCGGGCCCTTCGAGGGCGGCCGGCTCCTCCTGCTGACCACCACCGGAGCGCGGACCGGCGCCCGGCACACCACCCCGCTGGGCTACCTCCCCGACGGCGGCGCACGCGTCATCGTCATCGCCTCCGCCGCGGGCGCGCCCAGGCATCCGGCCTGGTACCACAACCTGGTCGCGAACCCCCGCGTCACCGTCGAGGACGGCACCTTCACCTACGAGGCGGACGCGGTCGTCCTGGAAGGCGCCGAACGCGACGAGATCTTCGCCCGGGCGGCCGAGGCCGATCCCGGCTGGGCCGAGTACCAGGCCAAGACCACCCGGATCCTGCCGGTGGTGGCGCTCAAGGCCGTCGACGGCGGGCCTCCGCAGGGGCGGCCCGGCGACGCGCTCAAGGCCGTGCACGACGCTTTCCGCAGGGAACTGGAGCTGGTCCGCAAGGAGGTCGCGGACTCCGGGCCCGGCCTGGGCGCCCAGCTGCGGATCAACTGCCTGACGCTGTGCCAGGGGCTGGAGCACCACCACGCCATGGAGGACGGCGGGGTGTTCCCGCACTTCGAGCGGACCGTCCCCGAGCTCGCCCCCGCCCTGGCGCGGCTCCGCGAGGAGCACCGCACGGTCAAGCGCCTCCTGGACGAGCTGCGGGCGCTGCTCGCCGCGCCGGACCCCGGCCGCGCCGTCCTGCTCGCCGAGGTGGAACGGCTCACCACCGAGCTGGAGGCCCACCTGGACTACGAGGAGGAGCAGCTCGTCCCGCTACTGAACGGCTGACCGCCGCGGCCAGGGTGAGCGGCGCCGCGATCAGCAGCGCCAGCGCCGGGACCGCGATGCCGGAGTCGTTCACCGCGAAGCCGGCCGCGGCGGTGACCAGCACGGCCAGCAGCGCGGCGCGCAGGGCGGGCGCGTCCCGGTAGAGGCCGCCGAGCACGCCGTCGCGGCGCAGCGGCACGGCCATCAGCAGGACCAGGGCGAGCGCGGCGGGCAGCGTGAGCCACGCGGTGCCCAGCGAGTTCAGCATCGAGTCCGCCTTGCGTTCCAGCACCGGCCACGCGCCGCCGCCGAGCGCCCGGTGCCAGAAGTCGCCGAGATGGGAGCGGGCGGCGGCCGGCCGCAGCGAGTCGGCGTACGACAGCCCGGCGACGGCCGCCGCGCCCGCCGCCCCGGCCGCGAGCAGCGGCCGGGGCGAGATCCGGCGGCCCGCCGCCCACAGCGCCAGCAGCACCACGCCCGGCGTCAGCGCGAGCACGGCCGCCGCCAGCCCGGCCGCCGGGCGCGCCGCCACGACGACCATGACCCGGCGCAGAGATCGCATGAACCGCACTGTGCGGTCCGCCCGGTAACGCTCCGGTCGCGGTCGCGCATCACCGCACCGGTACGTTCGGTCCCCTGCCGGAGATCAATCCGGTGGACACCGGCCGGGACGGTCTGCCACCATGCCCGGCATGGACCTTGAAAGGGGCGGCGCCGCCCTGATCCGGTGAGCGCGCGCACGCAGCGGGAAGCTGCCGACATCCGTCAAGAATGGCAGGGCCGCGTGCTCTCGACGCGCCCCGCCGACCGTCCGGCCGCAGAGGCCGCCATCTCCGGGCTGTACGGACTGCTCGGACTCGATCCGCCCCGGTTCCACTGGGTGCCGTCACCGCTCTCGGCCGTCGAGACCGTTCCGCCCGGTACGCGCCTCAGGCCCGGCGAGTCCGCGCAGCGCATGGCGGAGTGGCCCCTGCCGCGCCGCTTCAGCGACATCGCGCAACGGCTGTCCTCGGAACTGGACGTGGTGCTCCTCGGGCAGTTCCGGCTGAACACGCCGGTCACCGTCACGATGGATCCGCTGCGGGCGACCGTGGACGCCACCCTGGGCACGGCCCTCCGCGCGGCGCACGGCTCGACGCTGCCGCGGCACTGGCCGTCCACGCTCTCCGCCGCCTGGATCGCGCGCTACGACGCCTGCCGCAGGATGGCCGGCGACGTCTTCACGCCCGGCCAGGCCCGGCGGCTGGACCTGTGGGCCGGCGCGGCGCGCGCCTGCCGCTGGTGGTGGCCGCGCGAGGACGTGTGCGTCGTCTCCGAGAACCCCGTCGCCCTGCACACCGAGGAATGGGACGGCCGCGCGCTCCGGCTGCACGCCGCGGACGGCCCGGCGATGCGGTTCGCCGACGGCTTCGACGTGCACGCCTGGCACGGCGCCCGGATCCCGGCCTGGGTGATCGACGATCCGGCCCCCTGGCGGATCGAACGCGAGGGCAACGTCGAGGTCCGCCGCTGCGCGATCGAGCGCATCGGCTGGGGCGCCTACATCGACCGGGCCGGGCTCCGGCTCCTCGGCACCGCCCCCGACCCCGGCAACCCGGGCTCCGAGCTGCGCCTGTACGACCTGCGCCGGGACACCCGGGTGCTCCTCGCGGTGAACGGCTCCGTCGAGCGCGACGGGACGCGCCGCCGGTACGGGCTGACCGTACCGGGCCATCTGAGCGACCCGGTCGCCGCCGCCGGCTGGACCTACGGGCTGTCCGCCGAGCAGTACTCCCGCCTCGTCCGCCGAACCTGAAGGTGATCACCATGACCGACATGACCCTCGAGACGCTCGTGTGGCAGACCCGCATGGACGTCCTCGACCACCTCGACCTCTCGCTGAGCATCCCCGTAGTCGACGGCCTCCAGGCCCAGGGCGACCTCATCGTCATCCCGCTCGCCATGATCGAACCGATGATCACGATCTACCCCGGGGCCGGCCCGCTCGGCGCCGGCGGCTGGGCGGAGGTGCCGCCCGACGGCATCGAGCTGCTGCGCGGCGAATCGGGCGCCAACCCGCACACGCTGGTCGCCGACCGGGGCACCTGCCGCTGGACGCGGAACATCCGGGACGCCGACGGCCTGGCCATCGGCGTCTTCGAGAACACCGCCGTCGCCTACCTCCTGCATCCCGAGCACGGCGCCAGCGGCGTCACCCCCGGCCGCTACGTCGTCCGCCGCCAGCGCGAGCGCGACGGCCGCCGCGCCCGCCTCGTCGCCGACTGACACCACCGGCCGGCCCGCCTCAGGCGGTGCCCTCCCGCGTCCGGGAGGGCACCGCCGCGCGGGACATCGTGCGCATCCGCAGCCCTTCCGGGCTGATCGTCCCCGCCGCCCGCGCCCGCGGCGTCCCGCCCCGGACCGGCAGCAGCCGCCAGCGGGCGGCGATGGAGGCCAGCGCGAGCGTCGTCGCGGTCACGGCGAACGCGTCGCCCGCGCACCTGCGGGACCCGGCGCCGAACGCCAGGTAGGCGTCGCCCGGCCGCTCCCGGTCCGCCGTCCACCGGTCGGGGTCGAAGCGGCCGGGGTCGGGGTACAGGTCCTCCCGGCGATGGACCAGGTAGGGGCTGCACACCAGGTCGGTGCCGGCGCGCAGGAGGTGGCCGCCCAGCTCGGTGTCCGCGCTCACCGTCCGGGTCAGCAGCCACAGCGGCGGGTACATGCGCAGCGTCTCGGTGACGATCCGCCCGGTCACCTCCAGGTGCGGCAGGTGCTCGAACGCGGCGCCGCCGCCGTCCAGCACGGCGTCGGCCTCCAGATGCAGCCGCCGCTGGACGTCGGGCCGCCCGGCCAGCAGGTGCAGCGCCCAGGCCAGCGTGCCGGCGGTGGTGCCCCAGCCCGCGCCGAAGAACGCGAGCGCCTGGTCGGCGATCTCGCCGTCCGTGCGGGGCGCCTCGTTCTCGCCGCCGTCATGGACGCCCGCGAGCACCGACAGCAGGTCGCCGCGGTCGGCGCCCTCGGCCCGGTAGGCGTCGGTGAACCCCTTCACGGCCTGCCGCAGCCGGCGGTGCGCGGCGGCGCGGCGGACGCCGCCAGGGGTGGGCGGCCGGACCGGCGGCACGGGCGGGAACGTGCGGCGGTACGCGCCGTCCAGGACCATGCGGGCGTCCCGGACGCAGCGCCGGGCCGCCGCCCGCGAGGCGCCCCCGGACACGACGGCGCCGAACGCGGCACCGGCCGCGATGTCCCGCGCCTCGGCCGCCACGTCGACGATCCGCCCGTCCTTCCAGCGGCCGGTGACGCGCTCGACGTGCTCGGTCATCACGGCCGCGTAGCCGGGCATCCGGGACGCGTCGAAGGCCGGCCCGGCGGCGCCCGGCCCGGCGTGCGGGCGGCCGCCCGGAACGAAGCGGCCGTCGTCCAGCAGCACCTCGCGGACCAGGTCGGGGCGGCAGACCACGACCACGCGGGACGTGCCCGGCCGGACCTGGACGAGGTCGCCGTGGGCGGCGAGCCCGGCGACGAAGCGCAGTGGATCGCGCAGCATGCGCGGCGCGTGGCCGACGAGGGGGAGCGCCCCGGGCGCGGTGGGGATACCGCTCGTGGTCATGCCGGTTCCGTTCTCTGGCTGTCACTCGACTCTCACGGAGCGTAGTTGACCGAACGCGTTCCGTGGACGGACATGTCGCTGACAGTGACGGAACCCACAAGTGACCCCGGGCGGCGCCCCTCAGAACCCCTCGCGGCGGTCGCGGCGCAGCTCCTCCTCGATCGGCGGCCGCTCGGTCTCGCGCATGTGCTCGGCCAGCCCCGGCTTGTTGTGATGGGTCCGCTGGTAGTCCCGCTCGGCGGGGCTCCGCCCGGGATCGGGATCGACGTCCACCGACCGCAGCACCTGCTGCAGGTTGTCGTAGTCGCCGAGCGGCAGCCCGGCGAGCGCCCGTTCGGCGTCGGTGCCGGCACCGTCCCGGTGGGCGTGCTCGACGATCTCCTGCTTGGACGCGGGGAAGTCGAGATCCCCCAGCAGCTCCTCGATCTGGCCGGTGTCGCGGATCCTCATCGGTGCTCGACCCCCTCGGTCTCGGCGTTCCCCACGGACCACCCGTACCCGGCCCCGTCCGGCGGGCCGTAAAGGGAACGCCCGCGTCCCGCAAATGTCGGAGGGGCTTCCTACCGTGGGGCGCCATGGACGAAGACGCGTTCGATCCTCCGAAGCGGTGGAGGCGGCGCTCGCTGCACGCGCGGCGCGGCGGCCTGGAAGTGCCGGTCACCGTTCCCGCCGCCGTCCCCGAGGCCCTGCGCGCCGCGCGCGAGCACGCCGCTCCCTGGCTCGACGGCGTCCTCGGCCACCCGGACAGCGACCCGGCGCCGGCCGCCCGCGCCCGCCGTCACCTGGCCGGGGAGGACGAGCCACTCGGCGCCGCGGCCGTCGCGACGTGCCTGATCTGGTTCAGGTTCGACGGCTGGACCCACGACCACGGCGGCCGCCACGACGACGTGTTCGACGGGCTGATCGTCGAACACGGCCTGCCCACGGCCGTCTGCGCCGCCCTGGAGATGCCCCGGCTCCATCTCCGGTGGCCTCCGGCCCGGAAGCCCGAGATGGGCGGCCCGCCCTCGATCGGCCTCGTCCCGGCCTCGGCCGTTCACCACGCCTGGTGGTACGGCCACCACGTGCTGCGCCGCCTGCGCGACCTCCTCGCCGCGGCCGATGACCGGGACTACCGCGAGACCGAGGAGCGCCTCGCCGCCCTGCGCCGGACGCCGGAGGAACGCGCCCGTGTCTCCTACCTGCTGCCGACCCGCACGGACTGGGTCGACGAATGCTGCGCCGCGCCTCCCGCCGACCAGTGGTACATCTGGCAGATCCTGTGCTCGCTGACCGGCCTCTCGCAGCTCGACCGCCTCGGCGCCGTCGCCGACCTGGCCTGGAACGGGCACCACCCCGGCGTGCTCGCCACGATGGCCGAGGGCATCGGGCCGGCGGTCGCGCCGGTGGTGGCGGAGTTCGCCGACGGCGACCGCGTGCGCGCGGCGGCGCGCCGCGACGCCCTGAAACTGCTCGGCATGCTGCCCACGGACGAGGCGTTCGGGCTGCTGGTGGAGAGGCTCGGCCAGAAGGACGTGGAGCCGGTGGTGAGCGCGGCGGCCGAGCGCTTCCCCGTGCGGGCGCTGCGCGTGCTCGGCGCGGCGGCGGCAGGCCGGGGCAAGGCGGCCGCGGCCGCCGCCGGACTGCTGCGCTCCCATGCCGCCACCCGGCCCGACCTGGTGGCGGCCGAGCTGCCCGGCCTGCCCGCGGCGAGCCGGGCGGCCGTCGAGGAGGCGCTGCGCTCGCCCGCCCGCCTCCCGGACGCCCCCGCGAGCGCCGTCCCGCGGGTCCTGGCGGAGCCGCCGTGGACCCGCGCGCGCCGCAAGGCGCGGCCACCGGTGATCGCGGACCTGGTGCCCGCCCTGGCCCCCTCGGTGGTGTGGCTCGCCGGGGAGCGCGAGCGGTGGAGCGCATCCGCCGAGCCTTTCCGGCATGTCGCAGAGGAGGGCTCCGACTGGGCGAAGGCCGCCGCCGACCATCGGGCGGGACGCCGCCACATCCACCCGGCGGCGATGGTCTTCGGGCCCGAGGAGGTGATGCGTCCGATCGCGGCCGACTGGCGCCCGCCGGCCCGCTGGGGCGCGGAGACGTGGCTGCCGCGACTCGCCGCCCGCTTCGAGCTGGACGTGCTGCCGCTGCTGCTCCGTTCCGCGCACGCCCGGCCGATGCGCCACGATCCGCTGCTGCCGTTCCGGGACGCACGGGTGGCGCTGGTCATGGCCGCCCGGCTCGCCCGGTTCAGGGCGGTCAGGCCCGTGGCGGTCGAGTGGTTCGCTCGGCACCGGCTCGCCGCCGCCGTCCTGCTCGTTCCGGCGGCGCTGGGCGAGCCCGGCCGGACGCGCGGGGACGCCGAGTCCGCCCTCCTCCACCTGGCCGGGACGCTCGGCGCGGACGAGGTCGCCGGAGCGGCGCGGGTGTACGGTCCCGAGGCCGCGGCGGCCGTCGAGACGCTGCTGGAGACCGATCCGCTGGAACTGGTCCCGGCGCGCGTGCCCAAGCCCCCGGCCTGGGCCGATCCCGCGCTGCTGCCGCAGATCGCGCTGCGCGGCGGCGGCCGGGCCCTGCCCGCCGCCGCCACCGGCCACCTGGTCACGATGCTCGCCATGTCCGGCCCGGGGGAGTGGTACGCCGGGATCGGCGCCGCCGAGGAGGCGTGCGACCGCGCCTCGCTGGCCGCGTTCTCCTGGGAGCTGTTCGAGCGATGGCAGGCGGCCGGGGCGCCGCCCCGCGACGGCTGGGCGCTGGCGCAGCTCGGCCGGCTCGGCGACGACGAGGCCGCCCGCCGGCTCGTCCCGCTGATCCGCGCCTGGCCGTTGCGGAGCGGGCACAAGAAGGCGGCCGCCGGAGTGGACGCGCTCGCCGGGATCGGCACCGACCTGGCGCTGACGCATCTGGACGGCATCGCGCGCAAGGTGCGGTTCGCGAAGGTGCGCGCCCGCGCGCAGGAGAGGATCCGCGAGGTCGCCGGCCTGCGCGGCCTGTCGCCCGAGCAGCTCGCCGACCGGCTGGTGCCCGATCTCGGGCTGGACGCCGCCGGGTCGCTGGCCCTGGACTACGGGCCGCGCCGCTTCACCGTCGGGTTCGACGAGCGGCTCAGGCCGTACGTCCTGGACGGGGACGGCAGGCGCCGCAAGAGCCTCCCCAGGCCGGGCGCCAAGGACGACGCCGCGCTCGCCGACGCCGCGTACAAGAGGTTCGCGGCGCTCAAGAAGGACGCCCGCGCGGTCGCCGCCGACCAGATCGTGCGGCTGGAGCAGGCCATGGTCGGGCGCCGCACCTGGCCGGCCGCCGACTTCCGGCGGCTGTTCGCGGACCATCCCCTCGTCCGGCACATCGCCCGGCGCCTGGTGTGGCAGTACGCGCCGGGCGGCTTCGGCGAGACGGACGGCGCGGGCGGCTCGGCGACCGCGTTCCGGATCGCCGAGGACGGCACGTTCGCCGACGTGAACGACGACGCCCTCGCCCTCCCGGACTCCGCCGCCGTCCGCATCCCCCACCCGCTCCACCTCGGGGACGAGCCGGCCGCCTGGGCGGAGCTGTTCGCCGACTACGAGATCCTCCAGCCGTTCCCCCAGATCGCCCGGGGCGTGTACGAGCCGGCCGCCGAGGAGCGCGCCGGCCATCTGGCGCGCTTCGAGGGCGTCAGCGTTCCGGCCGGCCGGATCCTGGCGATGAAGCGGCGTGGCTGGGAGCCGGAGGCGCCGCAGGACGCCGGCGTGCAGATGTCGATCTCCCGCGCCCTGCCCGGCGGCGGCAGCGTCGGCATCGCGCTGAGCCCGGGCCTGGTCGTCGGGAATCCGGGCTTCTCCGACGAGCACACGCTGGAGAGCGTCCGGTTCACCGGCGCCGGCGACCTGCATCCCGTCGACGCGTCCGAGATGCTGGCCGACCTGGCCGAGGTGACCGGGCAGGAGGGCTGACCGCATCGCGGGCTCCTGGTTAACGCAGGCCACCCGGGGTAACGCGGCGGTGATGGACTCCCGTGACAGGAAGGTGCCGCCACCCGGGCTGCAGCGGGCGGCGCTGATCGCCGCGTGCCTGCTGGTGCTGACGGCGGCGGGCGGGCTGGTGCTGTGGCTGCTGGTCCACCTGGCGCCGCTCACGCTCGCGCTGGTGGCGACGCTGCTGATGGCCGCGCTGGTCGAGCCGATCCCGCGGCGGCTGCGGGCGGTGCGGTTCCCGGCGTGGCTGGCCGCGCTGCTCGGGGTCCTCGCGCTGCTGGCCATCATCGCGGTGCCGATCGCGCTGATCGGCAACCAGACCGTCCGCCAGTGGCCGCACCTGCGCAAGGGGCTGGAGGAGGGCCTGGACAAGGTCCGCGACCTGCTCCTGAACGGCCCGTTCCCGATCAACTCCAGGCAGCTCGACTCGATCACCGACACGCTGCAGAACGCGCTGGTCAAGGCCGCGCCCGATCCCGCCGCCGGGGCGGGGGCCGCCACCCAGACCGTGGCGTCCATCGTGATCGCCCTGGTGCTGCTCTTCTTCGTGCTCAAGGACGGCCCCGGCATGTGGCGCTGGGCGCTGAGCATGATCCCGCGGCGGTCCCGCGAGCGCGTCGACGGCGCCGCCCGCGCCGGGTGGGAGGCCCTCGTCGCCTACATCCGCGGGACCGTGCTGGTCGCGGCGGTGGACGCCGTCGGCATCGGGATCGCCCTCCTGGTGATCGGCGTGCCGCTGGCGCTGCCCCTCGCCCTCCTGACGTTCATCGCCGCGTTCGTCCCGATCGTCGGCGCGACCGTGGCGGGCGCGGCGGCCGTGCTGATCGCGTTCGTGAGCAACGGGGTGACCGACGCCCTGCTGGTGCTGGCCGCGGTGATCATCGTCCAGCAGGCGGAGGGCAACCTGCTGCAACCGCTGATCATGGGCCGGGCGCTGAACCTGCACCCCGCGGTGATCCTGGTGGCGGTGACGGCCGGGACGCTGCTGGCCGGGATCGCGGGCGCCATCGTCGCCGTCCCCATCACGGCCGTCGGCTACCGCGTCGCGATGGTGCTGCGCGGCGACCGTGCGGGCCCCGGACCCGAGCCGGAACGGGAGCCCGGACCCGAGCCCGTCAGATCGTGATGGCGCCGGTGGCCAGGCAGGCCACCGCCGCGACCCCCGCCACCGCGACCAGCGCGAACAGCGCCGCCTCGGGAACGGTGAAGGCGCGCCGGCCGCGCTCGCGGCGGGTCAGCACGAACAGCACCGTTCCGGGCGCGTAGATGATGCAGGAGATCAGCAGGAACTCCAGCCCGGCGGCGACGATGAGGAACGCGGTGTAGAGGACGGCCACCGCGGCGATCACCGTCTCCTTCCGCCGCCCCCCGGGAGCGCGGTCGTAGGTCTCCCCGCTCGCGGTGAGCTTGAGGGCGTACCCGGCGGCCAGCAGGTACGGCACCAGCGACAGCGCGCTGCACAGCTTCAGCGCGAACGTGAACGCGTCCTCGGAGAACAGCGTGACCAGCAGGACGGCGGTGACGAGGGAGCTGGTCATGACCAGCGCCGCGATCGGGGCGTCCCGCCCGTTCGTGCGGCGCAGGAAGGCGGGCATGTCAGCGTCCCTGGCGGCGACGAACAGCACCTCGGCCGCCATGAGCGTCCACGACAGGTACGCGCCCAGCACCGAGACGATCAGCCCCGCGCCGATGAACCGGGCGCCCCACGGGCCGACGGCCGATTCGAGCACGCCGGCCATCGAGGGCTGCTGGAGTTCACCCAGCTCGGCCTTGCCGAGAGCCCCGTACGACAGCAGCGTGACCGACGCGAACAGCGCCAGCACCCCGAGGAACCCGAGCACGGTCGCCCGCCCCACGTCGCGGCGGCGGCGCGCGTACCGGGAGTAGACGCTGGCGCCCTCCACGCCCAGGAACACGAACACGGTGACCAGCATCGTCGCCCGCACCTCGTCGAACAGCCCGCCGAACGACCGATCGCCGCCCCACAGGTTGTCACCGAACACCGGCGACCGCAGCGTGACGGCGAGGATCACGACGAACAGCGCGATCGGGACGAGCTTCGCCACCGTCACGATCTGGTTGACGAACGCCGCCTCGCCGACGCCCCGCGCGATCAGCAGGTGGAACGCCCAGACCCCGGCGGCCGACAGCACGACCGCGAGCAGCGTGTCGCCCTCGCCGAGGGCCGGGAAGAGCAGCCCGAACGTGGACTTGATCAGCACCCAGTAGCTGACGTTCCCGACGCACGCGCTGGCCCAGTACCCGAACGCCGAGAAGAAGCCGGGGAACTCGCCGAACCCGGCCTTGGCGTAGGCGTACACGCCCGCGTCCAGATCGGGCTTGCGGACGGCCAGCAACTGGAAGACCAGCGCCAGCGTCAGCATGCCGGTCCCGGCGATGATCCAGGCGATGGCGGCGCCGTACACGCCGGTCGCCTGCCCGAAGTTCGCGGGCAGCGAGAACACGCCCGCGCCGACCATGGAGCCGACGACCATCGCGGTCAGGGCGGGCAGCCGCAGCTTCGAGGCCGCCTTGGGCGCGCCCGTCTTCTCGGTGGTGGTGGTCATCGGGCCGGGCATACCCGCGCGCGCCGCCGCGCAGATTCATGATCGGGTACGGAAACGGTCCGCCGATCTTTGTGCCGGCCCGGCAATGCGCCGCGGGCGCGCCGGGCAGATCCCCACCATGACGGACCTCGGCGTGCACTCGGAGGTCGGCCGCCTCCGCACGGTGATCGTGCACCGGCCGGACCTGAGCCTGAAGCGCCTGACCCCCTTCAACAACGACGAGCTGCTCTTCGACGACATCCTCTGGGTGGACCACGCGCAGCGGGAGCACGACACGTTCGTGCAGGTCATGCGCGAGCGCGGGATCGAGGTCCTGCACCACCACGAGCTGCTGGCCGAGGCGCTCGACACCGGCCCCGACGTCAAGCGCCGCGCGATCGAGCGGGTCGTCACGCACCTGACCGTGGGGCCGGCGCTGGTCGACGGCGTCCGGGACGCCCTGTCGGCCTGGGACGGCGATCGGCTGGCCACGCACCTCGTCGGCGGCCTGACCAAGGAGGAGTTCGGCATCGTCGGCCTGGAGGAGCGGTCGCTGGTCGCGGCCTGCACCGACCCGCGCCGGTACGTCCTGCCGCCGCTGCCGAACTCCCTCTACCAGCGCGACCCGGCGGCCTGGCTGTACGAGGGCGTCTGCCTCAACCCGATGTTCTGGCACGTGCGCCGGCTCGAGACGATGAACCAGCGCACGATCTACGACCACCACCCGAGGTTCGCCGGCCGCGGCTTCCCCCGCTGGTACCCCTACGCCGGGGAGGACGGGCGGTTCGACGAGGAGGACTACGGGAGCGCCGCGATGGAGGGCGGCGACATGATGCCGATCGGCGGCCGGGCCGTCGCCGTCGGCATCAGCGAGCGCACCAACCCGCGGACGATCGAGCATCTGGCGCTGTCGCTGTTCGCCGCCGGGGCCGCCGAGCGCGTGATCGCGGTGGACGTCCCCAAGCAGCGCACCTACATGCACCTGGACACCGTCTTCACGTTCGTGGACGTCGCCAAGGCCACGGCGTACACCCCGTTCCTGGACGGCGCGGTCAGCCACTCGCTGCGGCCCGGCGACAAGGAGGGCACGCTCACCGTCCACCGCGACCGCGACTTCGTCACCGCGCTGGAGGAGGCGCTCGGCCTCTCCCGGCTGGAGATCATCCCGACCGGGGGCGACGACTACCAGCAGGCGCGGGAGCAGTGGGACTCGGGCAGCAACTTCTTCGCCCTCGAACCCGGCGTGGTGATCGGGTACCACAAGAACCAGTACACCAACCGCAAGCTCCGCGACCACGGCGTCGAGGTGATCGAGATCGAGGGCTTCGAGCTCGGCAAGGGGCGCGGCGGGGCGCACTGCATGACCTGCCCCGTCCGCCGCGACCCCGCCTGAGCTAGCGGACCACCCGGTAGGTCAGGTGGGACACCAGCCCGGTCCCGGACGTGCCGACCAGTTCGAGGTCCACGTCGGCGACGCCCGCGAACAGGCGCTCGCCGGCGCCGAGCACGACCGGGGCCACGTGGACGCGCAGCTCGTCCACCAGCCCGGCCGCCAGGTACTGGTTGACCGTCGCGGCGCCGCCGGCGATGGCGACGTGCGCGTCCCCGGCCGCCTCGCGCGCCCGCTTCAGCGCCTCCTCGATCCCGCCGGTGACGAAGTGGAACACCGTGCCGCCCGCCATCTCGAGCGGCTCGCGCGGGTGGTGGGTCAGCACGAACACCGGCGCGTGGTAGGGCGGCTCGTCGCCCCACCAGCCCTTCCAGTCCAGGTCCCAGGCGCCGCGGCCGGGGCCGAACATGTTGCGGCCCATCACGTACGCCCCGGCGGTGTTCGCGACCTCCATCGCCGCGGCGCCGGTCTCGGGCTCCTCGACGAGCCACCGGGTCAGCCGCCCGTTCTCGCCGGTGCCGAACGGGGCGTCCAGGCTCTGGTCCGGCCCCGCCGTGAACCCGTCGATCGACATCGCGATGTCGCAGGTGACCTTGCTCATCGTGCTACCTCCAGCTCGCGGGCCCCTTTCCGGGCCGTTCGCGGGAAGGTCGGAGCCGCCGCGACGTTCTCGACATCCTCCGGAGAAAAAGATCTCGGTCAGGGGAGCGGGGCGTTGAACGACATCAGGGCCGTGGCCGTGGCGTCCAGCCGGATCTCGGTGAGGGTGCAGTTGCCCACCTGCGGGAACAGGGACCGGTAGCGCGCGGGCGCGATCCCGATCAGCTCGCAGAGCGTCAGCCGCAGCAGGGTGTTGTGCGCGACCACGAGCACGCGTCCCGCCTCGTGGCGGGCGGCGATGCGGCGCAGCGCCGCCGCCCCGCGGACCGCGGCCTTGGCCGGGTTCTCCGCGCCCGGGAACGCGCCCGCGACCGGATCGGCGCGGAACGCGGCGACCTCGGCGGGCGGCAGCTCGGCGAGCGTGCGGCCCTCGGCCGAGCCGAAGTCCAGCTCGGTCAGGTCGCCGTCGACGGTGACCGGCAGGCCGAGGGCCGCGGCGGCCGGCGCCGCGGTCGCGCGGGCCCGTCTCAGCGGCGACGCCCAGACCGCGTCGAGCGCGGCGCCGCCGGCCCAGGCGCCGAGCCGTTCGGCCTGCTCGCGGCCCGCGGCGGTGAGCGCGATGTCGCTGACCCCCGCGTACCGGTTCTCGGCGTGCCACACGGTCTGCCCGTGCCGCGCAAGGAAGAGTGTCGTGCTCATCGCCCCGTCATCCGTGCTCGCGTGCGTAGGCGGCCACCTCGGAGGGCAGCCAGCCGCGCCGTTCCAGTTCGTCCAGCAGGCGGTGGAACGGCTCGGTGAACCGTTCCATCCTGCCCGGGTTCGGCTCCACGACCGCGCGGACGCGGACCATGGACTCCGCGACGTCCGCCGGCGCGGCGTCCCCGCGCGTCCCGTACGCGGCGAGCACCGCCATGCCGAGGGCGGCGTCGGCGTGCTCGGGGACGCGGACCTCGCGGCCGAGGACGTCGGCGCGGAGCCGGCACCAGTACGCGCTGCGGGCGGCCCCGCCGGTGAACGTGATCGGGCCCTCGACGGTGGCGCCGAGCCGCCGCACGTACGCGAGGGCCAGCCGTTCGACGTACGCGACGCCCTGGAGGAGCGCCGCGTGCCGGTCGCCCTCGCCGGACGGGGTCCCCAGCAGGAAGCCTTCGGCCTCGGGTGCGAGGAACGGGAACCGCTCGCCGCGGGAGACCAGCGGGTAGGCCAGCGCGCCGGACGGCTCGTGCCGCGCGGCCAGCTCGTCCAGGCGCGGGAGGTCGGCGGGGTCCGCGGTGAGGACGCCCGCGCCGACGCTGGACGCGCCGCCGGGCAGCCATGCCCCGTCCGGGGCGCGGTGGCTGTACATGACCCCGGCGGGGTCGCGGATCGGTTCGGCGGTCACGCCCTTGAGGACGAGCGTCGTGCCGAGCACCGAGTTCCAGCGGCCGACGCGGAGGGCGCCGGAGCCGAGCTGGGAGGCGCAGCCGTCGGTCATCCCGGCGACGACGGGGGTGCCCGCGGGAAGCCCGGTCTCCGCCGCGGCGGCGGCGGAGACCTCGCCGACGACGGTGCCGGGGCGGACGACCTCGGGGAACAGGGACGCGGGCAGGCCGAGCCGCTCGTGCACCTCGCGCGGCCACGCCTCGGCCTGGAGGTCGTACCCGGTCTTGAGGGCGTGGCTGGAGTCGGTGGCGGCGGGCCCGCCGGTGAGCCGCGCGACGACGAGGTCGGCCTGGTGCGCGATGCGGGCGCGGGAGAGGAGGGCGGGGTGCTCGCGGGCGAGCCACAGCACCTTGGCGAGGGCCCAGGACGGCTGGATGCGGAGGCCGAGCCGGTCCCAGAGGGCCTCTCCGGCCTCCTGCGCGGCGCGGGCCTGGGCGGGCGCGCGGCCGTCGTCGTACATGAGGCCCTCGGTCAGCGGCTCGCCGTCCGGGCCGGTGAGCAGGACGGTGCCGGAGGTGCTGCAGACGGCCACGCCGCGCACGGCGGCGGGCGGCGGGACCTCGGCGAGCGCGGCGCGGGCGGCGGCCGCGACGGCGGTCCACCAGCCGGCGGGGGACTGCTCGTGGCGCGCGCCCTCGCGCCGCCCGGTGAGCGGTGCGGCGCCGCGGCCGGCGACCCGGCCCGCAGCGGTGACGGCGAGCGCGCGGACGCCCTGCGTGCCGACGTCGATGCCGACCCAGACGGCGTCCGGTGGCCCCACTCCCACGATATTTACCCCTTTGTTTTCGCGCTGACTGATGTGAACTTACAACATCATGACGTTATCTTGCCTCTGTCCGAGGGTGGTGGATCCGCCGGCAAACCGGGCTGTACTGGGGGTTGACGAGATGGCGAGCGATGTTACAAGCTCTGTGACGTGGCCGACCGAGACTGTTAGCGGACGGCCCGCCGTATCACCTCGCCACCTCTTGCCCCACCCGGTTCCCGTCGATCACCGGTCGTGCGGTGCGCCTCCACGGGAGGATCGAAGCATGACCCACGACAGCAGCGGCCGCCGTGGCCCCGAGCGCCGCCGGCAGGACATCGCCGACCTCGTCCTCACCGCGGGCTCGGTCACCGCGGCCGACCTCGCCGAGCGCTTCGGCGTGAGCCTGATGACGATCCACCGCGACCTCGACGAGCTCGAGCGCCAGGGCATCGTGCGCAAGCACCGCGGCGGCGTGACCGCCCAGCCGTCCGGGGTGTTCGAGAGCAACGTCGCCTACCGGATGAAGTCGATGCGCGCCGCCAAGGACGCCATCGCCGAGCGGGCCGTCGAGCTGGTCGAGCCGGGCATGGCGGTGATGCTGGACGACTCCACCACGACGCTCGCGCTCGCCCGCCGGCTCTCGGGCATCACGCCGCTGACCGTCATCACCAACTTCCGCGAGGCGATCAACCTGCTGGCCAGCGAGCGGGACATCCGGCTGATGGCGCTCGGCGGCGACTACGACCCGCTCCACGACTCGTTCCTCGGGGTGGCCTGCGTGGACGCCATCACGGCGCTGCACGTGGACCTGTGCTTCGTGTCCACCTCCGCGGTCTCCGGCGGGTTCGCCTACCACCAGGAGCAGCACATCGTCTCGGTGAAGCGCGCCATGCTCGGCGCCGCCGCCCGCAACGTGCTGCTCATCGACCATTCCAAGCTCAACCGCGTGGCGCTGCACAGGGTGGCGCCGCTCTCGGTGTTCGACCGCGTCATCGTGGACGACGGCGCCGGCGCCGAGGCACTGCGCGACCTCGACGAACAGAAGGTGACCTACGAGATGGCGACGACATGAGGGTGCTGGCCGCGGGCGACCGCTTCGTCCTCCCGGAGCTGCTGGACGGCGCGCTGCGCGCCGAGCTCGGCGGCGCCGCCGACGTCCGGCCGCTCGAACTGCCCTGGCCGGTGACCCCGTTCGGGCCGGTGGGCGAGGTGGACGAGGCGTCCGGCACCGAGGAGGCGATGATCGAGGCGCTGGAGGGCGCCCGCGCCTGCGTGACGCAGATGGCGCCCATCACCGCCAAGGTCCTGGACAACGCGCCGGACCTGGAGCTGGTCGCCGTCGCGCGCGGCGGCCCGATCAACGTGAACGTCGAGGCCGCCACGGCCCGCGGCGTCCGCGTCTGCTACGCGCCGGGCCGCAACGCGACCGCCACCGCCGAGTACACGGTCGGCCTGCTGCTGGCCGCGCTGCGGCGCATCCCCGAGACGCACGCGGCGCTCGCCGGGCGCGGCGAGTGGGGCGGGCGCTACTACACCTACGACGCCACCGGCCTCGAGCTGGAGGGCACCGCGGTCGGCCTGGTCGGCGGCGGCGCCGTGGGCAGCCGCGTCGCGCGGATCCTCGCCGGCTTCGGCGCCGACGTCCAGGTGTACGACCCGTACCTGCCGGACGGTGATGGTCCCGCCAGCTTGGACGACCTGCTTCGCCGCTCCCGCATCGTCTCCCTGCACGCTCGGCTCACCCCCGAGACCCGCGGCCTGATCGGCGCCCGCGAGATCGGCCTGATGCCGCCCGGCTCGGTGCTGATCAACTGCGCCCGCGGCGGGCTGCTGGACCAGGACGCCCTCTGCGACGCGCTGGAGTCGGGCCACCTGCTGGCGGCCGGGCTCGACACGTTCGCCGAGGAGCCGCCGCCCCCCGGCGCGCGCGTGCTCTCCGCGCCGAACCTGGTCATGACCCCCCACCTGGGCGGCGCCAGCCGCGCCGTCGCCGAGAAGGCGGCGCGGATCGTCGCGGCCGAGGTCGGCCGCCTGCACCGGGGCGAGCCGCTCGCCCACTGCCTCAACCCCTCCTGAACGCCCCGACGGGGCGCCCCCGACGCAAGTGAGGAGGCCCACGATGTTCATCGGGATCGACGTGGGCACGTCCGTGGTCAAGGCCGCGGCGTTCGGCGAGACCGGCCGGGTACTGGCGGTCGAGGCGCGTCCCGCGCGCACGAGCGCGCGGGACGGCCGGGCCGAGCAGGACCCGGACGAGGTCGCGGGCGCCGTCGCCGAGGTGCTCGGCGCGCTCACCGCCCGCCACCCGGACCCGGTCGCGGCCGGGCTGACCGGCCAGGGCGACGGCGTGTGGCTGGTCGACCGGGACGCCCGGCCGGTCCGCCCCGCGATCACCTGGATGGACGCGCGGGCGGGGGACATCGTCGCCGAATGGGCGGCGAGCGGCGTGGCGGAGACGGTGTTCCGGCGGACCGGCAACGCCCTGTTCCCGGGCTGCCCGGCGCCCGTGCTCGCCTGGCTGGACCGGCACGAGCCCGCGGCGCTGGACGCCGCCGCGACCGCCGCGTACTGCAAGGACGTGGTCTTCCAGCGGCTGACCGGCGTCCGCGCCACCGACGTGAGCGACGCGTCGGTGCCCTTCCTGAACCCGCGGACGCGCGCGTACGACGCCGAGGCGCTGGCCGCCTGCGGGCTGTCGCACCGGGCCGGGCTGCTCGCGCCCGTCGCCGAGCCGCGGCCCGAGGGCGCGGTGCTCGCCGGCCGCCCACTGCCGGCGGGGCTGCCGATGACCGCGGGACCGTTCGACGTGCCCGCCTGCGCGCTCGGCGCCGGGGTGACCGAGCCGGGCGACGGGCTGCTGATCATCGGGACCACGCTGGCCTGCCTGGCGGTGATCGACGAGCCGATGCTGGCCGGCGAGCCGGCCGGGTTCCACTTCGCCACCGGGCGGCCCGGCCGCTGGCTGCGCGGCATGCCCGCGATGGTCGGCACCGCCGCGCTGGACTGGGTGCTGGACGCCGTCGGCGCCGGGCACGGCGACCTGGAGGACCTGCTCGCCGCCTCCCCGCCGGGGGCGCGGGGCGTGCGGGTGCTGCCGTTCTTCGCGCCCTCGGGGGAGCGCGCCCCGTTCGTCGAGCCGGCGGCCCGCGCGGAGATCACCGGCGTGAGCCTGGAGACGACCACCGCCGATCTGGTCCGGGCGACCTGCGAGGGCATCGCCTTCGCGGCGCGGCACTGCCTGGCCGCCGCGGGCCTGTCCGGGGAGCTCGCCGTGGCGGGCGGCGGCACGCGCAGCGACTCCTGGCTCGGGCTGTTCGCGGACGTGCTCGGCCGCCCGCTGCGGGTCGCCGCGGCGGAGGCGGGGGCGCGGGGCGCCGTGCTGGCCGCGGGGCACGGGCTCGACGCGGCGGAGTGGACGCGGCCCGCCGGCGTCCGCGATCCCGACCCGGGCCGCGCCGCCTTCTACGAGGAGGAGTACGCGGCGTACCGGAACCGGGTCGCGGCCGCCCGGGAACGCTGGCAGGACAGTTCGTAAAGTCGAATAGCGTTCCTATCTCAAACAGCGTCACCGCGGCCGCGCGGCCATTCGCATTCCGCCGTTCGGCACCGGAAAGGGGCTCCTCGTAGCCGCTCTGACCTAGGGCGAAGGGGTCGCTTCGGCGCGCGCGGAATTCGGGTCGGCGGCCGCCGAAATAGCCTCTCCCGAGCCTTGACACCCTGATCGGGCAGCTCCTACTCTTAATTTCTCGTAAAATCGCGTTAAGTTCTCAGCAGAACTGTTGATATTCATGATCGGAGTGCTCCGGTGACCGGTACCGGTTCCCCCAGCGCGACGCTGGCGCCCTACGGGCTCCGCTGCGACCACCGCGCCGAGCCGCTGGGCCTGGACGCGGCCGCGCCGCTGCTGTCCTGGCGGCTGGCGTCCGGCCGGCGCGGCGACGCGCCCGCCGCGTACCGGGTGCGCGTGCGCGTCGCGGGCGGCGCCGCGGACGGCACCGAGGTCTGGGACTCCGGGCAGGTCGCCGATCCCGCCGCGGTCGGGGCGCTCTACGCGGGCGAGCCGCTGCGGCCCCGCACCCGCTACCGCTGGACCGTCACCGTCACCGCCGAGGACGGCGCGGCGGGCGAGGCGGAGTCGTGGTTCGAGACCGGGATGGGCGCGCCCACCGGCTGGACGGCGTCGTGGATCACCCACGACCGGACCGCGCTGGACGTGGTGGACGCCCCCGAGGAGGGCGTGCTCGCCATCCCCGACCACGGGCTCGAACCGGCGATCCGGCTGCGGCGCGCGTTCGAGACGGCCGCCGCGCCCGTCCGCGCCCGGCTGTACGTCACCGCCAAGGGCCTGTACGAGGTCCGCGTCAACGGCGTCCGCGCCGGCGACGCCGAGCTGGCCCCCGGCTGGACCGACTACCGCGACCGGATCGAGTACCAGACCTACGACGTGACCGCGCTGCTGCGCGCGGGCGGCAACGTGCTCGCCGCGACGATCGCCGACGGCTGGTGGAGCGGCTTCACCGGCTTCGACGCCCGCCGCTCCGGCGCCCACTACGGAACGTTCCCGGAACTCCTGGCCGAGCTGCACCTCACCCACGCCGACGGCGCCACCGAGGTCATCGCCACCGGCGCCGACTGGCTGACCGCGCGCGGGCCCGTCCGGTACGCCGACCTCCTCATGGGGGAGTGCCACGACCTCCGCCGCGAGACCCCCGGCTGGGACCGCCCGGACCCGCCCGCCGCGACGGCCGAGGCGCTCGCCGGCTGGCTCCCCGCCCAGGTCACCGGCGACGGCCACGACCTGCTCATCGCGTCGGTCGCGCAACCCGTCCGCGCCGTCCGGGAGCTGCCCGCGGTGTCCGTCACCCGCGACCCGGACGGCCGCCACCTCGTCGACTTCGGGCAGAACTTCGCCGGCCGCGTCCGGCTCACCGCGCGCGGCCTGGCCCGCGGCGACCGGGTCGTGATCCGGCACGCCGAGACCCTCGACGACGACGGCCGGATCTACACCGCCAACCTGCGCACCGCCGCCGCCACCGACGTGCTCGTCGCGGGCGACGCCGCCGAGGCGGTCTTCGAGCCGGGCTTCACCTACCACGGCTTCCGGTACGCCGAGGTGTCCGGGCTGGAGTCCCTGGACGCGGCCGACGTCACCGGCGTGGTCCTGCACAGCGACACCCCCTGGGCGGGCGCGTTCGCCTGCTCGGACCCGGCCGTCGAGCGGCTGCACCGCAACATCGAGTGGGGCCAGCGCTCCAACTTCGTCAGCGTCCCCACCGACTGCCCGCAGCGCGACGAGCGGCTCGGCTGGCTCGCCGACGCCCAGGTGTTCCTGCCGACCGCCTGCCTGAACGCCGACGTCGCGGCCTTCTTCGACGGCTGGCTGCGCGAGGTGCGCGGCGCCCAGTCCGCCGACGGCTGCTTCACCAACGTCGCGCCCCGGCTGGCCGGGGTCGCCGACGAGGGCGCGCCCGGCTGGGGCGACGCCGGGGTCCTGGTGCCCTGGCACCTCTACACCGTCTACGGCGACGAGCGCGTTCTGGAACGCAACCTCGACGCCATGTGCGCCTGGGTCGACTTCGTCCACCGGCACAACCCCGACCTGGTGTGGAGCCGCCGCGTCGGCCCGCACTACGCCGACTGGCTCGCGCTCGCCCCGACCCCGCGCGACGTCGTCGCCACCGCGTACTTCGCCCGCAGCGCCGAGCTGACCGCCCGCGCCGCCGAGGTCCTCGGCCGCGGCGAGACGGCGCGCCGGTACGGATCGCTCGCCGAGCACGTCCGCAAGGCGTTCGGCGAACGGTTCGTGACCGCGGACGGCCGGGTCGAGGGCGACACCCAGACCGCCTACCTGCTGGCCCTGGCGTTCGACCTGCTGCCCGCCGCGCTCGTGCCGCGCGCCGCCGCGCGGCTGGCCGAGCTGGTCGAGGCCGCCGGCCCCGGGGTGACCACCGGGTTCCTCGGCGTCGGGCTGATCGCGCCGGTGCTCGACGCGCACGGCCGCGCCGACCTCGCGCACGCGCTGCTGCGCCGTACCGAGGCGCCGTCCTGGCTGTCCCCGCTGCGGCACGGCGCCACCACCGTCTGGGAGCGCTGGGACGGCTACACCGACGAGCGCGGGTTCCAGGCCGCCGCGATGAACTCGTTCAACCACTACGCGCTCGGCTCGGTCGGCGAATGGCTCTACCAGGGCGTCGCCGGCCTCGGCCAGGCCCCGGACTCGGCCGGCTACCGCGAGCTGCTGATCCGCCCCCGCCCCGGCGGCCTGACGGCGGCGAGCGCGTCGTACGAGTCGGTGCGCGGCACCGTCCGCACCGCGTGGACCCGCGAGGACGGCGCGTTCCGGCTCCAGGTGACGGTGCCGCCCGGGGCGTCCGCCACCGTGGTCGTCCCCACGCCGGACCCCGGCGGCGTGCGGGAGGGCGGCGTCCCCGCGGCCGAGGCGCCCGGGGTGCGCATCATCGCCGCGGAGCCCGGCGCGCTCCGCTGCCACGTGACGTCGGGGGAGTACCGCTTCACCGCGGAGGCCCATTGACCGCCGTCCCCGAGCGGGACGGTCCCGGCGGTTCCCCGCCGGTCATCGAGGAGGACACATGACATCGTCGTTCGAGAGGGCGCCCCTGAGCCGCCGCAACTTCCTGCGCGCGACCGGCGGGGCGGCCGCGGCGGTAGCGCTGCCCGGGGTCCTGGCGGCCTGCGGCGGCGGCTCGTCGGGCGGGTCCGGCACCCTGCGCCTGGTCGGCGTCGCCGACCAGCAGAAGGCGCTCGACGCGCTCACCAAGGCGTACACCAAGGTCAAGTTCAACACCTCGTTCGCGCCCACCGACCAGGTGCAGACCTCGGTGCGCACCCAGCTCGGCGCGGGGAACGCCCCCGACGTGCACGTGGTGTTCCCGGGCAACGGCAGCGCGATGAGCATGGTGCAGATCGCCCAGGCCGGGCTGCTCACCGACCTGAGCGACCAGGCGTGGACCAAGAAGATCCCGGCGAACTTCAAGCCCGCGTACCAGCTGGACGGCAAGACCTTCATCTACTCGCCCGGCTCCAGCGTCATCGGCGCCATCTACAACAAGAAGGTCTTTCAGGAGGCCGGGGTCGAGCCGCCCAAGACCTGGAGCGAGTTCCTCCAGGTCTGCGACAAGATCAAGAAGAAGGGCAAGGTCCCGATCGCGCTGGGCGCGCAGACCCCCTGGATCACGCAGCTGATCACCTACGCGCTGGTGCCGTCGACCGTGTACGCCAAGAACCCGAGGTTCGACGAGCAGATGAAGGCCGGGTCCGCGTCGTTCGCGCAGTCCGGCTGGGTGCAGGCGCTGGAGATGTACCTGGAGCTGCAGAAGCGCGGCTTCTTCAACGACAACCCCAACGGCACCACCTTCGAGCAGGCCACCTCCATGGTCGCCACCGGCAAGGCCGGGATGGCGATCCAGGTCTCGGCGGTGCTGCCCGACTTCCGCAAGGCCGCCACCAGCCCCGACGACCTGTCGATGTTCCCGGTGCCCGGCGCGGACAAGGAGGCGGACGTCTGGATCCCCGCCGGCGTCGTCGTCGGCGTGGGCGTCAGCGCCCGCAGCAAGAACAAGGACGCCGCCAAGGAGTTCCTCGGCTTCCTCGGCGAGCAGCGCAACATCAACGCCTGGTCCGAGGCCGTCGCGTGCGTCCCGTTCGTCCGCGACGGCAGCTCCAAGATCGACCCGGTGCTGGACCCGTTCCTGCCGTTCATGGACGGCGGCAAGGCCGTCCCGTTCATGGACCAGGCGTGGCCCAACGCCGAGGTCCAGCCCGCGCACTTCGCCATGGTCCAGGAGCTGCTCGGCGGCAGGACCACGATCCCGCAGGGGCTGGCGAAGCTGGACGAGACCTACCGGAAGAAGTAACCAGTGGCACCCACGACAAGCGCCCCGGCCACGCCGGCGGCCGGCCGCCCGGCCGGGAAGGGCACCGTCCCGGAAGGGCGGCGCCCCCGGCGGCGCCGGGGCGGATTCCTGACGCCGCCGTGGTGGTTCGCGGCGCCCGCCCTCGCCGTGTACGTGCTGGTGGTGCTCTACCCGAGCGTCAGCGGCATGGTCTTCGCCTTCACCGACTGGAACGGTCTCGGCGACCGCTCGTTCACCGGGTTCGCGAACTTCGGCCGGCTGTGGGGCGACGAGGCCGCCCGGGGCTCGCTGGTCAACACGCTGCTGCTGACCGTCGCGATCGTCTTCGTGCAGAACGGCATCGGGCTGCTGCTCGCGCTCGGCGTCCACACGCGGATCAAGTCGCGGGCCGTGCTGCGGGTGGTGTTCTTCGCCCCCGCCGTCGTCAGCCCGGTCATGGTCGCGTTCCTGTGGAAGTACGTCTACAACCCGGCGCCGGACGCCGGGCTCAACGGCATCCTCGGTGCCGTCGGGCTCGGCGGCCTGCGCCAGGACTGGCTCGGGAACCCGTCGCTGGCGATCTGGTCGGTGGCGGGGATGGTGGTCTGGCAGTTCGCCGGCTACTCGATGGTCATCTTCCTGGCCGGCCTGGAGGGCGTCCCGCAGGACCTGCACGAGGCCGCGATGATCGACGGCGCCGGGCGGTTCCAGCGGTTCCGGCACGTGACCTGGCCGCTGCTGGCGCCCGCGGTGACGATCAACCTGATGCTGTCCACCATCGGCGGGCTCAAGCTGTTCGACCAGGTGTACGCGGCGACCAACGGCGGTCCCGGGCACGCCAGCGAGACGCTGTCCACCGTCCTCTACAAGCAGGCGTTCGTCTTCGGCAACTACGGCTACAGCACGGCGATCGCGCTGGTGCTGGCGCTGTTCGTGGCCGCGGTGTCGCTCGTCCAGATCTACTACCTGCGCGGCCGGGAGGTGAGCGCGTGAGCCTCCGCTACGGCTTCCGCACGTTCCTGCTCGAACTCGTGATGATCGCCGTCGCCCTGGCGTTCCTGTTCCCGGTGTACGCCCTGGTGACGCTGTCGCTGAAGGGCAAGCAGGAGATCGCGTCGGCGCCGCTGTCGCCGCCGACGTCCCCGACGTTCGGGAACTTCTCCGACGCCTGGGAACGGGCCTCGCTCGGCTCGGCGCTGCTCAACAGCACGGTGATCACCGCGGCGAGCCTGCTGGTGCTGATCGCGGTGGGATCGTTCGCCGCGTACTTCCTGGCCCGCTGCGCCACCCGGCTCGGGTTCGGGCTGTACGTGCTGTTCCTGCTCGGCATCGTGCTGCCGTTCCAGCTCGGCATGATCCCGCTGTTCAAGATGGTGGACGCGGCCGGGCTGCTCGGCACCTACCAGGGGATGATCGTCTTCTACACCGGCATCCAGCTGCCGTTCACGATCTTCCTCTACACCGGGTTCATCCGGGCGCTGCCCGCCGACTACGCCAACGCCGCGATGATCGACGGCGCGGGCCACCTCCAGGCGTTCACCCGGGTGGTGTTCCCGCTGCTGCGGCCGATCACCGGCACGGTGCTGATCCTGAACGCGGTGTTCATCTGGAACGACTTCTTCACCCCGCTGCTCTACCTCGGCGGCTCGGCGCGGGAGACCGTGCCGGTGCGGATCTTCGCGTTCGTCGGCCAGTACGTGTCGGACTACGGCCTGGTCTTCGCCGGCCTGGTGCTGGCCGCGCTGCCGATCCTGGTGGTGTTCCTGCTGCTCCAGCGGTACGTCATCAAGGGCTTCGCGAGCGGGCTCAAGGGATGATCCCGGCCCGGCTGCGCGCGGTCCTGGAGTCGCCCCCGCGCGCGTACTCCCCGGCGCCCATCTGGTGGTGGAGCGGCGAGCGGCTGGAGCGGCCGCGGCTGCGCCGCCAGCTCGAACGGTTCGCCGAGGGCGGCGTCTTCAACCTGGTCATCCTGAACCTGGCGCCGTCCGGGCCGATGTTCGGCTCGGACGCCGACGACCCGCCGTTCTTCTCCGAGGCGTGGTGGGAGCTGCTCGACGGGGTCTGCGAGGACGCCGCCGGGCTGGGCGTGTCCCTCTGGTTCTACGACCAGCTCGGCTTCTCCGGCGCCGACCTCCAGGCCCGCCTGGTCCGGGACGTGCCGGGCTTCGCCGGGCAGTGGCTGGAACGCGGCGGCGGCACCGCCGCGCGCGGCTTCGACTACCTGTCGGCCGAGGCGTGCGCGGTGCTGCTCGACCGGGTCCACGGCGAGTTCGAGCGGCGCCTCGGACACCGCCTCGGCAACGTGATCGTGGGATCGTTCCAGGACGAGCTGCCGTCGCTGCCGACCTGGACGGACGCGTTCGCCGGGGAGTTCGAGCGGCGGCGCGGCTACGACCTCGTACCGCACCTCAAGGCGCTCTGGGAAGGCGGCGACGGCGGCGGCGCGATCCGGCGCGACTACCACCTGACCCGCGCCGAGCTGGCCGAGGAGGCGTTCTTCCGCCCGCTCGCCGAGTGGCACGAGCGGCACGGGCTGCTGCACGGCTGCGACCAGCAGGACCCGGCGCGCGCCGGCCTGCCCGCCGACGGCGTCCGGCTGTACGCCGACTACGCGCGCACGCACCGCTGGTTCGGCGCGCCCGGCTCCGACCACCACGGCGACGCGCGCGTCCACTCGTCCCTGGCGCACCTGTACGGGCGGGACCGCGTCTGGATCGAGGCGTTCCACTCCAGCGGCTGGGGCGGGACGCTGGAGGAGACGTTCGACTGGCTGCTGCCCTGGCTGCGCGCCGGGGCGACCCTCTACAACCCGCACGCCGTCTACGCCACGACCAAGGCGGGCTGGTGGGAGTGGGCGCCGCCGGCCACCGACTGGCGGCAGCCGTACTGGGCGCACCACAAGGTCTTCGCCGACGCCGTCGCGCGGCTGTGCGCGGCGCTGTCCCTGGGCCGGCACGTGTGCGACACCGCCGTGCTCTTCCCGACCGCCACCGCCCAGGCCGGGACCCGGCTGGACGGCGTGGACGCCGCCGCGGCGCTCGCCCAGGACACCTACCGCGCCCTGGTCGGCGACATGGCGTGGTTCCGGATGGTGCCCGGCGCGCTCGACCGGCTGCGGATCGACGCCGACGTGCTCGACGACGACTCGGCGCAGCGCGCGGTGGTCGCCAAGGGGCGGCTGAACGTCGCGGACGAGTCGTACGCCACCGTCCTGCTGCCCGCCTGCACCGTGCTGGAGGGCGAGACGGCCCGGCGGCTCGCCGAGCTGATCGAGGACGGCGGGCGCGTCATCGCGATCGGCCCGCCGCCCCGCGAGGGCGTCGGCGACCCCGCGGCCGGCGCGGCGGTCGAACGGCTGGCCGGGCTGGTCGAGACCGTTCCGGACGTCGCCGGCCTCGCCGCGCTGCTGGAAAAGGAGCGCCGGGTCGAGGCGCCCGTCCCCGCCCTGGTCCGCGAGGTGGACGGCGCCACCGTCGTCTTCCTGACCGCGGCGGAGTCCATGGCCAGCCGGGTCTCGGTCGGGCGGCCCGACGAGCGCGGCATCGACCTCGGCTGGCTCGACGTCACCTACGACTTCGACCCGGACCGTTACCTGCGGGACGTGCCCGTGCGCGTCGAGGGCGTGCGCGGACCGGCCTACCTGGTGAGCCCGTTCGGCGGGCCGCCGCGGCCGCTCGCGTGCACGCCGTCCGGGACGGCCGCCGAGGTGGTCGTCCCGTTCGACGACGGTCCCGCCGCGCTGCTCGTCTTCCCCGGCGGCGCGGCCGGGGAAGACGAGCCCCCCGCCGCCGCGCCCGGGCCGGAGACCGTCATCGACCTCGGCACGACCTGGGACATGGAACTCGTCCCGACGCTCGACAACTCCGGCGGCGACTTCGCCCTCCCGGCCGGGGAGGCCGTCCCGCTGGAACGCTGGGACCTGCTGCACCGCGTCGAGGGCGACGGCGGCGCGGACGGCTGGGCGCCCGCCCACGCCACCTTCGGACCGCACGGCCTCTGGCGCCGCGGGACCGCGGACGGCGGACCCTGGCGGACGGCCGTGTACTCCGGCTCGCGCGGCATCCGCAAGGACCCCGTGCACCGCGAGGTCCTCGGGCCCAAAGGGCACGTGCCGGAGGAGTTCCTCGACTTCGGCGACGTGCCCGCCGGGGAGCAGGTGACGTTCCGGGCGCGCCTGACCGTACCGGCCGAGGGCCGCCTGGCGGTCGGCGCCGCCGCGGCGAAGACGCTGCTGGTGGACGGCGCCGCCGTCCCGCTCGACGATCTCGGCTACCTCGCCGTCGGCACCGCCGCGCTACCGGCCGGGGACCACGACCTCGAACTGCGGCTCGTCCCCGACGAGGACGTGCGGCTGCGCGCCCACGTCGCCGTGGTGACCGACCCGGCCGCCTACCGCCGCCCCGAGTGGATGACCGTCGCGGGCGGCGGCCCGCCCGGCGAGCAGGTGGTGTTCACGACCGCGCCGGGACCCGGCACGACCCTCCAGGTCGTGTCGGCGGCGCCGTGCCGCGTCCTGCTCGACGGGACGGAGATCGGCCGGCAGGGCGGCTTCGACCCGTACGCCGAGCACGGGTCCCCGCGCGCCGGCCGCTACGAGCTGCCCGTGGGCGGGACGGAGCTGGCGCTGGTCCTCACCGGCACGGGCGAGCCCCCGGCGGTGCTGGTGGACGGCGCCGCGATCTCCGGGCCCGGCTGGACCGCGGCGCGCGGCGGCGCCCCGGCGGCCGTGCGGACGCGGCGCCGCCAGCACGGCGACCCGGCCGCGCTGCACCTGCGCCGCCGCCCCCACCCGCTGCCCGGCGCGGCCTGGCTGGAGGGCGGCCCCGCCGGCGGCGCCGTGCTGCCGGCCCGCCTCGCCGTACCCGGAACGGCGGACCGCGTGGAGCGGCTGCGCTTCACCGTCCCGCCCGGCGCGGCGCGGATGTCGTTCGAGGTCACCGGCGAGCTGCTGGAGGTCCTGCTGGACGACCGGAGCCTGGAGTTCACCGCCGGCCGGGCGGCCGATGTGCCCCTCCCCGGGAACGGCCGGCCGGGGGCGCGCATCGCCGAGCTCCGGATCCGGACGCGGCCGGGAGACCAGGGCGGCGCCGCGCTGGCGGGCCCGGTGCGGTTCGCGGCGGGCCCCGGCACGATCGCGCTCGGCGACTGGGAGGAGTCCGGCCTGGCCGGATACAGCGGTGGCGTGCGCTACCGCCGCCGCGTCGACCTCCCCACCGGCACCACCGCGGGCACGCTCGACCTCGGGCGCGTCCGCGGCACCGCCGAGGTGACGGTGAACGGCCGCCCGGCCGGGGTCCGCGTCTGCGCGCCGTACACCTTCGACCTCGGCTCCTCGGCGCGGCCCGGCGCCAACGAGATCGAGATCGTCGTGTACGGCACCCTCGCCCCCTATCTCGACGACGTGAGCCCGACCCACTTCGTCTTCGCCGGCCAGCGGGTCTCGGGCCTGTTCGGCCCGGTGAGCCTCCGCGCCCGCTAGTCCGGCCAGCCGTCCAGGAGGGGGTCGGCCGCGGCGGCGGCGCGCATCGCGGTCACCGCGCCGCGTCCTCCCGCTTGCTCAGATGGGTCATACGCCGGGACCATGGCGCGGGCCGGTCAGCCGGGCGCCAGCCCCGCGCGCACGGCGAACACCGCCAGCCGGATCCGGTTCGGGCAGCCGGTCTTGGCCAGCAGCGCGGCGACGTGCGTCTTCACCGTCGTCACGCCCAGATGCAGCCGGTCGGCGATCTCCTGGTTGGACAGCCCGGCGGCGACCAGCGCCAGGACCTCCCGCTCGCGCGGGGTGAGATCGCCCGGGCAAGTCTCGGTGCGGACGCTCACCGCCCGTTCCACCAGCCGGCCCAGCACGTCCTGGCTGAACGGCGTACCGCCCGCGGCGGCCCGGCGGACCGCGTCCAGCAGCTCGCCCGGCGGCGCGCTCTTGACCAGGAACCCGCACGCTCCGGCGGCCAGCGCCGGGTACAGGTGGTCGTCGTCGCCGAACGTGGTCAGCGCCAGCACCCGGGGGCGCGGGCCCGCCGCCACGATCCGCTCGGTGGCCGCGGTGCCGTCCAGGCCGGGCATCCGCAGGTCCATCAGCACCACGTCGGGGACGAGCCGCCCGGCCAGCTCCACCGCCTCGCGGCCGTCGGCGGCCTCTCCGGCGACCTCCATGTCACCGGCCGACTCGCAGAGCATGCGCAGCCCCATCCGGACCAGCTGCTGGTCGTCGGCGATCAGCACCCGGATCACGGCCGCACGGCTCCGGACACGGAAGCGGGCGCGGGCAGCTCGGCCGACAGCCGCCACCCGGGCCCGGCCGGGCCCGCCTCGAAGACGCCGCCGAGCAGGTCCACCCGTTCGCGCATCCCGGCCAGCCCGTGCCCCGGCGGCGCCGGCGCGCCGTGCCCGTCGTCCCGGATCTCCAGCCGGACGGCCGCCGCGTCGACCCGCGCGCTCAGCCGTACCGTGGCGCGCGGCCCGGCGTGCTTGGCGGCGTTGGCCATCCCCTCCTGCGCCAGCCGCAGCAGCGTGCCGCCCCGGACGGGATCCAGCCCGGCCACCGCGGGGTCGATGGACGCCTCCACCGCCAGCCCCGCGGACCGGCCGCGCTCGGCTACCCGGTCCAGCGCGGCGGGCAGGGCGGCCGGCTCGACCGGCGGCGGGTCGCCGTGCACGGTGGCCGGATCGCGCAGCACCGCCACCAGGTGGCCCAGATCGTCCAGCGCCGCGGTGCCGGCGGCGTGCAGGTCGTCCAGGACCTCCCGCACGCCCGGTCCGGGATCGGTCAGCACGTGCCTGGCCACGCCGACCCGCAGCACCATCGAGGAGACGTGGTGGGCGACGAGATCGTGCAGCTCGCGGGCCATCGCGGCACGCTCGGCGGCGCGCGCAGCGCGCGTCTCGGCGGCGGCCCGTTCCCGCGCCGCCCGCGCCGCCGCCCGCGCCGACCGCAGGTAGGCCCCCGCCAGCAGCAGCACCGTGAGGAACACCGCCACCCGGAACAGCGCGGCCGGCACCTCCGCGGCCGGGCCGCCGGCCCACCCGCAGGCCACCGCCAGCGCGAACGCGGCCGCGCCCGCGAACAGCTCCCAGGCGGGCCGCCGCACCGCCAGCTCCAGCAGCGCGATCGCCAGCATCCCCTTGACCGGCACGACCATCGCCGAGCCCGCGGCCTCGGCGATGCCCAGCAGCACCGAGAGCGCGGCCACGGCGGGCATCGGCAGCCGTGCCGCCGCCGCGTACGCCGCGTACGCGCCGGCCACCAGGGCCCAGTCGGCGGTGCCGCCGGGACGGTGCATGAGCGCCAGATCACCGGCGGCCAGGGCCGCGACCAGTGCCAGGCGCAGCGGGACGAACCAGCGCGAGACGAGATTCTCCACCCGGTCGGCGAACACGTACCGATCCTAGGTCGGCCGCCGCGCCCGCGGCCTCCGCCGCAGGCAGGACGCGGCCCTCCTCCGAGTGGCCGCCGGTTCGGGCCCACCGGCCGATGTACGCGCGCCGCGCGCCGCGCTGGAATCGGGGCCATGAACCTCATCGGCATCGGCCGCGCGTTCGCGGTCCTCATCAGCGCCGCCACGTTCGCCTTCCTCTTCCTCCATGACTCCTGGCGGGGCGACAACCTCTTCCTGGTACCGGACCTGATCCTGTGCGTCCTGCTGCCGGTGTCGGCCGCGCTGCCGGCCCGGTACGCGGCGCCCGCGCTGGCCTTCACGTTCGCCATGTGCACCGGCGTCTTCACGGCCTCGGTCTCCTCCTACGCCGTCCGCGGGGAACTGGGCGCCGCCAGCCTCCTGGGCGTCGCCGGCTGCGCCGCCGCGGCCGCGCTCCTGCAACGCCACCTGATCGTCCAGGGCCGTCCCCGGTGACCCGTGCGCGTCAGGGGCGGGTGGGGGTGGCGAGGACTTCGCCGCTGCCGTTGGAGTGGAAGAGCGTGCCGTCCGCGGCGCACAGGTTGTCGGCGAAGATCAGGCGGGATCGGTGGTCGGCGCGTACCCGCCGCACCAGCCGGCCGGTCGCCGGGTCGAACGAGAGGAGACCCCGGTCGCCGACGTGCAGCAGGCCGTCCGCGAGTACGGGCGCGCCGTTGCTGTCGGGGTGCAGCCGCTGCTGCCACAGGCCGCGGCCGGTGGAGCTGTCCACGGCGACGAGCAGGCCGGTGCGCGAGTTCGCGAAGAGCCGGCCCGGGGTGACGACCATGGGGGGCGGGCCGGCGAAGCCCTTGTCCATGCCGAGCGGGTACGTCCAGCGGAGCCGCCCGGAGCGGCGGTCGAGCGCGTGCACCACGCCCGCCCACCCGACCATGTAGATCGTGCTGTCGTCGGCCAGGGTCAGCGCCCCGTCGTCGGTGATGGGAGTGGAGAGCTCCGCCTGCCAGCGCGGCCTGCCGTCCGGGGCGCCGAAGGCGAGCACCGTGTGCGAAGCCGCCTGGAGCGCGCCGCTGACCGCGAGGACCAGGTCCCCGGCCTTCTGGAGGGGAACCTCCGAGCGCTGCGGGAGTTCGGCGGACCACCGGCGGCGGCCGGTCGCCGCGTCGACGCCCACCAGCAGGTCCTCGGCGCCCAGATGGCAGACGGTCCGTCCGGAGGCGACGGGCCCGTGCGTCGGGAGGGTGCCGTGGCGCCACCGTGCCCGGCCGGTGCGGGCGTCGAAGGCAGCCAGCGTGTTCTCCTCGCCGGCCGGGACGCACACCACACCGCCCGCCGCCGCCGGAGGCGGGCCGGAGGAGTTCAGGCCGAGCCGGTGCGACCATGCCTCCCGGCCGGTGGCGGTGTCGTACGCGGCGATCCGGCCGTCCCTGAGCCGCAGGAACAGCCGGTCCCCCGACCATGCCACGCCCTTCACGTCCTCGGTGAGGACGTTCTGGACGCTCCACCGGACCCGGCCGGCGCGCGGGTCCACGGCGGCGAGCGTGCTCCCGCCGACGGCGAGCAGCACACCGTTGACGATCACGAGTCCGGGCCCTCCCGGCACCCGTTCACCTGGTAACCGCACCATCCAGCGCACCGCGCCCGGCGTGGCGGCGGGCCGGTTGCGCATGTCGTCGATCGCCAGGAACGCGGCCACCCCGGCGACCGCCCCGCCGCCGATCAGCACCCGGCGCGGGATCCGCCGCCGGCGGGGGACCGGCAGCGGCGGAGGCACCGGTTCCGTGCTCCGGCCGCCGATCGCGGCGACCACCTGGTACGGCAGCCACCCCGTGCCGTGCAGGTCCATGGTCGCGGATTCGGCCAGCCGCGCGGTCACCTCTTCGGGGGCGGGCCGTCCGGCGGGGTCCTTGGCGAGGCAGGCGGCGGCGATGTCGCGCAGCACGGCGTCGGTCATCGCCTCCAGCCGCGGCGGCTCGTGCACGGTGCGGTGCAGGACCAGATGGACGGGACCGTCGCCGAACGGCCCCGTCCCGGTGACGGCGAAGACCAGCACCGCCCCGAGGGAGAACATGTCGGAGGCGGGCACCGCGGTACCGTGCGCGACGTGCTCGGGCGCCATGTACCCCGGCGAGCCGATCACCTCGCCGCTCTGCGTGATCGCCGCGGAGTCGGCCGCCCGCGCGATGCCGAAGTCGATCACCCGCGGGCCGTCCCGGCCGAGCAGCACGTTGGCCGGCTTGAGATCACGGTGGACGACGCCCGCCCGGTGGATGGACCGGACCGCCTCCGCCAGTCCCACCGCGAGCGCCCGGACGGCGGCCGGCGGCAGCGGGCCGTACGACCCGACCGCCTCGTCCAGGGACAGGCCGGGGAGGTAGGAGGTCGCCAGCCAGGGGCGCTCCGCCTCGGGGTCGGCGCGCAGCACCGGGGCGGTGAAGACGCCGCCGACCGTCTGCGCGATCTCCGCCTCCCGCCGGAACCGGGCGCGGAACCCGGGATCGTCGGCGAACTCGCGGTGGATCAGCTTGATGGCCACCGCCCGACCGCCGGGGGACGTGCCCAGGAAGACCTCGCCCATGCCGCCCTGCCCCAGCCTGGCGAGCACCCTGAACTGGGCGAGCCGTCTCGGGTCGCCGGGGCGCAAGGGCTCCATCGTTCTCTCCAGGGGTCAGGGGCCGGTGACGGCGACCAGGCCGCCGGCCGAGCAGACGACGGCCCCGGCGGCCGCGGCCAGCCCGTCGATCTCGGCGTCGAGGCGGGCGCGCCACAGCAGGCGCCCGCGATCCAGGTCGACGGCGTGCACGGCGCCGCCGCCGGGCGCGTAGAGCGTGCCGCCGGCGCGGGCCGGCGGGGACGTCGCCGTCTCGGCGCCGCCGGCCTCGACGGGCACGGCGAAGCGCTGCCTTCCGGTGCCCCGGTCGAACGCGCGCACGAAGCCGGCCGTGTCCTGCACGACGACGGCATCGCCGTACAGCACGGGCGGCCGGACGACCTTCCCCGCCTGCGCGCTCCAGACGGCCTTGCCCTGCCGTACGGCATGGAGCCGGTTCCCCAGGCCGGTGACGTAGACCGTGCCCGCGTCCGGCAAGGCCGCCGCCCGGCCCTCGGCGCGATGGGTCCACATGGTCGCGCCCGACGCCGCCTCCAGGACCCGGAACTCCTCGCCGGCCAGGACGCAGAGAGCCCCGCCGCCGGCGGCCAGCACCGGCGGGCTCCCGGCCCAGCCGAGCGAGCGCCGCCACCGCTCGGCCCCGGTACGGAGATCGAACGCCATCAGCGCGCCCGCCGCCACGATCACCAGCCCGTCCGCCGCGATCGGCGGCCGCACCGGAGCGGTCAGCGGCGCCGTCCACCGTCGCCGCCCGTTCTCGGTGTCGAAGGCGGTGAGCGCCCAGCGCGCCCCGCGGGCGGCGCCGCGCAGGCCGCCCGTCTCGAGCGCGACGACCGTGTCCCCGGCGAGCGCCGCCCGTTCGGAGGAGCGCCTGATGTCCCGCTTCCAGCGCTGCTTCCCCGTCCGGGCGTCGACGGCCAGGAGCCACCCGCCGGCGCCCATCAGGTCGCCGGCCGAGGTCACCGCGTACGCCGTCCGCGCGTCGGTGACGGGAGCCGCCTCCGCGCGCTGGTCCCGGAGCCGCCACCGCACCCGTCCCTCCGCCGGGCCGCCGCCCGCGGGGCCGCCGCCCGCGGCCGCGGGCGTCTCGGGCGCCCGCGGCGACGTCCCGGTCCGGGACCGCCGCCACGCGGTCAGCTCGCCCAGCCCGGCGCCCGCCGCCCCCACCCCCGCGAGCCCGCCGGCGATCAGCAGCCGCCTCCGGCGGACCCGCCGCGGCAGCATCAGGGTGGCCGGCGGCGGCCGCGCCTGCCGGTCCCGTACCGCCTCGGCCAGCGGCGCGGGCAGCCACCCGACGCCCACCGGCGCCGTGCCGGTCCAGCTCAGCCGGTCCAGCAGCATCGCCGACGTGGGACGCAGCGCGGGGTCGCGGGCGAGGCAGTCGGCGACGAGGCCGCGCAGGAACGCGTCGGGGATCCCGTCCAGGTCCGGGTCCTCGTGCAGCACCCGGTGGACCATGACCGGGAGCGGGCCGTCGCCGAACACCCGGCGCCCGGCGGCGGTGAACCCCAGCACCGCGCCCAGCGCGAAGACGTCGCCCGCCGGGCCCACCTCCCGCCCGGCGGCCTGCTCGGGCGACATGTAGCCGGGCGTGCCCAGGACCCCGCCGGGACGGGTCAGCGCGTGGTCGTCGGCCGCCCTGGCGATCCCGAAGTCGATGATCCGCGGGCCCTCGCCGCTGAGCAGCACGTTGGACGGCTTCAGGTCGCGGTGCACCACACCGGCCCGGTGGATGGAGTCCAGCCCCTCCGCCAGCCCGGCCGCCAGCGCCAGCGCCGCCTCCACCGGGAACGGCCCGTGCGTCCGGACCGCCTCCTGCAGCGACAGGCCCGGCAGGTACGCGGTGGCCAGCCACGGCGTGGGCGCCTCGGGATCGGCCTCCAGCACGGGCGCCGTGAACGCGCCGCTGACCAGCCGGGCGTTCGCGACCTCCCGCCGGAACCGCGCCCGGAACCGCGGGTCCCGCGCCAGATGCTCGTGGATCACCTTGACGGCGATCGGCGTCCCGGCCGGCGTGCGGCCGAGATAGACCCGTCCCATGCCCCCGGCACCGAGCCGGGCGACCAGCACGTGCGGCCCGATGCGCACCGGATCGTCCGGTGTCAGCCGTTCCATGGCATCAATGACGCACACCGGGCGCCCGGGATCCACCCTTCCGCCGGAAAAACTTCGACCCGCCCGCGTCCGGGCGGCCTCATCGGTGGAACGGCTCCGGCGGCGCGGCGATCGGCCTGCCATGATCTGCGGCATGAGCACCGTGGAGGATGGGGCGATGATCGCGCTGGTGACCGGCGGCAACCGCGGGATCGGCCGGGAGGTCTGCCGGCGGCTGGCGGACCTCGGCCACACCGTCCTCCTCACCGCCCGGTCGCCGGACGCCGCCCGCGCCGCGGCCGAGGACGTCGGCGGGGGCGCCGTCCCCATGCAGTTCGACGTCACCTCCGGGGAGGACGTCACCCGGGCGGCCGTCCGGTCGCCGAGGGCGCGGCCGGGATCGTCTGGGCCGCCACCCTGCCCGACGGCGGCCCGACCGGCGGATTCTTCCGCGACGGCCGCCCCCTGCCCTGGTGAGCCGGCGCGGCCGGCCGGGCGCTAAACCGTGCCGCGGCGCGGCGGGTGCCGCTGGTGCGTCGCGCCGGGCCCGAGGGTGACGGTGCCGTCGGCGTCCCGGTGGAACCGCGTGGCCTCGCCGAACGGGTCGTACTCGGCGTGGCCGCTGCCCGACAGCACGACCCCTTGCACGGTGCCGACACTGCCGGCAGGGGCGCCCTGCAGGGCACGGACGACCTCGCTGATGGCGGTGGCGGGGTGCCGCGCGACGCCGCCGTGCCCCCGGGCCGGGACGTCCCAGGAGTAGAGCTGGCGCGCCCCCAGCCGCAGCCAGTCCGGACGGGCGGGGCGTACGGCGTCGAGCATGGCCGGCTCCGGGCCCGGGTCGGGCCCGGGTGGCCCGAGGGGACGGGCGGGCGGCGAGACGCTCATCGGCGGAGCCCTTCGAGTCGTGGACGTGTTCCCTCCACGGGCTCGTCCCCCGGTGAAGGATGGCGGACCGGCACCGGCCCAGGCCCGGGGCGGTCCGGGAGCCGGGTCTCGACCGTCGTGGTCGGCGCGCCCCCTCTGCACCCCCGACCGCGGCGGTCACCGCTGGTGGCGTGGGACTGGCCGGTCCACCAGCGAAAACCCTAGTACGAAACCGAACTGGCGATTATTATTTCAGGTAATTGATGTTGCCAGTTTACGTCTCGACGGCCAGAGCGGCCCCCAGGTATCCGGCATCTCTCAATAAAACGGGCGGACGTCAATGATCGACAGGAACGACCGTGGTTCCCGGCTGCAGGTGGACACCTCCAAGCTGGGCCGCCACGTGCTTCTCACCCTGCACGGCCGCGGAGACGTGACCAGCCGCCGTGCGTTGTGCAGCCATCTGGTCGTGGCGCTCGATCAGGCCGCCCGCACGGGCGGCGAGGTGGCGGTCATCGTGCATCTGGCCGAGCTGGAGTGCCTGGACGCCGGCGGCCTGTCGGCCATGGTGACCGCCGCGCACGCCGCCCAGGACCTGGGGGTGCGGTTCGCGGTGGCCGCCGGCGGCCCGACGGCCGCCGTCCCGCTGCGGCGCAGCGGCCTGGAACGGGCCGGCTGGGTCCACGCCGACCTCGCCTGCGCCCTGCGCGCCCTGACCGCCGCCGAATCCAGCGACGACCCGCTACCCGGCGTCTGCACCTGCCCGCGGAGCGGCGGCGGACGGCAGCCGGATGTCGGTGACGCGCTCGACCCGGCCGCGTGCCGAACGTGCCGGGCCGGAGTCGAGGGCGATCCGGGCGGGGCTGCCGGCCGGGGCGACGAGATGTAGCGTGCCGCGGGCGGCGTGCACGGCGAAGCGGGCCTTGGCCAGCAGGGCGGTCCCGGCGGAGTCGATCCGCGTCACCTCGGTCAGGTCCAGCGCGAGGTGCAGCGGCCGCGGGGTGAGCACGACGGTCGACAGGATCTGCGCTTCGGCGGTGACCACGGTCGAGGCGTGCAGGGCGCCGGCCAGGTGCAGGATCTGCAGCGGCCCCTGCCGCGATGTGCGGATCTCCAGCTCGCGGCGGGGTGTGTCGCCGGCGGGATCGGCCGGCATGGCGGCCGCGAGCGGTTCCGCGTCCGACGACAGAGACTGCGGCATGGACGGCTTGATCAGCACGAGGCATCCCCACTCTCATCGTTACGAGCACAGACGGGTCCGGATCCGGACGCGGCAAGTGTAATACGCGAAACGATATTCGCCAAAGGAGAGTCGTATGATGGGGGAGTGAACTCCTGCCGCCCTGCCCGCGCCGAGCCGTACCCCGGTAGGCGGACGGCGGCACAAAAACGCGGAACCACGAGGTGAACGAGTGGAGACCTCGCCCGAGCACAAGAAGACCTGGACCTTCCTGACCAACCACGCCCGCGTCCTGATCCTCATCGCCCGCAGCCCCGACATCCGGATGCGGGACGTGGCCCAGGAGATCGGGATCACCGAGCGCGCCGCCCAGCTGATCATCAACGATCTCGAAGAGGGCGGCTACCTCACCCGCACCCGCGTGGGCCGCCGCAACACCTACACGGTCGACCCCGACATGCCCTTCCGCCACCCGATCGAGGCCGACCACGACGTGCGCGACCTGCTGGCGCTGTTCGCCGACGACATCGCGCACGCCACCGGCTGACCGCCGCCCCGGGCCGCCCGGTTCCGCCGGATCCGGGCGGAGGCCCGCCGGCCGCGCGGCTCAGCGATCGCCCGTCCTTCCCGGTGATCCGGGCCGCCGGAGCCGCTCCGGCATGCCTCCGATCGCGATCGAGACCAGCAGCACCAGGCCGGCGGCCGCGGCCACCTGGCTCTCGCCCGCCGCGGGCAGGTCCGACCTGGGGCCGCCGACCGGCGCGAAACGTCCCCGCGGATCGACCACGACCAGGATGCCGTCGCCGCGCTCGTACCCCTCGCAGTTCGTCGCGAGCTCGCCGGGCAGCGCGGTGCCGTCAGGAAGGCGCAGCGTGCAGTGGTGGCTCGTGGAACCGCGGTTCTCCTTCGTCCAGGTCCGCTCCACGACCGCCCGGGTGTCGACACCGACCATCGTCATCGCGGCGTCCCGCACGGCCACGACGCCGACGATGTTGAGCACGAACACCGCCACGACGCCGAGCACGAGCGGCACCGGCCGGGCCCGCCGCCGCTTCCCGTACAGCCACCCCAGCGCCATCAGCGACGCGAGCACCCCGCACACGACGAGCACGGCCCCGCCGCCCGTGCCCAGCCACAGGTAGCCGGCCGAGGCGAGCGCGAACCCGGCCAGGGCCACGCCGAGCACCAGGCCACCCCGCCGCACGGCGGAACCGACGGACACACGACCTCCATCCAGGGGCGGAACCGGGACGCCACAGCCTAATCGGACTGCTCGGAGCCCGCGCACGGCCGTCCGCGCGGCTCGGCGGGTCTACGTGCCGCTGCCCGGAGTCACCAGGCCGCTCTCGTAGGCCGTGATGACCGCCTGGGCGCGGTCGCGCACGCCGAGTTTGGTGAACAGGTGGCTGATGTGGGTCCGGACGGTGTGCTCGCTGACCACGAGGTACCGCGCCCCCGCTCCGGCGAGCCCTCGAACGCGCCATGCCGGGATCAGTTTTGAAGAGGGATCCATTCTGTCGACCTGGTGAATTCCGCCAGGCGGTCCGGCAGCGGCGCCGTACCGATGCCCGGGCCGGTCGGGACGGGCAGATGCCCGCCGGACAGCTCGAACGGTCCGGTGACGTCAGCGGTGAAATAGCGGTTGGAGGGCGCGGTGTCCGCGGGCAGCGAAAAGCCCGGGAGGGCGGCCAGCGCGAGGTTGGCGGCCATGCCGATGCCGCTTTCCAGCATCCCGCCGCACCACACCGCCACGCCGTGAGCGACGCACAGGTCGTGGATCCGGCGCGCCTCCAGGTATCCACCGACCCGGCCGGGCTTGAGGTTGATGACCGAGGCCGCTCCCAGCGAGATCGCGGCGGCGGCGTCGGCGGCCGACTCGATCGACTCGTCCAGGCACAGCGGGGTCGAGAGCGTCCGGGCCAGCCCGGCGTGCTGCACCAGGTCGTCGTGGGCCAGCGGCTGCTCGATCAGCAGCAGGCCGAACTCGTCCAGCCGCGCCAGCGCCCGCGCGTCGGCGCGGGTGTACGAGGCGTTGGCGTCCACCTGGAGCGCCAGGTCGTCGCCGAAGGCGCGGCGGACGGCACGCACCGGTTCGACGTCCCAGCCAGGTCTGATCTTCAGTTTGACCCGCAGATAGCCTTCGGCCAGGTGAGCCGCGACCTCGTCCAGCAGGGCCTCAACGGTGTCGGGGATGCCGACCGACACCCCGCACGCCACCCGGTCATGGGCCGCCCCCAGAAAGGACCCCAGCGACCGCCCGCAGGCACGGAGCTCGGCGTCGAGCAGGGCGGTCTCCAATGCCGCCTTGGCCATCCGATGGCCCTTGAACGGCCGCAACACCCGTTCGACCGCGTGCGCGTCGGTGACCGCCGTCAGCGCCGGAACGAAGAAACGCCGCATCACGTCAGCGGCGCCATCGACGTATTCGGAGCTGTAGATCGGGTCCGGCAGGGCCACGCACTCGCCCCAGCCCTCCGCCTCCGGCGTCACGAGCCGGACCAGCAGCACCTCACGCGAGGTGAAGGTCCCGATGGACGCGCGGAACGGCGCCTTCAAAGGCATCGCGATCCGCCGCAGTTCGACTCCCGAGACTCTCATGGCAGCGATGGCTCCTCGGCTTCTCCGGCCGTTCCCCGACCGTACCCAGTGGAAGCCACCGCCTCCAGGGCCCAGGCCGCCGCGGCTCCCGAAGCGGACGCCGGGCGAACGGACCCTCGAGGAGAAGCGGACGGACCGGGCCCGGGGAGCGGCGAGACGCCGTCAGGGGCCGGGCGAGAGCGGCTGGTTGGCGTTCATCGCCGCGCGCAGGCGCTGGAGGCGGCGTTCCTCGCGCGCGCTGATCCGGCGTTCGGCCGGTGTCAGGCGCAGCGCCGCCATGCCGAGGAGGACGGCGCCGGCGATGAAGTGCCAGGTCCCCGCGCCGAGGAGCCCGAGGATGATCGCGATCACGCCCACCAGTGGAAGCAGCACGCGCATGAACGCCTGCGCCTGGCTGTTGTCGTCGGCGCGCTTCGCGCGGGTGAGCCGCGCCAGCAGCGTCTCCTGGTAGCGGATGGCGGGTTCGGCCAGGCGCGGGGTGCCGACCGGCCCGCCCGTTCTGGACGAGCGGCGGATCTCCCGGCGGTCGGCGCGCGAGAGGCGGGACCGCGAGTCGCCCCACGCCCGGCGTTCGAGGGTCCACTGGGCGATGAGCCGGACCACGGCGCCGAGGAGGACCACGGCCGCAAGGGCGATGAGGATGGGCAGGAAGCTGGACGGCATCGGTACTCCGGGGAGTGAGCCTACGTGTCCGCTGTGGTTTGCCCGAGTTTGCCGCCTCTAAAGATCTCGGCCTCCTCCAGGACGGCGGCGATCTCCTGGAAACCGCGGCGTTCGGCGTGCGCGCGCGCCGTCACGCCGTCGCCGTCCGGGAGGAGCGGATCCGCCCCCGCAGCGAGGAGGATCTCGACGACCTTCAGGTGGGCGCGGCCGCCGTACCCGAGGATCACGGCCTCCAGCAGCGCCGTCCAGCCGAGGTCGTTGACGTGGTTCACGTCGATGGAGGTCTCGGCCAGGACGGCGCGCACGTACCCGACGTGGCCGCGCTCGCTCGCCGGGATCACCGACACCCCGCCGAACCGGTTCGTCAGCGTCAGGTCGGGCTCGCCCGGCAGGAGCACGCGCATCATCTCCACGCTGCCGGTCACGCCGGTGACCAGCCACGGGCTGTCCCGCCGGGCGTCCTGGGCGTTCACGTCGGCGCCGAGGCCGACGAGCACCCGGCCCGCTTCCACCCGGTCGTAGAGGGCGGCCAGCAGCAGCGCACTGCGCCCGTCCTCGTCGCGGGCCTCCACGCCGGCGCCCGCTTCGATCGCGCCGACGACGGCCGCGGCGTCACCGGACCGGGCGGCGTCCAGCAGGACACGGTCGGCCTGGGACGGCGACCTCTTCACCTTCACCATGACGTGACTCCTCTCGTGGAAGGGACCGGGCGGGCCCGGCGCCGGGTCAGCGGCCGTTGCTGATGGCGGCGAGGCCGGCCTGCGCGAACTTCTCGTCCAGGGTTCCGGACGGCGCCCCCGCGACACCGATGCCCGCGACCGGCGCGTCGTTGTGGGCGACGGGGACGCCGCCGCCCAGGAACAGCGTGTTCGGGATGTCGGCCAGCGTCGGGGCGTCCTTCAGCCGCTCGACCAGCCTGGAGGTGGGGGAGTTCCACGCGGTGGCCGTCCACGCCTTCTTGATCGCGGACTCGTAGGACTGCGGGCCGGCGCCGTCACCGCGCATGGTGAGGATCGTGTTGCCGTTGCGGTCGACCACCGCGACGGTCACCCGCTGGCCCTCCTTCTGCGCGGCCCTCATCGCGGCCTGCGCGGCGCGGGTGGCGGTGTCGGCCGTCAGGTGGGCGGTGGTCGTCGTGGTCCTGGCCTGGAGATCCGCCGGAGCGGCGGCGGGCGCGGCGGCCGGTGCGGCCTGGGGCTGCGCGGCGGCGGCCGCCGTGCCGAGCGCGCCGAGGCCGGCCGCCGCCAGGACCGTGGCCGAGGCGGCGATCTTGGCGCGGGTGGAGAACTTCCTGGTCGTGCGCTCCATGGGGACGGCTCCTTCTCGTGTCGGTTGATCCTGCCGTGCCACCAGCCTCCATCCGCGAACCCCGTCCGGCCGTCGGCGCTACGGCTGCTCCCGGCGCACCGGACGGCCGACGCCAGGGTCATCCGAACGGTTGACCCCGCCCGCGTCCGGGCAGGCGATAATGGAGGTGTTTGCCCAGCTCACAGGGGTGTACCGGGCGGGCGGAGGGTGCCCGCCGCCGGGTCCGCGCACGGCCCCGGCCGCCGCGCCGTCGCCGTCCCGGCGTCCCCGGACCGGAGAGGAACGACCATGCCGCCGAGCCGCCCGCCCGTCCGCGGCGCCTCCGCGGGCCCGGGGGACGGCGCCCCGTGGCTGACGTTCGTGATCCACCTGGCGTTCTTCCTGCTGCTGGGTTCCGCGGTGGCGCGCTACGTGCAGCGGCACGGCGGCAATCCGGAGGCGCCCGCCGTCCTCGCCCTGGCGGGTGCCCTCGCCGTGCTGTACGTCCTCGGCCGGCGGACGGCCGCGGGCGGGCCCGCGGGGATCGGCGGGGACGGCGCGGTGCGCTTCTCCTCCGGCCCCGGCCGCCCGCCGCTCCCCACCCTGTTCTGGCTGTGCGCGCTGGTGGCGGACTGGACCGTGCTGGTCGCCCTCGCCCCCAGTTTCTCCTGGTGCGCCGTGCCGCTGTTCTACACCGCGCTGCGCACCCTGCCGCCGCCCGCCGCCTACGTCCTGGTGACCGGCTTCACCGGGTTCGTGATCTTCGCGCAGCTCCGGCTGGCCGACCGCTTCGACATCGACCTGGTCGTCGGGCCGGCCGCCGTCGCCGCGCTGGCCACCGCCGTCTTCACCTACATGGACCGGCAGTCCGCCCGCCAGTCCGCGCTGATCACCGATCTGATCCGCACCCGCCGCGAGCTGGCCGCCACCGAACGCCGCGAAGGCACCCTCGCCGAACGGCAGCGGCTGTCCATGGAGATCCATGACACCCTCGCCCAGGGCCTGTCCAGCCAGCGGATGCTGCTCCAGGCCGCCGAACGGCAGTGGGACGCCGATCCGGAGCGGGCCCGCGAGCACGTGCGCACCGCCGCCTCGATCGCCGAACGCGGTCTCGCCGACGCCCGCCGCTTCGTCCACGACCTCGCGCCCGCCGACCTGGCCGAGGGCGGCGGCCTGGAACCCGCGCTGCGCGGGCTCGCCGACCGCGAGACGACCGCCGGACGCACCGTCGAGTGCCTCGTCGACGGCACTCCCGGGCCGGACCCGCTGCCGGCCGGCGTGCAGTCCGCGCTGCTGCGCATCGCCCAGGGCGCCCTGGCCAACGTCCGGGAGCACTCCGGCGCCACCCGTGCCGCCATGACCCTGACCTACCTCGGTGACGAGGTGCGCCTGGACATCGCCGACAACGGCCGCGGCTTCGACACCGGAACCCTGCCCGAGCACGCCGCCGGCGTCCGCGGCCACGGCATCCCCGCGATCCGCGCCCGGGTCCGGCAGCTCGGCGGGACGCTCACCATCGAGTCCGCGCCCGGTGACGGCACCGTCGTGTCCGCCGCCGTTCCGCTTCCCTCACAGGAGGTTCCCGCCCCATGACCGGACCCGAACCCGCCGGTGCCGGGGACCCGGCCGCGCCCGTGCGGCTGCTGCTCTGCGACGACCACGCCGTGGTCCGCGCGGGACTGCTCGCCCTGCTCGGCAGCACGCCCGGCATCGACGTGGTCGGCGAGGCCGGCAGCGGCGAGGAGGCGGTCGCGCTCACCGCCAAGACCGCCCCCGACGTCGTCCTCATGGACCTGCAACTCGGCGGCGGCATGGACGGCGTCGAGGCCACCCGCCGGATCACCGCCGCCTTCGGGGACGCCGTCCACGTCCTCGTCCTCACCACCTACGACACCGACGCCGACATCACCCGCGCCATCGCGGCGGGCGCCACCGGCTACCTGCTCAAGGCCGAACGCCCCGACGAGCTGTTCGCCGCCATCCGCAGCGCCGCCGCGGGACGCACCGCGCTCTCCGGCCCCGTCGCCCACCGCGTCATGGCCCAGATGCGCAACCCGCGCCCCGCCCTCACCGACCGGGAACGCGACATCCTCGCCCAGCTGGCCCGCGGCCTGTCCAACCGCGACATCGCCAAGGCACTCTTCCTCAGCGAGGCCACGGTCAAGACCCACCTCGGCCGCATCTACCACAAGCTCGGCGTCGACACCCGCTCCGGCGCCGTCGCCGCCGCCAAGGAACAACGCCTCCTCCCCTGACGACGGTGCCCGTGCGCCGGCGGCGGAAGCGCGGCCGGGCCAGCCGCCCCTTCGCCAGGTCCTCCGGGTCTCCGGGGAGCGTTCGGACGCGAGGCGCTCACGCCGGCCGGGCGTACCCGAGATAGGTGACGATCGGCTTGCCCTCCGGCTCCAGCACGAACCCCGCCAGCGCCGGGACCGCCTCGTCGCCGATCTCTCCTTTCCGGAGTGCGGCGGTGGCCCGGACCAGGTCGAGGACGTTCGCGGGCTTGAAGGAGCAGACGTCCTCGTTCCGCAGCCCGTGAGCGGCCAGCGCCGCCGCGACCTCCGCCGGCGTCCGCAGCCGCGCGGCGGTGTAGCGGCCGCGCGGCATGATCCGGGTCCGCGGCAGCGCCTGGAAGGCCCCCAGGTAGATCAGGCGGGAGACCGGGGTCCGGTTGACGGTGTCGTAGAACAGGACGCCGCCGGGCCGCAGCAGCCCGGCCGCGTGCATGACGGCACCTTCGAGATCGTCGGTGATCTCGAAGGTGTCGGTGTAGAAGAGGACGTCGAAGGACGCGCCGGCGAGCCCCGGGTCCTCCGCCGGCGCGGTCACGTACTCGACGGTTCCGGCACCGGGCACGGCCCCGGTCGCGGCCTCCGCCTCCCGCGCCAGCGCGGTCGCCGCCGGGGACGGGTCCAGCGCGACGACGCCCATGCCGAGCCCGGCCAGCCCGCGGGCGAGCAGCCCGCGGCCGCTGCCGACGACCAGGGCGTCGCGCCCGGCCGGTTCGATGCCGAGCCGGCGCAGCACCGACCTCGCGTACTCCAGCCGGACGTCCTGGAAGGTCAGTGCCCGGACATGGCGCCCGTCGACGACACCGGCCGCCCGCGAGTCCAGCTCGATGATCGGTCCCATGGCCCCCTCCTTTGAGTTCCCTTAAGAAACCTACATCAGTTCCCCGGGGAAACCCATCGGGTAGGGTCGGCGGGTGACCAGAACCCCGCTCACCGACGTCGCGTGCTCGATCGCGCGCGCCACCGACCTGTTCGCGGACGCGTGGACGGCGCTCATCATGCGGGACGTCCTGGTCGGCGTCACCCGCTTCGACGACCTCGCACGCGACCTGGGCATCTCGCGCAAGGTCCTCGCCGCCCGGCTCGCCCGCCTGGTGGACGAGGGCGTGCTGGTCCGCGAGCGCTACCAGGATCACCCGCCTCGCGAGCACTACCTGGCGACCGAGAAGGGCAAGGAGCTGTATCCCGTCCTGCTCGCCCTGATGCGCTGGGGGGACCGCTGGTACCAGGAGTCCGGCCCGCCCGTGCGCATCCGGCACCTGGAGTGCGGACACGACACCCGGGGCCTCATGACGTGCGCCCACTGCGGCCGCGAACTCACCGCCGACAACACCACCCAGCTCCCCGGCCCGGGCGGCAGGATCGGCCCCGGAACCCACGTCCTCGGCCCCCTCATCGCCGCCCGCGAGCCCCGGCCCTGACAGCACGCGCACTCACCGCACCCGCCGCGTCACGAAGGCGGACTGGAACGGGGAACGGCGGCCGCCTCCTCGGCGGAAGTGAGGAAGTCCTGGAGCTCGCGGTGGCGGAACTGGTACGTGGCACCGCTGACGCGCAGCAGATGGGCCTCGCACGCCCAGTCGAGGAACGTCCAGAGCCGGAGGGGGAGCAGGCCGCGGGCCGCGGCGACCAGCAGGCCGATCATGGTGCGGCACCAGGCGATCGCGCCGAAGGACAGGCCGAAGGCGACCCCGCCGGTGACCGCGCTCGCCAGCGCCACCGGAAGGTCCTGGTCGATGATGAAGACCAGGAACGCGGCGACGCCACCGGTGAGGCCGAACGCCACGCCGATCGTCGGGTTGCGGTGGAGGGCCTCGCGGGGGTGGGCCAGCTCCGCGTCCTTGCTCCAGCCGCCGGTGGCGATCCTGAAGACCATCCCGAGCGCGACCGCCAGCGCGAAGGCGCCGGAGAGCCCCACGGCCAGCGGGACGGGGCCGGCGTGGGACAGCCGCAGCGGCGGCAGCCCGGTGAGGGCTCCGCACAGCCCGAAGCCGAGCAGGATCAGGGGGTCGGCGCGGGCCACCTCGGCCACGCTCGGGCGTTCGGCCCGCGGGCGCCCGGCGGCGGTCAGCCCGATCACCGCCCCGAGGACGGCACCGCCCAGTGCTCCGGCGGCGACGGCGAAACCGGGGCCGAAGACCCGGCCGCCGGTCAGCGCGAGCCCGCACAGGCCGCCGAGGACGCCGGCCGGCGCGGCCGCCGCGGCACCGACCAGGCCGCCGGCCACGCGCCGCCGCCGGGGGACGTTGGTCCGTCCGCCGGCGGCGGCCGGCCAGGGCGACAGCGACAGGACGGCGGCGATGGCCGTCCAGCCCGCCATCAGCGCCAGCGTGAGCCCCTGGCCCGGAGCCGGTCCGTCGAGCAGGTCGCCGGCGCGGTCGAGCCCCGACCCCACCCAGAACGCCGCCATGGCGGTGACCGTGAGGACCAGGCAGCACAGGAGATGCAGCAGACGGACCCGGCGGCGCCCGCCGATCGGCCATAACAGGTGCGGGACGAGGTCGGTCGCCGTCAGACCCGGCGGGGACCGGTCCGCCGAGGCGTGCCGAGCCTGCCGGCGCAGGTGGGCGGCGAGGTGGACGAGCCAGGTGCGCACCTGCTCGGGGCTGTATCCGGCGACGTGCCCGCTGCGCGGGGTGAGCCTGGCCGCCGCGGGGACGTAGGCGTCCAGGAGCCTGCGGGCGATCCGCCCGGCCTCCGCGCGGGGATCGGCGCCCGGGCCGGCGCGGAGCAGCTCGTCCGGGGCGGCTCCGGACTCCACGGCGGTCGCGGTCAGCAGCAGCCGCCACGGTGTCGCCAGCGCGCTGTGGACGGCCTCTCCCGTCGCCCCGGACAGGGCCGCGAGGACGCCGTCGCGGTGCCGGGCGCAGGGGTGCCCGTCCGGCCAGCGGGTGCGCAGGTACGAGCCGATCTGCTCCCTGGTGAGGGCGCGCAGGTGGACGCGGGTGGAGTGGTCGAGCCCCGTCCGCGCCTCGGCCAGCTGGGCTTGGCGGTCGGAACGGCAGGTCACCACGACGGCGCCGGGCCGCCTTCCGGAGAGGTCGCTGTACCGGTTGAGCTCGGCCAGCAGCGCGATGGCGCGGCGGGGCGGGCCGGTGGACGGTTCCGGGTCGAGCTCGTCGAGGCCGTCCACGACGGGCAGGACGCGGCGGTCGCGCACCAGCCGCGCCGCGTCCCGGTCCGGCAGCCCGTGATCCTGCACGAGCTGCTCGGCCAGCCAGGGCTCGAACGCCTTCCCGGACCTCCACCGGGCCGCGTTCAGCCGTACCGGGACCATCGACCGGTCACCGGCCGGCGGGCCGGCGGCGAGGAACGGCTCGACCAGCTGCAGCACCAGCTCGATCGCGAGGACGGTCTTGCCCGCCCCGGATCGGCCCACGACCATCAGCCGCCGCGGGCTCAGCCCGGCGAGGAACCGCCCGATCTCCTCGACGCCCTCCCCGGCGCCGGCGGAACCGGGGCCGAAGGAGACCGGTGCGAGGCTGTAGCCGCCGAGCACCCCTTTACGCGCCCTGTCCTCCTCCTGCGCCACGCGCCGCGCCAGCAGTACCACGGCCGCGTCGGCCGCCGGCCGGTGACCGGCCGCGGGCACCGCCGCCTCCGCGGGCACCGCGTCCGGCGCGGCCGCGGCCGTGCTCGGCGCCGCCAGCGCCGTCCTGGCCGCCCGCCAGCGTTCCAGCTCATCGGGGATCCGCCCGGCCGGATGGTCGCAGTAGCGGAGGCAGGCGGTCACGAACGCGCGCACGAAATCCCAGCGCGGCAGCCTGCCGGTCTGCCGCAGCGTGTGCGAGACCGTGCTCTTCGGCAGCAGGTCGATCGTGGCGCCGTCGGGCGACTCGGTCCGGCCGCCGAGCTGCCGCAGCCTGCTGAGGGACGGTTCGCCCGCCCACTTCCTGAGCTCGACCAGGGCGTGGACGAACTCCTCGACCGAGCCCGCTTCGGCGGGATCGGGCGGGAGCGACTCGGGCGGGTGCGGACGATCCCCGGTCATCCGGTCACCAGCGTCCAGTCGAACCGCGACCGGGCGCGCCGGAATCCCCGGGCGTCCCGGCAGACCCCCTCCAGCGTCTGCACATGGCGCGACTCCATCAGGAAGTTGCGGGCCTCGTCGGCCTCGACCAGTTCCCGGCCCACCGCGATCGGGACGAAACCGTGCCCGGGGATGAACACCCACCGGCCGCGGTCCCAGTCGTAGGGATCGAACCAGTGGTGCCTGACCGTCCCCGACACCCGCACCTCCGCACCGGATCTGGTCAGGACGAACGAGCCCCGCGAGCGCAGCAGGCTCATCCGGCTCACGTAGAACAGCTCCGTGCCGATGAACGCGTTGATCCGCGCGTCCCAGTGGTCCTTCAGCCAGGACGACTCCCCGTCGGGCAGCCGCCGGGCCGCACGTTCGAGCTGCCGTTCGAACCTGCGCCTGTTCTTCCGCTCCGCCTTCCGGATCACCCGGAACGACCGGATCCAGCGCCGCGGCAGCGTCCGCGACTCGGCGGCCCCGTCCATGAAGTGGTTCAGGAAGTCGGAGGCCATCGGATGGAACCGCCGCCCGTCGTCGACGATCGACCGGAACAGGGCGGCGAGCTCCGCGGCCGGCATGCCGGTCCTTCTCCTGAGACCTCGAAAGAACATCACTGCCGGCTCCGTCCGTGAAGGGGCGGTCGTGCGGTCATCGGCACACGCGCCGGAACTCTTCCCCCGGCACGTACCGCTCCCATTCGGCGGGAGTGAGGGAACGGCCCGCGGCCGCGCAGGCCGCGGCGGCGGGGTCCGCGGGCATGGCCACGTGCCAGAGCCGTGCGGTGCCGTCCGTGTCGACGGCGGCGAGCCGGCTCCCGTCCGGCGCGTAGGCGAGGACGTGCACGTAGTCGGTGTGGCCCGTCATCGGGGGCCCGATCTGGCGCTGGGTCGCCACGTCCCACAGCCGTACGGTCTCGTCCGCCGCCCCGGTCGCCAGCGTTCTCCCGTCGGGGCTGAACGCGGTCGCGTAGACGGTGCCGGTGTGGCCGCTCAAGGTGTTCCCGACCTGCCGGCGGCTCGCCACGTCCCACAGCCGTACCGTGCCGTTGGGAGAGGTGATCGCCAGCGTCCGGCCGTCGGGGCCGAAGGCCATGTCATGGCTGATGCCGCCGTCCACCGCGTTGTTCAGCGGGGCGCCGATCTGGCGGCGGGTGGACGTGTCGAAGAACCGGACGGTGCGGTCGTCGGGGCTGGCCGTGGCCAGGATCCTTCCGCCGGGGCCGAAGGTGAGCGCCGTGATGTGGCCGGTGTGCTCGGGGATCGTGATCCTCGGCCCGGATTCGCGCCGCAGCGCGACGTCCCAGAAGACGAGGGAGTCCTCCGTCCTGATGGCGAGCGTCCGCAGGTCGGGGCTGAAGCTCGCCCGCCAGTTGCGCTTGCCGGAGAGTACCGGCGGGCCGATCTGGCGTTGTGCGGACGTCTCCCACAGCCGTACCGCGTGGTTGCCCGATGTGGCGAGCCGTTTCCCGTCCGGGGTGAACGCCACCTCGCTGAACACGGCGTCCGGGTCGTCACTCGGGTACAGGGGACGGCCGATCGCCTGCTGGGTGGCCGCGTCCCAGATCCGGACGGCTCGGTCGGCGGTCCTGGAACCGGGCCGGATCGCCGGGCCGGGTGCGGCCAGCATCGTGCCGTCCGGGCTGAATCGGATATCGGAGAGGGCGGGGATCGAACGGCCGAGCTGCCGGAGCGGCACCGGATCCCACAGCCGTACCGAGTCGTCCAGGTCCGTGGCCGCGGCGAGCCTCCCGTCGGGGCTGAACGCGACCTTCTCGCCGTACACCGGCTGCTGGTTGAGCGGCGGTCCCACCGGGGTGCGGGTGGCGACGTCCCAGAGCCGGATCCGGCTGTTCTCGCCGGAGACCAGGAGCCTCGTCCCGTCCGGGCTGAAGGCGACCCCATGGACGGGGCGGTTCTCCCGGGTGTCGCGGAGAGGGGGCCCGATCTGGCGCCGGGTGGCGGTGTCCCACAACCGGACGGTCGAGTCGCCGGCGGTGGCGAGCGTCCGGCCGTCCCGGCTGAGCGACATGCCGACGATGTTCCTCCGGTGGCCGGTGAGGTCGGCGCCGATCTGGCGGTGCGCGGCGGTGTCCCAGATCCGCGCCCTGCCGTCGGCTCCGGCGGTGTAGAGGCGCTTCCCGTCCGGGCTGAAGGCCACCGCGTCGATGGACCTGCCGGCCTTGCCGGACGGGCGGCCGATGACGGGGGAGAGCCGCCGCCGGCCGGGCACGTCCCACAGCGTGATCGTGCCCTCGTAGCTCGGGGTCGCGAGGAGCCTGCCGTCAGGGCTGAACGCCATCGACCGCACGGAGGCGAGCGTCCCGGTGCCCTCCGGGCCGCCCAGGTTCAGGGGGCGGCCGAGGAGGCGCCGGGTGGCGACGTCCCAGAGCCGGATCGTCGCGAAGCAGCCGGTCGCCAGGGTCTTCCCGTCCGGGCTGAAGGCCGCGTGCAGGCCCGTCCCGCAGCCGCTGCGGTCGTGGACGACCGGGGCGCCCCGCAGCCGGCGGGACGCCGCGTCCCACAGCCGGACGGACCCGTCGCCGGCCGCCGTGGCGATGATCCTCCCGTCCGGGCTGAACGCCAGGTCGTCGATGTCCGCGCCGTGGCGGGGGAGGGCGCCGCGCTCCGTGCGCGTGGCCGCGGCGAGCATGCGGTGCCGGGCCTCGGGAGAGGGATCGATCCGCCACGCGGTGACGGCCAGCAGCGCGGAGACCGCCGGATCCGCCTCGATCTCGCTCTGCGTCACCAGCTGGCGGGAGACGGCCAGCCCGCGCTGCGCGTCGGCCTGGCCGGCCGCCCTGACGGCGGTGCCCGCGGCGGCCACCGCCAGCACGGTCAGGACCGCCAGCGAGGCCATGATCGAGCGGCGGCGCCGGCCGGCCCGCCGGGCCGCCCGGGCGGAGGCGGCCAGGAAGCCGTCCACGGTGGGCCCGGGCGGCGGGAAGCTGGCCGGGTCGCGCCGCCAGCGGTGCTCGCTGTCCTGGACGGCCAGCAGGCGGGCGCCCCGGTACAGCATGTCGGGGTCGCGCTTCTGCTCCTCCCACGCCCCGGCGTCATCGATCAGCTGGTCGTACACGCGCTGCGCGGTCAGATCCGGCTCGATCCACTGCCGGAGCCTGGGCCAGGCGGTGAGGAGCGCGTCGTGGGAGATCTCGGCGGCGTCCTCGTGCAGGGTGAGCAGCCGCCGGCCGGCGAACGCCGACACGAGCGCGTCCACCGCCTCCCGGCCCCGCCGGGTGTCGGCGGACGCGGCGGAGTGCAGCTCGCGCAGCGTCACGCGGCGCCGCGCGAGGCGTCCCCCCGCCGTGATCAGCGTCATCCGGCGGAAGATCCGCAGCGCCGTCTTGCGGTCGTCCGGCGGCAGCGACTCCAGCACCTCGTCGGCGGTGCGGCGGACGGCGTCGCGGACCCCGCCGGACTCCTCGTAGCCCCGGACGGTCAGGCGGCCGTCCTCGCGCCTGTCCCAGGTGTTCCGCAGCGCCTGGGACAGCAGCGGCAGCGCGCCGGCCTCGTACCGGTCGCCGCCGCGCTCGGCGCGGAGCTCGTCCAGGATCGTCTCGACCAGGCCGGGCTCGATCTCCAGGCCGGCGACGGCGGCCGGGCCGGTGATCGCCAGCCGCAGGTCATCCTCGTCCATCGGTTCGACGATGACCTGCCCGTCCTGGATGGCACGGGCGAACAGGGGATAGGCGGCGCACCGGTCCCAGTAGTCGGCGCGCAGGCCGATGACCACTCCGGCGGACGCGGGCCCGGTGGCCAGCGCGTGCAGGGCGCGGACGTACGCCTGCCGCGCCGCCTCGTCGGTGACCAGGGTGAACAGTTCCTCGAACTGGTCGACGACCAGGATGAGGCGGCCCGCGTCGGAGAACGCCTCGCCCGGGTCGTCCTCAAGGCGCCGGCTCGCCTCGCCGGGATCGCCGCCGAACGCTCGCGTCCACGCCCCGGCCAGAGCGCGCAGGGGAGCGGAGGTGGGAGTGACGACCAGCCGCGGCCAATCCTCCGCTCCCTTGAGAGGCGGCGCGCCTTTCTCTAATGCCGGGATCAGGCCCGCCCTCAGCAGGGACGACTTGCCCACACCGGAAGCGCCCGAGACCAGCAGGATGGTTCCCTGCCCTTCCAGACGCGGCGCCAGCCGGTCAAGGAGATTGCGGGTCGCTTGGACCCGTCCGAAGAACAGTTCGGCCCGGTCGGCTTCGAAAGGAGCGAGCCCCTGGTAAGGGCATTCGATCTCACCGTTCGAAATCGGATGAGAACCGGCCGTTACCCGTTCCGCCGCCTCGTCGCGGCCGTCTTCGTCCCCGGGAGCCATGGCTCGTATTGTGACCGATCATGCCGGTGGGGCGGAATGAGATCATCAAGATCATTGACATTCGCCGTCAAGGCGATATGCCGTGGCACCGGCGGCCTGCCCACCAGCAGATCGGCGTGAACGCGCTGAAGGGACGGATCGGGGTCCACGCCCAGCTCGGCCACCAGCCGGGTACGGATCGTCTCGTACCGCGCCAGCGCCTCGGCACGGCGTCCGGCCAGGCCGAGGGCGACGAGCAGCCGCATCCACAACGGCTCCCGCAGCGGATGCCGTCCGGCCAGATCACTCAGTTCCACGATCAGCTCGCGGTGGCGGCCGGCGGCCAGATCCAGGTCGAATCGCCGTTCCAGCGCGGAAAGGTAGCGTTCGAGCAGCCAGGACGCCTCCGACTCCTCCAGCCGGGCGGACGGCACCCCCTCAAAGGGCTCTCCCCGCCACAGCGCGAGCGCTTTCCCGAGCCATGCCCGTTCCGTCGCGGTATCCGGCGCCGAAGCGGCATTGCGCAACAACTCGACGAACCGCAGCGCGTCAATGTGTTCGGGCTCCGTGCGCAGGACATATCCATACCGGGTGGAACCGATCGACTCCGCGCCCAGCACTTTCCTCAGCCGCGCGACATAGGTCTGCACGCTCCGCCGGACGTTGCCCGGGAGATCCCCGTCCGTCCACAATGCCGCTGCCAGCCGCTCGACCGTCACCGCATGCCCCGGCGACAGCGCCAGCGCCGCCAGCAGGGCCCGCAGCCTGCCCGCCGTCAAGGACACCGCACGTCCGTTCACCGCCACATGGAACGGCCCCAGCACCCCGATGCATATCGCCGTCCGCGGGGAAGCCTCCATGCCGTCGTCAGGCGAAATCCCCGATTCCCCGTTGCGCCCGCTCACGTTACCCCCGTGGTCGCGTATCCAGGCACCGGCGCCCTCGCCGGTCGCACAAGAGATCACACCGACATCGAACGCGCGTTCGGCCGTCCAGTGAACCGCCGGAACGAATCCGAACGCGATCGGACGGCACCAGAGCCCGTCGGCGAGCCGGGTCGGCCGGCTGGCAGCATGGCGGCATGGACAGAGACGCTGTCGAAAGGTGGGTCGCCGGGTACGAGCGGGCGTGGCGTACGGCCGGCGTCGAGCCGCTCGCCGAGCTGTTCTCATCGGAGGTGGCGTACCTGCCGTCGCCATGGGCGGACCCGATCGTGGGGCTGGCTCGGCTGGGGCGATGGTGGGACTCCGAGCGCGACGGTCCCGGCGAGCGGTTCGCGTTCCTGAGTGAGGTCGTGGCCGTCGACGGCGACACGGCGGTGGTGCGGGTCGAGGTCGACTACCTGAGCGAGGATCCGTCGCGCTGGCGTGACCTGTGGGTCCTGCGGTTCGACATCGCCGGCCGCTGCATCCGGTTCGAGGAGTGGCCCTTCGCTCCCGGCCAACCCGATGGGCATTAGCGGATCCATATGGAGTTCGCCGAGCCATGCCGTCATGGACGGGGCTCCGGCTCGCCGGTGCACCAGGCCGAAGGCCACCAGCGGCAGCACGATATCTCCCCGGTTGCACGATCAGGCCCTGTCTCGGTGGTGTGAGACAGGGCCTGAACTGGGAAAACAGTGGTGGGCGATACTGGGATTGAACCAGTGACCTCTACCGTGTCAAGGTAGCGCTCTCCCACTGAGCTAATCGCCCGGGTACGGGTGAGGTGGAGACGGGATTTGAACCCGTGTACACGGCTTTGCAGGCCGTTGCCTCGCCTCTCGGCCACTCCACCGAGCGAGGCCGTCGGCGTCGCCTGGTGCAGAGGCCCCCTCAGAGCGGAAGACGGGATTCGAACCCGCGACCCTCACCTTGGCAAGGTGATGCTCTACCACTGAGCCACTTCCGCTTGCTCTCCGGGGGGTTCCCCCGGCTCGCAGGGTTAACTTTAGCGGAAGCTTGGAGCGGATGCGTACTTGGAAGCGCTGGAGAGTGTGGACTCGGCGTGCAGGGAGTCCCAGAAGGCCAGCTCGTCGTCCTCCTCGAAGTGGGCGATGCGGCCCCAGAACTCGCGGTCCTCGGCCTCGTGGGCGGCGGCGAGGGAGAGGGCGGGCATGACGGTGGTCTCGTTCTCGGCGGCGTCCAGGTCGGCCGGGGTGAGGTCGACGGGCATCTGGACGGGAACGCGGTGGTGCTTGCCGCGCTTGCGGACGCGGATGGGGGAGGCCGTCGGGGCCTTGGCGGCGGCGGCCTTGCCGGCGGCGAGCGCGACGGTGCCGCACAGGACGAACGCCAGGGCGCCGGTGAGAAGGGCCTCCTGGGCGGGGAGCTCGGCGGTGGAGGTCTTCTCGCCGGTCTGGGAACGGGGCGACGCGCCGGTGAGGGACTCGACCTTGGGGGCCGGGGCGGCGTGCTTCGGGGTGTACTTCTCCTGCTTGACCTCGACCTTGCCGGGGTAGCCGAAGCCGACGATGGTGTCCATGTCGCGCTTCTTGCGCATGAGCTTGTAGCCGTCGGCGTTGGCCTCGATCGTGTGGATCGTCTTGCCGTCGACCTTCTCGACCAGGCCGACGTGGTCGATCTGGTCGATGTCGTTGGAGCCGTTCCAGTCGAAGAACACCAGGGCGCCCGGCTCGGGCTTGGTGCCCCAGGCGTCGTGCTTCTCGAACCACTTGGCGTGGTCGACGGTGGCGGCGAACTGGCCCGCCTGGTCCTCGACCCCGGCCTTCTCGGCGGCCCAGGCGAGGAACATGTCGCACCAGGGCGCCGTCTTGAAGTACGGGTTGTGATCGGAGTCCTGCGTCTTGGTCCACCAGTCGCCGAATTTGGTGTACCCGTCGCCCTTCTCGGTGTAGCCGAGATTGTCCTCGGCTATCTCGAGGAGCTTCTTGCCGATGGGGTCCATGACTCTCCTGGCCCGGTCCAAGGTCACGTTCCGATCTCGGTGGAATGTAGCCGGGGTAAAGGAGAGGTGGCAAGTTCAGCCGGGAAAACCGGTCAAAAGGGGCTATATGGCGTAGCCCCTGGGGAGGACGGCGACCGGGCAGGGGGCGGCGCGGAGCAGTTTGAGCGCGATCTCGCCCAGGAAGACCCGGTGGGCGGTGGCGTCCTCGCTGCTCGCGCAGATCAGCAGTTCGCCCTCTGACCAGGCGGTACGTCCCACGGCGTCCGCGACGTCGTCTCCTTCGGCGAGGACCGCCTCGGCGTCCAGGCCGGAGGCGCGCACGGCCAGGGCCAGGTCGTCGCGCAGCCGGTCCTCGTCGTCGTCCAGCGCGAGGGTGAGGAGGCGCAGCGGGACGCCGAGCGTGCGCGCGGCGTCGGCGGCGCGGGCGACGGCCTCGTCGCACTGGGGGCGGCGCACGTACGCGACGGTGATCCGGGTCAGGGTCTCGGCGGGGGTGTAGCCGGCGGGGGCGAGGGCCACCGCCTCGGTGGCCGCGTGGAGCAGGTGGTCGGCGGTGGAGCCGATCGCGATCCGGCCGCGGGCGCCGCCCTCGGCGGATCCGACGACGATCATGTCGGCGCCGATCCGGCCGGCCAGCACCGACAGGCCGCGGCCGGCGCCGCGGCTCTCCTGGAGGGCGGTCTCGGCGCCCGCGAGGTCGTCGCCGAGCCGGTCGAGGAGGGCGGCGGCCTCGCCGGCGGCGGCCGGGCGGCCGGGCGGGTGGACGGTCGCGACGGTGAGTCGGCCGCCGGTCAGCGCCACGATCGCGTGGCCCAGCGCGAGCGCCTCCCGGCCCCCGGGACCGGCGGTGTATCCGGCCAGTACGTGCTCACCGATCATGTACGGTTCGTTCCCCGTCCGGCCCCCGAGTCACGTCCCCTTTGCCGTGTTTGTTGTACATTCTGACGTCTTGAGTGATTTGATCTGGGGGGATCAGCATTGTGAGTACGGTGGCGCCGGACCTCATCGCCGGCCGGTGGAGCATCGATCCGGCGCATTCGGAGGTCACCTTCACCATCCGGCACCTGATGACCACGGTCCGCGGCTCGTTCCCGGACTTCCAGGGCGAGATCCGCATCGCCGAGGACCCGCGGGCCTCGTCGGCCACCGCGGAGATCGCGATGGCCTCGATCGACACCCGCAGCGCCGAGCGCGACGCGCACGTGCGGTCGTCGGAGATCCTGGACGTGGAGCGGTACCCGGCGATGACCTTCGTCGGGACCGGGGTGGAACGTGCCACGATCGGCCGCCGCGCCCGGCATCCCCGCTACCACCTGGACGGCGAGCTCACGATCAGGAACGTGACCCGCCCCGTCCGGCTGCTGGTGGAGTTCCACGGCGTCGAGAACGACCCGTGGGGCGGCGTCCGCGCCGGGTTCACCGCCACCACCGCGCTGAGCCGCCGCGACTTCGGGATCGAGTTCAACGTCCCGCTGCAGGGCGACAAGGTGATGCTGGGGGAGACCATCGCCGTCCAGCTGGAGATCCAGGCCGTCCTGGACGCCCCCGCCGGCGCCCACGGCCACGTCTAGCCGCCGCTTAGAGGGCGTGACTGGCGGGTCAGGGCGAGCAGCTCACGGGCGGGGCCGGCGGGGCGCTGCCCGGCGGGCCAGACGGCGCGCAGCGGCCGGCCCAGATCCAGCTCGGGGACGGGCACCGCGACCAGCCGGCCGCCCGCCAGCTCGTCGGCCGCGGCCAGCTCGCTGACCACCACCGGGCCCGCGCCCGACACGGCCGCCGCCTTGAGCGCGGTGGTCGAGGCGAGCTGGAGCAGCGGCGGCGCGGTGCCGCCGAACGCGGCCAGCGCCCGGTCCAGCACCTCGCGCGTCCCGGAGCCCCGCTCGCGCAGGATCAGCGGGGTCGCGGCCAGCTCCTCGGCCGGGACGCCGGACCGCCGGCGGGCCCACGCGTGCCGGGGCGAGACGACCACGACGAGCCGGTCGGTGGCCACCACGGTGCCGCTGAGGCCCGCGGGCGTCCGGATGCCCTCGACGAAGCCGAGGTCGGCGCCGCCGGTCCGGACCTGCTCGGCCACCGCGGTGGAGTTGGCGGTACGGAGCGTCACCGCCGTGCCGGGACGCGCCTCGCGCAGGGCCACCAGCCAGCCGGGCATCAGGTACTCGGCCACGGTGAGGCTCGCCACCACGCGCAGGCGGGCGTCCCGCCGGTCCTGGAGGGCGGCGATGCCCGCGTCCATCGCGCGCGCCGCGTCCAGGACCTGCCGGGCCCACTCGGCGACGAGGGCGCCGGCCTCGGTGGGCCGGGAGCCGCGCGGCGAGCGTTCCAGCAGCGGCACGCCGATCTGCCGTTCCATCGAGCGGATGCGGGCGCTGGCGGCGGGCTGGGTGACGCCCATCTCGGCCGCGGCGCGGCCCAGGCTGCCCAGCCGGACGACGGCCAGCAGCAGCTCCAGGGCGCCCAGATCGGGCACTCGGCGGGTGACGGCCATAGGGCCATTCTAGGGGCTCCCATAAGGCCGGCTTATGTGCCCATAGGGAAGCGCCGTCTACCGACGTGCGCGTTCGCCCCCGAGGCTTGGGCCATGGTGATGACTCAGGCCCTCGCCCCGCCGCTGCGCGCGTTCGGGCCCCAATGGCATTCCGCCGTCATGGGGACCGCGATCGTGGCGAACGGAGCGAGCGCCCTCCCGGTGCGCGCCCCGGGCCTGCACGCGTTCGCCGTGGCGATGTGGATGCTCTCGTTCGTCCTGCTGCTGTCCGTCTCGGCCGTACGGTGCGCGCACATGCTGACCCATTGGGACGAGGCCAAGGCGCAGCTTCTCGACAGGCCGTCGAACGCCGTTTTCTACGGGTGCCCTCCAATGGCGCTGCTGGCGGTGGGGCAGGGCACCCTCGTCCTCGGGCCGGACGTCATCGGCGCGCACGCGGCGGTCGCCGTCGACGCGGTCCTCTGGTCCCTCGGGGCCGTTTACGCGATGGCGGTCGCGTGCGGGATCCCGTACCTGATGGTGACGCGCTGGCGCATGGAAGGCGGGGCCGTTCCCGGGTGGCTGCTGCCCGTGGTCGCCCCCATGGTGGCCGCCGCGCTCGGGCCCTCCCTCGTCCCGCATCTGCCGCCCGGGCAGGCCCAGGCGACGATGCTGTACGCGTGTTACGCGATGTTCGGGGCCGGCCTCCTGTGCACGCTGCTGCTCCTGCCGGGGATATGGTCCGGGCTGGCGCGGGGCGGATTGGAGCCCATCACCCTGACGCCCACGCTCTTCCTCGTCCTCGGCCCTCTGGGGCAGTCCACGACGGCGATGAACCAGCTCGCGGACGTTTCCGCGACCGCCGTCCCGGACCGCGCGGCGGCGATGGAGGCGCTGCCCGTCCTCTACGGCGTTCCGGTGATGGGATTCGCGCTCGTGTGGCTGGCGGTGGCCGCCTCGGCGAATGTCCGGGCGATGCGCAAAGGAATGCCGTTCGCCATGACCTGGTGGGCCTACACGTTCCCCGTCGGCACGTGCGTCACCGGCGCCGCCGGGCTGGCGCGCCACACCGGCCTGCACGTGTTCACCGGAATGGCGCTGGCCCTCTACGCCCTCCTGCTGGCGGCGTGGCTGGTGGTCGCGGCCCGTACCGTACGGGGCGTGTGGACGGGCGAACTCCTCTGACCGGCCCGGGGCCTATTCGCCGACCTTCCCGTCGATGAGCTCCCGGGCCGCGTCCAGGTGGCCGAGATGCCGCGCGTACTCCTGGAGGACGTGGAACAGGATCCAGATCAGCGACGCGGGCCGGTCCGGATCCTCGAAGCGCGGCCCCGGCCGGGCGAACTCGCCCAGGGAGGCGCCCGCGACGATCCGCCGCGAGCGCTCGCACGTCTCCAGGAACGCGGCGGTCAGCTCCTCGGCCGACTCGTCCTCGCCCACGTACCAGGGCTCCTCCTGGCTCCGCTCCCCAGGCCCCCGGTCGCCCCACGGGTGCGCCACGTCCTCGCCGGCGAACCCCCAGCGCAGCCAGCGGATCTCCACGTACGTCAGGTGCTTGAGCAGCTGCAGCGGGGTCCAGCCGGACGGCAGCGGGGCCGTCCGCAGCTCCTTGTCGGACAGGCCGTCCAGCTTGCGCAGCAGCGCGTCCCGGTAGTGGTCGAGGTAGCCGGTGAGGAGGTCGCGGGGGTCGGTGAGGCGGTCCGGGGGTTCGGCGGGGGAGTGCGCGGGCGTCACCATGGCACGAGGCTAGCGGGCCCGCCCGGGAACGGGCCGCCTAGAACGCGGTCCGGGCGAGCCAGTGCTCCAGCAGCGCGCGGTCGCCGGTGACCTTCGCCGGCGAGCCGTCCAGCGGGTTCCGGCGGGAGAACACCAGCAGCAGGTCGGTGACCGTCCCTTCGAGGACGACGTCCGCCTCGCCGGTCCCGCGCGTCCAGTCGACCCCCTGCGGCGTGCGGGTGATCAGCCAGCCGTCGCCGGCGTCCGGCCGGAGCAGCAGCCGCTCGCCGGTGCCGCGCAGCTCGCCCAGCTCGGGCTTGCGCGCGGCCGCCTCCGGGCCGGCCAGCAGTTCCAGCCCCTCGCTGATCGTGTCGGCCGCGACGTCGGGCGCGACGGTGTACGGGGCGCCCAGCGCCAGAGCGGCGTCGGCGTGGTGGACGACCAGGTCGTGCAGGATGCGGCGCGGCCAGAAGATCGCCGGGCGCGGCCCCAGGAACGTCCACACCTCGGTGCCGGCCTCCCGCAGCCCGGCGTCCGCGAGCCGGCCGGCGCCCTCCGTCAGCCAGGCCGCCCAGTCCGCCGGGTCGACCTCCTCGGTGAGCGGCGCCAGCGACTCCGGCGTGGCCGCGCGGCTCTCGACGAGGCCGGCCGTCCAGCGGAACGCGTTCCCCACGTGCTCGACGAGGTCCTTGACGCTCCACTCGGGGCAGGTCGGCACCCGTCCGGCGGGATCGGCCCCGGCGACGATCCCGGCGAAGGCGCCGGTCTCCTCCCGCAGTCCTTCGGCGAGCCGCTGCGCGGACAAGGTGGTCAGGGTGGTCATGAGTACCTCCAGGGTCTGGCCGGTGCTGTGGCTCGTACGCTAGGAGTTCCACCCGGGTGGAGGTGCAAGTGCATGTGAGCGACGACACGATCGGCATCGGCGAGCTGGCGCGCCTGGCCGGCCTTCCGGTGCGGACGGTCCGCTTCTACTGCGACGAGGGGATCCTGCCCGCGCGGCGCAGCGCCGGAAACCAGCGGCGGTTCGACCCGGACGCGGTGGAGCGCCTCCGGCTCGTCCGGCGGCTGCGCGGCCTCGGGCTGGGGCTGGCCGCGATCGGCCGCGTGCTGACCGGCGAGCGCGCGCTGGGCGAGGCCATCGCCGCCGAACGGGCCGCGCTCGACGCCGAGCTGTCCGCGCTCGCCTGGCGGCGCGCCTCGCTGCGCGCCGTGGAGGAGGCCGGGCCCGCCGACCGGGCGATGCGGCTGGAACTGCTGGCCGCGGTCGAGAGCGGCCGGTCGGCGCACGACGCGGTCACGGGGTTCTGGCGGCGCGGCATGGTCGCCCCGCTCCCGCCGGCGATGCTGGACGGGTTCCTCGACCGGGTGGTGCCCGCGCCGCCGGCCGACCCGACGCCGGCCCAGGTCGTCGCGTACGCGGAGATGGTCGCGCTGACCGCCGACCGGGCGCTCGCGCGGCGGCTGCGGGCCCGCGGCGAGGTGAACGTGACGCTGATCTCCGATGAGCCGACCCTGCTGGAAGGGGCGGCCGAGGCGTGCGCGCTGGCCGAGCCCGACCTGCGGGCCGGGCGGCCGCCGCGGCCGGGCGCCGCGCTCGACCTGCTGGTGGAGACGCACGCCCTGGTACGGGGCGGGCGCGACACCCCGGAGTTCCGCCGCGATCTCCTGCGGGCGTTCGCCGCCGACGCCGATCCGGGCATGGTCCGCTACTGGGGCCTGGTGGCGGAGGTGACGGGGGATCCGGCGACGCTGGGGGCGGCCCACGGCTGGCTGGTCGAGGCGCTCGCGGCCTCGGTCTAGGCGGCTCCCCCGGGCCTCCGGGAACCGGAATAGAACGCGGTGCCTCCCGGTTCCGCTACAGTAGTTGAAACTTCTACTATCAAGGAGGACGGCGTGCAGTTCGGAATCTTCACCGTCGGCGACGTCACCACGGACCCGACGAACGGCCGCACGCCGTCGGAGGCGGAGCGGATCAAGGCGATGGTCGCCATCGCCCTGAAGGCCGAGGAGGCGGGCCTGGACGTCTTCGCCACCGGCGAGCACCACAACCCGCCGTTCGTGCCCTCGTCGCCGACGACCATGCTGGGCTACATCGCCGCCCGCACCGAGCGGCTCATCCTGTCGACCTCGACGACCCTGATCACCACCAACGACCCGGTGAAGATCGCCGAGGACTACGCGATGCTCCAGCACCTGGCCGACGGCCGGGTGGACCTGATGATGGGCCGCGGCAACACCGGCCCGGTCTACCCCTGGTTCGGCAAGGACATCCGGGACGGCATCCCGCTCGCCATCGAGAACTACCACCTGCTGCACAAGCTGTGGCGGGAGGACGTCGTCGACTGGGAGGGCAAGTACCGCACGCCGCTCCAGTCGTTCACCTCGACCCCGCGCCCGCTGGACGGCGTCCCGCCGTTCGTGTGGCACGGGTCGATCCGCAGCCCGCAGATCGCCGAGCAGGCCGCCTACTACGGCGACGGGTTCTTCGCCAACAACATCTTCTGGCCGAAGGAGCACTTCATCCAGCTGATCGACCTGTACCGGCGGCGCTTCGAGCACTACGGCCACGGCCAGGCCGACCAGGCGTACGTCGGGCTCGGCGGCCAGGTGTTCATGCGGAAGAACTCCCAGGACGCGGTGAACGAGTTCCGCCCCTACTTCGACAACGCGCCCGTGTACGGGCACGGGCCGTCCCTGGAGGAGTTCACCGCGGAGACGCCGCTCACCGTCGGCAGCCCGCAGCAGGTGATCGACCGGACGCTGTCGTTCCGCGACTCGTTCGGCGACTACCAGCGGCAGCTGTTCCTGATGGACCACGCCGGGCTGCCGCTCAAGACCGTCCTGGAGCAGCTGGACATCCTGGGCGAGGAGGTCGTGCCCGTGCTCCGCAAGGAGTTCGAGGCCCTGCGCCCCGCCCACGTCCCGGCGACCGCCCCGACCCACGCCCAGCTCGTCACGGAGGCCGCACGATGACCCAACGCACCCTCGCCGTCGTCTCGGCGGGCCTCGGTCGGCCGTCCTCGACCCGCCTGCTGGCGGACCGGCTGGCCGCGGCCACCGCCGCCGCGCTGCCCGCCGAGATCGTCACGATCGAGCTCCGCGACCACGCCCACGACCTGGCCAGCAACCTGGTCACCGGGTTCGCGCCCGAGGCCCTCCGGCGGACGATCGACGCGGTGACCGGCGCCGACGGCCTGATCGCCGTCACGCCGATCTTCAGCGCCTCGTACAGCGGCCTGTTCAAGACGTTCTTCGACGTCCTGGACAAGGATGCCCTGGAGGGCAGGCCCGTCCTGATCGGCGCCACCGGCGGGACGGCGCGCCACTCGCTGGCGCTGGAGCACGCGGTGCGGCCGCTGTTCTCGTACCTGCGGGCGCGGACCGTCCCGACGGCCGTGTACGCGGCCACCGAGGACTGGGCGGACTCCGGCGACCTGGTCGGCCGCGTCGAGCAGGCCGCCGCGGAACTCGCCGCGGCGGTCAGGGCGAACCCTCCGGTCGTGCGGGACGACCCCTACGCCGACCCGGTGACCTCGTTCGAGGACCTCCTGGCCGGCTGACCCCGGGCGACCGGAGGCTCGCCTGCGGCAACCAGTGTTGCCGGTACGGCAATTCATGAGGTGGAATGGCCGGATGGAGGAACCGGACGAATCGCGCGTGGTGGCGGACGTGCTGGCCAAGGTCGGGCCCCGGCTGCGGGAGCTGCGCGGCGAGCGCGGGGTGACGCTGGTGGAGCTGTCGGAGGCCACCGGCATCTCGGTGAGCACGCTGTCGCGGCTGGAGTCGGGCGGCCGCAGGGCGACGCTGGAGCTGCTGCTGCCGATCGCGCGGGCCCACCAGGTGCCGCTGGACGAGCTGGTCGGCGCCCCCGAGGTCGGGGACCCGCGGATCCGGCTCGCGCCCCGGGAGATGAACGGGATGACCGTGGTGCCGCTGACCCGCCAGCCGGGCGGGCTCCAGGCGTACAAGATGGTTATCGGGCCGCGCGGCGGGGAGCCCGATCCGCAGGTCCACGAGGGGTACGAGTGGCTCTACGTGCTGGCCGGCCGGCTCCGGCTGGTGCTGGCCGAGCACGACCTGGTGCTGAAGACGGGCGAGGCCGCCGAGTTCGACACGCGGATCCCGCACTGGTTCGGCTCGGCCGACGACCGGCCCGTGGAGGTGCTGAGCCTGTTCGGGCGGCAGGGGGAGCGGATGCACGTGCGGGCCCGGCCGCGGAAGGCCGGGTCGTGACCGCGTGGGACGCGCTCGTCCTGCCGGGCACGCCGGAGTACGAGCGCGTGCACCGGCCGCGGATCGAGCGCTTCCACGGTGTCCGCCCCCGGGCGGTGGTGCGGTGCGCGTCGGAGGCCGACGTCGTCCGGGCGCTGGAGTACGCCGGGGACGGGCCGCTGGCCGTGCGCAGCGGCGGGCACTGCTTCGCCGGACGCGCCGGACGCGCTGGCCGCCAGCCTGGTGATCACGGCGGGGGCCGCCACCCGGGTCAGCGTCTTCGGCGCCGCGCTCGCCGGCGAGGGCGCCACCCGGGCGATGCTGGACGGCCTGGTCCGGGCGGCGGGCGCGCGGCCGGCGGAGGTCCTGCTGAGGCACGCCCCGCACCGCGCCACCAAGGACCTCCTCGCCGGGTACGACCTCGGCGGCGGCCCGCGCCCCCCGCACGACCACATCAAGTCCGGCTTCTTCCGGGGATCCCTGCCGGGCGAGGCCGTCCGGCGGCTGGTGGACGACCTCGCGGAACGGTCACCGGGGGAGGCGCGCGAGCTGGACTTCTCGCCCTGGAGCGGCGCGTACGACCGCGTCCCCGAGGACGCCACGGCGTTCCCGCACCGGAACGAGCGCTTCCTGCTCAAGCTGACCGCCGCCGTCGCCGAAGGGCGGGAGCCCTCGGGATGGCTGGCGCGGGCATGGGAGACGGTACGGCCGTACTGGTCGGGCGGCGTTTACCCCAACTTCCCCGAACCCGGGATCCGGGCCGTGTCGGGCGAGTACCACGGCGCGAACCGGCACCGCCTGGAGGAGATCAGACGGCGGCGTCCAGGCTGGCCGTGACGCGGTCGAGGAGGGCGTGCAGCGTGCGCATCTCCCCGGCGTCGAGTCCGCTGGCCGCCAGGACGCGGTGCGGCACCCGCGCGGCCTTCTGCTTCAGCGCGGCGCCCCGCTCGGTCAGGTGCACCGACACCGAGCGCTCGTCGCGGCGGTCGCGGCGCCGCTCGACCAGGCCGGCCGTCTCCATCCGCTTGATCAGCGGCGACAGCGTGCCCGAGTCGAGCCGCAGCCGCGCCCCCAGCGCCTTGACCGTCAGGCCGTCGGTCTCCCAGAGCGCCAGCATGACGAGGTACTGCGGGTAGGTCAGCCCCAGCCCGCGCAGCTCCGACCGGTACAGCGCGTCGAACGCCCGCGAGGTGCTGTGGAGGGCGAAGCACACCTGGTGGTCGAGCAGCAGCGGATCGGTCATGCCGTCGATTCTATTGCGCGCAACCGACCGCGGGGCCGGTGATCAGGGCGTCCAGAACGGGTCGCGGCCCGTCCGGCCGATGAGGCGGTCCAGGATCGGGGCCTCGGCGGGGACGGGGACCGGCGGCCCGAACAGGCCGTTGCCGGGCTCGGGGTCCTCCGGCGTCTCCGCCACGAACGCCAGGCACGCCTCGGCCTCCTCACGCGTGACGTCGTAGGGGCGGTCGAGGGCGCGGGCGATGTCCCAGCCGTGCACGACGACCTCGTTGAGGGCCACCAGCCCGGCGACCTCGCCGGGCAGGTCGACGCCGCCGGCCCGGGTCATGCCCTCCCAGGCGGCCGGGTCGCGCCACGCCTCGGCCAGCGCGGCGAGCCGTTCCGGGACGCGCTCGCGCCAGCCGGGCTCCAGCTCGGCGGACTCCAGCGAGGGGGCGGCGTCGGCGTTCATGGCCGGGTCCTTGTGCGCCGCCCAGGTGAACGCCTGCGACAGGCCGTCCACGTGGACGACGAGCTGGGCGAGGGAGGTCTTCTCGCACGGCGTCGGCGCGTCCAGCCGCTCGTCCGGGACGGCGGCGATCAGGTCGGCGGTCCGCCGGGCGGCGCGGGTCAGGTCGATCATGCGAGGCTCCTCCGGGTCGGTCAGGTCGGTCCCGGAGAGATGGACCCGGCGGGCGCCGGAAAGTCATCGGGGGCCGCCGCCCGCGCCCGCCGCCGTTTGATCAGGCGCCGGCCGGCCCGCTGCATCGGCAGCTCGATGTGGCGGTGCGCCAGCGCGCCGACGACCAGCACGGCGGTGATCAGGACGACCATCCAGAGCAGCCGCACCGGCACGGTGATCCGGTCCGGCTCGTCGGTGATCCGCCAGATGATCTGCACCACCGGCGAGTGCAGCAGGTACACCGAGTAGCTGATCACGCCCAGCCAGGGCAGGAACGGCGGCATCCGGCGGTTCCGCAGCAGCATCCCGGCCGCGAAGGTCAGCCAGGCCGCGGCCACCGCGGCGGGCCAGCCCCAGTCGCCGGTCGCACCGTACGGCAGCCTCTGCTCGGTGAGCGCCAGGTACGCGCCGCCCGCCAGGGTCAGCACCGGCACGGCCGCGACCGCCGCGATGGCGGGCCACCGCGACGACTGGCCCTTCTGGATCCGGTAGATGCCCGACCCGGCGAACATCGTGGCGATGATCGCCAGGCTCTCCACCCCGCCGACCCGGTGGTTGAGGGTGACCAGGCCCAGCGCCAGCACGCCCAGGACGGCCACCCCGCAGCGCCGGGCCGTCCGGTTGCCGCTCATCACCGCGACCAGCCCGCCCGCCATGAGCAGCGCCGCCGCCGCGATCGTGCCCGCGCGGGAGTGCGCGGCCAGCAGCGTGGTCGGCAGCAGCGCCCCGAACGCGGCGGCGGCCGCGGCCAGCAGCACGGCCGTCAGCGCGCTGGCGCGGTGCACGCCGGCCACGAACATGGCCGTGACCAGCAGGTAGAACACCATCTCGTACGACAGCGTCCAGAAGACGTTGAGCGCGTTGGGGACGCCGAGCACGTCCTGCAGCATCGTCAGGTGCGCCAGCGCCGAGGTCCACGGCTTGGCGGTGAGGTCGCCCGGCGGATCCCAGCCCGCCTTCGCGAGCCCGAGGCCGAGCCCGACCACGGCCGCGACCGCCCACAGCGGGTAGAGGCGGAACATCCGCCCGATCCAGAACTCGCGGACGCTGCCCCGCCGTTCCAGCGACGCGGGGACGATATATCCGCTGACGATGAAGAAGACGAAGACCCCGTAGCGGCCGAAGTCGAACCACGGGCCGACGCCCCTGCGGATCTCCGGGAACAGCACGTCGAGCGAGTGCTCGAACACCACGACCAGGGCGGCCAGGCCGCGCAGGGCGTCCAGCCACTGGAGGCGGGCGCCGCCGCCGGCCGGTGACGAGGGCGCCGGGACCGTGGGGGGAGCGTCGGGAGCGGGCGAGGGCGCTGGGGTCTGCGCCGGCCGGGATTTCGCGGGAGCGGTCTCCGGCGGCGTGGAGCTGGCGGGCATCCGGGCCACCCTAGGGGACGTCGCTGAGTGGTTCCTCCCGCGAACCTGAACAGTTCCTGAACGCTCCCCCGCCCGATTCTGGAACGCCGTTCGATAATCTGGGAGGGCGGTGAAGGGGTGGAGGGGCGATGGCGCGCAAATCGGGTGGCCGGTCCGGCGAGGGCTCCTGGCAGTGGAGCCGTACGGCCGAGACGCGCCGGGTGATGCTGGACGCGGCCCGCGAGGTGTTCGTCGAGCGCGGCTTCGCCGAGTCCAGCGTCGCCGAGGTCGTGGAGCGCGCCGGATCCAGCGTCGGCAGCCTGTACCACCACTTCGGCGGCAAGAGCGAGCTGTTCCTGGCGTTGTGGGACGACCACCAGAACGAGTACGAGAGCAACGCCGCCAGCGCCGTCGCCAAGGCCCGGGCCGGCGGCGAGGACGATCCGCTCGAACTGTTCGTCGCCGGCGCCCGGGCGTTCCTGCGCGGCTCCTGGGAGCGCCGCCACCTGGTGCGGCTGTTCATGGACGGCGACGCGCCGCCCGGCTTCGAGCTGATCCGCCGCACCCGCAGCCGGGACTGGATCCGGCAGAACGCGGTGCTCCTCGGCGCGGGCACCGGCCCCGAGGACCGCGCCGTCGTGACCGTCCTGACCACGGTCATCGGCGAGGCGGCACGGGAGGTGGCCGCGTGCGAGACCGCCGAGGAGGCGGCGGCGGTCGCCGACACGGCGCTGCGGCTGATCCGCCGGCTGGACCCGCTCGACCTGGCGCGGGACGGCGGCTGACCGGGCCGTCACGGGCGACGGAGTCGGGACGGGACGGGAACCGCCGGCCTCGCACATGGCAGCGCGACGAGGCCGGCGGCCGGCCGGAGAGAGGCCGTGTCCCCGAATGCGCGTCCCCCTGACGCGCAGGCCCTTCATGCAGGGTTGACAACCGTCCTCACCGGTGTGCCGCGCCTTAAACGGCCGGCACGGAACTCTTTGCTCCCATGTTTCGCCCCGGTGCCCCGGGTAGGGCCGCTCCCATGAAGGCACTCACCTGGCACGGCAAGCGCGACGTGCGCGTGGAGACCGTGCCCGATCCGGTGATCAAGGAACCCAACGACGCGGTGATCCGCGTGACCAGCAGCGGGGTCTGCGGCTCGGACCTGCACCTGTACGAGGTGCTCGGGCCGTTCATGACCGAGGGCGACATCCTCGGCCACGAGCCCATGGGCATCGTCGAGGAGGTCGGCCCGGAGGTGACGCACATCCGGCCGGGGGACCGGGTGGTGGTCCCGTTCAACATCTCCTGCGGCCACTGCCACACGTGCGATCAGAAGCTGTACGCGCAGTGCGAGACCACGCAGGTGCGCGACCAGGGGATGGGCGCGGCGCTGTTCGGCTACACCAAGCTGTACGGGCGGGTGCCCGGCGGCCAGGCCGAGTACCTGCGGGTGCCGCAGGCGCAGTTCGGCCCGATCAAGGTGCCTGAAGGGCCGCCGGACGACCGGTTCGTCTACCTGTCGGACGTGCTGCCCACCTCCTGGCAGGGCGTGGAGTTCGCCGAGATCCCCGAGGGCGGCAGCGTCACCGTGGTCGGGCTCGGCCCGATCGGGCAGATGTGCGCGCGGATCGCCCGCCACCGCGGCCACCGCGTCATCGGGGTGGACCCGGTCCCGGAACGGGTGGAGCTGGCGCGCCGGCACGGCATCGAGGTCGTCGACGAGGCCGCCGCGGGGGACCCGGCCGAGGCCGTCAGGGACATGACGGACGGGCGCGGCACGGACTCGGTCATCGAGGCGGTGGGCATGGAGGCGCACGGCTCGCCGGCCGGCCATCTCGCCCACACGATCACCGGGCTGCTGCCGGACCGGGCGGCGGCGTCGATGATGTCGCGGGTCGGGGTGGACCGGATGGCCGCGCTGCTCCAGTCGATCGAGATCGTCCGGCGCGGGGGCACGATCTCGCTCATCGGGGTGTACGGCGGCATGACCGATCCGCTGCCGATGCTGCGGATGTTCGACAAGGGCATCACGCTGCGGATGGGGCAGGCGCACGTCAAGCGGTGGATCGACGACCTGATGCCGCTGGTGGCCGACGACTCCGACCCGCTGGGCGTGGAGGGGCTGGCCACCCACCACCTGCCGCTGGAGGAGGCCCCGCACGGGTACGAGATCTTCCAGAAGAAGCGCGACGGCGCCGTGAAGGTGATCCTGAACCCGTGACCGAAATCCCCGTCCGAAACGGGTGGTGCGGGATGGAACGGCACGCCGGGGGTAACCGGGTCGCATGCGCTCAGCGATCCTGGACATCGGTTCCAACTCCGCCCACCTGAAGATCGTCGACCTGCGGCCGGGGGAGCCGATCCGCGACGTCCGGTCGGTCAAGCGGCCGACCCGCCTCGCCGAGTCGATCACCCTGGACGGCCGGCTCGGGCCGGCCGCGGCGGGCCGGCTGGGCGCGGCGGTGTCGGGCGCGCTGGCCGTGGCGCGCGACGAGGGCGCCGAGGAGCTGGTCGCGTTCGCCACCTCGGCGCTGCGCGACGCCGTCAACCGGGAGGAGATCGTCGCCGGGCTGGCGGCGCGTACCGGGGTGGAGCCGGCGTTCCTGTCCGGCGAGGACGAGGCGCGGCTGACGTTCCTGGCCGCCCGGGGCTGGTACGGCTGGTCGGCCGGCCCGCTGCTGCTGGCCGACATCGGCGGCGGGTCGCTGGAGATCGCCGCCGGGGACGGCGCGGAGCCCGCCTTCGCGATGTCGCTGCCGCTGGGCGCCGGCCGGCTGACCCGCGACCATCTGCCCGGCGACCCGCCGGGCCGCTCCGACGCCAAGGCGCTGCGCCGCTTCGTCCGGGACCGGCTGGCCGAGTGCCTGCCCGCCGAGCCGTTCGCCGGCCGGGTCCGGCCGATCGCCACCTCGAAGATCTTCACCCAGCTCGCCAGGCTGAACCGGCGCCGGAACGCCGCGGGCGACCGGATCCTGCGGCGCAAGGACCTGCGCGACCGGATCCCGAGGCTGGCCGCGATGACCGCGGACGAGCGGGCCGGCCTCAAGGGCGTCTCGCCGTCCCGGGCCCGGCAGATCCTCGCCGGCGCCGTGATCGCCGAGGAGGTCATGCGGCATCTGGGCCTCAAGCGGCTGGAGATCTGCCCGTGGGCGCTGCGCGAGGGCATCGCGCTGCGCCGGATCCAGCACCTGGACGGGCTGAGCCGCCACGGCGACGACATCGACCACCTGCTGCGCCCGATGCCCGAACGGCGGGCGCGGCTCCGGGCGGTCGGTGAAGTCGGGGAATCGGTCTCCTGACGCGGCCGCGTCCCTGGAACCCGCGGGTGACTGACAACGCGGCGGCCTGATTCGCTCACGCGGGTGATAGGCGGCGGCCCGATGGCGTTCTACGGTCCGGGCATGCCCAGTCGGCCGGCGGTCGCCGCGACCGCGCTCGCCCTGTCCGCCGCGTTCCTCGCCGCCGGTCCCGGCCGGGCGGCCGCCCGCACCGCCACGGCCTGCGGCGACCCCGCCGTACGGCCCTGGTGCCTGGCCGCCCTGCCGCCCGACCGGCGCGCGGACCTCCTGCTGGCCGCGCTGACCGCGGACGAGAAGGCGGACCTGATGGCCGGGGACGAGCTCCTCGGCCAGGTCACCTCGGGGTGGGACGCGAACGCCCGCGCGGGCACCCTCAACGGCGTCCCGCGCCTCGGCGTGCCGGGGCTGCGGTTCAGCGGCGGCGACGCGGGCGTGCGGCAGGGGCGGGCGACCGCGCTGCCGGCGCCGATCGCGCTGGGGGCGTCCTTCGACCCCGCGGCGGCCCGCCGGCACGGGGCACTGGTCGGCGACGAGACCCGGCGCAAGGGCAGCGAGGTCACGCTGGGGCCCGCGCTGGACGTGGTGCGAAACCCGCGGTTCGGGCGCGCGTTCGAGCAGTACGGCGAGGACCCGGCGCTGACCGCGCGGCTCGGCGCGGAGTGGATCAGGGCGGCGCAGGCGCAGGGCGTGCTGGCCTCGGCCAAGCACTTCACCGCGTACAACCAGGAGCACGAGCGCTACACGATCGACGCGGTCGTGGGCGGCCGGGCGCTGCGCGAGATCTACCTGCCGCCGTTCGAGGCCGCCGTCCGGGACGCCGGCGTCGCGACCGTCATGTGCGCGTACAACAAGGTCAACGGCGCCTGGGCGTGCGAGAGCGCGCCGCTGCTGGCGCGGATCCTGCGCGGCGAGTGGCGCTTCCCCGGCTTCGTCGTGTCGGACTGGATGACGCGGCTGTCGGGGGTGGCGCCGCCCGCCCGCGCCGGCCTCGACCTGGAGATGCCGGCCGGGGCCCGGTACAACCCCTGGTTCCTGAACGCCGAGATCGCCGCGGGCCGGCTGGACCGGGCGGCCGTGGACGCGCGGGTCCGGGCGATCCTGCGGACGATGTTCGCGTTCGGGGTGTTCGACCGGCCGCCGTACCCGAACGCCCCGGCGGGCATCGACGTGCCCGCCCACCTGCGGACGGCCCGCGAGCTGGCCGAGGAGGGCATCACGCTGCTGAAGAACGACGGCGTGCTGCCGCTGAGGGCGGCGTCGATCGCGGTCATCGGCCCGGCGGCGGACGCGTACATCAGCGGCGGCGGCTCGTCGCAGGTCCAGCCCCGCTCGCCGGTGACGCCGCTGCGCGGGATCCGGGAGCGCGCCGCCCGCGAGGGCGTCCGGGTGCACCACGACGACGGCTCCGACCGCGCCCGCGCCGCCGCGCTCGCCCGCCGCTCCGACGTCGCCGTCGTGGTCGCGGCCGACGCCCGCACCGAGTTCGCCGACCAGTGGTGCCTGAGCCTGGCCTGCGGCGACGCGCTGCGCGGCGACCAGGACGGCCTCGTCGCGGCGGTGGCCGCCGCCAACCCGCGGACCGTCGCCGTCCTGGAGAACGGCGGGCCGGTGCTGCTCCCGTGGGCGGGCGCCGCCGCGGGCATCGTGCAGGCGTGGTATCCGGGGGAGCAGGGCGGCCACGCGATCGCCCGGGTCCTGTTCGGCGACGCCGACCCCGGCGGGCGCTCGCCGGTCACGTTCCCAGTGGCCGAGAGGGACGCCCCGGCCTCGGGTGGCGAGGAGCAGTACCCCGGCCGGGACGGCAGGGTCCACTACTCCGAGGGCGTTCTCGTGGGGTACCGCCACTACGACGCCAACCGCATCGCGCCGCGCTTCCCCTTCGGGCACGGCCTGTCCTACACGACGTTCTCGTACGGGGACCTCGCCGTCCGGCGGGACCGCGTCGAGGTGACGGTCACCAACACCGGGGACCGGCGCGGGACGGCCGTGCCGCAGCTCTACCTCGGGCTGCCCGGCACCGCCGCCGCGCCGCAACCGCCCAGGCAGCTCCGGGGCTTCGCCAAGGTGCGGCTCGATCCCGGCGAGAGCCGCCGGGTCGCCATGCCCCTGGACGAGCGGGCGCTGTCGTACTGGGACGAGCGGACCGGAGCGTGGCGCCGGGCCCCGGGCTGCGCGTCGGTCATGGTCGGCGCGTCGTCCCGCGACATCGCCGCCACGGCGCGCCTCTGCTGAGGGAGGTCACGAGAGGGGGGTGCAGACGTCGTCCAGGATGAGCCTGCTCATGCGCAGCAGCTCCTTCTGGGGATCCCACAGCCCGGGCCCGTCGGTGCCGGGGCTGCGGTGCGGCGCCTCCAGCCGCTTCTGCATGTCGGCGGCCTCGTCCAGCGCGCGGGCGTCGGCGACCTTGGGCAGGTCGCGCATCACCGCGGCCAGGCAGCGCAGCAGGTCGCCGTAGTCGTCGCGGAACGTCGGGTCGTACCGCGTCGTGTCGTCCTCCAGGTCGTCCGCCTCGCGCAGCGTGCCCGCGATCGAGCGGAGGCTCGCGGTGGCCTGGTCCAGCGCGTTCAGCAGCCGGGGCGCCGGCCACGCGCCCGACGTGTCCCGCCAGCGGTGCCGGTAGCCGCGCAGCCGCGCCCGCGGGTTGGCGCGCAGGCTGTCGCGCCCCTGGTCGAACGCCTGGTGCGCGCGGTCCTGGCGGGCGAGCAGGTGCCGCTCGCGCTCCCGCCAGCGCGGCCACCAGTCGTCGTCCTGGGTGGCCGCCCCGGCGATCCGCTCGGTGGCGTCCGCCAGGTCGTCCCGCAGCTCCAGCAGGGCGTGCTCGGCCCGCCGCAGCCGTACCGGCGGGAACACCACGGCGCTGATCGTCAGCCCGGCCGCCAGCCCCACCGCGACGTCGGCCAGCCGCGGCAGCACGTACGACACCACCTCGTGCCCGCCCACCAGCAGCGCGAACAGCGCCGTGAACGCCACCTGCGACGCCTGGTCGCCGAACCACCGCCACTGCGCGACCACCAGCGCCACCACCAGTACGGCCGCGATCCCGAGCGCGTTCGGGCCGATGAGGAGGCCGACCGGGATCGCCAGCAGCCCGCCCGCCAGGAAGCCCGCCGCGTACCCCAGGCTCTCGCGCAGCGAGCGGACCATCGTCGGGTAGACGCCCAGCAGCGCGGCGAGCGGCGCGAAGTACGGCTGCGGATGGCCGAGCAGGTGGCGCGCCGCCAGCCAGGCCAGCACGGACGCGGCGACCGCCTTGACCGTGATCTCCAATCGTTCCAGCCAGTACTGCCGTCCTCGCATGCCGGTGCCTCACCCCCTCGCCCCTTATGTCCAAGAATTGGCGGGGCACTCATCCGCACCGCGAGGGATCGCGGCGGTGCCGAGCGGCGTCCGATGGGAACGGCCGTCCGATAGAAGCAGTACGGTCGGGTTGCCGAAGTCGCTTGCTTTGCGGGGGTTCAGCATGGAGTCGAGCCGGTTCGTCGCGGGCGGTCCCGCCGAGGCCGCGGCCGAGATCGAACGGCTGCGCCGCGCCAACGACGCCCTGGTGTCGCGGGTGGCGGCGGCCGGCGAGCTGCCGCAGGGGGCCGAGGACGCCCGGCGGGCGTTCCTGGACCGGGCCGAGCTGGTGCGGCGCTGCGCCGACGAGCCGGTAACGGTCGGCGTCCTGGGGGTGCACAGCACGGGCAAGACGCTGCTGCTGAACATGCTGCTCGGGCGGCCCGACCTGCTGCCCAGCGGGTACGCGCCGACGACCGGCAACGTGACCGTGCTCCACCTGCGGCCCACCGGCGAGCCGGGGGAGTCGCGGCTCACCGGCGCGCGGGTGGAGTTCCTGAACGAGACGGACCTGGCCGGCTGCCTGGCCGCGCTGTACGAGGCCGTGCGGGAGACCGCCCGCGGCTCCGGCAAGATCGACCAGCGGGCGCTGGCGGAGCTGGACGGCCTCCTCCCCGAGGGCGCCGACCGGTTCACCGCCGAGGGCTGGGCCGGGCTGGTGCGCTGGTTCGAGGAGAGCGGCTGGCCGGCGGGCAGCACGGCGCTGCGGCTGCGGATCCTGGAGCTGCTGGCGTTCCGCACGGCGTGCCTGGCCGGGCGGGACGTGCTCGGCCGCGAGGAGCAGGTCGACTTCGCCACCCTCAGTGCCAGCGCGATCAAGCTCGACACCGACGTCCTGCGGGCGGCGCAGGGCCCGCTGCCGCCGCGGCCGGGGCCCGGGCTGCCGATCCGGCCGGGCACCCGGCTGACCGAGGAGGCGCTGGCCGAGGGGTTCGCGTTCATCCGCCGGATCCATCTGGACGTGCTCGTCCCGACCGCGGTGTGGCCGCTGGGCGAGCTGGGCGCCGAGTCGGTCAGCCTGGTCGACTTCCCGGGGCTGGGCAGCCTGGCCTCCAAGGAGCGCGACGCCTACCTGGCCGACCAGGAGATCGACCGGCTCACCTCCATCGTGATCATGCTGGACGCCGAGTCGCCGTACGACGAGGCGCCGCTCGGGCTGATCACCCGTTTCGAGCGGACCCGGTCGGCGAAGCTGGCGCCGTCCTGCCTGGTGGTCGCCAACCGGCTGGACCGGCTGCCGGGCGGGCTGCGCTCCGCAGAGGGCGCCCCCGACCCGCTGCACACCGAGGCCGTGCTGGGCCACTCCGACGCGCTGCGCACCCTGCTGGGCATCGCGGAGCAGGCCGTCACGCACGGCCACACCGACCGCGTCACGCTGACGTCGGCGCTGTACGCGCGGCTGCTGCTCGAAGGCGTCGGGCGGGACGAGGCGGGAGAGGGCACCGTCTCGCCGGTCGAGGTCGGCGACGCCGAGACCACCCTGGCCTGCGCCGACGGCTGGCGGCGGCTGGCGCAGCGGCTCAACGCCGGGGAACCGGGCCGGCCGCTGGGCGCGCTGCTGGAGGCCGCCGCGGCGGACGGCGGGATCCAGCGGCTGCGCGACACCATCGCCCGGCACGTGGGCGAGCACGGCATGCCGCTGCGGCTCGACCGGATGACCCGCCTGATCGCCGACCGCGTCGACGCCCAGCGCGACCTCGCCCGCGCCGTGCGGCCCGCGGGCGGCCGGCCGAACGGGCGGCCCACGCCCGAGCAGCGCGAGCTGCGCCGCCTGCTGGTGCAGGTCGCCAGGAACGCCCGCGGCCTGCTGCCCGGCGTGCGGCCCCAGATGGACCAGGCCGAGGGCGACGCCGGGCTGCGCGCCGCCGTGGAGGAGCGCGTCGTCGACGACGTCTTCCGCTGGCCCGAGTGGCGGCAGCTGCTGGAGGCGGTGGAGCGCGGCGTCGTCCCGATCCGCCAGCTCGACCGCCGCGAGCTGCGCCCCAACGACACCGGCGAGCTGGAGAAGAGCTTCACCGCGGCGCTGGAACGGCTCGAGACGCAGATCGTCGACCTCGACCGGACGCTGCTGGACCGCTGGATCGAGGCCCGCGAGGAGGAGGCCGCGGATCTGCGCCGGCAGATCTCCGCGCTCGTCCAGGGCGCGCCCGAGGGCGACCCGGAGGTGCTGGCCTGGGTGGAGCCGTTCCTGTCGTTCGGCTGGGTCCGGCAGGAGGTCGAGCGCGTCCGCGCCGCGGCCCCGGCGGCGCCGCCGCCGTCCGGGCCGCCGGGGGAGAGCGAGCAGGTCCAGGACTTCCCGCTGCGCCGCGAGCACGGCCTGCCCTGGCATCCGGAGTACCCGGTGCCGCACGGCTGGCCCGCCGACGAGCTGGAGAAGCGCCGCCACCAGATCCAGGTGATGGCGGTGCGCCGCGAGCTGGTGAACGCGCTGACCCGCAAGGTGATGCTCCAGGCCGAGCGGCGGCGCCGCGCGCTGGTCGACGACGTCCGCGCGGCGCTCGGCGCGCGGCTGGAGTCGCTGCCGCAGGGCGACTACGGGCGGCTGGCGGCCGAGGCGCTCGGCGTCGGCCGCCGATCCGACGAGGCCGCGCTCGGCGCGCTGGTCGAGAGCCTCGTGCAGAACCAGGGACAGGGGGACCTCTGATGCCGCTCATCGTGCGGATCGCGGCGCCGGGCGGCGGGCCCGCTCCGTGGACCGGCGGGCCGCTCCGGCTGAACGAGCAGGCCGGCCGGTACGTGCTGCCCGACCTGCTGATCGCGCCGACCCACCCGCCGGTGTGGCTGTCGGGGATCACCGCCGACATCGACGCCGGCGGCGCCCCGCCGGTGCTGCGCGAGGTGATCCGGAACGCCTACCGCGCGACCCGGTTCCCGGCCAAGCCCCTCCAGGGCCAGGTGACCGTGCCCGGGCCCGCGATCCCGGCGCTGGACATCGACGCGGGCGGGACCGTGCGGCTCGTCCTGGACGTGGTCTACCGGGGGCTGCCCGCGGCGGGCGCCTCCGACCCGGCCATCGAGATGTCGCAGCGCGTCACCTGCGACCTGGTCTTCGTGCCGCTGCACGCGCAGGTGGCGCCCGAGCATTCGCCGTACTCGCCGCCGCGGTACGTCCCGCCGGGGCAGCCCGTCCAGGAGTTCCCGGCGACCAGGGTCGATTCGCCGGCCGCGCAGGCGGACGAGGACGACGACGTGCTCGTGGCCAAGGCGCCGGCGCCCGCCGAGGGGCACCACGGGTTCGCGGCCGTCGACCTCGGGACGACCAACTCCACCGTCACGCTGCTCGACAGCGAGCTGGTCCAGCGCGTCTCGATGTCGGCCAACCAGCAGGACGAGCTGCGCGACCAGGTCGTCGCGCTGCTGGAGTCGCGGCCCGGCGAGCGGCACGACCCGTACGGCGACGCCGCCGACGAGTGGCTGGAGCTGCTCACCGAGACGGCCGAGACCCTGCTGCCCGAGCCCGTCACCGATCCGGTGCGGGAGCTGGTGGCGGCGCTGCGGGCGCGCCGCTCCACCAGCGACGAGCTGCTGCACGAGGTCCTGCGCCGGCTCGACCTCGACCTCCAGTTCGCCGGCGACGCGCTGCGGCGGTGGCTGGCCGTGCGGCTGCACCGCTGCTACGACACGGCGTTCGCGGTGCCCGCCCTGGACACGCGGTCGCTGCACCAGATCGTCCTGGACCCGAACGAGGGCGACACGGTGCTGTCCAGCCGTGCCGAGGTGACGTCGGTGTCGCCGCCGCGGGTGCGGCTGGGCCCGGCGACGGTCGACGTGCCGGACCCCGACGCCGGCGGGGACGGCGACGAGGGCCCGCGCGTCTTCTACGGCATCAAGGCCCGCTTCGACCGCCTCGACGCGGTCGAGACGACCCTGGAGGGGCGGCGGCTCACCGTGCGGGACCTGATCGGCGCCTCGTACGCCGACCTGATCGAGCGCACCAACCGGCACCTGACCGACCGCCGCGAGCACCGCCGCCTGATGGACCGCCGCCCGGTCGGCCGGGTCGTCGTCACCTACCCGGCGATGGCCTCGCTCAAGGTGCGCGGCGAGCTGCGCCCCATCGTCGCCGAGGCGACCGGCGTCCGGACCGTCTACACCAGCTACGACGAGGCGGTCGGCGCCGCGTTCTTCTTCCTGATGAAGGACGTCGGCGCGCGGTCGGGCAGCGGCATCGAGGCGCTGCGGGCGCGCTGCCGCCCGCTTCCGGGTCGGCCCGGGCACTGGCAGCGCAACGTGCTGGTCGTCGACATCGGCGGCGGCACCACCGACATCGCGCTGATCACGTTCGTGCTGAGCGACGAGACGCCGCCGCTGCCGGGCGGCGACCACCGCTTCACCGGCCGCTACTACCGGATCGTCCCGACGCTGCGCGGGACCAGCGGGCACGCCAACCTCGGCGGCAACCTGATCACGCTGCGGGTGTTCCACTGGCTGAAGCTGCTGCTGGCCGACGCGCTGCTGGCGCACGACTCGCAGCGGCTCGACGCCTCGCTGCCCGACGACCTGCGCGACACCGACGGCCGCTACCTGGCCGGCAGCCTGCCCATGCACGTCGCCGACGAGCTGCCGCTGCCCGGCGAGATCAGCGAGCTGGTCGAGGACATCGTCCCGACGCACTGGAAGCGGCACCCGCGGCGGCGCCGCGCGTTCGAGCTGCTGTGGGACGAGGCGGAGAAGGCGAAGCGGGAGCTGGGCGCGGCGGGAGGAGGCACCGGGCGGGGTGAGGCGGGAGGAAGCACCGGGCGGGTCGAGGCGGGAGGAAGTACCGAGGGCTCGTACACCGTGTCCCGGGCCGTGCTCGGCCGCATCCTGCGGGCGCTCACGGACTCGCGGGCGCGGATCCCCGAGCAGGGCGTCGGCGAGCTGGTGCTCCAGGCGTCCCGGTTCGAGGACCTGGCCCGCCCCTCGGTACGGCGCGTGGTCGAGCTGGCGAACGCCCTGGTCGAGGAGCGGCTGCGGGACCGCGACGAGCGGCTGGACGAGCTGATCCTGACCGGGAACGCCAGCGCGCTGCCGCTGGTGGAGGAGGAGTTCACCACCGGGTTCGGGGCGCGGCCCGGCGGGCACGAGACGTTCGCCTGGTCGGCGCACGACATCAAGGTCGAGCGGACGCTGCCGAAGAACGCCGCGTCCATCGGCGCCTGCTGGGCCGAGAGCCTGCGGCAGTTCGGCCACGACCAGCCCGCCAACGCCGCCGCCCGGCTCCGCGAGGACGACTCGGTCATCGACGTCGAGGTCGAGAACCTGTTCCGCGGGCTGCCCAGCTCGTTCGCGCTGGCCGGGCAGGACGGCCAGGAGCTGGTGGTGCTGTCGGCCGGGGACGCCCTGGACATCGTGGACGCCGACCACGGCACCCGGGTCCGCACGGCCGCGACCGGGCCGCTGCTGCGCAGCTTCCAGATCATGCGCAAGGTCGAGGGCGCGGCGTCGCTGCGCTGGGGCTCGTTCAGCTACGAGAGCCGCGAGGGCGCCGAGGAGCTGTCGCCGTCGGTGTGGCCCGCCGAGATCGGCACGATGCTCGACATGAGTCACGAGCTGACGCCGACCCTGCACCTGTGGCGCGGCGAGCGGCCGCACTACGTCGTGGAGGGCGAGGCGTTCGGGAACGTGCACGACGTGCTGGCGAACCTGGGCGGCGTCGCCCGCGAGGAGCCGGGCGCCACGTTCCAGCTCGTCGTCGACACCCCGCCCGAGGATCCGGCGGGCGGCTCGGTGGTGTTCGCCGAGCTGGCCGTGGGCCCCGACGGGCGGATCTACCCGGCCGTGCTCGCCGACCGCTTCCGCGGCCGCGACGGGCGCGTGCGCGCCGGGCTGCTGTCGCCCCTCCCGCTCCAGCGGCCGCCGCGCAACGGGACGTGGACGTTCCATCTGCGCCTCACCAGCGGCACCGACGTGGTGCGGGTGGGCGAGGCCAAGCCGCTGCCGGAGGCGCCGTACGTCGCGTGCTGGGTGTCGGTGGACGAGGACGGCCTGCTGCGCCTGCATCCCGGCGGGCCGCCGTTCGTCCGGGCGGACGGCCTGGTGGACGTGGAGCGCGATCCGGGCGCGGTGTTCAGCACCGAGCTGGCCGAGCCCGACCTCCAGCTCGACGAGGCCCGCGACCCGTTCAGCGGCGAGCAGTGAACCCGGAGGCGAGCGAGCCCGTGGTCGGCGGGCACGGGGTCGGCGGGTACGGGGTCGGCGGGTACGGGGTCGGCGGGTACGGGGCGAGTGAGCAGGAGACGGGCGAGCCCATGGTGGCCGAGCCCGTGGTGAGCGAGCCCGTGGAGAAGGAGCCCGTGGAGAAGGAGCCCGTGGTGGACGAGCCCGGGCCGAGGGAGCAGGGGCCGTTCCGCGAGCTGCTGGCCGTCGAGGGGTCCGAGCTGGGCGGGGCGCTGCGCGACGGGCTGCGGCTGCTGGCCCGCGCGCTCGACCAGACCGCCCTCCTCAATCCGGACGATCCGGGCGCCGAGGCGTACGGCCGGGCCCGCGCCGCCCTGTACGGCCTGCTCGCCGGGGACGGGCCGGCCGTTCCCCGGCCCGTTCCGGCCGAGGCGCCGGCGGCGGAGCCACGGCCGGCCGCCGGCCCGGACCCCGTCGCCGAGCTCTTCGAGCGCTTCCACGCCGACCGCACCGTCCGCGAGCACCTCGGCGAGACCCGGCGCCCGCCCGACCCCGCGCGGCAGTGGCTGGCGTTCAACTGCGCGCTGCTGCGGCTGCCGCGCGAGATTGCCGAGGGCTGGCGGGCGCGGGCCGCGGCGGCCGTCCCGCCGGCGGCCGGCGGTCCCGCCGCCATCGTGCTGCCCGCGCTGGACGAGGAGGCGGAGCTGATCCTGCCCTGGCCGGAGCAGGGCATCGGGGGAGTGCGGACGGCCCTCGGCGCCGACCCGCATCCCGAGGTGGCGCGGACGCTCGGCGACCGCCGGGACCCGGCCGTCCGGACGCTGGCGGCCCTGGCGTCGCAGGTGCTCACCCTCGCCGCGCTCGACCCGGACGCGTTCTACTTCGAGAGCCTGACGCCGCAGCCGCGGCCGCTCACGGACCCCGCCGTGCTGGCCGAGTACACCCGGGAGCTGCTGACCCGGCTGGACGCGGTCCCGGCGGACCCGCGGGCCGATCCGCTGCGCTCGCTGGAGGCGCTGGTCGCCGCCGACGAGGCGCTGTGCTCGGTCGCGCACCTGCCGCCGGCCGCCGACCCGGCGTCCTGGCGCAACGGCCTGGCGGCCCGCTCGCACGAGCTGGTCTTCGCCCAGGCTGCGGGCCTCGCGGGACGCGCCCGGGTGCGGGAGCCGGCCCGCCGCTTCCGGGACGTCCGCGACCTCACCGAGGACGACGTCCCGGTCGTCAGCCGCGCCCATCCGGGCCGCGTGATCTGGTGCCTGCGGCTGTACTCCGAACTCGACGGCCTGCCCCGCCGCGGGCGCGTCGTATACGGCGTCGACCGCTGAAGAAACCTCAGCGCTGAACTTTTCCGGCCTGATCATCCGGCCGGGGCCTTGTGTTCGTCCGCCCGGTCCTGCTAGAAAACCGACTAATTACTTTAGTGCCAAGGTTTTCGCGGAGGGTGCATGCGGTTGCTCGCGGGCGGATGGGCGGCCCCCACGCAGCGGACGATCCCCGACTTCCGGCTCCACCGCCCCCGCACGATCGCCGCGGCGGCAGCGGCGGGCGCGGCCGAGGGCGCCGTCTACGCGCACGGCTGCACCGACCTGTTCGCGCGGTTTCGGGAGGGCCTGTGGTGCTCGGACCTCGTCTCCCTGGAACGGATCCCCGAGCTGACCGGGATCCGCCGGGACGGCCCGGACCTGGCGATCGGCGCCGGCGTCCGGCACGTCGCCGGCGCCGCCGACCCGCTCGTCGCGGAACTGCTGCCCGGCCTCGCCGCGGCCTGGGGGAGCATCGCCACGCACCGCATCCGGCAGCGCGCCACCATCGGCGGCAACCTCATGGCCCGCCGCCCCCGCTACGAGATGCCGATCATGATGGAGGCGCTCGGCGCCCGCCTGGAGACGGCCGGCCCCGTGCTCGCCCCCGCGGACGTCTGGGCCGGCCCGCCGCCCGGCACCCTGCTGCACACCGTCCGGATCCCGGACGCGGCCGGCGCGTGGTTCGGCTACGAGCGCGCGCTGCGGCCCCTCATGACCGCCGCCGTCGCCGTCCGGGGCGAGACCGTATGGCTGGCGGTCGGCTCCGAGTACGTCCGCCCGCACGCCGCCGAAGGCCGGCTGGGCGAGGACCCGGCCCGGATCGCGGCCCGGCTGCCCGGCGCCGTCGGCGACGCGGCCGCGGACGCCGGATACCGCAGGCACGCCGCCGGCGTCCTGCTCGGCCGGGCCCTCGCCCGCATGGAAGGGGAGGCCCGATGACGGAACGGATCACGATCGCGTTCGAGGTGGACGGGCGGCCGCGCGAGGAGGAGATCGCGCCGAGCACCGTGCTGGCCGACCTCCTGCGCGACCGGTACGCGCTGACCGGCGTGAAGACCTCCTGCGAGCGCGGGGTCTGCGGAGCCTGCACCACCCTGGTCGACGGCGCGCCGGCCGCGGCGTGCAGCGTGTTCGCGTTCAGCGTGGACGGCGGCACCGTCGAGACGATCGCCGGCCAGGGCGCCCCCGGCGCGCCCGGCCCCGTCCAGCGCGCGTTCGCCGAGTGCGGCGGCTTCCAGTGCGGCTACTGCACGCCCGGCATGATCATGCTGGCGACCGCGCTGCTGCGCGCCCATCCCGATCCCGACGACGCGCTGATCCGCTCCTGGATCTCCTCCAACGTCTGCCGCTGCACCGGCTACCAGATGATCATCGACTCGGTGCGGCGCGCCGCCGAGCTGCTGCGGGAGGAGGGCCGATGACGCGGGCGGACGCGCCGGCCAAGACCACCGGCACCGCGCGGTACACCGCGGACCTGCGGCTGCCCGGGATGCTGCACGCCAAGACGCTGCGCAGCCCGCACGCGCACGCCCGCCTGGTATCGGTCGACGCCTCCCGCGCCCGCGCGGTCCCCGGCGTCCGCGCCGTCCTCACCCGCGACGACCTCGCCGGCCTCGCCCCCACGTACGGGTACTTCATCAAGGACCAGCCGATCGTCGCCATCGACCGCGTCCGCTATGTGGGCGACGTCGTGGCCGCCGTCGCCGCCGAGGACGAGGCCGCGGCCCTGCGCGCCCTCGAACTCGTCGACGTCGTGTACGAGCCCCTCCCGGACGTTCCCGACATCGACACCGCCCTGGCCGCCGGCGCCCCCGAGCTCTTCGAGGACGCCCCGCCCGGGACCGTCCCGCCGTACGGCACCGGCGCCTCCGGCCACCTGCGGCCCCGCCCCAACGTCTGCTACGAGTTCCGGTACGAGACCGGGCCCGACGACGTCTGGGACGCCTGCGACCACGTCTTCGAGGACACGTTCACGTTCTCCCGCATGAACCACTTCCACCTCGAACCGTTCGTGACCGTGGCCGACGCCCGCGCCGACCGGATCGAGATCTGGACGTCGACGCAGAACCCGTTCCCCCTGCGCAAGGAGCTCGCCCGCGTCCTGAACGTCCCCGAGAGCCGCATCCGGGTGAACGTCCCGTACGTCGGCGGCGGCTTCGGCTCCAAGCACAACTGCAAGACCGAGCCGATCGCGATCCTGCTCTCCCTGATGGCGGGCCGCCCCGTCCGTTACTGCCTGACCACCGAGGAGGGCTTCCTCACCCTCAGCCAGCACGCGGCGCGCATCCGGGTGAAGACCGGCGTCATGGCCGACGGCACGTTCGTCGCCCGCGAGAGCGAGGTCCTCCTGGACGCCGGCGCGTACTCCGACGGCAGCCCGCTGGTCGCCGAGAAGGCCGGCTACCGCATGCCGGGGCCGTACCGCTGGCGGCACGTCCGCTCCTCCTGCTCCTGCGTGATGACGACGACCACGCCCGCCGGGCCGTTCCGGGGCTTCGGCGCCACCCAGACCACCTGGGCGAGCGAGAGCCAGGTCGACATGATCGCCCGCCGGCTCGGCATGGACCCGTACGACCTGCGCGTGAAGAACCTCAAGGCGCTCGGCGAGCCGTTCGTCCCCGGCGAGAGCGGCATCGACAGCGACATGACCGAGGGCCTCGACCTGGTCGCCGGGGAGCTGGGCTACCACGGGCGCGCCCGCGTCCCGTACCGCGGCATGGGGCTGGCGATCGGCTTCAAGGACGGCGGCGGCGTCAACAAGCCCGCGCAGGCGCGGGTCAAGGTGTCCACCAACGGCGACGTGTACGTCGGCTCCGGAACGGTCGAGATCGGCCAGGGCGCCTCCACGACCCTCTGCGAGGTCGCGGCCCGCGTCCTGGGCGTCCCCCGCGACCGGGTCTCGTACGCGCCCATCAACACCGACGCCACCCCGTTCGACCAGGGCACCAACGCCTCGTCCGGCATCACCGTCATGGGCACCGCCGTCCAGCGCGCCGCCGAGGCCGTGAAGGCCAGGATCCTCGACTTCGCCGCCGGCCGCCTGGGCTGCGACCCCGCCGACCTGACCCTCGAACACTGGGCCGTCTCCCTGAAGGGCGAGCGCCACCCCCTCGCCCCCATGATCATGCAGGTCTTCGGCGGCACCGGCTTCGAGTTCTCCGGCGAGGGCTTCTTCAAGGCCCCGAACTCCCACGACGCCCCCCTCGAGGCCCCCTGCGTCTTCTGGGAGACCAGCTGGGCCGGCGCCGAGGTCGAGGTCGACCCCGAGACCGGCCAGGTCACCGTCCTCCAGCTGATCGTCAGCGGCGACGTCGGCAAGGCCGTCGACGCGCAGATCGTCCGCGGCCAGGACGAGGGCGCCGCCGTCATGGGCCTGGGCCAGGCCCTCTTCGAGGAGATGCGCTACGACCGCGGCGACCTCCTGAACGGCGAGGCCCTCGACTACCGCGTCCCGCTGGCCGAGGACCTCCCGCAGCGCTTCGTGTCCATCACCCAGGAGCAGGGCCACGGCCCGGGCCCCTTCGGCGCCAAGGGCGCCGGCGAGGGCACGATGCTCCCGATCGCCGCCGCCGTCGCCAACGCCGTCCACGACGCCACCGGCGCCCGCGTCACCACCCTCCCCCTGACCCCACCCCGCCTCCTCACCGCCCTCCAGGCTCGCTCGTGGGAGGGAGGACAGGGGGTGGGGGGCGCCGGATACTGGGGGCGTGTCGGCCTTTGAGCGGGTAGCGGAGCGGGTTCGGGGGTGGCCGCCGGTCGCCGTGGACGCGGGGATCGCGGGCGTGTGCTGGGTCAACGCGCTGATCCAGGCGGCGGTGAACGAGCGGCTGGTGTGGTGGATCCCGCTGGTGGCGGCGGTCGCGTCGGCGGGGCTGATGGTCCGGCGGCGCTTCCCGTTCGAGGCGACGATCGTGGTCGGGGCGACCACGGTGCCGCTGGCGTGGGGGGACGCCATGGGGGACCTGCCGCCCGCGCAGCTGGTGGCGACGTACACGTTCGCGGCGCTGTGCCCGCCGCTGGAACGGCTGATCCTGTCCGTGGGCACGGTCTGCGGCATCGTGGCCTCCATCCTGCCGGACGAGAAGGTGCTCAACCTGGGGCTGGTCGGGATCGCGTTCACGGCGGCGTACGCGCTGGGGACCGGGGCCCGCGCGCGCCGGGACCGGATCGCGATGCTGGAGGAGCGGGCCGCGCGGCTGGCCGAGGAGCAGGACGCCGCCGCGACGCGGGAACGGGAGCGGATCGCGCGGGAGATGCACGACATCCTCGCCCACTCGATGAGCATGGTCGTCATCCAGGCCGAGGCGGGTCCGGTGGCGGTGCGCAGCGATCCGGCCAAGGCCGAGGAGGTGTTCGACACCATCTCGGAGACGGCGCGGGAGGCGCTGGCGCAGCTGCGGCGGGCGCTGGGGGTGCTGCGTTCGGAGGAGGTGTCGCGGCGGCCCGCGCCCGGGCTGGCGGCGCTGCCCGCGCTGGTGGACGACGTGCGGCGGGCCGGGCTGGCGGTGACGCTGGAGGAGGCGGGGGAGCGGCGGGACGTGCCCTCCGACCTCGGGGTGACCGCCTACCGGATCGTGCAGGAGGCGCTGACGAACACGGTCAAGCACGCGGAGGCCGGCAGCGCCCGCGTGCGGCTGTCGTGGCGGGACCGGGGGCTGCGGCTGGAGATCAGCGACGACGGCCGCGGGCCCGGGGCGCCGGGCGGCGGCGGGCACGGGCTGGTCGGGATGCGCGAGCGGGTGGCGGCGGCCGGCGGGGAGCTGGAGACCGGCGCCGGTTCGGGCGGTACGGGCTATCGCGTGGCGGCGACTCTGCCCTTAGATTGAGGCCCGTGCAGCGGATCCGGGTGCTCATCGCCGACGACCAGGCGCTCGTGCGGGACGGCTTCGGCATGATCCTGTCCGCGCAGGAGGACCTCGATCTGGTGGGGGAGGCGGCCGACGGCGCGGAGGCGATCCGGGCCGCGCGCGAGCTGCGTCCCGACGTGGTCCTCATGGACGTGCGGATGCCGAACGTGGACGGGATCGAGGCCACCGCCGCGATCTGCCGCGACACGGCCGCCAGGGTGCTGGTGCTGACGACGTTCGACCTGGACGAGTACGTCTACGACGCGCTGCGGGCGGGCGCCAGCGGGTTCCTGCTGAAGGACATGCGGCGGGCCGAGCTGGTCGACGCGGTACGGGTGGTGGCCGCGGGCGAGTCGCTGCTGGCGCCGACGGTGACCCGGCGGCTGATCGCCGACGTCGTCACCCGCGGCCGGCCGGCGGTGCCGCTGGACGGGACGCGGCTGGCGGCGCTGACCGCGCGGGAGACCGACACGCTGCGGCAGGTGGCGCGCGGGCTGTCCAACGCGGAGATCGCGCGGGAGCTGTACGTCACCGAGCACACGGTGAAGACGCACGTCAGCAGCCTGCTGAGCAAGCTGGGGCTGCGCGACCGGGTGCAGGCGGTCGTGCTGGCGTACGAGACCGGCCTGGTCCGGCCCGGCGAGAACCACTCCTGAGAGGGAGGCGCCCGTTCCTGAGAGCGGGGCGCAGGTCCGCTCTCGGCGGCGATCCGCTCCGGAACGCGCCGTACGAGCATCGGGGCAGCTACTCAGGAGGCTGTCATGATCCGTACCATCTCCGGATTCTCCGTCCGGCGGCCGTGGGCCGTCATCGCGGTCTGGATCGCCGTCATGGCCGTGGGGTTCGGCGTCGGCACCGGCGTGTTCGAGCGGCTGACCCCCGAGGTCGGGTCGGTGCCGGGCAGCGAGTCGTACCAGGGCGAGCGGCGGCTGGAGAACGCGGCGCCGCGGCCCGAGACGATCACCGCGGTGCTGCCCCGCCGGGCCGCGGGCGACCCGGCGGTCGCGCGGGACCTGGGCGCCGTGCGGGCGGTGCCGGGAGTGAGCGAGGTGTCGAGGCCGCTCCCGTCGGCGAGCGGCGACGCGCTGCTCGTCGAGATCGAGCTGGCGCCGGGCGACGGGCAGGAGGACGCGGCCGGGGCCGCCGCCGGGAAGCTGCGCGCCGCCGGCGCGACCGTCGCGGGCGGGCCGCTGACCGACGCCGAGTTCGACGAGCAGGCCGGGCGGGACGTGGCCCGCGCCGAGATGATCAGCATGCCGGTGGTGCTGGTGCTGCTGCTGGTCTTCTTCGGCGGGCTGCTGGCGGCCGGGCTGCCGCTGCTGATCGCGGTGGCCGGCATCGGCGCGACGTTCGGGGTCCTGTACGCGCTCAGCGCCGTCACCGACATCTCCGTCTACTCCATCCAGATCGTCACGATGCTGGCGCTGGGCCTGGCGGTGGACTACGCGCTGCTGATGGTCAGCCGGTTCCGCGAGGAGCGGCACACCGAGCCGGACGTGCCCGCCGCGGTCATGCGCACGGCCGCCACGGCCGGCCGCACGGTGCTGTTCTCCGGGCTGACGGTGGCGGTCGCGCTGGCCGGGCTGGCGGTGTTCCCGGACCCGTTCCTGCGGTCGATGGGGCTGGCGGGGGCGGCGGTCGTCGCGATCGACATGGCCGCCGCGCTGACGCTGCTGCCCGCGCTGCTCGGCCGCTTCGGGCACCGCGTGCGGCCCGCGAAGCGGCGGGAGGGCCGCCGCGTCTTCGCGCGGGTCGCGGAGGCCGTGCAGCGGCGCCCGGCGCTGACGCTGGTCGTGGCGGCGGGCGTGATGGTGACGCTGGCGCTGCCGCTGTTCGGGATGCGGATCTCCGACGGCGACGCGCGGATGGTGCCGGCCTCGTCCCAGACGCGGCAGCTGTGGGACAGGATGAACGCGTCGTTCCCCGACCAGGTGCGCTGGTCCGGCGACATCCAGATCATCGCGGCCGCGCCCGAAGGCCACCCCGGCATCGCCGCCCTGCACCGGGACGTCAGGGCGCTCCCCGGCATCGTCGAAGTGCGGGCCGAGCGGGCCGCGCCGGGGACGACCGTGCTGATGGCGACGCCGCGCGGCCCGGCCGAGGGCGCGCAGGCCCGCGCCGCCGTGGCCGCCGTGCGCGATCTCGCCGTGCCGTTCGAGGTCCAGGTGACCGGCGACACCGCCCGGCTGATCGACTACAAGGCGATGCTGATCGAGCGGCTGCCCTGGGCGGTCGCGGTCGTCGCGCTGGGCACGCTGCTGCTGCTGTTCGCGTTCACCGGCTCCGTCGTGCTGCCGGTCAAGGCGGTGCTGACCAACCTGCTCAGCATCGCCGCCTCGCTGGGCGTGGTGGTCTGGGTGTTCCAGAGCGGGCATCTGGCGGGGCTGCTCGGCACCGAGGGCCTCGGGTACGTGCACCTGACCGTGCCGGTGCTGGTCGGCGCGATCGCGTTCGGGCTGTCGGTGGACTACGAGGTGTTCCTGCTGTCGCGGATCCGCGAGCGCTGGCTGGCGGGCGCGGGGCCGCGCGCGTCGGTCGCCGAGGGGCTCCAGCGCACCGGCGGGATCGTGACCGCCGCGGCGCTGGTCATCGGCGTGGTGTTCGCGGCGTTCGCGCTGGGCGGCTTCGCCCCGGTGAAGGCGATCGGGCTGGGGCTGGCGCTGGCCGTCGCGCTGGACGCGACGCTGGTCCGGATGCTGCTGGTCCCGGCGACGATGACGCTGCTGGGCCGGCGCAACTGGTGGCTGCCCCGCCCGCTGCGCCGCGTCCACTCCCGGCTCGCCGTCGCCCACTGACGCGGGCGACCCCGGGGTTACCCGCCGGTCGTTTCATGATCGAGACACCGGCGGTGCAATCTCGATCACGTCCGGCCACGTCCTACAGGTCATGCGGCGACCCCAGGCGAACATCGCACAACTGGAGATCTTCGAGGAGCGGGCCGGCCGGGCCCGGCTGGACGAGCTGGCGCGAGCGCTGGACCGGGAGCTGAACGAGCGGGACGTCCCCGCCGAGCTCTCCCCGGGCCCGGCGCTCGCCGCCGTCGTGGCCTCGCCGCCCGCGGTCGCCGCCCTGGTCGAGTGCGTCTTCGCCTACCTGGCCGGGGGCGCCGGCCGCAGCGCCGCCGTCTGCCGCGGCGCCGACCGTTTCGAGCTGCCCGGCCCGTCCGCCGAGCGCCGGCAGCGGCTCATCGAGTGGCTGATGGAACGCGTCGAACTGCCGGACGCCCGCGCCTGACCCCGGCGGCTCCGCTACGGGGACGGGGCGGGGGAGCCGGGCCCGCCCGGCACCCGAACGCCTGCGGCACCGGATCCGGCGGGCCGTCGCGATCACCGGGCCGGATCTGGACGATCCGGACCCGCGCCCGGTGGCGATGCTCCGATTGCGCGTGGCGGCCAGGGACGAACCGGGGGATCGCGTCGAGAATTAGCTTAGGCTAGCCTAAATACGTGCTGACCTCCGTGCGGAAAGCCCCTCCGAGCGACCGCCCGCCGCCCGCGCGGAGCCGCGGCCGCGCCGGCCGCTGGGCCGGGCTGGCGCTGCTGGCCGCCCTGCTGGCGGCGGCCGTGGTGGCCGGGTTCGCCGTCGGCGCCGAGGCGATCCCGCCGGGCGAGGTGCTCGCCGCGGTGTTCGCGCCGGACGGCTCGGAGCACGCGCTGATCGTCCAGGAGCTGCGGCTGCCGCGCACGCTGCTGGGCATCGGGGTGGGCGCGGCGCTCGGGCTGGCCGGGGCGCTGATGCAGGCGCTGACCCGCAACCCGATGGCCGAGCCGGGCCTGCTGGGCGTCAACGGCGGCGCCGCGCTGGCCGTGGTGGTCACGATGAGCCTGTTCCGCACCGACGAGGTGCTCGTCTACATCTGGGCGGCGTTCGGCGGGGCCGCGGGCACGTTCGTGCTGGTCTACCTGATCGGCGCGCACGGCCGCGGCGGCGCCTCGCCGGGGCGGCTGGTGCTGGCCGGGGCCGCGATCAACGCGGTGTTCACCGCGCTGACGGCCGGGCTGATGCTGCTCAGCCCCAAGACGTTCAACAGCTTCCGGTTCTGGCAGGTGGGCTCGCTGGGCGGGCGCCCGCTGGAGGTCTTCTGGGAGGTGCTGCCGTTCTTCCTCGCCGGAACGGTCCTGGCGCTGCTGCTGGCGCGGCCGCTGAACGCGCTGGACCTCGGCGAGGACGCGGGCCGGGCGCTGGGCGTCAGGCCCGGCCGCACCCGCGCGCTCGGCGCGGTCGCCGTCGTGGTCCTGGCCGGTGCCGCCACCGCGGCAACCGGGCCGATCGCCTTCCTGGGGCTGGCCGTCCCGTTGATCGTGCGCGCCTGGGTCGGGCCCGACCAGCGCTGGGTGCTGCCGTACTCGATGCTGCTCGCGCCGGCCCTGCTGCTGGCGGCCGACGTGCTGGGCCGCGTCGCGACGCCGGGCGAGCTGGAGACGGGGATCGTCACCGCGTTCCTGGGCGCGCCGCTGTTCATGCTGATGGTGCGGCGCGGGGGGATGCGCAAGCTATGAGCCGCGTGACGCGTACGCGTTCCGTCTCGCTGCGGTGGGAGCCGCGCGTCGCCGCCGTCTGCGCGGCGCTCGCGGCCGCCGCCTGCGGCGCCGCCGTGTTCGTGGTCGGCACGGGCGACTTCCCGATCCCGGCCCTGGACGTCCTCCGGGTGCTGGTCGGCCAGGGCGACCAGGCCACCGAGTTCATCGTCACGACGCTGCGGCTGCCGCGCGCCGTCGTCGGCCTGCTGGCCGGGCTCGCGCTCGGGATCAGCGGGGCGATCTTCCAGAGCGTCTCGCGCAACCCGCTGGGCAGTCCCGACCTGATCGGCTTCACGACCGGCTCGGCGACCGGCGCGCTGCTGCAGATCCTCGTCTTCGGCGGCGGCGCGGTCGCCATCGCCACCAGCTCGGTCGCGGGCGCGGTCGTCACCGCGCTGCTGGTGTACCTGGTGGCGTACAAGGGCGGCGGCGTGCACGGGCTGCGGCTGGTGCTGATCGGCGTCGGCGCCGCCGCGATGCTGGAGGCCGCGAACGCCTACCTCATCACGCGCGCCGAGCTGCGCGACGCGTACGAGGCGGCGTTCTGGCTGACCGGCAGCCTCAACGGGCGCGGCTGGGAGCAGGCCGTCCCGCTCGCGGTCGCGATGGCCGTGCTCGTGCCGCTCGCGCTGCTGTGCGGGCGCCAGCTCGGCATGGGGGAGCTGGGCGACGAGGCGGCGCGGGCGCTCGGCGTGCCGGTGCAGCGCTCCCGCGCGCTGGTCGTGGTCGCCGGCGTCGGGCTGGTCGCGGCGGCGACGGCGGCCGTCGGGCCGGTGCCGTTCGTCGCGCTGGCCGCCCCCCAGCTGGCCCGCCGCCTCACCCGGCGCACGGGCCCCCACCTGCTGTCGGCCGGCCTGATGGGCGCGGCACTGCTGGTGGTCAGTGATCTCGTCTCGCTGCGGCTGCCCGTGGCGGTGCCGGTCGGTGTGGTGACCGGTGTCCTGGGCGGTCTTTATCTGGTTTGGCTGTTGTCTAGTAGGGGTCGGAAGGGGATGCCGTGACGAGGTTGCGTGCCGCGGATCTGACGCTGGCGTACGAGCAGCGCGTGGTGGCCGAGGGGCTGGGGGTGGAGATCCCCGACGGCTCGTTCACGGTCATCGTGGGGCCGAACGCCTGCGGGAAGTCGACGCTGCTGCGCGCGCTGGCCCGGCTGCTGAAGCCGAAGGAGGGCACGGTCTTCCTCGACGACGAGCCGATCGCGTCGCTGCACGGCAAGGAGGTGGCGCGCCGGCTCGGGCTGCTCCCGCAGACGCCGATCACCCCGGACGGCATCACGGTCGGGGACCTGGTCGCGCGCGGCCGCTACCCGTACCAGGGGCTGCTGCGCCAGTGGTCGCGGGAGGACGAGCAGGCCGTCCAGGAGGCGATGGACGCGGTCGGGGTGGCCGACCTGTCCGAGCGGGTCGTGGACGAGCTGTCGGGCGGCCAGCGGCAGCGGGTGTGGCTGGCGCTGGTGCTGGCCCAGCAGACGCCCATCATGCTGCTGGACGAGCCGACGACGTACCTGGACATCGCGCACCAGATCGAGGTGCTGGACCTGTGCTCGCGGCTGCACGAGGAGGGCCGCACGCTGGTCGCGGTGCTGCACGACCTCAACCACGCGTGCCGGTACGCCACGCACCTGGTCGCGATGCGCGGCGGGAAGATCATCGACCAGGGGCATCCGAGCGAGGTCGTGACGGCGGACCTGGTGGAAGAGGTGTTCGGGCTGCCGTGCCAGGTCATCGACGACCCGGAGTGCGGGACGCCGCTGATCGTCCCCGCTGATCGCCGACGCTCGCCTGCACTTGCCGGGGGGACAGGGGGGTCGTCCCCCCTGAAGGCACGTTGACGGCGAAATCGGCTTGAATTAGGTTAGCCTTACCTAACTTCAAGAGGGAGTGCCGTGCTGACGTTTGCCGAACTGCACACCGCCCTGACCGAGGTGCTGGGTGAGGAGGCCCGGCCCGACGACAACCTCATCGAGCTGGGCATGGACTCCATCCGGCTCATGGGGCTGACCGGCCGGCTGCGCAGGCTGGGCGTCGAGGTGCGCTTCGCCGAGCTGGCCGAGCGCCCCACCCTCGGCGAATGGTGGGACCTGCTGGCCGAGCGCGGCGCCGTCGAGCCGCGCCCGGCCGCTCCCGAGCAGGACGAGGAGGCCGGGCCGGGCACGGAGGGCCCGGAGAGCGCGGACGGCGAGGACGGCGCGCCGTTCCCGCTCGCGCTGATGCAGCACGCGTACTGGATCGGCCGCGACTCCGAGCAGTCGCTCGGCTCGGTCGCCGCGCACCTCTACGTCGAGCTGGACGGCCGCGAGATCGACCCGGACCGCTTCGAGGCGGCCGTGCGCGCGCTGGTGGAACGGCACCCGATGCTGCGCGTCGCGGTCTCCGACGACGGCACGCAGCACGTCCTGCCCGAGCGCGCCGGCCCGGCCGTCACCGTCCACGACCTGCGCGAGGCCGCCGACCCGGCGCCCGAGCTGGAACGGATCCGCGCCGAGATGTCGACGCAGCGGCTGCCGATCGAGGACGGCCGGGTCTTCGACGCCCGGCTCAGCCTGCTGCCGTCCGGCGCCGCGCGCCTGCACCTGGACGTCGACATGGTCGCCGCCGACGCCATGAGCTACCGGACGCTGCTGGCCGACCTGGCCGCGCTGTACGACGGCGAGTCGCTCGACCCGATCGGCTACACCTACGCGCGCTACCTGGCCGCCGACCCGCGCGCCGAGGCCCGCGAGCGCGACCGGCGGTGGTGGGCTGAGCGGCTCGGCGACCTGCCCGGCCCGCCCGAGCTGCCGGTCCTGCCCGAGCCCGGCGACCGCGTCGTCCGCATGCACCACTGGCTGTCGCCGGACGATAAGGCCCGCTTCATCGCGCGGGCGCACCGCGAGGGCGTCACCCCCGCGATGGCGCTGGCCGCCGTGTTCGCCGAGGTCATCGGCGGCTGGTCGGCGACCCCGCGGTTCCTGCTCAACCTGCCGCTGTTCCACCGCGAGCCCGTCCACCCCGAGGTGGACCGGGTGGTGGGCGACTTCACCGGCTCCATCATGCTGGAGATCGACCTCACCGAGGACCTGCCGTTCGTGGAGCGGGCGCGCGCCGTCCAGGCGCGGCTGCACGCGTCCGGGGCGCACAGCGACTACTCCGGGCTGGAGGTGCTGCGCGACCTGTCCCGCGAGCGCGGCGAGCAGGTGCTCGCCCCGATCGTCTACACCAGCGCGCTCAACCTGGGCGAGCTGTTCGGCGACCGGGTCCGCGAGCGCTTCGGCGAGCCCGGGTGGATCGTCTCGCAGGGCCCGCAGGTGCTGCTGGACGCGCAGGTCACCGAGGTGTCGGGCGGCCTGCTGCTCAACTGGGACGTGCGCACGCCCGCGTTCCCGGACGGCGTCGCGGACGCGATGTTCGCCGCGTACACCTCGCGCATCGCCCGGCTGGGCGCCGAGGACGCGGACTGGACCGAGCCGCTGGCGATCGCCGCCACGTCCGGGCAGCTGCGCGTCCGGCACCGGCTGAACGCGACCGAGGCGCCGCCCGCGCGCACGCTCACCGAAGGCTTCTTCCGCCACGCCGGGCGGGCGCCGGACGCGCCCGCGCTGCACTGGGGCACCGGCGGCACGCTGTCGTACGGGGAGCTGGCCGACCGGGCGCTGCGCGTCGCGGGCCGCCTGGTGGCGCGCGGCGTGCGGCCCGGCGACCGCGTCTCGGTCGAGCTGCCCAAGGGGCCCGACCAGGCCGTCGCCGTGCTGGGCGTGCTGGCCGCGGGCGCCGCGTACGTGCCGATCGGCGCCGAGCAGCCCGCCGCCCGCCGCGAGCGGATCCGCGCGAGCGCCGGCGTCGCCGCCTCGCTCACCTCCGTGGAGACCGGCGCGGAACGGCTGGACGGGCCGGTGCGGGCGCGTCCCGACCAGCTCGCGTACATCCTGTTCACGTCCGGTTCGACGGGCGAGCCCAAGGGCGTGGAGGTGTCGCACGGCGCCGCCATGAACACCATCGGCGATCTCGTCGAGCGCTTCGGCATCGGGCCGTCCGACGTCACGCTCGGGGTATCGGCGCTGGACTTCGACCTGTCGGTGTTCGACCTGTTCGCGCCCTGGTCGGCCGGCGGCGCGATCGCGCTGCCCGAGCAGGACGACCGCCGCGACGCCGCGGCCTGGGCCGAGCTGGTCGGGCGCTGGAACGTCACCGTCCTCAACTGCGTGCCTTCCGTGCTGGAGATGCTCCTGGCCGCGGGCCCGGTCCCGAGCCTGCGGCTGGTGCTGCTCGGCGGCGACTGGGTCGGCGCGCACCTGCCCGCGCTGCTGCGGGAGCGGTCGCCGGGCTGCCGGTTCGTCGCCCTCGGCGGGACGACCGAGACCGCGATCCACTCGACGGTCCTGGAGGTCGAGGGCGCGGTGCCGGACGGCTGGAACGCGATCCCGTACGGGGTGCCGCTGCGCGGCGTCGCCTGCCGGGTCGTGGACGAGCTGGGCCGCGACCGCCCCGACTGGGTGACCGGCGAGCTGTGGATCGGCGGCGGGGGAGTGGCCGACGGCTACACCGGCGACCCCGGCCGCACGGCCGACCGGTTCGTCGTCCACGAGGGGACGCGCTGGTACCGCACCGGTGACCTGGCCCGCTACTGGCCGGACGGGACGATCGAGTTCCTCGGCCGCCGCGACCACCAGGTGAAGGTGCGCGGGTTCCGGATCGAGCTGGGCGAGGTGGAGGCCGCGCTGGCGAGCCACCCGGACGTGGGCCGCGCCGTGGGGCTGCTGGCCGCCGGCCGGCTGGCCGCCGCCGTGACCGGGCCCGAGGGCCTGGACCCGGACGCGGTGCTGGCGCGCGCCCGCGAGCTGCTGCCGCCGCACATGGTGCCGGAGCTGCTGCTGCCGGTGGCCGAGCTGCCGCTGACCGCCAACGGCAAGGTCGACCGCAAGGCGCTGACCGCGCTGGCGACCGCGGCGAGCGGTGCGGCGGGCGGCGCCTACGTGGAGCCGCGCACGCCGCTGGAGAAGGTGATCGCGCGCGTGGTCGCGGACGTGGTGGGCGCCGAGCGGGTCGGCGCGGACGACGACTTCTTCGCGCTCGGCGGCGACTCGGTGCTGGCCACCTCGGTCATCGCCCGGCTGCGCGAGGCGCTCGACACCACGGCCCTGCCGGTGCGGGTCGTCTTCAACCAGCGGACGGTGGCGGCCATCGCCCGCCGGTTCACCGAGCTGGAGACCGAGCCCGGCCGGCTGGCGGCCGTCGCCGAGATCTGGCTGATGGTCGAGGGCATGTCGGAGGAGGAGCTGGACGAGAAGCTCGCCCAGTCCTGACCTCCCCGGCCCTCTCCGCCCTCTGCCCCCTTAAGCGCGCTCCCGGTCCGGCGCGGGACCGGGAGCGGAGTCCGGCCCCGGATCCGGCGCGGGATCCGGGGCCGGCGGCTCGCCCGCGCCGGAAGGCCCTGACCCCGTCTCGGACCCCGCCTGGAAGCCCGCGCGGCGCAGGCCGGTGAGCGACAGCGCCAGCGCCAGGGCGAGGACGGCGCTGACCGTCCCGTACACGACGATGGCGGCGCCGGGCGCGAGGTAGCGGCCCAGCGCCCCGGCGCCCAGCGAGCCGACGGCCTCGCCGCCGGTCTCCTGCGCCGACCACAGCGCGTTCACGCGGCCGAGGTACGCGTCGGGCGTGTGGCTCTGGATGAGGCCGTACCGCAGGATCTCCTCGATCGAGGCGACGAACCCGTACCCGAACAGGAGCGCCACCGCGACCGCCGGATGCTTCGCCAGCCCCAGCACGGCGAGGGTGGCGAAGCCGGCGACGGAGGCGATCAGCAGCGCGCGGCCGGGCGCGCGCAGCGTGCTCGCCCACCCGCTGGTCACCGACGCCAGCACGGCGCCGCAGGCGGGCGCCGCGTACAGCAGCCCGACCGTGGTCGGCCCGCCGTCCAGGCTCAGCGCCGCGAACGCCGGCATCAGCACGGGGATGCCGCCCGCGACCATGAACAGCAGCCCGAGCAGCATCAGCGATCCCACGACGCGGTGCGTGGCGACGAACCTCAGGCCGGAGCCGAGCGCCTTGACGGGGCTCTCGTGCGCCTCCACGGCCGGCCTCAGCTTCGGCAGCCCGGTCAGCAGGCCGAGCGTGCCGAACGTGCCGAGCGCGGCGGCGGCGTAGTTCCAGCCGACGCCGAACGCCGACGTGACGAGGCCGCCGACCGCGGGCGAGGCCATCGAGCCGAGCCGTACGGTCAGCGCGTTGAGCGCCCCCGCCGCGACGAGCCTGTCGGGGCCGACGAGCGCGGGCGTGGCGGCCATCAGCGCGGTCACGCTGACGCCGGTGGCCAGCCCGTCCCAGGCGGCCAGCACGTACAGCGCGGCCAGCGACGGCGACGGCAGGAACGCGTTGACGGTCAGCAGCGCGAAGCCGACGCCCGCGGCGGTGCGGGCGCGCAGCATCAGCGCCCGCCGGTCGTGCCGGTCGGCGAGCACGCCGCCCCACAGGAATCCCGCGAGCAGCGCGAACCCGCTGGCGGCCGAGACGGCGCCGACGTGCACCGTCGAGTCCGTCATCGCGTACACCTGCACGGGCAGCGCCACCATCAGCATGCCGATGCCGACGACCGACACGGTCCGTGCGATGAAGACGTTGCGGAACGGCCTGCTGTCGCGCAGCGGCGAGACGTCCATGGCGAGACGGCGGAGCATCTTCAGGGTTCTCCTCGGCCGAGGGAGTAGCTAAGGTTAGGCTCACCTTAGTTGTTCATGAGCGCAGTTCTCTAGGAGGGGTCCGGCCAGTGCAGCGCATGCTGATGAACGGAAAGATCCATCGTGCCACCGTCACCCAGGCGGACCTGCACTACGTGGGATCGCTGACGATCGACGCGGAGCTGATGGCCGCGGCCGACATCGTCGAGGGCGAACAGGTGCACGTCGTCGACATCACCAACGGCGCGCGCCTGGTCACGTACGCCATCACCGGCGAGGCGGGCAGCGGGGTGATCGGGATCAACGGCGCGGCGGCCCGGCTGGTGCAGCCGGGCGACATGGTCATCATCATCTCGTACGGCGCGTTCGACGCGGCCGAGCAGCGCGCGTACGAGCCCAAGGTGGTGCACGTGGACGGGGCCAACCGGATCGTCGCGCTGGGCTCCGACGCGGCCGAGCCGGTACCCGGTGCCGAGGCGCAGCTCGCGGGGCGATAGGGGGATGGGCATGGACGGGTTCGTTCCCTGGCCCGCCGAGTTCGAGGCGCGCTACAAGGAGGCGGGCTACTGGAGCGACCGCCTGCTGGGCGGCGTGCTGCGCGGCGACCCGGACCGCACCGCGCTGGTGGCGGGCGCCGACCGGCTCACCTACGCCGAGCTGGACCGGCGCGCCGACCGCGTGGCCGCCGGCTTCCTGCGGCTGGGCGTCGAGCGCGGCGACCGCGTGGTGGTGCAGCTGCCCAACACCGTGTCGTTCGTCGCGGTCTTCCTCGGCCTCGTGCGGATCGGCGCCGCGCCCGTGCTGGCGCTGCCCGCGCACCGGGAGAGCGAGATCGGCTACCTCTGCGAGCTGTCGGAGGCGCGCGCGTACGTCATCCCGGACGTGGCCGGCGGCTTCGACTACCGCGCGATGGCCCGCACGCTCGGCATCGCGAACGTCGTCGTGGACGGCGACGCGGAGGAGTTCACGCCGCTCGCCGACCTCGACGCCGACCCGGACCCCGAGGCGCTGGCGAAGCGGCGGCCCGACCCCGCCGACGTGGGCGTCTTCCTGCTGTCGGGCGGCACCACGGGCCTGCCGAAGCTGATCCCGCGGACGCACCGCGACTACGTCTACAACCTGGAGGCCAGCGCCGAGGTCTGCGGCTTCGGCCGGGACACCGTCTACCTGGTGGTGCTCCCGGCCGCGCACAACTTCGCGCTCGCGTGCCCCGGCATCCTCGGGGTGTTCGCGACCGGCGGCACCGTCGTGCTGTCGCCCTCGGGGGCGCCGGACGAGGCGTTCCCGCTGATCGAGCGCGAGCGGGCGAACGTGTGCGCCGTCGTCCCGCCGATCGCGCTGCTGTGGCTGGACGCGGTGTCCTGGACCGACGAGGACCTGTCGTCGCTGTCGCTGCTCCAGGTCGGCGGCGCCAAGTTCGCCGCCGAGCGGGCCGCGCGGGTGCCGGACGTGCTGGGCTGCTCGGTCCAGCAGGTGTTCGGGATGGCGGAGGGCCTGCTCAACTACACGCGCCTCGACGACCCCGCCGACCTCGTCGAGCGGACCCAGGGCCGGCCGCTGTCGCCGGCCGACGAGGTCCGCGTCGTGGACGGCGACGGGAACGACCTCCCGGACGGCGAGGTGGGCGAGCTGCTGACACGCGGCCCGTACACGCTGCGCGGCTACTACCGGGCGCCCGAGCACAACGCCCGCTCGTTCAGCCCGGACGGCTTCTACCGGACCGGCGACCTCGTCCGGCGGCTGCCGAGCGGGCACCTGATCGTCGAGGGCCGGGAGAAGGACCAGATCAACCGGGGCGGCGACAAGGTGTCGGCGGAGGAGCTGGAGAACCATCTGCTGGCCCATCCGGCGATCCACGACGCCGCCGTGGTCGGCATGCCGGACCCGGTGATGGGGGAGCGGACCTGCGCGTTCCTGGTCGTGCGGGAGGGCGGTGCGCCCGCGCTGCGCGAGGTCAAGGACTTCCTGCGCGGGCGCGGGCTGGCGGCGTACAAGTTCCCGGACCGGATCGAGAGCGTCGACGCCTTCCCCCGCACCCCGGTGGGGAAGATCGACAAGAAGCGGCTGGCGGCGGGCCTGGGCTGAGCCGCGGCACGGAAACGCCCTCCGCGTCCGGGACGCGGAGGGCGTTGTCCGTGTGACAGGCCCGTGCGGTCAGCTCGCGGGAACCACGTACGGGGCGATGCTGGAGAGCTTCTCGCAGGTCTCCTCGTACTCGCGGGCGGGCGTGGAGCCGGTGACGATGCCGGCGCCCGCGCGCAGCCAGGCGCCGCTCTCGTCGGCGTACAGGGCGCGCAGGACGAGCGCGGCGTCCAGCGAGCCGTCGTGCGAGACCGCGAGGACGGCGCCGGAGTACAGGCCGCGCGGCTCCTCCAGCCGGGTGATCGCCTCGATCGCCTCGCGCTTGGGGATGCCGGACGCGGTCACGCCGGGGAACAGCGCGTCGAGCGCGTCCCAGCTCGTCCGGCCGGGCGCGAGCAGCCCGCTCACGCTCGATCCGAGGTGCTGCACGCTGCCGCGCTCCTTGACCGTCATGAACCCGCTGACCTGCACGGTGCCGGTCTCGCAGACCGAGTACAGCTCCTCCTGCGAGGTGCGGACGGACACGGCGTGCTCGAAGATCTCCTTCGGGTCGGTCTCCAGCTCCTGCCGGGTCGCCGCGTCGGCGTCCGCGCCGCGGCCGAACGCCCGGGTGCCCGCGAGCGGCTGCGTCATCACGGTGCCGGTGGCGTCCACGCTCGCCAGGACCTCGGGACTGAATCCGGTTGCCTGGAAGCCACCGAGGTGTAGCAGGAACGAACGTGCCGGAGTGTTCGCCGAGCGGCCCCGCTCGTACGTCGAGACCACGTCCACGGGGAAAGGAATCGGTAGCTTCCGGGAGACGATCACCTTCTGGTAGAGGCCGGCGCCGATCTCCTCGACGGCCCGCGCGACCCGTGTCCGGTAGCGGTCACCGTCCACCCGCACGTCGACCGGTGACGGGACCCCGGCGGCCTGCTCTCCGGGCGCCTCCAGAAGCGCCGCGACCCGCGCGACCTCGTCCGCGTCCACGCCGGTCAGGTGCGCCTCGCCGGCCTCGATCCGCACCTCGGCGCGCGGCACGACCAGGTGCGCGAGCCGCTGCCCGCGCGCCTGCCCCGCGAACTCGAACGCGATCCAGCCGTAGGCGTTCCACGTCCGCAGGGGAGAGGTGCGGAACGCCTCGTCCAGCGCGCGCGCCGGCCGTCCCGACCAGGCGCTCACCACCGGTTCCTCGCCGTTCCAGCGGGTCTGCACCGTTCCGTTCTCGAGGATGACCTCGCCGAGCACGCCGCCCGCGAACGTCCAGCGTCCGGGCCGCTCGTAGACGACGTGGTCGGCGAAGAGCCCGGACCGCGCGAGCCGTGCCATGAGACGCAGCGGATCCGCGTCGTTCACCTGCACGGTCCGCCGGACGGCGGAACCATCGACGCCGATCTCGTCCGTGCGCACACCGAAGGACAAGGCACCCACTCCTCTGTTTCCCGACCCGACCGACCTGGCAGACATTTCTGGCGAGACCGGGTCATCCGATCAAACTTAGGTAAGGCTAACCTTGTGTGAAATTCGTAGGCAAGGCTAACCTAACTGACTGCTGGTGTCCGGCTACCGGAAGGTTGAGCGTGCGGGAGACGACGGCGGCGCGGCGGCGCGAGCTGATGCGGCGGATGATGGCGGAGGCCGGGCTCGGACCCGGCACCGCGCGGATCGAGCCCCGCGGCTCGGACGATCCGGCCCCGCTCTCGTACGCGCAGCAGAGCATGTGGCTGCACCACCGCACCTTTCCGAAGAGCCCGGCGTACAACGTGTGCCTGCTCGTCCACATGACGGGCGCGCTCGACACCGGCGCGCTGAGCGACGCGCTCCGCGCGCTGATCCGGCGGCACGCCGTCCTGCGCACGGTCTACGCCGACGCGCCCGGCGGGGCCGGCGGCTCTGGTGGAGCGGTGCAGATCGTCACCGACGACGACTCGCTCGACCTGGCGCCGCGCGACTGCGCCGACGCGCACCGGCGCGCGGAGGAGCTCGCCGCCACGCCGTTCGACCTGACCGCGGAGCGGCCGATCAGGCTAGAACTGCTGCGCCTGGGCGAGGACGAGCACGCGCTCGTCCTCGTCGTGCACCACATCGCCTGGGACGGCATGACGTGGGGCTCCCTATCGGGCGACCTGTCGGCCCTCTACCGCGCGGCGCTGAACGGCGAGCCCGGCGGCCTGCCCGAGCCGAGCATCCAGTACGCCGACTTCGCCGCCTGGGAGCAGGCGCGCCCCGCGGCCGAGGACGACCTGGCGTACTGGCGCGCGAAGCTCGACCCGCCCCCCGCGCCGCTGGACCTGCCCGCCGACCGCCCGCGCGGCGCCACCGTCTCCGAACGCGGCGGCCGCCGCGCCCGGCGCTTCGACGACGCCGTCACCGCCGGCATGCGCCGCCTCGCCGCCGAGGAGAACCTCACCCCGTACATGGTGATGATGGCCGCGTACGCGGTCCTGCTGCACCGCTACACCGGCGCGGCGGACATCTCCATCGGCTCCGCCGTCATGAACCGCGAGCACGCCGAGGTGCAGCGCCTGGTCGGCAACTTCGGCAACACGCTCGCGCTGCGCACCGATCTCTCGGGCGCCCCGACGTTCCGCGAGGCGCTGCGCCGCGTCGGCCGCACCTGCGAGGAGGGCTTCGCCCACCAGGCGCTGCCGTACGACACGATCGTCCGCGAGCTGCGCCCCGCCCGCGCGCAGGGCCGCTCCCCGTTCTTCGACACGATGCTGCTGTTCCTGGTCCAGGAGATCGGCGAGCTGGACCTGCCCGGCGTCACCACGAGCTGGACGCACATCCACAACGGCACCACGCACTTCGACCTCTCCCTGGAGGCGTTCGTGCGGCCGCAGGGCATGACGGTCGAGGCGACGTTCCGGCGGGAGCTGTTCGACGACGCGCGCATGGACGCGCTGCTCGCCCACCTGGAGACCCTCCTCGGCGCCGCCGTCGCCGACCCCGACCGTCCGATCGGCGCCCTCGACCTGCTGACCGGGGACGACCGCGCGCTGCTGGAGCAGGCCAACGCCACCGAGCGGGCCGTGCCCGACACCGACGTGGTCCGGCTGTTCGAGGAGCAGGCCGCCCGGACGCCGGACGCGGTCGCCGTCGAGTCCGGCGGCGCGTCCGTGACCTACGCCGAGCTGGACGCCCGCGCCGGCGCCCTGGCCGCCGCCCTGCGCGCCCGCGGCGCCGCGCCCGGCCGGGTCGTCGCGATCGCGATGCCCCGCACGCCCGACCTCGTGGCCGCGCTGCTCGCGGTGCTGAAGTCGGGCGCCGCGTACCTGCCGCTGGACCTGGACCATCCGGCCGACCGCCTCGCGTACATGCTGGACGACGCGTCCCCGCTCTGCGTCGTCGCCACCACCGAGAGCGCGGCCGTCCTCCCGGAGAACGCCGACGTCCTCCTCCTGGACGGCGACCTGCCCGGAACCGCACCCGCCCCCGCCGCCCCGCCCGCGCTCTCGCCCGACGACCTCGCGTACGTGATCTACACCTCCGGCTCGACCGGCCGCCCCAAGGGCGTGGCCCTTCCCCACGGCGCGCTGGCCAACTTCCTGGTGATGATGCGCGAGCGGCTCGCGCTCGGCGCCGGGGACCGGCTGGTCGCGGTGACGACGATCGCGTTCGACATCGCGGCGCTGGAACTGTACGTGCCGCTGATCAGCGGCGCCGCCGTCCGGCTGGCCGGCCGCGCGGACGTGCGCGAGCCGGCGGCGCTCGCCCGGCTGCTGGACGGCGCCACCATCGTGCAGGGCACGCCCTCGCTGCTCGGCTCGCTCGACCCGGCCGCGTTCCGGGGGCTGCGGGTGCTGGTCGGCGGCGAGGCGCTGCCGGCGGCGCTCGCGGAGTCGCTCGCCCGCGAGGCCGCGCAGGCCGTCAACGTGTACGGCCCCACCGAGGCCACGATCTGGGCGACGCAGGCCGAGCTGCCCTCGGACGGGATCGGGCGGCCGTTCTGGAACACCCGCGCGTACGTGCTCGACGCGGCGCTGCGGCCGGTGCCGCCCGGCGTGCCGGGCGAGCTGTACCTGGCGGGCGCGCAGCTCGCCCGCGGCTACGTCGGCAGGCCGGACCTGACCGCCGAGCGCTTCGTGGCCGACCCGTTCGGGCCGCCCGGGACGCGGATGTACCGCACCGGCGACCTGGCCCGCCGGAACCGGGACGGCACGCTGGAGTACCTCGGCCGCACCGACGACCAGGTGAAGATCCGCGGATTCCGGATCGAGCCGGCCGAGGTGCAGGCGGTGCTCGCCGCGCGGCCGGGAATCGCGCAGGCCGCGGTGGTCGTCCGCGAGGACCGGCCCGGCGACCCGCGCCTGGTCGGCTACTACGTGCCCGCCGGTGACGCCGGGGACGTCGACGAGGGCGCGCTGCGGGACGCCCTCGCGGAGACGCTGCCCGAGTACATGATGCCGGGCGCGCTGGTCGCGCTGGAGGCGCTGCCCCGGACCGTCAACGGCAAGCTCGACCGGGCCGCGCTGCCCGCGCCCGAGGCCGGCGGGACCGGCCGGGAGCCGCGCGACGCGCGCGAGGCGGCGCTGTGCGCGGTGTTCGCCGAGGTGCTCGGGTACGAGCGGGTCGGCATCGACGACGACTTCTTCGCCCTCGGCGGGCACTCGCTGCTGGCCACCCGGCTGGCCGCGCGGGTGCGCGCCGTCCTGGGCGCGGACCTCACCATCGCGGACGTCTTCGAGGCGCCCACCGTCGCCGGGCTCGCCCCGCGCCTGGCGGAGGGCACCGGGACGCGGGTCCGCGACGTGGTGCGGCCCGAGGTGCCGCCGGCGTCGGCGGCCCAGCGCGGGCTGTGGTTCGAGGAGCGGCTGCGCGGGCCGTCGCCCTCGTACGCGCTGCCGCTCGGGCTCCGGCTGTCGGGGCCCGTGGACGCGGCCGCGCTGCGAGCGGCGTTCGCCGATGTCGTCGCCCGGCACGAGGCGCTGCGGACGCTGCTCGTCGAAGGCGAGGACGGCCTGCCCGTCCAGCGGATCCTGGAATCCGGCCCCGCCCGGCAGATCTCGGACTTCGCGGTCGTGGACGCGCGCGGCCGCGAGGACGAGGCGCGCGGCCGGGCCGCCCGGCACGTGTTCGACCTCGGCGCGGACCTGCCGATCCGGGCGACGCTGCTGCGCACCGGCGAGGAACGGTGGGAGCTGATCCTGCTCCAGCACCACGCCGCGGCGGACGAGTGGTCGTTCACGCCGCTGCTGGCCGACCTGTCCCGCGCGTACACGGCGCGGCTCGCGGGCGCGGCCCCGGACTGGGCGCCGCTGCCGGTGCAGTACGCGGACTACGCGGTGTGGCAGCGCCAGGCCGACACCGGCGCGGGGCTGGACTACTGGGAGCGGGCGCTGGCCGGGCTGCCCGAGGAGACCGTGCTGCCGTTCGACCGGCCGCGGCCCGCCGAGGCGAGCCACGCGGGCGGGCTGGTGCCGTTCCGGCTGCCGCTCGCCGGGGTGCGCGAGCTGGCGCGCGAGACCGGCACGAGCGTGTTCATGGTGCTGCACGCGGCCGTCGCCGCGCTCCTGCAGCGCTCGGGCGCCGGCGACGACATCGCGCTCGGCTCGCCGATCGCGGGCCGCTCCGACGAGGACCTCACCGACCTGGTCGGCGTGTTCGTCAACCTGCTGGTGCTGCGGACCGACCTGTCGGGCGACCCGACGTTCGGCGAGCTGCTCGACCGGGTGCGGCGGGCCGACCTGGACGCGTTCGCGCACGCGGGCGTGCCGTTCGAGCGGGTGGTGGAGCGGCTCGCGCCGGAGCGCTCGCTGGCGCGCAGCCCGCTGTTCCAGGTGATGGTCGTCCACCAGCGGCTGGACGACGTGCGGCTCGCGCTGCCCGGCGTCCGCGCCGAGCCGTTCCTGCCCGAGACCGGCGGCGTGAAGTTCGACCTCGACCTGTACTTCGCCGAGGGCGACGACGAGGTGGAGGGCTTCGCCGCGTACGCGACCGACCTGTTCGACGCCGCGACCATCACCGATCTGCTGGACCGGCTCGGCGCGCTGCTCGGCCAGGTCACCGCCGACCCCGGCCGCCGGCTGTCCACGCTCGGCGCCCCGGTCGAGCACCCCGACACCGCGCGCGAGCTGCCCGTCCCGACCGCCGCCGGGCTGTTCGAGGCGCAGGCCGCGCGCACGCCCGAGGCGACCGCGCTCGTCTTCGGCGGCACCCGGCTGACGTACGCCGAGCTGGACGCGCGGGCCGAGCGGCTCGCCGACCGGCTCGCGGCGGCCGGCGCCGGGCCCGAGGAGACCGTGGCGATCGCGCTGCCCCGGTCGCTGGAGTTCGCGGTGGCGCTGCTGGCCGTCCTCAAGACGGGCGCGGCCTACCTGCCGATCGACGTGACCTACCCGCGGGCGCGGATCGACTTCATGCTGGAGACGGTGCGGCCGCTGCTGGTCCTGGGCGAGGACGAGCCGCCCGCGGACGCGCCCGCCCGTACCCGGCCGGACGTGCGGCCCGACCATCCGGCCTACGTGATCTTCACCTCGGGCTCCACCGGCACCCCCAAGGCCGTCGCGGGCACCCAGCGGGCGCTCGCCAACCGGCTCGCCTGGGGCGCCGGCCTGGCCGGGCCGGGCGTGCGCGCGGCCAAGAGCTCGCCCGCGTTCATCGACGGCACCACCGAGCTCCTCGGCGGCCTCGTCGCCGGGGACACGGTCGCCGTTGCCGACGACGCGACCGCCGCCGACGCGGTCGCGCTGGCGGAGTTCCTCGGCCGGCACGGCGTGACCACCGTGACGCTCGTGCCGAGCCTGCTCCCGGCGCTGCTGGAGGCGGGCGCGCCGACCGTCACGACCTGGATCAGCAGCGGCGAGGCGCTGCCCGCCGCGCTGGCGGCACGCACCCCGGGCCGGCTGGTCAACCTGTACGGCTGCTCCGAGGCTGCCGGCGACAGCCTGGCCGCCGACGGCTCCGGCGCGCTGTTCCCGATCGCCAACACCACGGCGTACGTGCTGGACGCCGCGCTCCGCGAGGTCCCCGTCGGCGAGCTGTACCTGGCGGGCGACGGGCTGGCCCGCGGCTACCTCGGCGACCCGGCCCGTACCGCCGAGCGCTTCGTCGCGAACCCGTTCGGGCCGCCCGGCTCGCGCCTCTACCGCACCGGCGACCGGGTGCGGCGCCGCCGCGACGGCGGGCTGGACTTCCTCGGCCGCGCCGACGGCCAGCTCAAGATCCGCGGCTTCCGGATCGAGCCCGGCGAGATCGAGACCGTGCTGGCCGCGCAGCCGGGCGTCCGCCAGGCGGCCGTCGCCGTCCACCCTGGTCCCCGGCTCGTGGGATACGTGACCGGGGACGCCGGGGACATCGGCGGCGCGGACGTGCTGCTCGCCAGGCTCGGTGAGCTGCTGCCGAGCTACCTCGTCCCGGCCGAGCTGGTCGTCCTGGACGAGCTCCCGCTCAACCCCAACGGCAAGGTCGACCGGCGGGCGCTGCCCGAGCCGGGACGGCCCGCCGGAGGGAGGGCGCCGCGTACGGGCAGCGAGGTCGTCCTGGCCGGGATCGCCGGGCACCTCCTCGGCCGCGACGACGTCGGCGCCGACGACGACTTCTTCCGCACCGGCGGCGACAGCATCAGCGCGGCGCTGCTGGTGGCGCGCGCCCGCCGGGCCGGGCTCGCGTTCACCGTCCGCGACGTGTTCCGGCTGCGGACCGTCGCCGCGCTCGCCGACGCCGCGACCAGCGTCGACGCGGCCGCCGGCACCGCCCCGGAGCCGGGCGGCGGGCCGGCCGAGCTGCCGCTGTCGCCGCTCCAGGAGGGCCTGCTCTTCCACCTGATGATGGCGGGCGAGGGCCGCGACATCTACGTCCAGCAGGCCGTGGTGACGCTGGCCGGGCCGGTCGACCCCGGCCGGATGGCCGCCGCCGTGCGCGGCGTCCTGGAGAAGTACCCGAACCTGCGCGCCGGGTTCCGCGCGGACGGGGCGCGCACCGTGCAGTTCGTGCCGGAGACGTTCGAGGTGCCCTGGACGTACGCCGAGGTCGGCGGCGAGGAGGAGCTGGAGGCGTTCGTCGACGCCCAGCGCGCCCGCCCGTTCGATCCCGGCGAGCCGCCGCTGATCCGGTTCGGACTGGCCCGGCTGGGCCCCGAGGACCACCGGCTGGTGCTGACGTCCGAGCTGATCCTGCTGGACGGCTGGTCCGGCGGCCTGCTGGTGACGTCGCTGCTGGAGTTCTACTCCGACGCCGCCGCCGAGGCCGCCCGCCCGGTGCCGTCGTTCCGCGCGTACCTCGACTGGGTGAACGCCCGCGACCCGCAGGAGTCGGCCGACGCGTGGCGGCGCGAGCTGGCCGGCTTCGACGAGCCCGCGCTGCTCAAGCCGGGGCTGCTGGACCGCGCCGCCGACCTGGCCGCCGCCGGCGAGATCCACCGCGACCTGCCCGCCGGCCTCGCCGGCCGGCTGGAGGAGGCGGCGCGCGCGGCCGGCGTCACGCCCGGCACGCTGTTCGAGACCGCCTGGGGCCTGGTGCTGATGGGGCTGACCGGCCGCGACGACGTCGTCTTCGGCGCCTCGGTGTCGGGGCGGCATCCGGAGGTCGAGGGCGTCGAGTCGATCGTCGGCCTGCTGTTCAACACCGTCCCGGTACGCGTCCGCGCCGGCGCCGCCGACACGCTCGGCGCGGTCCTGGAACGGGTGCAGGCATCGCAGTCGGAACTGTTCGACCACAACCACGTGGCGCTGGCCGACGTGCAGCGCGCCACCGGCCTCGGGACGCTGTTCGACACGCTCTTCGTGTTCCAGAACTTCCCCGGCATGCCGACCGGCCGCGGCTTCGGCCCGGACGGCGACCTGCGCGTGCTCGGCCGCGAGGTCCGCGACGCCACCCACTACCCGATCACCATGGTCGTGGAACCGGGCGCGGATTCCTCTCCCGCCTCGACCCGCCCCGGGCTGCGGGTCATGTACCGCGGCGACGCGTTCACCGAGGCCGAGACCGAGCGGATCACCGACCGGTACGTGCGCGTACTGGAGCAGCTCGCCGCCGGCACCGGCACCACCTGCGACCGGCTCGACCTGCTCCTCCCGGAGGAGCACGAGCGGCTCCGCCGGGACTGGGCCGAGGCCGTGAAGGACGTGCCGGAGCTGACCGTCGCCGAACTGCTCGCCGAGCAGGCCGCCCGCACCCCGGACCGCACGGCGCTGGTCTCGCTGCCCGACGTCAGCCTCACCTACGGCGAGCTGAACGCCGAGGTCAACCGGCTCGCGCGGCTGCTGCGGCGGCACGGCGCGGGCCCGGAACGGGTCGTCGCGCTCGCCCTGCCGCGCTCGGCGGAGATGGTGGTCGCGCTGTTCGCCGTGCTGCGCACCGGCGCCGCGTACCTGCCGCTGGAGCTGGACTACCCCGCCGACCGGCTCGACTACATGCTCGCCGACGCCGCCCCCGCCTGCATGGTCTCGCACGGGACGATCGCCGCCGGGCTCACGTTCGGCGGGCCCGTGATCGAGCTGGACGACCCGGCCGTGCGGAGCGCCCTGGACGCCCTGCCCGGGGACGACCTCACCGCCGCCGAGCTGCCCGGCTTCGCGCCCGGCACGCCGGGGCGGATGGACCGGCCCGCGTACGTGATCTACACGTCCGGCTCGACCGGGCGGCCCAAGGGCGTGGTGACGCCCTACCGCGGCCTGACCAACATGCAGTTCAACCACCGCGCCAACATCTTCGACCCGGTCGTCGAGTCGGCCGGGCGCGGGCTCCGCATCGCGCACACGGTGTCGTTCTCCTTCGACATGTCGTGGGAGGAGCTGCTGTGGCTCATCGAGGGCCACGAGGTGCACGTCTGCGACGAGGACCTGCGGCGCGACGCCGAGGCGCTCACCGCGTACCTGCGCGAGCACGCGATCGACGTCATCAACGTGACCCCGACGTACGCCCAGCACCTCCTGGACGAGGGGCTGCTGGACGAAGGCCCCCGTGGTGACGAGCACGTACCGCCGCTGGTGCTGCTCGGCGGCGAGGCCGTCCCGTCGTCGGTGTGGGAGCGGCTCGCCGCGGCCGACGGGGTGCTCGGCTACAACCTGTACGGCCCCACCGAGTACACGATCAACACGCTCGGCGGCGGCACCGAGGACAGCGCCACGCCCACGGTCGGCAAGCCGATCTGGAACACCCGCGGGTACGTCCTGGACGCCTGGCTGCGGCCCGTGCCGCAGGGCGCGCCCGGCGAGCTGTACATCGCCGGGGCCGGGCTGGCGCGCGGCTACCTCGGCCGTACCGACCTGACCGCGGAACGGTTCGTGGCCGACCCCTTCGACGCGGGCGGCGGCCGCATGTACCGCACCGGCGACCTCGTCCGGGTCCGCCCCGACGGGAACATCGACTTCCTCGGCCGCACCGACGACCAGGTCAAGATCCGCGGCTACCGGGTCGAGCTGGAGGAGATCGAGACCGCGCTGGCCGCCGAGCCGGGCGTCGGGCAGGCCGCGGTGATCGCCGCCGACACCGACCAGCCCGGGGTCAAGCGGCTGATCGGGTACGTGGTGCCCGACGGCGGCCGGGAGGGCGCGGCCGACGAGCAGATCGCCGAATGGCGGCAGATCTACGACGCCGAGTACACCGAGGTCGGCACGGTCGTGCACGCCGAGGAGTTCGCCGGCTGGGACAGCAGCTACGACGGCGGCCCGATCCCGCTGGAGCACATGCGCGAGTGGCGCGAGACGACCCTCGCGCGGATCCGCGCCCTGCGCCCGCGCCGCGTGCTGGAGATCGGCGTCGGCACCGGCCTGCTCCTGACCGGGCTCGCGCCGGACTGCGAGGAGTACTGGGGCACCGACTTCTCCGGCCCGGTGATCGACAAGCTGCGCGCCGACCTCGGCCTCGACACGCACGTGCGGCTGAGCCACCGCCCCGCCCACGACACCGAGGGCCTGCCGCGGGAGCACTTCGACACGATCGTCATCAACTCCGTCGTCCAGTACTTCCCCGGCGCGGACCACCTCGCCGACGTGATCGGCAAGGCGATGGAGCTGCTCGTCCCCGGCGGGACGCTGTTCGTCGGCGACGTCCGCGACCTGCGCTCGGTGCGCGCCTTCCACGCGGCGATCCAGCTCGGCCGGGGCGGCGGGGACCCGGCCGCGGTGGACCGGGCCGTGCGGATGGAGAAGGAGCTGCTGCTCGATCCGGCCTTCTTCGCCGCCCTCGACCCGGCGTGGCGGGCGGAGGCGCGCACCAAGCGCGGCGTCCACCACAACGAGCTGACCCGGCACCGGTACGACGTCACGCTCCGCAAGCCGGGCGGCCCGGCCGCGCCGCCCGTACCCGCGGAGACCAAGGTCGTCGACTACACCGGGCCCGGCGACCTGCCGTCCGCGCCGCCCGGCGTCCCGCTGCGCGTGCGCGGCATCCCGGACCCGCGGCTCGCCGGCGAGCTGGCGGCGCTGCGCGCGCTGGAGCGCGGCGCGTCCCCCGACGAGGCGCGCAGCCTGCTCGCCGTGACCGAGGGGATCGAGCCGGAACGCCTGTACGAGATCGACCCCGAGGTCGTGACGACGCCGTCGGCCGAGCCCGGCCGCTACGACGCCGTCTTCGGCGGCGGCGCCGCCCACCTCACCGCGCCGCCCGACCGGCGTCCCGCGTCGTACGCCAACGACCCGGTCGCCGCCCGCGACCACGGCGTGCTCGCCGGCCGCGTCCGCGAGGCGCTCAAGCGGCGGCTGCCCGCGTACATGGTGCCGAGCGCGATCGTCACCCTGGACGCGCTGCCGCTCACCGTCAACGGCAAGCTCGACCGGCGCGCCCTGCCCGACCCGGGCCAGGGGAGCGGCGGCCCGAAGACGTCGGGACGCCCGGCGCGCACGCCCGTCGAGCGGCTGCTGTGCACGTTGTTCGGCGAGGTCCTGGACGCCTCCGGGGTCGGGATCGACGACGACTTCTTCGACCTGGGCGGGCACTCGCTGCTGGCGACCCGCCTCATCGGCCGCGCCCGGTCCGTGCTGAAGACCGAGCTGGCGATCCGCGACCTGTTCGAGGCGCCGACGGTCGCCGAGCTGGCCGGACGCGTCCACCGGAAGGCGGCGGACGACCTGCGCCCGGTGCTCGCGCCCGCCGACCCGCGCCCCGAGCGCGTCCCGCTGTCGTTCGCGCAGCGCCGGCTCTGGATGCTCGACCAGCTGCTCCGCGAGGACGACGGGCCGCGCGGCGCGTACCACCTGCCGCTGGCCGTCCGCCTGCGCGGCGACCTGGACGTCCCCGCGCTGGAGGCGGCGATCGGCGACGTGGTCGCCCGGCACGAGAGCCTGCGGACGGTCTTCGCCGAGCACGACGGCGCCCCGTACCAGCGGATCCTCGCCCCGGCGGACGCCCGGCCGGTCCTGGAGATCGCGACCTGCGCGCCCGAGGAGGTGATCGCGCGGCCGTTCGACCTGGCGCGCGACATCCCGCTGCGTGTCGCCGTCTTCCCGGAGGGGGAAAGGGAGCACCTGCTGCTGGCCGTGTTCCACCACATCGCGTTCGACGAGTGGTCGTTCGGGCCGTTCGCGCGGGACGTGGCCGAGGCGTACACGGCCCGGCTCGGCGGCGGGGACGCGCCGGACTGGGAGCCGCCGGCCGTCCAGTACGCCGACTACACGCTCTGGCAGCGCGAGCTGCTCGGCGACCCGCTCGACCCGGGCAGCCTGCACGCGCGGCAGCTCGCGCACTGGGCGCAGGCGCTGTCGGGCATCCCGGACGAGATCCCGCTCCCGGTGGACCGGCCGCGGCCCCCGACGGTCGGCCAGCGCGGCGCCACCCTCACCGTGGACGTCCCGCCGCGGCTCGTGGAGAGCCTGCGCGCCCTGGCCCGGGCCGACTCGGCGACGATGTTCATGGTGTGCCAGGCGGCCGTGGCGGCGCTGCTGCACGGCACCGGCGCCGGCGACGACATCCCGCTCGGCAGCCCCGTCGCGGGCCGCACCGACGACGCGGCCGGCGACCTGGTCGGCTTCTTCGTCAACACGCTCGTGCTGCGCGCCGACGTGTCCGGGAACCCGTCGTTCCGCGAGCTGCTCGGCCGGGTGCGCGACACCGTCCTGGCCGGGCTGGCCCACCAGGACCTGCCGTTCGAGGCCGTGGTCGAGGCGCTGCGGCCGCCGCGCGTGCCGGGCCGCAACCCGCTGTTCCAGGTGATGGTCGGGTACGAGAACCAGGGCGTCGGCGACGTCGTCTTCCCCGGCCTGGAGCAGCGCGAGGCGCTGTTCGGGCCGGGCGCGGCGAAGTTCGACCTGGACTTCATCTTCCGCGAGGGCCCCGGCTCGCTCCAGCTGATCGTCGACTACTCCGCCGACCTGTTCGATCCGGCGACGGTCGACACGCTGGCCGAGAGCCTGCTCGCGCTGCTGGAGGCCGTCGCCGAGGACCCGGCCGTACCGGTCGGGGCGCTGCCCTCGGCGCTGACCGCCCGCAGCGTCACCGGCGAGGCCGCCGGCCCGTCCGGGCGCCGCGGCGGCGACCGCGAGGCGGCGCTGTGCCGGATCTTCGCCGAGGAGCTGGGCGTGGACGAGGTCGGCCCGGACGACGACTTCTTCGACCTCGGCGGCCACTCGCTGATGGCGATGAAGCTGGTCCGGCGGATCCGCCGCGAGCCCGGCTGCGCCGACCTCAAGATCGCCACGCTGCTGGCCGCGCCCACGGTCGCCCGGCTGCTGGACCGCCTCGAATGAGCCGAGGAACCCCATGAGCCCCCGCCGCTCCCGCCGAAGACCCGCTCCCGGTCGCGTCCCGGTGCCCCGGCACCGGGCCGGGACCGGCCCGATCCCCATCCCCTAGGAAGGACACCGACCCCCTATGCGCAGCCCCCTTGTGGGGGGACGACCCCCCACACCCCCCGGCAAGAGCCGTCGGACGATGCGCCGCCTGGCGGCCACCGGAGCGCTCGTCCTGAGCCTCGGACTGGTCACGGCCTGCGGCGACGACGAGCCCGCGGAGACCTCCGCCGGCTCCGCCGGGGGAGCGTTCCCGGTCACGCTGACCCACAAGCTCGGCACCACCAAGGTGGAGAAGAAGCCGGAGCGGATCGTGGCGCTCGGCGAGGTCGACCAGGACGCCCTGCTCGCCCTCGGAGTGCAGCCGGTCGGGATGACCGAGCTGGCCGGCGTCCAGAGCGACGGGCTCGCCCCCTGGTCGGCGCCCAAGGTCACCGGGACCAAGCCCAAGCTGCTGAAGATCACCGACTCCGGCTTCAACCTGGAGGAGGTCGCCGCGCTGCGCCCCGACCTCATCCTGGCCGCGGGCGACTTCACCATCGACAAGGAGTACGCCAAGCTCTCCAAGCTCGCGCCGACCACGGCGTACCAGACGGGCCCGGCCGAGGACACCTGGCAGGACATCACCAAGCAGGTGGCCGCGGCGATCGGCCGCAAGGCCGAGGGCGACAGGCTCGTCGCCGACGTCGAGGCGAAGATCGCGTCGGTGAAGACCAGGTACCCCGAGCTGAACGGCAAGGGCGTCGCGTTCACCAGCGTCATGCCGAACGGCAACATCGGCGTGATGAAGTCCAAGGGCGACACCAGCGTCAAGCTGCTGGAGCAGTTCGGGATGACGCTGCCCGAGAGCATCGCCAAGCAGCCCGGCGAGGGCTTCGCCGCCGAGCTGAGCATGGAGAAGGTCTCCGTCCTGGACGTGGACGTCCTGGTCAGCCACTACAACGACGACCAGGCCACCCAGAAGAAGATCGAGGGCAACAGGCTCTTCGCGGACCTGGACGTGGTCAAGCGCGGCTCGTACGTCGCGATCGACCTCAAGTCCTTCTGGCCGCTGCGGACGCCGACCGCGCTCGCGGTCCCGTACGTGGTCGACCAGGTCGTCCCCAAGATCGCGACGGCCGCGAAGGCCCGGAAGACCGGCTGAACCCCCGCCCCTCCGCGGCCGCCCGGCCGCGGAGGGGGCAACCCCCGCACAGTCGAACGCAACAACTGAGAGGCGCAGATGGCGACACCCGTCCATGACGTCGTGGGCATCGGTTTCGGACCCTCCAACCTCGCACTCGCGGTGGCGCTGGAGGAGGAGTACGGCGCCGGCGTGGACGCGGTCTTCTTCGAGAAGCAGCCGGCGTTCGGATGGCATCGCGGCATGCTCCTCGACGGCGCCACGATGCAGGTCCACTTCCTCAAGGACCTGGTGACCATGCGCAACCCGGCGAGCCGGTACTCGTTCCTGTCGTACCTGCACGCCAAGGACCGCATGGTCGACTTCATCAACGGCAAGACGATGTTCCCGTCGCGGCTGGAGTTCCACGACTACCTGGAATGGGCCGCCGCCGCGTTCGAGGGGCGCGTCCGGTACGGGTCGGAGGTCGTCGCGGTCCGCCCGCACGACGCCGCGACGCTGGAGGTCGTCGTCCGCCGCGACGACGAGCTGCACACCTGCCTGACCCGCAACCTCGTCATCGGCGTCGGCCTGGAGCCGGTGCTGCCCGATGGCGTCCGCCAGGGCGAGCGGATCTGGCACACCGAGGACCTCCTCACCCGCCTGGACGGCCTGACCGGCACCCCCGAGCGCCTCGTCGTCCTCGGCGCCGGGCAGAGCGCGGCCGAGGCCGTCGAGCACCTGCACGGCCGGTTCCCCGAGACCGAGGTGTGCGCGGTCTTCGCCCGGTACGGCTACTCGCCCGCCGACGACAGCCCGTTCGCCAACCGCATCTTCGACCCGGCCGCCGCCGAGCACTACTTCGAGGCGTCCGACGAGGTGAAGCGGATGCTGTTCGACTACTCCCGCAACACCAACTACTCGGTCGTCGACCTTGACCTCATCGACGAGCTCTACCGCCGCTCGTACGCCGAGAAGGTCGCCGGCCGCGAGCGGCTGCGCATCCTCAACGTGTCCCGGCTGGACGGCGTGCGGCCCGGCGCCGGCGGCGTCCGGGTGGACGTGACGTTCCTGCCGACCGGCGAGACGGCGGCGCTGGAGGCGGACGCGCTGGTCTGCGCGACCGGCTACCGCGAGCGCAACCCGATCGACCTGCTCGGCGAGGCCGGCGAGCACTGCCGCAAGGGCGCGGAGGGCCGCCTGGTGGTGGAGCGCGACTACCGCGTCGCCACCGGCCCGGAGGCCGCGTGGGCGGTCTACCTCCAGGGCGCCACCGAGCACACGCACGGCATCGCCTCGTCGCTGCTGTCGATGACCGCCGTCCGCACCGGAGAGATCGTCCGTTCCATCGCCGGCCGCGACGCCCGCGTGACCCAGGAGGCATGAAAATGAACCCGTTCGACGACGCCGACGGCCGCTTCCTCGTCCTCGCCAACGACGAGAACCAGCACTCGCTGTGGCCCGAGTTCGCCGACGTGCCCGCCGGCTGGACCGCCGTGTACGGGCCGGAGGAGCGCGAGCGGTGCCTGGAGTACGTCCGCCTCAACTGGACGGACCTGCGGCCGAAGAGCCTCGCCGACCGCACCTGACCGGTCCTCCCGAGGGCGCCCCGCAAGGCCCTGGCGGCGGGGCGCCGGGCGCTCTACGGTCGTTCCGTACGGTGGCGGGCACGGGAGGGGACGGGGCAATGAAGATCGCGGTGATGGGGACCGGCGACGTCGGCCGCCGGCTCGGGACCAGGCTGGCCGGGCTGGGCCATCAGGTGACGCTCGGCTCGCGCACGGGCGCCAACCCCGTCGCGGCCGAGTGGGCGCGCGAGAACGGCGGCGGGCACGGGACGTTCGCCGACGCGGCCGCGGCGGGCGAGCTGGTCGTGAACGCCACCGGCGGGCTGGTCTCGCTCGCCGCGCTCACCGCCGCCGGCGCGGAGAACCTGCGCGGCAAGGTGATCGTGGACGTGTCCAACCCGCTCGACTTCTCCGGGGGCTTCCCGCCGAGGCTGGCCGTGCCCGCGGAGGGCAGCGTCGCCGAGCAGCTGCAGGAGGCGTTCCCGGACGCGCGCGTGGTCAAGACGCTGAACACCATGAACAACTCGGTCATGGTGCGGCCCGAGCTGGTCCCCGGGCACCACAACGTGTTCCTGTGCGGGGACGACGCGGCGGCCAAGGACGAGACGGCCGGGCTGCTGCGGTCGTTCGGCTGGGGCGACGAGCAGATCATGGACCTCGGCGGGCTCCAGGCGGCGCGCGGCATGGAGCCGCTGGTGCTGATGTGGGTGACCCTCTACGGGAGGCTCGGCACGGGCGACTTCAACTTCGCGGTCGTCACCGGCTCCTAGGGCTCCTCCGGCGGCGGCGCGAAGCGGATCGCGTGCTCGACCAGGGCGACCAGCACGTTCTTGGCGGAGTCGCGGTGGCGCACGTCGCACAGCATGACCGGCACGTGCGGGTCGACGTCCAGCGCGTCGCGGATGTCGGCGATCGTGTAGCGGCGGGCGCCGTCGAAGCAGTTGACCGCGACGATGAACGGGATCTCGCGGCGCTCGAAGAAGTCGATCGAGGCGAAGCTGGCCGGCAGCCGCCGGGTGTCGGCCAGCACGATCGCGCCCACCGCGCCGTAGGCGATCTGGTCCCACATGAACCAGAACCGCTCCTGCCCCGGCGTCCCGAACAGGTAGAGGCGGACGCCGCCGCCGAACGTCAGCCGCCCGAAGTCCATCGCGACGGTGGTGGTGGACTTGCGCTCCAGGCCGGCGAGGTCGTCCACGCCGGCGCTCTCGTCGGTGAGGGTCTCCTCGGTGCGCAGCGGGCGGATCTCGCTGACCGAGCCGACCAGCGTCGTCTTGCCCACGCCGAAGCCGCCGGCCACCAGGATCTTGAGCGTGTGCTTCGGGTCCTCCTCGAGCTCGGCCGGGGTCGCGAGGGTCCCCGGGGTCGCGGGAAGGTCAGAGGCGGCGAAGTTCATCGAGCACTCTCATCAGTATCCGGCCGTCGGGGCGGGCGCGGTCGCGCTGCGGCTCCCGCCGCTCGATCAGCCCGAGCTGCCGGAGGTCGTCCAGCAGGATCTGGACGACCCGCAGCGGGAGGTCGGCCTCGGAGGCCAGGTCGGCGGGCGTGGACGGGCGCCGGCACAGCTCCAGCAGCCGGCGCTGCTCGCGGGTGAGGCGGACCCGCTCGCCGGGCGCCTTCCCGGTGGCGACCAGGATGGCGACCAGGTCGAGGGGGGCGCCGCGCGGCCTGGTCCGGCCGCGGGTCAGCGCGTACGGCCGGACGACCGGCCCCGCGTCCTGCCCGGTCCACCGCTCTCTCGGCGCGTCCACGGCCGGGCCTAGCCGGGCTCGGCGGCCGTCGAGGCCCGCGCCCCGGTGCCGGAGCCCGGGTCGGTACGGGGCGCGGTGCCCAGCTGCCGGCGCACCCGCTTGATGAGCATCGCGGTCTCGTAGGCGACCAGGCCCGCGTTGCCGCCCGCGTCGCTGAGCACCGCCAGGCAGCTGCCGTTCCCGGCGGGCAGCACGAAGAACAGCGTCCCGTCCAGCTCCACGACGGTCTGCCGCACCCGCTTGGCCGCAAAGTGCTCGCGGGCGCCGTTGGCCAGGCTGTGGAACCCGGACGACAGCGCCGCCAGGAACTCCGCGTCCTTCCGGCTGACGCTCCTGGACGACCCCATCACCAGGCCGTCGCGCGACAGCAGCACGGCCTGGTGGACCTCGTCGACCCGTTCGACCAGGTCGTCGAGCAGCCAGCCGAGCTCGCCGGCCGCCTGGCTCCGCGTCATCGTTCTCCCCGTTCGTCGTGTGGTTCGAGCTCGGCGCCGTCGCCGTCGTGGTCGTCGTCATCGGGGCCGCGGCCGCGCGCCCAGCCGGACTGGAGCGAGGACATCAGGTCGCGGCTGAGTTCGGGGGTGGGCTCGTCGTCGGGGTCGTCGAGGTCACCGAACTCGTCGAACTCGCGGGGGACGGCGGCGGCGGCCCCCGGCGGGGCGGGGCGCTCGCGCAGCTGCGGCGCGAGGCTCTGCTGCCGGACCCGTTTCGGCAGCCTCCCGGTGATCTCGCTGGACTCCGCCGCGAACTCGCCGGTGCGGACGTCCCGGGACCAGGGCCCCTCACCGGCCCACGGGCCCTGCCCGGCGGGCGGCGGTACGGGCGGGGCCGGCGGCGGGGCCGCGGGCAGGGGGGCGGGCGGCGGGACGGTGTCGGACGGGCCGGCGGCCGCGACGGGCTGCCGCGGCACCGGTGTGGTCCGCGACCGCGGGTCGCGGTCGCCGGCCACGACCACCAGCGTGTTCGGGACGAGCACGATCGCCGTGGTCCCGCCGTACGGCGAGGACTGGAGCGAGACCTTGATGCCGTGCCGGGCGGCGAGCCGCGACACCACGAACAGGCCCAGCCGGTCGGTGTCGGCCAGGTCGAACTCGGCGGCGTGCGAGAGGCGCCGGTTGAGCTCGGACAGCTGGTCGGGCTGCAGCCCGATGCCCCGGTCCACCACGTCGATCGCCAGCCCGTTGGCGACCGAGTCGGCCCGTACCGTGACCTCGGTGGAGGGCGGGGAGAACGTGGCGGCGTTCTCGATGAGCTCGGCCAGCAGGTGGATGACGTCGGCGACCACGGTGCCGGTGACCGCGGCGGTGGTGTTGGCCGTCACCTCGACGCGGGTGTAGTCCTCCACTTCGGCCAGCGCGGCGCGGATCAGGTCCTCGGCCTCGACCGGATGGTCCCAGGCCCGCACGGTGGGCGAGCCGGACAGGATGACCAGGCCCTCGGCGTGCCGCCGCATGCGGGTGGTGAGGTGGTCCAGCTTGAACAGGTCCGCCAGCTCCTCGGCGCTGCCGGCGCGGCGCTCCATGGCGTCCAGCAGCCGCAGCTGCCGGTGCAGCAGCGACTGGCTGCGCCAGGACAGGTTGATGAAGACCCGGTTGACGCCCTTGCGCAGCTCGGCCTCGCCGACCGCGGTGTCCACGGCGGTCCGCTGCACGGTGCCGAACGCCTCGGCGACCCGCTCGATCTCCCGGATCCGGGACGGCTCCATGGGCGGTGCCTCGGCGGCGATGTCGACGCTCTCGCCGCGCCGCAGCCGGGCCACGACCCGGGGCAGCCGCTCGTGCGCGAGCGACTGGGCCGCGCGCTGGAGCGCGAGCAGCTCGGTGGTGAGGCGGCGGGCGAACGTCAGCGACAGCAGGATCGACAGGGCCACCGCGAGCAGGCCGACGCCGCCGGCCAGGCCGAGCTGGAGCATGATGCGGCGGCCGGCCGGGCCGATCTGGTCGTTGAGCTCGTTCGCGGCCCGGGTGCTGGCCTCCAGCCACCGGGGCGAGAGCGCGTCGATCGTGGCGCGCCAGTCGGCGGCGACGCCGGCCGCGCTGCCGGTGCCGGTGATCCGCTCCTCTAGCGAGCGGTAGCGGGCGTATTCCTCCGACCGCGCCAGCCCTCGGATGTGCCTGGCCAGATCGCCGGCCAGCCCGGCCTGGGCCACGGCGAACAGCTGGTTGCCGCTCCCGGCCCAGCGGGCGAACGCGGACTGCGCGGCGGCGCTCATCCGGCCGCTGCGGGGGAGCGAGGTGATCAGCGCGTCCTGCCGCATCATGTAGTCGCGGGACCAGTACGCGTTGGTGAGGGCGACGGTGTGCCGGAACGCCTCGCCGTCGTCGATGTTCGCCATGGTGCTCAGCGTCTGGAGGGCGGTCTCGGTGATCCGGCTGTAGCCGTCGACGGCCTCGAGCGCGTTCACCGTGCCGGAGTCGACCTGCGAGCGCAGCGGCCCGATGCCGTCGAACGACCTGCTGAGCGAGCCCGTCTGCGTGCCGATCAGGCTGCCGCCGGTCAGCTCCCGCACCTCGGGGGTGAGGGCCTTCCTGCGGAAGTCCGCCAGCGCGCCGTCCGTCCTGGCGCGGATCTGCCGGTAGCGCTCGGCGCCGGCGGCCTCGTCGGAGATCGCGAGCGCGGCGGCGGCACGTTCCTGCTGGACCATGGCGAGGGCGAGGTTCACCGGCTGCCCGACGGCGTCGTAGACGGTGTCGTAGTCGGAGCGCTGGATCGCGGCCGAGAGGGTCAGGTTCGCGGCGACCCCCCACAGCGCCACCAGCGAGGTGAGCGGGATCAGCAGGAGCAGCGTGAGCCGCCGCCGGATCGGCTGGGAGCGGGGCGGTCGCCGGGAGCCTGAGTGCGGGGGATGCTCAGAAAGCTCGCCTTTGTCAGCCAATCGGCTCACTCCCATGCGTATGACGGAATGGGAAGTGTACTTAGACGATCTTGGGGCGACCAGGATCATCCCGGGGTGCTGTCCGGAATCGGACGATCGACCCGGTATGCCAATTCATCCGCCGTTCACCGCGCGGGCACCGGACGGCGGACGGATGCTGGCAGGTTGTCGATGTGATCGCCAACCTTCGTGCGATTTCACGTGCGACCGCCGAACCCTCCCCGGACGCCGCCGGTGCCGCCGGCCCGCACGAGCGCCGCCGGGTGCCCTGGGCACGCCTGATCCCGGCGGCGCTCGTGCTGGCGTGGCTCGCCGTGCTGCTCGCCCACCTGCGCGCGCCCGTGCCGTCGGACCAGGCCAACTACTTCACCGCGGCGGAGCGGTTCCCGCGTCCGGTGGAGGTCACCACCGAGATGCACCAGATGACGCGGTTCGGGCTCATCATCCCGGTCCGCCTGGCCATGGTCGTCTTCGGGCCGTCGCAGGCCGCGTACGCGATCGTCCCCGTGCTCGCCACGCTGGCGCTCCTCCTCGGCACCTACGCGCTGGGCACGCTGCTGTTCGCGCGGTCCGTGGGCGTGGCGGGCGGGATCGCCGTGGTCGCGGCCACCCCCGTCTTCGAGGACTCCACCGACCTGCTGCCCGACGTGCTCGCGGTCGGCCTGTTCACCTGCGCGCTGGCCCTCGCCGTGGCGGCGCGGCAGCGCGAGGAGCCGCCGCGGAAGGCGGTGCTGCTCGGCATCGGCGCGCTGCTGGCCTGGTCGTACCTCGCCCGCGAGTTCATCGTCTTCGCCTGGCCGGTCGTCCCCGTGCTGCTCTACCGCCGGGCGGGCCTGGCCGGGCTGCTCTGGACGGCCGCGCCGATCGCCGCGGCGGGCCTGGCCGAGCTGCTCCTCTGCTGGCGGATGTACGGCGACCCCCTCGCCCGGCTGCTGTCGATCACCGGTCACGGGCGGGGGCCGTCGACCCCGGAGATCGCCTCCACGTACCGCGACAAGCCGCGCATGCTGTACGTCCTGCGCCTCCCGAAGACGCTCCAGACCTACGCCGAGGGCGGCCTGCTCGTCGCCCTCCTCGGCCTCACCCTCCTCGGCGGCCTGCTGCGGCCGCGCCGGCTCGCCGTGCCCGTCGCGGTCTGCGCGCTGCTGTGGATACCGCTCACCCTGCTCGGCGGAGTGCTGGACCCCGGCGCGCCGAAGCTGCGGCTCCAGCTCATCCGGTACTGGTATCCGGTCTTCCCGGCGTTCGTCCTCGGCGGCCTCGGGACGCTGTGGCTGCTCGCGGTCCCGCTCGCGCGACGGCTGCCGGACCGGGGACGCGCGCGGGCCGTCGGGGCCGTGCGGGCCGCACTGCCCGCCGTGCTCGCGCTCGCCGTGGCCGCCGCCCTCGCCGGGACGGCCGCGCGCTCCTGGTGGGCGGCCCCGGCGACCCGGCTCGGCGGCGGCACCCAGCTGGACGCGCTGCGGGGCTGGATGCACGACCGGGACGGCGCGTACGACCGGATCTGGACCGACCCGCACACCCGCAAGATCCTGCCGGTCTACCGGCGCGGCTTCTGGGGCGGCGAGTCCTGGTCGGCCGGGATCTACGCGGTCCGGCCCGGCCAGGCGGCGGGGCCGGGCCCCGGCGACCTCGTTCTCCTGTACGACACCGAGCGCGGCCACATCTGCTCGCTGTGCAAGAAGTCGGCGCGCACGGCGTTCGGGGACACGAGCGGTGCCCGCCCCGGCTGGCGGCAGGTGTTCGCGACGCCCGACCGCGTCGTCCGGCTGTACGAGGTCGGCCCCGCCGGTGGTGCCGCTTAGCCGGGCGGGGCGCGTCCGGTAGCGTCGGAGCGTGCGTGCGCGAGAGCTGGCCGTGGAGTTCCCGGTCGTGACCCCCGACAGCAGCGCGATGGACGCGGCCGAACTGCTGGCCGAGCACCACCTGCCGGGGCTGATCGTGGTGGACGGGCGGGACCGCCCGGTGGCCGTGCTGCCCGCCTCCCAGGTGATGGGCTCGCTGATCCCGCGGTACGTCCAGGACGACCCGGCCCTCGCCCGCGTCTACGACGAGGGCCACGCCGACCGGCTGTGCGCGAACCTGGAGGGCCGGCGCGTGGCCGACATGCTGCCGCGGGCCCGGGAGGCGCCGCCGATCGTGGACGCCGACGCCACCGCCATGGAGATCGCCCAGGTGATGGCGAGCGCCCGCAGCCCCGTCGTCGCGGTCGCCGGCGACGCGCGCCGCACCGACGCCCCCATGATCGGCGTGGTCACCGCGTCCGCCCTGCTCGGCCGCCTCCTCGCGGCGGCCGGCCGCTAGGACGCTCGGAGCGCGGCGGGCAGGGGCTCGGTGTGGAGGACGTGCAGCGCGCTGACCGCCCGGGTGAGCGCCACGTACAGCCGGTGCAGCCCGCGCGGCTCGGCCGCCACGATCCGGGCCGGCTCCGCGACGATCACCGCGTCGAACTCCAGGCCCTTGGCGAGCGTCGCCGGGACGCACACCAGCCGCGCCCGCTCCATGGCGCCGTCGTCCTCGCCGAGCAGCGCGGGCTCCAGCCCCGCGGCGGCCAGCCCCTCGCGCATCGCCCGGATCCCGGCGTCGGCGGCGATCACGCCGACCGACCCATCGCCCGCCAGGCTCTCCGCGCAGGCCGGGACGAGCGCCGCGGCGAGGTCGGGGACGGCGGTGACGCGCAGCGCGCCGGGCGACCGGCGGGCCGAGGTCGGCGCGCCCAGCCCCGGCGCGATCTCGGGCAGCAGCCGCGCGGCGTAGTCGATGATCTGCGCCGGCACCCGGTAGCCGCGGTCGAGCGTCTCCAGCCGGGCGTCCGGCTTGCCGAGGTGGGCCAGCAGCTCCGTCCAGTCGCCGGTCGCGGCGGGGGCGGTGCCCTGCGCGATGTCGCCGAGCACCGTCATCGAGCCGGTGGCGCAGCGCCGCCCGACGGCCCGGCACTGCATCGGGCTGAGGTCCTGGGCCTCGTCGAGCACCAGGTGGCCGATCGAGGGCGTGCGCTCGATGAGGTCGCCCAGCTCGTCCAGGAGGGCGGAGTCGGCGGCGGTCCACTTCGCCGACCGCCATGAGCGGGCGGGCTTCTCCCACAGCAGGAGCGCCTGCTCGCCGGCGGTGAGGTCGGTCCTGGCCGCCTTGGCGAGGAAGTCGGCGTCCGACAGCAGCCTGAACAGCACCTGCTCGGGCGTGAGCCTGGGCCACACCTGGTCCAGCAGCCGCCGTACGGGCTGGGAGCGGGCGACGGTGTTGTGCGTGCGGTCGTCGGGCGACTCACCGCGCCGCTCCATCTGGACCAGCACCGCGTGCGCGATCCGCTTGGCGGCGGCGTCGCGGCCCGGGCCGTACCGGCCGGTGCCGCGCAGCCCGGCCACGATCTCGCGGACCTCGTGGTCGGGGACCCGGTAGCGGGAGGCGCCCTTGGCGTACATGACGCCCTCGGCGGGCCGGGTTACGTGCAGCCACAGCGCCCGGGACAGCACCGCCGCCATCCGGGCGTCGCCCTTGAGCCGGGCGACCGCCGGATCCGCGGCGCGGTCGGCGCCCGCCCGGCCGATCAGCTCCTCGACGGTGGTCTGCGTGACGTTCACCTCGCCCAGCGCGGGCAGGACGCGGCGGATGTACGACAGGAACGAGCGGTTCGGGCCGACGACCGCGACGCCGGTGCGGCCGAGCCGGTCGCGCTCGGTGTAGAGCAGGTACGCGACGCGGTGCAGGCCGACGGCGGTCTTCCCGGTGCCGGGCGCGCCCTGGACGCAGACGGTCCGGTCGAGCGGGGCGCGGACCAGGTCGTCCTGCTCGGGCTGGATCGTGGCGACGATGTCGCGCATCGGCCCGGACCGGGGCCGCTCGATCTCGGCGGCCAGGAACGCGGCGGCCGTGTCGCCCGCGGCCGTGCCGGTGAGCGGCTCGTCCTCGTAGGCGGTGAGCTCGGCCGCGCCCGAGAACCCGTACCGGCGGCGCAGCGCCACCCCCTGCCGGTCGTCGCGGGTGGCGCGGTAGAACGCGGTGGACACCGGCGCCCGCCAGTCGATGACCAGCGGCTCGCCGGCCCCGTCGTGGACGTGCCGCCGCCCGATGTAGAGGCGTTCCCCGTCCCCCGAGTCGAGGTCGAGGCGGCCGAAGAACAGCGGCACGTCGGGCAGGTCGACCAGTGCGAGCGCGCGCAGCTCGCGGGCGCGGCGCTGGTAGAACCGCTCGGCGAAGTTGTCGTTGTCCTCGGCGGCGGCGGTCAGCTGCGTCTCGGTCGTGACGACGTCGCGGTGCATGCGCCGGAGCGCGGCGCGGGCGGTGGCGAGGTACGCGCGCTCGGCGGCGATCTCGGGGTCGTCGTCCTGGACGGGGGCGTGCGTGGGGGAGGGAACGGCCATGCGTGAACCTCGGCTTTCGGTGGAACGAGGTGAGGACTGGAGGCGGCAGACTCCGGATCTCGCCCCGGAAGCACTCCGGTTCGTTTCGACCCTCAGCGCGCGTAGCGGGCGCCTACCTGAAGAAGCGGATGCGAAGCGGGTACTTTAGCGGCCCCTCGCGGTCAGGGCAAAACCGGTTTCCCGCCCGCCCGCGAACACGCCTTAGGATCGGTACGGGCGACGACGGGAGACGATCGAATGGCAGGCGAGGGCGCCGATCCGGTCATCATCGACGGCGGCGACCGCGCGTGCGTGCGGCTGCTGCTGGAGCTGCGCGGGAGGCTGGCCGAGCTGCCCGCCGGCACGATCGTGCACCTGATCGCCGGCGATCCGGCCGCGCCGCTCGACCTGGCGGCCTGGTGCCACCTCACCGGCCACGGCTACCTCGGGACGGTGCCGCCGCCGTACGGCGAGCGCCCGGCCTACGCGCTCCGGGTCGCGGACGCGCCGCGCCCCACCCAGGCCGGGTCGCCCTGGCGCCCGCAGCGCTGAGCGCCGGGCGCAGGCGGGGTCACGGGACGACGGACAGCACCATCTTGCCGGTGGTGCGGCCGGTCTCGCCGTGCGCGTGCGCCTTGGCCGCCTCCTCCAGCGGCACGACCAGGTCGATCTCGGCGCGCAGCCGGCCCGCCTCCGCCAGCGCGGCGATCTCCTTGAGCGTGGCGTGATCGGACTCCACCAGAAGCACCTCGCTGCGGACGTCCGCCGCCGCGGGCACCCGGACGTCGCGCGGGGTGATGGTGACGATGACGCCGCCGGGACGCATCGTGCGGACCGAGCGCGGGCCGTACTCGCCGCCGATCGTGTCCAGCACGACGTCCACGTCGCGGACCGTCTCGGCGAAGTCGGCGGTGCGGTAGTCGACCAGCTCGTCGGCGCCCAGCCGGCGCAGCAGCGCGTGCTTGGGCTCGCTGGCGGTGCCGATCACGTACGCGCCGCGGGCCTTGGCGATCTGCACCGCCAGGTGGCCGACGCCGCCCGCCGCCGCGTGGATCAGCACCCGCTGCCCGGGGCCCAGCCCGGCGGTGTCGACGAGGGCCTGCCAGGCGGTCTGCGCCGCCAGCGGCAGCGCCGCTGCCTGGACGTGGTCGATGTTCGCCGGCTTGCGGACGAAGCGGCGGGACGGGGCGGTGACGTACTCGGCGTACGCGCCCGCGCCCTGCGGGTAAGCCAGCATGCCGAAGACCTCGTCGCCAGGCTTGTGCAGCGTCACGCCGACGCCGGTGGCCTCCACCACGCCCGACAGCTCCCAGCCGAGCACGAACGGCGGCCGGCCGAGGTAGAGCCCGCTCGCCCGGTGCTTCCAGTCGGTCGGGTTGACGCCCGCGGCGTGCACCCGGACCAGGACCTCCGTCGGGCCCGGCTCCGGCCGCTCCGCCTCGACGACCTTGAGGACCTCGGGGCCGCCGAGGACGTCCTGGCTGATGGCTCGCATGGTGCGAGCCTATCGCGGCCGGGCGGCGCGCCCCC
>NZ_JBGNUR010000002.1:0-393147 GCF_041951345.1 Actinomadura sp. 21ATH | reverse complement strand
CCCCCCCCCCCCCCCCCCCCCCCCCCCCCCCCCCCCCGGCCGGGGGTCAGGCGAGGCCCAGGTGCAGGCCCGCGAGAACGCGGTAGAGGGGCTCGCGCATCACGGTGTTGCGGTGCGCGGCGACCATCGCCAGGTCGCGCAGGATGCGGGTGAAGCGCGCGCCGTCGTCCAGGACGCCCGCGCCGACGCTCTGCCGCAGCGGCCCCTCGACCACCGCGATGACCTGCAGCATCGCCTCCCGGGCGATGGCGCCGAGCCGCACCTCCTCCTCCGCGCCGTACGGCGGGCCGCCCGCCGCCGTGCGCTCGCACAGCGCGTGGTGCTCGGTCGCGCACCGCATCAGCGCCGCCTCCGCCGTGGCGATCTTCGCCAGCCCCTCGCCGTACCAGCGGTGGTAGTCGGGGTCGGTCAGCCGCGGCACGATCGGCGGCAGCGCCGTCCGGCGGGTCCGCATCTCCTCCTCGAACGCGTCCAGCGCCGCGTACCCGGCGCCGACCGTGATCGCGCACAGCGTCATCGTGAACGGCGCCATCGACCGTCCCGAGTAGAGGGCGTCGCCGTGCAGCGCGTACCCGGGCGTCCCGCCGTCCACGGCCACGTTGAGCATGTCGACGCCTTCGAGGGCGTAGTCCGCCGGGATACGGCCGCCGTCGAACCGGATGCTGTGCGACCCGCTCCCCTTGAGGCCGAGGTCGCCGCCCCAGTCGTCCAGCATCGTCCACTCGCTGCGCGGCGCGATGTACAGCAGCATCCGCCGCGCCTGCTCCTCCCTGGGCAGGCCGTCGATGAGCGCCTGGCCGACGAAGTGGGTCGAGTACGGGACGCCCGAGCAGTAGCCGACCGTCCCGTCCAGCCGCCAGCCGCCGTCCTCGCGGCGCGCGACGACCCCGGGAGCGGCGACCGACGCGGCCCGGAACTCGCCGTCCCCGAACACCTCGTCCTGGACGTGCTTCCCGAAGTACGAGCCGACCTGGAGGGCGTGCGCCGCCGCGAGGCCGAAGCACCAGGCGGTGCCGGCGCAGCCGTGCGCCAGCTCGACGAGCACCCGCGCGTAGTCGGAGAACGGCAGGGCCAGCCCGCCGTACCGGCGCGGGACCAGCATCCGGTAGAAGCCGCCCTCCCGGAACATCTCGTGGACGTCCTCGGCGTAGTAGGTGCGGCGCTCGGTCTCGGCCTGCCGCTCGACGAGCAGCGGGCGCATCTCGGCGGCGCGGCGGACCAGGTCGTCACCGGTGGGAGCGGGGGAGGCGGAAGGGGCGGTGGCGCGTGGGGCGGAGGGCAATGGCGGTCCTTCCCGGGAGTGGGGGAGCGGTGCGTCGGCGTTGACGCCCGCCGCCATCGTCACATGATCAACGAGCGGCCGCTAAGCCGGCCCGTGCTCGCCGTTCCTGTCGTGCCCGCCGTGCCCCGCGCGGCGCGCGAGTAGGCGGCGCTTCGCGCCGTGCCGCTCGTCCGGGACGTCCTCCTCGCCGAGGACGGTGAAGCCGGGCGGGAGCAGGGACGCGGGCTCGCCCGGCGCCAGGCACCATCCGGCGGGCAGGCCGGGCCGCACGGTCCGCGCCGCGATGGTGAACGCCTCCCAGGCCAGCACGCCGCCGGGCCCGGCGGCGCGCGCGGCCGGGCCGAACACCGGGCGGTCCCAGAAACCGGTGCACAGCACCAGCGCGAACCCGCCCGGCCCGTCCGCCGCCCATTCGCCCAGGTCGGCGTGGACGAGGGTGAGCAGGCCACGGACGCCGCGGCGGCGGGCCTCGGCGTCGAGCAGCCCGAGCGCGGTGTCCGAGACGTCCACCGCGGTGACCCGGCGGCCCTGCCCGGCGGCCAGCAGCGCGGCGCCGGACGGGCCGCACGCCAGGTCCAGGACCGGGCCGTCCGGCGGCGCCAGCGCCAGGGCCCGCGCCGCCAGGGGATGCGGGACGAACGCGGGGCCCGCGCCGCCGGCGTACTTCGCGTTCCACCGGATCCGGTCGGGATGCCCGGCCAGCCGCGGCGGAACGTCCTCGGTCATGCCCGGCACCCTACTCCGGGCCCCCGGCGAAGTGCCGGAGGCATGTATCAGGGCACGGGGGCGCGCCCTCTTCCTGGTTATGGACCCCTCACGCCCCCTACGTCCCTTGACGGTGGACGACATCGTCCGCATCGCGACGTACCAGGACCGGAAGCCGACCCACGAGGCCCGGGTCATCGCGTTCGCCTACCACCGGCTGGCGCTCGACCTGGCCCGCCACCTGGGCCGCGACGCGAACAACTGGTACTGCTACGCGGTGTGGGCGGTACGGGCGGTCAGCGAGAACCTCGACCTGTCGGAGGGCTCGCCGTTCCTGGCCGAGACGGGACGCCGGCTGAACGTGCCGGCCGCCCTGCGGCGCCCGTTCCGGAGCGTGATGCTGGCCCTGCTCGGCCCGAGCTACCAGCTCGGCCTCGCGCTCGCCAACCGGGCCATCTTCCTGGAGATGGGCAGCCTGGCCGCCGGCCTGTGGGCCGGCGGGCCGGAGTACGCGGTGCGGGTGCGGGAGTCGCGGGAGACGGAACGTCCGGGCGGCGCCGCCGCCGCGGCGGGCGAGGGGGCGCCCGACCCGGTGGTGCGCCGCCCGGCGTTCCTCACCCGGCTGCTGGCCCCGGCCGACGAGAGGCTCCTGGACACGGTCGTGGAGATGTTCACCCGCGCCAGGGACGAGACCGACCCCGCGCTGCGCGCCGAGTACGTGCTGGGCGCCAGCGTCGCGCTGGTCGCCTACGAGCAGCAGCGCGTCCAGCGGGCCCTGGAGCTGGTGTTCTACCGGCCGCCGCGCTGGGTGCTGCGGGCCCCGGGGCACTGGCTGCGCGGCGTGGTGACCGGGCGCCCGGCCCACCGCTTGGAGGTGTACCTGCAGCCGCACGAGTCGCAGCCGCGGCACGTGCGCAAGGTGGAGGAGTGGTGGGCCGGGTTCTACACGCGCAACCTGATGGGGATGCGCACGCCGCTCGGGTCGTTCCGACTCGGAAGGCCGCTCCCGCCCCCGCGGAGAGCGGCCACCGAGCCGCTATGGGCGCCCTTCAAGGACGCGGACGTGCGCGAGCTGGTCGAACGGTTCGTCCCGGACCCGGAACGGGCCACCGACGGCGTCACCGACTGGCTCGACTTCGACGACCGGATGCGGTTCATCGCCACGTTCTTCCGGCTCTACCTGGCGGTGCCGGAGCTGTTCGACCCCCCGTACGTGCCGCCGGCGTCCGACGGGCTCCTGGCGGACATGGACGACGGCGACGTGCCCGCGCCGTACCGCGAGTGGCGGCACGGCCAGGTCACCCGGCGCCGGACGCGGCTGCCGGTCCTGCGGCAGTTGTACCGCTCGCCGCTGCGGGCCGACCCGGACGCCGACGCGCTGGCGGCCTTCGACCTCCGCCCGTTCACCGAGGAGCGGCCGATCGCCACGCGCCCGCCCAAGGCCGGGTACGAGGCGTGAACCCGCCGCGTGCATGCTCACCTCCCTCACCGTCCGCTTCACCGGTCCCGCCTCAGACCAGCAGGTCCGGGGTCACGCCGCGCTCCTCCAGCAGGCCGCGCAGCCGGGTGAGGCAGCGGGCGCGGGACGGGCCGATGCTGCCGATCGGGCGGCCGAGCGCGCGGGCCACCTCGACGTACCTCAGCTCGGGCCGCTCGGCCAGCAGCGTGAACAGCTCGCGCTGCGGATTCGGCAGCTCGGCGGCCGCCTCGGCGAGCGTGCCCGCGAGCCAGGCGCGCGCGAGCCGCCGGTCGACGGCCGCCGCGTCGTCGTCGCGGGGCCGGTCGACGGTGTCCAGGTCGTCGACGCACACCTCCCGGGACCGCCGCAGGATCCGCAGCGACTCGCGGGCGGCGATCGTGGCCAGCCAGCTGCCGATCCGCTTCTCCTGCTCCAGCCGGCACAGGTTCTGCACGGCCAGCAGCCAGGTGGTCTGGATGACGTCCTGGGCGTCCTCGCGGCCCAGCCGGTAGCGCCGGATCCTGACCCGCAGCATGCCGGTGTAGGTCTCCACCAGCCGCTGCCAGGCGTCGGGGTCGCCGGCGCGGGCCGCCGCGACGAGGGCCGTGGGGTCCTCGGCGGCGGGCGCGGCGGCGGGTGGTTCTCCGGTCATGGGAGAACGTTCCATCAAGATCGGACTTCGTGCTGTTTCCGTGGTTACAGTTTCGATGTCTGCTACGACACAATCGCGGCGTACGGCCGTACAGTTCGTTTTATGGAAAGCGGCGGCGAGTGGGTCACGGGCGTGCTGGCCACCGTTCCGCTGTTCGCCGTGCTGGGGGAGGCGGGCATCGCCGCCGCGGCCGCGGCCGGATCGAGCCGCCGCCACCCGGCCGGCCGGTACGTGTTCCACCAGGGCGACCCCGGCGACCGCCTCTACGTCGTGCTGGACGGGCTGGTCAAGGTCGTCTTCGCGACCGAGGGCGGCGCCGAGATCGTGCTGGACACGCTCGGCCCCGGCGAGACGTTCGGGGAGATCGCGGTGCTGGACGGCGCGCCGCGCTCGGCGTCGATCGTCGCCGCCGCGCCGACCCGGCTCTTCTCGCTGTCGCGCGAGCGCCTGCTGGCGCTGATGCACGAGCATCCGGAGCTGACCGACCAGTTCCTGCTGACGCTGGGGCGGCTGGTGCGGCGGCTGACCGAGCGGGCCGCCGACACCGCGTACCTCGACCTCGGCGGGCGGCTGGCCAAGGTGCTGCTGCAACTGGCCGGCAAGCACGCCGCGCCCGGCGGCGACGACCCCGCGAACGGCGCGGTGATCGACCTGCGGCTGACGCAGTCCGATCTGGCGGCGCTGGTCGGGGCGTCCCGGCCGGCGCTCAACCGCGCGCTGCACGCGCTCGCCGCGCGCGATGTCATCGCGATCGAGAAGCGCACGATCGTATTGCGGGATATCGAGGCGCTGCGGCGGCGCGGCATGCCGTGAATTGCCCGGTGTGTGGCGTTACGGGAATGGCCGGATAGGGACACCCGTGTCACCGGAAACGGGGCCCGCGGGAACGTGCCGGTAAAGTGTCCCTGTCCATTTTCCGCTGCCCGCGCCCCGGCGTGACCGCGGAAAACGCGGGCCAGGGGAACCGGGCGAATCGGCGGGGGTGACGCGATGCGTGCCCGGAACGGCACCGGCGGCACGGCCGGTGAGGGCGCCGAAGGCGCGAAAGGCTCGGCGGGTGCGGCAGGCTCGGCGGGCGCGGCGGACCGCTGGACGGACGCCGAGTTCCGGCGGCTGCGCGCGGCGGCCGATCCCGAGATCGACGCGATGGTGGCCCGCTACCGGCGCGAGCGTCCCGAGACCGCGGCCGACCCCGGCGGGCTCGTCCGCGCGCTGATCCGCGACCTGGGCCGGGCCAAGGCGCGGGCGCGCGGCGTCGCCGTGGCCGAGCCGCCGCCCCCGGACGACCCCGTGGAGCTGCTGGACGAGCTCGCGGCGGCGACGGAGCTGCCCGACTGGGGCCGCGACGCCGCCCTGATCGAGCGCGGCCAGCGCGTGTTCACCGAGTACGGCCTCTACCAGTCGGTCGCGCTGTTCTTCTCCTGCCTCCCCCTGGCGTACGCGGAGCCCGGCAGCGCCCGCGCCCTGGCCCGCGTGTCCGACCTGGCCACCGGGAACCTGACCCGCAGGGTCGCCGAGACCGGGCAGATGCTCATCGACGTGATGGGCCTGGAGAGGGCGGGCGCCCTGGAGCCGGGCGGCCGCGGCCACACCGCCGCGATCGGCCTGCGGCTGCTGCACTCCTGCGTGCGGGCGCTGCTGCTGGAGCGCGACGGCCCCGAGGTGTGGGACACCGAGGCGCAGGGCCCGCCGGTCAACCAGGAGCTGCTGCTCGCCACGCTCATGGACTTCTCCCTGGTGACCTGGGAGGCCATGGAGCGCATGGGCATCGTGCTGGACGACGGCGACCGGGCCGCGAACCTCTACGTCTGGAGCGTCTTCGGCCACCTCATGGGCGTGGACGCGTGCGCGGACGGCCCGCTGGCGCTCGCCGACCTCGACGCGATCAGCGCGCACCTCGGCCGCGGTCTCGCGCCCACCCCCGAGGGGCGCCGGCTCATGGCGGCGCTGCTGGCGGAGATGGAGGACTTCATGTTCGTGGGGTGGCGCAAGCTGCCCCGCAGCTTGATCCACTGGCTGTTCGCCGAGGCCGCCCACGGCGTGAGCGAGGTGCCGAAGATGCTCGGCGTGCCGCCGCCCGCCTGGTGGGCGCGGCCGATGTTCGCCACCGCGCTGGCGGCGCACCGCGTGTCCTGGCTGCCCGACCCGCTGCGGCCGGTCGTGCGCGGGCTGATCCGCCGGGCCGGCCGGATGGTGATCCTGACCTACGCCGACCGCTACTCCGGCGGCGGCGCCCCGTTCCAGATCCCAGGCGAGCTGGCCCGGCGCTGGCGGCTGCGGCGCGCGCCCGCGGCCCGCCGGGCCCGGGGCGCACGGCGGGCGGCGCGCCGCGCCGTGCGGGCGCCGCTGCGGCCGCTGCGCGAGCGGCGCGGTGAGCGGCGGGGCGAGCGGGCGGCGTGATGGCCGCCCCGGCGCCCGGCGCGCTGACCACCGCGACGGTGCTGTTCACCGACGTCGTCGACTCGACCGCGACGCGGGCCCGGCTCGGCGAGCGGCTGGCCGACGGCCATTTCGCGGGCGTCTACAAGGCGCTGCACGGTGCCGTCACCGCGGCCGGGGCCGTCTACACCAAGAGCCTCGGGGACGGGCTGATGGCGGTGTTCGCCTCGGCCACCGCCGGGCTCGAGGCGGCCGTCGCCGTGCAGCGCGCGATGGCCGGCGAGAGCGACCGGGCGGCCGAGCCGGTCGCGGTGCGCGCCGCGCTCAGCGTCGGCGACGTGCGCTGGCACGAGCACGACGTCAGCGGCCTGCCCACGGTGGAGGCGGCCCGGCTGATGGGCCTGGCCGGGGGCGGGCAGGTGCTGTGCACCGAGCTGGTCCGGCGGATGGCGCGCGACCGCGGCGGGCACGAGTTCAAGGACCGCGGGCGGCTCCCGGCCAAGGGCCTGCGGGCCCCGCTGCGCACGTACGAGCTGCTGTGGCGCAACTCCGGCGACGACCCGGCGCTGCGGCTGCCGTCCTGGCTGGACGCCGGGCACGTGCTGCCGTTCGTCGGCCGCGAGGCCGAGCTGGCCGCGCTGGACGCCGAGCTGGCGGCGGCCGAGCTGGGCACCCGGGTGGTGATCCTCCAGGGCGAGCCGGGCGTGGGCAAGACCCGGCTGGCCTCGGTCGCCGCGCGGCGCGCCGCCGACCGCCGCTTCACCGTGCTGGCCGGGCGCTGCACCGATCCCGCGCGGCAGGCGTACGAGCCGATCGCGGCGGCGGTGGAGCGGCTGGCCCGGGACGCCCCGGAGCTGCTGCTGCGGGCCGGGGTCGACCGGCGCTGCGGGCAGCTGGTCAGGCTGGCGCCCTCGCTGGCCGCGCCGCCGCTGGAGCTGGCCGTACCGCCGGCGACCGAGCCGGTGTCGGAGCGCTACCAGCTGGCCGCCGCCGCGCGCACGCTGGTCGAGCGGCTGGCGTCGGTCGGCCCGGTGCTGCTGGTCATCGACGACCTCCAGTGGGCGACGGCCGAGTCGCTGGAGATGCTGCGCGCACTGATCTTCGAGTCGGACGGGCTGCCGCTGCTGGTGCTGGCGACGTCGCGGCCCGTTCCCGCGGACGCGCCGGGCCCGGCCGCGGCGGGCTGGCACGGGCTGGAGGCCGAGAGCCGGATCGTCCCGGTGACGCCGTTCGGGGTGGACGAGGTCACCGCGGCGCTGCGCGCGGTCGCCCGCCGCTCGGCTCCCGGCGCCGCCCGGCTGCACCAGATCACCGGCGGGAACGCGTTCCTGGTCAGCGAGGTCGCCCGGGAGCTGGTGGCGGGCGGCGACCTGGACCGGATCGCGGTGCCCGACTCGGTCACCCGCATGGTGGTGGCGCGGCTCGCGAGGCTGCGGCCGGGCGCCCGCGACCTGGTCAACCTCCTCGCGGTCGGGGAGCGGATGGACTCGGCCGAGCTGCGGGTGGCGCTGCGGATGGACGAGGCCGGCTTCGTCGACGTGATCGAGGAGGTCATGGCCAGCGGCCTGGTCACGATGGCGGCCACCGGGGCCTGCCGCTTCTCGCACGAGCTGATCAGGTCGGCCGCGTACGGCGCCCTGTCCGCGCCGCGTGCCGCGCTGCTGCACGGCCGGGTCGCCGAGGCGCTCCGGGACGCCGACCCGCGGATCATGGAGTCGCGGCCGTACGTGGTCGCGGCGCACCTGCTCGCCGCCGCCCGCGGCGGCCACGACCCGGCCCGGATCGCCGCGGCCGCGGACGCCGCCGGGCACGCCGCGGCGCAGGCGCTGGCCCGGCTGGCGCACCAGGAGGCCGTCACCTGGTGCCGCAGCCTCCTCGAACTGCTCGACCGCGACCCGGCCGCCGGCCCGGACCGCCGCGCCGAGGCGCTGGTGCGGTGCGGCCGCGCGATGTGGCTCGCCGGGGACCCGGAGGGCCGTCCCACGCTGGCCAAGGCGGCGGCGCTCGCCCAGGAGTGCGGGCGCGGCGACCTGGTCGTGGCGGCGGCGGGCGCCGAGGACCGCGGCTTCTTCAGCATGACCGCCGCCGCCGACGCCGGCCGGATCGAGCTGCTCACCCGCGCGCGCGACCTGGTCGACCCGGCCGACCTGCGGACCCGGGCGCTGCTGACCGCGCAGCTGGCCGCCGAGCTGACCTGGGCCCGGGACGGCGGCCGCCGGTACGCGCTGAGCGACGAGGCGGTCGCGCTGGCCCGCGAGTCCGCCGACCCGGCCACGCTCGTGAGCGTCCTCGGGCTGCGCAGCCTGACGGTGATCCCGGCCGTGCCGCTGGAGCGCCGCCTGCGGGACGGCCAGGAGATGCTCCAGGCGGCCCTCCGCACCGGCGACGACCTGGCGCTGTTCCACGCCACGTTCCAGCGCATCCCGCCCGTCCTCGAACGCGGCGACATGGACATCGTCGCGACGTTCCTGGAGCACGCCGACGAGCTGGCGCGGCGGCTGTGCCAGCCGCACCTGGTGTGGCTGGTCGGCATGTGCCGTACCGGGCTCATCCTGCTGCGCGGCGACATGGAGGCCGCCGAGCGGTCCTCCCTCGCCGCGCTGGAGATGGGCTCCAAGCTCGGGCGCCGCCTGGAGGCGCTGGCCTTCCACGCCGAGCAGATCGGCGAGATCCGCCGCTTCCAGGGCCGGCTCGGGGAGCTGCGCGACCGGCTGCGCCGCGCCTCCGAGAGCCCGCGGGTCGACCCCGTCCACGCCATCCTGCGGTTCCTGTGCGAGCTGGACGACGCCGAGGCCGGGCCCGCGCTCGAACGCGTCCTCGCCGAGCACGGCCTGATCCCGCGCGCCGACCTGGCGCAGCGCCCGGCGCTGGACAACCTGGCGTACGCCGCCTGCCACCTCGGCCGCGACGACCTGATCGGCCCGCTGTACGAGGCGCTCGCCCCGCACGGCGACACGTTCGGCACCTCCGCGGTCGGGCACCACTGCGGCCACCACTACCTCGCGCTGCTGTCGGCCGCGTCCGGGGACGCCGCCCGCGCCGGCGAGCACTTCGCGGCCGCCGCCGCGGTGCACGAGCGCTGCGGCGCCGCGCTGCTGGGCGCCGAGTCGCTGCTGGACTGGGCCGACCATGCCGACCATGCCGACCGTACGGGCGGCGGGCCGGACACCGCGGACCTGCGCCGCCGCGCCGCCGCCCTGATCGAGGGCCGCGGCGCGGTGCTCCTCGAACGCCGCCTGGCGGCCCGCCCCTGAGGACATGTATCACCGCCCGCGCCCCGCGGCTCTGTTGAGGTACCGAGCGATTACCAGGGGGGCGCATGCAGGCCAACGATGTCCGGCTCATCCGGGTCTTCACCACCAACAAGCCCGGGGCGTCCCAGGATCCGACGCCCAACGCGCTGGGCGGCACCCGGATGGGCGAGTTCTACCTGGTGATCGCGGCCGAGTCCGGCGACGGCCTGGGGGAGGCCGAGGCGCCGTACACGCTGATCATCAGCGCGGCCTCCACCTCGGGGGGCATGACCACGTTCGCGCGGCGGCGGGACGTCGAGACGATCACGGCCGGGAAGTTCGGCTGGACCGATCTCGGCGCCCACGCCGGCTACGCCAAGCTCGACACGCTGATGGTGCCGGTGGAGCGGTTCCCGGTGGGCGACGCGTACCGCTTCACGGTGACGCTGCTGGCCGCCGGCGGGATCGTGTCCACGCTGCGCAGCAACGAGTTCGTCATCGTCTAGACCGGCACTGCGCGGCGTCAGCGGGCGGGCTCGGGCTCGGGTTCCTCGGAGGGGCGGAGCGCGGCGAGCGCGGCCCCGGGCGTGTCGGTGTAGAAGCGGACCGCCGTCACCTCGGCCCGCCCGCCGAGCGGACGGACGGCGGTGACCGGCTCGGCCAGCTCGACGACGATGTTGGTCTGGGACCCCACCACGACCGCGAGCCGGCCGCCGTCCTCGACCCTGATCAGGCCGTCCTCGTTGTAGTTGCGCATCTGCCGGACGGCGGCGATCCGCTCGCGCGGGATCCGCAGGTCGAAGAACGCCCCGTACCGCAGCCGCAGCTCATCGCCCGACACCACGTGCGGGCGGGTGATGCAGGCCGCGATCACCGCCAGCACGATCAGCACCGAGTACGCGTCGATCACGAACACCACGGCCCGCAGCCAGCCCGGGGCGCCCACCGCCCGCAGGATGATCTCCACCCCGACCAGCTCGACGACCATGGCGATGAGGAAGGCCGCCATGGTGGCCGTCTGGGCCCCGGAGTAGGGCAGCGGCACACCGCCGGGTCCGACCCCGTCCCGCCGCCGCGCCACCCACAGGAAGAGGCTGCGCATATGCACGGCGTCGAACGCCATGACCCGCCGCACCACATCCCCGACCGGCCGCTCCATCTTCATCCCCATCTCCCGCTCCCTCCGCCTCGAGCCGCCAGCGCCCCGACCGCCATCACTCACACCGCCACCCGCCCTGCCGCCGTACGTCCCGCCGCCCGCGCGCCTTGCCGCCGGACGTCCTGCCGTCGCGGCCTTGCCCGTCGTTCGCCCCGGGCCGTCGTTCCTTTGCCGCCCGTCCGGGCTGGTGAACGCCGGGCCGGCGTCCGCCTGGGGCGTCGTTCGCACTGGTCGTCCTATGTTCCGCCGTCATCCGCTCTGCCGTCGTCCGCCCGTTCGCCGGGCGGCAGGCCCTCGCGGGCGCGCGCTCGCAGGGTGCGTATGAGCAGGCGGAACGCTTCGGCCTGGGCGGAAGTCATCTCCTGGCTCATCTCCGCCAGCCAGCCGCCGGTGGCCGGGTCCTCCAGGCTGGTGATCATCACCGCGGCCATCTCGCCGGGGATGTAGTCGGCCATCTCGCGGGCGGTCTCGGCGACGCGCGGGTCGCCGGGGTCCGCGTCGGCCAGCTCGTCCAGCCGGGCGTAGAGCCCGGCCCCGCGCTCGGCCATGCCGGGCGCGGTGAGCGGCTGGAGCAGCTCGGCGTACGCGGACCGGTCGCCGTCGGCCGCGCCGGTGTCGATCATCATCATCAGCTCGCGGTCGAGCCGGCCGATCGCCGTGCCGCCGTCGGGAGGCAGGTCGCGCAGGACGGCGGCCATGGCCGGGGACACCGCCGCGTCCGGGTGCACGTCGGGCTCGGCCAGGAGGGCGGCCAGCCGCTCGCGGCGGGCCGCGATCGCCTCCTGCTGCCGGGCCAGGTCGGCGTCCAGCTCCTGGAGCACCTCGCGCAGCTCCCGGCCCCGGTCGTCGGCCAGGACGTCGCGGATCTCGTCCAGCGACAGGCCCAGCTCGGTCAGTCGCCGGATCCGGGCCAGCGCGACCGCGTCCCGCAGCCGGTACTCGCGGTAGCCGTTGGCCAGCCGCTCGGGCTCGGGCAGCAGCCCCTGGTGGTGGTAGTGCCGCACGGTACGGGTGGACACCCCGACCAGCGCGGCGAGTTCGCCGATCCGCATGCCTCCATTAGAAACGTTGACGTCGCGGCAAGGTCAAAGCGGCCGCTCCGCGGTCCGGCAGCGCTCGGCCAGGACGTCCGCGAGCGGCTCGCGGCGGACGCACGAGCCGAACGCGAACGAGTCGGCCAGGGCGTCCAGCTCGCCGTCGTCCAGGCCACGGAACAGGTCCGCGTACTCGACCGTCAGCGGCTGGGCGAACAGGATGTGCCGCATCAGGTCCTCGGTGAACTTGCGCCGCCCGAACGGGTACGGGTCGAAGTCCGGGTACTCCTCGGTCATGAACGCGTGCACCGGCTCGGTGAGGTGCCGCACGCCCGCGTCCGTCGATCCCCAGTGGTCGGCGCCGAGCCGCGTCTTCTTGGCCTGGAACGCCCCGAACCGCCGGGCGTACGGGCTGCCGGGGTCGGTGTGCACCAGGCCCTGGAGCCCGACGTCCTTGTACGTCCACAGCGACCAGCCGGCGCCGTGGGCGTCGTAGATGTCGAGCTGGTCGCGGAGGATCTGGTAGCGCTGCGCGTCCCGTTCCGGGTCGCCGGTGTAGACGGGGCCGAACTCGCCGACCCAGATGGGGGTGCCGGTTCGGCGCTGGTAGGCGGTGCGTTCGAGGAACTTCTCGGCCAGCTGGTCGCGGTCCACCCACACGCCCTCCGTGCGGCCGGGGTAGGGGCCGCCGTACACGAAGCCCGCGAGGGCGTAGTCGTGGCAGGTGTAGACGGTGTTCTCGCGCGGCTCGCCGAACATGTCGAAGCGGGTGGAGTAGGTGTTGCCGTCCAGGAAGAGGGTGTGCCGGGGGTCGGCCTCCCGGACGGCGTCGGCGAGCCGGGCGTAGAACGGCCCGATGATCTCGCCGGTGGGGTCGGCGGGCTCGTTCAGCAGGTTGTGGCCGGCGACCCACGGGTGGCCGGCGTACCGGTCGGCGATCGCCTGCCACAGGTTGACGACCCGGTCCTGGAAGTGCGGGTGCTCCCAGAGCAGCGGCACGTGGACGGGGTTGTCGCTGTGCCAGTGGTGGTTCTGCGCGCCGGGGGCGGCGTGCAGGTCCAGGACGGTGTAGAGGCCGTGCCGGGCGCAGCTGTCGATCACCCGGTCCAGCTGCGCGAACCCCGACTCAATGATCTTGAATGGGGCGCGGTCGTCCTCGAAGTGCCGGTAGTTCAGCGGCAGCCGCACGCAGTTGAGGCCGAGCGAGGCGAGGTAGGCGGCGTCCGCGTCGGTGAAGAAGGCGGTGAGCAGCCGGTCGAAGAACCGCCGGTACCGCTCCTCGCCGAGGACGCCGAGCACCGCCCGGCGCATCAGCGTCTCGGTCGCCGGGTAGCCGGTGATGAAGTTCTCCATGTTCATCCAGCCGCCGAGCCCGACCCCGCGCAGCCGCACGGCGGCGCCGGTGCCGTCGGTGAGCCGGTCGCCGGCCACCCGCAGGAACCGCTGGTCGTCGGTCATGTGCACTCCGTTCCTCGTTCTCGGTTCCTCGGTCCCGTCACTTGCCGAACCCGGCGGTCAGCCCGCCGACCAGGCGCCTGCGCCCGATCAGGTAGAAGGCGAACACCGGCAGGACCGACAGCGTCATCGCCGCCATCAGCGCCGGCACGTTGGAGGTGTACTGGCCCTGGAGGCTCCAGAGGCCCATGGTGAGCACGCGGCGGTCCTCCGACTGCGTCAGGACCAGGGGGAACAGGAAGCCGTTCCAGGCGTTGACGGCCACGTAGATCCCGACCGTCACCAGCCCGGGCCGGCTGAGCGGCAGCACCAGCGCGCGCAGCACCCGCACCGCCCCGCCGCCGTCGATCGCCATCGCCTCGTACAGCTCCTCGGGGATGTCGCGCAGCGTCGTGGTGAGCACGAGCACCGCCATCGGCAGCAGGAACGCGGCGGTCGGCAGCACGATCCCGGCGAGCGAGTCGTACAGGTGCAGCCGGGTGATGATCAGGTAGACCGGGACGATCACCGCCTGGGCCGGGATGGCCAGCCCGAGCAGCAGCAGCGAGAACCCGGCCCGCAGCAGCGGCCCGGAGCCGCGGACGATCGCGTACGCCGCGGGCAGCGCCAGCACCAGCACCAGCGCGACGGACGCGGCCGTCACGATCGTCGTGTTGAGCAGGTAGCGGCCGAACCCGCCGCCGAGCACGGTGGAGTAGTTCTCCAGCGTGGGGGAGGTGGGCGCGGAGAGCGGGCCCGCCGTCAGGTAGTCCTCCCGGGTGCGCAGGCTCACCGCCACCAGGTAGTACAGGGGGACGCCCACCACCACGAGCCAGGCGAGCGCGGCCGCCATGGCGAGCGGGTTCGCGCGCCGCGCGGCGGCCAGCGGGCGGGCCCGCCGGGCGGCGGCGGTGCCCTTCGGCGGCGCGGCGGTCAGCCGGGGGTGCACGGTCACAGCCCCTCCCGCCTGCTGCGCATCGACGCGAAGCCGGTGGTGCGGACGATCACGATGGACAGCGCGGTCCCGACGACCACCAGCAGGACGGCGAGCGCGCTGGCGTAGCCCATCTCGAACGCGGAGAAACCGGTCAGGTACATGTGCAGGGGCAGCACCCGGGTCGCGGTGCCCGGCCCGCCGCCGGTCATGAGCAGGATCGTCTCGAAGTAGGTGAACGACCCGACCAGGATCAGCACCGTCGACGACACGACGGTGTAGCGCAGCTGCGGCAGCGTGATCGAGAAGAACCGCCGCACCCGGCCGGCGCCGTCGATGGCCGCCGCGTCGTACAGCACCGCCGGGATCTGCCGGGCGCCGGCCTGGTAGAGCAGCACGTGGAACGGCACGAACTGCCACGACACCACGAGCACCACGGCGGCCAGCGCCCGGGACGGCTCGCCGAGGATGTCGCCGTCCCGGGCGAGCAGCAGCGGGCCGACGAGGTCGGCCAGGCCGAAGTTCGGGTCCAGCAGCGACTGCCACAGCAGCGCGACCGCCGCGTTCGACATCAGCAGCGGCACGAAGAACACCGCGCTCAGCGCCGCCCGGCCCCGGCCGCGGCCGGCGGCCCAGACCCCGAGCAGCAGGCTGATCGGGGTCTGGACGCACCAGGCCGCGGCGGTGAGGATCAGCGACAGCCGCAGCGAGCCGGGCAGCGCCGCGTCCTGGCCCATCCGGGTCCAGTTCGCGGTGCCGGCCCACTGCGGGGAGCCGAGGCCGTTCCACGCCGTGAAGCTGAGCACGGCGACCAGCGCCAGCGGCGCCACCGCGAAGACCGCGAAGAAGGCGAGGGCGGGCGCCGCCCAGGCCGTCCCGGGGCGCTGCCTCACTTGGCCTTGCCCATCGCGGCGGCGAACTCGCCGGGGTCGATCTCCTTCAGGAACAGCTTCTGCAGGTTGGTGAGCAGCGCCTCCGACACCGACGGGGTCAGCGCCTGGTCCCAGGACTGGGTGAACTCGGGCGCGCCGCTCACCATCGAGTAGATGAACGTGCTGTACGCCGCGTCCGGCCCGGAGCGCAGCTTCGGCTCCAGCCCCTTGATCGCCGGGATCTCGCCGACGCCGATCATGCCCTGGACGTAGGCGTCGGAGGTCATGGTCTCCTTGAGGAACCTGACCGCGGCCGCCCTGTCCTTGGTCTTCGCGCTCACCGAGTAGAAGTTGGTGGGGTTGCCGACGATGTTGCGCGGGTCGCCGGCTCCGCCCGCGACCGAGGGGAACGGCACCCAGCCCATGCGGGCCTTCCTGACGAAGTCGGGGTTCTGGCCGAGCTGGGTGGCGTACTCCCACGAGCCCATCAGGTGCATGGCCGCGCGGCCCTTGGCGAAGAGCGTCGAGGCGCCGCCCACGTCGTAGTCGACGGAGCCGAACCTGGTCCCGAACGCGCCGCGGTCGACGAGCTGCCGGATCATCGTCAGCGACCGGAGCACCGCCGGGTCGCTCCACGCGCCGGGCCTCCCGTCCATGATCGCCTGGAACTTGGCGGGCCCGCCGACGCGGTCGAGCAGGTACTCCAGCCACATCAGCTCGGTCCAGCCCTGCGAGCCGGCCAGCGCGAACGGCGTGATCTTGCGGGCCTTGAACGTGTCGACCAGTTCGAGGGTGTCGTCCCAGGTCTTCGGCGGCCGCGCGCCGGCCGCCTCGAACACGTCCTTGTTGTAGAAGAGGACGATCGGCTGCATGCCGCGCTCGGGGACGCCGTAGTACTTCCCGCCGAGCTGCGCCGTCTTCATCACCGACGGGAGGAACGAGTTCAGCCACGCCGGGTCCTTCTGGAACTCGGCGGTGAGGTCGGCGACCTGGCCGGCGTCGACGTACTGCTTCAGGTGCCCGCCGCCCCAGTTGAGGAACACGTCGGGCGCGTTCGGGGCGCCCATCGCGACCTGGAGCTTCTGCTTGTACGGGTCGTTGAGGAAGGTCTCCAGCCGGACGTCGGTGCCGCCGGACCTGTTGAACGCCGTGACGCCGTCCCGCTCGACCTTGTTGACGGCGTCGCCCTGGAGCGTCCAGGCCCGGATCTCCCCGGCGGCGCCGCCGCCCGCCGGGCCCGACGTTCCGCACGCGCCGGCGGCCAGCACGGCCGCGGCGATCAGCGCCGTCCATCCGGCGCCGCGACGATTCCTGAACACCTTTCGCACCTCCTGAGGCGCCGCCCCCGGACAGCGATGTTCGAAATGTTCCCGATATGTTTCGGAAACTAGAAGCGGGGCGGACCCCTGTCAATATCGAGAATCCGCTTTTGTATGGGGCCGGGCCATCGAAAATTTTCGGAGTAGGATGCCCCCATGGTGCAGCCGCGTGTCACGATCACGTCCATCGCGCGCGAGGCCGGGGTGTCGGTCTCGACCGTGTCCAAGGTGCTCAACGGCCGTGCCGACGTGGCGGCCGGCACCCGCAGCCGGGTGGAGGAACTGCTCGACAAGCACGCCTACCCGCGCGCCGGACGCCGCGGCGCCGATCCGGCCGGGCTGGTCGACCTGGTCTTCGGCGAACTCGACAGCCCCTGGGCCGTCGAGATCATCCGCGGGGCCGAGGAGGTGGCGCGCGCCGCCGGTCTCGGCACCGTCGTCTCGGCCATCCACCCCGGGTCCGCGGCGGGCGCCGGTGCCGACGGCGGCGGGGAGCCGGCCCGGCAGTGGCTCGACAACCTCGTCCGGCGCCGCTCCGAGGGCGTCGTGCTCGTCCTGGAGGAGCTGGCCCCCGGGCAGCTCGCCCGGCTGGAGTCGCTGGACGTCCCGTACGTCGTCATCGACCCGCGCGGCGAGCCCGACCCGCGGATCCCGTCCATCGGCGCCGCCAACTGGGCCGGCGGGATGGCCGCCACCCGCCACCTGGCCGAGCTGGGGCACCGCCGGATCGCCATCATCAGCGGGCCGGCGGGCCTGCTGTGCAGCCGGGCCCGGCTCGACGGCCACCGCGGCGCGCTGGAGAGCGCGGGCCTGCCGGCCGACCCGGACCTGGTCCGGTACGGCGACTTCCACCACGAGAGCGGCTACGTCCAGGCCGGGCTGCTGCTGGACCTGCCCGACCCGCCCACCGCGATCTTCGCCGGGTCCGACCAGCAGGCGTACGGGGCGTGCGAGGCGGCCCGCGAGCGCGGGCTGCGGATCCCGCAGGACCTCAGCATCGTGGGGTTCGACGACCTGTCGGTGTCGCGCTGGTTCTCGCCGCCGCTCACCACCGTCCGCCAGCCGCTGGCCGAGATGGGCGCGCTCGCCGCCCGCATGCTGCTGCGGATGGCGCGCGGCGAGACGCCGGAGACCCGGCGCGTCGAGCTGGCGACCGAGCTGGTCGTCCGGGAGAGCACCGCGCCCCCGCCGTGATCCGCGCAGGGGCCGGCCGTGCGGCCGGCCTGCTCAGCCGGTCCGGTCCAGCCGGCCGACGAGGGCGCTCAGGGCGGCGCCGAGCGGGGCGTCGAGCGTCGTCAGGGCGTCGGCGTCGCCGCGGGTCGCGCCCCGGTTGACGATCGCCACCGGGATGCCCAGCTCGGCCGCGCGGCGGACGAACCGGTACCCCGACATCACGGTCAGCGAGGAGCCCAGCACCAGCAGCGTCCCGGCCCGCTCGGTCAGCCCGAAGCACTCGGCGACCCGCGGTCGCGGCACGTTCTCGCCGAAGAAGATCACGTCCGGTTTGAGGATCCCGCCGCAGGACAGGCAGTCCACCACGCGGAACGCGTCGATGAGCTCGCCCTCCAGATCGGCGTCGCCGTCGGGATTGATCGTGTCCGCGGCGGCGTCCCAGCCGGGATTGGCCGCCGACAGCCGCTCGTGCAGCTCACCGCGCGGGGTCCGCCGGCCGCAGCCCAGGCACAGCACCCGGCCGAGCGCGCCGTGCAGCTCGATCACGCCGCCCGCCCCGGCGGCCTGGTGCAGGCCGTCCACGTTCTGCGTGATGATCCCCGAGACCAGCCCCCGGCGCTGGAGCTCGGCGACCGCGCGGTGGCCCGCGTTGGGCTCGGCCCGCTCGATGTGCCGCCACCCCAGATGGCTGCGCGCCCAGTACCGCCGCCGGTTCGCCGCGGCACCGGTGAACGCCTGGTACGTCATCGGATCCGACCGCCGCGCCCGTCCGGTCTCGCCCCGGTAGTCGGGGATGCCGGACTCGGTCGACAGCCCGGCCCCGCTCAGCACCACCACGTCGCCGTCGGCCACGAGGTCGGCCAGCGCGTCCAGGGAGCGTTCCGCGCCGGGCGGCGGCGCCATCACCGATGTCACCCCTCCATGGTGCCCGATCACCCGGGTGCCGAACGAGAGGTGTCATCACAGGTGTGCGGGTATGCAGCCACCCGTGGACGGGACCACCATGACGGCCCTGGAGGCGGTCACCACCGCCGACCTCGGGGCGGCGCGGATGCAGATGGCGCTCTCGCTGGGCTGGCACATCGTGCTGGCCTGCCTGGGCGTCGGGATGCCCGCCATCACGCTGATCGCCGAGTGGCGCGGGCACCGCACCGGCGACGACAACTACCGGCTGCTCGCCCGCCGCTGGGGCCGCGCGATGGGCGTGCTGTTCGCGGTCGGCGCCGTGTCCGGGACGATCCTGTCGTTCGAGATGGGGCTGCTCTGGCCGGGGATGATGGGCACCTACGGCGAGGTCATCGGGCTGCCGTTCTCGCTGGAGGGCATCGCCTTCTTCATCGAGGCGATCTTCCTCGGGATCTACCTGTACGCCTGGGACCGGCTGCCGCCCGTCCCGCACATGCTGTCCGGGATCCCGATCGTGATCGCCGGGGTCGCCAGCGCGTTCTTCGTCGTGACGGCCAACGCCTGGATGCAGCAGCCGACCGGGTTCTCGACCGCGGACGGCCGGGTCGTCGCGGTCGACCCGTGGGCGGCGATGTTCAACCCGGCCACCCCGCCGCAGACCGTGCACATGATCCTCGCCGCGTTCATGGTGGCGGGGTACCTGATGGCGAGCGTGTACGCGGTGGCGATGCTGCGCGGGCGCCGGGACCGCTACCACCGGCTGGGGCTGCTGATCCCGTTCACCGTCGCGGCGATCATCACGCCGGTGCAGATCGGCGTCGGGGACTGGGCGGCGCACTTCGTCGCCGACAACCAGCCGGTCAAGCTGGCCGCGATGGAGGGCGTGTTCGAGACCGAGCGCGCCGTGCCGCTGCACCTGGGCGGCGTCGCGGTCGACGGGGAGCTGCGGTACGGCGTCGAGATCCCGTACGGGCTGTCGCTGCTGGCGCACTGGGACCCGAACGCCGAGATCACCGGCCTGAACGAGGTGCCCGCGGACGAGCGGCCGCCGGTCAACATCGTGCACTGGGCGTTCCAGATCATGGTCGGGATGGGCTTCGCGCTGCTGGCCCTGGCGCTCTGGCTCGGGCTCTGCTGGTGGCGCCGCCGGACCCTGCCCCGGACGGCGTGGTTCCTGCGCGCCACCGCCGTCTCCGGCGTGGCCGCCGTGCTGGCGCTGGAGGCGGGCTGGACGGTCACCGAGGTCGGCCGCCAGCCGTGGATCGTGTACGGCGTGATGCGCACCGCCGACGCCGTCAACCCCGCGCCCGGCCTCGTCTGGGGCTTCGTCCTGGTCACCGCCGTGTACGCGGTGCTGACGGTCGCGACGGTGTACGTGCTGCGCCGGATGGCCCGCGACCGGCCGGTGCCGATCGCCCCGCAGGAACGCGACGTCACCGGGTTCAAGGTGGTCTGACGATGCTGCACGAGATCCTGCTGGCCGTGCTCTGGCTGGGGCTCACCGCGTACGTGCTGTTCGGCGGCGCCGACTTCGGCGGCGGCGTGTGGGACCTGCTCGCCGGGGGCAGCGAGCGGGGCCGCCCGCAGCGGGCGCTGGTGGAGCACTCGATCGGCCCGGTCTGGGAGACCAACCACGTGTGGCTGATCTTCGTGATCGTGGTGACCTGGACGGGCCTGCCGCCGGTGTTCGCCGCGATCGCCTCGACGCTCTACATCCCGCTGACGCTGGTCGCGCTGGGCATCATCGCGCGCGGCGCCGCGTTCGCGTTCCGCAAGGCGAGCAGCGAGCTGTGGCAGCAGCGGCTGTTCGGCGCGACGTTCGCGTTCTCGTCGGTGGTCACGCCGTTCTTCCTCGGCACGGTCGCGGGCGCCATCGCCTCCGGCCGCGTGCCGCCGGGCATCGCCGCGGGAGACCTGGTCACCAGCTGGTTCAACCCGACCTCGCTGATCTCGGGGGCGCTGGCGGTCGGCGTCGCCGCGTACCTGGCCGCCGTCTTCCTCACCCGGGACGCCGAGCGCGGCGGCGACACCGCGCTGGCGGAGGCGTTCCGCCGGCGGGCGCTCATCGCGGGCGCCGCCGTGGGCGCGCTGTCGGCGCTGGGCCTGGCCGTCCTGTACGCCGACGCGCGGAACCTGTTCGACGAGCTGACCTCCGGCCGCGCGCTGCCGCTGCTGGCCGTGTCGATCCTGGCCGGGCTCGCGTCGCTGGCGCTGCTATGGCGCCGCGCTTACGTGGCCGTACGGGTGACCGCCGCGCTCGCCGTCGTCGGGCTGCTGTGGGGCTGGGGCCTCGGCCAGTACCCGCACCTGCTGCCGGGCGTGGACGTGGCGGACGCCGCCGCGACCGACACCGTCCTGACCGCGAGCCTGGGCGCCCTGGCGGTCGGCGCCCTGCTGCTCCTGCCGTCCCTGTGGTGGCTGTACTGGACGTTCCAGCGGGAGGAGGGCGGGGAGGCCGCCGAGGCGGAGCGGCACTGACGGCCCCGCTCAGCCGCCGGTGACCGCCTGGGCCAGCACCATCCCGGCGTAGGCCGCGCCCAGCCCGGCCGCGACGGACGCGCCGACGTTGAGCAGCGCGGCCGTGCGGGCGCCCCGCTCGGCCAGCCGCACCGTCTCGTACCCGAACGTGGAGTACGTGGTCAGCGCGCCGCAGAAGCCCGTCCCCGCCAGCGCCATCGGCCCGGACCCGGCGGGCAGCGCGGCCAGGAACCCCAGCACCGCGCAGCCCGCCGCGTTCACCGTGAACGTGCCCCACGGGAACGCCGAGTCGTGCCGCGCCTGGACCGCGCGGTCGATCAGGTAGCGCAGCGGGGCTCCGGCGGCCGCGCCCAGCGCCACCAGCAGGACCGTCACCGCCCCTCCGCGCGGGCGGGGAGCAGCGCGCGGGCCAGCCGCGCGCCGGCCAGGACCGCGGCCAGCGCGCACACCGGCGTCACGGCCAGGTAGACCAGCGCGGTGGCCGGCGACCCGGCCTCGACGGCCCGCTGCGCGTCCACGGCGTAGGTCGAGAACGTGGTGTACCCGCCGAGCGCCCCCACGCCGAGGAACGGCCGGACGAGCCGGTGCGCCGCCCACACCTCGGTGATCGCGACCATCAGGATCCCGATCAGCAGGCAGCCGGACACGTTCACGGTGAACGTCGCCCACGCGAACGCCCCGGCGGGGTGACCGAACGCCGCCGCGACGCCGTACCGGGCCAGCGCCCCGCACGCGCCGCCCGCCGCGACCGCGCCCAGCGTCGACCACGGGGCCGTCCGGGACGTCCCGGCCCGCCGCGCCGGGACGTGGAGATCGACGTCCCGGCCGGTCGCGTGGTCGTCGCTCACCCGGCCTACGGTAGCGGGCGCGGGAAGAACAGCACCGCACCCAGCAGGTACGCGGCGGCCCTGTCGTGGGTGTCGAACATGACCTGCTTGCGGCGCTGACCGTTCTGCAGGAGGAACACCGACCAGCGGCCGGCCTCGGGCAGCAGGCTCCACACGCCCTCGGCGGCGTCGTTGATCCGGTACGCGCCGGGGTCGGCGCCCAGCTCGCGGAGCCTGCGTTCCAGGGTGGCGAGCGGGTCGTCGGCCGCCGGGACGGGCTGCCCCGGGTAGGGCGGCGCGGGCGGGCCGGGCGCGTACCCGCCGGGGGCCTGGAACGCGTCCGGCAGCGGCGGGGGAGCACCGTGGCCGGGCGGCGCCCCGAACGGGCCCGGTGGCGGGCCGTAGCCCGGCCCGGCCGGCGGCGGGTACTGGCCGGGCTGCCCGGGGAAGCCGCCCGGCCCGGGCGGCCCGGGCGGGCCCGGCATCATCTGACCAGGAACGGGCGGGCCGGGCATCATCTGGCCGGGTACGGGCGTGCCGGGCGGGTAGCCGCCGGGCATGGGCGGCGGCGGGCCCGCGGGGCCGGGGCCGAATCCGGGCGGCGGCGGGTATCCGGGCGCGCCGTACGGGGCCCCGGGCATCGGCGGAGCGCCCGGCGCCGGCGGAGCGCCGGGCGGCGGGCCGGGATAGGCCGCGCCGGGCGGTGCGGGCGGCGGCGGCGCGGGCGGCGACGGGTCGGCCTCCCGCTTCCCGGTGGCGATCTCGATCGCGGTCTCCATGACGGCCTCGTCCACCTCGGGCGGCCGGTACCCCTGGGCGCGGATGTGCGCGAGGAGCGCCGGCTCCGGCGCGATCCCGTGCTTCTCCAGGTAGTAGTGGACGGCGCCGGCCCAGACCCACGTCCCGTCGGTGAGGAAGATCAGCGGCACCTGGTCGCCGCGGGACGGCTCCACCTCGTCGGGCGCGAACGAGCGGGCGGCGATCACCATCCGGCCGTTCTTCAGATACGAGACGATCTTGTCGACCTCGTCGGCGGGGACGGCGGGGCGGGACACCGAGGGTCGCTCGCCGCCCGCCGCCGGGCGGTCGAACACGCGGGCACTGAACATGGTCCCCGAAGATACCGACGGATCCGGGCGGGGTGAGCGGGAGAGGGCCGGATCGTCACGACGGAATCACCCAGATGGTGGATCTTGGTCGCCCCACGGCGGATCGGCGCCCGGAACGAGGCAGGTCGCGGCCGCGTGCCGGACCGCGAACTCCGCCGCCGACGTGACCTCGGCGAGCGTCAGCCCGTCCAGCCGGCCGCCCAGCCGCCCCTGCCCGTCCAGCCGGTGCAGCAGCCCCGCGGTGAACGCGTCGCCCGCGCCGACCGTGTCCACCGGCTCGATCTCCGGCGCCGGGACGGTCACGCGGTCGCCGCCGAGCGACAGGAGCGCGCCCCGCGCGCCCAGCGTGACGGCGACGAGGCGGACGCCGTTGGCGTGCCAGGCGTCGCAGGCGTCCTCCGGCGTGGTGCCCGGGGCCAGCACCGCCAGGTCCTCCTCGCTGAGCCGGAAGACGTCCGCGAGCGACGTCCACACGGGCAGCCGGTCGCGGTAGCGCTCGGCCGGCGCGAAGAGCGGCCGGACGTTGGGGTCGATGGAGATGGTGGCGCCCGCCCGCCGCCGCGCCAGCAGCTCCTCGATGAGCGGCCCGCCGGGCTCGCGGACCAGGGCCATCGACCCGGTGTGCAGGCAGCGCGCCCCCGCCGGGATCCGGTCCAGCTCCGCCGCGGTCCACTGCCAGTCGGCGGTGCCCTCTGCGTAGAACTCGTAGCCCGCGCCGCCGCCCGGCCCGACCGCGGTGACGGCGAGCGTGGCCTGCTCGGCGGCGGCCACCGCGGGCGCCAGGCCGACCCGGGACGACGCCAGCCGCTCGCGGAACAGGTCCCCGAACGGCCCGGCCGCGAGCCGTCCCGCGAACGCCGCCGGCGTGCCGAGCCGGCCGAGCCCCACGGCCGTGTTGAGGGGCCCGCCGCCCGGCCGCACCTCCATCCGCAGCGCGCCGTCCGCGGCCCGTCCGGCGGGCAGGAACGCGTCGGCCACCGCCTCGCCGATCACAGTGATGTGCTCCATGGTGATCCGATCATCTCAACGCGGGAAGGGAGGGCGCAGGGGGTGAGGCCATGAAGGCCGAACAGGTCACGGATCCGGTCGCCTACCACGGGGAGGGGCCGGTGTGGTCGCCGCGCTGGGGCGGCCTGCGCTGGGTGGACATGCTGGCGGGGGACGTGCTGTCGCTCGCCGCGGACGGGACGGTCGGCCGCCGACACGTGGGCGAGGTCGCCGCGGCGCTGCGCCCGCGCGAGAGCGGCGGGGCCGTCATCGGCGTCGAGCGCGGCTTCGCGCTGGAGGACCCCGACGGCACGGTCACGCACCTGCCCGAGGTGTGGGACGACCGGGGCGTGCGGATGAACGAGGGCGGCTGCGACCCGGACGGCCGCTTCTACTGCGGCTCGATGGCCTACGACAAGCACGAGGGCGGCGCGGCGCTGTACCGGCTCGACCCCGACGGGTCCGTGCGCGCCGTCCTGGAGAACGTGACGATCTCCAACGGGCTGGAGTGGAGCCCGGACGGCGCCGTCGCCTACTACAACGACACGCCGACCGGCCGGATCGACGTCTTCGACTACGACCCGGAGGGCGGCCTGACCGGGCGGCGGCCGTTCGCGGAGATCGCCCGCGCCGACGGCCACCCGGACGGGCTGACCGTCGACGCCGCCGGCGGTGTCTGGGTCGCGCTGAACCACGCCGGGAGGGTGCGCCGCTACACGCCGTTCGGGGCGGTGGACGAGGAGATCGAGCTGCCCGTCCGGCAGGTGACGGCGTGTACGTTCGGCGGCGCCGCCCTGGACGAGCTGTACATGACCACGTCCCGGGAGGGCCTGCCGCCGGAGGAGGAGCCGCGGGCGGGGTCGCTGTTCCGGGCGCGGCCCGGCGTGCGGGGCCTGCCGGTGCGCGAGTTCGCCGGCTGAACGGGGCTCCGGCCGTACCGCCGGAAACCGCCTCTGACCTCGTGTTTATTCATGATCGCGGAGGGCACCGGAGGGGCATCGGCAACTTCGGCGGCGGGGACGGCGATGAGAGCGATCACGGTGGATCCGGGCACCTCCGGCGCGGTTCGGGTCGACGACGTCCCCGAGCCCGACCCGGCGGCGGGCTCGATCCTGGTCGAGGGCAGGCTGCTGGGCATCTGCGGCACCGACGCCGACATCGTGTCCGGCGACGGGTACGGCTGGGCGCCGCCCGGCCGCGACCGGCTGCTGATCGGCCACGAGTCGTTCGGTGCCGTGCTGGAGGCCCCCGAGGGCAGCGGGTTTGCGGCGGGCGACCTGGTCGCCGGGATCGTCCGGCGGCCCGATCCGGTGCCGTGCGTGCCGTGCGCCAACGGCGAATGGGACTTCTGCCGCAACGGCCGCTACACCGAGCGCGGCATCAAGGAGCGGGACGGGTTCGGGTCGGAGCGCTGGCGGATCGAGCCGGAGTTCGCGGTCAGGCTCGATCCCGCGCTCGGCGAGCGCGGCGTGCTCATGGAGCCGGCGTCGGTGGTGGCCAAGGCGTGGGGGCAGACCGGGCGGTTCCTGACCCGCACGTCCTGGCGGCCGGAGCGGGCGCTGGTCACCGGTGCCGGGCCGATCGGGCTGCTGGCCGCGATGATGGGCGTCCAGCGCGGCCTGGACGTGCACGTGCTCGACATCGTCGAGAGCGGGCCCAAGCCGCGGCTGGTCGCCGACCTCGGCGCCACGTACCACGCCGGGGACGTGGCCTCGCTGGGCTTCGAGCCGGACGTGGTGATCGAGTGCACCGGGCACGGGCCGCTGGTCTTCGAGGTCACCCGGTCCACCGCCCCGGACGCGGTGATCTGCCTGACCGGGATCTCGTCGGGCTCCTCGAAGGTGGAGGCCGGCTTCGACGAGCTGAACAAGACGCTCGTGCTGGAGAACACCGTGGTGTTCGGCTCCGTGAACGCCTCGCGCCGCGACTTCGAGGAGGCCGCCGCCGCGCTCGCCCGCGCCGACCAGGACTGGCTGGCCCGGCTGATCACGCGGCGCGTCCCGATGGAGGGCTTCCTCGACGGCCTGCGCAAGCACGAGGACGACGTGAAGGTCGTCGTGGACCTGGCGGCCTGAGGTGCAGGGCTTCTCCAGCGCCCCCGTCAGCGAGGGCCCGCTGCCGGAGATCCCGGCCTCGGGCATGCGCAAGATCTGGACGTGGGCCGTGCTGATCGCGGTCGGCGGCTTCCTGTTCGGCTTCGACACCGGCGTCATCTCCGGGGCGCTGCTGTTCATCAAGCACGACTTCGACCTGAACGACTTCGAGCAGGGCAGCGTGGTCAGCGTGCTCGTGCTGGGCGCGATGGCGGGCGCGCTCGGCTCCGGCCGGCTCGCCGACCGGCTCGGGCGGCGCAGGCTGCTGGGCCTGGAAGGGCTCGTCTTCCTGATCGGCACCGCGATCGCGGTGTTCTCCACCGGCTACTGGACGCTGATCCTGGGCCGGCTGCTGCTGGGCCTGGCGGTGGGCGCCTCGTCGGCGACCGTGCCGCCGTACCTGTCGGAGATCTCGCCGACCCGCATCCGGGGCCGGGTGCTGACCCTCAACCAGCTGATGATCACCGTCGGGATCCTCGTCGCGTACCTGGTCAACCTGGTGTTCGCGGGCGGCGGGGACTGGCGGGGGATGATCGCGGTCGGGGCGGTGCCGGCGCTGGTGATCGTGGTGTCGGCGCTGTGGGTGCTGCCGGAGTCGCCGCAGTGGCTGCTGGCGCGCGGCGAGCACGGCCGGGCCCGCGACCTGATCGCCTCGGTCAGCGACCGGGACACCGCCGACCGCGTCGTGGAACGGCTCGACCGGACGGCCTCGGAGGCGCGCGGGCCGCGGCGGGCGGGCGGCCGGCACGTGCTGCTGGCCCGCCGGGTCCGGCCGGCGCTGATCGTCGGGCTGGTGCTGGCGGCGGCGCAGCAGTTCGCCGGGATCAACACGATCATCTACTACGCGCCGACGATCATCGAGCGGACCGGGCTGACCGCGTCCAACGCGATCTTCTACTCGATCGCCATCGGGCTGATCAACCTGGCGATGACGCTGGTCGCGATCCGGCTGATCGACCGGGCCGGGCGGCGGGCGCTGCTGCTGGTCTCGTTCGGCGTGATGGCGGTGACGATGCTGCTGCTCGGGCTGGCGTTCGTGGTCGGGCTGAACTCCGTCCTCGCCCTGGCGATCATGGTCCTCTACATCGCCGGGTACGCGGTCGGCGTGGGCCCGGTGTTCTGGACGCTGATCGGCGAGATCTTCCCGCCGGACGCCAAGTCGACCGGCTCCGCCGCGTCCACCGCGGTGAACTGGGCCGCCAACTTCGCCGTCAGCCTGGTCTTCCTGCCGCTCGCCGGCGCGATCGGCGAGGGGCAGACGTTCTGGATCTTCGCGGTGGTCTCGGCGGCGGGCTTCCTGTTCGCGCTGCGCTACATCCCGGAGACCAAGGACCGGGACTTCGGCGAGGTCGAGTCCGACATGCGGGCGCGCTTCGGGACGTGAGCGGGGCCGCGGGCGGGTCCTGGCGGCGGGCGGCCGCGGCCGCCTGGCCGCTGCTCCAGCAGGCCGCCGCGGCCACGCTGGCGTGGTGGATCGCCCGCGCGCTCGGGGACCACGACGATCCGTTCTTCGCGCCGGTCGCCGCCGTGGTGGCGCTGAACGCCTCGCGCGGCGACCGCGGCCGCAACGCCCTGCGGCTGCTGCTGGGCGTGCTCGTCGGGATCGTCGCCGGGGAGGTCGTGCTGGCGGCGCTCGGCGGCGGCTACGGGAGCCTCGCGCTGGCGGTGTTCGCGGCGCTGGTGGTGGCGCGGCTGCTGGACGAGCCGCGCATCGTGCTGGCCCAGGCCGGTGCGGGCGCGGTCCTCACGGTCGCGGTCGGCACCGACAGCGCGGGCTTCTACCGGGTGGTCGACGCGCTGGTGGGCGCCGGTGTCGCGCTCCTGTTCAGCCAGCTGCTGTTCACGCCCGAGCCGGTCGCGCTGCTGCGGCGCGCGGAGACGGCCGCCCTGGACCGCATGGCGGCGGGCCTGGAGCTGACCTGCGACGCGCTGGAACGCGGCGACGAGCGGCTCGCGGAGCGGGCGATGACCGCGCTGCGCGCCATGCGCGACGGGCTGGCCGACCTGGCCAGGACCCGGCAGGCCAGCACGTCGGTGATCCGCTACTCGATCGCGTGGCGGTTCCGCACCGCGCCCTCCGCCCGGGAGCGGGAGAACGCCGGCCATCTCGACCTCCTCGGCGGCAGCTGCCTGATGCTCGCGCGCACCGCCCTGGCGGCAGGGCCGGACGAGCGCGCGCTGCTCGCCCCCGCCCTGAAGGAGATCACCGCGATCCTGCACGCGCTGGCCGCCGACCCCGGCGACCAGGCCGCCCGGCAGCGCGCCACCGAGCGGGTGCTGGAGGTCGTCGGCGGCCTCAACGACTCCGGGCTGGAGACCGAGGCGGCCGGCCGCGACGCCGCCGCCGGCCTGCGCGCGGTGGCCGCCGACCTGCTGGTCTTCGCCGGCGTCCCGGCCGAGTACGCGGTCGCCGCCGTGCGGGAGGGCGCCGGCCGCTTCGAGGTGCCCGAGCCGCCGCGGCTGCCGTGGCCGCACCGCCTCGCCCGCCTCCGGCATCCATTCCATAAATCCGATTGACTTAGTAGGGATTTGCTGGCAGGCTCCTTCCCATGCCCGCGGGACTCCCTCTCTGGTCGCGCCTGCACGTCGACTTCCGGCGGCAGGCCAGCGACCTGTGTCGGCACGCCTGACCGAAGACGCCAGCCGTGCCCGACAGTGAGAGGAACCATCCGCCATGACCGTGAGCCTTCCCGCGCCCGCCGCCACCGCCTCGGCCGACGCCGCCTCCGCCGCCTCCGATCTCGCCCGCCGGGCCGGGGACCTGGCGGCCGCCGCCGACGAGTGGCTGCCGCGCGTCCGGCTCGACCCGCAGGGCCGCTGGTACGAGCGGCTGCACCGGGACGACGACACCGAGGTGTGGCTGATCAGCTGGCTGCCCGGCCAGGCGACCGGGCTGCACGACCACGGCGGCTCGCGCGGCGCGTTCGCGGTCGTCCTCGGCTCCCTGGAGGAGCACGACACGGCCGCCGTCCGGGACGTCGCCGCCGGCGAGGTCCGCGCGTTCGGGCCCGAGTACGTCCACGACGTCCGGAACACCTCCGCCGCGCCGGCCGTCAGCGTGCACGTCTACTCGCCGCCGCTGTCCGTCATGAACCGCTACGAACGCACCGACGCCGGGCTGGTCCGCCTGGCCACCGAGGAGGCCGGCCAGTGGTGACGGCGATCCGCACCATCGACGAGGTCCTCGCCGCGGCCCGCGCGCGGCTGGACCGCCTCGACCCCGTTCAGGCGCACGCCGAGGCGCGGGCCGGCGCGCTGCTGGTCGACATCCGCCCGGCCGCGCAGCGGGCGGCCGAGGGCGAGGTGCCGGGCGCGCTGGTCATCGAACGCAACGTCCTGGAATGGCGGCTCGACCCGTCCTCGGACGCCCGGATCCCGCAGGCGACCGGCCACGACGTGCGCGCCATCGTCCTGTGCTCGGAGGGCTACACCTCCAGCCTCGCCGCCGCGTCCCTGCACGACCTCGGCCTCACCCGCGCCACCGACGTGGCGGGCGGGTTCCGGGCCTGGCGGGCGGCGGGCCTGCCCGCCACGGACGGGGCCGGCCGGTGACCGCGCGCGTCGTCGCGCTGGTCGGCAACCCCCGCCCCGCCTCCCGCACGCACCGCGCCGCCGGCCAGGCGGCCTCGGCCGTCGCCCGCCGCCTCGGCGCCGGGCCGCACGCGACCATCGACCTGACGGCCCTCGCGCCGCACCTCCTGTCGCCCCGCCCGTCGGCCGCCGTGGAGTCGGCCCTGGAGCTCGCCGCCGCCGACGTGCTGGTGGTGGCGAGCCCCACGTACAAGGGCACCTACACGGGACTGCTGAAGGCGTTCCTGGACCGCCTGCCGGGAGGGGCGCTGTCCGGCACCGCCGCGCTGCCCCTCCTGGTCATGGGCGACGCCAAGCACGCCCTGGCCGTCGAGGTCCACCTGCGCCCGCTCCTGGTGGAGCTGGGCGCCCGCGTCCCGACCCCGGGCCTGGCGCTCCTGGAAGCGCAGCTCGGCGACGCGGAGGAGACCCTCGCCGCCTGGGCGGACGCCTTGGCCCCGCAGCTGGAGGGGGCGCTCACCTAGGCCGCGGGCAGGACGCCGTGCGGGTCGATGACGTACTTGCGGGCCGCTCCCCGGTCGAAGTCGTGGTACCCGTCCGGGGCCTCGTCCAGCGGGATCACGGTCGCGTTGACGTTGCGGGCGATCTGCACGCGATCGTGCAGGATGGCCATCATCAGCTGCCGGTTGTAGCGCATCACCGGGCACTGGCCGGTGGTGAGGACGTGCGACTTCGCCCAGCCCAGCCCGATCCGGATGCCCAGCTGCCCGACCTTGGCGTGCTCGTCCACACCGCCCGGGTCGCCGGTCACGTACAGCCCCGGGATGCCGAGCCGGCCGGCCGCCCGGGTGATGTCCATCATCGAGTTGAGCACCGTGGCGGGCTGCTCGCCGGCCGACCCCTCCGGGCCGTGCCCGCGCGCCTCGAAGCCGACGCAGTCGACCGCGGCGTCCACCTCGGGAACGCCCAGGATCTGCTCGATCTGCGCCGCGACGTCGTCGTGCGCGGACAGGTCGATGGTCTCGCAGCCGAAGCTGCGCGCCTGCGCGAGGCGCTCGGCGTTCATGTCGCCGACGATCACCACGGCCGCGCCGAGCAGCAGGCAGGAGGTCGCGCACGCCAGCCCGACCGGCCCCGCGCCGGCCACGTACACCGTCGACCCGGTCGTCACGCCCGCGGTGTACGCGCCGTGGTAGCCGGTGGGGAAGATGTCCGACAGCATCGCCAGGTCGCGCATCTTCGCCATCACCGTGTCGCGGTCGGCGGGGAAGCGCAGCACGTTGAAGTCGGCGTAGGGAACGGTCACGTACTCGGCCTGGCCGCCGCGCCAGCCGCCCATGTCCACGTACCCGTACGCGGCGCCCGCGCGGGCCGGGTTGACGTTCTCGCACACGCCGGTGTGCCGCTCCTTGCAGTTGCGGCAGCGGCCGCAGGCGATGTTGAACGGGACGCTGACGATGTCGCCCGGCTTCACGAACTCCACGTCCCGGCCCGCCTCGACCACCTCGCCGGTGATCTCGTGGCCGAGGGTGAGCCCGGCCGGGGCGGTCGTCCGGCCGCGCACCATGTGCTGGTCGGAGCCGCAGATGTTGGTGGCGATGGTCTTCAGGATCACGCCGTGCTGCAGCTTGCGCCCGCCCTGCTCGGCCAGCTCCAGCTTCGGGTAGTCCAGATCCTGGACGGTGACCTTGCCCGGTCCGAGGTAGACGACGCCCCGGTTGGTGTTCGCCATGGCCGCTTCCCCTTCGAAGAGTGCCTCGCGGCGCCGGGAGCGGCTGGCAAGAACCGCTCCTGCGGCGTCTTGACCACCGAATCGTACGTCCGGGACGTTTAATGGTAAACCGCCCATGTATGGCGATTCAGGACCAGGTGGCCTTGCGGAGGATCTCGGCGAGGCCGGGCGTCTCCCACTCGTCGACGATGAGGACCTTCGAGCGCGGCAGGTACCAGACGCGCTGGACGAACGACACGTTCGTCTCCACCGAGGGGTCCCGCATGAGCAGGCACCTGATGCGCCACTCGCGGTACTCGGCCTGCCGGGAGCCGACCGGCGCCAGCCCGCGCCGGACGAGGGTCGAGCGGCCGGCCCCGACCATGTCGGCGCGCTTCGGGCAGACGTGCGACACGTCGGTCTCCGGCCCCCAGGGCGCGCCGGCGCGGAACGTCCGCCAGCCCCGGGTGCCGTCGTTCGACCACGGCTCGGTGATCACGGCGAAGCTCGGGCAGTAGTCGTGGTAGTTGCCCGAGTCCTCGGTCCGCTCGCCGCGCTCCTCGGCGAGGTCACGCACCACCTTGGGCACCCGGCACGGCCCGGGGAAGTTGACCCGGTGGTTGCCGCTGGTGCCGCCGGTGACGCCCGGCAGGCGCTTGGACCGCCACGACGGCGGGACCACGAGCGTGAGGCCGCCGAGCGCCAGCGTCCGGCCGGGCGGCCGGGCGGCGGGCGAGACCACCGCGGCCGGGCGGCGTTCCGGGTCGTCCCGCAGGGCCTGGTAGACGCCGGCGCCGCCGGCCGCGCTCCCCGCAACGGCCGTGCCGGCGATGACCGCGGCGGTCTTGGTGCCCAGCGCCCCCAGCACCCCGGCCGATCCCGCGCCCGCGGACGCCGCGGACGCCGCGCCGCCCGAGAGCAGCCCGGCGGCCAGCGGGAAGAGCGCCGCGAACGCGACGGCGGCGCCGGCGAGGGCGCGCACGCCGCGCGCCTCCCAGTCCGGCCCGTACGCGGCGCTCGCGGTCTCCTCCAGCTCGGCGACGAACGCGGCGGCGCTCTCGGGCCGGGCGCCGGCGTGCTTGGCCATGCCCCGCTCCACCAGCGGCCGCAGCGGCCCCGGCACCTCCTCCGCCGGGACCGGCGCGGACAGGTGCCCGGCCGCGATCGCCGCGCGGTCCGCCGCCCCGTACGGCCGGCGCCCCGTCACGCACTCGAAGAACACGCACGTCGCCGCGTACACGTCGGTGGCGGGCGTGGCCGGTTCGCCGCGCCACTGCTCCGGCGCCATGTAGAGGGGCGTCCCGGCGCCGGCGGACGAGCCCAGCGCGGTCGCCACGCCGAAGTCGATGAGCTTGCTGTTGCCGTCGGCCGGGACGATCACGTTGGCGGGCTTGTAGTCGCGGTGCACGACCCCGAGCGCGTGCGCGGCGGCCAGCCCGAGCAGCGAGCCCTTGAGCACGGTCAGCGCCGCCTCCGGGCCGAGCGTCCCGTACCGGGCGAGGATCTCCTTGAACGAGACGCCGTTCACGGCCTCCATGACGATCGCGAGCCGGCCCTCCGACTCGACCAGCCGGTAGAGCCGCGCGACGTGCGGGTCGTCGATGCGGCCCAGCAGCCGCGCCTCGTCCCGGAAGCGCTCCCGCGCCGCCGCGTCCGCGCCCTCGGCCAGGTACTTGATCGCGACGGGAGTGCCCGCCCGCGCGTGCCGGGCGAGCACGACCCGGCCCTGGGCGCCCCGGCCCAGCTCCCGTACCTCGTCGAATCCCGACACCCGCCATCCGGTCACCGGCGCCACCTCCGAACATGGGACGCTCCCGGAGCCGCGCCGGTTTGGCCGTCAGCCGGGAACGGACAGGTGGCGGGGGTTGGTGACGGTGAGCTTGTCGGCGACGGCGGCGCGGACGGCCGCGACGACCTCGTCCGTCCGGCCGTCGAAGCGGCCGGAGCGGATGCCCTCGGCGAGTTCGGCGTCGTCCGCGCAGCCGAGGGCACGCAGCCGCTCGCGGTGGGCCTCCCGGTGGGCGTCGCCCAGCAGCAGCTCGCGGCGGGCGATGCGGAGCGCGGACGCGGCCACCCGGGCGTGGAAGCGCAGCCGCTCGTCGGGCTGCTCGGCCTCCAGCAGGAACGCGGCGGCGGCGTCGATGAGGTCGGCCGCGCCGGGCCGGTCGTGCGGCCCGGCCGCCGCGCCCGGCACGTGCCCGTCGAGCGGGTCGGGGACGGTCGACGGCGAGGTCAGGCCGAGCGCGAGGAGCAGGTCGTGCTCCTGCTCGCACACCTTCCGGCCGAGGACGGCGTACTCGATCGACGGGTCGGCGCCGCTGAGGTACCGCTCGGCCTGGTGGCGGCAGAGGATCGTCCAGCGCAGCGTGCCGTACACCTCCCACCAGTGCAGCTCCTCGTCGGTGGGCGGGGTGCCGCCGGCGGCGGCGTACCCGGCGAGCAGGTCCGCGCGGCTCCCGAACCCGCCCGCCGGGTGCGGCGAGCCGAACCGCCACGCCTTCACGCACAGCCAGCCGAGGTCCTCGGCCGGGTCGCCGGCGTGCGCCAGCTCCCAGTCCAGGACGCCGCGCACGCCGTCGGTGCCGATCATCAGGTTGCCGTTGCGGAAGTCGCCGTGGACGAGGGCGCGCCGGTCCGCCGGGGGCGGGCGGTGCTCGCCGAGCCACCGCAGGGCGAGCTCCACCGCCGGGCGCGGCTCGCCGTACGACTCGTAGTGCTCGGTCAGCTCCTCCAGCGGGTCGCCGTCCGGGAGCCCGGGGACGGTGTCGGGCGCCAGCGTGTGCAGGCGGGCGAGGACGGTGCCCAGCTCGTATGCCAGCCGCGGCCTGATCTTCGCGAACCGCTCGTCGCGCAGCAGCCGGCGCGGGATCGTCTCGCCGTCGAGGCGCTCCATGACCAGGTACGGCGAGCCGAGCAGGTCGGGGCCGTGCGACTCCACCCGCGGCACCGGGACGCCGGCGCCCGCGGCGGCGGTGAGCAGCGCCGCCTCGCGCGCCATGGCCGCCGGGTCGGGGGCGGCCGGGGGATCGCGGCGCAGGATGAGGCCGCGGCCGGCGGCGTCGAACGACCAGGTCTCGCGGCTGGCCCCGCCCGACAGCCGGCGCAGGCCGGTCACCTCGGCGCCGGTGAGTTCGGCGAGGCGCTCGCCGAGCCCGGCCGTCATGCCCGGGCCGCGCGCTGGGCGGCGGCGAGGGCGCGCAGCGGGTCGCTGCCGCGGGTGTCGGCGTACTCCTCGATCCGCGCGATGCGGCCGCCGTCGACGGTGACGAACAGGCAGGCGGCGATCTCGACCGGGTCGCCGCCGGGCAGGTTCCCGCGCAGGACGTGCCGCTGGACGTAGCCGCCGGGCATCGGGTCGCGGCGGATCTCCTCGTACCGGAACCCCTCCAGGTTGCGCGACAGCCAGCGCAGCGTCCGCAGGTTGTCCTCCACGCCCTGCTCCTCGCCGCCGCCCTCGCCGGGGCCGTTGTGCCAGATCAGCGCGCCGGGCGCGTACAGCGAGCGCAGGGTGGCCACGTCGCCGGCGGTGATGGCGCCGATGAAGCGGTCGGCCAGTTCCTGGTGCACGTGTTCCTGGTGCACGGGGTGCCTCCTGTTCAGGGGGTGTCGGGCAGCCCGAGCGCCCGGACGAAGAGCGCGTCCAGGGTGTCGAGGAGCCGTTCGGTGCCGGGGGCGTCGTCGCCCTGGACGAGCCAGAGGTAGAGGCTGTGGTCGACCATCGCCGACAGGGCGCGGGCGGCGAGTTCGGGGTCGAGGTCGGCGGCGACCAGGCCGGCCCGCTGCCAGCGCGCGATCGCCCGCGCGGAGCGGCCGAGGGAGGCGGCGCGGTGCTTGCGGCGCATCTCCTGGAACTCCTCGTTGAACGTCGCGACCTGCTCGATGATCGCCATCATCTTCGCGTTGCGCAGGTACGCCTGGTAGTACGCGCGGTTGGCGCGGCGGATCCGCGCGGCGGGGGAGGGGCCGGCGGGCGGGACGAGGGAGTTCTCGGTCATGTCCTGGAAGAGCCGGTCGGCGACCTCCAGGAAGACCGCCTCCTTGGACGGGAAGTAGGTGTAGAACGAGCCGTAGGCGACCTTGGCGTGCCGGGCGATGTGCGCGACGCGGGTGTCCAGGAAGCCGCGCTCCTCGAACACCTCGCGCGCGGCGGCGATGAGGCGCTCCCTGGTACGGGCGCCGCGCTCGGTCAGCGGCGCCGGCTCCGGCTCGCTCGGCATGGCCGTGCTCCCTCCCGTTTCCCGTCCCGGTCCCGGCGGCGGGGGTTGACAACCCGATGCTCCCAGGCCGAGGATCCGAGCATCGAACAGAATTGACATGACTGTCAAGTCATCTTTAGGAGTGGCCATGGCGCGGCCGGTGCGGGGGCTTCCATGCTGATCAGCGACATCGTCGAGTACGCGGCGCGCAAGCATCCCGGCCGCACGGCGCTGCGGTTCGAGGACGAGGCGATCACGTTCGCGGAGCTGCGCGACCGGGTCCGGCGGGCCGCCGGCGCGCTGCGGACGATCGCCGCCCCGGGCGACCGGGTGGCCGTGCTCTCGGGCAACCGGCCCGAGTACGTGGACCTCTACTACGGCGTCCCGGCCGCCGGCATGGCGCTGACCTTCCTCAACCACCGGCTGCACGCCGACGAGATCGCCGCGCTGGTCGACCACGCGCAGGCGAGCGTGCTCGTCGTCAGCGCGGAGTACCTGGAGGCGATGGAGGCGCGGCGCGGCGCGATGCCCGGGGTCAAGGTCGTCGTCGGCCTGGACGGCGGCGGCGACCGCCCGTACGCCGAGCTGGTCGCGGACGTCCCCGCCGCCGAGCCGCCCCGCCCCGACGAGGACGCGGTCGCCTGGCTCGTCTACACCAGCGGGACGACCGGCGCCCCCAAGGGCGTCATGCTGTCCCACCGCAACCTGGTCACCGGAGTGATCAACTCGGCGGCGCACTGGGAGATCCCGGACGGGTCGGTCTTCCTGTTCTGCTTCCCGCTGTGCCATGTCGGCGGCTACGCCGTGCTGGTCAACCACCTGCGCTCCTGCACGGTCGGCCTCGTGCGCTCGTACGACAACGAGACGTTCCTGCGCCGCGTCGCCGAGTGGAAGGTCACCCAGACCGGGCTGGCCCCGACGATGATCGCGTTCCTGCTCCGCCATCCCGGCATCGAGGAGCACGACCTCGGCACGCTGGAGGCCATCGGGTACGGCGCGTCCGCGATCCCCGCCGAGGTGCTGCGCCGCGGCATGGACGTGCTCGGCTGCGACTTCTACCAGGGCTTCGGGATGAGCGAGACCGGCGGCAACATCCTGTACTTCGGCACCGCCGACCACCGCCGCGCCGCTGCGGGGGAGACGCACCTGCTCGGCGCCGCCGGCCGCCCCATGGACCTCGCCGACATCCGCGTCGTGGACGCGGACCTGAACGACGTCCCGCCGGGCGAGCCCGGCGAGATGCTGGTGCGCTGCGACCAGGTGATGAAGGGGTACTGGCGCGAGCCGGAGCTGACCGCGGCCGCGTTCGCGGACGGCTGGCTCCGCACCGGCGATGTGGTCCGGCGGGACGCCGAGGGAATGGTCTACATCGTGGACCGGATCAAGGACATGATCGTCACCGGTGGCGAGAACGTCGCCTCCCGCGAGGTCGAGGAGGCGATCCACCACCATCCGGACGTCGCCGACGCCGCCGTGTTCGGCGTCCCCGACCCGCGCTGGGGCGAGTCCGTGTGCGCCGCCGTCGTCCTGCGCGACGGCGCGTCCGCCACCGAGGCCGACATCGTCGCGGTCTGCCGCGAGCGGCTCGGCGGCTACAAGGTGCCGCGGCGGGTGGAGTTCGTCCCCGAGCTGCCCCGCAACGTCGCCGGCAAGATCCTCAAGCGCGATCTGCGCACCCGCTACACCACCCCTCAGGAGGAGGTCTCATGACCGCCCGGAACACCGAGTTCGAACTCGGCGGCATCAACCATCTGGCGCTGGTGTCGTCCGACATGCAGCGCACCATCGACTTCTACTCCGGCGTGCTCGGCATGCCGCTGATCAAGACGCTGGACCTGCCCGGCGGCATGGGCCAGCACTTCTTCTTCGACTGCGGCGGCGGCGACTGCGTGGCGTTCTTCTGGTTCCCCGACGCGCCCGACGGCGTCCCCGGGATCTCGGCGCCCAAGACCCGCCCCGACGGCGGCGAGCTGCTCAGCGCGGTCGGGTCGATGAACCACGTCGCGTTCCACGTCCCGGTCGAGAGGTTCGAGGAGTACCGGCGCCGGCTGCGGGACAAGGGCGTGGAGGTCAGCCCGATCCTCAACCACGACGACAGCCCGATGGGGATCGCGCGCGACTTCGACGAGGGCGTGTTCGTCCGGTCGTTCTACTTCCAGGACCCGGACGGCGTCCTGCTGGAGTTCGCCTGCTGGACGCGGGAGTTCACCGACGCCGACGTCTCGCACGAGCCCAAGACCGCCGCCGACCGGACCGTTCCCGCCCCCGCGGCCGGCTGAGCCGCGCCCCCGACGACTGAGGAGCACGATGCCCCGCCTGCGTGAGGTCCCCCGCGCCGAGGTCACCGACGAGCGGATCCTCTACTTCTACGACCACCTGTTCGCCCCCGACCGGGACCCGGCCGTCGACCACGGCACCGCGACCGGGTCGCCCGGCGACTGGTGGACGGTGTTCGCCCAAGACCCGGACGTCTTCAAGCACGCGGTGCGCGGCTTCGCGCTCTACCGCAACGCCTCGCTGGACCCGGCGCTGCGCGAGCTGGGGCAGTGCCGGGCCGGCTGGGCGCGCGGCAGCCAGTTCGTCTTCTCGCAGCACTGCAAGCAGATGCGCGCGCTGCACATGCCCGAGGAGAAGATCCAGGCGATCCCGCACTGGCAGACCGCCGACTGCTACACGCCCCTGGAGCGCGCCCTGCTGGCCTACACCGACGGGCTCGTGCTGGACGGCGGGCGCGTCCCCGACCAGGTCTTCGACGTGCTGCGGGAGCACCTCTCCGACAGGGAGATCCTGCAGTTCACCTACATCACCTGCATGTACGAGATGCACGCCACGATGTCCAAGGCGCTGCGGCTGGAGTTCGACGACCGGCCCGAGGCGGTCGAGGAGGTCGCCGCGCCGGAGGGCTACGGCGACCGGGACATCTCCGCCGACCTCACCGGCGGCTGACGCGGCCGGCGCTCCGAGCGGACGGGGACGCCCCGCGCATCCGGCCGGATGCGCGGGGCGCCCCCCGTTCACGTCAGCCCGCGTTGTTGAGCTTGAGGCCCGGCCGCGGCCAGCCCTCGATCTTCAGCAGCTTCCCGGTGCTGGACGCGGTGACGTACGCGGTGCGCAGGTCCTTCCCGCCCCAGCAGATGTTGGTGATGCCCGGGTCGTCGTCCACGTCGATCTCGACGAAGTCGACCAGGCGGCCCTTCGGGCTCACCACCGAGATGCCCGCGTGGATCATGGACGCCACGTTGACGTTGCCGTGCGCGTCCACGCCGAGCGAGTCGAAGTTGGTGTAGTCGGGCGCGGTGTAGAGGAAGTTGCCGTTCCCCGAGCCGCCCAGCGACCGGCCGCCCTCGATCTTCCCGGGGCCGGTGACGTCCCACCACCACACCCGCGCGGTGTAGGTCTCGCTGACGTACAGCCGCTTGCCGTCGGGGGACAGGCCGATGCCGTTCGGACCCTCCATCCCGCCGGCGAGCATCGTGATGGACGAGCCGTCGGCCTTGGCGTAGAACAGGCGGCCCTTGTCGCCGGTGACGCCGTCGCTCTTGCCGTAGTCGGTGAAGTAGATCCCGCCCTGGTCGTCGAACACCAGGTCGTTCGGGCCGCGCAACCGCTGGTCGCCGGCCTTCGTGTACAACGTCTCGACCGAGCCGTCCGACAGGTCCACGGCCTGGATGCTGCCGGTGGTGTAGTCGTCGGGGATGCCCCCGGCGAACACGAACCCGCCGACCTCGAAGCGGCGCAGGCCGCCGCAGTTGGCGATGTAGACCCGGCCGTCCGGGCCGAGGGCGGCGCCGTTCGGGCCGCCGCCGACCTCGGCGGCCACCGAGGTGGTGCCGTCCGGCCTCACCCTGGTCAGCGTGCCGCGGTGGATCTCCACCACCAGCACGTCGCCGTCCGGCAGCGCGACCGGGCCCTCGGGGAACAGCAGCCCGTCCGCCAGTGTCGTGATCCTCATTCTCGTCCTCCCCTTCCGCGGGCGCCGGTCCCGCCCGTGCTCGTCCCGCCCGTGCTCGCCCGGCCGGGCGAACGCGGCGGTGGACAGCCCCGCCGCCGCGATCCCCAGCCCTGACAGCAGCGCCCGGCGCGATGGCCGGCCGTGCGGCCCGCCGCCGGGCGCCGCCGTGTTCTCAGGCGTGCTCAAAGTCCGCCCCTTCGCGTGCGTGGGTCCCCGAGGGCATGCCGCGGCACGGCTCAAGGGCCGTGGGGCGGCGGGGACCGAAGATCTCCCTCGGGACTAGATTGCACGCAATGTGGGCCGAAATCCAGGGTTACGGTCGAAAAAATCCGGAGATTGTATGCAAGTCAGATCGTTCCGGCCTCCGCCAGCCCGTCCAGCTCCGCCGTGCCGAGCCCGAGCAGCCCGCCGTACACCTCGGCGTTGTGCTCGCCCAGGGACGGGCCGAGGCTGCGGACCTCGCCGGGGGTGCCCGACAGCTTCGGGAAGACGTTGTGCATCGGGAAGTCGCCGAACTCCGGATGCGCCATCCGGATGATCGCCTCGCGCGCCTTGTAGTGCGGATCGGCCAGCATGTCCTTGGCGCGGTACGTGAGCCCCGCCGGGACGCCGTTCTCGTGCAGCAGCTCCAGCAGCGGCCCCGACTCCTGCCCGGCCGTCCACGCGCCGATCAGCTCGTCCAGCTCCCCGGCGTTGGCGCCGCGCGCGCCGTGCGTCGCGAAGCGCTCGTCGTCCGCCAGCTCGGGACGGCCCATGAGGTCCGACAGCCGCCGCCAGATCGTGTCGCGGTTGGCGGCGATGAGGACGGGCCCGTCCTTGGTCGGGTAGACGTTGCTCGGCGCGACGTTGGGCAGCACCGAGCCGGTCCGCTCGCGCTGGTAGCCGGCGATGTCCCACTCGGGGATCAGCGACTCCATCATCGCCAGCACCGCCTCGTACAGCGCCGAGTCGACGACCTGCCCGCGGCCGGTGCGGTGGCGCGCGTGCAGCGCGACCAGCGTGCCGATCGCGGCGAACGTGCCGGCCAGCTCGTCGCCCAGCGAGATCCCGGCCCGCGACGGCGGCCGGTCCGGGTCGCCGGTCACGTACCGGATGCCGCCCATGGCCTCGCCGATCGAGCCGAAGCCCGCGCGGGGCGCGTACGGGCCGTCCTGGCCGTACCCGGTGACCCGGGTGATGATCAGCTTGGGGTTCGCGGCCTGGAGCGTCTCGGGCGACAGGCCCCAGCGCTCCAGGGTGCCCGGCCGGAAGTTCTCCACCAGCACGTCCGCCTCGGAGATCAGCCGCCGGGCCAGCTCCTGCCCCTCGGGGGTGCGTAGGTTCAGCGTGACCGACTTCTTGTTGCGGGCGAGGATCGGCCACCACAGCGACTTGCCGTGCGGCTTCTCCCGGCCCCACTCGCGCATCGGGTCGCCGGCGCCCGGCGGCTCGATCTTGATGACCTCGGCGCCGAAGTCGCCGAGCAGCTGGCCGCAGAACGGCCCGGCCAGCAGCTGGCCCATCTCCACGACCCGCAGGTCGCCGAGGGCGCCGGGGGCGCCGGAAGCGCTGGGGGAGTCGCTCATCGTTCCTGGTCCTCTTCCTCTTCGGTGAGATGTGCCGCCGCCGCGCGGATGTGCGCGCGCATCACCGACTCGGCCCACGCGGGGTCGCCGGCGGCGATGGCGGCGACGAGCTCGCGGTGGTGGTTCATGCTGCGGGCCATGGCGTCCGGGGCGTACCGGTGGAAGGTGCCGAGGATCAGCGGCGCGTGCATCACCGAGGTCAGCATGCCGGGCAGCCGCCCGTTGCCGGACGCCTCGATGATCGCCGCATGGAACCCGCCGTTCAGCCGGGCCACCAGGTCGAGGTCGCCCTCGGCCGCCGCGCGCTCCATCGCCGCGCACCGCTCGCGCAGATCGTCCAGGACGGCCGCGTCCTGGCCCAGCCGGGCCGCGCGCGCCGCCGCGTACGGCTCCAGCAGCGCGCGCAGCTCGAAGATCTCCGCGAGGTCCTGCCGGGTCCAGCGCGCCACCCGGGCGCCCCGGTGCGGCAGCACCTCCACCAGCCCGTCCGCGCCGAGCCGCTGCAGCGCCTCCCGCACGGGCGTGCGCGACAGGCCCAGCGTCTCGGCCAGCTCCGCCTCGCCGAGGCGGCTGCCCGCCCCGGCCTCGCCGGAGAGGATCATCTGGCGCACCGCCTCGTAGGCGATGTCGGTAGCGCGGGGCATGGTTCCTCCTGCCGGTTATTGCATGCAATATAGTCCAGTGGTGACCAATAATGGGCGAGAGGGGTCTGAGTTGCATACAACAGTGCTCGAAGTCGGTCCGCGCGACGGCCTCCAGAACGAGCCCCGCGCGCTCTCGCCCGAGGACAGGATCGCGTTCATCACCCGCTGCGTCGAAGCGGGACTGAAGCGGATCGAGGCCGTGTCGTTCGTCAACCCCAAGCGCGTGCCCCAGATGGCGGGCGCCGAGGAGGTCATGGCGGGCGTGCCACGCCGCCCGGGCGTCTCCTACAGCGGCCTGGTCCTCAACCGGCGCGGCCTGGACCGCGCCCTGGCGGCCGGGGTGGACGAGGTGAACGTCGTCGTGGTCGCGTCCGACACGTTCTGCGTCCGGAACCAGGGCTGCACCACCGCGGAGGCGCTGGACGCCTGGGACGGCATCGCCGCCGCGGCGGCCGAGGCGGGCGTCCCCGCAGCGATGACGATCGCCGCCGCGTTCGGCTGCCCGTTCGAGGGGGAGACGCCGCCGGAGCGCGTCGCCGAGATCGCCCGCCGCGCGCACGCGGCCGGCGCGGCCGAGATCGCCCTCGCCGACACCATCGGCGTCGGCGTCCCCGCCCAGGTCCGCGACCTGACCCGGCGCGCCCGCGCGGCCGCGCCCGGCACGCCGCTGCGCTTCCACTTCCACAACACCCGCAACACCGGGTACGCCAACGCCCTAACCGCCGTGGACGAGGGCGTCACGATCCTGGACGCCAGCACCGGCGGGTTCGGCGGCTGCCCCTTCGCCCCCGCCGCCACCGGCAACATCGCCACCGAGGACCTCCTGTACGCCCTGCACCGCGGCGGCGCCGAGACCGGCGTGGACATGGAGGCCGTCGCCGCCACCGGGACCTGGCTCGGCGGACTCCTCGGCACGCCGCCCCCCGCGCTCCTCGGCCGCGCCGGGCCGTTCTGACATCGCGCGCGCTGTCGGAGGCGGATGCCAGGATGAGGGGATGACGGAACGGCCCTGCCTGCTCCTCCTGGACGGCCACTCGCTGGCCTACCGGGCGTTCTACGCGCTGCCCGTGGAGAACTTCAGCACGAGCGCGGGCCAGCCGACCAACGTCGTGTACGGGTTCGCCAACATGCTGGCCAACGCGCTGCGCGACGAGCGGCCGACGCACGTCGCGGTGGCGTTCGACGTCTCGCGGCGGACGTTCCGCACCGAGGCGTACCCCGGCTACAAGGCCAACCGGGCGCGGTCGCCGGAGGAGTTCCACAGCCAGCTCGGCGTCCTCGACCGGCTGCTCGCGGCGATGAGCGTGCCCGCCGTGCGGGCGCCCGGGTACGAGGCCGACGACGTGATCGCCACGCTCGCCACGCGGGCGGCGGCGGCCGGCCACCGGGTGCTGATCATCACCGGCGACCGGGACGTCCTCCAGCTGGTCGGGCCCGACGTCACCGCGCTGTACTTCTACCGGACCGCGGCGGAGATGATCCGCTACACGCCCGAGCTGGTCCAGGAGAAGTACGGCCTCACGCCGAGCCAGTACCCCGACTTCGCGGCGCTGCGCGGCGACCCGTCCGACAACCTGCCGAGCATCCCCGGCATCGGGGAGAAGACGGCCGCCAAGTGGATCCGCGAGTACGGCACCCTCGGCGCGCTGCTGGAGCGCATGGACGAGGTGAAGGGCAAGGCCGGGGAGCGGCTGCGGGCCGCGGCGGAGACCGTGCGGACCAACCGGCGGCTCACCGAGCTGGTCCGCGACGTCGACCTCCCGGTCGACCTGGACGGCCTGCGGCGCCGCCCGTACGACCTGCCCGCGTTCACCGCGCTGCTGGACGAGCTGGAGTTCCGCAACGCCAGCATCCGCCAGCGGCTGTTCGCGGCCGATCCCGGCGGCGGCGGGGAGCCGGAGGGGCGGGCCGAGCCGCTCAAGGGGCGCGAGCTGGCACCGGGCGAGCTGCCGGAATGGTTCCGCACGCGGGCGGGCGGCGGCCCGGTCGGGCTGGCCGCCGATCAGTCGTGGGCCCGCGGCGAGGGCGAGATCACCGGGATCGCGCTGGCCACCGGCGACGGCTTCGCGGCCTGGTTCGATCCGGCCGCGATGACCGCCGCGGACGAGCGGGCCTTCGCCGGCTGGCTCGCCGACCCGGAGCGCCCCAAGGCGCTGCACGACGTGAAGTCGCTGCTGCGGGTCTTCGGCCCGCGCGGCTGGACCCCGGCCGGCGTCACCGCCGACACGGCCGTGGCCGCCTACCTGCTGCTGCCGGGCCTGGCCGCGTACGGCATCGCCGACCTGGCCGCCCGCCACCTGGGCCGCCGCCCGGCCGGCGAGGGGCCCGCCGGGCTGATGCTCCAGGCGCGCGCCGTGCTGGAGCTGGCCGGCCGGTTCACCGCCGAGCTCCGCGACACCGGCATGGACCGGGTCATGACCGAGGTCGAGCTGCCGCTGGCCGCCCTGCTCGCCCGGATGGAACGGGCCGGCGTCTTCGCGGACGCGGCGGCGCTGCGCGCCCTGGAGGAGCGGTTCGCCGCCGCGATGGAGCGCGCCGCCGGCGAGGCCGCGCGGATCGCGGGCCGCCCGTTCAACCCGGGTTCGACCAAGCAGCTCCAGGAGGTCCTGTTCGGCGAGCTGGGGCTGCCGAAGACCAAGAAGATCAAGTCGGGGCACTCCACCGACGTGGACGCGCTGACCTGGCTGGCCACCCAGACCGACAACGGCATGCCGCAGGTCCTGCTGCACCACCGCGACCAGTCCCGGCTGCGGATGACGGTGGCCGGGCTGATCCGGGAGATCGGCGCGGACGGCCGGATCCACACCACATTCCAGCAGACCGTCGCCGCCACCGGCCGGCTCACCTCGACCGAGCCCAACCTCCAGGTCATCCCGATCCGCACCGAGGAGGGCCGCGACATCCGCCGGGTCTTCCTGCCGGGCGAGGGCTACGAGGCGCTCATGACCGCCGACTACAGCCAGCTCGAACTGCGCGTCATGGCGCACCTGTCCGGGGACCCGTTCCTGCTGGAGGCGTTCGCGTCCGGCGAGGACCTGCACACCACGATGGCCGCGCGGGTCTTCGGCGTCGAGCCCGGCGCCGTCACCGCCGGGATGCGGCGCCGGATCAAGGCGATGTCGTACGGCCTGGCGTACGGGCTGTCGGCGTTCGGCCTGGCGAAGCAGCTGGGCGTCGCGGTGGCCGAGGCGCGCCCGCTGATGGACGCCTACTTCGAGCGCTTCGGCGGCGTCCGCGACTTCCTGGACCGCGTCGTCGAGGAGGCCCGCCGCACCGGCTACACCAGGACGCTCCTCGGCCGCCGCCGCTACCTGCCGCACCTGTCCAGCGACAACCGGCAGCGCCGCGAGACCGCCGAGCGGATGGCGCTCAACGCCCCGATCCAGGGCTCGGCCGCCGACATCGTCAAGATCGCCATGCTCCGGGTCGACGAGGCGATCGCGGCGGCCGGGCTCCGCAGCAGGCTGCTGCTCCAGGTCCACGACGAGTTCGTGCTCGAGGTGGCCCCTGGTGAACGGGCCGCGCTGGAGGACGCCGTCCGCACCGGCATGACCGGCGCGTACCCGCTCAGCGTGGGCCTGGAGGTCGCCGTGGGCACCGGCGCCGACTGGAACGCCGCCGCCCACTGACGGCGCGCCGCCGATTCCGGGCGTTCCTGGGGGTGCGGTCCTCGCGCTTTCCCGCGGGCGTGGTCAGCGGCTGTCGCGCTTCCCCTGGCGGCGGGCCCCGGCGGCGCGCGTCGAGGCGCGCTGCTTGGCCAGGACCGGCTGCTCGGGCGTGCGGTCGAGCCGCTGCGACTGCATCGGCACCACCGCCTCGTCCGGCGCCTTCCCGGGCCCGGAGCTCCGGACGGCCCGCACCGCCTCCAGCCGCTCGGCCTTGAGCGCGGTGGCGCTGCGCCGGGCGGCGGTGGCCAGGTAGCGGCTGACCCGGGCGAGCGCGTCCTCGAAGACCTCCGCCTTCTGGGCGTTCCGGCGGTTCTTGGGCCGGGCCCTGCCGCGCCCGCCGACCTCCGCGACCCGGCCGGCGGCCTCCCGCCGGTAGAGCTTGACGTGCTTGTTGCGGGCACGCCGGATCCGGGCGTGCAGCTCCAGCAGATCGTCCTCCTCCATGCCCTCGAGCCGGTCCCGCTCCGTCTCCCGGACCAGGTCCTTCTCGCTCTCGGTCATCGAGTTGAGCAGCGCCTTCACGCCGGTCCCCTTTCTGCTGGCGAACGCGTGGCGGGGGACACCGTTGGTCTTCTGGTCCTGCCCGGGGGCCGTCCGGGTTACACCCCCGGTGGTCCTAGTCGCCCCCGCCTCCGCCGCCCCCGCCGCCCCCGCCGTCGTCTCCGTCGTCTCCGCCGGCCCAGAACCAGTTACGGAGGGTGCTGTGGGTGGGATCGCTCCCGCTCCGCCCGAACCGGGGCGCCTCGGGAGGCTCCGGGACGGGATTCTCGAACGCCCGCCGGATCGCGGCGTCCTCGATGCCCGCCGTTCCCGCCGCCGCGACCCGGCGCAACGGGTCGGACGACGCCCGCTCCCGCTCCGCGAGCCGCTCCCGCGCCTCGAGCCCCGCCCGGGCCCGGCCGCGCCGCCACGGCGCCGCGAACCGCGACCCGGGCAGGAACCCCTCGGCGCTCAGCCGCCGCCCGACCTCGCGGACCGCCGCGGACCGCGCGATCTGCTTGAGCGCGGGGGCGAGCAGCGCGCCCTTCGACGGTACGGCGCCGTACGCGGCCTCCTCCACGGCGTCGCGGGGTTCGCGCCGGACGACCCGGAGCCGGGCCCGGGCCGCCCAGATCCGGAGCCGGCCGTCCCGGTGCAGGGCCAGCAGCGCCACCATGGCCACGCGCTCCGGACCGCCGCACAGGTAGGCGATCTCGTAGTGGTCCAGTTCCGCGTCGTCGCGCATCGCGCACCTCCCGGCCGTCGCGGCGGACGCCGCATGATCGTCTCAATATGGCAGCGGCCGCCGGGAAGGAAAGGGTCAGCCGACCCGATCTCCGGGCTGGCAGCATCCGGCCACCTGGCGGTCGGTGGCGTAGGCTGATCCGTCCGGTGTGAGGCACGTTACTTACCATGTGGTAGAAAATGGTGGTGGATAAGATGATCGCGCCCGCCCTCGTGCCCCTGCCGCAGCGGTTCTCGGCGGATGAGGACTCCGGGCCCCCGCCGCACCTCCCGTCCGGCCTCCGGATCGCGGTGCCGTCCGGAGAGCTGCGAGAGCTGGGCGCGGCCGTCGCCGGCCTGCTCGGGAGGCTGCACGGGATCGAGCCCGCCGTCCAGATCGGCGGGGAGGGCGACCTGACGCTGGTCCAGGCCCCGGACCCGGCGGGCGGCGTCGAGAGCGTCCAGGGGATCGACCCCCTCGACCGCGCCGACGGCGACGCCCGCGAACGCTACGAGCTGACGGTGGGGGAGCGCGGCGCCGTGGTGACCGCGTGCGCGCCGGAGGGCCTCTTCCGCGGCGCCACCACGTTCGCGCAGCTGGTCCGGCCGGACGCGGCCGGCGGGCTCACCGTCCCCCGCGTGCGGATCGCGGACGGACCGGCACTGGCCTGGCGCGGCCTGTCGCTGGACGTCGTCCGCCGCTTCTTCACGGTCGCCCAGGTGAAGAAGGTCATCGACCTGCTGGCGCTGTACAAGTTCAACGTCCTGCACCTGCACCTGTCCGACAGCCAGGCGTGGCGGCTGCGGATCGACGCCTGGCCGCGCCTCACCGACCCCGCGCACTGGCCCGCCGGCGAGCTGACCGCCGGGGACGGGCGGCCCTACTACACGCAGGACGACTACCGCGAGATCGTCGCCTACGCGGCGGACCGGTTCGTCACGGTCGTCCCGGAGCTCGACATGCCCGGGCACGTCCTCGCGGCCGTGCGCGCCTACCCCGAGCTGCAGGGCGGCAAGGAGACGCCGCACGAGCTGCTGGCCTACCTCGACCCCGAGGCCGAGGCCACCGAGCGGTTCGTCCGCGACGTGCTGGCCGAGGTCGCCGCCCTCACGCCCGGCCCGTACCTGCACGTCGGCGGCGACGAGGCGTTCGGCATGCCGGACGACCTGTACGCCGCGTTCACCGCCCGCGCGCTGGAGATCGCGCGCGGCACCGGCAAGAAGGTGGTCGGCTGGCAGGAGACCGCCCGGTCCGGGGCGCTGACCTCCGCCGACCTGGTGCAGGCGTGGATCGGCGCCGGGGACGAGTTCGACCTCGCGGCCGCCCGCGAGCGCACGCCGGCGGCGTACCACGGCCTGCTGGAGAGCATGGCGGAGGCGTTCGCCCAGGCGGAACGGGACGTGCCGGCGGCCGTCGCGGCGGGCGTTCCGGTGCTGGCCTCGCCGAGCAGCTTCCTGTACCTGGACCGCCGCTACGCCGAGGACTCGCTGAACCCCGGCCAGAACGAGCGGCGCGCCCGGGTCGGGCACGATTCGTACCCGGTCCGCACCTGCCGCGAGCTGTTCGGCTGGCGGCCGGGCGAGCTGCCGGAGATCCCCGCGGGCGCGCGGATCGCCGGGGTAGAGGCCGCGGTCTGGTGCGAGTCGGTCAGGGACTTCGACGACCTGGCGTTCCTGCTGCTGCCCCGGCTGGCGGCCATCGCCGAGAAGGCGTGGACGCCGGCCGCCACCGACTGGCACGCCTACCGGGCCCGGGTGGCTACCCACCCGGCCTGGTGGGAACGGCTGGGCCTGAACGACTACTACCGCTCGACCGAACTCTTCACCTGACCGCGCCCGCGGCACCCTGCGCTGAGTCCTGGCGTGTCCCGCCCGTCTCCACGATCTCGCCGCGGTCGATCACCGCCACCCGGTGGCTGACGAACCGGATCACGGCCAGGTCGTGCGAGACGAACAGGTACGCGACGCCGGTCTGCTCCTGGAGCTCCAGCAGCAGGTCGAGGACGGCCTGCTGGGTGGTGAGGTCGAGGGCCGAGACGGGCTCGTCGCACACGATCAGCTTCGGCCCGATCGCCAGCGCGCGGGCGATGGCCACCCGCTGCCGCTGCCCGCCGGAGAACTCCCGCGGCAGCCGCCCGGCGGCGTCGGACGGCAGCCGCACCCGGTCGAGCAGGCCGGCGACGCGGCGGCGCGCGTCCGCCTTCCCGCGCCCTTGGGCCAGCAGCGGTTCGGCGAGCGTGTCGCCGACGGTACGGGACGGGTTCAGCGACGTGTACGGGTCCTGGAACACGACCTGCACGTCGCGGCTCAGCTCGCGCCGCCGGCGCCGGGTCGCCCGTTCGATGCGCTCGCCCGCGAAGGTGATGGTCCCGGACCGGACCGGCACCAGCCCGAGGACGGCGCGCCCGATCGTGGTCTTGCCCGACCCGGAGGCGCCGACGAGCCCGAGCGTCTCGCCCGGCCGCACGCCCAGCGAGACGCCGCGCAGCACGTCGGTACGCGGCGCGCGCCATCCCTTGCCGGGGAACGAGACATGCAGATCCTCGATGGTCAGCAGCTCACCGTTCACGACTGCTCCCTCCTCCCGGACCCTCCACGGAGTCCACGGGGTCGCCGGTCTCCGCGGGGCGCCACGGGGCGCGGGCGGGGGCATCGTCCAGGACCGCGCCGAGCAGCCGCCGCGTGTACGGCTCGCGCGGTGCGCCGAGGATCCGCTCGGCCGGGCCGGTCTCCACGATGCGGCCGTCGTGCATCACGGCCACGCTGTCGCACAGGTCCGCGACGACGCCGAGGTTGTGGGTGACCAGCAGGACGCCGAGTCCGCGCTCCTTCTGCAGGCGGCGCAGCAGCCCGAGCACCTCGGCCTGCACCATGACGTCCAGCGCGGTCGTCGGCTCGTCGGCGATCAGCAGCTTCGGGTCGCAGGACATCGCCCCGGCGATCAGCACCCGCTGCGCCATGCCGCCGGAGATCTCGTGCGGGTACGACCGGAACGTCCGCTCCGGGTCGGCGATCTCCACCATCCGCAGCAGGTCGAGCGCGCGCCGCTTCGCCTCGGCCCGGGAGATCCCGAGCTTGTGCCGCATCGGCTCCACGAGCTGGCTCCCGACGGTGAACGACGGGTCCAGGTTGGTCATCGGCTCCTGCGGGACGTACGCGACGACGTCCCCGCGCAGCGCCCGGTGCTCCCGCTCGGGCAGCCCGACGACCTCCCGGCCGCCGATCGTGACGCTGCCGCCGCTCACGCGGCCGCCCTCCGGCAGGATCCCGAGGATCGAGAACGCGGTCTGCGTCTTGCCGGAGCCGGACTCGCCGACCAGCCCGACGATCTCCCCTTCGCGGACGTCGAGGTCCACGCCGCGCACGACGTCCTTGGACCCGTCCGGCACGGCGTACGAGACCGTCAGCCCGCGGACCGACAGCAGGCCGGCGCGCCCCTCCGCGTCCGTGCCCGCGCCGGCCGGCGCCGGAGCGGTCGCCGCCCGCCGGGCGCGGCGGCGGGACGGCTCGCGCCCGCGGTCCTCCAGCGCGTCGCGCAGCGCCCCGGCCAGCAGGACCAGGGACGCGTTGGTGAGGCCGAGCGCGAGCCCCGGCCACAGGATCGTCAGCGGGGCGCGCTGCATGTTCTGGAACGCCTCGTTCAGCATGGCGCCCCAGGTCGGGGTGTCGCCGCTGCCGATGCCGAGGAACTCCAGCCCGGCCTGCAGCCCGATGGCCAGCCCGGCGATCAGCGCGGTCTGGATGATGATCGGCGCGCGCACCACGACCAGCACGTGCCGTGCCACGATCCGGGCGTCGGTCAGCCCGGACACCCGCGCGGCGTCCACGTACAGCTCGTTGCGGACGCCGGACACGATCCCGCGCACCAGCCGGAAGAAGCCGGGCGCGACCAGGACGCCGAGGACGACCATCAGCACCCACACGGTGGGGCCGAGGATGGCGCGGGAGGCCAGCAGCACCACCATCGCCGGCAGCGCCATGACCAGGTTCACCGTCCAGCTCGCCGCGGCGTCCAGGCGGCCGCCGCGGTAGCCGGCCAGCAGCCCGGCCGGGACGCCGATCGCCAGCGCGACCAGCAGCGCGATGGCCGCGCCGCCGAGGGTGTTGCGGCCGCCGTGCAGCAGCCGCGCCAGGACGTCCCGCCCGGCGGAGTCGAATCCGAGCGGGTGGCCGCCGCTCGGCCCGCCGAACGAGTCGGCCAGGTCGCCGGCGCCGGGGTCGTGCGGGCTGATCAGCGGGGCCAGCACCACGGCGGTCACGATGACCGCCAGGACGGCCGCGGAGACCAGGCCGAGCGGGTTGCGCAGGAGGCGCCGCAGGGCGGTCACGAGACCCTCGCCTTCGGGTTGAGCCAGCCGATGAGCAGGTCCACCACCAGGTTGATCAGGATCACGCCGAGCACGGTGAACATGACCAGCCCCATGATCACGGGGATGTCGCCGCGGGTGGTGTACGTGACGGTCATGGCGCCGACGCCGGGCAGCCCGAAGATCTGCTCGACCAGGACGGCGCCGCCGAGCAGCGCGACGAACTGGAGGCCGAGCACGGTCAGCGCGGGCGCGGCCGCGTTGCGCAGCACGTGCCGGAACAGGATCCGGTGCGGCGGCAGGCCGCGCGCCCGCAGCGTGCGGACGTAGTCCTGGCGCAGCACGTCGATCACCGCGCCGCGCACCTGCTGGGACAGGCCCGCGACGGAGACGACCGACAGCGACGCGACCGGCAGCGTGATCGTGGACAGCCAGCCGGGCACCGACTCGGTCAGGCCGATGTAGCCGATGGCCGGGAACCAGCCCAGCCGCACCGCGAACACCAGCACGATGATCAGCGTGACCAGGAAGCCCGGCAGCGCGTACCCGATCACGCCGAGGACCTGCACGAACCGGTCAACCGCGCCGCGGCGCACGCCGGCCCAGACGCCGAGCAGCAGCGACAGCGCGGCGGTGACCAGCGTGACGCCGGCCATCAGGCTGGCCGTGACCGGCAGCCGGGTGGCGATGGCCTGCAGCACGTCCTCGCCGGTGAACCAGGAGGTGCCGAAGTCGCCGCGGACCGCGCCCGCCAGCCAGTCGCCGTACTGGGCGAGGACGGCGCGGTCCAGGCCCAGCTCGGCGTTCTTGGCGTCGACGAGGTCCTGCGGGGCCGCCGAGCCGAGGAGCTGGCGGCCCACGTCGGCGTCCGGGATCGACAGCAGCAGGTAGGAGAGGAAGGAGATCACGAACAGCAGCACCGCTCCCGCCGCGATCCTCCGCAAGGCGAAGCCCAGCATCGTTCCGCCCGGCTACTTGGCGGGGGAGTAGTTGTAGATCGACGGCAGCGCCATGCCCTCCTGCGGCGTGATCTTCACCGAGCCGTCCGAGACGTGCAGGTACGACATCCGGTAGAAGGGCACGAACCACGCCTCCTTGACCAGGTGCTCGTTGAGCGCCCGCAGGTCGCCGCGCGCCTGCTCGGCCTCGGCGGCCTGGATCCTCGGCACCAGGCCCTTGATCCGGTCGTCCATGGTGCCGAACATGTTGAACGTGCCGGGCAGCACCAGCTCGCCGATGGTGATCCAGTCCGTGGCGGGCTGCCCGTTGTTCATCACCATGCCGGGGTACCGCCGGTCGGTGAAGATCTTCCGGATCGCCGACTGGTCGACGTTCTCCCAGGTGAGCTTGACGCCGATGGCGCCCAGGTCGGCCTGGAGCGAGGAGGCGAGCGCGTCGGGCACGATCGCCGGGATGCGCGGCAGCTTCAGCGCGAAGCCGTTCTCGTGGCCGGCCTGCTTGAGCAGCTCCTTCGCCTTCGCCGGGTCGTGCGCGTAGTAGGAGTCGAACCGCGGGTCGTACGCCTTGGTCCCGGTCCCGAAGATCTGGTTCGTGACCTTGCCGCGGCCCTGCCGGATCTTGCTCAGCATGGTGTCGCGGTCGATGGCGTGGTTGAGCGCCTGCCGGACGCGGGCGTCCTTGAGCGCAGGGACGAGCGCGCCGCCGCGGTCGAAGAGCAGCAGGCTCTGCACGTCGAACTCCTGCTTGACCGTCTTCACCCCGGCGGCCGACTCGATGCTGATCTGCTTGTCGGCGTCCTGCAGCACGGCGGCGTTGATCTGCTTGGTGCGGATGCCGTTGACGATCGCGGTCTCGTTGTTGAAGTAGCTGAACGTGAGCGTCTTGTACGGCAGCTTCGCGCCCCAGTAGCGGGGGGCGGCGGTGAAGACCCAGCGGGTGCCGATCGCGGTCTGCTTCGCGTCCAGGTCGTACGGGCCGGTCCCGTCGGGCCTGGTCTTCAGCGGATCGCCCGGCTTGGCGAAGCTCGCGGGGTTGGCCATGAGGCCGGCCGCGTCGCTGAGGTAGAAGAGCATCGCGGGGTTGGGCTTGGACAGCTTCATAGTCACGTGCGTCGCGTCGGCGACCTCGATGGACTTCACGTCCTGCAGCGTCCTGGCCTGGGAGCCCTTCTTCTTGGCGAAGCGCTCCATGTTGGCCTTGACCGCCTTGGCGTCGAAGGCGGAGCCGTCGTCGAACTTCACGTCGCCGCGCAGCGTGAGCCTCAGTTCGGTGCGGTCGGCGTTGTACTCCCACTTGGTGGCGAGCATCGGGCTGAACGAGCCGTCCGGTTCGCGCTTGAGGAGCGTGTCGTAGGCGGCCTGGAAGAACGGCAGGGCGCTGCCGCCGGCGTCGGCCGGGTCGAGGCTCTGCGGCAGCGTCAGCGTGGCGATCTTGAGCGTGTCCGAGCCGCCGCCCGCGCCGCCGCCGGCGTCCGCGCATCCGGTGAGGCCGGCGGCCGCGGCGGCGCAGGCGGCGGCGAGGGCGGCGCCCTTGGTGATCTTTCGCATGGAAGTGGCTCCCTATGGCACGGCGGGACGGCCGTTTCGACGGAGATTCGACGAGGGTGCGGTGAGCATACATGCGAAACTAACCACGTGGTAGGTTTTGCTCGCGGTCGAGGGAAGCCGCAGGCCGTACGGTTGGCGCAGCACCGTTCCGCACGACGCGCCCGCCCGTCCCAGAGAGGCCCCCATGACCGAGCAGAACCCGCGCCGCCCGGCACAGCGCCCGCCCCGCCGTCCCGCTCGCCCTTCGAAGGGCGAGCGGACGCGTGCGAGCATCCTGGACTCGGCGACCGAGCTGTTCTCCAAGTCGGGCTTCCACGCGGTGTCGCTGCGCGACATCGCCGCGCACGCGGGACTGACGCACGCGGGGCTGCTGCACCACTTCCCGGGCAAGGAGGCGCTGCTCATCAAGGTGCTCGGCCGCCGCGACCGGGCCGACGCGCGGTACCTGTTCGCCCCGGGCGTCGAGGAGCGCCCCGCGGAGCTGATCGACATCGTGCTCGGGATCGTCGCGCGCAACATGCGCACCCCCGGGCTGGTCGGCCTCTACGTGAAGATCTCCGGCGAGGCCGCCGACCCCGAGCACCCGGCGCACGAGTACTTCGTCCAGCGCTACCGGGTGCTGCGCGCCCGGCTCACGGACGCGTTCGCGGCGCTGTTCGCCGCGGCGGACCCGCCGCTCGACCACGACCCGGCGGTCGTCGCGCGGCAGTTCCTGGCCCTGATGGACGGCCTCCAGACCCAGTGGCTGCTCGACCCGGACGCGATCGACATGCACGCCGACGCGGTGGCCTTCGTCCGCCGGATCGGCCTGGACATCGAGATCTCGCCGACCCCACTCGTCCTCTCCGAGACAGAGACCGAGACCGACCCCGACTCCTGAGGTAACGCATGACGCCTGGACCCGCCGACAAGCCGTTCGAGAAGCTCACCCTGGAGGAGAAGGCGTCCCTGACCTCCGGCAGGGACACCTGGCACACGACCGGCCTGCCCGGCACGCTGCGCCCGCTCACCCTGGCCGACGGGCCGCACGGGATCCGCCGCCAGGTCAAGGGCTCGGGCGACGCGCTCGGCCTCACCGACAGCGTTCCCGCGACCTGCTTCCCGCCCGCCGTCACGCTCGGCTCGTCCTGGGACGCCGGCCTGGCCCGCCGGGTGGGCGCGGCGCTCGCGCGGGAGGCGTCCGCCCTCGGCGTCGACGTCGTCCTGGGCCCGGGCGTCAACATCAAGCGCTCCCCGCTGTGCGGCCGCAACTTCGAGTACTTCTCCGAGGACCCGCACCTGACCGGCGTCATGGCCGCCGCCGTCGTCGACGGCGTCCAGTCGCTCGGGATCGGCGCCTGCGTCAAGCACTTCGCGGTCAACAACCAGGAGACCGACCGCATGCGGGTCAGCGCCGAGGTGGACGAGGCGACGCTGCGCGAGATCTACCTCGCGGCGTTCGAGCGGATCGTCCGCGGGAGCGCGCCCGCCATGGTGATGTGCTCGTACAACAGGATCAACGGCGTGTACGCGAGCGAGAACCGCTGGCTGCTCACCGAGGTGCTCTGCGAGGAGTGGGGCTTCGACGGGGTCGTGGTGTCCGACTGGGGCGCCGTGAACGACCGGGTGGCCGCGCTGGAGGCGGGGCTCGACCTGGAGATGCCGCCGACCCGTACCGACCAGGAGATCGTCGACGCGGTCCGGGACGGGCGGCTCGCCGAGGAGGCCGTCGACCGCGCCGCCGGGCGCCTGCGCGCGCTCGCCGGGCGGCTGGACGGCGCGGGCCGCTTCGAGGACTGGGACGCCGCCGCCCACCACGAGCTGGCCCGCGAGGCGGCGCGCGCCTCGGCCGTCCTGCTGAAGAACGACGGCGGCGTCCTCCCGCTCGACCCGCGGGCGCGGCAGCGCGTGGCCGTCATCGGCGAGCTGGCCGCCACGCCCCGCTACCAGGGGCACGGCAGCTCGCACGTCGTCCCGACCCGGCTCGACTCCGCCTGGGACGCCCTGAACGCGGCGGCCGGCCCGGAGACGACGCTGACCTTCGCCGCCGGCTACCGGCTGGACGGCGCCGCGGACGCCGGGCTCGCGGGCAGTGCGGCCGCCGTCGCCGGGGCGGCCGATGTCGCGCTGGTCTTCCTCGGCCTGCCCGACGAGGCCGAGTCCGAGGGCTTCGACCGGACCACGCTCGACCTGCCGGCCGTCCAGACCGACCTGCTGCGCGAGGTCGCGGCCGCCTGCCCGCGGGTGGTGGTCGTGCTGGCGAACGGCGGTGTCGTGACGGTGTCCGAGTGGCAGGACTCCGCCGCGGCGATCCTGGAGGCGTGGCTGCCCGGCCAGGCCGGCGGAACGGCGATCGCCGACCTGCTTCTGGGCGCGCACAGCCCGTCCGGCCGGCTCACCGAGACGATCCCGGAACGCCTCGCCGACGTCCCCTCGTACCTGCACTTCCCGGGCGCGGACGGGCGCGTGGTGTACGGCGAGGGCCGCTACGTCGGCTACCGCCACCACGACACCCTGGAGACCGCCGTCGCCTACCCGTTCGGGCACGGCCTCACCTACACGCGCTTCGAGTACGCCGACCTGGCCGTGCGGGAGACCGGCCCCAACGCGTGGACGGTCGAGTGCACCGTCACCAACACCGGCGAACGGGCCGCCGCCGAGGTCGTCCAGCTGTACGTGGCGTTCGACGAGGAGCGCCCCACCCGGCCCCGGCACGAGCTGCGCGGCTTCGCGAAGACCGAGCTGGAGCCGGGCGCGGCCGCGCGCGTGTCGTTCGCGCTCACCGGCCGTGACATCGCCCGCTGGTCGGCGGCGCGCGGCGGCTGGCGGATCGACCCGGGCCGCTTCACCGTTGAGGTGGGCGCCTCGTCCCGCGACATCCGGCTGCGCGCGGAGCTGGAGACGCCCGGCGACGGGTACGCCGCGCCGCTCGGCCGGATGTCCACCCTCGGCGAGTGGCTCGACCACCCGGTGGGCCGCCGGGTGCTGCTGGCGCGGCTCGGGAACGCGCCGGGGCTGACGGGCGCCGCCCAGGGATCGCCCGCGCTGTTCGAGCTGGCCCGCGGCATCCCGCTGGCCAAGTTCGGCACGTTCGGCATCGGCCTGAGCGGCGACGTCGTGGACGAGCTGGTCGCCGAGGTCGCGGCCGGCGCCTAGGGCAGCCCGCCGGCCCGGGCGACCCCGCCCAGCCAGCGGGCGCTCGGCTTGACCGTGCGCGCGAACGTCCGGCGGTCCACCGCGACCAGCCCGAAGGTGGGCCGCCAGGACCCCCACTCGTAGTTGTCGAGCAGGGACCAGTGCAGGTAGCCGCGCACGTCGGCGCCATCGGCCATCGCCGCGTGCAGGCCTTCCAGCGCCCCGGTCGTGTACTCGACGCGCTCGGCGTCGTCCGCGGTGGCGATCCCGTTCTCGGTGACCAGGATCGGCACGCCCGGCACCCGCGCGGCCGTGTGCCGGACGGCGCCGCCGAGCGCCTCCGGGTAGAACTCCCAGCCCATGAGCGTGCGGCGGGCGCCGGCCGGGACCGGCAGCGCCCCGTCCCGGCCGACCAGGACCCGGGTGTACGCCTGCACGCCGACGAAGTCGTCGTCCGCCGCGACGTCCAGGAACCGGTCCTCGCGCGGCCACGCCCACGCGTCGCGCTCGGCCTCCGCCCCGCCGGCGGCCTCGAAGTTCTGGTTGGCGACCGTCCAGCCGGACTTCGGCCCGGTCCCGGCCAGCTCCTCGCGCGCGGCCCGGTGCGCGGCGATCAGCGCGTCGGCCACCTCGCGGTCGGGGGGCGGCAGGGCGCCGGCGGCGTTCTCCTCGCGCTCCCCGGCGCCCCTGGAGATGCCGGCCATCATCGCGAGCATGTTCGGCTCGTTGATGGTGCAGACCCACTCGACGCCGCCGAGGATCGGCAGGACGGCGCGCACGTAGCGGCGGAACCGGCCGGCCGCCTCCGGCGCCCGCCATCCGCCGGCCTTCTGGAACCACAGCGGGCTGGTGAAGTGGTGCAGCGTCACCACCGGGGTGAGGCCGCGGCCGAGGCAGCCCTCGATCAGCCGGCGGTAGTGCGCGAGCACGGCCGCCGAGAACTCGCCCTCCGCCGGCTCCACCCGGGCCCACTCGACGCTGAAGCGGTACGCGGTGAGCCCGAGGTCCCGCACGATGTCGAGGTCCTCGCGCCAGCGGTGGTAGCCGTCGCAGGCGTCGCCGCTGCGCTCGGGCAGCACGCCGGGCCGGTGCTCCAGCGCCCAGAAGTCGCTGGCGACGTTGTTGCCCTCGGTCTGGTGGGCGCTGCCCGCCGCCCCCCACAGGAACCCGTCCGGGAACGAGATTCGCACGCTGCTCTCCTTGGCCGCTCGGCGATGTCGGTCTGGCGGCAAAAACCTACCACTTGGTAAGATTTGGGCTCTCGTCGCCGCCGTGCGTCCACCCCCCGGCTCCTGGAGCGCCCATGCCCGCACGCCCCAAGTCCCGCGCCGCCGCCGCGCTCTCCGTACCGCTGCTGGCCACGACCCTGGCGGCGGTCCCCGCCCCCGCGTCGGCCGCCGCCTACACCGTGCGGGAGCTGAGCTTCGGCGTCCGCGTCGGCCCCGGCGGCGACCGGTCCTGCACCGTCGTCGCCGACCTCTACCGGCCCGCCACCGGCGGGAAGCGGGCACCGGCGGTCCTCACGACCAACGGGTTCGGCGGCTCCAAGGACGACCTCGCGGGAACGGCCGAGGCGTTCGCCGCGCGCGGCTACGTCGTCCTCGCGTACTCGGGCCTCGGCGCCGGCGGCAGCGGCTGCCGCATCACCCTCGACCACCCCGACCACGACGGCCGCGCCGCCCGGCAGCTCGTCGACTTCCTCGCCGGGACCCGCGCGGCCGCCGACGGGACGCGCCTGGACGCGGTCCGGCTGGACGCGCCCGGCGACCCGCGCGTCGGGATGATCGGCGGCTCGTACGGCGGCGGCGCCCAGTTCGCCGCGGCCGGCGTGGACCCGCGCATCGACGCGCTCGTCCCGATCGACACCTGGAACGACCTGCGCTACTCCCTGGCCCCCAACAACGAGCTGACCGCGGCGGGCGAGCGCACCACCGAGCCCGGCGCGACCAAGCTGCTGTGGGGGCTCGGCTTCTTCGCCCTCGGCGCCGTCCGCGGCGTGGAGGGCGCCGGGACCGACCCGTCCCGGCTGGCCGGCTGCCCCAACTTCCCGACCGCGCTGTGCGCGGCCGTCGCCGAGAGCCTCGTGCACGGCGTGCCGCGCCCCGCGAGCCTGGACTACCTGCGGGCGGCGTCGGTCGCGTCGTACATGCCGCGGATCAAGGCGCCCGTCCTCCTCGTCCAGGGGCAGAACGACACCCTGTTCACCCTCCAGGAGGCCACCGCGACGTACCGCGCCCTGGCCGCGCAGGGCACCCCGGTCAAGATGATCTGGCACTCGGGCGGGCACAGCGGGCCCAGCGCGCCCGGCGACATCGACCTGGAGCACCCGTCGGACAACTACGTCGGCAGGCGCGCGCTGGCCTGGTTCGACCGCCACCTCAAGGGACTGCCCGCCGACACCGGGCCCGGCTTCGCCTACTTCCGCCCCTGGGCGCGGTACGAGGGGAACGCCGCCCCCGCCTACAGCAGCGCCGCGCCGAAGCCCGTGCGGTTCTACCTGTCCGGGAAGGACCGCCTGGTCAGCACCAGGTCCGAGGTGACCGCGGGCCGCGCGTCGTACCGCAACCCGCTCGGCTTCTGGCCGACGTCGTTCTCCGAGCTGTCGCTGCTGCAGGGCGCCCTCGACGGCGTGCCGCCCGGCGACGCGCCCGGCACGTTCGCCGGCTGGACCAGCGCGCCCCTGGCCAAGGACACGGATGTGGTCGGGGCGCCGACCCTGTCGGTCCGGCTGTCCTCGCCCGCCGCCGAGCGCGGCCAGCGCCGCGGCGTGGACGGGCGGCTGGTGCTGTTCGCCAAGCTGTACGACGTCGCGCCCGACGGCTCCGCCACCCTCGCCCACCGGCTGGTGTCCCCGGTCCGCGTCGGTGACGTCCGGAAACCGCTGAGCATCCGGCTGCCCGGGATCGTCCACCGCTTCGCCGCCGGCCACCGGCTCCGGGTCGTGATCGCCTCCAGCGACCTGTCGTACCTCGGCAACCGCGCCGTCCTGCCGGTGACCGTCCGCACCGACCCGAGCCGTCCCGGCGTTCTGACCGTGCCCGCCGGCTGACGCGGGGCGGCCTTTACCGGCCGCTGGGACCTGTTCCGCGATGAACGGGAAGGACCCGTTCCGGAGGTGCTCTCGTGGACAGGAAAGCGAAGGTCAGGACGGCCGCGGCGGCGCTGGCGGGCGCGCTGCTGCTCGGCGGCTGCGCCGGGGACGCCGAGAACGCGGCCCCGGCGGCGCGACGGTCGACCCCGGTGCCCGCCGGCGGGGCGGCGGCGGAGCTGCAGCAGCGGTACGAGGAGATCGTCGACGCCGTGCTGCCGTCCGTCGTCAAGATCGACACGGGCGAGGGGGAGGGCTCGGGCGTCGTCTACGACGGCAACGGCCACATCGTCACCAACGCCCACGTCGTCGCCGGGGCCGAGGAGATCGAGGTGACGGCGGCCAGCGGCGGCGCGCCGCTGAAGGCGAGCCTCGTCGGCGCCTTCGCCGCCGACGACCTCGCCGTGGTCAAGGTGCCGGGCGGGAAGCTGCGCGCGGCCGCGTTCGACGACTCCGGCAAGGCGCGGGTCGGGCAGATCGTGCTGGCGATGGGCAACCCGCTCGGCCTGTCCGGCAGCGTCACCAACGGCATCGTCTCCGCGCTCAACCGGACGGTGTCGACGCAGCGGCAGGGCGCGTTCCCGGGCTCGACGATCGCCGAGGCCATCCAGACCAGCGCCCCCATCAACCCCGGCAACAGCGGCGGCGCGCTGGTCACCCTGTCCGGCAAGGTGGTCGGCATCCCCACCGCGGCCGCCTCCGACCCGGGCATGGGCGGCGCGGCCACCGGCATCGGCTTCGCCACCCCGAGCAACACGGTGAAGCGGATCGTCCCGCAGCTCATCGAGAACGGCGAGGTCACGCAGTCCGGCCGGGCCGCGCTCGGCGTCGTCGTACGGACGATCATCGATCCGCAGAGCGGCCGGGAGTCCGCGGTGGCGGTGGCCGAGGTCACGCGGGGCGGCGGCGCGGCCAAGGCCGGGATCCGGGAGGGCGACCTGATCCTGTCGGTGAACGGCACCGCGACGCCCAGCCAGACCGCGCTGTCCACGGTGCTCGCCGAACTCAAGCCCGGCGACACGGTGAAGGTCCGGACCCAGAGCCCGGACGGCTCCAAGAAGGAGGTGGACGTGACCCTCGGGGAACTTCCGGACGCCGGCTGAGCCCGCGCGGATTCATCGCGCGATCCAGGGGTAGGCGCCCGGAAACGCCGTACCCGAACCACGAGGAGGACCCGTGGGCACGCAGGAGACCGGTCAGGTGACCGGCACCAAGGACAAGGACTACAACATCATCTGGTTCGTGGAGGCATGCCTGAGCAACACGCTCCGGCTGGAGACCTACATCAAGGACGCCGAGCGCGACGGCGACACCGAGCTGGCCGAGTTCTTCCGCAAGGCGCAGGGCGAGAGCCACAAGGGCGCCGAGCAGGGCAAGCAGCTGCTGCGCAAGCGCCTCGGCTGACCCGCGCCGCCGGGAAGACCGGTCAGAACGGGTAGGTGGGGGCCTGGCCGCGCATGGTGATCCAGCGGGTCTCGGTGAACGCCTCGACGTTGGCCGCGGCACCGCCGAACCGGGAGCCCGTCCCCGACGCGCCCACACCGCCGAACGGCGAGTTCGCCTCGTCGTTGACGGTCTGGTCGTTGATGTGGACGATCCCGGTGGGGATCCGCCGCGCCAGCGCCAGGCCCTTCATCGCGTCGCGGGTCACGATGCCCAGCGACAGCCCGTACTCGCTGGCCATCGCCAGCTCCGCCGCCTCGTCGGCGTCGCCGAACCGGGCCACCGGCGCGACCGGCCCGAAGATCTCGCGGGCGAACGCCGGGGTCCGCGGCGTCACCTCCGCCAGCACGGTGGGGGAGTAGAACAGGCCCTCGAAGCCGCCGCCCGCCGCCAGCGTCGCGCCCTGCCGGGTGCTCTCCTCGACGATCGCGTGGATCCTGTCCCGCTGACCGGCGTCGATCACCGGGCCGAGCGCGACCTCGGCGGTGGCCGGGTCGCCGACCGGCAGCTTGCCCGCCTTCGCCGCCAGCCGTTCCACGAACTCGTCGTACAGCCGCCGGTGGACGAGGTGCCGCCCGGTGGTCATGCAGATCTGCCCCTGGTGGAAGAAGCTGCCCCAGGCGGCGAGGTTGACCGCGGCGTCCAGGTCGGCGTCGTCCAGCACGATCAGCGCCGAGTTGCCGCCCAGCTCCAGGTGCGCACGCTTGAGGTGGCGCCCGGCCAGCTCGCCCACCTTCCGGCCGGCCTCGGTCGACCCGGTGAACGAGATCACCCGGACCAGCGGGTGCGTCACCAGCGCCGCGCCCGCCTCCGCCCCGCCGGGCAGCACCTGCAGCACGCCCGGCGGCAGGCCCGCCTCCTCGAAGACGCGGGCGAGCACCGCGCCGCCGGTGACGGCCGTGCGCGGATCGGGCTTGAGGATCACCGCGTTGCCCAGCGCCAGCGCGGGCGCCACCGACCGGATCGCCAGGATGATCGGCACGTTGAACGGCGCGATCACCCCCACCACCCCGGCCGGGACCCGGGTGGCCATCGACAGCCGCGGCTCCTCGCTGGGCAGCAGCTCCCCGTACGGGCGGCCGGGCAGCGCCGCCGCCTCGTGGCACTCCTGCTCGGCGACGTGCAGCGCGAACCCGGCCATGCCGGGGACGGCGCCGACCTCGCGGACGTTCCACCAGGAGATCTCGTCGGCGTGCTCGCCCCACAGCCGCGCGGCCCGGCGCAGCACCGCGGCCCGCTCCGGATGCGGCCGCGCGGCCCACTCGCGCTGCGCGGCGGCGGCGCTCTCGGCCGCCCGCGCCACGTCCTCGGAGTCGGCGGCGCCGATCCGGCCGAGCGATCCGCCGGTCGCCGGCTCGACCACCTCGATGCCGCCGCCGGAACCCGGCCGCCACGTCCCGCCGATGAAGATCCGGTCCGTCCACTGCGTCGCGTCGAGGAACACCTCGGAGTCCTTTCCCTCGCCCGGGTGCGCCGAATCTAGAGCGCCCCCCGCCGGGGGATCAACGCGCCGTTCGAGCCACTCGAACACTTCTTTCCGGCAGCGCGATCAGGCCGGATCCGGATGGTGGCCGAGCCGGGCGGAGATCTCCGCGGCGGTACGGCGCAGCGGCCCCTCGATCCGGCCCGTGAGCGTCTCGGCCGGCGCCGTCCAGGTGGTCAGGTGCACCGCCACGTTGATCGCCGCGACGACCGTCCCGGACCGGTCGCGGACCGGCGCGGCGATCGACCGCAGCCCCGGCGCCAGCTCCTCGTCGTTCACCGCGATCCCGGCCGCCCGCACCCCGGCCAGCGCGCCGATCAGCCGCTCCCGGCCGGTGATGGTGTTCGGGCCGCGCCGCGCCAGCGTGGTCCGGTCCAGCAGGCAGCGCAGCACCGCCGGCTCCCGGTGGGCCAGCAGCATCTTGCCCATCGAGGTGCAGTACGCCGGCAGCCGCGACCCGACGTGCAGGTTCAGGTCCACCCCGAGCCCGCCGGGCCGGCGGCTGCGGCGCCGCTCGACGTACACGATGTCGGGCCCGTCCAGCACGGCCATGCTCGCCGCGTACCCCGTCTCGTCCGCCAGCGCCTGCAGATGGTCGGCCGCCACCCGCGTCATCTCCATCGAGCTCAGCGCCGCGAAGCCGAGATCGATCACCCGCGGTCCCAGCGAGTACTTGCGGGTCCGGGGATCCTGCCGGACGAACCCCAGCCGGGCCAGCGTCGACACGTACCGGTGGGTGGTGCTGCGGGTGAGACCGACCGCACGCGAGATGTCCGCGATGCCCAGGACCGGGCCGGTCGCGCTGAACGCAGACAGGACCGCGAGCCCGCGTTCCAGCGACTGCGAGAACGCCGGTGGCGTGGGGGGAGTGCTCATGACCCACCGTAACAAGCCCGATCCGAATACTCGAACCTCAGGCTCGCGTGCTCCGGCCGCCGGACGCGGTGAACGAGCCACCGTCCAGGCTGACGGAGTCGGCCGTCGGGGGGTCGCCTGTCACCTGGAGCGGGGTCGGGCCGCGGAAGGCCGCGCCGTCCAGATGGAACCGGTCGAGGTCGCTGATCCGCAGCGCCCGCATCGCCCAGGGAGCGTCCTCCCGGCTCCGCGGAACGGCGAGATTCACGAGGGCGGCGGCCTCGTGTCCCGGGTTCGCGGCGCTGTAGACGGCCAGCCGGAGTTCGGCCCGCGCGGGCGGGCCTCGCTTGGTGGCGGGTTTCGGAGGCGGGGGCTCTTCCAGCGTCGCCAGGAGCCTCGCCACCCATTCCCGCGTGCCGTCGGGCAGCGGTTGTTGTCCCACACATCGGACACGGTCTGAATGGTCGGCCGGTCGAAGCGGCGGCCGTCCGCGGCCGCGTCCGCGATCTGCTCGAACGAACCGTCCAGCAACGCCCCGAACAGGATCGCCGCTTCCATCGCCACGGATCCTAGCCCGCCGCGAAGACGCAGGCGATGGACGGGCCCGAGCTATGGAATCCCGAATGAAGTTCTAGTAAGAAAGGGGAAAATTGATAATGTCCGTCGTGAGCCGCGCCGCTTCGGTGCGCAGTGAACGGCGGCCAAGCCCGAGGGGGCGCCAGTGCAGATTCGAGCGGGGATCCTGTGGGAACCTCACAGCGACTGGAGCATCGAGGACATCGAGCTCGACGATCCCAAGGCGGGCGAGGTCAAGATCAAGCTCGCGGCGTCCGGCCTGTGCCACTCCGACGAGCACATGGTCACCGGGGACATGGTCCTCGATCCCGAGACCGCCGCTCTGCTGGGACTGGAGCAGTTCCCGGTCATCGGCGGGCACGAGGGGGCCGGGGAGGTGGTCGAGGTCGGCCCCGGCGTCACGACGCTGCAGGAGGGCGACCACGTCGTCCTGTCGTTCATCCCGGCCTGCGGCCGCTGCCCGTCCTGCGCCCGGGGCCGCCAGCACATCTGCGACCTGGGCGCGGTGCTGCTGGCGGGGCGCCAGATCGGTGACTTCACCGCGCGGCACCACTCCAAGAGCGGCAAGGATCTCGGGATCATGTGCTGCACTGGAACGTTCGAGCCGTACACGGTCGTCAACGAGGCGACCTGCGTGAAGATCGACGACTGGATCCCGCTCGACAAGGCCGCCCTCGTCGGCTGCGGCGTGACCACCGGATGGGGCTCGGCCGTCAACGTGGCCGACGTCCAGCCCGGCGAGACCGTCGTGGTGATCGGCGTCGGCGGCATCGGCATGAACGCCGTCCAGGGCGCGGCCATGGCCGGGGCCCGGCACGTGATCGCCGTCGACCCGGTCGAGTGGAAGCGGCAGAAGGCCGAGGAGACCTTCGGCGCCACCCACACCGCCGCGTCGATCGAGGAGGCGGCGGCCAAGGTCGGCGAGCTCACCTGGGGCGCCAACGCCGACAAGGTCATTCTCACCACCGGCGTCGCCACCGGCGACCTGATCGGCCCGATGATGGGCATGGTCGCCAAGGGCGGGCGCGGTGTCGTGACCGCGGTCGCGCCGATGCTCCAGGAGGACGTGAAGCTCAACCTGTTCGACCTGGCGATGCAGCGCAAGGAGCTGGTCGGCTGCATCTTCGGCAACGCCAACCCGCGCCGCGACATCCCGCGCCTGCTGCGCCTCTACGAGGAGGGCAGGCTCAAGCTGGACGAGCTGGTGACCAACACGTACACCCTGGAGGAGCTGAACAAGGGCTACCAGGACATGCGGGACGGCAAGAACATCCGCGGCATGATCAAGTACTGACGCGGTGCCGGGGGCCGGGGCGGGACGACCCGCCCCGGCCTCCGCATGTCCGCCCGCGGAGATCCTTTAGCAGCAGAACCTTTAACGATCAAGACATTGACCTTTCGGTCGACACGATTCACGCTGGGCTCAGCCGACCGGCCGGCGGTTCCCGTCCCTGCTTCCCCATCCCTCTCTCACCGTGTCACCCCGCACCCACTGGAGACCGGATGCTGCCGCGGCGCACCGCCCGCGTGCTGGCCGCCGTACTGACCTCCGCCGCCCTCGTCGCCGCGCCCTTGCGCTCCGACGCGATCGGCGCCGGCGGTACGGTCACGCGCACAGCCCAGGGCAAGACGATCCCCACCCCCACGAACCACTTCGGCTTCGCGATGGGAACGACCGGCCGGCTGGCCGGCTTCGACAAGATCAAGGAGTACTTCCGGCTGGTCGCCGACCGGTCCGACCGGGTCGAGTACCAGGTGGTGGACAAGACCACGCTGGGCAACGACTACCCGGCGATGTTCATCAGCGACCCGCGGAACCTGCGGAACCTCCGGCAGATCGTCCGCGACAACCAGCGGCTCGCCGAGCCGGGCGTCTCCGAGCAGGAGGCGCGGCGGCTGTCGGAGCGCAGCAAGCCCGTCTACCTGATCGAGGGCACCCTGCACTCGACCGAGGTCGGCAACACGCAGGCGCTGGTGGACATCGTGCACCGGCTCGCGACCGAGCGGTCGGCGTACACCGACACCGTGCTGAAGAACGCGGTCCTGCTGGTGATCCCGTCGGGCAACCCGGACGGCCAGCACCTGGTGGTCGACCATTTCAACAAGACGGCCGGCACCCCGTACAACCGGGTCTATCCGGACCTGTACCAGAAGTACGTCGGGCACGACAACAACCGCGACTGGTTCATGTTCACGCAGCGCGAGACGCGCACGCGCGTCCGGCTGGAGCAGACGTACCGGCCGGTCGCCGGGCACTACATGCACCAGGCCGGAACGGGCGGGCCGCGGCTGTGGACGCCCCCGTACGACGAGCCGCTCGGGAACGGCGTCGACCCGATCACCCTCCAGTCGGCCAACACCCAGGGCCAGGTCGCGGCCCGCGCGCTCACCGCCGAGGGCAAGAAGGGCGTCGGGTCCGACGACGCGTACGGCATCTTCTGGAACGCCGACGTCATGGGCTTCTCGACGTTCCTGGGGACCTCGCTGTTCCTGACCGAGATCGCCTCCGCGAGGGACCTGGCGTACCCGTACACCAGCGCCGACGGGAAGCCGCTCGGCTCGCAGAACAAGACGATCCGGATGCTCCAGCCGTACGACGGGAACACCTGGACGCTGGAGCAGATCGTCGCCTACGCCAAGACGGCCGCGTACGCGGGCATCGAGAACATCGCCAAGAACCCCGAGTCGTGGCTGTACAACAACCTCTACCAGGTGACCCGCAACGGCACCCGGCTGCCGGACGTGGAGCCGGGGACGCCGGAGGCGTACGTCATCCCGGCGGGGCAGCGCGACCCGTACGCCGTGTACGAGCTGCTCAGGAACCTCGAGTTCGGCCGCGTGGAGATCGACCAGGCGCGGGCGGCGTTCACGGCCGGCGGCAGGAGCCACCCGGCCGGATCGTACGTCCTGAGCACCCGCCAGCCGCTGGGCCGCTGGATCCACCAGCTCCTGCGGAAGGACGTCTACCCGGAGAAGGCGGCGCGCAAGTGCGCCGACTGCCCGCTGATCATGCCGTACAGCGAGACGACCGACAACGCGGCGCTGCTGCTGGGCGTGGACGCGGTGCCGGTCGAGAAGGCGTTCACGGCGTCCCTCCAGCGGGTGCGGCAGGTCGTGCCGCAGCCGGTGCGGATGCCGGCCGAGCCGCGCGGCGCGTACCTGGTCGCGCCCGGGTCGTACGGCGTGGCGCACGTGCTTGCGCAGCTGCAGAAGGCGAACGTGCCGGTCTTCCGCTCCGGCGAGGACTTCGAGGCCGCGGGCCGGACGTTCGCGCCCGGCACGGTGGTCGTGCCGCCGTCGCCCGCCGCGCGGCAGGCGCTCCAGCGGGTCTCGGCCGCGACCGGCATCCCGGTGTACGGCTCCGACGCGCTGCCCGAGGTGGACGCCTTCCGCCTCAAGCCGGGCACCCGCGTCGGCCTGATCCGAGGCGCGAACAACATGCCTGGCGGCTGGATGACCTGGATGCTCGACCAGTACGGCGTGAACTACAAGGTCGTCGGCGCCGACGACTACGCCGACCTGGCCGGCCGGTACGACACGATCGTCCTCGCCGACGGCGTCTCGCGGAACACCATCGTCAACGGCCTGGACCCGGCCAAGAACCCGCCCGAGTTCGCCTGGGCGCGCGGCGTCGGCGAGAAGGGCTGGGAGGCGCTGGGCGACTTCGTCTCCGGCGGCGGCAACCTCGTCGCGATCGGCAGCGGGTCGGAGACCGCGCGGCAGCTGCTCGACCTGCCGGTGGAGAACGCGGCGCCCACCGACGCGGCGAAGTTCAACGCCCCCGGAGCCCTCCTGCGCGCCACCTACAAGCCGGACGTCCCGGCCGCGTGGGGGATGCCCGAGGAGTGGCCGGTCTGGTTCAACCGCGACGCCGCGTACCGGATCACGGGCGAGGCCACGGTGGCCTCCGCCTACCCCGGTGGCGGCGACCTGCTGGCCAGCGGGTATGCGCACGGCACCGACGCGCTGCACGGGCTGGCCAACGTGGTGTCCTTCGAGGTCGGCAAGGGCGGCGCCACCCTCGCGGGCAGCGAGATCACGTTCCGGTCCTGGCCCCGGGCGACCTGGCCCATCGTGATCAACTCCATCTACCACGGCCCCTCCGGGAAGGCCCGGCCCGCCGCCCGCTGACCTCCGCCGGCGGCCCGTCCATCGACCCCGGTCACCACGCGCGGTGACCGGGGTCTTCCGCCGCCGCGTCCAAGGCCACCGGCAAGGAGCGGTGTACGTTCCGCCAAGGCACCTCCAAAACCGGCTTCTCCCTGTTTGCGGCCCGTATCCGTATGGGGAGCTTCCGGTCGATCGCACCACTTGCTGGAGGTTCGCCAATGACGTCAAACATGGCCCACGAGCCCGGCCCCGCCACCTCCGCGCACCGGCGGGCGCGCACATCGGGCTGGCTGACGTTCGCCGGCACGCTGGCCCTGGTGATCGGCGCCTTCAACTTCATCGACGGCCTGGTGGCGCTGTTCAACGACGACTACTACCTGGTCGGCTCGAACGAGATCCTGGTGTTCGACTTCACCGCCTGGGGCTGGATCTGGCTCATCGTCGGGCTGGTGCAGCTCGCCGTCGGCGCCGGCATCCTGGCCGGCCAGACCTGGGCCCGCGCGACGGGCGTCGTGCTCGCCGCGCTGGCCGCGATCGGGCACCTGGCGTTCCTCCAGGCGTTCCCGGTCTGGTCGGTGCTGACGATCGCCATGTGCGTGCTGCTCATCTACGCGCTCACCGCACCGCCGGCCGGCACGACCGCCCGCTGACCGGCGCCCCCGGCCGGCGCGTCCCGGTCAGCCGGCGCGGTGCCGGCCGCGCGGCCGGAGGGACGGGCCGCCACCGCGTTGGCGGCCCAGCAGCGTCAGGTGCAGCCCGCCGACCAGGCCCGCGAGGCCCGCGGCCGCCGCGGCCGGGACGGGGGAGAAGGCGCCTTCGAGCGGTTCCGGTGACGCGGCCCGCAGGCGCGTCACCGGGCCGTCCGGGGCGATGAACGGCATCACCGGCATGTCCTCCGGGATCGCCCCGTTCCGCGGATCCGGCCGCGGGCCGGGCGCCCGGAGACCGGCGGGCACCCGCGAGGCGCCGTGCGGGGACACCGCCGGGCGTTCCGCGGCACGCGGCTTCTTCTTCGGCGGCACCGCGCTCTCCGGCCGCCCGGGCCGTTCGGGAGCCGAGGCCGGCCTCCGCGGCTTCTCGGTGGTCGGGGACGGGCGCGGAGGGCTCGCGGGCGGATCCTGCCGGCCGGTGAGGCCGCGCGTCGTGCCGTCGACGTAATCGGTCACCGGGCACAGCACGTCGAGCAGCGACCGGTTCGGGCACTCGCCCGACACGGTGCGCGCGGCGCCGGCGTGCGCCGGGCCGGTACCCGCGGCGAGGACGCAGGCGGCGGCCGCGACGGGGATCGCCGCCGGGCGGAGGGAACGGGGGAGCGAAGGCATCGGCCCTCCTGGTCGCGTGGAGACGTTCCTGCATTGTGCGACTCGGCGGAGTCGTATGGCAACGGAAGGTAATGCCGTGACCTCCGTGATGGACGGGATTCCCGCGCCAAGGTGATCGCCGGTTCCATGGAAGGTAAGGCGATAGTAACGCTGAGTAGATAACGTCTCACGGTGCGTGCTCGCTAGCTTGTGTGCCTGCCCGGGCGCGCCGCCGGCCGGGCCGACCGAAGGGGCGTGGCCGTGCACCGCTTACGCGACACCCGGATCCTCCTGGGCGGCCTGTGCGTGCTCCTGGCCGGCGTCCTCGCCGCCGCCATCGCCGTCGCCGCCACCGTGCAGGCACGGCAGCGCCACCGGAGCACGGTCTACTTCGACCGGGCGACGGGGCTCTATCCCGGGTCGGACGTCCGGGTCCTCGGCATCAAGATCGGTGAGGTGACCGGCGTCCGGCCGGCGGGGCGGATGGTGCGCGTCGACCTGTTCCGCGACGCGGGCCGCCCGATCCCGGCGGACGCCCAGGCGGTGATCGTGTCGCCGACGATGGTGGCCGACCGCTACGTGCAGTTCACCCCCGTCTACCGCGGCGGCCCGGCGATGCGCGACGGCGCGGTGGTGCCGCTGTCGCGGACGGCGGTGCCGGTCGAGCTGGACGACGCGCTCGGCGCCGTCAACGAGCTCGCCCGCGCCCTCGGGCCGGGCGGCGCCAACGCGCGCGGTTCGCTGTCGCGGCTCCTGCGGACGGGCGCGCGCACTCTCGGCGGGCAGGGAGAGAACGTCCACGCCACCGTCGAACGGGTCGCGGACGCCCTCGACGTGCTGGCGGGCAACCGGGGGAACACGATGGCGACGATCCGCGATCTCGGCGCGGTCACCCGGACGCTGGCCGAGCACGACACCGAGGTGGGCGACTTCGCCGCCGATCTCGCCCTCGTCTCCGCCGAACTGCGGGGCGAGAAGGAAGAGCTGGGCGCCGCCCTGCGGCACCTGTCGGTCGCCCTGCGCGACCTCGCCGGCTTCGTCCGCGCGAACAAGGCCGAGCTCGGCGCGAACGTCGGGGAGCTCGCCGAGGTCACCGGAGTGCTCGCCCGGCAGCGGCGCTCCCTGGAGACGTTCCTGGAGCAGGCGCCCGCCGTCGCCGACAACCTCAACCGGTCCTACGACCCGGTCTCCGGCACGCTGCACGGGCGGGCCGACATCGTCCAGGCCGACGACCTCGCCCGCTGGCTCTGCTCCCTGACGTACTCGCCCCGCACGTCGCCCCAGCGGTGCGAATCGCTGGTGAAACCGGTCAACGCGCTGGGCCCCGTGCTGAACGGGGTGGCGGTGGACGCGTCGCTCGGCGGCGCCCTCGGCTCCCACTACGCCATGGTCGAGCCCCCTCCGGACGCCTACCCGCCGGAGCCGGGCTGAGGATCCGGCGCCGGGACGGCGAGCCGCGGGCCGGCGGCACACGACGCAGAGCACTTGACGGCACGGCACACGACGGCACGGGGCGACCCCTGCCCGGGAGGGAGGCGCATGGGGACCGGGATCGGGACCGTGCAGGGGCTGCTCATCGGGCCCGGCCGGTTCTTCGCGTTCGCGGGCGCGACGTTCCGGGCGATGTTCCGGCGGCCGTTCCAGTGGCGGGAGTTCGTGCAGCAGGCGTGGTTCGTCGCGAGCGTGTCGGTGCTGCCGACCGCGCTGGTGTCGATCCCGATCGGCGCGATCCTGACCCTCCAGGTCGGCAACCTGATCCGGCAGTTCGGCGCGCAGTCGTACACCGGCACCACCGCGGTGGTCGCCAACGTCCGGGAGGGCGGGCCGATGATCACCGCGCTGGTGGTGGCCGGGGCCGCCGGGTCGGCGATCTGCGCAGATCTCGGCGCCCGCACCATCCGGGAGGAGATCGACGCGCTGGAGGCGCTGGGCATCGACCCGCTGCACCGGCTGGTGGTGCCGCGCGTGCTCGGCACGGCCTTCGTCGCGGTCTTCCTGAACGGCACCGTCTCGGTCGTCGGCATCCTCGGCAGCTACGTGTTCAACGTGCTGGTCCAGGGCGGCTCGCCCGGCGCGTACCTGGCGTCGTTCGGCAGCCTTGCGCAGCTGCCCGACCTCTACCAGGCGCTGGTCAAGGCGCTGCTGTTCGGGCTGACCGCCGGGCTGGTCGCCTCCTACAAGGGGCTGACCGCGGGCGGCGGCCCCAAGGGCGTGGGCGACGCGGTCAACCAGACCGTGGTCCTGACCTTCGTCCTGCTGTTCGTCGAGAACTTCGTGATGAGCGCCCTGTACTTCCAGGTCGTTCCGCAGAAGGGGATGTAGCGATGGGAGTGTCGAGTCCGGTGGACGGGCTGTGCGACCTCGGGCGCCGGCTCGCCTTCCACACGCGGGTCCTCGGCTGGTCGTGGCGGGTCGCGCTGCGCTACCGGACCGAGGTGGCCCGGTCGCTGGCCGAGATCAGCCTGGGCACCGGCGGCCTGGCGGTCATCGGCGGCAGCGTGGTGATCGTCTCGTTCCTCACGTTCTTCAGCGGCACCGAGGTCGGCCTCCAGGGTTTCAACGCGCTCGACCAGATCGGCGCCGCCGCGCTGACCGGGTTCGTCGCCGCCTACTTCAACACCCGCGAGGTCGCGCCGATCATCTCGGCGATCGCGCTGTCGGCCACCGTCGGCTGCGGCTTCACCGCCCAGCTCGGCGCCATGCGGATCAGCGAGGAGATCGACGCGCTGGAGGTGATGGCGGTCCCGGCGCTGCCGTTCCTGGTGACCACCCGGGTGCTGGCGGGCGTGCTGGCGATCGTGCCGCTCTACCTGGCCGGGCTGCTGGCCTCGTTCGTGTCGACCCGCCTCATCGTGACCGTGCTGTTCGGGCAGTCGACCGGCACCTACGACCACTACTTCAAGCTGTTCCTGCTGCGCGGGGACGTGCTGTGGTCGTTCGGCAAGACGGTGGTGTTCGCGGTGATCATCATCATGATCCACTGCTACCACGGCTACCACGCGCGCGGCGGCCCGGCCGGGGTCGGCCTGGCGGTGGGGCGGGCGGTGCGCTCCGGCCTGGTCGCCGTCATCGTCTGCGACCTGATGCTCAGCACCGCGATCTGGGGCTCCACCACGACCGTCCGGATCGCGGGGTGACCCGGATGAACGGCGCAGGCGGCGCGGGCGGACCGAACCGGGACGAGGCGACGGCGGGGGAGCGGCTGCGGTACGGCTCGTACGGGCTGGCCGCCATCGCCGCGCTCGCCGCCTCGGTCGTGCTGGTGGTGGCGATCTACAACAAGGCGTTCACCCCCGTCACCCGGGTCACGCTGCTGGCCGACCGGGCCGGCATGCAGCTGCTGCCGCGCTCGGACGTCAAGCTGCGCGGCCTGATCGTCGGCGAGGTGCGGTCCATCCGCGCCCGGCCCGGCGGCGCCGCGCTCGACCTGGCGCTCGACCCGGCGCGGACGCCGCTCGTCCCCGGCGACGTGTCGGCGCGGCTGCTCCCCAAGACGCTGCTGGGCGAGAAGTACGTGGACCTCGTGCCGCCGGCCGGCGCCCTCGGCCGCCCGGTGCACCGCCCGCTCCGGGACGGCGACGTGATCGGCCAGGACCGCTCGGCCACCGCCGTGGAGCTCACCCGGGTCCTGGACGATCTCATGCCCGTCCTGCGCACGCTCCGTCCCGACAAGGTGAACGCCACGCTGAACGCGCTGGCCACCGCGCTGCGCGGCCGCGGCGAGCGGCTCGGGCGCACGATCGAGGGCGCGGACGCCTACCTGCGCAGGCTCCGCCCGCTCGTCCCCGACCTGCTGCACGACATCGAGGCCCTGGGCCGCACGGCGGACGTCTACGGCGACGCGGCCCCCGACCTCGCGCGGCTGCTGCGCGACCTGACCCCGGTGGCCCGCGCGGTCGTCGCCGAGCGGACCACCCTCGCCACCATGCTGCGCGAGGCCACCGGCGCCGCCGGCTCGGTGCGCGGCCTGCTCGACCGCGACGAGGACCACATCGCCGGCGTCAACATCGCCGGGCGCCGCCCGCTGGCCCTGCTGGCCCGCTACTCCCCGACGTTCCCCTGCGTCGTCCAGGGGCTGGTCGCCCTGAAGCCCCGGCTGGACGACGCGATCGGCGGCGCGCAGCCCGGCGTCCGCGCGACGGTCGAGCTCGTGCGGCCGCGGCCCGCGTACGAGAAGGGCAGGGACGAGCCGCGCTACGACGACCGCCGCGGTCCGCGCTGCTACGGCCTGCCGCGGCCCGCCGACCCGTTCCCGCACCACCGCGTCCTCGACGGCGTCCAGCCGGGCGCCCGCGGCGCGCCGGACTCGCCCTGGCCAGACGGGCGGCTGCTGCGCGGCGCCCTGGCCCCGGCGCTCGGCGTCCCCTCCGAGCAGGTCCCCGACATCGCCGAACTGCTCTTCGGCCCGCTCGCCCGCGGAACGGTGGTGACGGTCCGATGAACGACGACGCCCGCCGGACGTTCTCCGCCGCGCTCAAGCTCGCGGTCTTCGTCGCGGTGACCAGCACGGCGACCGTGCTCCTGGCGTTCACCATGTCCGGCGCGCGGTTCACCGCCACCTACCGCTACCACGCGGTGTTCACCGACGTCACAGGTCTGGTGAAGGGCGACGAGGTGCGCGTCGCGGGCGTGCGCGTCGGCCAGGTGGCCGGCCTGCGCGTCCACCGCGGCGAGCGGGCGCTGGTGACGCTGGAGGTCGACCGCACCCGCCCGCTCCCAGCGGGGGTCCGCGCGGCCGTCCGCTACCGCAACCTCCTCGGCCAGCGCTACGTGTCCCTCGCCGAGGCGCGGCCGGCCGCCCCGGGCGGGCCCGGGCAGGGGCGGCTGCCCGCCGGCGGGACCATCCCCGTCACGCGCACCGAGCCCGCCCTCGACCTCACCGCCCTGTTCAACGGGTTCCGGCCGCTGCTGCGGGCGTTGGAGCCCGCGGACGTCAACCGGCTCGCCGGCGAGATCGTCCAGGTGCTCCAGGGCGAGGGCGGCACGGTGACCTCGCTGCTCGCCCGCATCGGGTCGCTCACCGGGACGCTCGCCGACCGCGACGCCGTCATCGGCCGCGTCGTCGGCAACGTGACCACCGTGCTGGCCACGCTCGACCGGCACGGCGACCGGCTCTCGGAGCTGATCGTGCGGCTCCGCGACCTCGCCTCCGGGCTGGCCGGGGACCGGCACGCGATCGGCGAGTCGCTGGCGGCCATGGGCGAGCTCACCGGCGCCGCCGCCGGACTGCTGGAGGAGGCCAGGCCCGCGCTGCGCGACGACATCGCCGGGCTCGCCCGGGTGTCGCGGACGCTGGCCGCCGACCGCGAGCTGCTCGACGCGACGCTGCGCCGCCTGCCCGGCCGGCTGAACCTGCTGGCCCGCTCGACCGGCTACGGCTCCTGGATCAACGGCTACCTGTGCGGGCTGGACGTGCGGGCCGCCGGGCCCGCCGGTCTCGCCCTCAAGAGCCCCGAGGTCGGCAACGGCGCCGCGAGGTGCGCGCCGTGAGCCGGGCGGCCCTGCGGCCCCGGCCCGTCCGCGCCGGGATCATCGGCGCGGCGGCGATCGCGCTGGCGCTGCTGGTCGGCCTCAACGCCCAGCGGCTCCCGTTCATCGGCGGCGGCCGCACCTACTCCGCGGCGTTCGCGGAGGCCTCCGGGCTGCGCCCCAAGGAAGAGGTCCGGATCGCCGGGGTGAAGGCCGGCACCGTCACCGGCGTCCGCCTGGAAGGCGACCACGTCCGGGTCGACTTCCGCGTCGACCGCGGCGTCGCGTTCGGGACCCGCACCCGCGCGGAGATCAAGCTCAAGACGCTGCTCGGCACCCACTACGTGGCGCTGGTCCCCGGCGGCCCCGGCCGCTGGCCGCCCGGCCGGCAGATCCCGCTGTCCCGGACGTCGGTGCCGTACGAGATCGTCCCGGCGGTGGGCGGGCTCGCCACCGACCTCGGGCAGATCGACGCGCGCCGGCTGGCCGCCGCGTTCGACGCGCTGTCCGGCACGTTCGAGAACTCGCCCGAGGAGATCCGCTCGGCGCTGTCCGGGCTGCGCCGGCTGTCCGGAACGATCGCCTCCCGCGACCGCGAGCTGACCCGGATGCTGGCGCACGCCCGCGACGTCAGCCGGCTGCTCGCCGACCGGCGGGCGGACATCGCCGCGCTGGCGGCCGACGCCGGGACGTTCCTGCGCGAGCTGCACCGGCGGCGCGAGGTGATCCACCAGGTGCTGACCGGCACCGCGCGGCTCGCCCGGCAGATCGAGGGCCTCGTCGCCGACAACGAGCGGCACATCGGCCCGGCGCTGCGGCACCTGCGCACCGTCGTCGGCGTCCTGCGCCGCCACCGCGACGGCCTGGAACGGGCCGCGCGGCTGTACGGGCCGGTGGCGCGGCAGCTCACCGACGTCACCGGTTCGGGGCGGTGGATCGACGCCTACCTGCAGAACATCGTTCCGGTCCCGCCCCGGGTCGGGCCGCCGAGATGAGGAGCCGCCTGTGAGGAGCCCCGTGGGAGGAGCCGCGTGAGGAGGACCCGCTTGAAGAGCGCCGCGTCCCGAACGCCGCGCCGCCGCGCCGCCGCGGTGCTGCCGGTCCTGCTGCTGGCGGCCGGCTGCGAGTTCCAGGGCGTCGGCTCGCTGCCGCTCCCCGGCGGCCCGGACACCGGACCCGGGGCCTACACGGTGCGGGTCGAGTTCGCCAACGTCCTCGACCTGGTGCCCAACTCGGTGGTCAAGGTCCACGACGTCACCGTGGGCCGGGTGACCCGCGTCGCCCTCGACGGCTGGCGCGCCACCGTCACCTGCGTGCTCCGGCGCGAAGTCGTCCTGCCCGCCAACGCCACCGCGGCGATCTCCCAGACCAGCCTGCTCGGCGAGAAGTACGTCGCGCTCGCCCCGCCGCCGGCCGCCCGCCCCCAGGGCCGGCTCGGTGCCGGATCGGTCATCCGGCTGGCCTCCACGTCCCGCACGACCGAGGTGGAGGAGGTGCTCTCGGCGGTGTCGGCGCTGGTCAACGCGGGGGGCCTGGAGCAGCTCTCCACGATCACCCGGGAGCTGAACGGGGCGCTGCACGGCCGCGAGGCCGCCGTCCGCCGCTTCCTGCACGGCCTGAACGACCTGGTCGGGCGGGTCGACCGGCAGCGGCACACGATCGTCCGGGCGATCGACGGCCTCGACCGGCTCAGCGCCCGGCTCGCCGGGGAGCGAACCGTGATCGCCGAGGCCGTCGAGCACACCGCGCCGGCCGCCGGCGTCCTGGCCCGGCAGCGGTCCCGGCTCACCGAGCTGCTCACCGGGGTCGACCGGCTCAGCGAGGTGGCGGTCCGGGTGATCGACCGCTCCGGCCGGGACACGGTCGCCAACCTGCGCGCCCTGCGGCCGATCCTGCACGACCTCGACCGGGCCGGCCGCGACCTGCCGCAGGCGCTGTCGATGCTGGCGACGCTGGGCCTGCCGCCGACCATGGACCGGGCGTTCCGGGGCGACTACGTCAACGTGTTCGCCACCGTCGACCTGGACGCGGGCGGCGTGCTGCGCAACCTGCTGGGCCGGGCGCCCGAACCCGGCCTGCGCGGCCTGCTCGGCGGGGGGACGGGCCGATGATCCTCACTCGCGGAATCCGCGTCCGGCTCGGCGTCCTCGCGGTGCTCACGGCCGTGGCGCTCGCGTACACCCTGGTCTCGGTCCTCGGCGTCGGCCGCGGGCTGCTGGTCGAGCGCTACCGGGTGCACGTCGACCTGGCCGGCTCGGGCGGCGTCTTCACCAACGCCGAGGTGACCTACCGCGGCGTGACCGTGGGCCGGGTGGGCCCGCTGCGGCTGACGCCCGGCGGCGTCCGCGCCCGGCTCGACCTGGAACGCGGCCCCGCCATCCCCGCCGACACCCTGGCGCTGGTCGCCAACCGGTCCGCCGTGGGCGAGCAGTACATCGACCTGCGGCCGCGCCGCGACGGCGGCCCGTACCTGGCGGAGGGCAGCGTGATCCCGCGGGCGAGCACCCGGCTCCCGGTGCCGCCGGTCGCGCTGCTCCAGAACGTGGACCGGCTGCTGACCTCGCTGGACACCCGCGACCTGGGCACCGTGCTGGACGAGCTCGACCGGGCGTTCGCCGGCACCGGCGGCGACCTGGGACGCATCCTGGACGCCACCGACCGGCTCGTCCGGGCGGCCGACGCGGGGCACCGCGACACGGCCCGGCTGATCCGGTCCGGGCGCACCGTCCTCGACACCCAGGTGCGCTCCGGCGACGCGATCCGCGGCTTCGCCCGCGACCTGGCCGACCTGGCGGGCGAGGTCCGCCGCTCCGAGCCGCACCTGCGCGGCACGCTCCGCCACGCGATACCCGCGTCCACCGAGGTGACCGACACCGTGCGGAGGCTCTCGGCGCTCCCGCTGCTCTTGGGCAACCTCACCACGGCCGGCCAGGTCGTCACCGCCCGCCTGCCGGGTGTCCGCCAGCTGCTGGTCACCGCGCCGCTGCTGATCGGTGACCTGTCGACCGTCCTGCCCGGCGACGGCACCCTGCACGTCGGCCTCGCCCTGAACGTCAACGCCCCGCCCGCGTGCCGCGCGGGCTACGAGAAGTCGGTCGCGCGCTACCCGCAGGACACCGCGCCCGCGCCGGCCGGACTCGACGCGGGCTGCACCGACCCCGAGCTGGCGGTGCGCGGCTCGCGGAACGTGCCCGAACCCGGACGCGCCCCGCCGGCGCACCACCCTCCGCCGGCCCACCCCACCCCGCCGGCCCACTACGCCCCGTACGACCCCGGGACCCGGCTACTCGCGGGTCCCGACGGACGCCGCTACCGGCTGGGCCGCACCGGCGGGCAGTCCCGGATGACAGGAGACGCCGCATGGCACTGGCTGCTGCTCGGTCCGCTCGCCGGCTGACCGCGGCGGTCGCCGCCCTGGTCGTGGCCACGCCGGCGGCGGCCGCGATCCACCAGGGCGCGGCCGTCCGGAGCCTGGCCGCCGGCGAGGACGCCGGCCGCACCGCGCTGGCGGCGTCCCGCCGCGTGATCACGGACATGTTCTCGCTCGACCACCGCACCGCCGACCGCGACATCGCCCGTGCCCTGGCGGGCCTCACCGGCAAGGCCCGCCAGGAGTTCACCGCCGCCACCCCCGCTCTCAAGGACCAGCTCGTGAAGCACCGCACCACCTCGACGATCACCATCCTGGCCGCGGGCCTGACCACCCTGAAGAAGGACGCCGCCCGCACCCTCGTCACCGCCGACGGCAACGTCCGCACGCCCGCCGTGCCGAACGGCGCCCCGAAGTACTACCGCTGGTCACTGGACCTGACCAGGACCGAAGACCGCTGGCTCGTCTCCGACCTCACCCTGGTGCCATGACCTCCACGCAGAGCCACGACCGCCTCGTCCCGGACTCCGCCTCCCCCGCGGATGCCGCGTCCCGCCCGCCGGACCCGCCGGCGGCGGGGCCGCGGCGGGGGGCGGCGGTGCTCGCCGTGGTCATGGCGGTCTCGGTGGCGGCGCCGGCCGGCACGGCGTGGACGCTGGCGGGACGGGCGGAGCGCGGGCGGGAGACCGTGCGCGACGCCGAAGCCGCCCGCGCGGTGGCGCAGACGGGCGCCCGGGACATCCTGTCCTACGACCACCGGACGCTGGAGGCGGACGTCGGCCGGGCCGGGCGCCTGATGACGCCGGGGTTCCGGCGCAAGTACGAGGCGCTCATGCGCGGCGTCACGGCACCGCAGGCCCGGCGCGACGGCGCCGTCGTCCAGTCGGAGGCCGTGGCCTCGGGGGTGGAGAGCGCGGTGCCCGGCCGCGTCGTCGTCCTCCTCTACATCGACCAGTGGACGGTGAAGCGGGACGACCGGGCGCCGCGGATCGACCAGCAGCGCGCCCGGCTGACCCTGGTGGAGCGGGGGAGCCGCTGGCTGGTCGACGACATCACCACGCCGGGCCCGCCCGGCTAGGGGGCGTCGAAGAGGGTGGGCAGGACGGAGCGGCCGGTGTCCTCCGGGCGGTCCTTCATCTGGGCCCAGCACTCGGCGGCCATCTCGGCGGGGGTGCACGCCTTGGCCGGCCTGCCGTAGAGGATCCCGGGCGTGTCCCAGTCCGAGACGTCCAGAGAAAGGCAGCCGGCGACGCTCCCGTCGCCGTAGTCCTTCCTGCGCCGCACCCCCCGAGGGCCTCGGCGAGGAGGTCAGCTTCATGGACTCGCCCTGGCAGATCACCGCGGTCCTGCAGAGCAGGCTGCGGCCCGCGCCGCCCGCGTGCCGGCCGCAGCGGCTGGCGCGCGCCGCGACGCGTCCGGTCAGCGCGCCACGGCCGACCGGTAGCCCTCGTCGGTGCCGAGGAGGTTCCGGTGCGTGTCGGCCGTGGTGATGGCCCCGCCGTCCAGGACGAGGACCCGGTCGGCGGCGTCCAGGAGGGCCGGGCTGCTCGTGATCACGATGGTGGTGCGGCCGCGCCGGAGTCGGGCGATGTTGCGCGCGATGAGCTGCTCGGTGACCGCGTCGACGGCGGTCGTCGGGTCGTGCAGCACGAGGATCTCCGCGTCGGCGGCGAGGGCGCGGGCCAGCGACAGCCGCTGGCGCTGGCCGCCGGAGAGGTTCGCGCCGCGGTCCCGGACGCCGTGGTCGAGGCCCTCGGGGTGGAGGGCGGCGACGTCGGTGAGCATGGACGCCTCGACGGCCTCGCCGATCAGCCGGGCGGTGCCCGCCGGGTCGATGTTCGCGCGGAGGGTGCCCGCGAAGATCTCCCCGTCGTACGGGTTCACCAGCATGTGCTCGCGCAGCGCGTCGATCGACAGGTCCGCGATCTCCTGCCCGCCGACCCGTACCGCGCCCTCGTACGCGCCCGGCGGGACGCCGCCCGCCAGGAGCGCCGCGAGGTCGGCCGCCGCCTGCGGCCGGTAGGCGGCTATCGCCGTGAACTCGCCGGCGGGCACCTCGAAGCTCAGCCCGCGCAGGGCCCCGTACCGGACGCGGTCGAGCCGGAGGCCGCCGCCCGGGGCGGGGCGCCGCGTCCCGGGCACCAGCACCGGCGGCGCCGCCAGCACCAGCGCCATCCGCTCGGCCGACGCGCGCGCGGTCATCACGTACTTCGGCATCTCCGAGAACAGCTTGAGCGGCTCCATGATGAACTGCGCCAGCCCCACCGCCATGACGAGCTCGCCGATGGAGATCCGCCCCTGGAACGCGAGCGCACCCGCCGCCAGGGTCACGGCCGCGGCGAGGACCGCGTTGAGGGCGAGCGCGGTGCCCGCGTACGCGCCGTTCACCCGGGCGACGGTGATCGCCTGGCGCCTCGCCTCCGTGCTGACCTCCCGGTACGACCGGAACGCCGCGTGGTTGCCGCCGAAGCCGTGCAGCGGGCGCAGCCCGATGATCAGGTCGGCGACCTTGGCGCCCGCGCGGGCCACCCGGGACTGCTGCTCGCGGGTGCCGGCACCGATCCGCCGCGACATCACGCTGAGGACGGTCAGGATCGCGGCGGTCCCCGCGATCACCAGCAGGCCGAGCCGGACGTCGGCGAGGCCCAGCGCGACCGCCGCGACCAGCACCGCGACCAGCGAGCTGACCAGCAGCGGCACCACCTCGATGATGTCGGCGGTCTGGTCGGCGTCCTCGGTGGCGATGGTCAGCACCTCGCCGGACCTGAGTCCGGTGTCCCTGGCCACCGGCTGGAGCCCGCAGGCCGCGACCCGTACCCGCCAGCGGTGGGCCTCGGTCGTGTTCGCCTTCTGCAGGATGCGCATCCCGAACCGCCACGAGAACGAGACGGTCGTGATGATGACGGCGAGCGCGGCGATCGACAGGCCGAGGGAGCCGAGCCCGCGGTCCCGCATCGTGTGCTCGACGATCAGGCCGAGCGCGATGGGGAACGCGGTCTCGCCCGCCTGGTACAGGCCCATGAGGACCGTGCCCCAGGTCATGGCGCCGAGGTTGCGCCGCAGCGCGGTCCGGAGGATCTCGGACCCGGTGCGGGGCTCCTGCGCGTCGGCGGGTACGGTCATCGGCCGCCCTCGCGCCAGGCGCGCCAGAGCCGGGCGTACCGGCCGTCCAGGGCGACCAGTTCGTCGTGGGTGCCGTGCTCCACCACGCGTCCCGCGTCCAGGACGGCGATCCGGTCGGCCGCCATCGCCTGGCTGAGCCGGTGCGCCACGAGCAGCGTGGTGCGGCCGCGGCACGCCTCCAGCACGGCCCGGTCCAGCTCGGCGGCGCCCTGGCTGCCCGCCTCGGCGGTCGCCTCGTCCAGCACCACGACGGGCGTGCGGGCCAGGATGAGCCGGGCCAGCGCGATCTGCGCGGTCCTGGTGCCGTCGAGGCGCTCGCCGCCCTCGCCGACCGGGGTGTCCAGCCCATCGGGCAGCGCGGCGACCCAGCGGCCGGCGCCGGCCGTGCGCAGGGCGCTCATCAGCTCGGCCCCGGTCGCCTCCGGCGCGGCCAGCCGCAGGTCGTCGGCCAGCGAGCCGGAGAACACGTGCGTCTCCTGCGTCAGGATGCTCACCAGGGTCCGCGTCGCTGCCTCGTCCAGGCCGGCGAGGTCGACCGTCCCGATGCGCACCGAGCCGGCCTGCGGGGTGCCGATGCCCGCGACCAGCGCGGCCAGCGTCGTCTTGCCGGCGCCCGTCGCCCCCACGAGCGCGAGCGAGCCGCCGGCCGGGATCGCCAGGTCGACGTCCCGGAGGACCGGCGCGCCGGCGCCCGGGTAGGCGAACGTCAGCCCCTCGACCGTCACCGGGTAAGCGGCGGCACCGTCCGCCGCTGCGGACGGGTCGCCCACCAGCCGGTCCTCCGATTCCTCTCTCAGCACCCCGACCAGCCGGGTGAGGCTCGCGCCCGACTTCTGCGCCTCGTCGAAGGTGAACATGATGGAGCCGAGCGGGTTGAACAGCCGGTGGAACAGCAGCGGGGCCGCCGACACCTCGCCCAGGCTGGCGGCGTCCGCCTCCAGCAGGGCGTACCCCACCACGATGATCAGGACCAGCCCGATGAACTCGGCGCGGTTCTCCCGGCCGACGAATCGGCCGAAGAAGCGGAACACCTCGATGCCGAGATCGCGCACCCGCCACGACTCGGCGGTGACCTTCTCGCGGAAGGCCCCCTCCAGGCGGTACGCGCGGACCGTGCCGATGCCGTTCAGGCCGCTGATCAGCGCCTGCGCCCGGTCCGCCTGGGCCGCCCGCTGCCGCCGGTAGAGCGGGGCGGACCGGGGGAGGTACCAGCGCAGGGCCAGCGCGTACGCGGGCAGCGCGCCGGCGCCGGCCATGCCGAGCCGCCAGTCGAGGCCGAACATGCCGGCGGTGGCGATGACGACGAGCACGCCCGCCGAGAAGACGGTGGGGACCGCCGTCCGGATGCCCTTGGACAGCACGGCCACGTCGTCGCCGACCCGGGAGAGCACGTCCCCCCGGCCGACCTGCTCGACGCGGGCGCTCGGCATGCCCAGCACCGCCCGGACGGCCCCTTCCCGCAGCCGCGCGAGCAGGTCCGCGCCCAGCCGCCCGATGAGATACGTCGACGCGGCGGTGGCCGCCGCGCCGAGCAGCGCGGCGGCCGCGAGCAGCGCGCCGATCGTGACCAGGATCGACGGCGGGTCGTCCGCGACGACGCCGTCGACCACCCGGCCGAGCAGGAGGACCGGCAGCACCTGGAGCGCCGCCCCGGCCACCGTGGTGAGCACGGCGGCGGCCGCGGGCCACGGCGTCCGGCGGAGGTGCGCCGCGACCCAGCGGGCGGCCTCGCGGCCGGTCGCCGTGCGCAGCGTCGCCCGGACGGTGCTCGTGTCGGTGCCGCTCACCCTCAGCCGACCGACTTGACCATCTCGTCGATCGCGTACGGCAGGGACAGCAGGGTGCCCTGGGACATGGCGGCGCCGACCGCCGGGCCCTCGCTGTCGAGCAGGTACGACACCTTCCCGTCCTTGACCGCGGGCAGGTTGGCGAACAGCTCGAACTTCTTCAGCGCGGCCTGGTCCGCCTGGTCGTTGATGACGAAGATGCGGTCGACGTCGATGAGGTCGATGCGCTCGGGGGACAGCACGGTGAAGAACTTACCGCCCGCGATCTTGTCGATCTCGGTGGCGCCCTTGAAACCGAGGCCCGTGATCAGCCGGCCGCGCACGTCGGTGGTGGTGAACGGCGCGACCGAGTTCTTGTACCAGGACAGCGCGACGGCGGTCTGGTTCGCGAACTCCGGGTGCTCCTTGCGGGCGGTGTCGAGCTTGGACTGGATGCCCTGCACGAGCCGCTTGCCCTCGGCCTCCTTGCCGAGCGCCTTGGCGATGTGCACCGCGTTGTCCTGCCACGGCGCGCTGAACGGCTCCTTCTCGGCCTTGGTACGGCCCACCGTCGGCGCGATCTTGGAGAGCTTGTCGTAGGCGGCCTTGTCGATCTCGGAGTAGACCGCGACGATCAGGTCCGGCCGGAGCGCGGCGATCTTCTCGAAGTTGGGGCCGGTGTCGCCGTTGTTCATGACGACCTCGGGCTTGGTGTCGCCCCACTTGTCCTTCACCCAGGGCCACTGGGTGTTGATGTCGGGGGACTTGCCGGGCGGGTTCGGGTACTGGTCGACCATGCCGACCGGCTTGGTGCCGAGCGCGAGGATGGCCTGGTCGTCGGTGTAGCCGACGGAGACGACCCGCTCAGGGGCCTTGGTGATCTCGGTGGAACCGAAGGCGTGCTCCACCGTCACCGGGAAGGCGCCGCCTGCGGCCGCCGCGGCGCCGCCGTCCGGCTCGTCCGCCTTGTCGGAACCGCATCCGGTGAGGAGGCCGAAGCCGAGGGTCGCGGCGGACAGCAACGCCGCCAGTCGCCGCCTGGACTTCGCCGAGGTCGTTCTTTCGAGGGGCATTCGGATTCCCTTTTCGTCCGCCACAAACCCGTGTTAGGGAGGCAACCCTAACATCGTCAATAAGGTTAGCCTCACCTAAGTTCGATCACGATTCGGCGGCTTTTCCGCCGGTCGCGCGGTCAGGCGGACCGGACGTGGGCGCGGCCGATCGGCACGATGAGCGGCCGGTCGCCCACCGGGTCGTCGATCACCTTGGCGCGCAGCCCGAACGCCTCGTGCAGCAGCCCGGCGGTGATCACGTCGCGCGGGTGCCCCTGCGCCAGGATCGCCCCGTCCCGCATCACGATCAGGTTGTCGCTATAGCGGACGGCCAGGTTGAGATCGTGCAGCACCATGACCACGGTGCGGCCCGCCTCGTGCAGGTCGTCCACCAGGTCGAGCACGTCGATGGCGTGCGCCAGGTCCAGGTACGTGGTCGGCTCGTCCAGCAGCAGCAGGTCCGTGCCCTGCGCCAGCGTCATCGAGATCCAGACGCGCTGGCGCTGCCCGCCGGACAGCGCGTCCACCGAGCGGCCGGCCAGGTCGGACACCCCCGTCATGGCGAGCGCGCGTTCCACGACGCCGGCGTCGTCGGACGACCACTGCCGCAGCCAGCTCTGGTGCGGATGGCGGCCCCTGGCGACCAGGTCCGCCACCGTCAGCCCGTCCGGCGCGACCGGCGCCTGCGGCAGCAGCCCGAGCTTCTTCGCCACGTCCCTGGTCTTGAGCCCGGCGATGTCCTCGCCGTCCAGCACGACCGTGCCGCCGGCCGGTTTGAGCAACCGCGACAGGGTCCGCAGCAGGGTCGACTTCCCGCAGCCGTTCGGGCCGATGATCGTCGTGATCACCCCCGGCGGGATCGCCACGTCCAGCTCGTCGATGACCATCCGGCCGCCGTACCCGACGGTGACGCCTTCGGCCGCCAGCCGTACGGCGGAGGCGGCGCCGGACTCGGACCCGGTCCCGGTGTTGCGCTGAGCGGCCACAAGATCCACTGTACTTAGCCTCGCCTAACTCTCACATCTCCTGCCGGAGGTTCGCCCGTACCAGCAGATAGACCAGGAAGGGGCCGCCTATCGCAGCGGTGACGACGCCGACGGGGAGGGTGACCGGCAGCGCCGTGCGCGCCACCAGGTCCGCGCCGTTGAGCAGCAGCGCGCCCACCAGCCCGGAGACCACCAGCGGCGGCGTCGGGTACCGCGCCAGCCGCATCGCCACCTGCGGCGCGACCAGCGCGACGAACGGGATCGGCCCGGCCGCGCTCACAGCCACACCGGCCAGCAGGACCGCGCACAGGAGCATGACCGCCCGCACGGCCGGGTAGCGGACGCCCAGCCCGGCGGCGACCTCGTCGCCGAAGTGCAGCGGTCGGAACTGGAACGCGGCGGCGGCCACGACGACCATGAGGGCGAGCGCGCACCAGACCGCGATGCGCACCTCGTCCCACGAGCGGCCGTCCAGCGAGCCGACCAGCCACGCCTGCGCCCGGGCGACGTCCTTGATGTCGGCCGTGACGAGCAGCCAGGTCGTGATCGCCTGCATCACGGCGGTCACCGAGATGCCGATGAGGATCAGCCGGAAGCCGTCGACCCCGCGCCGCCACGCCAGGACGTACACCAGCAGCCCCGTGCCGAGGCCGCCCGCGAACGCCGCCGCGGACAGGCCCACGGTGCCGGCGACCGCCGCCGCGGCGCCGCCCGACACCGTCACCATGAACACCGCGACCGCACCCGAGCCCGCGGTGATGCCCAGCACGTCCGGGCTGGCGAGCGGATTGCGCGCGATGGACTGCGTGATCGCCCCGGACACGCCCAGCGCGATCCCCACGACCAGCCCGGCCAGGGCCCGCGGCATCCGCAGGTCCATGATCACGAACTGGTCGACCCGCTCGCCCCGCCCCGCGATCGTGGCGATCACCCGGGGCAGCGCGATGGGGAAGTCGCCGACGCCGATGGACAGGCAGAACACCAGGAAGGCCGCCGCCGCCAGCAGCAGCGTCACGGCGACCGGCCAGGGCCGCCACACGAACGACATCCCGCCGAACCGCACGCCCGGCGCCACCGATCGCTTCACGTCCGTCCCGTTCATGCGTTGCTGAACTTCCCGCGCCACACCAGGACCGCGAAGAACGGGGCGCCGAGGAGCGCGACGACGACGCCCGCGTCCAGCTCGCCGGGCCGCACCACCACGCGTCCCACGATGTCGCAGGCCAGCAGGACGGCGGCGCCGAGCAGGCCCGCGTACGGCACCAGCCAGCGGTAGTCGGGCCCGGTCAGGTAGCGCGCCACGTGGGCCACCATGAGCCCGAGGAACGCGATCGGCCCGCACGCCGCCGTCGCCGCGCCCGCCAGCAGGGTGATCGCGACGATGGCGGCGGTCCGGCTCCGCGCGGTGTTCACCCCCAGGCCGCGCGCCACGTCGTCCCCCAGGTTCAGCAGGTTGAGGGCGGGCAGCGTGGCCAGGGCCAGGACCAGCCCGGCCGCGATGAACACGGACACCGGCCAGATGACGCCGAAGCCGACACCCGCCACCGTGCCCGCGTTCCAGAACCGCAGCGCGTTCAGCGACGCCTGGTCCGTGAGCGCGACGGCCGTCGTCATCGCCGCCAGGAACACCGCGATGCCCTGCCCCGCCAGCGCGAGCGTCAGCGGGTTGCCCGCCCCGCGCCCGATGCTCGACAGCCCGAACACGACGGCACCGGCCGCCGCCGCCCCCAGGAAGGCGGACCAGACGTACTGGAACGGGTCGGTGAGCCCGAGCACCGAGATCGTCGACACCACGGCGAACGAGGCCCCGGCGTTCACCCCGAGCAGGCCGGTGTCGGCGATCGGGTTGCGGGTGCAGCCCTGGATCAGCGCGCCGCCGATCCCGAGGGCGACGCCCGCCACGATCGCGAGCACGGTACGGGGCAGCCGCACCGTCCGCACGATGAGCCTGATCTCGGTGAGCCGCTGGTCGGAGTCCGCCGCCGCGAACAGCCCGCGCCAGACCTCGCCGGGGCCCAGCGCCCGCGCGCCGACGGCCAGCGACGCCGCCGCCGCGACGAGCAGGACCGCCAGGAGCACGCCCACCCCCGCGGCCAGCCGCCGCCGGGGCGTCGCGGCCCCGGCCGCGGGCCGCTTCTCCGCGATCGTGCTCACCCGCGTCCGCCAAGTCCGGCCCGCACCATTTCCTCCAAGATCGGCCCGCGAATGAGGTGAGCCTAACCTAATGCGGCGCCGCCGGCCCCGCGGCCCCCGTCCCGCCCGGCGCCCGTCCTTGTCACCGGCGGCTCAAGCCGGGGCGCCGGTTGTGTGACCCAGGTGAGCAGCCGGGCGGCGCCGCCGCGTCTAGCCTCGGCGGTGACGGCCGGGACGGGTCCCGGCCCGGCGCCGCGGCTCGCGGGGGCGGGGCTCGCAGGAAGGTCGGCCATGACTCCTCCCTCCAGACGTTCGCTGGCCGCGGCCGCGACGCTCTCCGCGCTCACCGCCGCGTTCGCGGTGCCGGTGCTGTCCCCGCCGTCCGCCGCCGTCCCGGCCGCGCGGGCGGCCGCCGTACGTCCCGACAGGCTCGTGATCACCGCCGCCGGGGCGCCCGCCTACCGGCTGGAAGGCGACATGGCCTCCGGCGGGATCGCCGTGACCGACGCCGTGGGCGACTACCGGACCGACAAGGTGCGCGGGCGGGGCGTCCTGGCCGGCTCCCGCGGCGGCACCGCCACGGTGGACGTCGACCTGGCGCGCACGGTCATCGGGATGGCGGGCACCTTCCGCCTCAAGGACGAGTCCGCCGGGGTGGAGATCTCCGCGCGGGTCGTCGGCGGCGTCCGCGCGCCGTCCGACGGCACCGTCACCTGGCAGGGCACCGGCACCGTCCACCGGGACGGCCGGTCCGCGCGGCAGGCGGTCGGCTTCACCGTCCACGACCGCCGCCCCGATCCTGGGAACCACGCCGTCCACCTCACCCACGCGGGACAGGAGCGGGTGGCGATCCTGCGGCTGCCCGACGACTACGACGGCTCGCCGCGCCCCGCCCTCTTCCACTTCCCCGGCCTGATCGAGACGCCGTGGATGGCCGAGTTCTTCGGCCGGATGGCCGACCACGCCCAGACCCGCGGCCTCATCATGGTCACGCCGGAGCACTACGGCATCGGCTGGCAGGGCGTCGGCGGAGGCCCCACCTCCCCGGACGTCGACGACCCCGGCTTCGTCGCGGCGCTCCAGAACGTCCTGGTCGAGCGCTTCAACGCCGATCCGCGCCGCCTGTACGCCTCGGGCATGAGCAACGGCGGGTTCTTCACCAGCAAGATGGCCTGCGAGAACGGGCGGTTCGCCGCCTTCGCCCCGGTCGCCGGGCAACTGGGGGACCAGGCCGCCTGCCGCCCCGGCCGCCGCGTCCCCATCGTGATGATCCACGGTGACGCGGACCCGCTCGTCCCCTACGCCACGGCGACGGCCGCCGCGCCGTTCTGGGCGCGCAACAACGGCTGCGCCGCCACCGCCACCGCCACCGACCTGCCCGACACGCACCCCGAGGACGGCACCACCGTCACCAGGCACACCTACGACCGGTGCCCCGCCGAGGCCCCGGTGATCCTCTACCGGATCAAGGGCGGCGGTCACAACTGGCCCGGCGGCATCCCGTTCCTCGGTCCCGTCCTGGGCGGCACCACCCGCGACATCGACGCCAACACCGTCATCTGGGACTTCGTCTCGCGGTTCCGGCTGCCCTAGAGGGGGCGCGCCGGGCGGCGTTATGAGGCCGGTTCCCGTATGACGACGGCGACGACCGCCAAGTGGGAGGTCGTCGCCGGTCGGAGCGAGTGTGCGGTCAGGGACTTGAGCCCCGGGCCCGCGGGTCAAGAGAGGCGCACGGGGAACGACTCCAGGTCGTTCTGGGTGAGGACCGGCAGGTTGCGGATCTCTTCGACCGGAACGGCGAGCCGAAGACCCGGGAACCGGGCGAACAGCGCCGGAAGGGCAATGCGGGCCTCCAGCCGGGAGAGGGCCGCGCCGGGGCAGATGTGCGGGCCGTGGCCGAAGGACATGTGCCGGATCGGGGTGGGCCTGGTGATGTCGAAGGCGTCGGCGTCGGGGCCGTGCTGCTCCGGGTCCCTGCCGATCGCGCGGTAGGAGATGACCACGCCGTCGCCCTTGGGGATCACCGTGTCGCCGACCTCGATGTCCTCGGTGGCGAAGCGCATCAGCAGATGGGTCGCCGGGGCCTCCCAGCGCAGGGTCTCCTCTACCGCCGCTTCCCACGGCACGTCGCCGTCCAGCAGCCTGCGAAGCTGCTCCGGATGGGTGAGCAGGGCGCGTACCGCGTTGAGGATCAGGCTGATCGTGGTCTCGTGGCCGGCCGCCACCATCGCCTTGAGGTTGCCCACGACCTCCTCTTCGGTCAGCGGCTCGCCCTCGGCGTCGGCGAGGATCAGGGCGGTGGTGAGGTCGTCGGTGTGCTCGGCCGTCTTGCGCCGCACCAGAGCGGTGAAGTAGTCGTCCAGCTCCCCGATCACCCGGAGCCGCTCGTCCTGCGGAGTGAGCACGGAGAAGAACGTCTTGTACCTGGCCATCAGCATCGGGTGGTCGGCCTGGTCCACGCCCATCAACTCGCTGACGACGCGCATCGGCAGCGGGTACGCGAAGATCTCCTTGAGGTCCACGACCGCGCCGCCGCGGCCGTGCTCGGCGAGGTCGTCCAGGAGCCGGTCGGTGATCCGCTCGATCACCGGGCGCAGCGCCTCGAGCCGGCGCGGGGTCACGGCCTGGGCGGTCTTGGCCCGGAGGCGCCGGTGCTCGGCGCCGTCCACGGTGAACATGGAACGGCCCGCGTCGATCATGCCGATGAGCGGCCACCGGTCGGTGACCGCCCCTGAGGTCCACAACGTCCAGTGGTTCATGTCCTTGACCAGGCGCTCGTCGGTGAGCAGCCGCCTGGCCTCGGCGTGCCGGGTCACGGTCCAGGCGGGGACGCCCAGCAGGTCGATGCGGGTGATCGGGCCCGCGTCCCGCAGGCGCCCGGTCTCGGTGGCCAGGTCGCGGACGAGGGGGTCGATGACCATGGGCTCGGGAAGCTGGCCGCTCAAGAGGGACCTCCGGTGGGTCGTACGGGCGTGAAGCTCACGGGCAGCGCGGTCATGCCGCGCAGGAAGGCCGACGGCCGCCGGACCAGGTTCCGCGCCGGGACGGACAGGTCGATATCGGGCAGCCGGTCGAGCAGCACCTCGATCCCGGTCCGGGCGATGATCTCGGCGATCTCCTGGGCGGGGAAGGGGCAGCGGTACTCCCCGTAGCTGAACGCGAAGTGCGCGCTGTTGCCCGAGTACACGGGCTCGGCGCCGCCGGGCAGATGCTGGTGCTGCCGGACGAGGGGGTCGGCGTTGGCCGCCGCCAGCCCGAGGAGGAGCATGTCACCGCACTGGACGGCCCGCCCTCCCAGCCGCGTGTCGCGCGCCGCCCACCGGCCCGCGAGGATCTGGGTCGGGGTGTCCTCCCAGAGCACCTCGTTCATCGCCTGGCCGATGCTGTGCTGCCCGCCGCCCAGGGCCGCCGCGAACCTGGTGTCGGTCAGCATCAGCCGCACCGAGTTGCCGAGCCAGTCGGCCGTGGGCAGGTGGCCGGCGGCGGTGACCGCCATCAGGTCCAGCACGTACTCCTGGTCGCTGAACGCCTCGGGGTGGGCCAGCATCCTGGAGGCCACGTCCTCGCCCGGCCGCGCCCGCTTGGCCGCCAGCAGGCGCCGCATGTGCTCACCGAAACGCTGGTGCGCCTGCTGGGCGTCCGGGCCGCCGTCGGTGAACGCCTTCATGGTCTGCGCCAGGTGCGGGCCGGCCTCGTCGGGGAAGCCGATGATCCGCGCGAGGGCCAGCACGGGCAGCGGCTCGGCGAACTCGGTGACGAGCTCGGCCGAGCCGCGTCCGCAGAAGGCGTCGATGAGCCCGTCGGCGAGCTCCTCGCAGGTACGCCGGAGCTCGAAGGCGTCGACGGCCTCCAGCGCGGGCTCCACCATCGCGACGTGCCGGCGGTGCTCGGCGCCCGCGGTGAAGTAGATGGACGGCATCGGCGGACCGATCATCGGCAGCAGCGGCCAGTCCGCGGGGACGTTCGCCCACTGGTTCCAGAGGCTCACGTCCCGGGGGAACAGCTCGGGGTCGCTGGTGACCTGGTGGAGTTCGGCGTACCCGATGACGAGCCAGGCCGGGAACCCGCCGGGCAGCTCGACCGGGACCACCGGTCCGTGCTCCCGGTGCATCTGGCGATAGAGCCGGTGCGGGTCGGTGTGGAACCCGGGCCCGCTGAGCGGCACGAGCCCGGACGGTCCCCCCGCCAGGTCGGCGGGGGAGGAGGTTCTGGCGGGCGTGGCGGGGTCGGAAGCGGTCATGGCGCGGCCTCCGCGATGGTGGGCAGGGTCTGCAGATGCTCGACCAGGGTGATCAGGACCCGCTTGCTGGACTCGCGGGAACGCGCGTCGCAGTCGACCAGCGGCACACCCGGGTCGAGGTCCAGTGCCTCGCGTACCGCCGCGGACGCGTGGGGCGGGCCGCCGAAGTCGTTGCGGGCCACGATGAACGGCGTGCCCTGGTGTTCCAGGCGGTCGACGGCGTACCAGCAGTCCCCGATCCTGCGCTGGTCCACCAGGACGACGGCGCCGAGCGCGCCGGTGAACAGCCGGTCCCACAGGAACCAGAACCGCTCCTGGCCGGGGGCGCCGAACAGGTAGAGCACGGTGTCGGCGGCCACGCTGATGCGCCCGAAATCGAAGGCGACCGTGGTCGTGGACTTGCCCGGGACCCCGCGCGGATCATCGATGTCCTGACCGGCCCGGGTCATCGTCTCCTCGGTGTTGAGCGGCCGGATCTCGCTGACCGAGCGCACCATGGTCGTCTTGCCGACGCCGAAGCCGCCCACGATGACGATCTTCAGGCCGTGGCGCGCGGTGCCGCTGAGCGGCGCACGGCTCCGCGTCGGCGGGCGGTCAAAGCTCGCGGAGTCCAACGAGCACCTTCTCCAGCGTCGATGCGTCAGGCAGCCGTGTTCCGGCGGGACGCGCTTGCGGATGGCGGGCGGTGATCCTTCCGGTGATCAGCAGATCGGAGAGCAGGATCGTGGTGATGCCGACCGGCAGCCGCAGCTCCGCGGCGACCTCGACGACGGCCGCCGGGGTCCTGCACAGGCGCAGGATGGCCGCGTGTTCGGACTGCATGCCCGGTGCGGGATCGCACTCGCTGACCACCAGTGTGACCAGGTCGAAGGCGTCGGAGTCCGGCCGGGTGCGCCCTTGGGTCAGGGTGAAGAGCCGGTCGGGGTCGTCGTCTCGGCCGGGCCGCTTCACAGCGTCGCGCCCGTGTCGAGGCTGCTCCCAGCGGCCCGGGGTGCGGCCGTCAGATGGTGACCGAGCTGCTCGACGAGCTCGAGCATGTGGTGCCCGATCAGACCGGGGTCCGCGTTCTCGGCCGCGACGACCGCCACGTGGGCACCGGCACCGGCCTCGGCGATGAACAGGATGCCGCCGTAGAACTCGGTCATCGACTGGCGGACACCTCCCCGCCCGTCGCCGAACTCGGCCGAGGCGCCCTGAGCGAGGCTCTGGATCCCGGCGGAGATGGCCGCGAGCTGATCGGCCCGGTCGACCGAGAGCTCCGGGGTGTGGCATATCCTCAGCCCGTCCCGGGAGAGCAGCAGGGCGTGCCGGGCACCGGGGGTACCGCTCAGCAGCCGCTCCAGCAGCCAGATCAGGTCCGTGCTCATGGGCGAAGCCTCCTGCGCGGCACAGGCGGCACAGGCGGCAGGGAGGCTCGTGCCCCCTCGGGCGACACCGCGCTCATCGGTCGTCCTCACTGGGATCGGAGGGGGTGGAGGCCGGCGGCGGAGTGGCGCCGGCCTCCCTTCGGGCGAAAGCGGCATGGAAGGCGCTGAAGCCGCCGGGCGTGCGCCGCGGCGGGGCCGCGGCGGCGTCGTGAGCCTCCCGTGCGGTCGGCAGGCCGCCGGGATGAGCGGCGGCCAGCGTGCCGCCCCGCGGCCGCTTGGGCAGGGCGGACACGGAGTGCCCGTCGCCCGCCGGCCGATCGGCGCTGCTCGGCGGGTCCTGCTCGTAGGCCGCGGGCGTCTCTGGCCGGCTGCCGGCGAGCCGACGTGGCGCCACCGGCCTGGTGATCAGCTCCTTCGGGACCATCACCACCACGGCGGTGCCACCGATGGCCGACGGCCGGAAGGACACGGTCAGGCCGTGCTTGCGGGCCAGAAGCCCGACCACCGCCAGCCCCAGTCGCGTTCCGGCGAGCGTGGACAGGTCGCCGGCCGCGCCGGACACGGCGCGTTCGGCCCGGCGAAGCACGGTCTGGCTCATCTGCAGGCCGCTGTCCTCGATGGTGATGATCGCGCCGGCCGGGACCTCGGCGGAATAGACGTGGACCTCGGTCGTGGGCGGGGAGAAATTGCAGGCGTTGTCGAAGAGTTCGGCGAGAGCGTGCATCACGCCCTCCGCGGCATGCCCGGCGATCGCGGCATCGGTGACGGCGCGCAGCCGGATCCGCTGATAGCCGCCGACCCGGCCCATCGCCCCGCGCAGGATCGATTCCATCGCGATGGGCTTGGCCCACCGGCGTCCGGACCGCGCTCCGGACAGCACCGCGACACTGTCCGCCAGCCGGCCGGCCTGCGCGGCACGGTGATCCAGGCGCAGCAGATCCGCCAGCACCTTCGGGTCGCCGTGCCGATCCTCCATCTCGCGCAGGTCGGCGAGCATGCTGGCCGTCATCGCCTGCATACGGCCCGCGGCGCTGGCGCACGCGGCCATGGCGCTCGCCCGCCGGGCCTCGCTGTGCTTGGATTCCTCTGCCAGCCGCGCCGCCGCCTCGTTCCCACCGGCGATCCTGGCCGCGGCCTGTGCCGCGTCCGCTGCGGCCTGCCTGCGGCTCCGCAGGGCCTGATCGCGATAGTGGAACGCCGCCGCGACCGCCGCGCACAGCACCGCGGCTGCGGCCACCGCCCCCGCCGCGAGCGCGGGGCGGTACGAGTCCGGCGCCATCAGCACCGCCATCGCCACGGCGGTGAGGGCCGGTATCGCGCAGACCAGCAGCGCCGACCAGGCCGCGGACGGCCGCGGACGTGGCCTCGTCGAGTGATCGGATGCGGCTTCCTGCATGGGCATCAGGGGGTCCTCGGAAGGGCGGGCCCAAAGGGCCACAGAAGCACGAGTGCGCCAACGGCGTGATCGTATAGCGAAGGCCAATCACGGCACCACAGAACTCATCCGGCGTTCTACCTGACTTTCATATTCAGTGGTCAGCCCACATGGATTGCCCCTCTTCAGGCCACGGGCGCAGCCTTCTTGGTTGCGCCCGAAAACGACACTGCGGAGATCCGTAAATGGACTGAGCAGGCATGGCGAAATGTGCATGTAGCACTACGTGCCGTGATATCGAGTGGGAGTGTAAGGGCGAGCAACCCCCAGAATGTGCGGCCTCGGGCCGGCGTCAAACCAACGACCGCATGGCCCCCGGCATCCGGCCCAGCGCGGCGTACGCCCTGGCCATGTACCTGCACCGCCGTTCTCGCCAGTGACCTATCCGACGCGCGCCGGCGCTGAACGAAACGGCCCGGCTACTCGTCGCGATCGGCGCCACGCCGTCCCCCTGACTTCATCGACGGCCTGAACACCATCATGAACGCGATTCTGTACTCCGACCGCACCGGCGCTGCCTACCGCACGACCCCACGCCCTTTGCGAAGAATCGGAGACCATGTGCCAAACCGCGCTTAGAAGCACGCCGAGGTACTGACGGCCGCGCTTTATGACACGGTTGCCGCGCCTTCCACCCCTTGATCGCGAACATCCTCAGAAATGGATCATGAGTGGCCCAGAGGGAAAGTCCCTGGTCGGGGACCTGCAAACAGCCGCAGTGTCCCAGGCTGACGCAGTTTCGCTGGCCGCGCGTCGGGTCGGTCGATCACGCGAGTGCCAAGGAGTTGGGTGTCGATCACTGAGAAGCTGAGAACTCGGTACGCGAGATCTAGCGGCCCGGCACGGCGACCGAGGCGGCCAACGCCGAGCCGGCGAGACTGCGCAAGGTAGTGGTCGAGCTGAAGCCGGAGCGAGAGATCCTGCCCAGGGCGGCCGCCTGTTTCCAGGCCGCTCGCGCGGCTCGGCGCCAACTTGGGCGGCGCGGGCGCCGATGATGTGCGGCGGCCGAGCGGATCTGCGGCGTTCACGCGGCCTTCGTGAGCACCTCCGGTCTCAGCGCTATCTGGCAGGCTTTGGCGCGCCGCCTCATATGTCGTGTCCGGGTGTGGCGAAGTAGCGGTGGGGTGCGAGATAGCGCGGAACAATTGGTGTACGGCGGGCGCGCCGCTGGTTGTGGGCGGCGGATGCTGTGGGAGGTGTGATGAGTGGTGGGGAGGGTCGGCGGCGGCAGGCGGTCGCGGCCGCCGCGGGTGTGGGGGTCGGTGCGGTGGTGAACGTGGCCACCGGGATGTTGACCCAGCAGTGGGGGCTGGCGTGGCTTGCGGCGGTGGTGGCGTGCGTGGTGGTCGGCGGCGGCCTGCTGGGCTGGCTGACCTACCGGGCGGCAACCGACCCGGAACCGGTGCCCCCTAACCGGGTGGCGGCGTCGGCTGCCGGTGCGATGGCTGCTGGCGGGGCGGTGACCGGGTCCTCGACCACGGTGACGCGGCCGCCCGCGAGTCCACCGGCGCCGCAGCCGGCCGCGGGTGAGGGGGTGAGCGCGTCGGGGCCGGGGTCGATCGCCGCCGGCGGTGACGTGAAGGACTCCCACACCAAGGTCACCCGGGATGATCCGGCGGCGCCGTGAAGCGTGACCTGCGCGGCACCGGTGCCATCGCGGCGGGCCCGGAACCGCGGGTGGAGGCTTCCGGTACCGGGGCGATCGCCGCCGATGGGGACGTCATCAACTCGTCCACGCATGTGGGCGATGTGTATCAGGGGGTGCCGCTGCCACGGGCCGATGAGGTGGACCCGCCGCCGTGGGCGCCGCCGACGCTGCCGGCGCGCACCAGGAGCTTTGTCGGGCGGGGCGGGAAGCTGGCCGAGCTGGATGCCGCGCTGGCGGCTCCGGGCGGGGCGGTGGTGCAGGCGGTGCACGGGCTGGGAGGGGTGGGCAAGAGCACGCTGGTCGCGCACTGGGCGCACCGGCACGCCGCCGCGCACACGCTGACCTGGTGGATCATCGCCGACTCGGTGGAGAGCATCACTGCGGGGCTGGCCGAGCTGGCCGCGATGCTGCTGCCCGAGATCACTCGCAGCGTTCCGGCGGAGGTGGCGCTGGAGGAGCGGGCGGCCTGGGCGCGACGGTGGCTGGCCACCCACACCGGCTGGCTGGTGGTGCTCGACAACGTCACCCACCCCGCCGATGTGGCGGAGCTGGTAACCGGCGCGCCGGGCGGCCGGTTCCTGATCACCAGCCGGCTGCGGGAGGGCTGGCACGACCTGGCACCGGCGGTGATCGAGCTGGACGTGCTGAGCCCGGATGAGGCCCAAGAGATGCTGGCCGGTGCCGTCACCGCCGGCCGGGCGGGCGCCGACCTGACCGGCGCCGCCGAGCTGTGCCAAGAGCTGGGATATCTGCCGCTGGCGGTCACGCAGGCCGGCGCCTTCATCCGCCAGACGCACCTGTCCCCGGACGGCTACCTGGAGCTGCTGCGCGCCGACCCGGCGGCGATGTACGACCAGACCGGGCGTGGTGCCGACGGGGAACGCACCATCGCCCGGATCTGGCGCATCACCCTCAACCACCTCGTCCAGACCACGCCGCTGACCGGCGATGCGCTGCGGGTGCTGGCGTGGTGGGCACCCCAGGACATCCCCCGCAACCTGCTAGCCCCGCTCGCCGGTCCGGCCCAGCTGGCCACCGCGCTGGGCGACCTGGCCGCCTACAGCATGATCACCCTGAGCCCCGACACCATCACCGTGCACCGCCTGGTCCAAGCCGTCGCCCGCACCCCCGACTACCGCCCCGCAGACCAGGACGGTGACCCGCACCGCCGCCCCGCCGACATCCACACCGCCCGCGAGACGGCCACCGACCTGCTCAACCAGACCCGCCCCGCGACCTCCGACAACCCGGCCACATGGCCCGCTTGGCGCACGCTGCTGCCACACATCCACGCCCTCGCCGAACACGCCAGCCCCGACACCGACATCGCTGTCACCAGCCTTCTGCTGGACCGCACCGCGGCCTTCCTGCGGGATCAAGGTGCGGTGGACCGCGCCATCGGGTACTTCGAACGCGCACTGATCTGCGACGAGCGCCTGCTGGGGGACGAGCACCCCACCACCCTGGCCGCCCGCAACAACCTCGCTGGCGCCTACCAGGCGGCGGGGAATCTGGGTCGGGCGATCCCGCTGTACGAAGCCGCCCAGGCCGACTATGAGCGCGTGCTGGGCGGCGACCACCCCGACACTCTGCAATCCCGCAACAACCTTGCCGGTGCCTACGAGGCGCTGGGGGATCTGGGGCGGGCGGTTCCGCTGTTTGAGGCCACGCTGACCGACTATGAGCGGGTGTTGGGCGGCGACCACCCTGCCACGCTGACCTCCCGAAACGACCTGGCCGGTGCCTACGAGTCGGCTGGGGACCTGGGCCGGGCGATCCCGCTGTACGAGGCCACGCTGACCGACTACGAGCGGGTGCTAGGCAGCGACCACCCTCACACACTGACCTCTCGCAACAACCTCGCCTACGCCTACCGAGCAGCCGGGGACCTGGACCGGGCGATCCCGCTGTACGAGGCCACGCTGACCGACTACGAGCGGGTGCTGGGCGGCGACCACCCTGCCACGCTGACCTCCCGCAACAACCTCGCCGGCGCTTACCGGGTGGCCGGGGATCTGGGACGTGCGGTCCCTCTGTACGAGGCCACCCTGACCGACCGGGAGCGGGTGCTGGGCAGCGACCATCCCCACACCCTGCAATCCCGCAACAACCTCGCCAGCGCTTACGAGTCGGCCGGGGACCTGGGCTGGGCGGTCCCGCTCTACGAGCAAACGTTGGCCGACCGGGAGCGGGTGCTGGGCAGCGACCACCCCCACACCCTGACCTCCCGCAACAACCTTGCGCACGCCTACCGGTCGGCAGGAGATCTGGGACGCGCGGTCCCGCTGTACGAGGCGACCCTGAGCGACTGCGAGCGGGTGCTCAGTCCCGGCCACCCGCTCACCGAATCGGTGAGGGCGAATTTGGAGGCGGCCCGCGGTTAGAGCGCGCGTTAGATGGATTGGTCGCTGGTGGTGAAGTAGCGGAGTAGTTAGGTGCGAGTTGCTGGTCTTGGCCGCGATGGTGCCGAGTGCGTCGCCTTGGGACTCGACACGCCGGGTGTACTGGATCTTGTTTTCGAGGTGGGCGCGGGGGCGGCCGATCTGGCGGCCGGCGGTGCGGGCGTGGGCGGCGCGTTCGGCGGTGAAGGCGCGTTCCATCTCGGCGAACGGGGCCAGCAGGAGGAAGGCGATGCGGGCCATGCCCTCGTCGGCGGTGGTGATGGGCAGCGGGTCGGCCAACGACCGGATCCCGATCTGGCGTTCGGTGAGCTGGTGGACGAGGTTGAGGACTCCACGCAGGTTGCGGCCGATCCGGTTGAGGTGTGCACGACGATGCTGTCGCCGGGACGGGCCCGTAGAACCGCTCGGCCGGGATACCGGCGGCCAGGGCGTCGAGTTGGCGGTGCGGGCGAAGCCCACCGGGTTCCCTTCACAGTAGGAAATCAGCGGCTCGTCGACTGGCGTGCCTGCCTGAACGCGCAGAGTGCAGGTGTCGGTGGTGAGGAGATCGACGAGATCGGTGGGCGCCTCGGCGACGTTCTGAGCCGACCCCCGGTGGGGCGGCGTGCTGCCCGAGGGACGGCGGCGCGAGCAGGAGAGCGGTCCGCGCTCTTCCCCTGGCGTCTGGTGGCCGGTTGATCGTCCGCTTCAGGCCGTCTGTGGATATGCGCGTTGATCCCTGATCGGGCGCGGCCCAGGATACAGCTGTGATGAAGTGGCGGAGGGCGGCGGGCGTCGCCGTGACGGTGTCGGGCGCGCTGTGCTTGGGCGCGTGCGCGGGTGACTCGGGCGGCGGGACGACGCCGGGCTCGCGAGCGGCGGCGGGATCGCCGTCCGCGACGCCGGTATCGATGGAGCAGTACGGCGCCACGCTGAAGAGCGCCATCGATCCGCTGGAGACCGAGCTGGCGGACCTGGCGAAGGCCAAGGCGTACAAGGGTCTGCGGGGTCGCATCGACGGCGTCAAGGCCGCCGTGCCTCAGGCCGCCGCCAAGCTCCGTTCGGTCACCCCGCCTGCCGAGGCCGCCGGGGAGCACGCGAGTCTCGTCAGTGCCCTCGGGCGGTTCGAGAGCGTGGTCGGCGGGCTGGGCGGCCAGGTCGGCTCGCGGAACCTGTGCACCGGGGCGGCGGTCCGGGCCGAGATCGGCGACGCGGACGGCACGGGCGCGCTCCGCTCCGCCATGGCGGCGGCGCAGGCCAAGGTGCCGGGCGAGCAGCGGAAACTCACGCTGCCGTCCGCCGGCCAGAAGCCGGGGTCGCGGCCCTCCAACGGGGCGCTCATCCGGTCGGGTGGCGGCGGTGGCAACGGGCGGCTCACCATCGACAACAGCGGCGGCTCGGACGACGCGCTGGTGACACTGGGCAAGGGCGGCAAGCCGATGATGTCGGTCTTCGTCCGGCACGGTAAGAAGCACACGCTCAACGGCGTGCCGGACGGCGCGTACACGGTGTTCTTCACCGGTGGCACCCACTGGGACGGTGCGGCCAAGGCGTTCGGCCGCGAGTGCGCCTTCCAGAAGTTCGAGGATCCGCTCGAATACACCACCACCCGGACAGCCACCCAGATTCGGCACAGCACATGGAGGATCACGCTTCAGGAGGTCGTCGGCGGGAACGCGCGCACCTCGGACGTGAATCCCGACGACTTCCCCGAGTGACGTTCACGAGGCGACGGGGCGGCGGGCCGTCCGCGGCCCCACCGTCGACCTCGGCGCCGACCTGATCACCCTCTCCGGAACCGGCTACGACCTGAACGCCCCTGCCCGGGGAGGGCACGTTCCCCGAGAAGACGCAACCTCGGCCGTGTCAGAAGTGGATGACCGGCTTGACCCGCCGTGGCCGTCGACTGTTTCGCCGCGGACCGGGCATGCCATCCAGTCCGTAACGATCAACGACCGGAAGGGCAGCATGAGCCGATCGCCGCGTCTGTCTCTGTCCGCCACCGTGCTCGACGCCCCGGACGCGCACGCTCTGGCGGACTTCTACCGCGACCTCCTCGGATGGACCGTGGTTCAGGACGAACCCGACTGGGTCACGCTCCGGCCTCCGGGCGGTGGAACGGGCCTGTCGTTCCAGACCGAGCCCCTGTTCACTCCTCCCGCATGGCCGGCCGAGGCCGGCGCGCAGCAGATGATGGCCCACCTGGACTTCGAGGTGGACGACCTGGAGGCCGCCTCTGCCCACGCGGAGGCGCACGGCGCCGTGTCGGCCGCCTTCCAGCCGCTCGACCACGTCCGCATCTACCGCGATCCGGTCGGCCACCCGTTCTGCCTCTTCCTCCCCGGCGCCTGACTCCGCATCGCGGAAGGCATGCGGGCAGTCGTCCGCTGTTTGGCCGCACGGGCGCCCGGATTCTCCGTGCGAGGGGCGACGAACCGTCGGAGACCGGCACGTCATCGCCAACCCGACGGCGGATGGCGACCTGGCGATATCGAGAACTGCGTCACCCAACGTGACCTGCGACGGATCTACTCGTCCGGGTGCTCGGCAACGGGCTCCAAGAGGGGGTGCGTGGGTTGTTATCGCGCTACGTCCGGTGGATCTCGCGCCGGTGAGCGTTTCGCCCTCCCCGAGAACGCCCTCGGCGATGCGCCAGAGGCAGGCGTCGGCGGCTCATTCGCTCTGCGAATGGCTGGGATTGCCAGCATGTATTTCCGCCGACGCTGCCGCTGCTGGTGGGATGGCCGTATTCCGAGCTGGAGGTACGAGGGGGCTGGATGCGTTACGCCAGTTTCAGGTACCGCGGCCGGCGCAGCGCGGGTGTCATCCATGGACAGGTGATTCATCCTCTGGGCATCGAACTGACCGATCGGTGGTATGCCGTCCCAGCCTCCACGAAGCCCTGCCTTGCGAGCCGCGGCCTCACACATTGCGAAGGGGCGACTTGCTTCAGATGAAACCGACCGTACTGGTCACCGATTACGCATGGCCGGACCTGGAGGTCGAGCGGAGATTCCTGGATGCCGAGTTCCTGGTGGCGCGGACCGGGGAGCGGGAAGAACTGCTCGAACTCGCTCCCGCGGCGGATGCGATCCTGACATGCTGGAAGACCGTCGACGCCTCCGTGCTGGACGCGGCGACGCGGTGCGTCACGGTCGGCCGGTACGGCGTCGGCCTGGACAACATCGACGTCGCCCATGCCACGGCGCTCGGCATCGTCGTGTCCAACGTCCCGGACTTCTGTGGCGACGAGGTCGCCGACACCACGTTGCTGCTCGTGCTGGCGCTGGCCCGCCGCCTGGGCCCGCTGTCCGCCGACGTGAGGGCGGGCGGATGGGACAACCGGGCGGGCGGGACGCCTGTCCGCCTGCGCGGCAAGAAGATCCTGCTGGTCGGCCTGGGCGGTATCGCCCGGCGGGTGGTCCCGCGGGTGCGGGCGCTCGGCATGCAGGTCCTGGCCTTTCGCAGCGGCGGAGGCTCCGGCGGCCCGCCGGACGGTGTCCGGGTGGTCGGTGATCTCGCGGAGGGGCTCGCCGAGGCCGATGTCGTGTCCCTGCACTGCCCGCTGACTCCGCGGACCCGCGGCATGATCGGCGCACGGGAGTTGTCGATGATGAAGAGCGGCGCCTACCTCGTCAACACCTCGCGCGGCGCGCTCGTGGACACCGAGGCGCTGGTCCGGGCGCTGGACGGCGGAGACATCGCGGGCGCCGGCCTCGATGTCACCGATCCCGAGCCGCTTCCGGCGGGGCACCGGCTCCGTGACCATCCGCTGGTGGTGCTCACGCCCCACGTGGGTTTCTATTCCGATGGATCGACGGCCGAACTCGCCGAGAAGGCAGCGCGGAACGTCGCGGAGGTGCTGCGGGGCGGGCGCCCGGCGAACGTGGTCAATCCCGAGGTCTTCCAGATTCCGGCCCTGCGCATGGAGGAGGCACGGTGAGTTCCCAGCCATCGGACGACGTCACGGCGCTCCTCGGCCACCTCACGGCGCGAGGCATGGTCCCCGATCCGGCTCGGACGGAGGCGGTCCCCCTCACCGGCGGGGTCTCCAACGACGTGTTCGCCGTCTCCGGGCCCGGGATCGACGTCGTGGTGAAACGCGCGCTGCCCGTCCTGCGGGTGGCCAGGGAATGGCAGGCCGACGTCGCGCGGATCGGCATCGAGGCGCGGGCGCTGCGTCTCGCACACGCCGAGACGCCCGAGGCGGTCCCCGCCGTCGTGGACTTCGCCGGCGGATACCTGGTGATCGAGCGCGCTCCCAGGAGCTGGACGAACTGGCGGGACGACCTGCTGTCCGGCGTGGTGGACACCGGAGTCGCCCGGGCGCTGGGGCACGCTCTCGGCGTCTGGCAGGCCCGGACGGCCGGACAGACGACGCGGCTCGCCGGCTTCGAGGACCGGACGGTCTTCGCGCAGCTGCGCACCGACCCGTTCCACCGCGAGGTCGCCGCGACCCACCGGGACCTCGCGCCGATCGTCGAGGAGACCGTCGGCGCGATGTACGCGGCGCGCGACTGCCTGGTCCACGGCGACCTGAGTCCCAAGAACGTGCTGGCCTCCGGCGGCCGGATGTGGGTGCTCGACTGGGAGGTCGCCCACCTCGGCGACGCGGCCTTCGATCCGGCGTTCCTGCTCAGCCACCTCCTGCTCAAGAGCGTCCACGCCCCTCGATGGGCGGACCTGTACCAGGGGGCGGCCGCGGCCTTCTGCCAGTCCTACACCCGGCAGATGCGGGACTCGCTCACGCTCGACGGCGGGCACCTGGCGCGCCAGATCGGATGCCTGCTGATCGCGCGGGTCGACGGCAAGAGCCCCGCCCCGTACCTCACCGAGGCCGGAAGGCTGCGCGCACGAGAGCTGGGCAGGGCGCTCCTCACCGGCGGCCACCCCCACGACCAGTCGAACGGCGTCCTGAACGCCTGGGAGTTGATCAGATGACATCCGATACCGCCATCTCGTCCCTGCGCGCCTGGCAGGCACTGGACTCGCGCGGCAAGCCCACCGTCGGCTGCGAGGTCGTCCTGGCCGGCGGCGGCCGCGGTACGGCCCTCGTCCCGTCCGGCGCGTCGACCGGCACGCACGAGGCGCGGGAACTGCGCGACGGCGAGCCCGGCCACTATGCCGGCAACGGCGTGCTGAAGGCGGTCGCCAACGTCGAGGGCGAGATCGCCCGCGCGGTCCGCGGGCTGGACGCCGCCGACCAGGCGGCCCTCGACCGGCGGCTGCGCGAGCTCGACGGCACGGACGACCTCGGCCGGCTGGGCGCGAACGCGGTCCTGTCGGTCTCCGTCGCGGCCGCCGTGGCGGCCGCCCGTAGCGGCGGCCGGGAGCTGTGGGAGCACGCCGCCGCCATGGCCGGACGGGAGGGCGAGGCGCCGCTGCTGCCCGTACCGATGGTCAACATCATCTCCGGCGGGGCCCACGCGGGCCGTTCGATCGACGTGCAGGACTTCCTGGTCGTCCCGCTGGGGGCGCGCTCCTTCGCCGAGGCCGTCGAGTGGGCGTCGCGCGTTCGCGAAGGGACCGCGGAGGTGCTGCACGAGCGGGGGCTGCCGGTGGCGCTGGTCGCCGACGAGGGAGGGCTGGGGCCCGTCCTTCCCACCAACCGGACCGCTCTGGAGGTGCTCTGCGAGGGCATCGAGCGCTCGGGGCTGGCCCTGGACGGCGGGGACGGCACCGGCGTGGGCATCGCCATCGACATCGCCGCGACGCAGTTCTTCGACCGCGACGGCCACTACACGCTGGCCGCGGAGCGGCGGCGGCTGACATCGGCGGAGCTGATCGCCGAGCTCGCGCGGTGGTGCGCCGACTTCCCGATCGTCTCCCTGGAGGATCCGCTCGCCGAGGACGACTGGGAGGGCTGGCCCGAGGCCACGCGCGTGCTCGGCTCGGCGCCGGCCAGGCCCGGGCGGCACGGGCGGCACGTGCAGATCCTGGGCGACGACTTCTTCGTGACGAGCCCGGACCGCCTGGAGAAGGGCGTCGCCGCTCGCGCCGCCAACGCTGTGCTCGTCAAGCCCAACCAGGCCGGCACGCTGTCCGGCGCGCTCGACGTCGTCCGCCGCGCGCACTCGGCGCGGTACACCACGGTGCTGTCGGCCCGGTCCGGCGAGACCGAGGACACCTGGCTGGCCGATCTGGCCATGGGGTGGCACACCGGCCAGATCAAGGTCGGATCCACCATGCGCTCGGAGCGCACCGCCAAGTGGAACCGGCTCATCCAGCTGGAATCCGCGCTGGGGGAAGGCGCCGTCTACGCCGGTGGCCAGGAGCTCTCCCGCTTCGCCTGACACTCGGCCGTACTAGTGCCCGCGGCGGCCGGCGCCCCTTCCGGTGGCCGCCGCGGGCCGCACGCCCGCACCCGTGTGCCGCCGGACCGTTCAGGCGCCGTGGTCGAGGTCGTCGAACTCCAGGCGCGAGGTGGCCAGCAGCTCCTGCCTCAGCCAGACATGGCCGCCGTCCCGGTCGCGGCGCCGGTGCCAGAAGGCGGACTGCGTCAGCGGCCTCAGCGGGAAGTCCTGCCGGACGGCCACGACCTGCGCGGCCGGAGCCACCCTGGTGGCGAGCCGTTCCGGGACGAAAGCGATCATCATGGTGTCCGGGAGCAGGAACGCCAGCGAGGCGAAGTTCGACCCGGTGGCCTCGACGGACCGCGCGATGCCCAGTTCGTCCAGCCCGTCCTCGACGAGGCTCGTCCCCTGGGGAGGGGCGTAGGCCAGGTAGGGCCAGCGGCCGAGATCGGAGGCGGTCAGGCGGCCCCGCGCGGCCACCGGATGGTCCTTCCAGACGACGGCGACGAAGCGGTCCTCGATCACCCTCATGCTCGACAGCGCCTCGAAGTCGTCCCCGGCGACCATCCGGTCCGGCACGATCGCGAGGTCCACCTCGTCCCGCTTGACCTGGTCGAACCAGCCGGCGGGGATCGCGGTCATGTCGATGCGCACGCGCGCGGCCTGGTCGCCGATGCGGGCCAGCAGCGGCCGCAGCAGGGCGATCCCGACGTAGTCGCTGGCCAGGACGGAGAACGTCCGGGTGTCGCGCTCGGGATCGAACTGCGGCGGCTGCAGGATGTTCTGCTCGATGGTCGCCAGGGTCTCGCGGACCGGCTCTATGAGCGCCTCCGCCCGCGGCGTGAGGGCGAGATGCCGGCCCTGGCGGACCAGCAGCGGGTCGTCCAGCATCTTGCGCAGACGCGACAGCGCCGTGCTCACTCCCGGCTGGGACAGGTGCAGCCGCCTGGCGGCCTGGGTGACGTTCTTCTCTCGCAGCAGCGCGTCCAGCACGACGAGGAGGTTGAGATCGAATCTACCCAGTTCCATGGAACGCTGCTTTCTACGAACCTTCCGAATGCGGGCCGGGCCCGGCCACCCGACACTACCCGTTGCCGTGACCTGTGATACAGCGCCGCGATGCCATCGCGCGGAAGACGCCCATTTCATAATTGGTATCGCGGTCGCCAATGGTCCACATTCTTCGTTCGTCGCGTCCGGGTGATTACCGTCCCGGCATGACCTCCAAGCCCTCGCCCGCCCCGGCGCACCGGCAGCGGTCTCCATACGGACGCGTCCGTCCCGCCGCCCGCCGGCCGGGCGGCTCGGGAGGACCGCTGGTCGTGGCGGCCAGGACCCTCCTCGCCCCGTCGCTCCTCGCCATGGACCTGAGGGATCCGGACGGGCGGCCGCTGCCCCGCTGGACGGCCGGAAGTCACGTGAACCTGCTGCTCGCCCGCGGGCTGGTCCGCCCCTACTCGCTGTGCGGCCGCACCGACGAGCGCGGCTTCTGGCGGATCCTCGTACGCAGGCACGAGCGGTCCCGAGGTGGGTCGAGCCACCTTCACGACGGCCTGCGAGCAGGGGACCGGATCGAGTACCTGGGAGTGCTGCCGGGGCTTGCGCTGGCCGGGGCCCGCCGGTACCGGTTCCTCGCGGGCGGCGCGGGCGTCGCACCGCTGATCCCGCTGGCCCGCCTGGCCGCCTCGGCCGGGATGCCCTGGTCGATGACCCTTTTCGGGCGTGACGCCCGCCAGGTGGCCGGCTGGCGGGAGCTGGCGGACCTCGAACCCGCTCTGACGGTCGCGCGGGAAGATGAGGACATCGCGACGGCCTTGCGGGACGAGGACGTGCCGAACGGCACCGCCGTATACGCGTGCGGTCCCGAGCCGTTCGTCGCCGCGGTCGACGGCGCGCTCGCCGGCCGGCCCGGTGTCCGCCTCTTCCGGGAGAGCTTCGAGGGCCCTGCCGGCGCCGGCGGAACGTCCCGGGCCGTGGAACTGGTGCTGGCGCGCTCGAAGCTGTCGTTCCAGGTCCCCGCGGGGACCTCGCTGAACGAGGGGCTCCGCGCCATGGGCGTCGAGGTGCCCGTCGCATGCGGAGCGGGCTTCTGCGGAGCGTGCGCCGTCAGGGTCCTGAAAGGCGTTCCCGACCATCGCGACCGGCTGCTGAACGCCGGCGAACGCGCGGCCGGCGACATCATCCTCACGTGCGTGTCGCGCTCCCGGACGCCCGAACTCGTCCTCGATCTATAGCGGCGCCCCGCGGCGCGTAATAACACGTATCGCTGACATCTATTTCCCGCGGCGCGGCCGGCATGGCTAGATTTCGCTGAAACTCACCGAAAGGGCTTCTCATGACGGAGATCGCGAAACTCGGATATGTCGGGGTCGAATCCCCGGACCATGCCGAATGGCGCACCTGGGCACCCGAGACCTTCGCCTGCATGCTCGGCCCGGACGGTGCCGACGGCGCCGTCCGCATCAAGATCGACGACGCCGACTACCGGCTGTCCGTCCACCCCGGCCGGGAGCACCGGCTCGCCTACGTCGGATGGGAGGTCCTCGACCACCGCGACCTCGACTCCCTGGAGGCCCGGCTGGAGAAGGCGGGCGCCGGCCCGCGCCGGGCCGACCGGGCCCTGTGCGAGGCCCGCGGCGTCCAGGAACTGGTGACGTTCACCGACCTGTACGGCCAGCCCTACGAGGCGTTCTGCTACCAGTCCAGCGGCTACCGCGACTGGGACCCGCCCCGCCCCCACCAGGGCTTCGTCACCGGGGACCAGGGGCTGGGCCACGTCGTGTTCGTCGTGCCCGACGCGAAGGAGGCGTCCGAGTGGCACACCGACGTCCTGGGGTTCCGGACGACCGACATCATCCGCCTCAACCCGCCGCTGGGCGACATGTGGTTTCTGCGCTCGAACCCGCGCCACCACAGCATCGCGTTCCTGCAGATGGACGGCATGCTCGGCCTCCACCACATCTACCTGGAGTGCAACTCCCTGGACGACGTCGGCTACGCCTACTACGACGTCCTGGGCGGCGACCAGAACCCCGACCTGCTGATGAGGCTCGGCCGCCACATCGGGGACCAGACCGTCTCCTTCTACATCCACAACCCCGCCGGATTCTTCATCGAGTACGGCTGGGACGGCCTGCCGATCCCCGAGACCGAGGCCCGCTCACCCCGCTACATCGACGTCACCGAGGGCAAGCGCGCCGAGATGTGGGGACACCACTTCGTCATGCAGCCCAACGAGACCGTCCGCCCCTACCGGCGCTGACGAAGGAGAACGGGTGACCAGCCTTCCCGCCGCCGCGCGACGCTTCGCGCTCGGCACCTTCGCCCACCCTTCCACCGGCGGCGCCTTCGCCGGCCTCGTCGTCGGCGGCCGCGTCCTGCCCCTGCCGGACGGCGGCCCGCTGGAAGGTCCCGTCACGGTCCGCCGGCTGCTGGAACGGTGGGAGGAGACGCTGCCGCGGCTCGCGGCGCTGGCGGAGACCGCCGGCGACTCCGGCCGGCTGGACCCGGCGGACCTGCGCGTCCTCCCGCCGGTCACGCCGCACCACATCATCCAGGCGGGAGCGAACTACCGGGCCCACCTGCTGGAAATGGCGACGGCTCAGGCCCGGGCCGCGGGCGGCGACGACGCCACGGCCCAGGCCGCGGCACAGGAGCAGCTCAAAGCCTTCAGCGAAGGGAGACCGTTCCTCTTCATCGGCCTGCCGTCCGCGATGTGCGGGCCCCACGACGACATCCTCCTGCCCGAGGGCACGTCCCGGCCCGACTGGGAAGCCGAGCTCGCGGTCGTCATCGGCCGCCCCGCCCGGCACGTGACACCCGAGCAGGCCATGGACCACGTCGCCGGATACACCGTGTGCAACGACATCAGCGCGCGGGACTGGCAGTTCCCCCCTGAGCACCGCGCACTGGGCGGGGACTGGCTGCGCGCCAAGAACCAGCCGACGTTCCTGCCCACCGGCCCGTTCATCGTCCCCGCGCTGTTCGTGCCCGACCCGTCCCGCCTGCGCCTGACCCTGAAACTCAACGGGCGGACCATGCAGGACGACACCGCCGCCGACATGATCTTCGACGTGGCGCGCCTGGTCGCCGAGGCATCGGCCTCCGTGCGCCTGCTCCCCGGAGACCTCGTCCTCACCGGGAGCCCCAAAGGGAACGGCGGCCACTGGAACCGGTTCCTCCGGGCCGGTGACGTCCTGGAGGCCGCGATCGAGGGCATCGGCGCGCAGCGCAACCGCTGCGTCCCGGCCTGACACCCCGCAGAACCACCCCCTGGAACCACCCCACAGCGAGGCATCATGAAGGTTCTCATCGTCGGCGGCGGCATCGCCGGAACCAGCCTGGCGATCCTGCTCGCGCGCGCGGGCGTGACCGTCGAACTGGCCGAACGCAACCCCACCTGGACCGCACTCGGCTCGGGCATCACCCTCCAGGGCAACGCCCTGCGCGTGCTGCGCGACCTCGGCGTCTGGGACCGGGTCAAGGCCGAGGGCTACGCCTTCGACTCCGTCGGCATCCGGACCCCCACCGGCGACCTGCTCTTCGAGAGCGACGACATCCGGTCCGGGGGACCCGACCTGCCCGCCTCCCTGGGCATGTACCGGCCCGCGCTGTGCTCCATTCTCGTCGAAGCGGCCGAGAGCGCCGGCGCCGGGCTCATGCTCGGCCGCACCGTGACCTCCGTCGACCCCGTCGCCTTCGACGACGGCACCACCGGCGAGTACGACCTCGTCATCGGCGCCGACGGCATCCGCTCCTCGGTCCGCCGGATGATCGGCATCGGGACCGAGCCGCGACCGGTCGGCATGGGCGCATGGCGGGCCCACGTCCCCCGCCCCGCCCGGATCCGGCGCACCGAACTCATGTACGGCGGACCGTGCTACATCGCCGGATACTGCCCCACCGGCGAGAACTCCATCTACGCCTACCTCGTCGACAAGGTCACCGACCAGGCCGTCATCCCCCGCGAACGCCTCGCCGGGATGATGCGCGAACTCGCCCACCCGTACGGTGGCGCCTGGGAGGAGATCAAGCCGACCCTCACCGACACCGTGCCGATCAACTACACCCACTTCGAGTGGCTGCTGGTCGACGGGCCGTGGCACCGCGGCAACGTGCTCCTCCTCGGCGACGCCGTCCACGCCTGCCCTCCCACCCTGGCCCAGGGCGCCGCCCAGTGCCTGGAGGACGCGTCCGTCCTGGCGGAACTGCTCCTGGCGCGCGGCGGCCTCGACCGGACGCTGCTCGACGAGTTCCGCGACCGCCGGATCGACCGCGTCCGCACCGTCGTGGAGACCTCCCTGCAGATCGCCAGATGGCAGATGGAACCCGGCCCCGGCGCCGACGTCCCCGGCGCCATGGCCCGCGTCGCTACCGCGATGACCGAACGTCCCTGAGCCCGGGTCCCGTACCGCCGATTTCCGTCCACCGGCCTCGGGCGGCGAGATATCCGGCAGGGCGGCCATGCGGGTGGTGGCGTACCGGCGAACGTATTCGCCGCCCGGATGGCCGCTATACGGCATATCAATGCCCGCCCACCTGGACAGCATTTTTCGGCTGCCTCATAATCGTCTTGGCCGATCGGCCTTATCGGGTAACCGGATAAGCATTTCCAGCGAAGTCGGCCATCGTGTCCCGTCCCCGTCGTTCCGGCATGCCGCGCCAACGCCACCCCGACCTGGAGAATTGAGGGGCGATCGTCGCCTCCCTTCCACGGCCTTCCGCCCACGCCAGAAAGGCGTTCATCGTGCACGAATGCGAAAGCGAGTCCCAGGTCCCTGCGGTCAGCCGGCGCTCCCTGCTGGGCGCCGCGGCCCTGCTCGGTGGCGCCGCGGGGGCCACCATGCTGCACGCCGAACCCGCCCATGCGGAGAGGCCCGAGCGGCACGGCACCCAGCTGGTACTACTGGGCACCGCGGGCGGCCCGCCGCCGTTCGGCAACCGGACCGGGATCGCCTCGGCCCTGGTCGTCAACGGCGACACCTACCTCATCGACTGCGGGCGAGGAGCCGTCACCCAATACCTGCGGGCAGGGCTGACGATGCCGTCGCTGAAGGCCGTCTTCATCACCCACCTGCACGCCGACCACATCGTGGACTACTTCTCCTTCCCGCTCCTATGCGCGGGCGTCCAGCCGCCCCAGCCCGGCCTGGGCGGCATGGTGGACGTCTACGGCCCCGGCCCCGGCGGCACCCCGAACGGCCCGATATCCCCCAAAGACCCCGCCCCCGGGCTGGCCGAGACCACCAGGCGCGCCAACGAGACCTTCGCCGCCTCCTCCAACGCCTTCATCACCAGCCGCTTCGGCATCGACCCGGCCTCGATGCTGCGCGTCCACGAGCTGCCCGCCTCCCCGGCCGCGTTCACCGTCATGGAGAACGACGACCTGAAGGTCACCGCGACGCTCGTTCCCCACGGCAACGTGCGCTCCTACGCCTACCGCTTCGACACCGACGCCGGCTCGGTGACCTTCTCCGGCGACACCGCCCTCAGCGAGGGGCTCAACCGGCTCGCCCACCGCACCGACGTGCTCGTTCACGAGGCGGTGGACGTGTCCTGGTTCCGCGCCCAGGGCATGGGCGAACCCCTCATCCAGCACATGACGAGCGTGCACGTCGATGTCGCCGATATCGGCGAGGTCGGGGCCGCCTCCGATGCCCGCGAGATCGTCCTGTCCCACCTGGCTCCGGGGGACCCCGCCGTCCGCGGCGACGCCGCCTGGGCCCGCGCCGCCCGTGCCGGCGCCCGCACCGCCGGCTACACCGGACGCATCATCGCCGGGCACGACCTCATGCGCATCCCAATCGGCTGACCTGACCAGCGGCCGTACCGGCCCCGCTTGGACGGACCGGCAGCCCCGCCTTCGCCGCCAGCGACGGCGGCTGTGACGACTGACCCCGCACCCGGCTCCCCTTGGGTGCGGGGGTTCTCAACCCCCGAGTCGGCCCGCGTCTCCGTGACTTGCTGGCGGTTGGCAGCCCAGACGGCCCTCTGGCGTGTCGTCTCCCGCGGATGGGACTGGCCGAAGTGGGACGTGGGGTTCTGCGCGAATGGATGAACGAGCACGATCTCCGTATGACTCCCAAACGCTGGATCGTCCTCGGTTGGTGCGCGCTGGCCGTTGCGGCTCTGCTGGCGCTGGTGGGTGCGCTGCAGGTCTTCGGCTCCGTCACCTCGCCTTCCTTCAGGACCCTTGAGATCGGGCGCGGCCAAGAGGCGCGGCTGCTCGACCCCGTCGCCTTCCTGCGAGGGCTGGTGTTGGCGGTCCTGGCGGGGGTGGCGTTCTTCTCTGGACTCGCCTGCTTCTTCTGGAGTGCTTCGCGGCGCCGCCAGGAACTGTTCGAGGAGATCCTTCAGCGCCTGCCTCCGCCTTCGCCGAGCGCTCACGAGGGTGCCCATGCTTCTTCGGGCCGTCCGGCCTCTGCTTGAGCCGGCCCAGAGCGGTCTTTATCCAGGCTTTCGCTTCGAGGGGATGGGGTGGCCGCAAGGGATCCGGGAGGTTCGATGGGCAGGCACCCGGCGGTCGTCCATGCGTACGGCGGGCGCGACCTGTGGCGGCGGTCGGCGGACTGGGACGGCCTGGGCGTCGACCACGTTCGCTGGCGGGTCTCCGATGGCACCGAGGGCCTCACCCGGCGCCCCGACCACCTGCTGTTCGTCACGCTGTCCTGCGACGGCGGCCACACCACGGCCGCCGTCGAGGGGGAGCGCCCGGTGGAGAGCGCCGACTTCCCCGGCGCGACGACGTTCATCCCCGCCGGCCGGGCTCGCCGCACCCTCTACCGGGACGCGACGATCACCTATGCCGCGCTGCGGCTCGCCCCGGATCTCCCGGAGGCCCTGGGAGCGCCCGGGGACCTTGCGCGGGTCGAGTTCGTTCCGCACACCAACCGTCCCGACCCGTTCCTCCACCAGATGGCCCTCGCCCTGGTAGAGGGAACGGCGCGGGGGACCGGCAACGGGCCTGCGGATCGGCTGTTCGCCGACAGCGTCGCCACGGCCGTGCTGCTCCACCTCGTGCGGCGCTACTCCGGCCGCGCCGCCCCTCCGGCGGCGACGCCACAGCCCGCGCGCCTGGACGGGCGGACGCTGCGCGCGGTCCTCGACCACATCGAGGACCGGCTCGGCGAGGACCTGCGGCTGGACGCGCTGGCCGGGGTCGCCGGGATGAACCGGTACGGCTTCGCCCGCGCGTTCCGCGCCGCGACCGGCGTACCGCCGCACCGGTACGTGACCGAACGGCGGCTGGAGCGGGCCGCCCGGCTGCTGCGCGAGCGCGCCGATCTGCCCATCGCCGGCATCGCGTACCAGGTCGGGCTGTCCAGCCAGAGCCATCTCACCACCGCGTTCCGCCGCCGGTACGGCGTGACCCCGGCCCGCTACCGCGCCGGCTAGAGCTTCACCTGCCCGCCCGTGAAGGTCTTGCCCGGATACCACGGCCGGCTGTCGATCTCAGCGAACCCGGGGATCGACTCCATGTGCCGCACCATCCGGGCGCGCGTTTCCACGTCGGGCAGCGGGCCGCGCATGGCCGCCGCGTTCTCCTCCGCGTGCGCGGGCACGGTCGTGGCCGGCAGCACGCACGTCACCGCCGGGTGCGACAGGACGTACTTGAGGAAGAACTGCGCCCACGTCGAGCAGCCGATCTCGCGAGCGAACCCGGGCAGTCGCCGCCCCCGGACGAGTTCGGGCAGCCGGGCCTTCTCCAGCGGCATGTTGACCATGACGGCGGTGCCGTGGTCCGCGGCCGCGGCCAGGATGCGCCGCTCCGCCTCCCGCATGAAGATCGAGTACCGGATCTGGACGACGTCCAGGTCGCCGGTCCGGATCCAGCGCTCGACCGCCGCCGCCTGCTCGGGGATCTCGTGGTGGGTGACGCCGAGATACCTGATGCGTCCCTCCTCCTTCAACTCGCGCAGGAACGGCAGCACCATCGCCGTGTTGGTGAGGCTGTGCACCTGGACGGCGTCCAGCCGCCGCCGGTGCAGGCGCCGCAACGACTGCTCGAACTGCCGGCGCGCGTGGGAGACGTCGTTCAGGTATTCGCCGCACACCCAGCTCTTGTCGGTCAGGAACAGCCGGTCGGTGATGCCCAGTTCCCGCGCGAACAGCCCCACGTTCGTCTCGGACATGCCGTAAAGGGCGGAGGTGTCGACGACCCGGCCGCCGGCGGCGTGGAACCGGCGCAGCACCTCGCGCAGGTGGCCGCGCGGAGTGTGCGGCAACCGGTCGAACGTCATGAACGTGCCCATGCCGACAGCCGGGACCCGCTCGCCGGTGCCCGGGAACGGCCGGGTGAGCAGGTCGCGCGCGCCGGCCGAGGCCGCGGCGCCGCTCGTCCCCGCCGCCGTCCAGCCGGCCGTCGCGAGCGCGACACCGCCGGCGCCCTTGATCACTGCCCGCCGCGATGGGTGGTCCGCCGCCATGATGTCTCCTCGCAGGTGAGAACGGCTCTCTTCCGCTCTTGATGCTGCCGAGGAGCCCTCCGGGCGTCTTTCACAACCGTGCGCGTTGCAGGATCGTGCCGCCGCGATGGCCGGTGGCGGACGCGGCGCCCCGCGGGCATGCTTCGCCGGTCACGGCCATCGGACGGCGCGACGGGCCGGCGTTCGAGATTCAGGGCTCGTCCGTGCGCCAGATCAACCGGCCGTCGAGGACGGCCGGACGCTCGGGATGGTCGTCCCAGGAGGGAAAGCCTTCCCGGAAGTGACCGCCCTGCTCCAGGCAGTCGGCCACCTCGGTCAGGAGGGCGCCGATGCTGGGCGCGCAGAGGTCGGATGCCACGTCGAATTCGATGCCGAAGACCGCATCATGCGTTCCGAGGCGCCCGAATCCCGCCCCCGGGGTGCAGTCGACCAGCAGCGCGTCAGCGCTCATGGCATTGGCTGCCAGCCCCACGCATTCCCTGGGCCAGTACCAGTCCTGTTCCGGATCTCCTGCGTCCGCGTCGAGCTTCCGCCGCCTCTCGGTGTACGCGGCCATCTCCTGCGCGCCCAGCAGGACGAAGCCGCGCGGCAGCGGGAGTCCTTGGCCGCCCCGCGCACCGCCGTGGCGGAGCAGCCAGGCGGTCAGGTCGGGCGGGAACTCCGATTCCAGCCTGCGGGCGACTGCGGCGACCTCTTCGGCCGCCGCGGGCGAGCCCAGCGAGGTGAAGGTGACCGGCGCGTTCGTTCGCAGCCACGCCTCGATGCGCCGCCCTGCCTCGTCCAGCGACTCGACGGCCGCCCGTTCCCAGTGCTGCCGCGGGGTCCGCCGTTGCGCGATCCATGTGGCGGCGGCCTCGGCGACGGAGGCGCGCCCGGCCTGGTCCGCGAGTTCGTGCTCTTGCCGAGCGAGGTCGCGGCGCTCGACCTCGAAGGTGTCCCCGTGCCGCAGGGAGATCACCATGTACCAGGACGGGTCGTCCTCGATCGGTTCGATGATCACAAAGGTGTTGTCGGTGGTGTCGAGACCGTCCATCAGTGCACGGATGGCGTCTCCGGCGGGGTTGTCGACGACCTCGCCGTTCTCGGTCGTGGCACGGAACGTGACGGTCTCTGGCCGGGTCATGGGCTGCCGCTCTCCTCATGTCGATCAGCGGTGCCAGCGTCGCATGGGACCCGGACGATTCTGGCCGGCGACCGCAACACATCGGGCTCGTACATCACGAGGCGACCATGGCAGGGCCCCGGCAGTCGGCGGCCGCCTGTGCCTTGTCGATGCGCGTGGCCGGGATGGGGTCGCTCTCGGCGAGAGGTTCGGCAAGGTGCCGCCCGGGGAGGTCAGGCGCGCCGGTCACTCCGCGTACTCAAGCAGCTCGCCCGTCGGCAACCTCCCGCCCGGCCGCCTGGTCAGGTCGGCCCGGGCGGGGCGTCGTGGACGGTAAGGGTGTCTCCGCGCTGGACGGTTCCTGGGCGGACGATGCGGGCGTAGACGCCGGCGTTGTGCGCGGCCTTGGTGTGCACGGTGCGCAGCAGGTGACGGTCGCGGGGACTGTCGGCGACGGGATGGCTGATCATCACGCAGCGAGGCGTCGCCGCGGTGACCTCCAGCAGAACCGTTCCTATGCGCAGTCGGCGTCCGATCCATTGATGCTCGGGGAACGGATCGGGAGCGTCGCCGGGGACGTTGACCAGCAGGTTGGGGCGGAACCGGCGCACGTCGGCGGGGGTGTCGTGGCCGGCGAGTACGCCGAGGGTGCGCAGGGTCCGGTCGGTGATGAGGTGGAGGGGGTAGGCGTCGAAGTAGGTGCCGGGGATGGTGGTGTACTTGGCGACCTCAGGGGGCAGCGCGGACAGGTCGGGGGCGTCGGCGGCGGTCTCGACGTCGAAGAACTCGCGCAGGTAGCGGTCCCAGTCGCCGTCGGCGGGAGGGCGGCGCCGGTAGTGGGCGGTCTGCTCGGCGGGCAGCCGCGGCCACAGCGTGACCGGACGGCCGATCATCTCGGAGAGGCCGCGGTGGACGTCGGAATCGGTGGAGGAGACCGGGGCCGCGCCGGGCGCGTTGATCCGGACCGGCGGGCTCAGCTCGCCGGGACCGGGCGGGACCGGGAAGCGGGCGGTCAGGTTCAGCAGAACGGGAAGCGCGCGGGCGTCGGCGATGACGTCGCGGGTCTGGTCGCGCAGCGCCCAGGCGCGGTCGCCGCGTATGCCGCCGGGGTCGAGATGCGCCCGGGGAAGGGGCTCGGCGGCCATGCTCTTGACCGGGTAGCGCCACAGGCCGACGATGGTCATGGCGGCCGCTGTCGTGGTGGTCATCGTGGTCGTCTCCTGGAGTCAGACGCCGGGGTCGTCGTCGCCAAGGCCGAATTCGGCCCCGCCCCCACCGCCGGCCTCCCGGTCCGAAGCTCCGAACAGCAACTGGACCAGGCCGCCGAGGGCGCCGAGGCCAAGGAAGAACCAGATGATTCCGCCCCAGACGCGTTCGACGGTGTCGCCCGCGTTCTCGTGACCAGTAATGATCATCCACTCTGCTCGGACGGCCAAGCCCAGGAAGGCGACGACGATGACGGCGCCGATCAGCTCGCCGACCACGGCCCCATGATCCGGCCGCCTTCCGCGTCCGCCCATTTCTACCGTCCAGATGCGAGCAGTAATCGACCCGGCGAAACGCTCACCGTCCCGATGATCCCCCACCCAGCAAGATCATCAAAGTCCGGGTTCGGCCAGGACCGCACGAAGCCTCCGCCAAGGGTTTGCCCCTCCAGCTGCACCCGCTCGGCCCAGCCCGGCACTTCGCCGCCCAAACCGCCGCCGCTGCATGCATACCGCCTGTCAATCAAGCCTGTCGAAAGCCAGTATGCGCGCTTTGGCAGGCAGTGGTCGGAGCCCCCGATCGGAGGCTCCGACCGGCCGACGCCCCAGGAGCACTTCAGGCCGGCGATCTACTCATACACACCCGGGGCCGACTGGGCCGATGTCGGACGAGGCGCGCAGGGCCGTTCAGGGCCTGCGATCGTGGAAGGTGCGGCGCAGGTCGTTCACCCAGGCGTCGGGGTTCTCCCAGGGGATGAAGTGGCCGCCGTGGTCATGGGCGTTGACGTTGACATGGTTGAACCAGTCGCCCTGCGGACCGTTCTTGAACGCTTGGACGCGCTCGGTGGCGGTGTGGATGCCGGGCGGGTTCTCGTAGGTGACGAAGGTGAGGCCGACCGGGGCCTGGACGACCGGGGTGCGGTCGTGGGCGGGGGCCCATGGGTAGCGGTTGGCGTTGGCGTAGTAACGCATCGACGTGGCGATGGAGTTGTTCACCCAGTAGATCGTGGCGTGGGTGAGCAGGTCGTCCTTGGTGAAGACGGACTCGACGTCACCGCCGTTGTCGCTCCAGGCCGTCCAGCGCTCCAGCAGCCAGGCGAGCAGTCCGGCGGGCGAGTCGCTCAGCCCGTGAGCCAGGGTGGCGCCGTCGAGCATGTGCACGGCGAGGTGGACCGCCGAGCGGTGGTCCAGTTCGATGATGCGGGCGCGGACGTCGGCGGGCTGGTCGTCGGTGAGAGGGCGGTTGCGGGCGAAGTCCCAGGCGCGGGGGCCGTTGAAGAAGTTCAGCGGCAGCCCGGAGCCGATGTGGATGCCGTACAGCTCGTCGGCGTACTTGTGGCCGAGCTGGCTGGAGACGATCCCACCGATGTCGCAGCCCCCGGCGGCGTACTTCTCGTAGCCCAGCGTCTCGGTCATCAGGGTGTGCCAGAGGTCGGAGACCTTCCAGAAGTTGACGTCCGGGAAGCCGGTGAGCGGGCCGGGGAAGCCGAAACCGGGCAGGGACGGCACGATGACGTCGAAGGCGTCGGCGGGGTCGCCGCCGAACGCGGCCGGGTCGGCGAGCGGGTCGATCACCTTCGACCAGTGCCAGAACGTCCACGGCCAGCCGTGGGTGAGGATCAGCGGGATCGGGCGGGGACCGCGGCCGGGCTTGCGCATGAAGTGCACCGGGACACCGGAGACGCTCACCTGGTAGTGCTCGTAGGTGTTGATGGCGGCCTCGGCCTTGCGCCAGTCGTAGCCGTCCCGCCAGTAGGCGACCAGCTCACGGAGATAGCCGCCGGGGACGCCGTACGACCAGTCCTCGTTCCCCTCGTCCAGCGGCGGACGGGTCAAAGCGAGGCGGGCGCGCAGGTCGTCGAGAACCTCGTCGGGCACATGGATCGGGGCGGGCTCTAGGGGAAAGGCGTGCGCGCTGGTCATGACGTTCCTTACTCGATAGGCGAGCTGGTCATTTTAGAGAGTGTGGGCCGCGGCGCGATGAGTGCCTGCCGGTCCTCCGGCGCCGCGTCGTTCAGGTCGTTCACGCGCACGAGCGGCCCGGCTGAGGTGTCGAACTCTGACATCCGCGACGGCGCCCTCGATGGCTATGAGGCCGCCTCGTAGCGCGGCCAGAGGCGCTCGCCCGGCCGTCCGTCCATGCCGCAGACGGATGTTCGGACGGGCCGGGCTGCCGCTGCTACGCAGACGGGTCCTGCTCATCGCCCAAAGAGGATGAAACGTCAGGGTCAGTCCCCGACCTGCCCGGTCAGGCTCGGACCGTCGAGTCCGGCTAGCAGGTCGCGCAGGAGGTCGGCGAGCTGCTCGCGGCGTTCGGGTCCGAGGTGGCCGATGAGGCGGTCCTCGGCCGCGAGCAGGTCGGCGACCACGCGGTCGAGCAGGGCGTTGCCCGCGTCGGTGAGGGTGACCGCGCGCGCGTGGTAGCCGGACCCGGCGGTGGTTCGTTCGACGAGCCCTGCCTTGACCGCCCGCTCCACACGCTGGGTGATCGCGCCGCGGGTCACCATGCACGCGTCGGCCAACTCGCCAGGGCTCATCCGGTACGGCGGGCCGGAGCGCCGCAGCGTGGACAGCAGGTCCAGGGTGGCCACGTCCACGCCGAGGTTCGCGAGGAGGCGGCGGCGCTGGTCGCCGAATACCTTGGCGGCCCACCAGATCCGGGTGATGACCCCGATCGATTCCACCGGGGCGCCCGGCAGCTCTCGGCGCCAGGCGTCCTGGATGGCGTCGGCGCTGTCGCGCCGCGGCTCAGCGGCCACGCTCGGCCCCGCCGTTCACCTGGACGATCTGCGCGGTGACGTGCCCGCCACCGGGCGAGGCGAGCCAGTGCACGGTCTCGGCGATGTCCTGCGGCGTCCCGGCCCGGCCGGTGTGGGTCTGCGCGACGAGCATCGCGCGGCGTTCGTCGTCCAAGGTGCCGCCGAAGAACTCGGTGTCCTCGATCAGCCCGGGGGCGACCACGTTCACCGTGATGCCGCGCGGCCCCAGGGCGGCGGCGAGGTCGAACGCGTAGGGGTGCAGGGCCGCCTTCATCGGGCCGTAGGAGGTGCCGCCCGAGCCGCGGAACGCCGCGATCGAGCTGATGAACACGATCCGCCCGGACGGGTTGATCAGATCACGGAATGCCTCGGTCGGCAGCACCGCGCTCAGCACGTTGGCCCGGAAGTTGCCCGTCCACCGGGCCGCGAGGTCGCCCGGCCCGCTGTGCCATTCGACGTTGCCGCCTGCGCCGTTGACCAGCACATCGATCGTGCCGAAGCGCTCGGCCAGGTCGGCGCGCGCACGCGCGACCTCGGCGGGCTCGCTCAGGTCGGCCGGCAGCGCCGTGCCGCCGATCTCCTTGGCCGCCTTCTCCAGCACGTCGGCGCGGCGGCCGATGATCAGCACCCGGTCCCCGTCGGCCGCAAAACGTGCCGCCACCGCCTTGCCGATACCGGTGCCGCCACCGCTGACCACGATCGTGCGTCCCATGCCGCCCCCCATTGACTTTAGGTCTAAAGTCAGGCTAGCAGGGGGATACCGGACGGCGTTGGTCCCGAGGGCGGCACTCGCCGCGACGTTCTCCGCGCGGTCGTCGAACGGTATCCACCCGCGGCGCTGTCGACCGCAGTGGCCACCGGTTTCGACACCAGGGGCCTGCACTACAGACCGAGCAGGCGGTCCGCCGGGCCCTGGCGATGCTGGGCGGCGGCCGCACGATCGTCGTCATCGCCCACCGGCTGGAGACGGTCGCCGCCGCCGACACCGTCGTGCTGCTGGAGGACGGAGCGATCGTCGAACGCGGCAGGCCCGCCGACCTGCTGACAGGAGGCGGAACGTTCGCCGCGTTCTGGCGATCCGCCAGGCCCGTGTTCCGGCCTTGGGGACCCTGGTACGGCCGTTATGGTGGCGGCCGCCGGTCTTCGACCCTGCGGGAACATTCGTCCAAGACGGGAGGCCGGCCGCCCGCGCATAGTCTCCTCATGAGTGAATCCGACATCGAACGCTCGCATGGAATGCACGTGGTCCATGACGGCCCGCGGCAGGCGCCGCCGTTGTTGCTCGTCCACGGGTCGGGGGCCTCGGGCGGTTTCTGGGGTCCGGTGGTTCCGGCGCTGGCCGGTCACCATCACGTCATCCGGGTCGACCTCCCGGGTCACGGCCAGTCCCCGCCCGCAGCGTCTTATGACGTGCCCGCGCAGGCGGGTCAGGTGGCGGCGCTGCTGGACGACCTCGGGCTTCGGCACGTCGCCGTGGCCGGGCACTCCAGCGGCGGCTACGTCGCCACCGCGCTGGCCGAGCAGCGTCCCGACCTCGTGGGCTCGCTCGCGTTGATCAGTAGTGGCCCGAGTCCGGATGCGCTCCTCCGGCAGCCGTTCATCCTTCGGGTGCTGCTGGCCCCGCCGTTGGGCCCGCTCATGTGGCCGAGGCGTTCGGATGCGCTGATCCGCAAGGGGATCGGCGCGATGGCCGTTCGCCCCGTGGACCTCCCGGACGACGTGATCGCCGACGTACGGGGAATCACCTACCGCGTGATGAGGACGGTGCTGCGCCGGAACACCGCGTACATCGCCGAGCGGAGCCTGCCTGACCGTCTGGCCGCCCTCGACGTCCCGGTGCAGGTGGTCTTCGGTGCTGCCGACCCCCGCTGGGAGCCGTCGTCGGCGCACCGGTACGACGCGGTGCCGGGCGCGCGGGTCGAGCTGCTGCCCGGCGTCGGGCACCTGCCCATGTTGGAGGCGCCCGAGACGGTCGGCGAACTGCTGCTGACTTTCACGGCGACGGTCGCCGACGACCGGTGATCCCCTGAGCCTAGACTGGCCATGTGTTGCCGACCGGGACGTCGCCTGACCAGGCGTGGGTAGACGTCGCGGTCCCACGTCCGGCGGTTCGGCTGCCGGGGGTCAGTATGGCCGGGTTCCGCCATCGTGCCCCGGCCTCGGTGGACATCTCCATGGTCGTCTACCCGTCCGTCACCCTGCTCGTCGATCTGGGCGAGGGAGCCGGCGTCGTCTACGAAACCCATGGCCGGCGCGAGCGCGGCAGTGTCGTCGCCGGGCTCCTGCCCGGCGATCTCCGGGCGACCGGCCGGGGAACCGGACGGTTGCTCCAGATCCGGCTGGATCCGGTCGCGGCGGCTGCGGTGCTGGGCGCGTCGGCCGAGCTCAGCGGGACGGTGGCGACTCTTGAGGACGTCTGGGGCCGCGACGCCGGGCGGGCCGAGGACAGGCTGCGTGCCGCCGCGTCGTGGGACGAACGCTTCGCGATCGCGGCGGACATCCTGGGCCGGCGGCTGGCCACCCATCCACCGGTCGACCCGCAGGTCGCCCACGTCTGGCGGCGGACGCTGTCCAGCCGGGGGCGGGTGCGGGTCGACGGGCTGGCGGACGAGGTCGGCTGGAGCCGCAAGCGTCTGTGGTCCCGTTTCCGTTCCCAACTCGGCATCACTCCCAAACGCGCCGCCCGGCTGGTGCGCTTCGACCACGCCGCCCACCTGCTCGCGGCGGGTCATGCCGCCGCCCACGTCGCGGCCGAGAGCGGCTACGTCGACCAGTCCCACCTGCACCGGGAGGTCGCGACGTTCGCCGGGCTCACGCCCACGGCGCTGGCCGCCGCGCCGTGGCTCGCGATCGATGGCGTCGCGTGGCCGGCTTCATCGCCCACCGGCGCAAGCGCACTTGGAGCGCCGGCTGGGCGGGAAGAGAGTTCAGTTCGCCGCTCCTGACCGGGCGTTCCTGGCGGCACTGCCGCACCGCTTGTCACCCGAGGTGTTGCGGCGGATGCGGTTGCTGCTGTGTGTGAACTCAGTATCCGGATGCAGGCTCGCAATGTCGTGTTCGATTGCCCTCCAGACCTCGTGCTTGAGCTGTGACCAAGTACTTCCTCCGGCGGACAGTCAGGTGGGACCTCCTCGTTGCTCGGCGTCAAGACCCTGTTCGATTGGAAGATCACGGGCTGGAGGCCAAGGGCATGAGCCTGTTGGGGCCAGTTATCCGATCAGGTCCAGGGCGCGCAGACCGGGGCGTTCCTCTGGGAGGCCGAGGACCTCTCATTCCGCGGCGGCTCAACGTGTCCAGTTGAGGCCTGCACGTGGCCGTCTCCATGAGCGACGCGCCACGATGGTCCTCCGGGTCGCGAGGAGAGCAGCATGGGCAGGGACGACAGGAAAATCGTCTTCTTCGCGGTCATCGTGCTGTTGGTGGTGGCCGTCCTGCCGGCTGGCCTGCTGCTCGGGCCGCTCCACCTCGGAGAGGGGCAGGCTGCGCGGCTTGCGGCCGTGCTCACGTTCATCGGTGTCCTCGTGACCGCATCCGTGTCGCTGATCGGCTTCATGGTGAGCCGCCAGACCGAGCACCGGCTGCAGACAGAGCAGGCCGAACAGAGCCGCCAGCTCAGGCTGGATTCTGCGATGCGCGCGGGGCAACTGATCGCTCCCACTGATGGGGGCTCGTCCGATCCGGCCGCGCTGGCCTCCGGTCTTCTCGCGCTCACCAAGCTCGACAACGCTGATCTCGCCGTGACCCTGCTGGTCGACCTGTGGTCCCTCGAAAATCCACGCGTCTCCCACGAGACCGCCGTGCTCGTCATCGACGCGGCACTACGTTCGCCATCGTCCAACGCACAGCTCATCGCCGCTGAACTGCTGTGCCGCCACGCGACCCGCCTCAACCCTTGTCAGTCCCTGCACTGGCCAAGTGCGGTGGAGGGCTGCTGGATACCAGATCTCAGCCCACGAGCCAAGCTATTGCTGGTCGAGGCGCTGGTGCACATGACACTGGCCGGACCGACCAACGAGAGTGCCCTGCGCGCAGTCGCGGTACGTCTCTACGGCATCTGGCGCGACGATTCCGACGACCGTGTACGGGGCTGCATCGGCAAGCTCGTCGACTCCCTGATCAGCAGGCTTGTCGACCTCGGCTACAAAGACTTCATGCAGGGCACCCAACAGGTCATGCTGAGTGAGTTGCAGACGGCCGCCCGGAGCCGGAACGACAACCCGGACGGCTATCTCGACCGGTTGTCGACTAGATTTGCCGACGACCTCCGCGACTGGGCACAGCGATGCGAAGGACTGCCCGCGGAACGCGGATGCCTCGCCACAGCCGATTGACCAAGTGACTGTAGGGCACCGCTTAACCCTCCAGTTGCACTTCGTTTATGCCGGATGTGTCGCCTGCTGAACTGCGGTTAGGAGTGGTGTGCTCCGATTAAAGCGGTTGCAGCCCGGTCCAGTACGGCCGCACTTCGGTGGACGAGACCAAGCGGGGTCATCGGTAGACAGGGCGGCGGACGCCGTTGTGGTAGGAGCAGGCGCCGCGTCGTCCGCCGGAGGTCTACTCCCAGGCACAGCATCAGCGTCAGCGTTGCGGGCAGTGCGAGTTTGGGGCTACGGGGTCGCGAGGTGCGTACTCGTGGTGTCGGTAAGAGCCTCTTCCAGCCGGGGGAGGTCTTCGGGACGGACGGGCGCAGGAGACTGCGGCTGGTGTGTGCTGTGGGAGGCGATGAGTGTGTCGAGGTGTGCGAGGAACCGCGCGTTCGCCGCGGTGTTCGGCCAGGCCGAGGGTGAAGGCGAAGCGGAAGCCGGCGACATCCGGTGGCGGGAGGGTCAGTCCGGAGGTGCGTTGCCGGTTGCTGACATTGATGAGGGTGCGCCGTGCTGAGTTCGGAACAGCGAGGACTGCCTGCGGACGCAGATCGCGCACCGATTAGGTTTCCGCGCCGCGCCCGTCTGTACGTGCTGTAGGTGCGAGATCGACTCACGGGAGGTTGGCACGATGCGGAAACTGACCTTCGGCATGAACGTGACCCTGGACGGCTACGTCGCCGCGCCTGGCGACGACCTCGGCTGGAGTGGTGGGGAGGGACCGGACTCGTCGTCGAGCGACGAGCTGTTCCAGTGGTGGTCCGACCGGGTGGGGGCGACGAGCCTGGCGCTGTACGGGCGCAAATTGTGGGAGTCGATGAGCTCCCACTGGCCGACCGCCGACAAGCAGCCCGGCGCCACCCCGGCGGAGATCGAGTTCGCACGCCGCTGGCGGGACATGCCGAAGGTGGTGTTCTCATCGACGATCGACAAGGTCGACTGGAACACCCGCCTGGTCACCGGCGACGCGGTCGCCGAGATCGCCCGGCTCAGGGCCGAGGAAGGCGGCCCGATGGACATCGTCGGTGCCACACTCGCCGCGGCGGCCATGCGGGCCGGGCTGATCGACGAGTACGCGATCGTCACCTATCCGGTCCTGGTGGGCGGCGGCACGCCGTTCTTCACCCCGCTGGACAGCTGGGTGAACCTGAACCTGGTCGAGACGCGGACATTTCCCGGCGGCGTGGTGCTGACCCGATACCAGACGAGGCGATGAGCACGGGCCGGACGATCCTGGCGCGCTCACCATGACCCTCGGCCATGACGGAACCTTCCCCGGGCCCGTCCTTGCGTTCCGAGTGAGCCGTTGACCGGCTCGCTGAAGACGAGGACGACGGCGTCGTCGGTCGTGACGATGTTCTTCGGGCATGAGGATGCCCCGCCGGGCAACGCCGGCGGGGCGGTGGTGTTCGCGTTGCCGCGTCGGTGTCAGCCGGTCGGGGTGCTCATTCCGCGGTGACTTCGGTGACGCCGGCCCGCGCGCTGGACTCGTCGACGATGGGGACTTGTCTGATCACAGCGTCGCGGGCAGGCCCAGCCATGGTTTGTCGGTGGCGTCGAATCCGGTGAGCTCGACGATCTTCCCGCCGACGATGTGCAGGACCGCGATGGTGTACAAACGGTGTTCCGGGTCGTCGGGGGCGCGGAGGTACAGCGCGGCGGCAGGCATGCGGTTGACCGTCGTGGCGATGCAGCGCCAGTCGTCGTGGCCGCGCTGGAAGAGCCCGCCGGAGACCCAGCCGTCCACCGCGTCCGTGGCCGTGACGATCAAGGTGCCCGGGTCGGGCAACATCGCGAAGCGCAGGTCGTCGCGCAGCAGGGCCATCAGCCCTTCGAGGTCGTTGCGCTCATGGGCGTCGATATACGACTTCACCACGCCGCGCTCGTCATCCGACAGCTCATGCGTGGCGGGGCTGCGCCAGTCGAGGCGGCGGGCGGGGAGCCGCTCGCGCATCGTCACGCGCGCCCGCTGCAGTGCGCTGGTCACCGATGCGACGGTCAGCTCGAGGGCGTCGGCGGCCTTGGACGCCGGCCAGCCGAGGATGTCGCGCAGGATGAACACCGCCCGCTGCCGCGGTGGCAGGTGCTGGACGGCGACGATGAACGCCAGCTCGATCGTCTCCCGCGCCACCACCGATTCCTGCGGGTCCTCCGGGAGCATCCGGTCCGGGTAGGGCTGCAGGTAGTGCAGTTCCGAGCCCGCGTCCGGCAGCTCGGCGGGCACGGGTGTGCGGTCGTTGCGCTTGTCCAGGAAGTCGAGGCAGGCGTTCGTCGCGATCCGGTACAGCCAGGTCCGCAGCGCAGCGTGGCCCTTGAACGACTCCCGCTTGTTCCACGCCCGCAGGAACGTCTCCTGCGTCATGTCCTGGGCGTCCTCGTAGTTCGCGAGCATCCGGTAGCAGTGCACCTGCAGCTCACGCCGGTAGCGCTCGGTGATGAGAGCGAACTGTGCTGCGTCGTTCGAGCGGGCCGCCGCGATGAACGCGGTCTTGTCGGCGCCTGGCGGTCTGGCGTCGGTCATGGTCGTCAATCCTTCCGCGGGTGGCGAGGGGCTACCAGAACCGACGACGTGGCGGAGGATTTCTGATCGGTGAAGCCGCTGACACCGGGCCGTTCGCCAGGCCGGATCGGCCGGGATCGATTCAGGGGACGTGTTCGGGTCGGGCACACCCTCGACGTTGAGCGCTGTGACCTGCGGCTGGTCGTCCCGCTCGGGTTCGGTCACCTTGGGTGACGGGCGAGAAGGGTAGCGGAGGGGCTCGGTAAGGCAACTCCTGTAGCGCCTCGGTCGGAGCGGGCTGTACTGGGGAGCATGATGCTCTGCGGGAGGCAGAGCCCCGCGCCAACGCGTTCAGAGTCGCCAGCGGCAACGGCGTCTGCCTTCTCGCCCACTGCTGGCTCTGGTTCCGCAATGCATCCGTTGTCAATGGTCCTCCTGCAGCAGGGCACATACGCGGTGTTCTTCGCCCCGCCCAGGCCCGTTCTCATGCTGGGCCCGTTGCCTCCGGAGGCTGGCGCAAACCCTCCGATCCGAGTACGGGAAGTCCAGCATCGCCTGTTCGGAAGCCTTGCCTGATGTGCAACGTCGCCTCGGGAGCCCAGTTGCCGCTGGTAGATGGCTGCGGCCAGTTCAATAGGCGTTTCACGTCATACGACGTTTGAGTGATCACGACGGTTGACGGCGATGGCCAAATGCAGTTGATCACGAGATCGTGATCAAGTCGTTCGCCAGAAATGCGCCGATGGGGATGGTGCCGGTAGTAGGAATATTCTCGTGCTGGGGGTTAGGTGGACTGTTGACGCACGTTGCATACAACTCTTTTGCAGAGTTCTTGGCAACGGCGCTCCTCGCTGGTTCCATAATTCCTATTTTCGTTATGGTGAAGCGTGACATTCGAGGCTATCTGGAACGCCTCAAGCTGGACTGGCTACGCCTTGCCGAGCAGCGTCGAAAGGCGGATCGGTAGTGCCATATTGTCAGCGACCCGACGTGACCTACGGTGAACCGTCAGCGCTGGCGGCGGGGGAGGAGGCCCGCGCATGATCAGCAGTAACGCCGGCAATAATTTGCGCAATGCCGCCGCCGGGATGGCAGCGCCTAGGAAGTAAAGAAGAACTGTAGGTCGTGTGAGGCGAGGGGTCGTTGGGTTGCTCCTGCGTTGAAGACATAGGCGCCGTGCGGGTGTTCACCCGGGAGTGAGGTTCGCGGCTGCGATGGTTGATGGTGAGATTGGTGGCCAGGTCCATTGTCCAATCGGGAAGCGCGGGGGTGGGTGTAGCAGAGAGTCGGTTGCGTAGGTGTCGGCGGATGCCTTCGCCGGGAGTCGAGCCGGAGTCTTGTAGTTGCACGCTCATCGAGCTTGATTTCTCCTGGACCGGATATATATTGGACATTGTGCGTGCTCGAGAACTCGCGGTCGATGTGCCCACGGTCACCCCTGATAGCAGCGCAATGGAGGCTGCTCGGCTGATGGTGGAACATCGGCTGCCGGGACTGATCGTGGTCGATGAACATCGACGTCTTCAGGCGGTGCTGCCAGGCGCCCAGCTCGTTCGATGTGCCATTCCTTACGCTGTCCAGGCCGACCCGATACTCGCGCGCGTGTACGACGAGACCCACGCCGACCGGCTCTGCGCTGAACTCGCAGGAAAGACCATCGCCGAACTGCTCACCACAAAACAGAATCTCAGCCCCATCGTGGACGGTGATGCGACCGCCATGGAGGTCGCCAGCGCCATGGTGCGTGCCAACAGTTCCTTCGCGGTCGTATGCAACAAGAGGCGGCATGAGGACGCCTTCTTCATCGGCGTGGTGACGGTAGCACGACTGTTCGATCGACTACTTCCCGTAGTGCGGGACTGAAGCTCGTACTGAACCGGGGGCCGGCTGTCGCGCTCTCGTGTGACCTTCTCTGATCCTCGGCGCCCCTGCTCCTTCTGGCACTTCAGCCGGACAGCCGCCGTGGGGGGCGTCGCATTCTGCGCACGTCGGCTGCGCGGCGCCGCTGCGGTCCACTTCGCAACCTGCAGGCGGCCCCGGCGGGTCACGGAGGACGAGCCCTTCGGTGCGGGCGATGGCGAACAGCGGTGTCCGCTGGCGGATCGGGTGGTGCGGGTGTACGTTCCAGTCAGGTGTGCCGGGAAGCCTGGTCGGCGGTTCTGACCGCGACGGCTTCCGGAGGACGGCCATGACCGCGCACGCGGCGATCTCCACGAACGCGCTGACGAAGCACTTCGGGCCGGTGCGGGCCCTGCAAGATCTGGATCTGGAAGTGGCCCGCGGGGAGATCTTCGGATATCTGGGGCCTAACGGTGCCGGGAAGACGACGACGATCCGGCTTCTGCTGGACTTCCTGCGTCCCACCGCAGGTCGATCCCAGGTTCTGGGCGGGTCCGGTGCCGATCCGGCGATCCGGGCACGCATCGGCTACCTGCCCGCAGACCTGCGTATCGACCCTGGCTACACCGCGGCCGACCTGATCACCTTCTACGGCCGGCTGCGCGGTGGGCACGAGCGGGGCTGGGTGGCGGGGCTCCTGGAGCGGTTCGGGCTGAATCCGGGGCGTCGGGTGGGCGAGTTGTCGACGGGAAACCGCCGCAAGGTCGGGATCGTCGCGGCGGTGGCGCATCGCCCCGAGCTGCTGATCCTGGACGAGCCGACCTCGGGGCTGGATCCGCTGCTGCAGCATGAGTTCCAGCTGCTGATCCGCGAGTTGGTCGCCGATGGGGCGACGGTGCTGTTGTCCAGCCACACCCTGCCGGAGGTGGAGGCGCTGGCGGACCGGGTCGCGATCCTGCGGAAGGGGAGGCTGGCGGCGGTCGCCACGGTCGGCGAGCTACGGCACCAGGCCCGCCAGCGCATCGATCTCTATGTGGCGCATCGGCCCCGGGGTGCGGATTTCGCGGACGTTCCGGGAATCGTTCAAGCACAGGTGGTTCCTGCCAGGGAGGCGTCCCCGCAGGCCGGGACGCTGCTGCGGTTGGTGGTGCAGGGGTCGGCGGCCGCCGCCATCAGCGCGGCCGCGCCCTTGCAGGTGCTCCGGGTCGTCAGCCACGAGCCCGACCTGGAAGAGGTGTTCCTGCGCTATTACCAGCCCTCCCCGCTGGAGGAGCGGGACGCGGTCACGGAAGCGGGTCCGCGGTCATGACCGTCGCGCTGCGACTGCTGACAGACCGCCGCCGGGCGTTGATGTGGTGGGCGATCGCGGTGACGGGGCTGGTGCTGTTCACGGTGTCGCTGTATCCGTCGTTGAAGCAGCAGGCGTCGATCGACGAGCTGGTGACCGGGCTGCCCGAGGCGTTCCAGACGATGGTGGGATATCAAGCAGGAGTGTCACTGACCTCACCGGCCGGGTTCCTGCATGCGCGGCTGTTCGCCACGGTGCTGCCGGTGCTGCTCCTTGCGCTGGGCATCGGCGCGGGGGCACGGGCGATCGGCGGCGCCGAGGAGGCGGGGACGCTGGAGCCGTTGCTGGCCAACCCGGTCAGCCGCCGCCGGGTCGCCCTGGAACGCTACGCCGCCGTCCTGGTCCAGCTGGTCGGAGTGGTGGGAGTCTTCGCCGCGGCGCTGATGGTCCTGGCGCCGAGGTTCGGTGCTCTGGGGAGCGTCGCGCCCGGGACGTTGGCGGTCGCGTGTACGGCGGTGTTCGGCCTGGTGCTGGTGCACGCCACGCTCGCGTTCGCGGTCGGCGCCGCGACCGGGCGGCACGGTCCTGCGGTCGCGGTGGCCGCCGCCGTCGCGGTCATCGGCTACCTGACGCAGAGTCTTCTCACGGCCGAGGGCGCGGGCGGTTGGGCGCGCGGGCTCAGCCCGTGGTCGTGGTACCTGGACGGCAACATCCTCATCGACGGCCCCAGTCCGGTCGCGTTGTGGGGGCCGATTCCGCTCTGCGCGGTCCTTCTCGCCGCCGGTGTCGCCCGGTTCTGCCGCCGTGACCTGCGCTGATCCACCTCCTCAGCGACCGGTGAGCGCCGAACGGTCACACGGCCGGTTCGGCGGGATGGGCTCCGGCCCGCCTCCGCAGCAGAAGGAGAGCGGCGATGGTGGCGGTGAGGGAGGCGGCCAGCACGGCGGTGGAGGTGTGCTGGGTGGCGGTGGGATCGTCGGTGGCGAGTCGGGCGACCAGGAGGCTGACGGTGTAGCCGATGCCGCCGAGCATGGCGACGGGGAGGACGTCGGCCCAGCCGACCCGGGCCGGCAAGGTGGCCAGGCCCAGCCGTACCGCCAGCCACGCTCCGCCGAAGATCCCGACGACCTTGCCGACCACCAGGCCCGCGTACACGCCTTGTGCGACCGGGTCGGCGGCCGCGTCGCCGACCGAACCGAGCTGGATACCAGCGGCGGCGAGCGCGAACAGCGGCACGATGAACCCGGCCGAGACCGGATGCAGCCGCCGTTCCAGCCGCTCGGCCGGGCACCGCTCCTCACCGGCGGCGCGGGCCACCGGGGTGAGCAGGCCCAGCAGGATGCCGGTGACGGTGGCGTGCACCATCGAGCTTGATGAGCGGACGCGGGGGTGCCGCGATGGATCGGGGTGCGTGACCTGATGTGGGAGGCCGGTGCAGGGGGACCGATCTTGCGTCGACAATGGAAACGGTTATCATCTTGTCTGCCTGGTGGACAGGGCATGCCCCCGGACCTTCGGTCTCTCCGTGTCTGCCCTGTCCCTGACGAGAGAGAACAGACCATGCCTCGCAAGACGAGCCGCCTTCTGCGGCGCACCGCTGCCATCGCCGTTGCCGGCGTACTGCTGGCCGGTTGTGGAGGGACCGCGGACGACGGTGCCCCCGCGGGCGGCGATTCCGCGACCGGCAGCATCGCGAAGCTCCCGCCGATCCAGCCGGTCGCCAACGCCGACAGCATCACCGATGCACGGGGGAAGAAGATCGCACCCAAGCGCAAGCCCGAGCGCGTGGTCTGCCTGGTGGCTCTGTGCGATGACATGCTGATGGAGCTCGGCATGGTGCCGACCGCCACCAATTCCTCGATCCTCGCTCACCGCGGGTTCCTCGGGCCGGAGAAGGCGAAGCAGGTTCCCGTCATCCCGGGCGGGTTCATCAGTCCCGAGGTGGAGGCGATCCTGTCCCACAAGCCCGACCTGGTCATCGGCCTTGAGGACACGCACGGCAAGCTCGCCCCGGCTCTCCAGGGCGCCACCACGTTCTGGGCCGTCCAGCCCAAGAGGTGGCAGGACAGCGTCTCCTACCTGCGCTCCTTCGCCGCGCTCACCCACCGCGGCGACCAGGCGGTGGCCGCCGAGCAGCGGTTGCGGGCCAAGCTGGCCGCCGCCGAGCAGGCCAAGAGCGACAAGACGGCGCTGATCATTTTCGGCAGCGACGAGAACTTCGGCGTGGCCACGCCGGGCATCGATGTGGTGGCCGGGATGTTCCCGCTGTTCAGCGACTACCCGTGGAAGAGCCGGGGCATCGAGGGCACCTACAGCCTGGAGGAGATCCTGGCCAGGGACGTCGACGTGCTGTTCGTGGAGACGATCGCGTTCGGCGCGCCCGGTGAGAAGCTCTCGCAGAAGATGGCGGACAACGCCCTGTGGTCGCAGATACCCGCAGTCAAGAACGGCAAGGTGATCGAGGTGGATGCGGAGGTCTGGGCCAAGGGCCGGGGCACCCGCTCCCTCGGCATCGTCCTGGACGAGGCGACGGCCGCGCTGCGATGAGCCGGGCGGCGGTCCTGGTGGCCGGACTACTGGCCATCGCCACGCTCTGCGCGCTGTGCCTGGGCACGCCCAACATCTCGCCGTCCAGACTCGTCGCTCTCCTGCCTGGTGGGCCGGCGGACGGTCTGGAGGCGGTGGTCGTCCGCGACGTGCGGCTACCGCGGCTGCTTCTGGCCTTGGTCGCCGGCGGCTGCCTGGGAGCCGCCGGGCTCGTCATGCAGGAGGCGCTGCGCAACCCGCTGGCCGTGCCGGAGATGCTCGGGGTCTCGTCCGGGGCCGCTCTGGGCGTGGCGGCCCCGCTGGTGCTCGCGCTCGCCCTTCCCGGCTGGTCGTACCCTCTGCTGGCCCTGCTGGGTGCCTGTCTGGGCGGAGTCGCGACGCTGGTCGCGGCGGGTTTCGGACGGAGCCCGTCCGCGGTGCTGCTCACCGGGGCCGCGGTGGCGGCCGCGCTCCAGGCCGCGCTGCTGGTGCTGATGGTGATGGCGGACCAGCTCGACCTCGCGGTGATCTTCCGCTACCTGCTGGGCAGCCTGTCCGGCCGTACGTGGGACGCGTGGCATGACGTCTGGCCATGGCTGGTGGCGACCGTGCCGCTGCTGGTGCTGTGCGCCCCGATGCTGGCGGTGCTCCGGCTCGGCGACGAGGACGCGGGCGCCCTCGGGCTGCGGGTGCGGCATGCCCGGCTGGGGGCGCTGGCAGTCGCCGTTCTGCTCATCGCGCCGGTCGTCGCGGTCTGCGGCCCGATCGCATGGGTGGGTTTCCTGGCCCCGCACCTGGCCCGGCGGCTGCGTCCGGAGGCCGACGTGCTGCGCTGGCTGCCCTGGACGGTCGCGTGCGGCGCGGTGCTCACCGTGTGGGCCGACCAGGCGGCGCGGCTGGCCCTCAAACCCGTGGAGACCCCGGTCGGCGCCTGGACCGCACTGATCGGCGTGCCCGCGGGGGTGGTGCTGCTGCGCAGCTTGCAGAGCCGGTCTTCGCGTCCCGGCGCCGGATCCCAGGAGGTCCGGGCCGGGGCGGAGACGGTCCGAGCCGGTGCCATGACCGGGCAGGGAGGCGGTGCTCGATGACGGTCACCGAGCGGGCGGAGCCCGTGCCCCGCGCCGTTCCCGACAGGGGCGGCCCGAACCGGCGACGGCGGCGACCCTTGCTCGTTCTCGGCACGCTGCTGCTGGCCGTGCCGCTGGTCGCCGTGCTCGACATGGTCGCGGGGCGTGCCCTGACGGTCGGCGAGGTCTGGCAGGCGCTCACCGGTGGCGCGGCGGACCCGACCGCCCACCACCTGGTGTGGCGGGTACGGATGCCCCGCGTACTCGTCGCGCTCGGCGCCGGAGCCGGGCTCGGGCTCGCCGGACTGATCCTGCAGGCGGCGCTGCGCAATCCGCTGGCGGCACCGGAGGTCACCGGCGTAACGCCAGGAGCGGTGCTCGGCGCGGTGGCCGCGACCGGGGCGGGCCTGGCCGACTGGTCGTCACCGGTCGCCGTCGTGGTCGCCGCGGTGGCCGGCGGGTGCGGGGGCGCGGGCCTGCTGTGGCTGCTGACCGGGCGGGCGCGCTCGGATCCGGCGTCGGTGGCGCTGCACGGCGTGCTGGTCTCCGCGGCGCTGGGCGGATTGACGGCGGTCCTCCTGCTGGTCAATCCGGGCGAGATCGGCAGTGTCGTGCAGTGGATGATCGGTACGACCGAGGCGCGGACGTGGCAGCACTGGACGCTGCTGTGGCCGTGGACGCTGGGCTGGGGCGTCCTGGCCTGCCTGACCGCGGGCGCGTTGATGCTGCTGCGCTGCGGCGAGCAGGTGGCCGAGACCGCGGGTCTTGCGCCGGCGCGGGCGCGCGGGTTCGCGCTGCTGTGCGCGGTCGCGCTGACCGCGGGCGCGGTGGCCTCGGTGGGGGCGCTCGGCTTCGTCGGCCTGGTGATCCCGCATGCCGCGCTCGCCCTCTTCGGTGCCGACCTGCGGATCGCGCTTCCGGGGGCCGCGCTGGCCGGCGGGGTCGCGGTGTGCGGAGCGGACGCCGCCGCGCAGCTGCTGTCGCGTGCGGTCACCGCGTGGGGAGCCGAGCATCTCAGCGTCCCGGTCGGCGCGGTGACCACCTGCGTCGGGGCGGCCGTGCTGCTGGCGGTCGCGCGCCGGCACGCCGTCGAGCCGTGATCCACGGCCCCCAGCGGCCCGCTCGAACCGCGAGCGGCCCGATGAACAAGGAGTGCGGAGCGTGTCCGAACTGATCGACGGCCCCGGTACGGCACCGGCGGACGCGGGGCCGTCACCGACGAAGGACGCCGCCGCCGAGCGCGGAGCCATGCTGAGCGTCGACCGGGTGTCCTTCGGCTATCCGGGGCGGCGCGTGCTCGACGACGTGAGCCTGCGGGTACGGTCCGGCGAACTCGTCGCCCTGGTGGGTCTGAACGGCTGCGGCAAGAGCACGCTGCTGCGTCTGGCGGCGGGCGTGCTGCGTCCCGAGGAGGGACGGGTGTCGGTGGACGGCGCCGACATGGCGCGCGTCTCCCGCCGTGACGCCGCCCGCAAGGTCGCCCTGCTGCACCAGGCCGCCCCGGCCGTCCCGGGCCTGACGGTACGTCAGCTGATCCGGCAGGGCCGCTACGCCACACGCGGCCCGCTGGGCATGCTTCGCGTCGGGGACGACGCGGTGACCATCAGGGCGATGCGGGACGTCGGTGTGCAGCAATGGGCGGACCGGCCCGTGGACGCGCTGTCCGGTGGCGAACGGCAGCGGGTCCGCCTCGCGCTGGCCCTGGCACAGGACGCCCCCGTCCTGCTGCTGGACGAACCGACCACCTACCTGGACCTGCGGCACCAGCTCGAAGTTCTGCAACTGGTGACCCGGCTGCGCGAGGAACGGGGGCTGACGGTGCTGATGGTGCTGCACGACCTCGACCTCGCCTCCCGGTTCGCCGAACGCCTGGTGGCTCTGCGGAACGGACGCGTCGCGGCGGAAGGGCCGCCCGCGCAGGTGGTCACCCGCGAGCTGCTGCGAGAGGTGTTCGGCGTCGACGGCAGGGTCGGCCGGGATCCCGAGCGCGGGTGGCCCGTCTGCTACCCCGACGAACCCGTCTCCGACACCTCGATGACAGCCGATGCGACCGCCGGAGTGGCCGCCGATGATGCTGCATCCTGAGCTGCTCCGCGCCGCTCGTACCGCACCGGGTCCGCTGCTCCGTGCCACGGCCCTGCTCACCGCGGTGACGGCCGGCCACATCGCCCAGGCCGGGCTGCTCGCCGTCGCGCTCGCCGACATCGCCGGCGGCCGCACGCACCGGCTGCCCGTGCTCCTCGGCGCGGTGGCCGGCGTGCTGCTGCTGCGAGCGCTCCTGACCTGGTCGCAGCGGGTCGTCGCCGCCGGCGCCGGAGCCCGGATCCGTGCGGGACTGCGCGATGAACTGATCGTCCAGCTGGGGCGGCTGGGCCCCGCGTACAGCACCACGGCAAGGGCCGGCGCCTTGCGCGCGACGATCGTGGACGGTGTCGAAGGCGTCAACACCTATCTGGCCCGCTACCTGCCGCAGTTCGCCGTGGTGGTCGTGGTCACCCCTGTTCTGCTGGTGTGGATCGCCGTACTGAACGTGTGGGTGGCCGCGCTTCTCACCGTCGCCGTCGTCCTGGCCCTGTTCCTCCCCCGGCTCTGGGATCGGGCACTGGCCGATCGTGGCAAACGACACTGGGACAGCTACGAGGATCTGGCCGCCGACTACCTCGAAGCGCTCCAGCAGATGCCCACCCTGCGCGCGAACGGTGCCGTCCGGCGTAAGCGGGCCGCGCTGGAAGACCGCTCCCACAATCTGCACCGGGCCATCGTCGCCAAACTCCGCGTGTCGCTGATCGACACCGCCCTGACCGATCTCGCCATCCAGGCGGGCACGCTCGGCGCAGTCCTGCTGGCCTGCGCGTCGGCCGCCACCGGGCGCGCGACCGGAACCGCGTCCTACCTGCTGCTGATGCTCGCCTCCGAGAGCTTCAGGCCGCTGCGGGACCTGTCCAGGGAGTGGCACGCTGGATATGTCGGGCTCTCGGCCGCCGACAGCATTACCGAGCTGCGCACCGCCCGCCCTGCCGTGGGCGACACCGGAACCCTCGCGCCCGCGTGGCCTGTCGCGCCCGCCCTCTCCTTCGCAGGCGTCCGCTTCTCCTACTCGGGCGCCGAACGGCCCGCGCTGGACGGCGTCGAGTTCGAATGCCCCGCTGGACGCACCACTGCCCTGGTGGGCCCGTCCGGAGCGGGCAAGTCCACGCTCTTGGCACTGCTGCAACGTCACCACGACCCTGACGCGGGCGCGGTGCTGATCGGCGGCGTCGACGTCCGCGAACTGTCACAGGCAGCCCTCCGCCGCACGATCGCCGTGGTCTCCCAGGACGTCTACCTCTTCGCCGCGTCCATCGCCGACAACCTGCGGCTGGCCGATCCCGACGCCACCGAGGACAGGCTCGTCACCGCCTGCCGGGACGCGGGCATTCACGACGAGATCGCCGCGCTGCCCGATGGCTACGCGACCGTCCTGGGGGAGCGCGGCGCCACCCTGTCCGGCGGTCAGCGGCAGCGGCTGGCACTGGCCCGCGCCCTGCTCTGTGACGCCCCCGTCCTGGTACTCGACGAGGTCACCAGCGCGGTGGACGAGAACCGCGAACACCTCATCACCCAGGCCCTGCGCCGCGCGGCACAGGGCCGGACCTGCCTGGTCATCGCCCATCGACTGGCCTCGGTCCGCCATGCCGACCAGATCGTCGTGCTGGACCGCGGCCGCGTCGACGCCGTCGGCGACCACGAGGCCCTGGCCGTCGCCGGCGGCGTCTATGCCGCGCTGGCCACCGCCGACCGATCCGACTGAATCCGCCGAGGAACGCCATGAGTCCCCGACCGCCGTCCCGGCGCGTCCTGCGCGGCCTGCTCCCCGCGCTGCGGCCGCACCGCCGCACCGTCGCCCGCACGATCGCCGCCTGCCTGACCGACCAGGCCTCGCTCGTCGTCCTGGTCACCTGGACGGCCCACGTCCTCGGACGCGCCGTGATCGACCACACCGCGCCCGGCCCCGCCACCGTCTGCGGGCTCGGCGGGCTGGTGCTGCTCCGGGCCCTGTCCACCTGGCGGCAGATGGATCTGTCGCACGACCTGGCCTACCGCGTCCTCGCCGAAATGCGCGTCCGGATCTACGACGGGCTGGCCCGCAGCGCCCCTGCCCGAATCGCGGGACGGCGCAGCGGCGACCTGGCCGCGACCGCGATGAACGACATCGAGGCGCTGGAGTTCTTCTACGCCCACACCATCGCCCAGTTGCTCGCCTCCGGCCTGGTCTTCACCGCCGGGACGGCCGCGCTCGGCATGCTCGACCCCTGGGCGGCGATCGCCGCCCTGTGCGCCGCCGCCGCACTGGTCACGCATCCGCTGCTCGGCGACCGGGGCCGCGCCGCCCGCGGGGAACGCGTCCGTGACGCCACCGCCCGGCTTTCCGCGGACGCCGTCGACACCACGGACGGGATCCGCGAACTCCTCGCCCACAACGCCCTCGACCGGCGCCGCCGGCACCTCGCCCAAGCCGCGCACCGGCTCGCCGTGGCCCAGCGTGCCGAGGCCCGTCACGACGGCGCCTTCACCGCCGTCCAGGACGCCCTGGTGGTACTGACCCTGATCGCCGTGGTCGCCGTCGTCGCAGGCGCCGGCGAGCGTCCGCCGGGCGCGTGGGCCCCGGCCGCCCTGGCGCTCGCCCTGTCGATCCTGGCCCCGGTGGCCGCGAGTGCCGACGCCCTCCGCCAGGCGGGGACCCTGCGCGCCGCCGCAGCCCGGGTAACGGCGGCGATCGAAGCCCCGCCGACCGCACCACCTCCATTTTCGCCCGCCCCGCTCCCGGCCGGTCCGCTCGGCGTCCGGTTCAGCGACGTCCACTTTTCCTACGGTCGCACCCCTGTCCTGCAGGGGCTGGATCTCTTCATCCCGGCGGGGCGGACCATCGCGCTGGTCGGAGCCTCCGGCGCGGGAAAGACGACCCTGGCCCATCTCCTGGCGCGCTTCTGGGACCCCACCGAGGGCACCATCGAACTGACCGCCGCCGGCCGAGCCGTCGACCTGCGGGCCCTCGCCGACGCGGACCTGCGCTCCGCCGTCGCGCTCGTCGGCCAGGACGCCGCCCTCTTCCACGGCACCCTGCGCGAGAACCTGCTCCTGGCCGCACCCGGCGCCGACGCCGAACGCCTGGACCGGACCATCAGGGAGTGCGGCGTGGATCGGATCGCCGCCACCCTACCCCAAGGCCTGGACAGCACCGTGGGCGAACGCGGTGCGACCCTCTCCGGCGGCCAGCGAGCTCGTGTGGCGCTCGCCCGTGCCCTCCTGGCCGGCGCCAGGATCCTGATCCTCGACGAGGCGACCGCCCACGTGGACGCGGCCGGCGACGCCGAACTGGCCCGTCTGCTCACCGGACGCGACACCACCACGATCGTCATCGCCCACCGCCCGGCCACCATCCGACGCGCCCACCACATCGCCGTCCTCCACGACGGCCGAGTCGCCGAACAAGGCACATGGGACACCCTCACGGCCGCCGGCGGCGCCCTGTCCCGACTACTGACCGTCCAAGAACGACAACTCCCGTAACGGAGGTCGTCCGGCGCAACTCTGATCAAAGAGTCACACTGAGGGCAAGCGAGGTGATGACCGGGGTCGTGGCGATCGAGTCCGGGGAGTCGTCCCATACGGTGGTCGAGGTAGAGCAGGAGCCACTTGGCCGACCGGCCGCCCAGGCCCGTGAGCAGGGTGTGAAGCCAACTGGGCAGGGCGGACCGCTGTAGTAGCTCTGGCCGACCGGGTACTGGAGCCGGCGCTGGAAGGCGAGGACGCCGTCTTCGCACCGCAGACGGCCCGCGATCGGCAGTGGTGCTGGCCGATCATCGCAGGTCTTCACCGCCGTTGGAGTCGTCGAGCCGCAGTTCGGTGAGCCTGGCCTCGATGCCGTCGAGGGTGCGTTCGACGGTGTAGGTGAAGATCTCTTCCCGTTTCCAGTCGCTGGTGAGCGCGGTGGCGAGTGCCGCCGCGCCCGGCCGGGCAGGGTCGTTGCGCAGTTCGGTGAGGCGCCGGCCGATGGTGTCGCGCAGTTTCGGTACGGCGTCGCGCTGGTTCTCGGCGGCGATCTGGTGGACGGCCGCGTTGATGAGGGTGATGTAGGCGGCGGGGGCCTCGTCGCCGAATCCGGCGGCCGAGAGCCTGCCGAGTCCCTCGTCCATGATGTCGGTCGCCGCCGGTACGGCCGGCGCGGCGACGCCCAGCCATCCGGCGACGCCCGGGTGGCGGGCGGTGATGCTGGTCAACGTCCCGATCGTGCTGTTCGGCCTGTACGCGGCCGGAAGGCTGCCCGGTGACCGGCGGCGCCGCGACGTCCGGCCTGACCTGCTCGGCTCCGTGCTGGTCACCGTGGGCATGAGCCTGCTGGTTCTCGGTGTCTCGATGGCCGACTCCGAGGGCTGGACGGCGCCGCTCACCCTGGGCCCGCTGGCCGTGGGGGGCGTGGTGCTCGCGGTGTTCGCGATCGTGGAACGGCGGGTGCCCGATCCGCTCGTCCGGCTCGGGCTTCTCGCGCACCGTGCGGTGCTGGCCGCCAACGTCTTCGGGTTCCTCATCACGGCGGGCCAGCTCGCGAGCTTCTTCTTCGTCTCACTGCACATGCAGCGGGTCCTGGGCTACGACGCCCTGGCCACGGGACTGGCGTTCCTGCCGTTCTGCCTGGGCTCGGTGGCCGGGATGGCGGTCGCGACCCGGACGCTGGCCCGCGTCGGCCCCCGCACGATCCTTGTCGCGGGCGGCCTGGTCGGGGCGCTGGGAATGGCGTGGTTCGGGCTCAGCGGTCCCGGTGGCACCTTCCTGTCCGACATGCTCGGGCCGTCGCTGGTCGCCAGCGTCGGGATCGGCGCGAGCTTCGTCGCGATGGGCTCGGCCGCCACGACCGGCGTTCCGGCCGAAGACGCGGGCATGGTCTCGGGGCTGCTCAACAGCTTCCGGCTTGTGGGCGGGGCGCTGGGGCTGGCCCTGCTGGGCACGCTCGCCTCGACCGTCACCGGCCGAGCGAACGACCCGTCCTCGATTGTGGCCGCCAGCGACGGTTTCAGCGCCGGCCTGCTGGCGGCGGCCGGGCTCCTGGCGGCCGGAGCACTGTTCTGCCTGACGATCCCGGCACGGCGGCCCGCCGGCGAGGTCAGGGACGATCGGTGATCGTTTAATTGAACGTCAGGACCCCGGCTTTCCTCAGCCCTTCCGCGACCGGCTGGGAAACGAGACGCGTGACGTGGTCATGATCGGCGGTGCCGCCGGACGCGGTGTTGCCCCGATATTCGGCCGCCAGCGCCGTACGCGTCGACGTGCTCCAGCGGACGATCGCGCCAGGCGTGGCATGGCCGGTGGCCGGGTCCGCGCACCCGGCCACCAGGGGCATCGCCTCTTGGGGAGCAGCAACCCGATCGGGCGGCGAGCGTACAGGTGATCGCGGGTGCGCCGGCCCCGATGCCCGTTCACGCGCTGCCCTGCTCGCCTACTCGCCCTTCCTGCGCGTCGGCCTTGCCGTTGGACGGGAGGCGTAGGGGAGGAGCGCCATTTCGCGCGCGTTCTTGATCGCTCGGGCGAGTTGTCTCTGCTGCTGGGACGTCACTCCGGTGACCCGGCGGCTGCGGATCTTGCCCCGGTCGGAGATGAACCGGCGCAGGAGGTCGGTGTCCTTGTAGTCGATGTAGGTCATGCCTTGCAGCGGGTCGGCCTTCCGGTGGCGATGGGGCCGCCGGGAAGGAGGCGCGGACATGCGGATCTCCTCGTCGCTGGTCTTCGGATTGCTGCGGGCCGGCTCAAGACGCCTAGGGGCGGAGGAGCCCGCGGCGGTAGGCGGGAACGAGATTGCGCGGCACCATGAGCTGCTGTCCCTCGATGGTGAGGGGCACCAGGTCGGGGCGCTTCGCCTTCCACTGGGCGCGGCGCTTTCGGGTGTTGCTGCGGGACTTCTTCCGCTTGGGGACGGCCATGAGTCTCCCTGCCTTCTCTTACCAGCTCGACTTGGTGACACCGGGCAGTTCGCCCCGGTGGGCGAGTTCACGGAAGCGGACCCGCGACAGGCCGAACTTCCGCAGGTGCCCGCGAGGGCGTCCGTCGACGGAGTCGCGGTTACGGACGCGGGTGGCGCTGGCGTCCCGGGGCTGGCGCCGCAGTTCGGCGACGGCGGCCGCGCGCGTCTCCTCGTCTGTGTGGGGGCTGCGGACGAGCCGCTTGAGTTCGGCCCGGCGCTCGGCGTAGCGGGCGGCGGTGGCCTTGCGCCTCTCGTTGGCGGCGATCTTGCTCTTCTTGGCCATCAGACCTTCTCTCCTCGGGCGCGGATGCGGGCGACGGCGGCCTCGATACCGATCTTGTCGATCGTCTTGATCGCACGGGCGGACAGCCGCAGGCGGACGTACCGGCCCTCGCTCGGCAGCCAGTACCGCTTGCGCTGGATGTTGGGGTCGAACCGGCGCGAGGTGCGCCGGTTCGAGTGCGACACCTTCTTCCCGAAGCCGGGCTCGGCGCCGGTGAGCTGACAACGCGCGGGCATCACCGCTCCTTTCTGTTCGCGACTCGTGGCAGGATATCGATAATCGTTCTCACTTGCATGGTGAAGGGGGCCCCTGGATGTCCGTTCCCGTTGTTCTGGTGGCCGGGCTGCACGGCGCCGCCCGGGCCGCCGTCGTCGACCGGCTGTTGCGCGAGCACTCCGGTGCCCTGGCGATCCACCACGACCTGCGCCAGATCACCGGCGGCCTGGTCGTGCGCACCGTCCGGGACGCCGGCGTGGTCCGCGAGCAGGTCGCCGTCCGGCTGGAGCATGGCTGCGTGACCTGCACCGTCCGCCTCGACCTGATCCCGCAGCTCCTGCGGTACGCAGGTCAGGCGTCCCTGCTGGTGGTGGACCTATGGGACGCCGTCGAGCCGCAGTCGGTCGCCGAAACGGTGGGCCACCCCGAGGCGGATCCCGATCTGCGGCTCACCGGCGTGCTGACCGCCCTGGACGCCGAGCTGATGCCCACCGACATCTGCCGGGGCGAGTTGCTGTCCGAGATCGGCAAGCAGGCCGCCGCCGGCGACGGCCGCTACCTGGCCGAGGTACTGGCCCACCAGATCGAGTACGCCACCGCGCTGGTCGTCCCGGAGACCATGCCGGCCCCGCTGCCCTCGGCCGACGAGGAGGACCTCGAACTGTGCCGTGAGGTGCTCGGGCACCTGGCCCCGATGACTCCGGTCGCCATGCCCGGCGACCCGCTGCCTGCCGTCACGGGGCCGGGGGTATGCGTCCATGAGCTGGCCGCACGCGTCGACCCGGCCAGTGCTCAACTGCCCTGCATGGCCCACACGCCCGCGGTCGACACCGTGGTGTGGCATCGCGCCCGGCCGCTGCATCCGGGGCGGTTCTTCGACGCCATGGACGACCTCGCGACCCGGTCGGTACGCAGCCGCGGGCGGTTCTGGCTGGCCAACCGTCCGGATCGGCTGCTGGCCTGGGATGCGGTCGCCGGCATCGTCAGCATCGAGGACACCGGGCCCTGGCTGGCCGCGCTCCCCGAAACGGCCTGGGAGGACGTCCCGCTCGCGCGCCGCCTGGCCGCCTCGCTGGACTGGACGCCCGAGCACGGCGATCGCGTCCAGCATCTCGTCCTGACCGGCCCCGGGCTCGACCAGGACGAGATTCACGCCCTACTGGACGGCTGCCTGCTGGCCCCTGACGAGCCGGTGACCGTGGTGGAGGACCCGTTCGCCGAACTCCTCGACCGTGATGCCGCCGGCTGAACGGGCGGAAGGCCGTGTGCGGAGTGCGGCGGCGAAATCAGTCGCGCCGGCGGGCGCAGGCGGGGCAGGTGCCGAAGATCTCCATGGTGTGGTCGATGTCGGTGAAGCCCGCCTCGGTGGCGACCTTTTCGGCCCAGCGCTCGATCACAGGTCCTTCGACCTCGACACTGGTGCCGCAGGAGCGGCAGGTCACGTGGTGGTGGTGGCCGCTGCTCTCGCAGCGGCGGTAGAGCGTCTCGCCGTTCTGGTCCTGGATGGCGTCGACCGTGCCGTCCTGCCGCAGGACCTGGAGGTGGCGGTAGACGGTGGCGAGACCGATGCGTTCACCGCGTTGCCGCAGTTCGCCGTGGATGTCCTGGGCGCTGCGGAACTCTGACAGCTCGGCCAGCACCTGACCGATGATCGCTCCCTGCCGGGTGCCCCGGATGCGGGTCCCGCCGCCCGCCGCAGACGTTCTCTGCTCGGAACCGTGGGTTGGACCTGCCGTCATGATGCGCGCCCCCTGGATCAGTCAGTAGCACGGTATCAATCCGCGGGACGCGGCTTCGCCGTCCCGCGCGGACGTCGGCGAGGCACAGCCCGGCGTGCGCCGCCCTGCTGCCCGGCGAGCGACATTACGACCACGCGCTGCATGGACATGGTAATCATTCTCATTCAGGGTGTGATGCGACCCGGTGCCGCGTATGGGGGTGATCCGCTGTGGGCTGCCGGACGACCCTGGAACTGTCCCGCGCTCTGCCCGCCGGCTGGATGACGCGCCAGCGCACGGCTGTCGTACACGTCCTCGCGGACTGCCGTGACTTCGTCTCCGCTCAGGAGTTGCACGCCCTGATGTCGGCGGCAGGGAGGCGGATCGGTCTGACGACCGTGTACCGGACGCTGCGGGAGCTTGAGACGTGGGGGCACGCGGACGTGGTGCGGGACGACACCGGTGAACGGCTGTACCGCCTCCGCATGGCCGAGGGGCACAGTCATTACCTGTTGCGCCGATCATGCGGACGCAGCCGGCCGGTGGACTCGGAGGTGGAGGCGTGGGCCGACCGGGTCGCGACGGAAGCCGGGTTCGCCGCGGTGGAGCACACCCCACTGGACGACTCCTGCATCGACGACCTGCTGACCTGGGTCGCCGCGGGCGGTCCCGGTGCCGCCGAGCCGCCACCGGCCCTGGAGTTGCAGGTCATCCGGCCGCCGGGCGAGGCAAGGCGGCAGGCGCGGCGGCGCGGCCGTGCGAGCCGTTGAGGTGAGCGGCACGGGCGCCGGGGCCGGCGCGCTGGACGACACGCAGGCACCGGCGGCCAAGGGGCTGCGCTAGTTCGGTGCCAGTGCCGCGTCCGGGGCGCCCTGGGCCAGGAGACGGCCTTCCTTGAGGAGGAGGCAGTGGTCGGCGCGCGCGGCGGCGTCGGTGTCGTGCGTCGCGTGGACGACGGTGATGCCGGTCCGGGTGAGCTCGTCGAAGATCTCCAGGATGCGGTCCTGGGCGTCCCGGTCCAGGCCGGCGGCGGGTTCGTCGAGCAGCAGGAGCTCGGACCGCTGGGCGAGGCCCTGGGCGATCAGAGTGCGCTGGTACTGGCCGCCGGACAACTCGGCGAGTTGCGCCCCGGCGAGATCGGCGATGCCGACGCGTTCCATGCACTCGGTGATCACGGCCTTGTCATGCGTGGTGAGGCGTTTCCACCAGCCGCGATGGGCCCAGCGGCCCATCGCCACGGTGTTCCGGACGGTCATGGGAAGCGAGCCCGGGACCGCGGTGCGCTGAAGCACCAGGGCGGGACGTTGTGAGAATGATCGCTCGACCGTACCGCCGGACGGGGCGTGCGTGCCGGCGAGCACGCCGAGCAGGGTCGACTTCCCCGAGCCGTTGTGTCCCACCAGGGCGCTCACGCGTGATCGCGGTATGCGGGCCGTGATGCCGTGCAGCACCGGCGTGGATCCGTATCCCGCCCGCACGTCGCACATCGTGATCGCCGTCTCGCTCACTGCTCTCCTCAACTTGTAAACGGTAACCGTTTTCATTATACGATGCCGGACATGGAGTGGCTTTTCGCCCCGTTTGGGGTGTCTTTTGTCGAGCGGGCGTTGTGGGGAGGGCTCCTGGTCTCGGGCATCTGCGCGCTCGCCGGCACCTGGGTGGTGCTGCGCGGCATGGCCTTCCTCGGCGACGCGATGTCGCACGGCATGCTGCCCGGTGTCGCGGTGGCGGCACTGCTGGACGGAAGCCTCTTCCTCGGCGCCGTGCTGAGCGCGGGCGCGATGGCGGGGGGCGTCACGGCGCTGTCGCGCTCGTCCCGGCTGTCGCAGGACACCAGCATCGGACTGCTGTTCGTCGGGATGCTCGCCACCGGCGTGATCCTGGTGTCGCACTCGCAGAGTTTCGCGGTCGACCTGACCGCCTTCCTGTTCGGTGACGTGCTGGCGGTACGTTCGGGCGACCTGGTGGTGCTCACGGTGGCGCTGTGCGTCGCGGCGGTCATCACGGTGCTGGCGCACCGCTCGTTCGTCGCACTCGCCTTCGACCCGCCCAAGGCGCGCACCCTGGGGATGCGGCCGCGGCTCGCGCACGCGCTGCTGCTGTGCCTGCTGACCCTGGCGATCACCGCGTCCTTCCACGTCGTGGGCACGCTGCTGGTGTTCGGGCTGCTGATCGCGCCGCCCGCGGCGGTGGTGCTGTGGGCCCGCAGCGTCCCCATGGTCATGGCGGGCGCGGCCCTGCTCGGCGCGCTCTCGACCGTCATCGGGCTGCTGGTGTCGTGGCACCTGGGCACCGCGGCCGGGGCGACGATCGCCGCCACCGCCGTGGCCTTCTTCTTCCTGTCCGCGCTGGCCGCCGAACTGCGCGGACGCCGAACACCCGGTGCGTCCCGGTCCACTGACGGCTCCGCTTCACACCGCCCCACACCAGTCCCACACGAATCCGCACGAAAGGAACCCGGGTACACCTCATGATCTGTGCCGGCACAGGACGCGCGCGGACGCGCGCATCGGTGGCCGCCGTCGCCGCGGGAGTCCTGCTCACCCTGCTCGCCGGTTGCGGTGCGTCCGAGGACGCGGGCGGTTCCGCGGGCGGCGACCAGACCCCGCACGGCTATGTCGAAGGAGCCGAGGAGACGGCCGAGGCGCAGTGGCGCCTGATCCTGGCCGACGCGCAGGGCGGCCGGATCCACTCCCTGGACCCCGCCACCGGCAAGAACGTTCCGGTCGCGCAGGCCGCCGGACTCACCGCGATGCGGACCGACGGGCGCCATGCCTACCTGACCATCGGCAACGCCGTGCGCGTCGTCGACACCGGGGTCTGGACGGTCGATCACGGTGATCACGTCCATTACTACCGAGCCCCGGCCCGCACGGTGGGCGACCTGGGCGGCACGGCGGCTCCCGAGGTGGCCGGCGACCTCGCCGTGACCACGTTGTCCGCGGCGGGTGCCGCGCGCGTGCTGGACAGGAAGGTTCTCGACGACGGGAAGATCCAGGAGCTGGCGCGGGTCGAGGCGCCTGTCGCGGTGCCGTACGCGGGGAACCTGCTCGTCGCCTCGAACGGAGCAGGGCATGTCGCCGTCCACGACCGCAAGGGACGCCGGATCTCGCAGTTGCCCGAGCCGTGTCCCGAGCCGAGAGGGCAGGCGATCACCCGGCGCGGCGCCGTTCTCGGCTGCTCGGACGGGGCCCTGCTCGTGACCGGCGAGCAGGGGAAGTTCGCGGCGGAGAAGATCCCCTACCCCGGCGGCGTGCCCGCGGCCGAACGGGCGCGGGACTTCCGCCACCGTCCCGGATCGAACATGCTGGCGGCGACGGCCGGCGACAAGGGCGCCTGGGTGCTCGACGTCGGAGCCAAGAAATGGAAGCGGGTCGGCGACTCGGTCCCCGCGCTCGCGGTGAACGTGGTCGGCGAGGACTCCCCGGTGCTCCTGCTCGGCCGGGACGGCGCCCTCCGCTCCTACGACCCGGCCACGGGGAAGGAGCAGGCCCGCACCGAACTGCTGAAGGACGCCGACGGGGCCCGTCGGCCCGGGCCGGTGATCGAAGTGGACACCGCTCGCGCCTACGTGAACGACCCCGCGGGCAACGCCGTCCACGAGATCGACTACAACGACGACCTGCGCCTGGCCCGCTCGTTCGAGCTGCCGTTCCCGCCCGCGCACATGGTGGAGACGGGATGGTGACCGCCGGTTCGTTCCGCCGGAGCCGGCGGTACATCACCGCGTTCGTGGTCGCGTTCTGCCTGGCCGCGACCGGGTGCTCGGTGCTGGAGTCCGAGCGGTCCGGCGTGGTCGTCACCACCAACATCCTCGGCGACATCACCCGCACCATCGTCGGTGACCAGGCCGGGGTGACGGTGCTGATGAAGCCCAACGCCGACCCGCACTCCTTCGGTGTCTCCGCCCAGCAGGCCGCCCGCATCGAGAACGCCGCGCTGCTCGTGCACAACGGACTGGGCCTGGAGGAAGGTGTGGCGCGCAACGTCCAGGCGGCCCGCGGCCAGGGAGTGCCCACACTCGCCGTAGGGGAGGGCGTCGACCCGATCACCTACACCGAGGGACGGACCGCGCGGCAACCCGACCCGCACTTCTGGACGGACCCCGTCCGGGTACTCAAGGCCATCGACCTCATCACCGCCCAGGTGATCGAGCATGTCGACGGAATCGACGCCGGAAGGGTCCGCGCCAACGCCGCCGGGTACCGCACCCAGGTCGCGGCGCTCGACACCAGGATGCGCGGCGAGTTCACCAAGATCCGGCCCGAGCGCCGCAAGCTGGTCACCAACCACCACGTCTTCGGCTACCTGGCCCAGCGCTACGGCTTCGAGGTGATCGGGGCCGTCATCCCCAGCGGCACCACGCTGGCGTCCCCGAGCGGCTCGGATCTGAAGTCGCTGGCCGACGCCGTGCGGCGGGCCGGAGTGCCGGCGGTGTTCGCCGACTCCTCCCAGCCGGACCGGCTCGCCCAGGTCATGGCCCAGGAGGCGGGGCTGCGCATCGACATCGTCCCGCTCTACTCCGAATCGCTCACCGGCGCCGACGGCGGCGCCCCCACCTACCTGCGGATGATGCGCGCCAACACCGACGCCATCAGCTCCGGCCTCGCCCCCCGGCGAACCCCCTGAGACAACCCCCGCATCTTGCTCCCCATCAGAAACAGAGAGTTGGAATGAGACACTCGACGCACCCGCGGTCGCGCAGCATGGCGGCGGTCCCCGCCGCGATGGTCGCGCTCGGCCTCATGCTCACCGCCTGCGGCCAGGGCGACTCCGAGCCCGGCACGCGGAACGCGGCCTCGGCGCCCGCCGCGGCCAAGGTCCAGGATCCGCTGGTGGCGACCTACGACGGCGGCCTGTACGTCATCGACAGCGCGACGCTCAAGGTCGTCCAGGACATTCCCCTGACCGGGTTCAACCGCGTCAACCCCGCCGGGAACGAACGCCACGTCATGGTCTCCACCTCCAGCGGGTTCCGCGTCCTGGACGCCGTCGGCGCACAGCTCACCAAGGACGAGTTCGCCGCGCCCAAACCCGGCCACGTCGTCCACCACGCGGGCAAGACCGTGCTGTTCTCCGACGGCACGGGCAAGGTCACGACCTTCGACCCCCGTCAGCTCGGCAACGGCCTTCCGGAGGCGTCCACCCACACCACCCAGCACGCCCACCACGGCGTGGCCATCGAACTCACCGACGGCTCCATGGTGGTCACCCTGGGAACCGAGGAGGAGCGCACCGGAGCCCAGGTCCTCGACAAGAACCGCAAGGAGATCGCCCGCAACGAGGACTGCCCGGGTGTGCACGGCGAGGCGACCGCCAAGGACGAGGCCGTCCTCATCGGCTGCGAGAACGGCGCCCTGCTCTACAAGGACGGCAAGTTCACCAAGGTCAAGGCGCCCGACGAGTACGGGCGCATCGGCAACCAGGCAGGCCACGAGGAGTCCCCGATCGTCCTCGGTGACTACAAGACCGACCCCGACGCCGAGTTGGAGCGTCCGGAGCGGGTCTCCCTGATCGACACCCGGACCGGCGGCCTCAAGCTCGTCGACCTGGGTACCAGCTACACCTTCCGGTCCCTGGGCCGTGGCCCGCACGGCGAGGCCCTCGTCCTGGGCACCGACGGCGCGCTGCACGTCATCGACCCCGAGCGCGGCGAGGTCACCAAGAAGGTCGAGATCATGGGCGAGTGGACCGAGCCGCTGGAATGGCAGCAGCCCCGCCCCGCCCTCCACGTTCGTGACCACACCGCCTACGTCACCGACCCCGGCAGCAAGACGCTGTACGCCGTCGACATCGGGTCCGGCGAGGTGAAGACCAAGGCCCAGCTACCGCAGACCCCCAACGAGCTGACCAGTGCCTGACCGTTCCGGCCGCCGGAGCCCGCGATGCGCGGACTCCGGCGGCCGGCCCGTTTCCATTCGTCCGGACGAGGGCCGATCAGTCCGGCCCTTCAGCCCTTCCCGGAATCGAACGGCAGAAGAGTGAGGACGGGGCGGATCGCGAAGGGGCGGACGGTCGCCCAGAGTCCTCAGGAACCGGGAATTCCACCGGCTACGAGCCGGACCGCGAGGTCCTGCACGACATCACCGCGACGTTCGAGCCGGGCAGCGTCACCGGCCACCCCGCGGGCGACCTCCTCATGGCACGGCTCGCGGCCGTCACCAAGCAGAGCCGACACGGCGTCCTTGTACGCACCGGCTGCCTGCTGGACGCGCCGCGCTGCCGGTCGGCCGGGACGCACGACAGCGGCACGTATCTGGCCGTACAGCCCTGCGACGCCAGGCGCAGGCCGGACGGCCCGGCCATCCGGGTCGGGCCGATCCTGTCCCGTGACGATGCCGAGGCCGTGGTGTCATGGCTGGCCGAGGGCGAGCTGGACGCCGGCGCCCTCGTCCCGCGCCTCCATCCCACCACCTACTAGATGCACCGCCGGTAGACGCGCAGACCTTCGGGAGCGTCCGGTACGGGCGCCAGGCCGGCGGCCGACAGCTCCTCGGTGAGCCGCTCGTCCGAGATGACGTGGCAGTCGAACTCGGCGGTCTCCTCGCGGACGAGGCGGTCGCCCTCCCACGTCCGGTAGGTGTTCACCCAGCGGACGATGCTTTCCGCGACCACGTCGGCTCGCGAGACCGTCTCGTAGCGGTGGTGGCCGAGGGTGCGGCCGGGCACCGTCGACGGCGGTACGGGCTCCGTGCGCTGTGGGTACTGGGCCTCCACGATCAGCAGGCCGCCTGTGGCGAGCCGCTCGGCCCAGGTTCGCCACAGCCGCTCGCGCTCGTCCGGGGCGAAGTGCATCACCAGGTTGAGCAGGACGACCGCGTCCAGATCGGTGCCGGGATCGGCGGTCGCGGCATCCTCGGGCAGGACCGTCACCCGCCGCTCCGCCTCCGGTAGCCGTGCCAGCCTCGTGACCAGCGCCGCCCGCATGACCCGCGCGGGCTCGATCGCGAAGATCTCCGCGTCCGGTGGCAGGAATCCCAGCATCGCCTCGGTGTAGTAGCCGGTCCCGGCGCCGATCTCGGCGACCGCGCGCGCGTCCTTGAGGAGCGGGCCCAGCGATTCGGCCACGCCAGCCCAGTGCTCGGCGGGGAGGATCAGCTCGTAGTAGGGCGCGTTGACGGCGTACCCCAGACCCGTGTCCGCCCTCGAAGCCTCGTCGGCCATCGATCCGCCTCTCCTTGTTCGGTCTCCGATGGCCGTGATGATAACGGATTTGAAAACCATTTTCAGTAGTGCCATGATCTGACCTGTTCCGTCCATCGATGTCCAGGCAGGTCACGTCGTGCAGAGCTCCGGCCGCATCCGATCGCGGTTCCGGCCGCTGCTGTTCGGTGCGCTGGCATGCGGGTTGCTGGGTGCTGTGTTCACCCTCGGGCTGGTGTACGCGATCGCCGCGTTCGGCGGGGCCCGCTCGATGGGCACCCTGCTGCTGGCCGGGGTCGCGCTCAACGCCCTCCTGGGAGCCGTGGTGTCGGCGCTGGTCGCCAACGTGCCGGACGAGCAGGCCGTTCGCGGCATCGTGTTCTGGCTGCAGGGCGACCTTGAGGCGCGCACTGGTCGCACGTGCTGATGGCGGCGCCGATCGTGCTGGTGACGGCCCTGCCGTGCCTGTTGGACGCGACCTGATCGCGCTGCTGCTCGGTGAGGAGCAGGCACGCGCGAGCGGGGTCGCGGTCGGGCCCGTCCGGCACCTGCGGACCATGCGATCGCCTCCGAGGCGATGAGCGCGGCCGGGGTCGCGCACCTGGCCGATCGCGCCGTTCCCACCCTGTCTGGTGGCGAGCGGCAGCTGGTGTACGTGGCCAAAGCCCTCGCCCAGCGGACGGACGTGCTGCTCGCCGACGAGCCGGTCTCCGCGCTCGACCTGCGCCACCAGCTCACCGTCCTGGAATTGCTCTGCGAACGGGCGAAGGAGGGCGCCGCGGTCGCGGTCGTCCTGGAAGCCCGACCTCGGCCTGCTCACCGCGCGGCACGAGGGCGAGCAGGACGCCTCGCGGCTGCTGGGGCAGGGCGGCGCTCCCCTGATCACCATTCGCAACGGCTGGGGAACCCTTGACGAGGTCGCCGCGAACCTCACCCTCATCGGCAAGGCGCTCGGCGCCGACGCCAAGGCCGCCGAGCTGGCCCAGTCGGTCCTGAAAAACCCGCCGTCAAGAACCTGGACGCGGTGAAGAACGACCGCGTGCGCCTGTTCCCCGCCGCCGAAGTCTATGGCGGCGGTCTCGGCCTCCTGGACGGCCTCGACAAGATCGCCGCCTGGCTGCACCCGTAGCCGAGCAGACCGCTGCCGGGCGGGCCCCGCTCGACGAGAGGAGGGACCCGCCCGGCGGTTCCGTGGTCGATCAGTTGAGGACGCTCGACGGCCGCCGCAGGGCGGCCGGGGGCGTAACACCGCAGGCGGACGCCCCCCGATCCGATGGTCACCGGTGGTCGACGGCTCGCCGCCAGGCGGAGCCGCTGAGCAGGCGTAGCCCGTTAAGGGCGACGAGGACGGTGGATCCTTCGTGGCCGGCGACGCCGAGGGGGAGCGGCAGGTGGCCGAACAGATCCCAGGCCACCAGCACGGTGATGAAGGAGCCGGCGATGGCCAGGTTGGCGGTGACCAAGCGCCGGGCCCGGCGCGACAGGGCCATGACGGCGGGCACGGCCGACAGTTCGTCCCGGACGATGACGGCGTCGGCGGTCTCCAGCGCCAGGTCGGACCCGACCCGTCCCATCGCCACTCCGGCGTGGGCGGTGGCCAGCGCGGGCGCGTCGTTGACGCCGTCGCCGACCAAGAGCACCTTCTCCCCGCCGGATTGCAGGTTCCGGACCACCGTGACCTTGTCCTGAGGGAGGAGTCCGGCGCGTACGTCTTCGATCCCGGCGTGTTCGGCGATACGGTCGGCGGCGCGAGGATTGTCGCCGGTCAGCAGAAGCGGCCCGGCTCCGGTGAGCGTGGTGATGGCCGCGACGGCGGCGGCCGCGTCGGGGCGCGGACGGTCGGCCAGGCCCAGCACCCCGGCCACCTGCCCGTCGACGCGCACGACCACCGCGGTCTGCCCGCCGCTCTCCAGTTCCTTCACCGCCGTGGCGGCGGCGCCGAGAGCCCGCTCGTCCAAGAGGCGCGCGGGGCTGCCGACCTGTACCCATCGGCCGCCGACGCGGGCGCCGACCCCCTGGCCGGGCGTCGAGGTGAATTCCTCGGCCTCCTCGATGGACAGCCCTGCCCGCCGTGCGCCGTCCACCACCGCGCGGGCGAGCGGATGCTCGGAGGGCGTCTCGGCCGCTGCGGCCAGTGCGAGCAGTTCCTCGGACCGGATGCCGGCCTCCTGCCCGCCCTTGAAGAGGGGCCGGACGGAGCCGAGCTGCGGGGTGCCCTCGGTGAGGGTGCCCGTCTTGTCGAAGGCCACACGGGTGGCCGTGCCGAGCTGTTCCATCGCGACGGCGGACTTGACCAGGACGCCGTGCCGCCCGGCGTTGGCGATGGCGGCCAGCAGCGGCGGCATGGTGGCCAGCACCACCGCGCACGGCGAGGCCACGATCATGAAGGTCATCGCGCGCAGCAGTGCCGCGGACACATCGGAGCCGAACAGCAGCGGCACGACGAAGACGGCGATCGTGGCGATCACCATGCCGGCCGAGTAGCGCTGCTCGATCCTCTCGACGAACAGCTGGGTGCGTGCCTTGGTGGCGCTGGCCTGCTCGACCATGGTGACGATCCGGGCGACGACCGTCTCGTCCGCGGGGCGTTCCACTCGCACCCGCAGGCCACCGGTGCCGTTGAGGGTTCCGGCGAACACCTCGTCTCCCGGCAGCTTGTCCGCGGGAAGCGGCTCGCCCGTGATGGTGGCCTGGTCCACCTCGCTCGCTCCGGCGATCACGCGCCCGTCCGCGCCGACGCGCTCCCCGGGACGGATGACGATCACGTCCCCGACCCGGAGGTCGCGGGTGTGCACCACCTGCTCGGTGCCGTCGGGCTCCAAGCGGGTGGCGGTCTCGGGTGCCAGGTCCAGGAGCCCGCGCACGGAGTCGGCGGTGCGCCGGGTGGCGTAGGCCTCCAGCGCGCCGGAGGTCGCGAAGATGACGATCAGCAGTGCGCCGTCGAAGACCTGCCCGATCGCGGCCGCCCCGATCGCGGCGGCCACCATCAGCAGGTCCACGTCCAGCTTGCGCTCGGCGAGCGCGCGCAGCCCGGCCAGGCCCGGCTCCCACCCTCCGGCCGCGTAACAGGCCAGGTACAGCGTCCACCAGGTCCACGACGGCAGCCCGGTCAACTGGGCGAGGGCTCCGGCCGCGAAGAGCGCCGTCGCGGCCGCCGCCCACCGCGCCTCGGCCAGGCTGAAGAAACCGGTCCGGTACGGCCGGCTCGACTCGCTGTCCGGTGGGTCGAGTCGGCCGGATGTCTGAGCTTCTATCTCCACTACCACCGCAGCAGCATATATGCGTAGTAACGCAGGTAGGCAAGCAAGCAGCAACGGGATACCATTGACGGATGCACGCTTCGATGCCGGATTTTCAGATGCCGAACGAGGAGCAAGTGCACCTGGCCGCGGAGACGTTCCGGCTGCTGGCGGACCCTACGCGGATGAAGATCCTGTGGGCGCTGCTGCAGGGCGAGTCCTCGGTGGCCTGCCTCGCCGAACTGGTCGGCGCCGCTCCCACCGCCGTGAGTCAGCACCTGGCCAAGCTGCGGCTGGCCAGGCTGGTCACCGGCCGCCGGGAGGGCACGTTCGTCTACTACTCCGCCGCCAACGTGCACGTCCGCGCGCTGCTCGGCGAGGCGCTGTTCCATGCCGAGCACACCGACCGCGACCTGCTCGACCATGCGGACGACGACGGCAGCGTCCACGCGGGGACGCCCCGCATGCCCGCGTCGACCTGATCGCGGCGCGATCGTCCGGCGGTTCTCCCGCTCGCTCCTCCGCCCCGGCGCCCTGCCGGCCTCATGTGCTCTCGATACCGGTGATGATCGCGTCGAGGCCGGCCTCGAAGATCTCCTCTCTGGGCAGGGTGAAGAAGCCCACCCCTATCCGTGCCGCCGTGGGATGACGGACCGGGTCGATCCCGGCCAGACCGGCCACGAACGCTTCTGAACGGCTGGGGTGCCGGGCCCGCCGCCGCCGTTCGGCGCCGTCCTCGATGGCCACGCGCGAGAAGGTCCAGCTCATGATGAGCGCGGTGCCGCGCGCGATCCCGGTGTCGTCGAGACCGGCGGCGGCCACCGCCGAGGCGAGCAGGTCGAGGTGCCGGTACGCCTCGGGTCCCGCGGGGCCGTTCTCCAGGAGCCAGGCCGCCACTCCGGGGTGCTGCCGCAGTACCTCGCGCTGAGTGCGGGCCCACGCGCGGACGCGTTCGTCCCACGGGTCCTCGGGCCCGTTCGACGGGCGCACGAGTGTGCCGACGCGGTCGGCGGCGAGGCGCACGAGCTCCTCCCGATCGGTGATGTGCCGGTAGAGGGCCATCGGTGTGACGTCGAAACGGGCGGCGACCGCGCGCATGGTGACCGCGTCGAGGCCGTCGGCGCGGGTGATGGCGAGGACGGCCTCGATGATGCTTTCGCGGTTCAGCGTCGGCGCGGACTTCACCCGGCGGATCCTATCGGTGGCGACCAAAGTGATAACGGTTATCGATCTCATGGTATACGTAGTAAACATCCGGGTCGCGCCGGTATCCGGCGATGGAAGGTGAAGGTGCTGAATGCTGTCCACGACAGGCCGCAGGGCGGGGAGATTGGCCGCAGGAGTGGCCGCGGCCACGCTGGTTACCGGGTGCGCGGCTTCAAGCGGGTCCCAGGGGAACGGGACGTCCGCGGGCGGGACGCTGCGGGCCGCGTTCTCAGGCGGCACGACGGAGACGTTGAACTACCTCCGAGGCCCGACGGCGCTGGACTACGTGCGGGCGAGGCTGGTGCACGCACCGCTGTGCGAGCTGGATCCGTCGTCGCCGGACCGGGTCTCGTACGGCGTGGTGGAATCGATCGAGGTCGCCGACGATCTGTCCGAGTACACCCTGCGCGTGCGCGACGGGGTGCGCTTCACCGACGGATCCGGGCTGACGAGCAAGGACGTGCTGTACTCGCTGCGGGCCCCGGCCCAATTGAACGGTCTCCCGTTCACACTGCTGGCGGCTCGGAGTTTCGACCTGGACGCGGCGTCGGCACCGGATGCGTCCACCGTGGTGCTGCCGACGCGGTCACCGGTCGCCGACGGCCGGGAACTGATCTGCCAGAGCATGCTCGCGATCAAGGACGGCACGAAGGAGTTCACGCCGAAGACCCCTTCGTCAGGGCCGTTCACGATCGCCGCGTTCGAGCCTGGCCGGACCACGCTGCTGAAGCGCAACCCCGGCTACTACGGCACCGCGCCATCCCTGGAGTCGATCGAGCTGCTCTCCATCCCCGACGGGACGGCGAGAGTGAACGCGCTGCGCCAGGGGCAGGTCGACTTCGCCGGCGGCATCGCGCCCACGCAGGCGCAGAGCCTCGGCAAGACCGGCGGGATCACGGTGACGACGAGTGAGCTGCCGTACGCCTCGTATCTGCAGTTCACGATGAACGCCGGGACGGAGCCGTTCGACGACCCGCGGGTACGGGAGGCCTTCAAGCTCGCCGTCGACCGGAAGCGGATCGTGGACAACGTCTACTACGGTCGCGCGTTCGCGGGCAACGACCTGCCCGCACTCGGGTTCCCGAATTACGCCAAGGCCATCGAGCAACGCCCACATGATCCGGAGCGGGCGCGGCGGCTGCTCGCCGACGCGGGTGCCGGCGGGATGAGCGTGGAGCTCACGGCGGGACCGGAACTGCCCGGCATGGTCGAGACGGCGACGCTCATCGTCGAGGACCTGAAGGCCATCGGGGTGAAGGCGGCACTGCGGGAACTGCCCGCGGGGCAGCTGTACGCCGACCACGCGGCCTACCTGAAGCTGCCGTTCAGGGCCGGGTACAACCCGCCCGCGCTGTTCGAGCCGAACCACGATCCCGGTACCTTCCCGAAGGCCGATGCGCTGGTGAAGACCGCGCGCAGTGCCGCCACGGCCGGGGAGAGGCTGGCCGCCTCGCACCAGGCGCAGCGGTTGCTGTGGGAGGAGGGCAATCAGATCGGGGCGGTCTTCGTACCGACGATCAGTGCCGCCCGCGACGGGGTCTCCGGGGTACGGGAGCTGCAGTTCCCCGACCTGTCGACGGCCAAGGTCACCGGCCGGAAATGAGGTCGGCAGGTTGGATCGCGGTGAGGGCGGCCACCTGCGTGGCGACCCTCGCCGCCCTCTCCGTCGTCGTGTTCTGGGCGACCGAGGTACTCCCCGGCGACGCGGTCGGCGTCGTCGCCGGGCCGGACGCGACGGACGCCGAACGGGAGGCGGTCCGGGCCGCACTCGGACTGGACCGGCCTCCGGTGCGGCGCTACGGGGAGTGGGTCGCGGGAATGCTGCACGGGAACCTCGGCGCGTCGCTGGTGTCGGGCCGGGACGTCGCCGGTATCGTCGCGGCCCGGCTCGGGGCGAGCCTTGCGGTGCTGGTGCCGGCCGCGGTGCTCATCCTCATCCTGGCCGGTGTCCTCGGCACCGCGGCCGGACTACGGCCGGGAAGCCGCCTGGACCGCGGCCTGTCCGCGACGACGCTCGGGCTGATCGGCATCCCGGACTTCCTCATCGCCACCGTGCTGCTCCTGGTGTTCACGCTCTGGTGGGCGGTGCTGCCCACCGTCGCGCTGATCCCGCCCGGGGAGACGCTGTGGCGGCATCCGGAGCTGGTCGCGCTACCGGCGCTGGCACTCACGCTGGGCGGGTTCGGATCCACGATGCGGCTGCTGCGCGCCTCGGTCGCGCAGACCACGGCGGCGCCGTTCGCGGAATTCGCCCGGCTGAACGGCGTCCGAGGGCCTCGCTACGTACGGACCATCGTCTCGAACGCGGCCGGCCCGGCGATCCATGCCTTCACGGTCATGATCGCCGGCCTGCTGGGCGGCGGCATCGTGGTGGAGACGCTCTTCAACGTGCCCGGTGTGGGCTACGAGCTCGCCCGCGCGGTCGAGAGCCGCGATGTGCCGCTGGTGCAGGGGTTGAGCCTGGTGCTGGGCGCGGCCACGCTGACCGTACTGCTCGTCGGCGACATCGCCGCCCGGGCGCTGGACCGGCGCACCGCCGATGCCGCGGTGACGTCATGACGGCCCGCCGCGTCAGAACGGGCCGGCGCTGGGTCGCCGTACCGGCGTTCCTCGTTCTCGCCGTCGCCGTGGCGGGACCGTGGCTGGCGGCCGGGAGCGTCACCGCCCCGGTCGGCGTGCCGTTCGAAGAGGCAGGCGCCGGCCGCCCGCTCGGCACGGACGTCCTCGGCCGGGACGTCCTGGCCCGGGTGCTCGCCGGCGGGCGCACGCTCATCCTCCAGGCCGTCGCGGCCACCGTGCTCGGAAGCATGGTCGGGCTCATCGTGGGGGTGTGGACCGGCGCGACCCGCCGTCGCCGGACGGCGCAGGCCGTGCTGCGGGCCGCCGACGCGGTCGCGGCCGTTCCCACCCTGCTGCTGTTGCTGCTGCTGGCCGGCGGGCTGCCCGGCGACGATGCCATCGTGGCCGCCGCGATCGCACTGGTCAGCGCTCCGTTCTCGGTGCGGGTGATCCGGGAGCGCACCGCGCGGCTCGCCACCGCCGAGTACGCCCGCGAGGCCGAGGCGCGCGGCGACCCGCTGCCCGCCCGGATCCGGTACGACATCCTGCCCGGGCTGATGCCGGTCGCCCTCGCCGAGGCGGGGATCCGGTTCGTCGCCGCCACCCAGCTCGCCGCCACCGCCGGGTTCCTCGGCCTCGGCGCCGGAGCCCCCGCCGCGAACTGGGGGAGGATGGTGCGAGAGAACAGCACCGGTATCGCCGCCAACCCGCTCCCGGTCCTCGTCCCGGCCGCACTGCTCGTCGTGCTGGCCGTCGGCGTCACCCTCCTGCTCGACCGGGCCGTCGGCGCACGGCCCGGCGGGCTCGAACCGGCGGGACGGCCGGCATGACGGCGACCGTGTCCGGCCTCACGATCACCACGTCCCGCGGCGCCGTCCTCGATGCGGTCGACCTCGACCTGCGTCCAGGGGAGGTGACCGCGATCGTCGGCGAGTCCGGCGCCGGCAAGACCACACTCGCCCATGCCGTGCTCGGCCACCTCGGAACCGGCCTGCGCCGCACCGCCGGGCGGGTCGAGGTGACCGGGCACGACCCGTTCACGCCGGAGGGACGGGCCGTGCTGCGGGGCCGGGTCACGGGCTACCTGCCCCAGGATCCGGCGAGCGCGCTGGATCCGCGCCGCAGAGTCCTCGCGCAACTGCGCACCGCGGCACGCATCGCCCATCCGGGCGAGTCCCGGCGCGACCACGATGCCCGTATCCGCGCCGCCGCGGACGCGGCGGCCCTCGACACCGCGCTGCTGCGCCGCCATCCCGCCCAACTCTCCGGCGGGCAGGCCCAGCGGGCCCTGCTGGCCTGGACCTTTCTCACCCGGCCCCGCCTGGTGATCCTCGACGAGCCCACCAGCGGGCTCGATCCCGACACCGCCCGGCGGGTGAGCGCCGCCTTCACCCGCCTGCCCTGGGAGCCGGCCGTGCTGCTCATCAGCCATGACCGCGCCCTCGTCGACCGTGCGGCCCACCAGGTGCTCGAACTCGCCGGGGGCCGGCTCCGGGCCGTGACCGCCTCGCCGCCCCCGGTTCCGCCGCCGCCCCGCCGCCGCAGCCCGGACGGGCCCACCGGGAAGAAGGTTCTGGCAGCGGACGGGCTGACGATCCGTCGCGGTGGCGTCCCGCTGCTGCGGAACGCGTCCCTGCACCTCGCGGCGGGGGAGTTCGTCGCCGTGCGAGGGGTGTCGGGCAGCGGCAAGACCTCCCTCGCCCGCGCCCTCTGCGGCCTTGCCCCGCCCGACACCGGACGCCTCCGCGTACGCGCCGCCCCGGTCGACTGGGACGCCGCCGCCCGAGCGCGCACAGGCGGTCCTTTCCTCGCCTATGTCGGGCAGGACGCCCGCGCCGCACTCAACCCGTACGAGACCGTCCGGCGCACGCTCGCCCGCGCCGTCGCCGCGGCGCAATGCCGGGGAATCCCGCCGGGCCCGGGGCCGGAGCCGCTCCTCCACAGCCTCGGGCTCACCGCGGACGTGCTCGATCGCACCCCGGACCGGCTCAGCGGCGGGCAACGCCACCGGGTCGTGCTCGCCCGCGCGCTCGCCGCCGTTCCGGACGTGCTCGTCTGCGACGAGACCCTCGCCGCCCTCGACCGCACCACCACCGGCCTCGTGCTCGGCGCGCTGGACGCCTGGCGCCGGGCCACCGGATCGGCGGTACTGCTGATCACCCACCACGACGAGGTCACCGCACACACCGACCGCGTCCTCACCCTGTCCGGAGAACGCCTCGTATGACCACCCTCGATCTGCTGCGCCCCGTCCGCGGACCCCTCACGGCGGCAGCGGCCCTGCAAGCGCTCGGCAGCCTGCTCGCGCTCCTGCCACTGCTGGTGCTCATCGCGTTCACCAGTGCCTTCGTCGACGGCGACCGCCTCCCCGGCACAATGCTCGTCGTGGTCGCGGCGCTCGGAACGGTCGGCGCCGCCCTCGCCGCCGCCGCCGCGACGTGGATCGCGCACCGCGCCGACGCGAACCTCACCTGGATCCTGCAACGGCGGCTCTCCGACACCATCCGCCACATCCCCGTGCCGACCGTCACCGGACTCGGAACCGGCCGGATCAAGAAGGTGGTGCACGACGACACCGCGGCCATGCACTACCTCGTCGCCCATACCCTGCTCGACGTGACCGCGCTGGTGGTCACGCCGCTGGCAGGGCTCATCGCGCTCGCCCTGGCCGACTGGCGGCTCGCCCTGTGCAGCCTGGTCCCGCTCGCCCTCGGGATCTGGTGGTACGGCCGGGCGATGCGCGGCTCCGGCGCGAACTTCGCCGAGTACGCCACCGCACAGCAGCGCATCAACACGACGATCGTCGACTACGTGAGCGGCCTGCCCACGGCGAAGGTCTACGGAGGCACCGGGAGCGCACGCGCCCGCTACACGGCCGCCGTGCACGCCTTCCACGATTTCTTCCGCGCCTGGTCGAGCGGCACCTCCGCCGTCACGACCGCCTCCTGGCTGGTCGTCGCGCCCGGCGCCACCTCCGCCTTCCTGGCACTGGTCGGCGGAGGCGGCCTCGCCCTGGGGTGGGTGAGCCCGGCCGGCCTCGCCGCCGGGGTGCTGCTCGGTCCGGCGATCAGCGCTCCCGTCGCCGTCGCCGGACCCCGGCTGCAAGCCCTCCGCGCCGGCCTGTCCGCCCTGGGATCCATCCGCGAGCTCCTCGACCGGCCCCGGCTGTCCTGGGGCACGGAGATCCCGGCACGCGGTGCCGTCCGCCTCGACCACGTCGGCCACCGATACGACGACCGGCATGTCCTGCACGATGTCACCTTCGAGCTACCGCACCGCGGGCTGGTCGCGCTCGTCGGCACCTCCGGCAGCGGCAAGAGCACCATCGCCGCCCTGCTCGCCCGCTTCACGGATCCCACCACCGGTCACGTCCTGCTCGGTGGCACCGACCTGCGAGAACTACCGGAGGCGGCGCTGTACGAACGGATCGGATTCGTGTTCCAGGACACCAGACTCCGCCGGGCCAGCGTCCGCGACAACCTGACCGGCGGGCACCCCGTTCCCGAGGAGCGGATCGTCGACGCCGCCCGGCAGGCGGCCGTCCACGACGTCATCCTCGACCTCCCGAGCGGCTACGACACCGTCCTGGGAGACGACACCGACCTGTCCGGCGGGCAGCGCCAGCGCATCGCGCTGGCGAGGGCGCTGCTGCGCGAGCCCGAACTGCTCGTCCTGGACGAGACGCTCTCCGCAGTGGACGCGGCCACCCGCACCGCCCTGCTCGCAAGCCTGCGCGCCCAGGCACGCCAACGCACCGTCCTGCTCATCACCCACCAGCTCCACCTCGTGCGAGACGCCGACCGCGTCCTCGTCCTCGACCACGGCCGCCTCGCCGGAGACGGCACCCACACCGAACTCCTCGCCGGCTGCTCCGCCTACCGCGCCCTCCAGGGGGCCGATACCGTCCCGGGGAAGAATTCCTGATGCTCCGCACACTCGCCCGCATCCTGCCCGCGCCCGACCGACGGCGCCTCGGCGCACTCACGGCCTGGCTCACCGCCGCCGCCATGCTCCACGGCATCGTGCTGGGCCTCGTCGGCCTGGTCGTCGCCTCCTGCCTCGACCCCGATTCCGAGACCACGCCGGCGATGGTCGCCCTCGCAGGGGCGGCGGTCGCGTTCGTCACCGTGCAATGGATCGCGCAGATGGTCGCGTTCCGCGTCGGCAGCACCACCGCCCGCGCCTTGCACGAACGCCTCGGTGAGCACCTGGCCGACCTGCCTCTGGGCTGGTTCACCCCGGCCCGGCAGGCGGACATCATCGACGCGGGCACGACCGGCGTGCCGCAGCTCATGTCCTACCCGGCCATCCTGCTGCGCCCCGCGATCACCGCGCTCATCACACCCCCGGCCGCCGCGTTCACCCTCATGCTCCTGGACTGGCGTTTCACGATCGCGGTGCTCGCCGCCACCGCCATCGCCTGGGCCGCCAGCCGCTACAGCGGCAGGCTGGCACGTGCCGTCGACGCCCGCCGCCACCGCACCACCGCGGAGGCGACCGACCGCGTCCTCGAATACGCCGACCGGCAGCCGCTCGTCCGCACCGACCAGCGTCCCGACGACGCCGAGGACCTCGACCGAGCTCTCCACGAGGTCCGCGCCGCCTCACTGCGCTCGGCCGGCACCGTCATCCCCGGTCTCCTGATGTTCGGCGTCACTCTCAACACCCTCTTCGCCGCCCTTATCGCCTTCGGCGCCGCCTGGATGGCTGGTGCCACCCTTACAGCCCCCGTTCTCGTCGGCGTTCTCGTCGTCATCGCGCGTCTCACCGCCGTGGCCTCCGCCGGCGCCGACCTGGCGGCAGGGTTGCGAATGCAGCAGGGCGTCCTCACCCGGCTCGTACAGACCCTCGATACGCCTGCCCTGCCCGTCCTCGACGAAGAGCCCGAGCAAGTCGTGCCGGCCGCCGCGGACATCGCCCGCGCCGAGCACCTCTCGTTCCGCTACGACGACCGGCCCGTGCTCGAGAACGTCTCCTTCGTCCTTCCCCGCCGAGGACTCACCGCACTGGTCGGTCCCTCGGGCGCCGGAAAGACCACTCTCCTTCGGCTGCTCGCGCGATTCTGGGACCCCACCAGTGGGCGGATCACCCTCGACGGCGCCGATCTCCGCACCCTGCGACCAGAGGATCTCTACGCACGCATCGGCACCGTGCTCCAGGACGACCACCTGCTCGACACCACCATCCGCGAGAACATCCGCACCGCACGCCCCGACGCATCCGACACCGACCTGGCCGCCGCCGTCCGCGCCGCCGGCCTCGAACGCACGATCGCCGCTCTGCCAGACGGAATCGACAGCCCCGTCGGCCCAGGCGGGAGCCGCCTCTCAGGCGGCGAGCGCCAACGTGTGTGCGTCGCCCGCGCCCTGCTCAAAGCCGCTCCGCTCACCCTGATGGACGAGGCCACCGCGGCCCTCGACCCCGAGAACGCCCGTCTCGTCGGCGAAGCCGCCCACCGCCTCGCCGCCGCCGGCAGCGTGCTCGTCATCGCCCACAACCTCGAGACCGTCCGCCGCGCAGACCACATCCTCGTCCTCGACCACGGCCGCATCGTTCAGCGCGGCACCCACGACCAGCTCGCTTCAGAGGACGGCCTGTACCAACAGCTCGTTCTTAGCCAGAAGGACCATGCGATCTGAAATACGCACGCCGTCGCAGAACCCACGTCCGTCCGCGCATGGCATCCAGATCCCTACGAGCGCCCAGGCACAATCCCCAGGGAAGCGCACTCTGTACCGACGTGTCTGGCAGGCTGGCCGGGGGTAGCCCGGGCGGCCGGCGATGGGCTGCGCCCACAGAGATCGCCTACGAGTGCGGCCAATCAGAGGGGTGTGGCGCCGTGACGCTAGACGGTCATCGCGTAGATCTGCGTATCGACCGAACCACAAGCGGTGCGGCGAGATCCTCTGGCAGCCTGGGCCGCTTCAGCAGCGCACGGGCCAGGACCATGTGATGGTGAAATCGCCCGTCAGTACGGCCACTGGCGCCGCTGGTGTCTGGGGTGGTGTCTGGCGAGCGAACATCGAGCAGCGCGACCTGGCAAAACGGCCCTTCAACACAGGGTGGGGCTACAACGAGTACGGCGAACCGACCGGGGAGGTCTACGCCAAGACGCCGGACTTCCCCAACGGCCGGACCGTCTTCCGCACCTATACCGACGGCACCGAAGACGCGCGCGCCGCGCGCCGCACGCCCCGCCATTCGGCCGCCATCAACGCCCGCGGCCGCGAACTCGCCCACCTGGTGGCGGAGCGCTTCCCGCGCTCGGCCGCACACCAGCGCGTACACGCAGAACACGCCTGGGCCCGCCGACCTGAGGCCCGGCGGAATGGGCGCCTGGACGTAGCGGCGGGAGAGAAGCGACCGCAGGTCTACGGCGGGTCAGCCGGTGGCGCGTTTCGAATTGATCATGGCGATCAGCCACGCGGAGCATGCGCCGACGCCAACGCCGCACCTGTAGTGAACGCCATGGCCAGTGACGCACGGGCCAAGGGATGATCTTCGCGCGGTAGCGCTCACCGGCGGATGATCTCCAATATCTCCCCAGTTACAAGATCAGGCCCTGTCTCGGTGGTGTGAGACAGGGCCTTGAACTGGGAAAACAGTGGTGGGCGATACTGGGATTGAACCAGTGACCTCTACCGTGTCAAGGTAGCGCTCTCCCACTGAGCTAATCGCCCGCGATCGAGCCCCGGGGGGCGCGTTCGTTGAGGTGGAGACGGGATTTGAACCCGTGTACACGGCTTTGCAGGCCGTTGCCTCGCCTCTCGGCCACTCCACCAGAGCGAGACTGTTGCCTCACCTCAGAGCGGAAGACGGGATTCGAACCCGCGACCCTCACCTTGGCAAGGTGATGCTCTACCACTGAGCCACTTCCGCTTGTGCTGCTCGGGGGCGTCCCCCCTTGCGGCGACGGGGAAAACATTAGCGCGTTCCGGCCGCTTCCCCAAACTGGGTTTCGCGGACGCTTCCATCGGGGGCGAAGCGTGGGGCGCATAGGGTCGGGGCTATGAGCGGGTTTCAGGCGGATATAGCGCCCGTAGCGGCCCTGATGGCGGACCGGGGGCGGGCGGCGATGCTGACGGCGCTGCTGGACGGGCGACCGCTGGCGGCCGGGGAACTCGCCAGGACGGCGGGCGTGAGCGCGCCGACGGCCAGCGCGCATCTGGGCCGGCTGCTGGACGGCGGGCTCGTGACGGTGGTCAAGCAGGGGCGGCACCGGTACTACCGGCTGGCGGGCGCGGACGTCGCCGAGGTCATCGAGGCGCTGAGCCGGATCAGCGCGCCGGTGGAGGTGCGGAGCCTGCGGCAGTCCCGGCAGGCCAGGAGGCTGCACCGGGCCAGGAGCTGCTACGACCATCTGGCCGGCGAGGCGGGCGTCGCCCTGTACGCGGCGCTGATGGACGGCGGATCGCTCGACGCGGACTTCCAGGCGACCGAGAAGGGCGCGGAGAGGTTCGCCCGGCTGGGGATCGACGTGGGATCGCTGCGGAAGGCGCGGCGGCGGTTCGCGGGGGAGTGCCTGGACTGGACGGAACGGCGCCCCCACCTCAACGGCGCGCTCGGCGCGGCCCTGCTGGCGCGGTTCATCGAGATCGGCTGGGTCGAGCGGGGCGGCGACCGGGAGCTACGGGTGACCGAGGCCGGGTGCGCGGGGCTGGCGGACTCGTTCGGGTGCGTCCTGCCGTGACGTTCGCGTACGCGGGCGGGCTGCTGGCGACCGGGCTGCGGGACGTCACCGGCGATCTCGGGGCGCTGGAGTCGCGGGGCTGGTGGGCCGTGGCCGTCACGTACGAGGGGAAGGTCACGTGCGCGCGGTTCGACCGGGTCCGGCGGGCGCCGCATCCGGGCGGGCGGTGGGTGCCGCCGGGGGAGTGGTCGTCGTCCCTGGACGAGGCGGCGTACGTGCGGGGCGTCGAGCGGATCCGGGCGGCCATCGGCGAGGGGACCGTGTACCAGGCCAACCTGTGCCGGATCCTGTCGGCGCCGCTGGCCCCCGAGGCGGAGATCGGCGGTCTCGGGGCGCGGCTGGCGCGGGGGAACCCGGCGCCGTACGCGATGACGCTGGACGTACCGGGGCTGCGGATCGCCAGCGCCTCCCCGGAGCTCTACCTGGCCAGGGACGGGGCCGCCGTCGAGTCCCGGCCGATCAAGGGGACGGGCCGGACGGAGCGGGACCTGCTGCCCAAGGACCGCGCCGAGAACGTGATGATCGTCGACCTGGTCCGGAACGATCTCGGCCGGGTCGCCGAGGTCGGATCGGTCGAGGTGCCGGAGCTGTGCGCGGTCGAGCGGCACCCGGGGCTGGTGCATCTCGTGTCCACCGTGCGGTCGCGCCTGGACGCGGGCCGCGGCTGGCCGGAGCTGATCGACGCGACGTTTCCTCCCGGTTCGGTGACCGGTGCGCCGAAGTCGAGCGCGCTGGCCTTGCTGGATGAGCTCGAACCGGTTCCCCGGGGCCCGTACTGTGGGGCCATCGGCTGGGTGGACGCGGACTCCCGGCGCGCGGCCCTCGCGGTCGGGATCCGGACGTTCTGGGCGGAGGAGGGCCTGCTCCGGTTCGGTACCGGGGCGGGGATCACCTGGGCGTCCGACCCGGCCGCGGAATGGCGCGAGACCGAGCTCAAGGCGGCTCGGCTATTGGAGGTGGCGTCCGGTGACGATCTGGCTGAACGGCGAGCTGCTCGATCCTGAGAAGGCGACGGTGTCGGTCCTCGACCACGGCATGCTGGTCGGGGACGGGGTCTTCGAGACGGTGAAGGCGACGAACGGGGAGCCGTTCGCGCTCACCCGGCACCTGGTCAGGCTGGCGCGTTCGGCGGCCGGGCTGGGCCTGCCCGAGCCCGACCAGGGCGCGCTGGCGCACGGGGTGCTGGAGGTGCTGGCGGCGGCGCCGAAGTGGCCGCTGGCGCGGATCCGGATCACCTACACCAGCGGTCCCGGCCCGCTCGGCTCCGACCGCGGGGACGCGGGCCCGACGGCGAGCATCATCGTCGCCGAGCAGAAGCCGTTCCCGGCCGCGGCGGACGTGACGGTGGTGCCGTGGCCGCGCAACGAGCGCGGCGCTCTGAGCGGGCTCAAGACGACGTCGTACGCGGAGAACGCCCTGTCGCTCGCCTACGCCAAGGAGCGCGGCGGCGGCGAGGCGATCTTCGGCAACCTGGCCGGCAACCTGTGCGAGGGCACCGGCACCAACATCTTCGTGGTGCGGGGCGGGCGGCTGGTCACGCCGCCGCTGTCGGCGGGCTGCCTGGCGGGCGTGACGCGCGCGCTGGTGCTGGAGTGGTTCGGCGCCGAGGAGGAGGACCTCCCGCTGGAGGACCTCTACCGCGCCGACGAGGCGTTCCTCACCTCGACGACCCGCGACGTCCAGCCGATCCGCGCGGTGGACGGCACCGTGCTGCCCGCAGCGCCGGGCCCGGTCACCGCCAAGGCCATGGAGGTCTTCGCGGCGCGCGGCGCCGAGCTGATGGATCCGTGACGCTCCGCCAGGGGGTCTTTACCTGATCGGCTTCTTGGGTCACGTTAGCGGTGACGCTAGGAGGTCATCGTGGACTTCTCCCGGAGGCGGATCGGGGTTCCGGCGGCGCTCGCGCTGGCGCTGGCGGCGAGCGGCTGCGGGGGCGGTGACGCCCCCGCGGATCCGGATCGGGGCGCGGGTGACAGGAGCTACACCCTGACGATCACCCGGAACGCGATCGAGGGCGGCAAGAACACCGAAGAGGCCGAGTGGATCACCAGGACGGTGATCCCGCGGTTCGTGGCGGCGCAGAAGGCCAAGGGCGTCACCGCCAAGGTGGTGTTCCAGGGGCAGGGCGTCGACGACGAGCCGTACAAGACCAAGCTCGCGCTCGACCTGAAGTCGCGGTCGGGGGCCGACGTCATCGACGTGGACGGGATCTGGGTCGGGGAGTTCGCGCAGGCCGGGTACCTGCGCCCGCTCGGCACGGTCGCCGGCGCGCGGGCCGACACCTGGGACGGCTGGGCGCAGATCCCGCAGTCGGTGCAGCGGCTGGCGACGTTCGAGGGCAAGCGGTACGGGATACCGCCCGCGACCGACGGCCGGGTGCTGTTCTACAACAAGCGGCTGTTCGAGCGGGCGGGCCTGCCCGCGAACTGGCAGCCGAAGAGCTGGGAGGAGATCCTGGCGGCGGGCCGCGCGCTCAAGAAGGTCCCCGGGGTGACGCCCATCCAGCTGAACGCGGGGACGGCCATGGGCGAGGCGACCACGATGCAGGGCGCGCTGCCGCTCCTGGCCGGCACCGGCACGGAGATCTACTCCGGCGGCAAGTGGGCCGGCGGCGGGGCGGCGGTCCAGCAGGTCCTGGGCCTGTACGAGACGATCTACCGGCGCGAGGGGCTGGGCGACCCGCGGCTCCAGCAGGAGGCGCAGGGGCGCGACAAGTCGTTCGCCGAGTTCGCCGCGGGAAGGATCGGCATCCTCGCCGAGGGCGACTACTTCTGGCGGGACGTCATCAACCCGGAGACGGGCGTGGCGAAGATGAAGGACCGCGACCGGGCGGTCGGCTACGCGCTGATCCCGGCGGTCGCGCCCGGGAAGGGCATCAGGGGCCAGTCGTACGTCAGCATGTCCGGCGGCTCGGTGAGCGTGCTCAACCCGAACACCGACCACCCGCAGCAGGCGTTCGAGCTGCTGGCGTTCATGAACTCGTCGGAGATGCACAAGGCGCGGACCGCCGGCACCCCGGAGATCACCGCCCGTACCGACGTCAACCGGGAGATCCTGGCGGGCGACCCGTTCCTGTCGTTCATCTCCGAGAAGGTCCTGCCGGTCACCGCGTACCGCCCCGGCCTGGCCGTCTACCCGCAGGTCTCGACGGCGCTGCAGGAGGCGACCGCGGCCGTGGTGTCGGGCCGGAGCCCGGCCGAGGCGGCCGCCGCGTACGGGAAGAAGGTCGAGGGGATCGTCGGTGGCGCCGGCAACGTCTCCACCGGCTGAGGCGCCGGGCCGGGCCCGCGCGCCGGCGGGCGACGCCGCCGGGCTCGGCCGGGCCCGCGCGGCGGCGTTCGTCGCCCCGGCGGTGGTGCTGGTCGCGGTCTTCCTCGTCTTCCCGGCACTCTGGACGCTCTACCTCGGAACCACCGATTACCGGCTGACCGGCGTCGCCGCGAGCGATCCCCGGTTCGTCGGCCTGGAGAACTACACGAGCGCGCTCGGCGATCCGGAGTTCCACCGGTCGCTGTGGCTGACGCTGCAGTTCGTGCTCGGCTCGGCGATCCTGGGGCAGACCGTGCTCGGCTTCGCGATCGCGTGGGTGATGCGCGACCGTGCCGGACCGGTCCGGCGGCTGGTGGAGGCGCTGGTGCTGCTGGCGTGGATCCTGCCCGCCTCGGTGATCGCGTTCCTGTGGCTGGCGCTGCTGGACCGCGACGCGGGCACGCTGAACGCCCTGCTCGGCACGCCGGGCACGGCCTGGCTGCTGGACCATCCGATGCTGTGCGTCATCGTGTTCAACATCTGGCGCGGCACGGCGTTCTCGATGATGCTGTACGGCGCGGCGCTCGGGAACGTCCCGCCGTCCCATCTGGAGACCGCGCGGCTGGCCGGGGCGTCGACCTGGCAGACGCTGCGGGACGCGGTGTTCCCGAAGATCCGCGGGCATGTGCTCACCAGCCTGCTGCTGGTCAGCCTGTGGACGTTCAACGACTTCACGCCGTTCCTGATCACCGCGGGCGGGCCGGACGGCCGGTCGGAGATCATGTCGGTGTACGTGTACCGGACGGCGCTGGACGACGGCCGGCTCGGCTTCGGCGCCGCGGTCTCGCTGCTGATGATCCTGGTCAATCTGGTGATCGCGCTGGTCTACCTGCGCGCGCTGCGCCGCCGCGCCGCCGAGCAGGCGGCGCGATGAGCGCCGCAGGGGAGGTGCTCCGGCGGATCGGGCTGGCGACGTTCGTGTCGGTGGTGCTCGGGTTCTTCTCGCTCCCACTGCTGTGGCTGGCGTTCGCGCCGTTCGACGCCGAGCCGGAGCTCGCGGCGTCGCTGCCGGAGTTCACGCTGCGCAACTTCGAGGTCCTGCTGGACAACCCCTACGCGCTGGCCTCGCTGCGCAACTCGGTGCTGCTGGCCGCCGGGACGGCCGCGCTGGTGGTGGCGAGCGCGGCGCTGGCGGCGTACGCGCTGAGCCGGGTGCGGGTGCCGGGGCGCGACGCGCTGCTGTACGCGCTGCTCCTGCTGTCGTCGATCATCACGGGCACCGCCGCGATGGTGCCGGTCTTCCTGCTGGCCTTCAACCTCAACCTGATCGACTCCCGGCTGGGGGTGATCCTGGTGCTGACCGGCGGGCTGCTGCCGACGGCGATCTTCATCCTGAAGGACTTCACCGACGCCACGCCGCCCTCGTACGAGGAGGCCGCCCGCGTGTTCGGCGCCTCGCCGTTCCAGGTCCTGCGGCACGTGGTCGCGCCCGTGATCCGGCCCGGCCTGGCGACCGTGACGGTGTGGACGGTGGCGCAGGTGTGGGGCGACTTCCTGATGCCGTTCCTGCTGCTGCGCAATCCGGACAAGGCGCCCGCCTCGGTGATCATGTACACGTTCTACACCGAGGGCGGCCAGCCGAACCTGCCGCTGATCTCGACGTTCTCCCTGCTGTACTCGCTGCCGGTGGTGGCCATGTACCTGCTCGTGAGCCGCCGGTACGGCTTCCGCTTCCACGGAGGGATCAAGCGCTGATGGCGGGCATCACCCTGCGCGGGCTCACCAAGGACTACCCCGGCGGCGTGCGCGCCCTGGACAGCCTCGCGCTGGACGTCGCGGACGGCGAGTTCTTCGCGCTCCTCGGCCCGTCCGGATGCGGCAAGACGACGCTGCTGCGCACGATCGCCGGCCTGGAGAACGCCACGCAGGGCTCCGTCCACATCGGCGGCGCCGACGTGACGCGCCTGCCGCCCGGGCGGCGCGACGTCGGCATGGTGTTCCAGGACTACGCGCTGTTCCCGCACATGACGGTCGCCGACAACATCGCCTACCCGCTCCGCATCAAGAAGCGGGGCCGGGCGGAACGGCACGAGGCGGCGGCGGGCGTCGCCTCCTCGCTCGGGCTCGACGGCCTGCTGCGGCGCCGTCCCGGCGAGCTGTCGGGAGGGCAGCAGCAGCGCGTCGCGCTCGCCCGCGCGATGGCGGCGCGGCCCCGCGTCTTCCTCCTGGACGAGCCGCTGTCCAACCTCGACGCCCGGCTGCGCCTGGAGGCGCGCACGTTCCTCAAGCGCCTCCAGCGGGAGCTCGGCGTCACGACCGTCTTCGTCACCCACGACCAGGCCGAGGCCCTCGCCATGGCCGACCGCATGGCGGTCATGGAGGCGGGACGCGTGCGCCAGGTGGGGACGCCGGCCGAGGTGTTCCGCAGGCCGGCGAGCCTCTTCGTCGCCTCCTTCATCGGCTCAACTCCCATGAACCTGCTTCCCGGACGCGTGCGCGGCGAGCACGCGGTCCTCGGCGACGAGACGGTCCTGCCCCTACCGGACGGAACGCGCGGCAGGGTCGGGGAGGGCGATGAGGTCGTGTACGGGATCCGCCCCGAATACCTGGACTTCCTCCAGGACACGGCCGGTGCGGGCAAAGGGACGTTCACCGGGCGGGTGGCCGTAGTAGAGAACCTGGGTAGCAGTTCGCTCGTGACCCTGGAGGCCGCGGGCGGGCTCGTCCACGTGGTGGTGGGGGAGGGGCGCGAGCCCGCGGCGGGCGACCGCGGCCGGGCCCGTCCCCGCGCCGACCGCGCCCTGCTCTTCAGGAACGGCGGGCTGGTGAACGGTGGCGGAGACGCTACGGCGGAAAGCGCGGCGATGGGGGAACGACCGGGATGAAGGCCGTCGTGCACCGAGGACGGTGGACCCTGGAGGACCGGGTGTCGGCACCACTGCGCGAGCTGCCCGTCGAGCTGCCGCCGGGATGCGCGGCGCTCAGCGTCGAGCTGTCGTACGAGGGCGGCGTCGTCGATCTGGGCTGCCACGGCCCGGACGGCTTCCGCGGCTGGTCGGGCGGCGCCCGGCGGACGTTCACGATCGCGGCCGGGCACGCGACGCCCGGGTACCTGCCCGGCGAGCCGGAGCCGGGCCTGTGGCACGTCTGGCTGGGCCTGCACCGCGTCCCGCCGGAGGGCGTCCCGTACGAGGTGGTCGCCACGCCGTCCGGCACCGCGCCGGCCGCGCCGCCGGAGCCGGCGCCCCCACCCGTACCGGAACGGCCGCCGCGGCCCCGGAGCGACCTGCCCGCGCCGGCCGGCATGCGCTGGCTGGCCGGTGACCTGCACGCCCACACCGTGCACAGCGACGGGACGCTGACCGTCACCGGGCTGGCGTGCCTGGCCGCCGCGCGCGGGCTGGACTTCCTGGCCGTCACCGACCACAACACCGTGAGCCACCACGCCGAGCTGCCGGCGGCCGCCGCGCACGCCGGGGTCGCGCTGCTGCCCGGGCAGGAGGTCACGACCGACCTCGGGCACGCCAACGTGTTCGGCGGCGAGGGGCGGCCGGCCTGGGTGGACTTCCGCCGTACGGCCGCGGAGTGGGCCGCGCTGGCCGCGGCGCGCGGGCAGCTGATGTCGATCAACCATCCGCTGGCCGGCGACTGCGCCTGGCGCCACCCGCTCGGCGGCCCCCCGGCAGGAACCGAGGCGGGTCCCGACGCGCCCGCGCGCCCGCGGCTCGCGGAGATCTGGCACCCGTCGTGGTGTGATCGGCGGTGGGGTGCGCCGCTGTCCTGGGCGCGGCTCTGGCGGCCCGACGCCGTCCCGCTGGGCGGCAGCGACTTCCACGACCCCGCGCAGGCGCAGCGGCTCGGCGAGCCGACCACCTGGGTGCTGGCCGAGGACGGCGACGTGCTCGGCGGCCTGGCGGCGGGCCGTACGGCGGTCGCGGCGGCGCCACCGCAGGAGGGCGCGCCCTTGCTGCTGCGCGTGGAGGACGACCTGTTCGCCCTGGGGGCCGGCGGCACGGTGCTCGTAGGGCCGGACGGGCGGCGCGAGGTCGTGCGCGGCGAACGGGTCCGGTTCCCTTCGGCGGACCCTGGAATGCACCACCTGGAATCCCATGAGAACGAGGTGATGGCGCTGTGCGGGTGACCGGCACCAACGAGTTCGCAGAGACCGGCGGGGCGGCCGATCCCATCGTCGTCGTCCCGCACACCCACTGGGACCGCGAGTGGTACCTGCCGTTCCAGCGCTTCCGGCTGCGCCTGGTGTCGCTCCTGGACGAGGTGCTCGAACGCATGGAGCGCGACCCGCGCTGGTGCTTCACCCTCGACGGCCAGATGGCGGCGGTGGACGACTACCTGGAGGTGCGGCCGGAGCACCGCGAGCGGCTGGCGGCCCTCGTGCGGGAGGGCCGGCTGGCCGTGGGCCCCTGGCAGATCCTGCACGACGAGTTCCTCTGCTCGGGGGAGAACATCGTCCGCAACCTGGAGATGGGCCTGCGCAGGGCGGCGGAGCTGGGCGCGGCCATGGAGGTCGGCTACCTGCCCGACCAGTTCGGCCACTGCGCGCAGATGCCGCAGATCCTGCGGCAGGCCGGGATCGAGCACGCCTGCCTATGGCGCGGCGTGCCGTCCGCTGTGAGCAGCCACGCCTTCGCGTGGGAGGCGCCGGACGGTTCCGTCATCCGCACCACGTACCTGCCAGAGGGCGGGTACGGGAACGCCGCCGGGATGTTCGAGGCGGCCGCCCCGCATGACGACGGCCGCTACCCGGCGCTCTACCGGAACGCGGCCGAGTTCATCGTCCGGATGCGGCCGTGGCGCCCCGAGGGCGGGGCGCTACTGGCGATGTACGGCGCCGACCACACCGCGCCGGCCGCCGACCTCGCCGACCAGATCGCGGCGGCCGGGATGGCGATGCGGCTGGACACCCTCGCGGGCTACTTCGCGCGCGAGGACGCCTCCGCCGACGGCCTGACCCGCGTCCGCGGCGAGCTGCGCTCGCACGCCCGCGCGAACATCCTGCCCGGCGTCATCTCGGCGCGCGTCCACCTCAAGCAGGCGATGAGCCGCGCCGAGCGGCTCGTGGAGCGGCACGCCGAGCCGCTGGCCGCGCTGTGGCACGCCGGGGCCTCCCGGCGCTTCCTGGACATGGCCTGGCGCCGCCTGATCGAGGTCAGCTGCCACGACTCCGTCACCGGCTGCGGCAGCGACGAGACCGCCGCGCAGGTCGCCGCGCGGATGGCCGAGGCCGAGCAGCTCGGCCGGGCCGTGTGCGACCTGGTGACGGCCGAGCGGGCCGCCGCCGTGCCGCTGGACGGGCACCTGATCTTCAACCCCAGTCCGGCGCCCCGCACCGGCCTGGTCACCCTGGACGTGCCCGTGGACGCCGGCGCGGTGGACGTCCGCGGCCATCCCGTCCTCCGCACCGCCGCGGGGCGCCGCATCCCGACCCAGACGCTGGAGACGGCCCCGACGGTGCTGGACGACGCCGTCCACCCCGCGTCCGAGTTGCCGATCGTCCTCGAACGCGTCTACGGGCGCGTGCTGTTCGGGCAGGAGATCCGCGACTGGTCGGTCTCGGAGGAGGACCGCACGCTCACCTTCCACGTCACGCGGCGCGCGGACACGCGCTTCTCCATAGCCGACGTCAAGGAGCGCCTGCGAGGGGCGGAGGGCGACTGGCGCGTACGGATCCTGGCCGATCCGCGCTGCACGGTGGCCGCGCTGGTGGAGACACCACCGCTCGGCTATACGACGGTGGGGCCCGCTGACAGCCTCTCGGACGACGTCGCCGTCCCGTTCGACATGCCCGTCCACGCCGAGACGGAGACCGTCGCCCTGGACAACGGCCTGCTCCGCGTGGAGGTACGGCCGGACGGGACGCTCACCCTGCGCACGCCCCACGGGGAGGTCTTCGAAGGTCTCGGCCGGCTCGTGGACGGCGGCGACCTGGGGGACACCTACAACTACGCGCCCCCGCGGCGCGACCGTCTCGTCGACACCCCGGCGTTCGTCCAGGTGGAGCCGGTATGGCCGGGCCCTCTCGTCGGCGCGTTCGACGTCGTCCGGACCTACCACTGGCCCGCCGCCGGAGACGCCGCCCAAGGGACGCGCTCCAAGGCCGAGGAGGAGGTCATCGTCACGACGCGGGCCGAGCTGAGGGCGGGCGAGCCGTTCCTGCGCCTCTGGGTGACCTTCGACAACCGCTGCGACGACCACCGCGTACGGCTCCATTTCCCGCTGCCGGAGGCCGCGCGGTCGTCGTTCGCGGAAGGGCAGTTCGCCATCGTGGAACGGGGCCTGACGGCGGAGGGCGGTTTCGGCGAGAAGCCGGTGCCGACCTTCCCCGCCACCGGGTTCGTCGCCGCCGGGGGCCTCGCCGTACTGCTGGAGCACGTCAGCGAGTACGAGCTCGCGTCCCAGGGGAGCGAGCTCGCGGTGACGCTGCTGCGCTCGGTCGGGTACCTGTCGCGCGACCGCAACGCCCACCGCGACCAGCCGGCCGGGCCGCAGCTGGCCACGCCGCAGGCCCAGTGCCGCGGCGAGCGCACCGCCGGCCTCGCGGTCATGCCGTACCGGTCGGCGGAGCCCGGCCACGACGTGCTCGCGGCGGCCGAGGCGTACCGCCACGACCTGCTGTCGGCGCCCGGCTACGGCCCCCGCACCGCGCCGCTGCCGCCCGCCCGGACGGGCATCGAGGCGGGCGGCCCCGGCGTGGTGATGACGAGCCTGCGCGAGCGGGACGGCTGGCTGGAGGTGCGGCTGGTGGCCGAGCAGTCCGCGCCGACCACCGCGTTCGTCCGGGGCGGCTTCACCGAGGCCGTCCGGACCGACCTGCGCGGACGGCCCGGGCCGGCGCTCAGCGTCGGCCCGGGCGGCACCGTGACGCTGCCGCTGCGCCCCTGGGAGATCGCCACGGTGCGGATCCGCCGCTAACCCTCGACGATCTTCAATCCGATCACCCCCGCCAGGATCAGGGCCAGGCAGGCCAGCCGCGCGGGCGAGGCGCTCTCGCCCAGCGCGGCGATCCCGGTGACCGCGACGCCGAGCGACCCGAGCCCCACCCACACCGCGTACGCGGTGCCGACCGGGAGATCGCGCAGCGCCACCGTCAGCACCACCACGCTCAGCAGGCAGACCGGGACCCCGATCAGCGTCGGCCACAGCTTCGTGAACCCGTCCGACTGCTTCAGCGCCGTCGCCCACACCAGCTCCATCAGCGCGGCCGCGACCAGCAGCACCCATGCCACGGCTCAGGCCCCGAATCCGCCGTCGACGGCGATCGCCGCCCCGGTCACGTAGGCGCCGCCCGGCCCGGCCAGATGGGCGGCCATCGCGGCGATCTCCTCGGGCCGCCCGTACCGGCCCAGCGCGGCGAAGCCCCGCTCGTGCTCGGCCTCGGGGGAGTCGGCCGGGTTCATCTCGGTGTCGACCGATCCCGGCTGGATCACGTTCGCGGTGATCCCGCGCGGGCCGAGATCGCGCGCCAGCCCGCGGGTGAGGCCCAGCAGCGCCGACTTGCTCATCGCGTACAGCGTCCACCCCGGGTACGGCACCCGCTCGGCCAGCGAGCTGCCGATGCTGATGATCCGCCCGCCTGGGCCGAGGTGCCGGGCCGCCGCGGCCTGGGACGCCACGAAGACCGCCCGGACGTGCACGGCCAGGGTGTGGTCGACCTCCTCCGGCCGGACGTCCTCCAGCGGGCCGTACGGGGCGATCCCGGCGTTGTTGACCAGGACGTCCAGCCGGCCCAGCTCGCCGGCCGCCCGGTCCACGGCGGCCACCACGGCGTCCGGGTCGGCCGCGTCGGCCCGGATCGCCAGCCCGCGCCGGCCCGCCTTCCCGATCTCGCCCACGACCTCCTCGGCCCGGTTTGCTGCCCGCGCGTACGTGATCGCCACGTCGGCGCCCTCGCGGGCCAGCCGCACCGCGATCGCCGCCCCGATGCCGCGGCCGCCTCCGGTCACGAGCGCGGTCCTGCCGTCCAGCTCTCCCATGGCCTGTCCCCTCTAAGTGGAAAATTCTCCGCTTACGTTAAGCGGAAAGTTTTCCGCTTGGCAACCGGGAATCCGGAGAGCACTCCGCTACGCTGGGATCATGAGCGGGAACCGGGAGCTGCCCCTCGCCGGCGGGCAGGCCGGCCCGCCCGCCGAGCGCGCCGACGCGGCCGAGAACCGCCGCCGCATCCTCGCCGCCGCGGCCGGGCTGATCGCCTCGCGCGGGGTCGAGGCGCTCTCCATGGACGAGGTCGCCCGCACGGCCGGAGTCGGCGTCGGCACCGTCTACCGGCGGTTCGGCGACCGGGCGGCCCTGGTCTACGCGGTCCTGGACGACCGCGAGCGCGAATTCCAGGCCGCGTTCCTGAAGGGCCCGCCGCCGCTGGGGCCCGGCGACGCGCCCCACGCGCGCGTCCGCGCGTTCCTGCACGCGCTCGCGGACCGCACGGAAGCCCAGTCGGAACTGCTGGAGATGGCGGAGATGGACTCTCCCGACGCGCGCTTCCGGGAAGGCTCGTACGCCCTCTACCAGCGCCACCTGGCGGCACTCCTGGAACGCATCCGGCCCGGCGCCGACACCGCGTACCTCGCGGACGCCCTCCTGGCGCCGTTCGCCGCCAACCTCTTCCGCTACCAGCGGCGCACCATGTCCCTCGACCGGATCAAATCCGGCCTCGACCACCTGATCGACGGATTGATTCCGCCCAGGGCCTTATGACGGACGCCCCGACACGGTCAGACTGGGCAGCGTGAACGATTTCGATCTTCTCGTGCTCGGCTCCGGGCCCGGCGGCCAGCGGGCGGCCATCGCCGCCGCCAAGCTCGGCCGGAAGGTGGCCATCGTCGACCGCCGCTCCATGATGGGCGGCGTCTGCATCAACACCGGGACGATCCCGTCCAAGACCCTGCGCGAGGCCGTCCTCTACCTGACCGGCCTCAACCAGCGCGAACTGTACGGCCAGAGCTATCGCGTCAAAGACGACATCACGGTCGCCGACCTGGGGATGCGCACCCAGCACGTGATCGGCCGCGAGGTCGACGTGATCCGCAGCCAGCTCGCCCGCAACCGGGTGACCGTCCTGTCCGGAACCGGCCGCTTCCTGGAGCCCAACGCCATCGGCGTGGGCAACGGCCAGGACCGCGAGCAGAAGATCACCGCCGACAAGATCGTCATCGCCACCGGGACGCGCCCGGCGCGTCCCGACACCGTCGAGTTCGACGACCGCACGGTGATCGACTCCGACGGCATCATCAACATGGAGAGCATCCCCGAGACCATGGTCGTCGTCGGCGCCGGCGTGATCGGCATCGAGTACGCGTCCATGTTCGCCGCCCTCGGCACCAAGGTCACGGTGGTCGAGCGCCGCGAGCGCATGCTCGACTTCTGTGACCTGGAGATCGTCGAGGCCCTCAAGTACCACCTGCGCGACCTCGCCGTCACCTTCCGGTTCCGCGAGACGGTGGCCTCCGTCGAACGCATGGCGCACGGCGCGATCACCGTCCTGGAGAGCGGCAAGCGCATCCCCGCCGACACCGTCATGTACTCCGCGGGCCGCCAGGGCATGACCGACGACCTGGGCCTGGAGGCCGCCGGCCTGGCCGCCGACCGGCGCGGCCGGATCAAGGTCGACGAGCACTACCGCACCGAGGTCCCGCACGTCTACGCCGTCGGCGACGTGATCGGCTTCCCCTCGCTCGCGGCCACGTCCATGGAGCAGGGCCGGCTCGCCGCCCACCACGCCTGCGGCGAACCCGTCCACGAGCTGCACGAACTCCAGCCGATCGGGATCTACACCATCCCCGAGATCAGCTTCGTGGGCCGTACCGAGGACGAGCTGACCGAGGCCAAGATCCCGTTCGAGGTCGGGATCTCCCGCTACCGCGAGCTCGCCCGCGGCCAGATCATCGGGGACTCCTACGGGATGCTCAAACTCCTGGTCTCACCCGAGGACCGCCGCCTCCTGGGGGTGCACGTCTTCGGCACGGGGGCCACCGAACTGGTCCACATCGGGCAGACCGTCATGGGCTGCGGCGGAACGGTCGACTACCTGGTCAACGCCGTCTTCAACTACCCCACACTCGCCGAGTCCTACAAGGTCGCGGCGCTGGACGCGATGAACAAGATGCGCCACATCGCCCGCCTGACCGGCTAGCTCTGCCAGAGGAGGTTCTGCAGCTCGGTGTCGATGTCGATGTACTCGGCCTCCCGCCCGGCCGGCACCAGCTCGTGCGTCCGGTGCAGGAACTCGGCCAGCGCCGTGAGGGGGGCCTCGAAGAGCGCGTTGCCGAACGGCGAGGAAAGCGCGAGGTTCAAGGTGTCGTCATCGGTCCCCGATGGCCACACCTCCACATCCCCGTCCCCGACCTTGCGCACGATCCCGACGGTGAGCAGCTCCCGAGCGAAGATCCACTCGACCGGCTCGTCCTCACCGACGTAGAACGCCATGCGGATGGCGTACGGGTCGTCCGCGGTGTACTCCACCCGGGCGAGCAGGGGGACGGTCGTGCGGTCGGGGACGACGAGACGAAGGCCCAGCTCGGCCGAGACGGTGGTGCTGCTGTTCATGCTCGATCCTTCGGTCGTCGGTCCCGCTTGCGCGCGGGCGTTCCGAGGAGCTCTCCCTCCAACGGATGTCCCCGCGATCTATGACGCCTAACTGACGCCGGCCGGACGAACATTCCGTCACCCCCCGTGTATGTGACCCAACTCACTCTCGCAAAAAGGTGATCTGACCTGGGCAAAAACGGATCAACCAGGACGCCACGCCGCCCCTGCCCCCGGACACGGGCCCCTGTCCTATGTGACGATCGGACCGGCCCCGTTGGTTGCCGCCAGGCCCGAAACGGCCACCTCGTGGCCTACAGTAAAGCCGTGGCGATTAAGCATGAAAATGAGTCCTCGCCTCCTCGGGAGGCGAAGGACCCGGGGGTCTTCGTGAGGTTCCGCGAGTACATCCGCCGGAACGCCCTGCTCAACACCACCTGGCGCATCGGCGTCTTCACCGTGGGGGCGACGGTCCTGGTCGGCGGCCTGATCATGATGATCGCCCCCGGCCCCGGCATCCTGGGCATCATCGTCGGCCTGGCCATCCTGGCCACCGAGTTCGCCTGGGCCCAGCGCGCGCTCCACCGCGCCCGCGCCGCCGCCGAGAAGGCCAAGGAGAAGGCCCTCGACCCGCGCACCAAGCGGCGCAACACCATCCTCGCCATCATCGGCGGCCTCCTGGCCGGCGCCGCCGTGATCGCGTACCTGGTCGTCTACGACTTCACGCTCCCCTGGGACGTCAGGGACTACACCCCCTGGAACTGAACACGTTCAATGCACGAACGCCCCCCAGAATGCGCTAGAGTCTTCCACGTCGGAACGCCGCGAGGCGGACCGCCGGGGCGATTAGCTCAGTGGGAGAGCGCTTCGTTCACACCGAAGAGGTCACTGGTTCGAACCCAGTATCGCCCACCCAGCTCAGAGGCCGGTTCCAGATACGGAACCGGCCTTTTTGATCTTCTGAGTGACCAACTGGGTGACTACCCATCGGGGAAGATCCGGTCCATCGCGGTCGCGCCTTCCTGCATGACCGGCCGTAGCTGCATGCGACAGACCTGCTCAGTGACGATCGTCCCGGCATGGCCGACCAGGCGGGAGATGTCCTCCAGCGGCATCCCCGAGTCCGACAGCAGCGACACGAAGCTGTGCCGCATCTCCCGAGGAGTCCACTCGGCCCGTCGGGGCTCAACGCGCTGGTGCGGTTGTGGAAGCGGGCCGCGGCCGCCGGCGGGGAAGCTGGTGCTGGTGGCGCCGCCGGTCCGGCTGGCAGCGGCGCTGAGGCGCATCGGGGTGGACCGCTTCCTGTGTGTCTGCGCCGCCGTCCCCGGCAACGGCGGGGCCGGTGCTTCACCGAACGCGCGGTGAGAGGCCCGGTGCCGCCGGGCGGCCGGGTCCGGGCGTGCGTTAGGTGGGTGCGCTGCGGGGCGGGTCGGTGTCCTGCTGTTGTGGGGAGGTTGTGCGGGGCTCGGTCAGCATGGCGGTGAGGGCCTCGGCCACGGGGATGTGGGCGTCCAGTTGCAGCAGGTCGAACACCCGCATCGCGCGGGGCTGCAGGGCGGCCACCCGCAAGGCGCTGTGGTGGTGGGCGGCGTAGGTGTGGCACGTTGACCAGCACGCCGATGCCGGCGCTGTCGATGAAGGGCACCTCGGCCAGGTTCAGCACCAGCCGGTCGGCGGGACTGCGGTGGGCGTGCTCGGCGCCCAAAGCGTCAAGACCCGGTCCACCGAAGTGAAGACAAGTGGGAGTAGCGCGTCAGCTCTGGTCCGTGTCAGGACGCGGCTCGGACAGTTTCCCGATCATTCTCGCTTTGGTGGTCTCGGGCGCGATCTTGGCGATGCCGGCCTGAACCCTGTTCCGGATCGAGCCCGTGACCACGTGATCCTTGCCGGCCATGAGCGCATCGAAGCCCTGCCGAGCGACGTCGGCGGGGTCGTCCTTGCTCTTCATCTGGCCTAGCCGGGTGTTCTCCAAGCCGGCCCGTTCGAAGAACCCGGTGTCGGTGGGGCCGGGCAGCAGTGCGGTGACGGTCACGCCCGTTCCACGCAGCTCATGCCTCAGCGCTTCGGAGAAGGAGAACAGGAATGCCTTGGAGGCGGCATAGGTGGCTTGGTACGGGCCGGGGCCGGTGGCGGCGATTGAAGAGGTGAACAGGATCCGGCCCCGGCCACGCTCGATCATGGCGGGCAGTATCCGCTTGGCCAGGTGGACCGCCGAGCGCACGTTCAGGTCGATCAGCCGGAGTTCGTCTTCCAGGTCGGTGGAACGGTCGAAGTCGCCGGAAACGCCGACACCGGCGTTGATCGCCAGCGCGTCCACCGGGCGGCGGAGTGCCTGGACCGCCGCGTACAGCGCATCCACGCCTGGGGCGGTCGCCAAGTCGGCCTGTACCGGCTTGGCGGTGCCGACGGTCTCGCCGCTGATCGCGCGTGCGACGCGGTCAACGGCGGCGTCCTCGGCCGCCATGACCACGTCGAACCCCTTACGGGCGAACTCGGCCGCCAGTTCGCGGCCGATGCCGCTGGACGCACCGGTCACCACGGCCATGGGCCGTACCTCATCACCTGGGCCGAGGGCATCGGCCATTCGACCACTCACCTTCCCCCGCACGGGATGCCAGCCCGGCGATGACCGGAGCCACTGGTCTTGCACAGACCTCGTGCCCATCCTCCTGGCTACAAACGTGTGAGCTTCAGGAGCCATGGCATCTGGCGCAGTGGGCGGGGTGCTTCGTCGGCATTGGTGCTTCTGCGCATCGCTCGCCGTGTCCTACGACCAGCGGGGTGACGATGTCACCGAGCCGTTCGGCATCCTGCAGCGCCGCGTGCAGAACCTGCCGGAGCTGACGCCAGGATCGCCCGCCGGCCGGGTCTGCAGCCCGGCCGGCGGGCCCCGCAGGTCATGGAAGGCTCGGTCCTGGCCTGCGCCGTGGTGTCAGGTTCGGGTGCTGCGGGGCCGGGGAGGGGCGAGCAGCCCGAGGGCGATCATGCCGGCGCCCAGGCCGAGGTGGAGCCAGTTGTCGGCGGTGTTGAGCGGGACGAAGTTGGCGCTGCTGTGGTGGTCGACGAGCAGTCCGTACAGCCACAGCAGCAGGTAGACGATGCCGCCGCCGACGAGGAAGCCGCGGGCGCCGGCCACCGTGCGGGCGAGCAGGAGGCCGGCGATCCCGAAGAGTCCGTGGACGAGGTTGTGCAGGATCGACACCTGGAACAGGCCGAGAAGCTTGGCCTCCGACTCGTGCCCGGCGAACTGCAGGGTGTCGTAGCCGGTGGTGATGCCCGGGATGAACCCCAGGACGGCGACCAGCAGGAACACGGCGCCGACCACCAGAGCGGTCAGCTGGACCGGGGTACGGGCGGTCCCGGCCGTACGGCCGAGGCCGGTGCGTGATCGTGCGGACATGGCTGCTCCCGCGTTGCCGTGGCCGCCGCCACGGTGGCGGCGGCGAGGTGCTCCCGCTGTACCCGTGTCGGTGAGGACTACACGAGCTTGGAGCACTGCATGCCTGATCCTGAATCCGGCTGATGGTCCGTCTTGCTGGACCGGACGGGCTGAGACGGTCGATTCCGATCGAGGTCTCCACGTGACGGCCGCACCGCCCTGGGGTAAGACCCCAACGGCAGTTGCATGTCCCCAGCATGCTGGTCCCGTCCGCGTGCCGGCCGGTTGGCTGAGGATCACTCCGGGCACGCCACGCCGAACCATCGCGATCTGGCGAAGGCGTCAGCCCGGTGCCGTTGCCGTGTCGGTCCGGGCGCCTGCTCCCGGCTTTGGTGTCTGCACAGTTTTCGGATGGGGTGCGGGGGTAGGGCCACCGCGGCCTGGGCGTTGAGGTGTCGTATCGCTGGTGAACGCGCAGGCGGGACAGGTCGGGTACAGGTCCGGTGCATGGGCGCCTGTGAGTGGGGGGTGGGATGACGCTGTCGGAGTACGGGCGGACGGTGCTGAGGCGGCTTGAGGCCGATCTCGATCGGCAGGATCCGCGGCTGGCGTGGCAGCTGGCCGGGTTCACTTCCCTGCGACCTGAGACGGAGGTTGCGTGACGGCCATCTCGGTCGGCGGTGGTCGTGCCGTGGTGATGGTGGCGGGGATGGTGTTCATGCTGGAGCCCGTTCGGTTGCGTCCAGCGTTCCCCGCTCGCCTTCACCTGCCACCTGCCGATGCAGCGCGCGTCCCTACGGCCGATCAGGTGACTCGAGGAGCGTTCCCGTGACCGATGTGCAGCGTCCGGCCACCGAGCCGGCGCCGTCGTTGACCGCGCCGGTGCGCGGTTCCCGCGGGCGGGTGGTGGTGGAGTGGCTGGCCACCACCGACCACAAGAAGGTCGGCTACCTGTACCTGATCGCCTCGTTCGGGTTCTTCTCGCTGGCCGGGCTGCTGGCGATGGTGGTCCGCGGCGAGCTGGCGCATCCGGGCCTGCAGGTGGTGAGCAACGAGCAGTACAACCAGGCGTTCACCATGCACGGCACCATCATGATGTTCTTCTTCGCCACGCCGCTGTTCGCGGGCTTCGCCAACGTCATCATGCCGTTGCAGATCGGCGCCCCCGACGTGGCCTTCCCGCGGCTGAACGCTCTGAGCTTCTGGCTGTTCCTGTTCGGTGCGCTGATCACCATCTCGGGCTTCTTGACCAGCGAGGGCGCCGCGAGTTTCGGCTGGACCGGCTACCCGCCGCTGTCGGATGAGGTCCGCTCACCCGAGCAGGGCGGCGACCTGTGGGTGATGGGGCTGATCATGTCCGGGTTCGGCACGATCCTGGGCGCGGTCAACTTCATCACGACCATCATCGCGATGCGCGCGCCCGGCATGACGATGTTCCGGCTGCCGATCTTCACCTGGAACGTGCTGTTCACCTCCGTCCTGGTGCTGCTGGCTTTCCCCGTCCTGGCCGCCGCGCTGGCCGCGCTGGCCGCCGACCGCACGCTCGACACCCACGTCTACGACCCCGCCCACGGCGGGGCGCTGCTGTGGCAGCACCTGTTCTGGTTCTTCGGCCACCCCGAGGTCTACATCGTCGCGCTGCCCTTCTTCGGCATCATCACCGAGGTCATCCCGGTCTTCTCCCGCAAGCCCCTGTTCGGCTATTTCGGCATGGTGGCGGCCAGCATCCTGATCACCGGCCTGTCGATGACGGTGTGGGCGCACCACATGTTCGCCACCGGCCGGGTGCTGCTGCCCTTCTTCTCCTTCCTGTCCTTCCTCATCGCCGTCCCGACCGGCATCAAGTTCTTCAACTGGGTCGGCACCATGTGGCGCGGCCAGATCATGCTGAAATCGCCGATGCTGTGGGCGATCGGGTTCCTGGTGACCTTCCTGTTCGGCGGCCTGACCGGCGTGATCCTGGCCTCGCCCCCGCTGGACTTCCACGTCCACGACTCCTACTTCGTCGTCGCCCACTTCCACTACGTGCTGTTCGGGACCGTGGTGTTCGCCATGTTCGCCGGCTTCTCGTTCTGGTGGCCCAAGATGACCGGCAGGATGCTCGACGAGCGCCTGTCGAAAATCCATTTCTGGATGCTGTTCATCGGCTTCCACACCACCTTCCTCGTCCAGCACCTTCTCGGCGCCGAAGGAATGCCGCGCCGCTACGCCGACTATCCCGACGAGTTCGCCGCCCTCAACCTGGTCTCCTCGGCCGGGGCCGCCCTGCTGGGGCTGTCGACGTTCCCGTTCCTGTTCAACGTCTGGCGCACCGCCCGAGAGGGCCAGGATGTCGACGCCGACGACCCGTGGGGCTCGGGCAACTCCCTGGAATGGGCCACCTCCTGCCCGCCCCCGCGCCACAACTTCGGCGCCATCCCCCGGATCCGGTCGGAACGGCCCGCCTTCGACCTCCACCACCCCTACGCCGAGCAGGTCAAGGTTCCAGCCGGCGACCGGGGGAAGGGCGACGCCGGCGGCTGACATCGCCGTCAGGCGACGGTAACCGCAGCGGCGAATCCCGTACGGGATTCGCCGCTGGTCAGAGCAGGAGTGCCGGCAGAGACTAGAACCCCCGGAATTAAGACGGGGTCAGGTGGTGTACGGCCGCTTGCTGCGGGCGTCCCGGAGGGCGTGGCCCCACCAGGCGAGCCGGTCCAGGAAGGTCTTGGCGGCCTTTTCCGCGCCGCTGGTGTCGACCGGCCGTCCGGTGTCGTCGAACCGGTCCCAGTAGTCGGCGAAGCTGAGGGCTTCGCGGATGGTGGTCGCATGGACCTCGCAGAACACCTGGCGGAGCTGTTCGACGGCGTGCAGGCCGCCGCCCATGCCGCCGTAGGAGACGAAGCCGACGGGCTTGGCGCTCCACTCGTCGAAGAACCAGTCGATGGCGTTCTTCAGCGCGGCCGGGTAGCCGTGGTTGTAGACGGGGGTGACGATCACGAAGGCGTCGGCGGAGGCCAGCCGGGGCGCCAGGGCCCGGACGGGTGCGGGCGGCGGGACGTCGGTGTCGTCGCCGTTGAGCACGTCGGGCAGCCGTTCGCCGGCCAGGTCGATGACGTCCACCTCGTAGCCGCCGTGTTCGCGGGCTCGGCCGGCGATCCAGCCGGCGGGAACGGGGCAGAAGCGGTCCTTGCGGGTGCTGCCGATGATGACGGCCAGGCGCAGGCGGCTCGGTTCAGACATGGTGGTCCTCCTTGCGGATCGTGCGGATCGTGCGGATGGCGAACGCCGCCAGGGCGAAGGCGATGGCGGCGCTGAGGTAGGCCACGGTGGTCAGGCCGGAGACGAACGCGGCGCGGGCGGCCTCCAGCAGGTCGGCGGGCGGTCCGCCGGCGATCGCGGCGGCGAGGCTGTCCCGGGCGGCGGCCGGGCCGCCGGCCATGCGGGTGCGGTAGACGAGCGCGGCCAGCGACCCCAGCACCGCGACGCCCAGTGCGGCGCCGGCCTGCAGGGAGGTCTCGGACATGGCGGCGGCCGATGCGCTGCGTTCCTTCGGCGCGATATCGATGACCAGGTTGTTGACGAGTACCAGCAGGGGGCTCATGCCGGCGTTGACGACGGCGGCCGCGGCGATGGCCGCGATCGTCGGGTGGCCGGCCGACACCTGGGCCAGGAGGGTGAATCCGGCTCCGGCGACCGCGAGCGTGCCCACGGTGGTGGCGCGGTCGCCGAACCGTGCGGCGGCCCGCGGGGTCGCCAGCATCGCCAGGACCGAGACCAGGGCGCCGGGGACCAGCCACGCCCCGGCCTGGGCGGGCGTCAAGCCCTTGACGAGCTGGAGGTACTGGGCGAGCAGCAGGGAGAAGGCGCCCATCGTCATGGACGCGGCCAGCAGCGTCCCCAGGACCGGGGCGAACGCGGGCAGCCGCAGCAGCCGGAGGTCGAGCAGCGGGGCGGCCAGCCGGGACTGGCGGCGGACGAAGAGGTACGCCGAGACGAGTCCGGCGAGCAGGGCGGTCAGCGTCGCGGCGTCCGGGCCGTGCCGCGCCGTCTCCTTGATCGCGTACACCAGCGGCAGCGTCGCCGCCAGGGACAGTGCCACGCTGAGCGGGTCGAGGCGCCCGGGCACCGGGTCGCGGTACTCGGGGAGCAGCGGGCCGGCCGCCAGGACCAGGAGCATGACCGGAACGGCCATCAGGAACACCGCGCCCCACCAGTAGCGGTCCAGCAGCAGGCCGCCGGTCGCCGGGCCGAGCGCCATGCCGCCCATCGTTCCGGCGGTCCAGAACGCGATGGCGAGCCGGCGCTGCCGGTCGTCGGCGAACATGTGCCGGATCAGCGACAGCGTCGCGGGCATGATCGTCGCTCCGGCGATGCCGAGCAGGGCGCGCAGCACGATGAGCATGCCCGGGCCGGTCGACCAGGCCGCCAGGGCCGACAGCAGGGCGAACGCCGCGGCGCTGGCCAGCAGGAGCCGGCGGCGGCCGATCCGGTCGCCGAGGGTGCCCATGGTGACCAGGAATCCGGCGATCATGAAGCCGTAGGCGTCCATGATCCACAACTGCTGGGCGGCGTCGGCGCCCAGCTCCGCCCCCAGTACGGGCAGGGCGAGGAACAGCACGGTGACGTCCATAGACAGCAGCAGCGTCGGCAGGACCAGGGCGGCCAGACCCGCCCACTCGCGCGTGCCCGCACGCGGGCCGGTGCGCTCGGCGGCGCGTGGGATCGCATGCATGCCGGCGCCTCCTTCCGTTCGGTCTCGGTCGGGCTCGTGGCCGTACCGTCGCGAACTCGGGTTCCGGAAAGGCTCCGGTCGGGTGCCGGCTGCGTACTGTGATCACCATGAGGTTCGGAACCCTGGGCGCGCCGGAGGTGTGGGACGCCGCCGGTGCGCCGGTGCGGATTCCGGAGGCCCGGGTGCGGGCGCTGCTGGTCGCGCTGCTGCTGCGGGAGGGCCGTCCCGTTCCGCCGGACCGGCTGGTGGACGAGCTGTGGGGCGACCGGGCGCCGGCCGATCCGCGCCGGGTACTGCGCTCGAAGATCTCCCTGCTGCGCGGCGTGCTGGACCGGGCCGAGCCGGGTGGACGCGACCGGCTCACCCACGGTCCGGGCGGTTACCGGCTGGCGGTCGAGGACGGGGAGGTGGACGCGCACCGGTTCCGAGCGCTGCTGGAACGGGCGCGGCGGACCCGGGACGCGGCCGGGCGGGCGGCGCTGTGCACCCGGGCGCTGGAGCTGTGGCGCGGTCCCGCGTTCGCCGGGTTCGCCGACGGATTCGCCGGCCCGGCGGCGGCGCGGCTGGAGGAGGAGCGGCTGACCGTCCTGGAACTGCGCGCCGAGGCGCGGCTGGAGCTCGGCGAGCACCGGTCGCTGGCCGAGGAGCTGGGCGAGCTGGTGCACCGGCACCCGCTGCGGGAACGGCTGCAGGCCGCCTGGCTTCGCGCGCTGTACGGGGCGGGGCGGCAGGCCGAGGCGCTCCGTTCGTACGAGGCGTCGCGGCGGCGGCTGGCCGAGGAGCTGGGCACCGATCCGGGTCCGGAGCTGTCGGCCGCCTACCAGGAGATCCTGCGGCAGCCGGTGCCGGCGGCGCGGACGGTCACCAACCTGCCCGCCCTCGTGGACGTTCTGGTGGGCCGCGAGGAGGAGGTGGCGGCGGTCCGGAACCTGCTCGCCGCGGACGGGCCGGAACGGCTGGTCACCCTCACTGGGCCGGGCGGCGTCGGCAAGACCCGGCTCGCCATCGAAGCGGCCGGCAGGGAGGCTGCGGACGCGACGGCGCAGGCGTTCCCGGACGGCGTGTGGCTGGTGGAGCTGGCACCGCTCCCGCCGTCGGCGGGCGGGACGCCCCGGGTGGTCGAGACGGTGGCCGACGTGCTCGGCGTCCGGGACGCCGATGCCGGCGGGGACGCCCTGGCCGGCAGGGTCGCCGAGGCGCTGCGCGAGAGCCGCTGCCTGCTGGTGCTGGACAACTGCGAGCACGTCCTGGCCGAGGTGGGCGGCCTGGCCGCCCGGCTGCTGCGCGCCGCGCCCGCGTTGCGGCTGCTGGTGACGAGCCGGGAGCCGCTGGGCATCGCGGGCGAGCGGGTGGTGGAGGTGCCGCCGCTGGCCGTCCCGCCCGCCGGCGCCGAGGCGGGCGCGGCGTCGTTCGGCGCGGTCGAGCTGTTCGCGGCACGGGCGGCGGCGTCGGCGCCGGGGTTCGTCCTGGACGAGCGCACCGCTCCGTTCGCGGCGGCGATCTGCCGGCGGCTGGACGGTCTGCCGCTGGCGCTGGAACTGGCCGCGCGGCGGGTACGGGCGCTGGGTGTGGAGGGGCTGGCCGCCCGGCTCGACGACCGGTTCCGGCTGCTGGGCGGCGGCGGGGCCGGGCGCCCAGACCGGCACCGGACGCTGCGGGCGGCCATCGACTGGAGCTGGGACCTGCTCACCGAACGCGAGCAGGAGGTGCTGCGCCGCCTGGTGGTGCACGCCGACGGGTGCACGCTGGAGGCGGCCGAGGCGACCGGCGGGGACGTCCTCGATCCGCTGGCCCGGCTCGTGGACCGGTCACTGGTCGGCACCGTGGACGGCCCGTCCGGGACGCGCTACCGGCTGCTGGAGTGCATCGCCGCCTACGCCCGCGAACGGCTGGAGGAGGCCGGCGAGACCGAGACCGCCCGCGAACGCCACATGCGCTACTACGCGGACCTGGCCGAACGAGCCGACGCCGGGCTGCGCGGCTCCGGCCAGCGCGACTGGCTGGGACGGCTGGGCCACGAGCACGCCAACTTCCACGCCGCGTTCGACACCGCCGTTGACCACCGGGATGCGGACACCGCGCTGCGGCTGGCGGTGTTCCTGTTCTGGTACCGGTGGTTGCGCGGCCGGCACCGTGAGGCGCACCGGATGCTGGTCCGCGCGCTGGACCTGGCGGGCGGTTCGCGGCGGCTGCGCGCCAGGGCCGGCGCCTTCCGCGCGTACCTGGAGATGGTCGCCCGCGAGTCCGCCGAACCCCTCACCCGGGTGAAGCAGGTCCTGGCCGCCTTCGACGGTGCCGGAGACGAGGAGGGACGGACGTTCGCCCAGTGGCTGTTCGGCCCCGCCCTGGTCGAGTGCGGTGAGCTCGACGCCGCCGAGACGCAGCTCGGCCTCGCCCTGTCGGCGTTCCGCGCCCGCGGTGACCGATGGGGGATCGCGGCCGCTCTGGGGAACCGCGCCTACCTGGCCTACATCCGCGGCGGGCTCCCGCGCTTCGAGACCGACGGGGAGGAGGCGCTGCGGACGTTCACCGAGCTCGGTGACGACTGGGGACGGCTGGAGGCGATGGCGGTGCTGTGGCGGCACGCCGACACCCTCGGTGACCATGCCCAGGCCGCACTGATCGCCTCCGACGCGCTGGAACTGGCCGAACGGCTGGGCATCTGGCTGAACATCTCCTTCTGGACGTGCTGCCTGGGCCGGGCCGCGCTGGTGCGCGGCGACCTGGCCGAGGCCGCGCGGCGTTACCGGCGCGCCCTGAAGATCTCCACCGCGCACGGAGAGGCGTACGGTGCGCGGCTGGCCGAACTGGGGCTGGGCATGGCGCTGCGTCGCGCGGGAAGCACGGAGCAGGCCGTGCGGCACCTGCGCACCTGGCTCGGTGCCGACCCGGGCGACCACCGCTCGGTGGACGTGGTGCTGGCGTTCGCCGAGCTGGGCTTCCTGGCCGAGCAGCGCGGCGGCATCGGCCAGGCGCTGCGCGAGCACCGGCGGGCCTTGGCGGCCGCCCGCGCCACCGGCGCGCCCGGACCGCTGGCGCTGGCGCTGGCCGGCCTGGCCGGCGCGTACGGCGAGAACGATCCGCGCCGCGCGGCACGGCTGCTGGGCGCGGCCGATGGGCTGCTCGCCTCTGCCGGCGCCGCCCTCCCGCTGCATCGCGCCGACATCGAACGCGCCCGGGCCAGGGCCCGCGCCGGCGCGGGTGAGGAGTCGTTCGGCGCCGCCTACGACCGGGGACGAGCGCTCTCTCCAGAAGAAGTGATCGCGGAAGAGGCTCGGTAGGGCGGTTCTCCCACGGCGGTCGTCAGAGCCGTTCGCGCAGGAATCGAGCGATCTCCTGCCGGGTCAGCTGGCTGGCGAAGCCGCCCCAGTTCAGGTCGAACATGTGGTCGGCGTAGCCGATCCCGACCAGCCGGTGCGGCACGCCGGCCCGTGCCAGCCGCGCGGCGAACCGCCGGTTGTCCTGCACCGGTACGAACAGGTCGCGCCCTCCCTGGATCAGCAGGGTGGGCGGCAGGCCAGGGCGTACGTGGGAGATGGGCGAGGCCGCCCGGTACTCGCCGGGACGCTCCTGGGACGTGCCGCCCATCATGGTGCGGGTCGCCTCGGCCAGTTCGTCCCCGATCGGTGAGTGCCGCTGCCGCCAGGGAACCTCGGGCGCGGTCATGTCGGTGATGGAGTACCACGCGGCGACCGCCCTGACGGGCACGGTGCCCGCCGGGCAGCTGGGGGCGATGGGACCGGGGCCGGTGTAGGCCGCGAGCAGGGTGGCCAGCCCTCCGGCGGACTGGCCCATGACCGCGATCCGATCCGGGTCGGCGCCGTACTCGGTGGCGTGCGCGGCGATCCAGCCGAGCGCGCACTTGAGGTCGGCGGCCGGCACGCGCCATCCACCGGGAGGGGCGATCCGGTAGTCGACGTCGAACACCACGTACCCGAGGTCGGCGAGCCAGGCGTCCCAGCGCGGGAGAAGGCTCTGCGGCAGGTCCTCGGCGCCGCCGTGCACGTTGACCACCACCGGCAGGGGCCGCCGGTCGTGGCGACGGGCGGGCTGCCAGACGTCCAGTTCCAGGTCGGTCCCGCCGAGCCGGGCGTACCGGACGGTGGTGGGCTCGCGGTCGGCCCCGGTCGCCAGGCCCGCGAAGTAGCCGCGGAGCGACAGCTCCGTTCCGGATGCGCGCGCGTCCTTCCAAGCGCTCGAAGCGGGCAGCAGCGCACCCGCCAGTACGGCCGCGTTGGCCAGCGCGGCGGCCGTCGCCACCGCCCGGGAACGGCACCGGCGGCGCCGTGCCAGTAGGGAGAGCAGCAGCCCCGTACCGGCCAGAACGGCGACCAGCAGCCCGAACTCCGCCGCGAGGAGAGCGTACTGCCATACCGACCATGACGGCGGCGGGAGCAGGGACGACGCCGACAGCACGGCGCCCGTCACCGCGGCGCTCGCCGCGCCGGCCAGGAGGGACAGGCGGCCGGCGGCCCGTACCGGCCCGGGGAGGGAGGGAGCCACCACGACCTCCGAATACGATCGTATCGATACGAGTGTATTCTAACGTTGTGCGGCAGAATGAACAGGTGCCGAGGTCGGTGAACAAGGAAGCGCGGCGCCGCGACATCGCGGACGCGCTGTTCCGCATCGCCGCGCGCGAGGGCCTGGACGGCGTCAGCATGCGCACCGTCGCCGCGGAGGCCGGGCTGTCGCTGGGCGCGGTGCAGCGCCACTTCCAGACCAAGGACCAGATGCTGCGCTTCGCCTTCGACCAGGCCGTGCACGCCGCCCGGGACCGCTTGGCCGAGATCCGGCCGCAGTCCGGCGGCCAGACGTTTCCCGAGGCTTTGCGGCAGGCGCTGCTGGCCTTCCTGCCGGCCGACGACCGCCGCCTGGCCGAGGCCCGCGTCTGGGCGGCCTTCTACGCCGAGGCCGCCGTACAGCCCTCCTTCGCCGCCTCGCTCGCCGCACTCGACGACGAGGCGCGGGCCAACCTGCGCGCGGCCATCGACCGGGGGATGCGGGACGGCGAGGTCATCGCCGGCCGTTCTCCCGAGGCCCTGGCGGAACTGATCCTGGTCGTCCTGGACGGCCTGTGGTGGAGCGCCGTCCGCCGGCCCGCCGGTTCCTCCCTCGCCCCCCTGGAGGACGTCGTCGACACCGCTGTGGCGATGCTGACTCCGGCGCTCCCGCACGAGCACCGGCGATCCTCCCGTGAGCGTGCGGCCCCGAACCGGAAGGCGGCGCCCGACGATGAGCGACTCGACTCCCACCCGCCCGGCGCCCGGCGCTGAGCCGGTGGCGCCCCGGGCCGTGCCGCCGCCGTTCGCGCCACTGGACGCAGTTCCGGGGAGAAGCGGGTCCGGTCATCAGTCCACGCGGTGCAGGTTGCCGAGGATCTCCCCGTCTCGAACCCACATCACGTTGTCGCTCATCAGCATCGCCGTCAGCGGCAGGCCGGTGCTGGTGCAACTGCCCGAGGGCTTGCTCCGGTTGATGTGAACGTCGAGGGTGAGCCTCGCGGATTCGGCCCGTACCAGCACTCCCGCGCCATGGCACTCGTAGCCCCGGCCGTTGAACCGCACGGTGGCGACGTCGTCTCCGCGCCGCCCCTGCCGGATGACCATGCGGATTCCCCTGCCGCCGTCGGCGGACCCCTGCCAGGTGCCGATGAAGCCCGGACGGAGGTCGCCGGCCGCCGGGGAGCCCGCGGACGCGGGGCCGTCTCCGTCACGATCAGCGGTTCGGGGGCTTCCCTGCGTCCTCGTGCCCGCCTCGGACGGAACCGCGGGCCCGGAGCCCCTCGGTGCGGCACCGTCTCCGCTCCGCGACACGGCGGCGGCCACGATGATCACAGCCGCCACGACCGCCGCGGCCGCCACCGACAGCGCCGCCGCGACGGCCGGAAGGCGCCGGCTCGGGCGTCCTTCAGGGCCGGTGGGCCGCGTCGGCCGGTACTCGGTGCGCCGCGTCCGCGCGGGCGCGCCCGGAGGCGTTCCGGAGGGGAGCGCGAAGGGCGGCGGGCCGGGCGGGGGCGCGACGGCACCCGCCGGCGGGGTGAGCGGCGGCGTGGCGGCCGGCGTGGCCGGCATCTTCTCGGTGGCTCCGCTGCCGGACGTGCTGGGAAACTCTGGACTCTCCAGATCGAGCAGCGCGACCGCGTGCCGGCCGAGCCGGTCCACCACCTCCGCCGGAAGCCACGAGCCGCCGCCGTCATGGCCCGCCCGTTCGACGATCTCCTCTGGGGACGGACGCCGCCGCGGCTCCTTGGCCAGGCACGCCTGGACCAGCTCCAGCAGCGGGCCTTCCAGGCCCGCCAGATCGGGCTCGGCCGAGGTGATCCGCATCATCAGCGCGTGCACGCCGCCCTCGTCGGTGGCGAACGGCAGCCGTCCCGTCGCCGCGAACGCCAGCACCGAGCCCAGCGAGAACACGTCCCCGGCCGGTGTCACCCGCTCGCCCCGCACCTGCTCGGGCGACATGTAGGCGGGCGTGCCGATGACCGCCCCGGTACGGGTGGCGATGGTGGAGTCGACGGCCCGGGCGATACCGAAGTCGATCACGCGCGGCCCGTCCAGGGCCAGCAGCACGTTGGCGGGTTTGAGATCTCGGTGCACCAGCCCGCGGTCGTGCACCGCGCGCAGCGCGTGGCCCAGCCCGGCGGCCAGCCGCCGCAGCGACCGCTCCGGCAGCGGACCGTACCCGCCGTCCACCACCTCGTGCAGGGAGGGACCGGCGACGTACACCGTGGCCAGCCACGGGACCGCGGCGTCGGGATCGGCGTCCAGGACGCGGGCGGTGAACTCCCCGCCCACCTCGCGCGCCGCGTCCACCTCCTGCCGGAACCGGCGGCGGAACTCGGCATCGCGGGCCAGCTCCGGATGCACCAGCTTGACCGCCACGGCCCGGCCGCTCGCCGAACGCCCCAGGAACACCGATCCCATACCGCCCGCGCCCAGCCTGGCCAGCAACCGGTACGGGCCGATGTCGCGCGGATCCTCAGGGCGCAGAGCCTGCGTACTCACGTCCAGATCTCCTCGAACACACGAACGGGGTACGGCGGAACGGGACCAGAGCGCGAACGCGGCTCCGCCGCCTCAGGAGGGGAGCTTGCCGACGATCCCGGGCGCCAGCAGATCGCCCACCTTGCCGTAGGGGGCGGTGAGCGTCTCGCTCCGGCATGCGCTGCCTTCCAATGCGGTGTTCACCTCGATGCGGTCAGGCGCCAGGAAGACGGTCACCCTCGGCGGATCCTGCGCGGGCAGCCCAGGGAGGCCGGCGCTCGCGGTGGGGAAGAAGTCCGCCCGGCGGGGGTATTCGCCCATGCAGCCGCGCGGACCCCACATGCGCCGGCCCTTGACCGCCATCCGGTTCCAGAGGCTCTGAATGCCCGGCGCGGTGAGCGTCTGCGGCCTGAAGATGTCGGTGGCGGTGTAGGCGCGGCCCGTCTTCACATCGATGGTGACGGCCCATCCGGGCGGCGCGCCGTCGGCGGGCCAGCAGAGCGTGCTGGCGTTGGTGTAGAGCGCTGAGACCAGCGACGGCCCGTTGACACCGATGCGGACGCGCATGGCGGCCGCGGAGTTGCCGTTGCAGGCGGCTCGCTGCGCTGCGGTGTGCGGCTGGACACGCTGGATCGTCCAGTCGAGTGGAGCGCGCAGGGCCTGGTCGGCCCGTTCCCGGACGGCCGGATCGACGGGACCGCTCAGCCGCACGTACTGCGCGCGCACATCGACCCTCCGCTCGCCGAGCGTCTGCCGCTGGGTGGCGATCGTTCCCATGACCGGCCGTCCCGCCGCCGTGGGCCGGCCGGACGACGGGGGCCCCGAAGGCAGGGACGCGACCACCACGGCCCCTGCTCCCACCAGGAGCGCGGCTCCGGCCGCACCCGCTGCGACCGCCGTACCCGCACCGCCCTTGGTGCCCGCGATTCCGGCACCGGACGCCTGTCCTCCCGTCCCTCCGGCGCCGGCGATGTCGGCGGGCCCCGCCGCGGCGCCGATGCCCGCGGGCCCACTCGATGCGGAGCCGCCCGCGGCTGAAGCGCTGTTGGCGCCCGCCGCGACGTCCAAGGCGCCATCGTGCAGCGCGGCCGCCCCGGCACCGGCACCACCGTGCGCCGCCCCGCCGCCGAGCGGCAGTACAGCCGCGGCCAGGGGGAACAGCGAAGCCAGCGCGGCCGCCGCGCCCGCCAAGGCACGCACGCCTCGCGTCTCCCAATCAGGCCCGTACGCCGCGACAGCGACACCCTCCAGTTCCCGGACCAGGTCCGCGGCCTGGCCCGGACGCTCCTCCGGCGCCTTGGCCATGCCCCGGGCCACCAGTTCGCGGACGGCTTCGGGCACCTCATCCAGCGGAGGCGCGGCATGCAGGTGCGCTTCCCACAGTTCGGCGGCACCACCGCCGAAGGGGCGCCGCCCGGTCAGGCACTCGAAGAACACGCAGGTGGCCCCGTACACGTCGGTGGCCGGGGTGGCCGGCTCGCCGCGCCACTGCTCGGGAGCCATGTAAGCGGGCGTGCCGGATCTGCCGCCCTCACCCGCGACCACTGCGACACCGAAGTCGATCAGCTTGCTCAGCCCGTCCGCCCGGACCACCACGTTGGCCGGCTTGTAATCGCGATGTACCACGCCGACGCGGTGGGCAGCGGCCAGCCCGAGCAGAGAGCCCTTCATCACCAGCAACGCCGCCTCGGCGGCGAGCGCGCCGTGCCGCTCCAGCACCCGCTTGAGCGAGACGCCGTCAACGGCCTCCATCACGATCGCCGCGCCGTGCGCGCTCTCCACGAGCCGATAGAGCCGCGCGACATGTGGGTCGTCCACCCGGCCGAGCAGCACGGCCTCGCGACGCAGCCGCTCGGCCCGTCCCGCCGCGACGGGCATGTACTTGATCGCGACGGGCGCCCCCGACTCCGCGTGCCGGGCCAGCACCACGCGCCCGTGCGCTCCGGCTCCCAGTTCGCGCACTTCCACGAACCCGGCGACCCGCCATTCCCGTACCGCGCCTCCCGAGGACACGCCCGCGCTCGCTGCCCTTCCCGTCATGGGACGGCCAGGCGGAAGCGGTCGCCGAGGCCGGCGAGGCGTTCGACGGGTTCGTTGGCGAACACGATCCGCAGGTAGTGCTCCCCGCTGGGACCCCAGCCGTCCATGGGGGTGGCGGCGATCTTCGCCCGCTCGAACAGGCGGCGGGACAGCTCGGCGGCGCCCAGCCCCAGCGGCCCGGTGTCGACGAGGAGCGACCACCCGCCGTGCGGGCGGATGACCGGGTAGGCGGCGAGTTGCCGCATGACCGTTTCGCAGCGCCGCCGCCATTCCGCCGTGGCCGCGGCGACATCGGCATCGGCGTCGGGCGCGTCCAGCGCGGCGGCCACGGCGTCCTGCGCCAGGCCGGCCTGGCAGACGACGTTGCTCAACCCGACGAGGCGGACGTCGGCGATGATCTCGGCGGGACCGACGACCCAGCCGACACGCCACCCGATGAGCCGCAGCTCCTTGGAGGCCGAACCCACGGTGATGGTGCGCCGGGCCAGGCCGTCGTGGACCGCCGGGTGGCTGGGAGGGCGGCCGTCGAAGCGGATGCGCTCCATGGCCGCGTCGTAGATCAACCAGGCGTCGTGGCGTTCGCAGGCGTCGGCGAGGGCGCACCAGTGGCGGTCGTCCAGCACGAGACCGGTCGGCATGGCCGGTCCCATCATCAGGACCGCCGCAGTATCGGGGCCTACGGCGGCGGCGAGTCGTTCGGCGTCGACGGTCCAGCCGGCCGCGGTGGGCTGAGCGGGAACGAAGCGGGGGACGCCGCCCGCCAGCCGGACCCGGTTGACCAGCCCGGCGTAGACGGGGTCGCACAGCACGACCTCTTGACCGGGCTCCACGGTGGCCAGCAGTGTGTTCAGAACCCCGTTGAGCCCGCCGGCCACGCCGACGCACTCGGTGTCGGCGTCGTAGGCCCGCCCGCAGATACGCCCGACGTGCGCCGCGGCGGCCGCACGAAGCGAGCGGTGCCCGTGGAAGGGCAGATAGCTGTTGGCCGCGTCGTCGTCGATCGCGGCGCGGGTGGCGGCGATGGCGACGGCGGGCGGCCGCAGGTCGGTGTCGAGGTTCTCCAGGCGCAGGAACTCCGGATCACCCGCGGCGTCGGCTGCGTCACCGACGATGTCCACACCGATGCCCGGGATGTCACGCAGCCGCGTCACCGTCAAGTCGCCCTCCAAGGCTGCGAACACTTCAGTGGTACGTCCATACCACTATGCTGATACGCATGGATCTCACGCAAGTGGTCGGGCAGAACGTGCTCCGGCTGCGCACCGCGGCCGGGACATCGCTGGCCGACCTGGCGTCGGCCAGTGGCATCAGCAAGACCACGCTGCACGGCATCGAGCAGGGACAGGGCAACCCGACCCTGAGCACCTTGTGGGCCCTGGCCACGGCGCTGAAGGCGTCGCTCGGAGAACTGCTGGAATCGCCCGCCTCGACGGTCGAGGTGGTACGCGTCGGCGACGCCCGGCCGCAGGTCGAAGGAGACGCGGTCAGCGCGCGCCTGCTCCACCGCATCAGGCTGCGCGGCACCGTGGAGGTCTACGACATCGCCATCGCCGAGAACACCCAGCATTCCGAGGCTCACCTGCCCGGCGTCGAGGAATGCCTCGTACTCACCCGCGGACAGGTCACGACCGGACCGACCGCCTCGCCCGCCGACCTGGCCGAAGGCGAATCCATCCGGTTCGACGCCGCCCGCCCGCACCTGTACCAAGGCCACGCCGGGCACAATCGCGCCGTTCTCCTCATGGTGCACCCGGAGAGCTGACCAGGGCACCGGCGGGACGCCGACCGAGTGGAGCGCTGCGCGGATCACCGCTATCGACGGCATGGCCCGCGACGCCACCACGCCAGCGCCCGGTCTTCGTCGGCAGCCGCATTGGTCGCGCCCCGGACGAGGCAACGCTCAGGTGGCGGTGCTGCGGCGGCAGGTCGAGCGGCCGCGTCCTTCATGGCGGATCGAGCTGTGCTCTCAGCGCTGTTCAGGGGCCCTGTCAGCTTGCGCTGGCCGTGGTTTCGCCCTCTGCCGCCGGGAGGGGCGCGGCGGGCCGCATGCGGCGCAGGGTGAATGCCAGCGTGGCGCCGTACGGTAGATGAGCGACGAGCATGGACACTCTGCGGTCCGGCCGGTCGGCGTGGGCGGGCGGGAGGATTCCCGCGGCGCCGATCCAGCCTTCGTAGCTCACGGCCCACACCCCCAGGCCATAGACCACTCCGGCCAGCACGGACGGTCGGCGGCGCGCGCTGAGCAGTCCGAACACCGCGCCCATGCTCGCCCCGAAGCCGAAATGGGCCAGTTGGCCTACCAGGCCGTCACCAGGTTTACGGCGATCGGCGTTTCCGGGGAGGAGCGTCGCCCGGACGATCCGCCGCTGAGGCTGTTCGGGCATGAGGCCCGCGTGACTGGCGGCCCACATCCACGCCGTCATCACCGCGGTCGCCGCGGTCCCGGCGACCGCGCCTTCTGCCAGTGACCGTCCCAGGGAGCTCGATTTCCCCGGCATTTGGCCTCTCCTCTCTTAGTCCCCCGCCACGCGCTGGCCCGCAGCACAGCGCGCTGCGAGGATCCTGGGGTCCTGGACCGGCGCGCCGGCCTTTCAAGGACGGATCGGGCGGAACGGCTGCGTTGCGGCGTGGCGTCTGGTGTGTCCGCCGCCCTACCCCGACGCCGCCACTCCTCACCTCTTTGTGCCGTCCCCTTGCCCGCCCCTGGCCAGGAGAGGGAGACCGCTGCGCGGGCGTACCTCGGGGGCGTACAGCACGCTGGCGGGTGGTCCTTCGGGCGCCGGCACGCCGACGGCGGCGAACAGGCCCTCGTCGGCATGGTCGAGGAGTTCGGCCGAGTACAGCGGCCACGGTTCGTGGGCGAACGGCAGGTACAGCGGCATCCCGTACCAGGGAGTGTGCAGGCCCCAGCGGGCGGTGACGAAGTTCTCCGTGGAGCCGGCCTGCTGGGGCTGCCGGATGCGCACCGTGAAGCCGATGCCCGCGCCGGCCGGCCCGGGCATCCGCCGCGTGGAGCGGTAACCGACGATGTCGCCGTGGCGATGGCGGGCCACCGTCGACCAGCGGTAGGGAGGCGGAGCAGCGTGCGCGCGGCGGTGACCACGGGAAGCCGCCCCGCCTCCATCGTCAGGAAGACGGTGCTGCGCCGGCCGTCGTCTCCGACGGTGTAGAGCCGCACGTTGAGCTCGTCGAAGTCACCGAGGTAGGGCATCGGCAGCAGGCCGCCGATGCGGACACCCGTCAGCCGCAGCCCCACCACCCCGACCCAGGTCTTCCCGTCCTGGACGTCCAGTCTCGTGCCCGCCGGCACCAGGTGTTCCAGGTCGGCCGGGTCATAGGGCCAGTGCAGGAAGACCACGTCCCGCCAGGTCTGGGTCGACACCGCGGGCGAGATTTCTCTGGGGGGAGTGGCGGTCACCGGTTCGGCGCCTGAAGCGGGGTCGGAATCCATGGGCACGGCCTACCCGATGAAATGGCGGGGATTCGGCGGAGGCGCGGCTCCCCAGGTCGGTGATGGCAGGCGGATAGCGACCGGAGGGCCGGGTAGAGCGCTGGGCGACGCGCGGCTCGGGCCGCCTCCTGTGCCCGTTCAGGCGCGACCGTGAAGGGGAGAGATATGAAGTGTGCATCCGTGATGGTGGCGATCCTCGCGGGAGTCGGCGCGGGCCTGATCCAGCGGCTGCTGAGCCGGTCCCGGCGGACGAACGCCGAGGCCGGCCGGTGGCTGGTGGTCACGGTGGCCTGCCCGCCCGAGCGTTTGGCGCAATCGCCCGGGCCGCTGGCCCGGCTCGGCGCCGGCGTGGAGACGCGTATCGAGGCGGCACCTGGGGGGCGCGGCACCGAGCTGGCCGCCCGGGTTCGCGAGCCCGGGCCGTCCGGCTTCGCGGCACGCCTGGCCGGCCGCGATCCCCGTCAGGAGGTGCGGGCGGCGCTGCGGAACTCCAAGTCCCTGCTGGAGACGGGCGAGGTCCTGCGTCCCGATTCGCCGCCCACGACGCGGCCCACGCTGCGAGGCAAGGTCATGGAGGCGGCGACCCGGCGCGCGGGCGGGGAGGGGCGGCTGTGAAGGCGCTGTGCTGGGAAGGCGTCAACGATCTCGCGGTCCGGGACGTCCCCGACCCGCGGATCGAGAACGACCAGGACATGATCGTCAAAGTGCTGTCGAGCACGACGTGCGGGTCGGACCTGCACCTGATCGGCGGCTACCTGCCGGCCATGCGCGCCGGCGATGTCATCGGCCACGAGTTCCTCGGCGAGGTCGTGGAGACGGGCCCGGCGGTACGCGAGCGCAGGGTGGGTGAACGGGTCGTGGTCTGCTCGTTCATCGGCTGCGGCCGCTGCTGGTACTGCGCCAACGACATGTGGTCCCTGTGCGACAACGCCAACACCAATCCCGGGCTGGGGCAGCTGGCGTTCGGATACGAGCCCGGCGCGGTGTTCGGCTACTCCCATGCCATGGGCGGGTTCAAGGGCAGCCACGCCGAGTACGTGCGGGTGCCGTTCGCCGACTACGGCGCCTTCCCCGTACCCGAGGCGGTGGACGACGTCAGCGCGACTTTCGTGTCCGACGCGGCACCGACCGGCTGGATGGGCGCGCACCTGGGCGGCGTACGGCCGGGTGACGTGGTGGCGGTGTGGGGCTGCGGCGCGGTCGGCCAGATGGCCGCCCGGGCGGCGATGCTGCTGGGCGCCGAACGGGTGATCTCCATCGACCGCATCCCCGAGCGGCTGGCCATGACGCGCGAGCACATCGGCTCGGAGACCATCGACTACACCGCCACCGACGTGGGCGCCGAACTACGCGAACGCACCGGCGGCCGGGGCCCCGACGTCTGCATCGAGGCGGTGGGGATGGAGGCGCACACCGCCGGCCCGCAGCACTGGTACGACCAGGCCAAGCAGCAGCTGAGGATGCAGACCGACCGGTCCTCGGCCGTACGGGAGGCGATCTACGCCTGCCGCAAGGGCGGATCGGTGTTCGTCCTGGGCGTCTTCGCGGGGGCGGCCGACAAGTTCCCGCTGGGTGCCCTGATGAACAAGGGCCTGACCCTGCGCGGTGCCCAGATGCACGGGCAGCGCTACATTCCCATGCTGCTGGACCGCGTCGCCGCCGGCGAGCTCAGCACCCGCCACCTGGCCACCCACCAGCTGTCCCTGGACCAGGCGCCCCGTGGCTACGACCTGTTCAAGCACAAGAAGGACGGCTGCGTACGCGCGATCTTCCGCCCCGCGTGACCGCCGGCCGGCCACGTTCGCTCACAGCCTTTCGGTCTTGCACGGCCCTCGTCGGCGAGGTGCTTCAGGGCGGAAGCCGTCAGGGACCCGAACCCCGAACCCGCAGATCATGAGGGAATTCCGCTGGCCGGTATCAACGGCTATGGACCGATCGGCTGATCGCGAGACCCAGCTCGCCGCCCTTGCCCACCGCCACGGCTGGAGCCTGCGCAGCACCGCCGGCCACCCCGGCTACACCCGCACCAACCTGCAGAGCGCCGGACCGAGCCTCGGCCGCGACCGGCCCAAGCGCTCGTTCCTCAACAGCCTGACCTTCCTGCCCAGCCAGAACCCCGACACCGGCGCCGAACCCCTCCTGTACGCAGCCACCGGCCCCGGCGCCGCCAACGGCGGCTACTACGGGCCCAGCGGCCGGTTCAAGCTGGTCGGGCCCACCGGCCCCGCTCGGCTGCCCCGCCGCGCCCAGGACGCCGACGCCACCGTCCGGCTCTGGACCCTCGCCCAGGACCTCACCGGAACCCACCTCGCCCAAGACCTGCACCGGCCCTGAACAGCAGACCACCCGGCGCCGGGCGCACGCCGAGCCGGCCATGGAGCGTGACGTGCCCGATCGCTCGCAGGATGTTGACGAGCTACCCCCCGGAGTATCGGCGTACTTTGGCGCTGGGGTCCATGCGGAGCTCGTCGAGCCGGGCGGCCAGCGCTGAGGGGTCGATGATGGCGACTGCGCGGCAGGCCTCCGCCCGCACTCGTGCAGTGGGATGAGTGAGGAACGGCAGGAGGCGTTCCAGGTCGCGTGACGTGCCGATATCGGACAGTCCGGCCAGGGCCCCGATGATCGCGTCGATACCGGTGGGATTCTCCAGCGCATCGGTGTACACCTGGCGTGATGGCGGCCGGCCGAGCGCGCGGAGCGTACTGCGCGCGAGATAGCGGACCCGGGCGTCCGGATCGAGCACGGCCCGCCGGAGGTGGGCCTCGGCGTCGGGGTGCTTGACGCGGGCGCGCAGGCCGCAGAGCCGGATCCGCGGGTTCGGGTCGCTTTCCAGCAGGGGCAGCAGCGCGCGTTGCTGATCATTGGGCAACCGGCGGGAGACCGCGACCCTGGCCGCCCAGCGTCGCAGCGCCGGATCCCCGAGCGTGAACGCGTACCGGACCGTCTCGACGGGCTCCGCCGTGGACAGCAGTCGCAGACTGCTGGCGCGAACCGTCGCCTCAGCCGTACGCGCGGCCGACCACAGCGCGGCCCGGGTGACGTCCCCGCCGCTTGCCAGGGCGTCATGCATGATCCTTGCGGCGGGGCCGGCGCGGCGCCGTGTGTTCAACCCATCGATCAGCGGCAGCATCCGGACGAGAAGGGCGACATGCTCCGGCTCCAGCCAGCGGCGGCAGCCCTCAGCCGCTAGCAGGCGTACCGGGTCCACGACATCGTTCAGCCGCAGCAGCAGGAACGGCAGAACCAGATCGTCGTCACGTACTCGGGCCAGCTCGCGGACCGCCGCCTCGCGGAGATGGCCCGAGCGGTCGAGGCTCGCCAGCGCGAGGACGGCGGTGCGCGTGCCGTCCGCGGGCAGCTCCAGATCGTCGACGTTCAGCGGCATCTCGTGCACATGCGGCGGCACCAGTAGCCGCCGCAGGGACAGATGCCGAGAACGGTAGTCGTTCTCCAGTCGCATCAACTCGGTCGCGGTCGCACCGCGAAGCAGCAGGTCGATCTCCGCGGCCCATGTCTGATCGTGCGCGATGCCCGTCCTGACGGAGTAGACCACCGCCAGGATTCCCGTCACCGGCCCGCCGATTCGGCTGGAACACACCTCATCATGATCGATCCAGAAGCACGGTCGTGCCTACCCCCCGGCGCCATCCGCTGCTCGGTGAGCATGGTGAGGTCGTGCCACGCGCTCGGGCTGCCGCATGAGCCCCGTCACCGTCTGCGGGCTCGGCGGGCTGGTGCTGCTCCGGGCCCGTTCACCTGTCGGCAGAATGCATCGACCGGCATCGGACCGCTACGGCCGCGCCGACCGCTAGTAGTCGCCGGACGGATTCGGTGCCGCGATGTTGACGATCGTCAGGTCCCGGCAACGCGCTGCCGCTCTTCTCGCTTCCTCTCTCCGTCCGCGGCTCGGAGCGACCGTGGAAGCTCGAGTCGGCTGAGCGCCAGCGGTGCGCGGGCGGATTCCCTTCGGGGTGAAGGCGTGATATTGGTAGTGATAACGGTTTTCATTCCAGATTGGGAGTGGCGTGGAGAAGCGGGAGCATGCCGTCGTCATCGGTGCGGGGATCGCGGGGCTGGCGGCGGCCGCGGCGCTGGCCGGGCACTTCGAGCGCGTCACGGTGCTGGAGCGGGACGCGCTCCCCGCTGATCCGGCGTTCCGGCCGGGCGTTCCGCAGAGCCGCCACCTGCACTCCCTGATGGGAGCCGGGCAGCGTGCCCTGGACGAACTGCTGCCCGGCTTCACCGACCGGCTGTACGAGGCGGGCGCCGTTCCGCTGCGGACGCCGTACGACCACCTGTGGCTGAGCCCGGCGGGATGGTGCCACCGCTTCGCGCCGTCGCACACGGTGCCGTCCGCCACGCGCGAACTGTTCGAGCACGTCGTGCGGAACTCGGTGGCAGAGATCGGCGGTGTGAGCCTCCGCGACCGTACCGAGACCGTAGGGCTGGCCGGGGACGCGGAGCGCGTCACGGGCGTGCGGGTGCGGGGCCGGGACGATGACCGGGCGGAAGTGATCTCGGCCGGCCTGGTCGTGGACGCCTCCGGGCGCCGGTCGGGTGGCCGCCGGTGGCTGCGCGAACTGGGGCTCGGCGAACCGGAGGCCGAACGCGTCGACTCCCGGCCGGGGTACGGCAGCCGGCTGTACGCGATGCCGGACGACTTCGCCGACGAGTGGCGGATCATCTCGATCCAGCCCGGCGAGGGGCAGCCGCTGCGGGGCGGGGCGCTGGTCCCGGTCGAGGGCGGCAGGTGGCTGGTCTCGCTGTACGGCTATCTCGACGATCACCCCCCGGTCGATGAGGCGGGATTCCTGGAGTTCGCGCGCAGCCTGCGCCATCCGGTGCTCTACGACGTGGTGCGCGATGCCGTCCCGGCCGGTCCCGTCCACGGGTTCCGGCACATGGCCAACGAGCGGTACCGGTATGAGGAACTACCGGCATGGCCGGAGGGCCTGCTGCTCGTGGGAGACGCGGTCTGCGCGGTCAATCCGGTGTACGCCCAGGGCATGTCGATGGCCGCGATGACGGCCGTGCTGCTGCGCCGCCTGCTGGGCGAGGGAGCCGGCTGCCGCGCGACGCAGAAGGAGATCGCCGCGGGGAACGAGCGGGCCTGGCAGGTCGCCACCGGCGCGGATCTGGCCTACCTCGGCGACACCGGGGACGACGCCGCCCGCGACGCGGGGGAGTACATGCGGCGGCTGATGGAGCTGGCGCTGGTGGACGCCGAGGTCAACCGGACCTTCTTCGACGTGATGATGATGCTCACCGAACCGGACGCCCTGTCGTCCCCCGAGCTGGCGGCACGGGTCGCGCAGGGCCCGGCGCGCCCGCCCGCCGGCCGGGCGCGATGACCGGTCCGGCGCACCGGGCGGGCCTGGCGGCGCTCGGTCGGGTCGAGCCCGGGGACTTCCCGAGCTTCGTGCGGCGCCTCGATCTGGCGGTGCTGAACGGCATCGCCGCCTTCCTCGGTGAGGCGCTGGAGGGGAACGGGCCGCGGACGGCGGAGGAGATCGCGGCCGATCTCGGCGCGGCCGAGCGGCACGCCTGGATCGTGGGGCACTGGCTCGACGCACTGGCCGGCGAGTCGCTGATCGTGCGTTCGTCCTCCGGCCGCCACAGCGGGTTCCGGCGGTGGCGGCGATCCGAACTGATCGCGTTGCGCCGCGACCTGGACGAGGCCCGCCGCGGGCTCGGATACCCCGAGCACCTGACCCGGTACCTGCTGGACTCGCTGCGCTCCCTTCCCGACCTTCTCGCCGACCGGACGAGCGCGCAGGCCATGCTGTTCCCCGCGGGGGAGCTGGGCACCGCCGCCGCGATCTACCGCGACAACCCCGTCAACCGCTACCTCAACGCCGCGGCCGTCGACGTCGTCCGCGGCCTGCCGGCCAAGCGGATCCTGGAGCTGGGCGCGGGCACGGGATCGCTGACCTCCGACCTGCTGCCCGTCCTGGCCGGACACACCACCGAGTACCTGTTCACGGACCTGTCGCCGTTCTTCCTGGAGGCGGCGCGGCGGCGGTTCGACGCCCATCCGTTCCTGCGCACGGCGGTCGCCGACTTCAGCGCCGATCTCGCCGCGCAGTGCGGGTCCGGGCCGTTCGATCTGGTGATCGCGGTGAACGCGGCGCACAACGCCCCGCACGCGGGCGAACTGCTCGGCCGGATCCGCGCGGTGCTGGCGCCCGGCGGCGCGCTGCTGCTCATCGAGACCTGCCACGAGCACCACCAGTCGCTGGTCTCGATGCCCTTCCTGCTCTCGGCCCCGCCCGGCGAAGCCTTCCCCGAGCGCCTGGACCGGCGCGCCGGGACCCGCCGCACCTACCTCACGCGCGAGGAATGGGCCGCCGAGCTCGGCGCCGCCGGGCTGGCGCCGCTCCTCGAACTTCCCCGTCCCGACCATCCGATGGCGGCGTTCTCCCAGCACCTCCTGGTCGCCGCGCCCGACTCCCGAGGGAGAGTCCGTTGACCGTTCACGCCTCCGCCGGATCCCGGCCCGACACCGTACGGGAGCTCGCCGGGATCTGGAGCGAGCTGCTCGACCTGGACCCGGACGCGATCGATCCGGACGCGAGCTTCCTGCGGCTGGGCGGCGACTCCGTCCTGGCCGTCCGCATGTCGGCACTGGTGCGCCGGCGCCTGCTGGTCGAGCTGGCCCTGTCCGACGTCACCGTGGAGATCACGCTGGCGGCGCTCGCGGACCTGGTCGCGCGCCGGTCCGCCGGGGACGGCCATGCCGGGCGAGCCCTTCCGGTGGAGATCGAACGCCGTGCCGACCCGGCGGCCCCGTTCCCCCTGATGCCGCTCCAGCAGGGGTACTTCGTCGGCCAGCACGACGGCTGGGAGCTGTCGTACGCCTCCGCGCACTTCTACAGCGATGTCGGCCTGAGCGACATGGACGCCGACGAGGCCGAGGAGACCCTGGCCGACGCGCTGCACCGGCTGGCGCTGCACCAGCCCACCCTGCGGGCGCGGCTCACCCCCGAAGGGGAGCAGTACGTGCTGCCGCCGGACGCGCCCGGCGCGATCCCGCGGCCCCGCGTGTACGACCTGCGCGGGGCGGGGGAGGAGGAGGCCGCCGCCACGCTGGAGGAGATGCGGCGGGAGATGGGGACCACCGGTCCCGACCCGCTGACCGGGCCGGGCCTGGACGTACGGCTGACCCTGCTTCCCGGCGGGCGGGGGCGGCTGCACACCGCGATGAGCCTGATCTCGATGGACGGCTGGTCGGCGACCGTCCTGAACCGCGAGCTGCTCACGCTGGCGGCCGACTGGAACGCGGTACCGGCGCCGCTGGAGGTCGACTTCGGCGACTACGTCCACTCGATCGGGCGGCTGCGGCGGACCGGCGCCTGGGCCGCCGACCGCGACTGGTGGTGGGAGCGGCTCGACGCCGCGCCGCCGCCCCCGGCCCTGCCGCTGCGCGCCGACCCGCGCGAGGTGGCACCCGAGCTGATGGACACCCGGGAGGCCCGGCTCGCGCCCGAGCGCTGGGAGGCGCTGCGGGCCCGGTGCGCCGAACGGGAGGTCACCCCCTCGGCGGCGATGCTGACCGCGTTCGCCGTGGTGCTGGCGCGCTGGGCCGGGCACCGCCGCATGCTGCTGAACACCCTCCAGCTCAACCGGCTGCCGCTGCATCCCGACATCCACCGCACGATCGGCGCGTTCGCCGCGACCATGCTGGTGCCGGTCGACCTGGCGGCCGGACGCACGTTCAGCGAGCTGGCGGCCGACCGGCAGCGCGGCTTCGCCGACCATGCCGCGCACAACCTCATCACGGGCGTGGAGGTGTCGCGGGAGCTGGCGCGGCGGCGCGGGACCACCCGCCCGGTCGCTCCCATCGTCTTCCAGAGCACGCTCGGCATGGACGCGGCGATCGGCGAGCGGCAGGCGACGTCCGCCGGGCCGCTCGGCGATCTGGACTTCGACGACTTCTTCCACCAGCTCCGCACCCCGCAGGTCGCGCTGGAGGCCCGCTTCTGGGAGATGAACGGCGCGATGGCGGTGGCGTTCTCACTGGTCGGTGAGCTGTTCGAGCCGTCCGGGGTGGACGCCGCCTTCGCCGACCTGGTGGAGCTGATCGGCGCGCTGGCTGACGGGCCCGGCTGGGACCGGGTCGTCGACCTCCCCGAGGCGGCCGAACCCGCCGCCGGCGCCGGCGCGGGCGGGCTCCGGATCGGTGCTGGAACGGTGCCCCAAGGTGGCGAGCAGGCCGGGCCTCCGGCCGACGAGCTGGAACAGCGGATCGCGCTGCTGTGGGAGGACGTCCTGGAGGTGCCCGTCCTGGACCGCGCCACGTCCTTCTTCACCCTCGGCGGTGACTCGCTGCTGGCCGTCCGTACCGTGGCCAGGCTGGCGAAGGCCACCGGCGCCCGCGTGGGAGTCCGCCGCTTCCTGGACGCGCCGACCGTCGCCGGGCTGGCCGCGGCCGTCCGCGAGGGCCGCGACGCCGAGCTTCCGGGCGCGGGGCGATGACACGCGTCGGTGTGCTGGGCGGGTCCGGAACGGTGGGCCGCGTCGTGGTCGAACGGCTGGCCGGGTGGGAGATCGGCCCGCTGCGCGTCGGCGGGCGCGACCGGGACCGCGCGGCGGAGGCGTGCGAGGCGGCGTCCGGCGTGCCGGCCGAGCCGTTCCGCGTGGACCTGGACGATGACGCCGCCTTGCGGGACTTCTGCACGGGCTGCGACATCGTGGTCAACTGCGCGGGCCCCTCGTACCGCGTGCTCGACCGCGTGGCCCGCGCCGCGCTCGCCGGCGGCGCGCATTACGTCGACGCGGCGGGAGACCTGGTGGCGATCGACGCGCTGACCGGAGGCGGCGCCACCGGGCTCGACCACCTCGGCCTCGACCGCCGGGCCGCCGTGTTCTCGGCCGGCCTGATGCCGGGCCTGTCGGGGCTCCTGCCCCGGTTGCTCGCCGCGGACGGGCCGCTCGCCCGGCTGGACGTCTACGTCGGCGGGGCCGCCGCCATCGGCCCGCTGTCGGCGGTGGACGCGCTGCTGACGCGCGGGCCGCGCTTCGGTACCGCGCTGGCGGCCTGGCGGGCCGGCCGGATCGTGCCGGGGGCGCTGAGGCCGCTGCGGTCGGTGGCGCTGCCCGGGTTCCGGGACCGGGTGCACGCGTGGCCGTTCCTGTCGACGGAGATGTCCCGGCTCGCCGCCGAACTGGGCGTGGGGGAACTGCGGAACTACACGGTGTACGTCACCGAGGCCATCCCCGAGGCGCTCGCCCGCGCGTGGGCCGACGACGAGGCGGCCCTGGACGAGCACGTTCCCGCGGTCGTCACCGCCGCCGACACCGACCTCGCGGCGACCGGCCCGTACTACGCGATGCTCTTCCAGGCCGTGCCCCGCGACCCCGCCCCCGGACGGCCGCGCCGCGTGCTTCTGCGGACGCCCGACTCGTACGCGCTCAGCGGTGCCGTCGCGGCGCTCACCGCCCGCGAGCTGAGCGCGGGCGCGATCCCGCCCGGCGCCCATCTGGCCTGCGACGTGCTGTCCCCGTCCCGGACCCTGGCGGCGATGCGCGGCGACCCGCTGGTCACCGGCGTGGAACTGACCTGACCCCAGAGAGAAGGGTGCCGACCATGACCGATACCGCCGTTGGCGAGGCCGCGCGGGCGGAACGCGGGGAGGGCTACGCGGTCAACGCCCCGTACTACGACCTGATCATTCCCAGGGAGCACTGGTCGGCGGTGGCCGGGGCGCGCTCGCGCGCCGAGGTCGTCGGCGACGGGATGATCCGCTGGATCAACACCTACCGCACCCTGGCAGGCGACCGCCTCGTCCGCGAGGAGACCGCCGAGTTCGACTGCCACGTCATCCCCGACGAGACCCTCGCCGCCGAACTGACGGCCGCCGGCCTGGAGCCCGCGCCGGCCGCCCCGCCCGGCCTGCACGTCTGGCGACGCTAGGCCGTGTTCCTCAGGCCCGGCACAGGACCCCCGCCTGGCGCCTCGCATCCTGATCGTGCCCGTACGGGCGCGCGCTCGCGCGACGGCCGGGGTCTCTGCGAGACGGACCTCCGGTCAGCGGGTGCCGTGCCCGGACAGGATCCGCCGCAGAGCCGCCAGCACGGCGGCCCGCTGCGGCACCAGGTAGAAGTGGCCGCCGGGGAACAGCCGCAGCTCCGCCCGGGCGCGGGTGGCCCGCCGCCAGCCCAGGGCCTCGGCGGGCGCCAGGTCGGGGTCCCGGTCTCCCAGGAACATCGTGACCGGGCAGTCCAGCGGCGGCAGCGGCCGTGCCCGGTACGTCTCGATGATCCGGTAGTCGGCCCGGACGTACCCGAAGATCATCGTCCGGAGCGCCGGGTCGCGCAGCACCTCGGGCGGCGTGGCGCCCAGCCGCGCCAGCTCGGCGCGCAGGTCCTCGTCGTCCCCGCGGTGCACGTCGCCGCCCCGCTCGTCGTGCGGCGCCTCCCGCGCGGAGGCCACCAGGTGCGCCGGCGGGCGGGCGCCCCGGGCCCGGAGACGCTGGGCGACCTCGTAGGCGACGGTGGCGCCCATGCTGTGCCCGAACAGCGCGTACGGGCGGCCGGTGAAGGGCGCGATGTCGTCGGCGAGCGCGCCGGCCAGCCCGTCCATGTCCGGCGGTACGGGCTCGCCCAGCCGGTCCTCGCGGCCGGGGTACTGCACCGCGACCGGCTCGACGGTCGGCGGCAGCGCCCCGGCCCAGTCCGCGTAGGCGCTCGCCCCGCCCCCGCCGTGCGGGAAGCAGAACAGCCGCAGCGCGGCGCCCGGTCGCGGCTCGAAGCGGCGCAGCGCGCCGCCGCCTTCCTCGATCACCTTCGATCCCTTCTTTGGACACGACCCGGCACGACCGACTGGAGACGCAGATGCATGACGTGATCGTGATCGGCGGCGGGCCCGCCGGACTCAGCGCCGCCCTGGTGTTCGGGCGCCAGCGCCGCAAGGTGCTGGTCGTCGACGGCGGGAAGGTCCGCAACGCGCCCGCCTCGGAGATGCACATGTACCTGAGCCGGGACGGCTTCCCGCCGCACCGGCTGCTGGAACTCGGCAGGGAGGAGCTGGCCGCGTACCCCTCGGTGGAGATCCGCCCCGGAAGCGTCCTGGACGCGCGCGGAACCAAGGGCGACTTCACCGTCGAACTCGCCGACGGGACCACGGAACGGGCCCGGCGGCTGGTGCTGGCCACCGGGCAGGTCGACGAGCCGTACGACATCCCCGGCCTGCCGGAGCGGTTCGGCCGCAGCGTCTTCCACTGCCCGTTCTGCCACGGCTGGGAGACCGGCGGGAAGACCCTGGCCGTCGTCACCTCCGTGCCGCAGGAGGCGATGCTCGCCCTCTACGTCGCCGACCGCTTCAGCGACGACGTCGTCCTGTGCACGCACGGCCCGCTCGACCTCCCCGAGGAGATCGCCGGACGGCTCGCCGAGCGCGGCATCGAGGTGATCTCCGAGCCGATCACCGAGATCGCCGGGGAGCTGGACGGCCTGCGGCTGCACTTCGCCGGCGGACGGGTGCTGGAACGCCAGGCGATCTACCACCGGGCCCCGACCCGGCAGCACTCCGAGCTGGCGGCGCGGCTCGGCTGCGAGATCCTCGACGACGGCACCGTCCGCGTCAACGAGCTGCAGGAGACGACCGTGCCGGGCGTCGCCGCTGCGGGGGACACCGCCAAGCTCCCGGCCGTGCCGGACGCCGCGACGCTGGTCTCGCTGGGCGCGGCCGACGGCGTGCGCGCGGCGCTGTGGATGGACGGCGACCTGTTCCGCTCCGGCCTGGAGGATTCCGGAGCCTGAGGCCATGGGCCGGTGGCCGGGTCCGCGCACCCGGCCACCGGCGTCTCCGGCGTCCCTCACCGGAGCTCGCGGCGGGCAGCGAACAGGCGCAGCCCCGCACCGGCCAAAAGGTGATCCTCGGCGGGGAGCCGGAACCAGGGGCGCAGCCCGCTTCGCGCCAGCAGCCCCTCCCATTCGGCGGCGGTGAGGAAGACGCGGTCCCCGGCGGCTCGGGGGTCGGCGGGATCGAGCCGCCCGGCCCCCGGCGCGGCCGACATGAGGAACTGCATCGACGCCAGGATCGCCGGCATCTCCCGCACGGTCTCGACGAACACGAACAGCCCGCCCGGCCTGAGGAGCCGTCCCAGGCCGGCGAGCATTTCCGCGGCATGGCGGGCGTTGTGCAGCACGTTCGCCGACAGCACCACGTCCAGCGATCCGGCGTCCACGCCCTGCCGCGCGGGATCGCCGTTGATGTCGAACATCGCGAACCGCACCCCGGACTTGTCGCCGAACCGCTCGCGCCCCAGCGACAGGAAGTAGCGCGAGACGTCGGTGAACAGGTAGTCGATCTCCGCGCCGGCCAGTGCGGCCAGCGCCCCGGTCGTGGTGCCGCCGACGCCCGCGCCCAGCTCCAGCACCCGCAGCGGGCCGCCGTCGCGCCCCCGTTCGCCGGCCGTCCACCGCAGCACCTCGCCCACCGCGGCGTTGAGGTGGCGGTTCACGCCGTTCTCGCGGTACGCGCCGTCGGCGGCCGTGGCGCCGTCCCCGCCGAACAGCAACTGCTGCACCTGTACCTCGTCGCGGAGGAGTTCGGGGAGGCGGGCCATCGCCGAGAGCATGAACGCCGTCGTCTCCGCCGGGTAGCCGGCCCGCTCGCCCTCGTCCGCCAGCCCGCGGGCGGCGGTGGCGACCCGCGCCCGGGTCACGTGCCGCAGCCGGCCGTACCGTTCGCCGCCGAGCGGTGCGAGGTGCCCTGCCCGGACCAGGGCGGCGAGCCATCGGCGCAGGAGCCAGCGATGCCGCGCGGCGACGCGGAGATCGGCGGCGATCTCCGCCGCCGTGAATCCTCCGGGCCCGTCCTGCCGCGCCGAGGCCGCCGGGCGCAGCGCGGCGCACATCGCCATGAGCGCGACCTCGTCGAGCCGCCGCAGGAAGGCCGTCAACCCGACCGCGTCCGTCCCCGCCGCGGCGGCGGCTCCGGCCGCGCGCGCCGGCAGGCCCGTCTCCGCGGGCTCCGGCCGGTCGACGATCACGGTCGCCCTGGTACCGGCCCTGCGAAGGATCGCTCCTGCGGCCTCGGTGAGGCGGCGGTCGACGAAGGCGGCGAACGGCTCGTGCGCGGTGGCCGGGTGCGGCGCGACCTCCTCGACGGGGACGGCGGCCGAAGCGGCGGGGGACACCACCGCGAGGCGCGCCGGGTCGTGCGGATCGGCGACGATCGCGGCGTCCGTGGCGATGATGTCCCGGAGCCGGGCGGCGGTGACCGCGCCGGGATCGTCCGACAGGGGCGCGAACGGGATGCCGTGCACGCGCACCGGGCCGCGCTTGAGCAGGCCGGGCAAGGCGCCGATGCGGTCCGCGGCGAGGCCGTCCCAGCTCACCTGCTCGGGCTCGGGCGCGGCGGGGGCGTCCACGCGGAGGATCGCGTCGAACCGGTAGCGGGTGAGCTCGGTGTCGGCGCGCATGGTCTTGGGATGGACGCTCATCCGCACCCGCCGCCCGGTCTCCGCGCCGGCGCGTGCGGCCAGGCCGGCCAGGAGCGGCGGATCGAACAGGAACTCGGCCTCGCGCCCGGCGCGTTCGGCCGCCCGGAGGTCCAGTTCCTCCGGGGCCGCCTCCGGCGCCGACCGCTCCTCGATCCAGCGGCAGAACGCGGGGAGCAGCCGGGAGTCACGCACGTCACCGATCAGGATCGTCCCGCCCGGGGCGACGGTCGCGAGCGCGTCGCGCAGGACGGTCTCCAGGTACGCGGCGTTCGGGAAGCACTGGGTCACCGAGTTGAGCACGACGAAGTCGGGCCGCGCGCCGGGGAACCGGAGACGCTCCATGGCCGCGCGGACCTGCGGTGCCGCGAGCTGGTGCGCGGCCGCCCGTACGAAGGCGGTGTGCGGGCTAGCGCCGGTGCCCAACCGGTCCACCGCGGCCTCGGCGACATCGGTGCCCACGTACCCGGCCACGTGGCCGCGCAGCCGGTGCATGAGCAGGCCGGTGCCGCAGCCCGGCTCCAGGACGTGGCGCGGGGCATGAGCGAGGATCAGCTCGGCGGTGTGCCCGGCCCATTCGCGCATGTGGTCCGGCGGGAACGGCTCGCCGCCGCCGGAGGCGCGCCAGCCGGACAGGTCCAGGTCGTCGGCGTGGCGGGCCTCGCCCTTGGTGTACGTCCAGTCGTAGACCTCGCTCCAGTGGTCGAGGAACTCCCCGACCAGCCCGCCGGGCGCGGGCCGTACGGCGAGCGCGGACGGGGCCGGGCGGATCCGTACCGTCCGGCCGTCGCCGTCGAGCCGGGCGCCTTCGATCCAGGGGTGCGCGTCGAGCAGGGCGGGGACGTCAGGCACGGTCATTGCTCTCCAATCGGGACGGGATGCGTTCGTGCGGGTCGCTGCCGTGCAGGGTGCCGTCATGCAGGCGCAGGACGCGGTCCGCGCTCGCGGCCACGGTCGCGTCGTGCGTCACCAGCAGCACCGCCAGGCCCTCGGCCCGCAGCGCGGCCAGCAACCGCAGGACGCCGGCGGCGGACGCGGCGTCCAGCGCGGAGGTGATCTCGTCGGCGAGCAGCAGCGCGGGCCGGGTGGCGAGCGCGCGGGCGATCGCGATCCGCTGGCGCTGGCCGCCGGACAGCTCGCCGGGCCGCCGGGCGGCCAGGGCCGGATCGAGGCCCACCCTGCGGAGCAGCCCGGGGACCTCCGCGCGGGCCTGCTCCCGAGTCGTTCCGCCCGCGCGGACCAGCGCGCGGGCGAGGGCCGTGCCCGCGCGGTGCGCTGGATTCAGCGCTCCGGCCGGGTCCTGCGCGACGAGCTGGACCGCGCCCAGAGCGCCGCGGTCCCGGTCGGCCAGCCGCCAGGGCAGGGGACGGCCGTTCAGGCATGCCCGGCCGCCGGCCGGCGGGCCCAGGCCCGCGAGCGCGCGCAGCAGCGTGGTCTTGCCGCAGCCGGAGGCACCCGTGACCGCGACCAGCTCGCCGCGCGCCACGTCGAGTTCCCCGCCGGCCAGCAGGAGGTCGGGCCCACGGCGCAGGACGAGCCCGCTCGCCTCCAGCACCGGATCGCCGGACCGCCCCGTGTGATCGGCGGCGTGGAAGGGCGCGACGGCCGGCGCTCCCAGGTCGTGCACCCGGTCGGCGACGCGGTCGACGAAGGCGCGGTCGTGGGAGATGACGAGGGTGACCGAGCCGCCGCCGGCGCGGCGCCGCGCGAGCGCCTCCTCGACGCGGTCGAGAGCCGCCGGGTCCAGCCCGCTGGTGGGCTCGTCAAGGACGAGCAGCGCCGGTTCGCCCAGGAGCGCGCGGGCGAGCGCCACCCGCTGGGCCTGGCCGCCGGAGAGCCGGTGCGCGCGCCTGTTCCAGAGCCGTTCGGCGTCCAGCCCGAGCGAGGCCAGCAGCGTCCGGGCGCTCGCCTCGGGGAGCCGCCGCCCGTCGAGGACGGCCGCTCCCACCGTCTGCAGCGGATCCAGCGTGCCCGCCGGGTCCTGCTCGACGACGGCCACGTGCCTACGCCGCCAGCGCCGCCCGGCGCGGCCGCGAGGGACCGGCTCGCTCTGCCAGAGCAGGTCGCCGCCGGCCTGCCGGAGTCCCGCGGGCAGCAGGCCGAGCACGGCGCGGACGAGCGTCGTCTTGCCCCCGCCGGACGGCCCGACGAGCGCGACCACCTCGCCTGGCCGGGCGTGCAGCGTCAGCGGACCGACGATCGGCGTGCCGGAGGCGTCCCGGACGGCCAGCCCGTTCACCGACAGCCCGCCGGTCGCGTGCGCGGGGCCGGGTTCGGGTCCCTGCCCGCTTCCGGACGGTGCCGGGAGGCGTCCCGCGCGGTCGCCGGTCGCGGGCCTGGTCACGGTGCGGGCCAGCAGCGCGGCGGTCACGGCGAGCAGGGCCAGCGCGGTGGCCGGTGCGGCCAGGGCCGCCGGATTGAGGACGGTGCCGGGGAGGTTCTGCCGCAGCATCACGCCCCAGTCGGGGGCCTGCGGCTCGGCGCCGAAGCCGAGCGCGGCGAACGCGGTGGAGATCTGGAGCGCCATGACGAACCGCATGACCAGATCGGCGGTCGCGGCCCCGGCGATCGACGGCAGGACCTCCCGGACCAGGATCGAGGGGACCCGTTCGCCGCGTCCCAGGGCGGCCTCGACGTAGCCGGAGCCGCGAACGTTCCGGACCAGGTCGCCGATCACCCGCAGGCCGAGCGGCGCGCCGCCGCAGACGGTCGCGGCGAGCACCGCCGCGCCCGGCGGCAGCGCGACGGCCAGCACCAGCGCCAGCAGCAGGAACGGCACGGCCAGCAGCAGGTCGGCCGCGCCGGTCAGGATCCGGCCGACTCGTCCGCTCGACCAGCCGGCGGCCAGGCCGCCCGCCGTTCCGACCACGGCGGCGGCCAGTGCCGCCGCGAGCGCCGACAGCGTGAGGTCCCGGCCGCCGGCCAGCAGCCGGGACAGCACGTCGCGCCCGGCGTCGTCGGTCCCCAGCGGCGCCCCGGGGGCGGGCGGGCTCCATGGCGCGCCGATCGACGCGGCGGGATCGTGCGGCGCGAGCGCGCCCCCGAACAACGCGGCGCCCAGCACCACGGTCCCCAGCACCACGGTCCCCAGCACCACGGGACCGAACGGCGCGAACCGCGACAGCACGAGGACCGTCCGCGCCGCCGCCGGCCGAGCGGGCGGCACCCTCATCGGGCCTCCCCGGCACCGGTGACGGCGGCCAGCGCGTCGGCGAGCAGGAGGCCGCCGACCACCGTCACCGCCGCAAGCATCGCCACCGCCTGGACGACGGGCACGTCCCGGGTGCCGATCGAGCCGGCCAGCAGCTCACCGAGCCCGCCGTACCCGAAGATCGTCTCCACGACGGCGGTGGAGGCCAGCAGCCCGCCCGCCACCAGCGCCAGGACCCGGGCGGCGGGCGCGACCAGATGCGGCAGGACGTGCCGTACGGCCACGCGGGGGCGGGGCACGCCGCGCGCCACGGCGGCGGTCACGTGGGGGCGGCGCAGCGTGTCCGCCACGCCTCCGCCGAGGAGCACCGCGCCGTACGCGGCGGCCGGGACGGCGAGCGCGAGCGCGGGCAGGACCAGGATCTCCGGCGCGGCCAGGGGCGACCCGGCCGCGGGCAGCAGCGAGACCGGCGGCAGCCAGCGCAGCAGGCCGGCGAAGAGGACGGCGAGCACCGCCGCGAACACGACCTGCGGTACCGCCGCCAGCCCGGTGATCAGCCCGCCGCTCAGGGCGGCGGTGCGGGAGTCCCGGTGCGCCGCCGTTCCGGCGAGCCAGGCGAGCGCGAGCAGGAGCGGCACCGTCATGGCCAGCGCGCAGCCCCCCAGCGCGAGGGTGGCGGGCAGGCGCTCGGCGAGGATGTCGCTCACCGGCCGTTCCGTGACCAGGGAACGGCCGGCGTCGCCGCGCAGCAGCCCGCCCGCCCAGCTCGCGTAGCGCTCCCAGGCGGGCCTGTCCAGGCCGAGCTCGGCGCGCAGCGCCGCCTCCTGGGCCGCGGAGGCCCTCCCGCCGGAGCGCGCCTGCGCCGCGTCCGACGGGAGGAGTTCGGTGGCCCCGAACACCGCGACCGAGACCAGGAAGAGGACCGCCACTGGCCGCAGCACGAGCCTCACCATGTGCCTCAACACGGGCCGCAGCGCGGGCCGCAGTGTGCGAGCCGGTACGGGACGGCGCGGCGGCCGGGCCACCGGTGCGCTCACGAGGTCAGCCGGGTCCGCTCGATGAACTGGCTCTCGAAGCCGGGGCCGGTCGGCAGGTCCGCGACACGGGAGGAGGTGAGGTCGAGCCCGTCGCCGGTGGCCCAGACGACGTAGCCGCCCTCGTCGCGGATCTGTTTCTGGAGGTCGCCGAGCGCGGCCTTGCGGCGGCCGGCGTCGGCGGTGGCGAGGGCCTCGGCGTACGCCTCGTCCCAGGCGGGGCGCTTCCACGCCGTCTCGTTGGTGGGCGCCGAGCTGAGCAGCGACACGCGGGCCACGTCCAGGAACGGGATGCCGCCGAAATAGCCGGTGTAGAAGTCGCGCTTGGCGAACACCTTGGTCCAGTAGGTGTCGGGCGGCTCGTTGACGACCTTGACCTTGATGCCCGCTGGTTCGAGCTGCTTGGCGAACAGCGTGGCGGCGGTGTCCATCCCGGGGTAGGAGGTGGTCGTGGCCAGTGTGAGGTTCAGGCCGCCGCCGTGCCCGGCCTGCCGGAGCAGCTCCCTGGCCCTGGCGATGTCGCGGGTGCGCGGCGGGATGCCGGTGGGGCTGGTGGGGTCGTTCGGGGTGAGCAGGTCGTCGCCGACCTTGCCGTAGCCGAGGAAGACCTTGTCCAGCAGCTCCTGCCGGTCGGTGGCGAGCTTGATCGCCTCGCGTACGCGGGGGTCGTCGAACGGCTCGCGGTCCAGCCGCATCACGAACGGGTACATCACGACGCCCGAGCGGTGCACCACCTTCACGGCTTTGTTGCCCTGCGCCTGCCTGGCGGTGGCCGGGTTGACGCTGGAGGCGACGTCGGCCTGCCCGGACAGGACGGCCTGCGCGCGGGCCTGCGGGTCGATCACGGCGCGGATCTCGACGCGCTCGGTGGGCGGGCGGCCGCCCCACCACCTGTCCTTGCGCTCCAGCACGGTGTTCTGGAGGTTGCCGCCGGCCATCGCGTACGGGCCGGACCCGGCGGGCGGCCTGTCGAAGCTCGTGGTGCCCTCCGGCACGACGAACGTGATCGACTCCAGGGCCCGGGGGACCTCCGCGTACGGAGCGGTGGTCCTCAGCTCCAGCGTGTGATCGTCGACCGCCTTGGAGGCGGCGACGTCGAACATCGTGAAGCGGCCGAAGTTCTCGGCGGACTTGGCGTGGATGCGGCGCAGCGAGAACAGCACGTCGGCGGCGCGGACCGGGCGGCCGTCGCTGAACGCGGCGTCCGAGCGCAGCTTGACCGTCCAGGTGGTCAGCCTCTCGTCGGGAGTGATGGAGGTGGCCAGCCGCGGCTCGGTGGTGCCGTCCGCGCGGGGCTTGGCCAGCACGTCGTACATCAGCGCGAAGCGGACCAGGTCGGACTGGTTGGGGATGCCGCCGTGCGGATCGTTGGTCGCGGCCGCGGCGGCGCCGACGGTGACGTAGCGCAGCGTCTTCCCGGCGGACGGGGTGGTGGCGTCGCCGCTTCCGCAGGCGGACAGGGCGGACACGGCGAGGCCCAGCGCGAACACGCCGGCTCCGGCGCGAAGGCGTTTCATGGTCGTGGGATCCGTTCTTGTCGTTGGACCGGGGGAGGGGCCGGGCTCAGGAGCGGGGCAGAGCGCGGTCGATCAGGGCGGCCAGTCCCGGCAGTGCGGGCGGGCGCAGCAGGCCGTAGTGGTCGGTGTCGAGGCCGTGGACGTCGAGCGGCCCGGCCAGATGGCGGCTCCAGCCGAGGTCGGGCAGGCCGGGCGGGGTGTCGTCCACGCCCATGCCGATGCCGGAGTTGCGGGCGGCGGGGCGGTCGGCACGGACGAGCAGCGTCCGGACGCGGGGGTCGCCGATCCGGCCGGGCGCGTGCGCGGCCAGGCCGCGAAGGTGCCGGGCGAACACGGCGATCCGGTCCCGGACGTCCTCGCGGCGGCCCAGCAGCCGGTGCCCGCGCAGGCGCCGGGCGATCTCGGCGTACCGGGCGTCCGGATCCAGCGCGCGCAGCCTCGCCCGGTCCGCCTCGGTCCCGGCGCCGAGGTCGGCGCCGCCGAACGCCTCGTACGCGCCCAGCAGCCGTACGGCCGCCTCGGCCTCGGCGGCGTCCGGCGTGGGCGCGTCGATGGGGGTGATGTAGGTCGGGTCGTTGGCGTCGAACATCAGCAGCAGCTCGACCCGCTGCCCGTCCTCGGCCAGCAGCCGCGCCGCCTCCTGCCCGAGACTGCCGCCCATCGACCAGCCGCCCAGCACGTACGGCCCGCCGGAACGCCGCCGGATGGCGGCGATGTAGGCGCGGGCCAGGCCGGTGAGGTCGCCGGGCGCGGCGTCGCCGAGCAGGCCGGGATCGGTGACCGCGACGACGGAGTACCGCTCGTCGACCAGCCCGGACAGGTCGACGTAGCACATGACGTCGCCGCCGGACGGGTGCAGCAGGTAGAGCGTGCGGTCGCCGGTCCCGTCCCGCAGTGGTACGAGGACGCCGTCGTTCACGGAGACGGCGCCGGTGGCGGCCGTGGCGCTCGGGGCCCCGCCGGGCGGCTCGTCCCAGGCGGCGGGATCGGTGGCCAGGGCCCGCACCCGGTCGGCGTAGGCGGCGAACGCCCGGTCGACCTGGCCGGCGGGCAGCAGCCCGTCGACGGCGTCCCATTGCAGCAGCAGCTCGCCGCGCTGGACGAGCGCCTGGTGGTCGAGCCAGACCTGCGGTGTCTGGCTCAGCGCGTGCACCTGCTCCCCGACCCATTGCAGGTCGGGCTCGCCCCCTACCAGGTCCTCCAGGCCGAGTGCGCTGGTGAAGACGACCGGGATCGAGGCGACCTCGCCGGTACGGGCGGCGCGTTCGGACAGCAGGTCCAGCGCGGAGTACTCCCGGTGGTCCAGGTCGGCGAAGAGGCGCTCGTGGACGGCCCGTACCCGGCCGGCGAACGTGGCCGGCTCGCGGTGGTCCACCTCGTGGACCAGCAGCGAGGTGAAGTCGCCGACGACCGCGTCCACGTCGGGATGGATCGGCGGCCGGTCGAACAGCGTGAGCGTCAGCGCGAAGTGGGAGCCGCCGGACCAGCCGGCGAGGGCCTCGGCGTACGCGGCCAGCAGCACGGCGGTCGGCGTCGTGCCCCGCCGGGCGGCCTCGGCGCGCAGCCCGTCCCACTCCTCGGGGACGAGCCGGGCGGTACGGCGCGCGAACACCGGGGGGCCGTCCAGGGAGCCGACCGGAAGGGGCGGCGGGCCGGGGATCGTGTCCAGCCGGTCCCGCCAGTACCCGGCGGCCCGGCGCCATGCCTCACCGCCTCGCCGCGCCTCCATCGTCCGGGCGCAGGCGGCGAAGTCGACCCCGATCCCGGGAAGCGCCGCGTCCGGGTCCTCGTAGAGGCGCCGGACCTCGCGGTCGATGATCCAGTAGCTTCCGGCGTCGCAGACCAGCACGTCCACGCCGATGAACAGCCGTGTCCTGCCGCCGGGCAGCCGCGCCGCCTCCACGTGCACCAGCGGCCAGCGGTCGGACGGGCCGGGGTCGCGGGAGAGCCGGGAGCGCAGCCGGGCCAGCCGCGCCTCCCGCCCGGCCTCGTCCAGGCGGGTCAGGTCGTGCACGCGGATCCGGTACGGGGGAACGTGGTCGAGCGTCTTCAGCCGTCCCCGTGGAGTGGTGACGGTGCGGAGCATCGGATGGCGCTCGATCACCGTGCGCCAGGCGTGCTCGTACCTGGCGACGTCCAGGTCCGGGCAGTCGTACTCCAGGTAGAAGTGGCAGGCGACGTCGCCGAGCGCGTAGCCGCCGCCGCGCCCCACCCAGTAGGCGTGCTGGACGCGGGTCATCGGGAACGTGCCGCCGTCCTCGTCCCTGTCCCCGTCCTCCTCGGATACGGTCTCGCCGCCGGTCCTGTGAGGGCGGGCGGTCGCCTCGGTGTCCGGTGCCGCCGCTCCGTTCCCCGCGAGCAGCTCGGTGATGCCGCCGAGCGTGGGCCGGGCGAGCAGGTCCCGCAGTCTCAGCTCGACGCCGAACGCCCGGCGCAGCGTGGTCAGCATCCGGGTGGCCAGCAGCGAGTGGCCGCCGAGGGCGAAGAAGTCGGCCTCGGGAGAGGCCACGGGGACGCCGAGCAGGTCGGACCACACCTCGGCCACCGCGCGCTGGCCGGCGGTCAGTCCCGCGGCTTCGCCGGCGTCACCTGGGGCGGCCGGTTCGGTGTACGCGGCGGTCGCGGCGCGTTCGCGCAGGTCGGTGGTCGAGACCGCCACCACCGGAGGCGCGCCGGGTCCGCCGGACGCCAGGATGCGGTCGAGGGCGGCCATGCCGGTCGCGGCGCCGAGGGCGAACGTCAGCCGCACCTGGCGCTCGCCGCCCATCGGCCCGACCTTCCAGGCGTCCCAGACGGCGCTGACCCAGCGCGGGCCGCCGTCCCGTTCCGCCGGCAGGGACTCGGCGAGCGCGTCCAGGTAGCGGTTGGCGGCGCAGTACGGGCCCATGCCGATGCCGCCGAGCAGCGTGCCCGCCGAGGACATCAGCACCACCGTCTCCGGGCGCCGTTCCGGCGGCAGCGCGCCGAGTGCCGCGTGCAGGGCGATGGCGCCCTCGACCTTGGCGGCGACGTGCCCGGTGACGTGCTCGGCGGTGACGTTCCGCAGCGGCCGCAGTTCGGCGGAGGCGACGACCCCCGCGGCGTGCACGACCAGATCGATCGGGGCGCGTCCGGCCAGTTCGGTGACCAGGGCCGCGGTCGCCGCCGTGTCGGCCGCGTCCACCTGCCGCACCTCGATGTCCAGGCCCTCTTCGGCCAGCAGCCGCAGCCAGCCGGCCCTGTCCCCGTCCGCCGGCGGGCCGTTCCGCGAGGTGATCACTACGCGCATGCCCTGGCGGGCCAGATGCGCGGCGGTGGTGAGGCCGACGTCGCCGAGCCCGCCCGTGATGAGGGCGACGCCGCCGCGCCGGACCGGGGTCTCGTCCGGGACTCCGGGCCTCCAGGGCCGGAGCCCGCGCACCCACCGGACGCCGCTGCGCACGGCCGCCTCGATCCCGGGTTCCCGTCTGGCGGCCAGATCGCCCAGTTCGTTCAGCACGGCGACCGTGTCGCCGGAGCGCTCGTCCAGGTCGAGGGCGCGCCACCGCAGGCCGGGGTGCTCCTGGGCGAGGACGCGCGGCAGCGCCAGCGCGGCCGCCGTCCCCGGCTCCGGCCGGTCGGCGCCTTCGACGCGCTGCGCCGCCCGGGTGATCAGCAGCAGGAGGCCGGGAGTGCTTTCCGCGTCGGCGAAGGCCCGGGCCAGGCCGGCGTGCCGCAGCACGTCCCCGGTCACGCCTCCGGCGTCCCCGGCGAGCACGACCGCGCCGGTCCAGTCGCCGAGAGCACGGTCGGGTGCCTCCTCCGTCCCGGTCAGGACGGTGGTGTCCGCACCGGCCTTCGCGAGCGCGGCGGCGAGCCGTTCCGTCGCGGCACCGGCCGGACCGGCGACGAGCCAGCGGCCGTCGAGCGTGCCGCGCGAGGGGAGCGGGGCGGTCTGGTGCCACACCGGGATCTGGAGCGGTTCGGTCTCGTCGGGCGTCTCTCCGGCCGCCGGCCCGGCCGAGCGGCGCGGCGGGTCGATCCAGAAGCGGCGCCGCTGGAAGGCGTATCCGGGCGCCGCGACCCTGTGCCGGCCCGGCCGGTGCATCGCCGCGAAGTCGACCTCCACACCGCGGGCCCAGAGTCGCCCGGCCGCGGCGTGCGCGGCCGCGAGATCGTCGCCACCGGCCTCCACGGCCAGCGCGGGAACGGCGGCGAGCAGCGACTCCATCCGGTGGGCAAGAGCGAGCGTGGCCAGAGCCGCGCCCGGCCCCACCTGGAGCAGTACCGCGGGCCCCGCCGCGCCCTCGCCCTCGATCGCAGTGCGGACGGCGTCGGAGAAGCGCACCGGCTGCCGCAGCTGGCGCACCCAGTGGCCGGCCGTGCCGAGTTCGGTGCTCACCGCCTGCCCGGTCACCGAGCTGATCGTCCGGACGGCGGGGGAGCGACCGGCCAGTCCGGCCGCGGCGGCCCGCATCGCGGGCAGCGCGCCGTCGATCAGGCGCGAGTGGGCGGCGCCGTCGAAACGGAGCCGGGACGGCTCCAGCCCGGCCGCGCGGAGTTCGGCCTCCAGCACCGCCACCGGGGCGCGCGGCCCGGACACCACGCACGCGTCCGGCGCGTTGACCACGGCGAGATCGACGTCGGGATGCCGATCCAGCAGGTCCCGCGCCGCGTCCTCGGGCAGCGGTACGGCCAGCATCGCGCCGTCCCCGGCGGCCTCGGCCATCGCGGTCGAGCGGGCGGCGATGAGCCGGGCGGCGTCCTCGGGGCGCAGCGCGCCGCCGGCGACCGCCGCGGTGTACTCGCCGAGGCTGTGCCCAAGCACCGTGTCCGGGACGATGCCCCACGACTCCAGCAGCCTCGCGGTCGCCAGTGACACCGCGTACAGGGCGGGCAGCCCGTGTACGGGCCCGTGAGCGCGTTCGGCGTCCCCGGCCCGCACGATCTCGCGGATGTCGTGCCCGAGGAGGTCGCCGAACAGTCCGGCGCACTCGTCCACGCAGGCGGCGAAGACCGGTTCGGCGTCGTACAGCGCGGCGCCCATGCCGGGCCTGGCGCTGCCGCCGCCCGGGAAGGCGAACACCACGCGCGGCGCCTCCGTCACCGGGCCGGCCGGCGCCGCCGTGGCGAGCTCGCCGTACGAGACCGCCGACAGCCGGTACGGCAGGTGCGCGCGCCCGGCCTGCAGCGTGTGCGCCAGGTCGGCGCGGTCGGATTCGCCTGCCCGGGCGGCGAGCCCGGCGGCGGCTTCGCGGAGCGCGGCGGGATCGTGCGCCGACAGGACGATCGGATGCGGGCGCGGGTCCGGGGGAGCGGGTGCGCGCTCGGGCGCCGGGCCGACGATCGCGTGCGCGTTGGTGCCGCCGATCCCGAACGAGCTGATCCCGGCCAGCGGCGGGCCGTCCCACGGCCGCGTCTCGGTCACCACCTCGAACGGCGACCCGGTGAGCCCGAGCAGCTCGTTGACCGGCCGCGCGTGCAGCGAGGCGGGCAGCGTCCGCTCGCGCACCGCCAGCACGGTCTTGATGAACGAGGCGATCCCGGCGGCGGCGTTGGCGTGCCCGATGTTGGACTTGACCGAGCCCAGCCCGCACCAGGCCGGGCCGGTCTCGCCGAACACCTTGCGCAGCGCCGCGACCTCGATCGGATCGCCGATCCTGGTGGCGGTGCCGTGCGCCTCCACGTACCCGATCCGCCGCGGCCCGATCCCGGCGACGGCCTGCGCCTCGGCCAGCACCCGCGCCTGGCCCCGCACGGACGGCGCGGTGAACCCGGCCTTGGCCGCGCCGTCGTTGTTCACCGCCGTTCCGTGCACGACGGCGAGCACGGGATCGCCGTCCTCCAGCGCCTCCCGGAGGCGGCGCAGCACGACGACGCCGACGCCCTGGCTGTAGACGATGCCGGTGCCCTCGGCCGAGAACGCGCGGACGCGCCCGTCGGCGGAGTAGATGCCGTCCGGGGTGGACAGATAGCCGCGCCCCTGCGGGACGATCAGCGACACCCCGCCCGCCAGCGCCGTGTCGCACTCGCCCGACAGCAGCGACTGGACGGCCATGTGCACGGCCACCAGCGAGGTGGAGCAGGTGGTGTTGACCGCCACCGCCGGGCCCGTGAGGTTCAGCCGGTAGGCGGTCTGCAAGGGCAGGTAGTCCGTCTGCGTCGCGATCGCCGCCTGGAGGCTGCCCGCCGGATCGGCGCCGCCGCCGGTCGGGTCCCACCGGTCCCACAGGTTGGAGGCCAGGTAGGAGCTCTGCGCCGCACCCGCGAACACGCCGACCGCGCCCGCTCCCCGGCCGCCGCCGTGACCGGCCTGCTCCAGCGCGTGCCAGGCGCACTCGAGGAAGAGGCGGTGCTGCGGGTCGAGCAGCGCGGCCTCGGCGCCGGTGAACCCGAACGGCCCGGGATCGAACAGGTCCTGCCCGTCGATCAGCCCGGCGACCGGGACGTAGGCCGGATCGCGGCGCAGCGCCCGGGGCACGCCGCGTTCGGCGAGATCGTCGTCGGTGAGACGGGTGAGACCCTCGCGCCCCTCGGTGAGCAGCCGCCAGAACGCGTCGGCGTCCGGGGCGCCCGGGAAGCGGCAGGACAGGCCGGTGACGGCGACGACCGTGTCCCGGTCCGGTGACAGGTCATGAGCCGGCGTCGTGTCCGGAGTGAAGGTCATCGGGCGACCTCCGCGGCCCGCCGGCGCGCGTGGCGCCGGCCGTCCGCGCGCCGCGCCGCGGAATCGGAGGGCGGTGCGGGCTCGGCGGACGCGGGTCCGCCTCCTCTCCGCCCGGCGATCCACGCCGCCAGCTCCCGGACCGTCGGCCTGGTGAACAGGTCCACCACCGACAGTTCGGGGTCGAGCCGTTCGACGAGCCGGGCATGCGCTCGTACGAGGGTCAGCGACGTCGCGCCCAGGCGGAGGAACGGTGTGTCGACCGCTACGGGGGCACCGTCGAGCAGCTCGCCGAGGGTCCGCGCGATGATCCGTTCGATCTCCGGATCCGGTGCTGCCGGAGGCTCCGGCTCGGAGGCCGGCACGCGAGGGGACACCGGCTCCCGTTCGGGCTCCGGCACGGTCGCGACCACCGGCGGCGGAACCGGCGCGGAGCCGGGGACGACGTTCAGCTCGATCAGCCCGTCCATCGGCAACCGCTGCTGAAGGGAGAGCCCGCGCCGCTCGGCGGTGCCGGCCAGACGTGCGGCCCACTCACCCGCGGCCGCCAGCGCCCGCACCGGGGCCAGGGCACCGCCGGAGACGCGCACCGCCACGTCCAGGCCCAGCTCGGCGGCCTGGCCCAGCAGCACGGCCAGATCGTCGCCCGCGGGAGCGGGCGCCGGCACGGCGGTGACCGCCTCAGGGGCGGTGGCCCGCGCGGAGGCGGCGGGCGGCGGGTCCGGCGGCGCCTCCTCGGCCGGACGGCGGTAGGGATCGGGCAGCGCCCTGTAATCGATCTTCCCGTTGTCGGTGACCGGGAACTCCTCCAGCCAGAGGACGCGGCTGGGCACCATGTAGTCCGGCACCCGCTCGCGCAGATGGACGATGAGCTCCTCGTCCGACGGCCGCTTCCCGCCTCCGGCCGCCACGAGGTAGGCGACCAGCCGCGGCCGGTCGTCGGGGCCGCGGACCGACAGCGCCACCGACTGGCGGACACCGGGCGCGCGGTTGAGCGCCGACTCGACCTCGCCCAGCTCGATGCGGTGCCCGCGGATCTTCACCTGGCGGTCCAGCCGCCCCAGGAACTCGATGTTCCCGTCGGTCCGCCACCGTCCCAGGTCACCGGTCTTGTAGAGGCGCCGCCGCAGGACCGGGTGGGTGACGAACCGCTCGCGCGTCTGCTCCTCGTCCCCGATGTACCCGCGGGCCAGGCCGTCGCCGCCGATGTGCAGCTCGCCCACCTCGCCGACCGCGCACGGCCCGCCCCGCTCGTCCAGGATGTGGAACGACTGCCCGCGGAGCGCGCGGCCGTACGGGATGCTCGCCCACTCCGGGCGGACCTCGCCGATCGGGTAGCAGATCGACCAGATCGAGCCCTCGGTGGCGCCGCCGAGGCTCACCAGCGTCGCGTCCGGCGCCAGCGCCCGGATCCGGTCCGGCAGCGTCACCGGGATCCAGTCGGCCGACAGGAACACCAGCCGCAGCGGTGCCAGCACCGCGCGGGCCCGTTCCGGCTCGATCTCGGCGTACTCGACCAGCATCTCCATCAGCGCGGGCGCGGTGTTCCAGACCGTGACGCGGTGCCGTTCCATCAGATCGAGCCAGTGCCCCGGATCGCGCTGCCGCCCCGGATCGGGCAGCACCAGGCCGGCGCCGGTGCCCATGACGCCGAAGACGTCGTGCACCGACAGATCGAAGCTGAACGCCGACAGCCCCAGCACCCGGTCGTCCGGGCCGACCGGGAAGCGGTCGATCAGATCGTCGATGGTCGTGCGGGCCGCCCGGTGCTCGATGGCCACCCCCTTGGGGCGGCCGGTCGATCCGGAGGTGAAGATGACGTACGCCAGCTCGTCGGGAGCCGGAACGCGCGGCTCCGCCTCGCCGCCGCCGAGCGAGCCGGACGCCGGCAGCCGGTGCACGTCCACGCCCGGCGGCCAGATGACGTCCGAGGACTCGGGGACCACGGCCCGGCGCACCCCGGCCTGCTCGCACACCGACGCGATCCGCGCCGCGGGCCAGGACGGCTCGACCGGAACGTAACCGGCGCCGCTCGCGCCGACCCCGAGCAGTGCCGTGACCTGCTCGATCCCCTTCTCGAACGCCACCGCGACCAGGTCGCCCGGCCCGGCGCCCGTTCCGGCCAGCTCCCGGCCGATCCGGGCCACCCGCTCGGCCAGTTCGGCGTGCGTCACCTCCCGCGCACCGTCCAGGAGGGCCGGGTTCCCCGGATGCTTCTCCGCGGCCCGGCGGAGCGGATCGTCCAGCAGCGGCCCGGCGTCACCGAACGGGCGGCGTTCCAGGGGCTCGTCCGGTAGGAAGGCCGGGTCCCAGCCGAGCCCCGGATCGGTCCACGCGCCGGGATCGTCGGCCAGGCGCCGCAGCAGCCGCAGGTGCGCGTCGCGCATCCCGGCCACGTGGCCCTCGGCGAACGCGCCGTCCGCCGCGTCCCACGCGATCCGCAGCCGCCCGCCCTCGTCGTGGACGATGTGGTCCAGCGCCACCTGCGGGGTCTGGGAGATGCCGAAGACCTCCTCGCCCAGCCACCCGGCCGGTGGACGGTCCTGGTCGGACAGGCCGAGCCCGCTGGTGAAGACGACCGGATGGGACGGCGTCAGGTCCGTGGCACCGGTCTCGCGCAGGACCTCGACTCCCGACACGGTCCGGTGGTCCATGTCGGTCCAGAAGCGCCGGTTCACCCTTTCGGCGAACTCGCCGAACCCCTCGGCGGGCTGCGGGCGCGGCACCTCGACCAGGATCGTCGAGGTGAAGTCGCCGACCAGATGCTCCAGCTCCGGATCGTCGGGCCGGTCGAACAGCGTGGTGTTCAGGCTGAACGGCGCCGCCGCGCCCCACCGGTCCAGCACGAGGCCGAACGCGGCCAGCAGCACGCCGGTCGGACTCAGGCCGTTCCCGGCCGCACGCTCCCGCAGCGCCCGCCACTGCTCGGCGGAGAGCTCGGCGGCCTCCCGGGAGAACCGGTGGCCGCGCAGCTCCGCCAGGTCGGTGGCCCACGGCAGGCGAGGGCCCGGCGGCAGGCCGGAGGCCCGTCGAGCCCAGTACTCCCGGTCCCGCTCGCGCCGCACTCGCTCCTCAGGATCGGCGGCGCGGCGCCGCATCACCTCGGCGAACGTCAGGGAGGCCCGGGGAAGCGCCGCCGACGGATCGACCACCAGCTCGCCCCACTCGGCCAGGATCTGCATCCAGCCGGCCAGGTCCAGGGCCAGCACGTCGATGCCCAGGAAGATCCTCGTCCGCCCGTCCGGCAGGAAGGCCGCGCGCACGTCGAACAGCGGCCAGCGTGCGGGATCGCGCACCTGGTGCGAGCACTCGTGACGCATCCGCTCCAGCACGGCGTCCGCGTCCACCGCGCCGCGCAGATCGGTCACGGCGATCTCGTAGCCGCCGACCTCGGGCAGCACGTGCTGCCGCCCCTCCGCGTCCACGATCATCCGGAGCATCGGATGGTGCGCCACCAGCCGGTTCCAGGCGGCTCCGAGCCGAGCGAGATCGTGCTCCGGGCCGGCCGGACCCGGCCACCGGTCGTACTCGCGGTAGTAGAACGTGGCCACTCCGCCCAGCGGGAACGCCGGATTCCGGCCGATCCAGTACGCGCTCTGCAACGGCGTCAGAGGAAAGGCCGCCTGCGGCCCTTCCTCCTCCGTCTCCCCGGCCGTGACCGGTGCCGGTGTTCCGGCCTCGTCCTCCTCGCCGCCGGACCGGGCCGCGACGCTGCGCACGGTGGCGGGCCCGAGGAACGTTGGTAGCGGCAGGTCGATGCCCAGGTCGCGCAGCCGCCGCCGCAGCCGTACGGCGGTGAACGACTCCAGGCCGAGCACGGTCAGCGCGGTATCGGGGTCGACGGCGGCGGGATCGAGCCCGAGGACTTCGGCGACCATCTCGCCTACCTCGTCGACCATCGCGGGCGAGGACGGCAGCACGTCACGCATGGGTCTCCCAAGAGCCGGACGAGTACGGACTTACGTGATAATGATTATCACAACCGTTTTCGAGAGAACAGTCCGTCTTGCCGCGATCGTGCGTGTGGAGGTCGGCTCTTGCGCGAGGAGGGCGCCCGCCGTGGTCCGCGCGAGGCCAGCGGGGCTGCCCGGCTTTGGGACGCGCGCGGTCGCGCACACTGAGCCTGAGGCCCGCAGCGTGGACGGGCTGAGGCCGGTTGTGCGCGACCGCGCGGCTTCTCGGTGGTTCGGTGGATGTGTTGCGTCTCAGGTGCGGGCGGCGGCGAGTGCGGGGAGGTTCTGGTTGCCGTCGGCCCAGGTGGCGGTCATGACGACGCCGGTGATCCGCCATCCTCCGGTGGTGTGGACCAGGTCGAAGCGGTAGGTGCCGCCGAGCGTCCACAGCGGGGAGCCGTGCGGGTTGGCCAGGCGGTGGGTGGCCTGGAACGCGGCGGTGCAGACGGCGCGGTCGCCGTCGATGTCGACGAGGTGGTTGGTGACCAGGTGCTGGGTGGCGTCGAAGCCGCCGAGCGTGGCCGACCACGCCTCGATGATCTGGCGCGGGGTCAGCACGGCCGGCTCGCCGCCGTTGAGGCTGGTGTAGTCGAGCGTGACCTCGTCGGCGAACACGGTCTCGAGCCGGTCCCACTCGCGCTGGTCGGCGTGCCAGGCCATGCGCGTGCAGGTCTCGATGATCTCCAGGGTGGACATGGGGTCCTCTCGTTGCTTCGGGGTGCAGGTGAACGGGGCGAGCGCGCGGTGGTACGTGCGGGGGACGGTCAGAGGGTGGCGGCGAAGGCGACCTGGGGTTCCCGGTCTAGAAGTCGGACTGGGCCCCGTCCGTCCACACGAGGTTCTCGGGACGGACCAGCCGCCGCAGACGCGGAGCCGGGGAGTCCAAGGACGCGGTCACCGGCGGAAGTCGGCGGCGTGCGCGTTCGCCCAGTCCGCGAACGTGCGGGGTGCGCGTCCGGTGACCTCCAGCACGGTCGGGCGGACGATCGACTCGTCGAGGGAGCCGTTGACGTAGAAGTCGAAGAACGCGTCGACGTACTCCACCGGCATGGCCGCGGCCATCTCGGCGCGGGCCTCCTCGTCCGACAGGCCCACGGCGCGCAGGTCGCGCCCGAGCACCCCGGCGAGGACGGCGACCTGGTCGGCGGGCAGCAGCGCCTCCGGCCCGGTCGGCCAGAGGATCTCGCCCCGGTACCCGCCGTCGAGCAGTGCCCGCGCCGCGACCTCGCCCAGATCGAACGGGTCCACGAACGCCACCGGCACGTTCGGGAACGTGACCCGGACCCGGTCGCCCGCCTGGATCTGCGGCAGCCACCGCAGCGCGTTGGACATGAAGCCGCTGGGCCGCAGGAACGTCCACGGCACTCCGGACTCCCGGACGGCCGCCTCGGACAGCACCATGTACCGCGTGACCGCGTTGGTCATGTCGCCGCTCGCGGCCGAGCCTCCCGACAGCAGCACGACGTGTTCGACGCCGGCCCGGCGGACCTCGGCCAGCAAGCCGGGCATGTCGGCGTACCCGGGCAGCAGGAACGCGGCGCGCACGCCCTCCAGCGCGCCCGTCAGCGTGTCCGGCCGATCGAGGTCTCCGGACACCGCCTCGACCCGCTCGGGCAGCCGGGCCTTCTCGGGGTCGCGTACCAGTGCCCGGACCGGCGCGCCGGCGGCGGCCAGTGCGCGCACGACCTCCGAACCCACGTTCCCGGTGGCGCCCGCAACAAAGATCATTTCGATTCCTTCCCGGTCCCCGTCCCGGCGGCCGGCACGAGGTCCCTTGCGGCGGCGTTCCGATGCGAAGCGCCGCTCGCCTCGATCATTACCGTGCCCAGGACCTCCGCTCCGCCCTTTTAGGCGGCCGGAGGCTCCGCGGGTCCCGTGGGCTTCCGATGTGTCGGGGGCCCACGGGAGGGACCGGTGGGCTATTTCCTGGCGGCGAGGGTGTGGGCGACCAGGGCGTTGGCGTGGCCGTGCCCGAGGCCGTGCTCGGTCTTGAGCCAGCCGACGAGTTCCATGTGCCTGGTCAGGGGCGAGGAGTCGATCAGGTCGATCCAGTCCTGGACGGGGCGGCCGTACCTGGCCTCGATCGCGGGGAAGTAGCTGGCGGGGTCGCCCTTGGCCGGTGCGGTCATGGTCTGGGCTCCGTTCTCGTGGTGGCGGGTTCAGGAGAGGGCGGTGTGGACGATGTCGGCGCAGGCTGCGGCGTCGGTCGCGAGACCCTGGTGGTCACCGGGGAACGTGACCGGCGCGACGCCGAGCCGCTCGGCCAGCACCCGGGCCGACTGGGCGGGGACTCCGTCGCCCGAGAACGCCCCGGCACCGACGGTGATCGGCATGGAACGCGAGCGCAGCGTGGCGATGTCGGGGGAGTAGCGCAGCACGGGCAGCAGCACGTGGGACAGGAAGTGATCGAGGTTGCCCTGGATGCGGCCCATCATCTCCAGCGCCTCGGGCGGCATGTGGGAGGGGTCGGGCATCGCCGGGGGCGCGCTGTCCTCCCCGTCGACCGTGGTGATGAACCTTCCCATCGCCGCGCCCGCCCCGTGGGCGCGGTAGGTGTCGTACACGTCCTGGAAGGCGGCGCGCCAGTGCTCGCGGTCGGGCAGCAGTTCGGGCAGCGGCGGCTCGTGGACGACCAGCGCGCGCACCTGCTCGGGATGGCGGGCCGCCAGGTCCAGGGCGGTGAGCGCGCCGCCGCTGTTGCCCAGCACGTGGGCCGGCTCGTCGTCCAGGGCGGCCAGCAGCCGGTGGGCGTCGTCGGCGAAGACCGCGACGCCGGTGTCGGCGGGCGGTCCGGTCAGGACGCTGCGGGACAGGCCGCGCTGGTCATAGGTGACGACGGTGTAGCGGTCGGCCAGGCACGCCGCCAGGGCGGTCAGCGCCCCGGCGTCGGCGGGCGCGCCGGGGATCATCAGCAGCAGCGGGCCCGTCCCGCGTACCTCGTAGTGCAGGGACGCGCCGGGAACCTGAAGCGTTCTGATCTCAGTGGTGTGCATCGGTGTTTCCGTTCTGGTGATGTGGGGTGGCGGTGGAAGGATCGGCGGTCACTGTCCGGCCGGCGGTGCGGTGGCGAGCCGCGCGGTGGTCGCGGTGAGCCACACCAGGCCCAGCGCCGCGCCCGCGAAGAAGATCAGCACGCTGGCGGCGGAGCCGGCGAAACCGGCCAGGACGGCCACCGGAACGATCCGGGAGGCGGCGGCCCAGCCGCGCCGGCCCTGGACCGAGAAGCGCCGGGCCAGCACCAGGAACGCCGCGCACAGCGCCAGGTAGCCGACCATGCCGCCGAGCATGTGGACGGCGCCGCTGGTGCTGAGCGAGGCGGCCGGGCCCTCGGCGGCGCCGGGCGGGAAGCCGGCGCCGGGATCGGCCGGGAACACCGCGCTGACCAGGAACGAGACCCCGAACACGGCGATGAGCCTGGGCGCCCAGGTGCCGCCGGGCCCGCCGTCCAGCGCGCGCCGCACACCGGCCGCGCCGGCGATGATCAGCACTCCGGTGAGCACGAAGCTGGTCTCCTGGATCCAGCCCAGGTCACCGAGGCTGAGCTGGCTGATGGCGTTGCGGGTGAAGTCGTAGCCGTCACGCAGCAGCCCCTGGGTGACGCCCACTGCGAGGAACAGCGGGCCCGCGGCCATCGCGCAGCCCAGCAGCGGCCGGGCCGCCGGACGGGCGGTGCGCGCGGGACTGACGGCCGCGGCCGGGGGACGGATCGTGTGGGTCATGGAAAGCTCCTTGATCGGTGGATTGCGCTCGCGGGAACGGGATCAGGCCGGCCGGTAGGTCAGATCGAGCACGCCGGTGGCGAAGGCGGCCGACCGGACCAGCTTCAGCGGCACGGGTGCGGTGCCGTCGGGGAACAGGCGCCGGCCCGTCCCCACCACCAGCGGGTGGACCAGCAGCCGCAGCTCGTCCAGCAGGCCGGCCGCCAGCAGGGTGCGGACCAGGCTGATGCTCCCCGCGATCGTGATCGTGCCGCCGGGCCGCTCCTTGAGCTCCTTGACCGCCGCGACCAGCTCGCCCTCGATGAGGGTGGAGTCGCTCCAGCCGAGCCGGGTCAGCGTCGTGGAGGCCACGACCTTGCCGATGCCGTTGATCGCGTCGGCCAGCTCACCGGTCCGCCGCGGCCACACCGCGGCGAACGCCTCGTAGGTCGCCCGTCCCAGCAGCAGCGTGTCGGCCTCGGCGTACATCGAGCCGACCGCCGCGCCCATCTCCTCGCTCAGGTACGGGAAGTGCCACCGCTCCGGGGCCTCCACCACACCGTCCAGCGAGACGAACAGCCCCGCCACGATCTTCCGCCCTGTCAGGCCGTCGGACATGCGATCACTCCTCACCCAGCACCCGCGAGCCCGGCCGGATGGCCGAACGAGAAGTGAGCTTGTCTTTTGCAAGCATGCTTTGTCAAGTGAAGTTCGCTGTAGGATGTGCTCCATGACGGCACGCGAGTACGGACAGTTCTGCGGCCTGGCCCGCGCGTTGGAGATGATCGGCGAACGCTGGACACTGCTGATCGTCCGCAACCTGCTATCGGGGCCCCAGCGCTACACCGACCTGCGCAAGGGCCTGCCCAGCATCCCGACCAACATCCTGTCGGCCCGCCTCAAGCAGCTCGAGGAAGCGGGCCTGGCCACCCGCCGCGCGCTGCCCCACCCCGAACGCGCGACCGTCTACGAGCTCACCGACTACGGCCGCGACCTGGAACCGGCACTGATCGCACTCGGCCGCTGGGGCGCCCGCACGATGACCGAGCCCCGCCCCGGCGAGACCATCACCGCCGAGTCGGTCGCCATGGCCTTCCGTACCACCTACCGCCCCGAGGCGGCCCGGGACACCACCGCCGGGTACGAGGTCCGCATGGGCGAGTTCACCCTCCGGATCCAGATCACCGCCGGAGTACTGACGGTCGGCATCGGTCCGCACCCGGCCCCGGACCTGGTCATCGAGAGGCGGAACGAGCAGGGACTCCACGCGCTGATGACCGGCGCCAAGACTCCTGAGCAAGCACTCGCCGACGGCAGCGTGCGGGTGGAGGGCGAGCCCGAGCTGCTTCCCCGGTTCGTCCAGGCGTTCCGTTTCTGACCGGCCACCCGGCGAGCGGCCCAAGGAGCGGATGGCGCCGACGATCTCACGGCGGGGAAGGGCCCGGGTCGCCCTCCGCGGGCGCCGTTGGCGGTGCGGCAGGCTCGGCCGGCCGGCCGCCGAGGGCAGGACAGCGCGCCGGATGGCGCGGTCCTGCCCTCGCACCGGTTCAGTGGTCGATGTGCTCGGCCGCGGTCTTGGGGAGCGCGAGCATCATCAGCGCGGCCACGACATAGAGCACCGCGGAGACGACGAGGACGATGCCGAGCGCGTGACCGTAGTCGGCCGGTCCGGGCGCGCCCGTCGCCGATTCGGTGACGGCGGTGAAGAAGACCGTGCCGAGGAGGGCGATGCCGATGGCGCCGCCGATCTGGTTCACGGTGGACAGCACGCCGCCCGCTGCGCCGGCGTTGCGGCCGGGGACGCCGGCGAGGACGACGTTGACGAGGATGGGCGCGGCGAGACCGAGGCCGAGGCCGCTGATGAGAAGGGCGAGGGCGAGGTGCCAGTAGCCGGGGTCGTTGCCGTCCCTGATGAACGCCCACAACAGGAGCTGGGACGCCGCGATGGTGAGCGAGCCCGCGATCAGCAGGGCCCGGCCGGCCCTGGCGGCCAGAGCGACGCCGAGTCCCGAGGTGATGATCGAGCCGAGCGCGTACGGCAGGATCACCAGGCCGGTCTCCCACGCGGTGCGGCCGGTGCCGTTCTGGAGGTAGACCGACAGGGTGAGGAAGAACGCCCCGATGCCGCCGAAGAAGAGCACGGACGTGCTCAGGCCGGCCGCGAAGGCGCGGATGCGCAGCAGAGCCGGATCGAAGACGGGTTCGTTCCCGCCCGCGGCGAGGCGGCGCTCGTAGGCGAGGAAGATCGCCAGCATGATGAGAGCGGCCGCGAGCAGGGCATGGCTGGCCCAGGTCCATCCCCAGGTCTCGGTCTGGATGATCGGGAGTAGCAGGAGCAGGATGCCCGAGGCCGCCAGCAGCGCGCCCAGCGGATCCGGCCGCGCGGTCGAGGCGGAACGGGACTCCGGCAGGACCTTCGCGCCGATGACGAGCGCCAGGATCGAGACGGGCACGTTGATCCAGAAGATGGTGCGCCAGCCCAGCCCGAACAGGTCGCCTTCGACGAGCAGCCCGCCCAGCAGCGGGCCGGCGACCGACGCCAGCCCCTGGACCGCGCCGTAGGCACCGAACGCCCTGGCGCGCTCGCCCGCGGCGAACGACGCCCGGATGATCCCGAACACCTGCGGGACCATGACTCCAGCGGTCAGTCCCTGCGCGGCGCGCATGCCGATGAGCGTTCCCGGATCGGTGGCCAGCGCGCAGAGGGCGGAGGTGAGCATGAACCCGGCCAGCCCGATCATGAACAGGCGCTTGCGGCCGTACTGGTCGCCCAGCCGCCCGCTGGTGATCAGGCCGGCCCCGAGGGCCAGGACGTAGGCGGCGATCATCCACTGGATCTGGGCGTCGCCGGCTCCCAGGTCCTGGGCTATGGCGGGGGCCGCGACGGTGACGATCGTCGCGTCGAGAAGGTCCATGAAGGAACCGAAGAGCACCACCAGCAGCGCCATGCTCGCGCCCGCGCCGGAGACGGGCGCGGAGGGAGCGGCCGGTGCACGCGTGCCCTCTTGGGGGATCTGTGAAGCGGTCATGCCGGCCACCATCACAGCTATAGTTGCCACCGAGTGACCGCTTTGTGGAGGGGGAGGGATGGCCGCCACCTCCGCGCGGGCCCTCAAGCTGCTTTCGATCTTCGGAGTCGGCGCGACCCTGACCGCCGAGGAGCTCGCCACCCGGCTCGGGGCGTCGGTGCGGACGGTGCGGCGCGACATCGACACGCTCAGGGAGCTCGGGTACGACATCGAGGCCGTGCGCGGAGCGGGCGGCGGTTACCGGCTCGGCAGCGCGACCCGGCTGCCGCCGGTCGTCTTCGACGAGGACCAGGCCGTCGCCGCGGCCGTCGCACTCCAGACCGCGCCCGCGATCCTGTCGGGCATCCGCGAGAACTCCGCCCGCGCCCTGGCCACGCTGCAGCAGGCGATGCCCGCCCGCAGCCGCGTCCACGCCGAAGCGTTCACCGTCTCCGCGGCGCGCAACTACTGGGAGTTTCCCGCCGCGCCCATCGACGCCGAGATCGTCCACCTCATCGGCGAGGCGATCAACCGGCAGCACACCGTTCGCGTCGACTACACCGGTCAAGGCGAGCCGGCGACGCTCACGCTGGAGCCGCACGACCTCGTCGTGTGGGCGGCACGGTGGTACCTCGTCGCGTTCGAACCGGCCGCGGACCGGTGGCGCGCGATGCGCATCGACCGCCTCCAACCGCGCATGCCCGCGGGCAGAGCCTTCGACCGCCGCGAGCTCCCGCACGGCGACCCGGTCGCCTTCGTCATGAGCACGCACGACCGCGGCGACACCCCGGCGGAATGGCCGTGCCGCGGATCGGCGGTCATCGCACTGCCCGCACCCGTCGTCGCACGCTTCGCCCCCGGCGGATCGACGGTCGAGCACGAGACCGACTCCAGCTGCCGGCTCACGCTCGGTGCGTGGTCATGGGCAGGGCTGGCAGGGCTGCTCCTGACGTTCGACGCCGATCTCACCGGCATCGAACCGGCGGAGCTCAGGCAGGCGCTGCGCTCCTTGCGCATCCGCATCGACCGCGGACTCGGGGACGCCAGGTGAGCCCACCGGGAGGTCCCGCAGCGCGGGGGTGCCGCACCGGCAGCGACCAAGAAGGCGGCTCATCTGGCCGACGGTAGCCGTGGCCAGCCTCCAGGCAGCCGATGTTGATCAGTGCCGCCGGGAGGGCTAGCCTGATCGCCGCCGGGGGACCGGGACGGGATGCCCGCGTCACGCGGGAAGTTGTCCCCGACTGCGGCAAGACCGCCCGATGACGCCGGCATGGGACTGGGAACCGTCTGACGATGAGCGCGGAAGAAGACTTCGAACAGGTCGGCGCCGAACTGGCCGACCTGGGTGTACGGGTCTCCAGCATGATGGGAAGGCCCGCACTCAAAGACCATGCGGGGAAGGTGTTCGCGAGCCTGCAGCGCGACCAGGCGATGGTGTTCCGGCTGGTCGAGGGCACCCCCGAGCACACTGCCGCGCTCGCGCTGCCCGGAGCGTCCCTGTTCGACCCCTCGGGGAAGGGCAGAGAGGTCAAGGACTGGGTGGTCGTGCCGCACTCCTCGGTCGAGCAATGGACGGATCTGGCCGAAGCCGCTCACAGCCGTCCCCGCTGATCGGCTGGCCGTACCCGTTCCTTCCGGGGTGGTCGGCGCTCACGGCGCGGACTCGCGCACGCGGAGGAGATGTTCCCCATCATCACCCGCGAGCACCGACCAGGCCGCGGGACGGCGGCCGCCGGCCGCCGCTGTCGGGCTGATCGCTCTTGATGGCGTGGCCCTGCTACGGGTGCGGTTCCTGCGGTATCTGAGCGGGTACTACCGCACCGTCCAAGAGGTTGCTGTGCTCCTGGAGCCGGCGGCCTGACGATGGCGCGCGTCGCGTCCATGAATACCAGCGACCGCCGGCGTGAGCCGGGGGACTGAGACCTCGGCACATGTGCGCACCTCCCAACCCTGGTCCGGTACCGTCACCGCTCCGGCCGCTGGCTGCGTGCCGAGGATGCGGCTGCCTACGCTCTCAGGAGGCCGTGCTGCTTCCGCTTGCGTCTATATTCCAAGCTAGCTATATTGCCGGTGTGGCATCAACCTTTGAAGTGCTGGCCGAGCCACGGCGCCGGGAGATCCTCGATCTGCTGCGCGACGGTGAACGGCTGGTCGGCGATCTCGTGGAGCACCTGGAGCTCACCCAGCCGACCGTGTCCAAGCACCTGAAGGTGCTGCGCGGCGCCGGGCTCGTCGAGGTCCGGCAGGACGCGCAGCGCCGCTGGTACCGGCTGCGCCCGGCGCCGCTCGCCGAGATCGACGCGTGGCTCGCGCCCTACCGGCGCATGTGGAACGCCAGCCTCGACGCACTCGAAGACCATCTGGACACCATGCCGGACGACGACGGGGGAACCCGATGACGAAGGACGCGACCCTGCGGACCATCGGCGGGGAGCCGGTGCTCCGCTTCGAGCGGCGGCTCGCCCACCCGCCCGCGAAGGTATGGCGGGCGGTGACCGACCCGGCGGAGCTGGCCCACTGGTTTCCCGCCAGGGTCGAGGCGGAGCTGCGCCCCGGCGCCCCGATGCGGTTCGTCTTCCCGGGGGAGCAGGCGACGGACGGGACGTCGGACGGCGAGGTGCTCGAGGTCGACCCGCCGAGAGTGTTCATGTTCCGCTGGAACATCGACGTGCTGCGCTTCGAGCTGATCCCGGACGGCGACGGCTGCCTGCTGGTGTTCACGCAGACCATCGGCGGCGGCCGGGTGGGCCTGCTGGGGGCCGGCCGCACCGCCGCCGGCTGGGACACGTGCCTGGCCGAGCTGGCCGGGCGGCTCGACGGCACGGCCGTGCCCGCCCGGACCGACTGGCTGGGGCCGATGGAGTACTACATCGACAGGTTCGGCCTCGCCGAGGGCACGGTCCGCGACGGCGAAGGCGGCTACGAGCTGAGCTTCGCCCGCGACCTGGTGTGGAAACCGGCCGGCGAGGTGTGGCGGCTGCTCACGGGGGACACCGCGCCGTCGATCGGCGGCGAACCGCCCGCGCCCGCGGCCAACGGTTACGTGCCGGCCGGCGACGTCACCGCGGTCGACGCGCCGCGGCTGCTGGAGTACCGGTGGCTGCAGGACGGGACGCCTGCCGGCACCGTGCGCTGGGAGATCGTCTCCGATCCCCGCCTGGGCGTCCGCGTCGAGCTGACCCAGACCCTGCCGCGGGAGCTGGCCCACCTGCGGCCGGCCGCGCTCGCCGCTTGGCACGTCCACCTGGAACGGTTCTTCGCCGTCACCCACGGCGAGCATCGCGGCCCGTGGCCGAAGGCCCGCACCGAGCGGCTGGTCGAGGAGTACGCGGCGCGGCTGGCCTAAGAGCGCGTTGAAGGACCATTGGTCTTCTGCGGATGACGCACCGATGGAGGCCGGAGACGGTGACGGTTGTCGGCCGCGCGCTGGTACGGAGTTCGGGGCGGCTTCATGGTGGTGATGTGCCCGTGACCAATGGGGGGTGCTGCCCCAGCCGTCGGGTTCGTCGCCGAGCAGTTCGGTGCCGATGCGAGCGTGTTCGGTGAGTACGGGCGGCGCGCGTAGGCGGTGTTCGAGCAGTACGCCAGCCCGGCCGCCCGCCACCGTCACCGATAGTGAGAGCGAAGGGGCGACGCGACCGACGCCAGCGCAGGTTCAACGCTGGAGTCCACCGCCTAGGCTGCCGGAATGATCTACGTTGAGACGCCCCTGTCCCGTGAGATCCGCGAAGCCGTGGCCCTGGCCTGGGGTGTCGCGGGAGAGGGCGAGGGCGAGCGGTTGCACGGCGGCGAGGAATCGGCCGCCTACCGCCTCGGCGACCACGTCGTCCGCGTCGGCCCGGCGCGGCGCACCACCGCCGAATCCGAGTGGTGCCACGCGGTCGCCCGGCACGCCGCCGCCGTCCTCCCCGAAGCCGTCGCCCCGTTGCCGACCGCCGAAGGGACGACAGTGATCATCGTGGCGGGCCGCCCGGTCTCCTGCTGGCCGCACATCGAGGGCACCTGGCCGGACTCCGACGTCCCGGCCCAACGCCAGGCCGGTGCCCGCCTGCTCGCCCGTCTGCACAAGTCACTGGCCGGCTTCCGTCCCGGCCCGCGGCCGGTGCCCGCCTTCCAGGAGTCCGGCCTGTACGGCGATCCGCCCCAGGACGCCGCCGAACTCAAGGACACCGCCCTGGACCGGTGGCTGGCCGCCTTCCACGCCGAGCACCCCGTGCGCCACCCCCTTCACGGCGACTACTACACCGGCAACACCCTGGCCAGGGACGACCGGATCGTGGCGGTGCTCGATTGGGACGAGACCTTCGTCGGCGCCCCCGAACTGGAGTTGGCCGCCGCCGCCCTGGAATGGGGTGAGGACCTGGCCGGCCCGAGCAAGGAGTTCGTGGCCGCCTACCACCAGGAGGGCGGCACGGCCGCCTTCCTGGACGAGGATTCGCTCGCCCAGCTCGCCAGGCACAAGCTCCGCAGGGAGTACGCCTACTTCCACAAGGCCGCCCGCTCGGGAGCGACACACGACCAGGAGGACATCGACTACCACCACGCCCGGATAGAGCTGTTCCACCGGTTGCGCCCCTGACAGCGGCCCAGCACGAGCTCGGGGCCCCTCGATCTGCACCCGTTTCCGCGCGGACTCAAGATCCGGGCCGGTGGGTGGGGAGACCACTGCGGCGGGAATGCAGCTCGCAGCAGTGGGGGCGCGTTCACCGATCTACCTGGGCGCGATGACCGCGTCGCATTCTCGGCAAGGGCCGGTCCCTGACGGTCTGGAACCGTACCGCCGCCAAGGCCGACGGCCTGGTGGCCGAGGGAGCGCACCGCGCGGCCACCGTCGCCGACGCCGTAACCGCGAGCCCGGTCACGATCGTGTGCCTCAACGACTACCCGACCATGTACCGGGTCTTCGAACCCGCCGGCGCACTCAGCGGGGGCACACTGGTGAGCCTCAACTCCGGAACTCCCGCGGAAGCCCGCGCGGCCGCCGGCTGGGCGGCAGAGCGCGTGCCGCCGCCTCTCATCGGGCACCCGAATCGGTTCTGCTGTACAGCGGAGCCCGCGACGTCCTCGACCGGCACCGGGAGACCCTGGCGGACCTGGGCGATCCTCGTCACCTCGGCACCGACCCGGACCTGGCGGTGCTGTTCAACACCGCGCTGCTCGGCATGATGTACGCGACCCTCAACGGTTTCCTGCACGCCGCTGCCTTGGCCGACTCGGCCGGCGTCCCCGTTGCCGCGTTCGCCGACAGCGCGCTCGGCTGGTTCATGCCCGTGGTCCTGGACCCCGCCGGCCTCGCCGAACAAGCGATCGCCCGCGGGCACGGCACCGAGAACTGTTTCGCCCTGTTCGAGATCTTGAAGAACCCAGCCGCCCAAGCGCCCTGAGAGCCATGCCAGTGCCGTCAGCAGGCTCTTGTGGGCTAGTGCGGGCCAGGCGGCGGGTCATCTGGATGATGGCCGACCAGACGACCATCGCCATCAGCTGCAGGCCGCCGCCGTCGACCACCAGGTGCCGTTCGCGGCCTTCGATCAGTCTGGCAGGGTCAAAGCCGCGGGTGCCTTTGCTGACGGTCTCGGAGCCCTGACCGTCTTGGAGTCGATGATGATGGCCACCGGGTTGGGGCAGCGGTCGCGGGCGGCGGCCTCTGCCGTTCGTGCCCGGGCGTCCGGCTCGCGTGATGTGGCCGTCCGCGATCCGTCCAGGAGCTCCTGTCGGAGCACCCTCCTCCGGATTCAGACCCAAGCGGCTTTGGGTGTTCTTTAGCTGCGGAACGGGATCCGGTGCTTCCGGCGCCAGAAACGGCACATACTGTGGTCAAGTGGAGCAGGAGGCAAGTGTCCCGGTGGATGCCGTCCGGCAGTTGGAGAACATCCGGGCGATCACCGACGAGGCGTTCATGCACATGGACGTCGAGGAGTTGCTGGACACCCTGCTCGAACGCGTGCGCCAGATCCTGCGCGTCGACACGGCGGTCGTACTGCTGCTGGACCGGCAGGCTCAGCAGCTGGTGGCGACCGCGGCGCGGGGCATCGAGGAAGAGGTCACCCAGGCCGCGCACGTGCCGGTGGGGCAGGGCTTCGCCGGGCGGGTCGCGGCGGAGCGGCAGCCGGTCTACATCGAGGACGTGCCGAGCGCCGGCGTGTTCAACCCCCTCCTGGTCCAGCGCGGCCTGCGCTCGCTCCTCGGTGTTCCGCTGGTCGCCGGCGGTGTGCTAGTGGGCGTCCTCCACGTGGGAACACTCACCACCCGCCGGTTCGACGACCAGGAGGTCGAGTTCCTCCAGATGGCCGGGGCGCGCGTCGCGCTGGCGGTCCGGTCCCTGCTGAGCCGGGCCGAGCGTGCCGGGGCGCTGGAGTTGCAGCGCAGCCTGGTGCCGGCCACGCTCCCCTCCGTCCCCGGCGCCCAGTTGGCGGCGCGCTACCGGCCCGGCGAGGCCAGCGTCGGCGGGGACTGGTACGACGTGTTCGACCTGCCGTCCGGTGAGATCGGCGTCGTCATGGGCGATGTGGCCGGGCACGGGTTCTCCGCCGCGGTGGTGATGGGCCGGATGCGCAGCGCGCTGCGGGCCTACGCCTTGGAGAGCGGCGACCCGGCCGAGGTGCTGGGCAAGCTCGACCGCAAGATGCAGCATTTCGAGCCCGATGCGACGGCGACCGTCCTGTACACGGTGTTCGATCCCGGTTTGGAGCGTGCCAGGGTGGCCTCGGCCGGGCACTTCGCCCCGGTGCTGGCGGTGCCCGGGCAGCCGGCCCGACCGGTCGAGATGAAGTCGGACGTCCTGATCGGGCTGGGCCTGGCGAACCGGCGCCCACCCACGATCGTGGAGCTTCCGCCCGGCGCCCTGCTGTGCTTCTACACCGACGGCCTGGTCGAACGGCGCGGGCAGTCGCTCAACGACGGCATCGACCGCCTGTGCGAGGTGGTGTACGCCGGTCCGCCCGAAGCGGTCAGCGCGCGGGTGATGTCGGCGCTCATCGGCCGCCAGACGACCCATGACGACGTCGCCCTCCTGCTGCTGCGCCGGGATTCCCGCGACGGGACCTGACGGCGCGCGGCAGGGCCGCTGAATCAGGCGGCACCCGCACTGGCGGCGCTCACCATGGGGGATGGAGCCGGCCAGGGCCGGATGGTCTCGGTTATCCGACCGTGGCCGCAGCGATGATCATCCGCTGCCGCCGACGGCGTGGCCCCGGGAGAGACCCCGAACTGATCACCTGGTTCCTCCGCGGTCGCCCACCGCCCCAGCCGACGAAGTCAGTGGAGGCGCGGGTGCCGGACGCGCCGGCCGCAGTGCCACCCGTTCCCCGCCGCTTGCGCGCGGGTGGCCGCGCTCTGCGCCTTCCTGCGGCTTGTGGCGCGTCGGTTGGCGGTGGCGCGTCCAGGGGCGTTTGCGCGTCCCTCACTTAACCGGGATGTGTATGATCCCGGTTCATGCGGATGGGGGAGGGTGTCGAGTGGGGCCTGCACTGCTGCGTGACGTTGGGCTGGCTGGAGGATCGGGCGCCGGTGTCGATCCGCAGGCTGGCAGCCTGGTTCGATCTCCCGCAGGAGTATCTGAAGAAGCGGCTCCAGGCGCTGGCGCGGGCCGGAATCCTGACCTCCGCCCCCGGTGTACGGGGCGGGTGGTCGCTGGCCCGGCCACCGGAGCGGATCACGGTGATGGAGGTCGTCACCGCGCTTGAGGGGCCGCTGGAGCCGTTCCAGTGCACCGAGATCCGGCGGCGCGGCGAGGGCGGTCGGGACGCCGGCGGCGAGTTCGACCAGCCCTGCGGCATCTCGAGCATGATGCGCCGTGCCGAACTGGCCTGGCGGCGTGAGCTGGCCGGCCACACGATCGCCGACCTGATGGAACGCGCTCCTGCGGGGGCCCGCCGTACCCGCCGCAATTACGACCGCCTGGTGGACTGACCGGGCTCACCGCCGCCCGCCGATTTCTACGGAAGGAACAGGGATGAAGAATATCCCGATACATCGCACGGAAGTCGAGCCCGAGTCCGGCCGGGAGGCCGCCGCCCCGCACGGGCTCGGGTCCACGTTCGTGCTGGCGCTCGGGACGTTCGCCGTCGGGACCGACGCCTATGTGGTGGCCGGATTCTTGCCCGGGATGGCGGGCTCGCTGAACGTCACCGAGGGCACGGCCGGGCAGTCGGCGACGGCGTTCGCGGTCGCGTACGCGCTGCTGTCACCGGTCCTGGCCACCGTGCTCGCCCGGATGCCGCGGCGCCCGCTGCTGGTGGGCGCCCTGGCGGTGCTCGCGCTGGCCAATCTGGGATCGGCCCTGGCGCCGAACTTCGCGGTCCTGATGGCGACCCGTGTGCTGGCCGCGGCCGGTGCCGCCGCGTTCACACCGAACGCGGGCGCGGTGGCCGCGTCGCTGGTCACGCCCGCGCAGCGTGCCCGGGCGCTGGCCGTCGTGATCGGGGGCCTGACGATGGCCACCGCCCTGGGCGTCCCGCTGGGGAACGTGGCCGCGAAGATGCTCGACTGGCGGGCCGCGCTGGGCCTGGTCGCGCTGCTGTGCGCGGTGGCCGGGGCGGGCGTGTACGCCGCGCTGCCCGCGCTGCCGGGCGGTCCGGCCGTACCGCTGAGGCGGCGGCTGGCCGCGCTGCGCCGGCCCGGCGTGGTCGCGGTGCTGCCGCTCACCGTGTTCGGGATGGCGGCCGGGTACGGCCTGTACGCCTACGCCGTCCCGATCATGCGCGCGCTCGGCACCGGAACCGCGGCGGAGACGTGGCTGCTGTTCCTGTACGGCGCCGGCGCGGTGGCCGGCAACCTGGCGTCCGGCACGTCGGTGGACCGGTACGGGCCGATCCGGGTTCAGCTCGTGGGGTTCACCGCGCTGGCCGCGACGCTCGCCGCGTTCGCCTGGGCCGCAGCGGCGGGCGCGCACCTTCTGCCGCTGACCGCGCTGCTGATGTCGGCCTGGGGCGCCGCGACGTGGTTCCAGACACCGGCGCAGCAGGTTCGGCTGATCAACGCGGCGCCGGAGGAGACGGCCGTGGTGGTCGGCCTCAACTCCGCGGCGTTGTACGCCGGGATCGCGCTCGGAACGGCGGCCGGCGGCGCCCTGCTCCCGGCCGGCGCCGCCGCGCCCCTGGGCGCCTGTGCCGTGCTGGCCCTGGGCTGCCTGCTCTACCTGGTGGCCACGCGCCGCTACCGCTGACCGACGAACACGGCGATCGGCCCGGTCCGGAACGGCGGGCGCACAGGCCAGGACCGGGCTCTTCGAGGTAAGCGGCCAGATGCTCAGGGAGTAGGACTGCACGACGCCGAAGCGGCCGTTGAGGTGGGCATCGCCCTGGTGGAGGCGGTGTCTGGTGTGGGGCCGGCTGGGCGAGACACCGTTCTGAAGCAGGTCTGAAGCATGTGGGCGGTTCACTTGCTTCTCCCAGGCATGCCTGGCGGGCGTGCCGACATAGGAACCGGAGAAGCGATATGCGAACCAGCATGTCCGGACGTTCCAAGCGCGCCGTCGTGGCAGGAACGCTGGCCACGGCGATGGCCGGCGGAGGGCTCTTCGTCACGGCGTCCGCCGCCCCGGCCAACGCGGCCCCGGCGGCCGAATACACGGTCGGCGCGGGCGTCGCCACCGACAGTGCGGCCAACTACGTCAGAGCCCAGGGCACGATCACCGATCACACCTCGGGCAACGACTCGGTGGCGGTGCAGACCTTCATCCAGCAGCTGCTGGACGTCGGCTCCTGGGTCACCGTGGCGACGGGTCCCCGCGTGACGGGCAACAACACCGCGGCCAGCGCCGTCAGCCCGCGCCCCTGCGTCAACGGCAAGTCCTACCGGGCCATGGTCAACACGAACTGGAACGGCCAGCAGAAGACCACCTACTCCGGCTCCAAAGTCTGCTGATCCAGACAATGCGAGGGGCCGCCGCGGGTTCCACGCCCCGCGGCCCCTCGCGGAGCGAGCCACGTGGCCGCCCCAGCCGTGGTGGAGACGCTCCCGACTCTCCGGGGACCAGTACGAGACCGTACGGGTCCAGCCTCCAGACGGCCGCGGGGCGGCATGCCGTTCCAGGCTGGCGGCGCCCGTCGGGTGCGCCGACGCCGCGCCGGGTGAGCGTTCCGGACAGCGACCGTGGAACGCCGCTGCGTCAGCCTTTCTTACGAACCCCGAACGTGGCGGCCGCCGCTCTGTCCGGCACGGATACCGGTCACTAGCTTCGGTCGCATGGTCCACTCCCCCCTCAGAAGACGCGTCGCGACCGGCGCCGTCGCACTCGCACTGCCCGTCGCGCTGGCGAGCCCCGTCGCCGCCGACACCACGCCCGTGGTCGCCTCGACCAGCGTCTCGCCCGCCGTCATCACCGGCGGCGACGAGACGATCCAGACCGTCCGGCTGACCGGCCCGGCGCCGGAGGGCGGGCTCGCCGTCGAGGTGATCTCCAAGGGCCACTCCGACCGCGCGTATCCCTACTCGACCGGCGGCGTGGTCAACGTTCCGGCAGGGAAGACCAGCGTCAGCTTCCCGATCCGGCTGGAGGCGTACCCGGAGCGGACGGTCGTCCCGCTGGTCGCGCGGCGGCACGCCGTGGGCGCGGAGACCGAGGTCACGGTCGTGCCGCCGGACTGGCGCGAGCAGACGGTCCACCGGATGGACCTGAACGTGCCCGGCGACGACCGGGCCGTGACCGCGGGCACGAAGGTGACCGGCACCGTGGACCTCGCCGCGCCCGCCAAGGTCGGCGGGACGTCGGTGGACCTGCGGATCGCCCACCATTCCGGGCTCCCGGACGGACCCGAGCCGAAGATCCCGCCGTACGTGGTCGTCCCGGCGGGCAGCACGCGCGGGACGTTCACGATGGAGCACCCCGGCGTGCCGGTGCAGGACATCGGGCTCACCGACATCGGCGCCGACCTCGGGCACCCCCCGCAGTGGACGGGCACGCTGCTGGTGCCGAAGGACTACACGGTCGGCGTCATCCGCAAGCTGCGCCGGGGACCGTACGCCGTGAACCTCGGGGCCGTCGGCCTCGGCAACCGCTGGCACCCGTTCGGCGCGGTCATCGAACTCACCAGCGACACTCCGGGCGTGACGGTGCAGCCGAAGGTCGAGATCCCGTCCGACGAGGTCGGGAAGCACTTCTGGATCAGGGTGGAGGAGTCCGTACCGGTGGGCACGAAGATCGGGATTTCCGCCAAGTGGGTGCTGTCCACCGCCGGGACGGTCACCACCGAGGCCGTCGTCGAGGAGTGACGCGGGCCGGCGGCGGCCGATGGGACGAGCGATGCAAGTGGCCGCTGGACGAACTTGGCCGGTGGTGTCGCAGGGCCTCGGGCGCCGTGCTCCGCCCGGGGTCCGTCCCCGCTCGAAGGAGCGCGATGGTCCGCGGCTTCGCCTGCCGGCCGCGCTCGCCGTGGACGCGACGCTGCTCGAACTCGGCACCCTCAGAGGCCACCGAAACACGAGCGTGCTCGCACACCACACCCAAGCCGGCACCGCCTTGACGGCTGGGATCCCGCCGCCGTGCGCGGCGACCTGGCCGGCCTCATGGCCGGGCGGACCCGCCCTACACAACGACGCCGCCGTGTCTGTCGGCCTGGCCTTCCGGGGATGGGACGTATAGGGGCTTCCTATGAATGGGATCGGCAGTCGGTCTTGGACGGGCGCGGTGGCGGCACGTTTGACTCGGAGGACGTTCGCTCGCCGATTCTCATTTGAGGAGCTCCCATGACACGTCAGCGCAGGTTTCGGATCGCCGCCATTCCCGCCGATGGGGTGGGAGCGGAGGTCGTCGCCGCAGGCCGCCTGGTGCTGGACGCGCTCGCCGCGGCGTCCGGCGGCACGTTCAGCTTCGAGTGGACCGAGTTCGACTGGGGCTCGGACCACTACGCCGAGCACGGTGTGATGATGCCCGGCGATGGGCTGGAGACCCTTCGGGACTTCGATGCGATCTACTTCGGGGCGGTCGGCTGGCCGAGCGTGCCCGATCACGTGAGTCTGTGGGGGCTGCGCCTGAAGATCTGCCAGGGGTTCGACCAGTGGGCCAACGTCCGGCCGGTGCACTTCCTGCCCGGGGTGGTCAGTCCGCTGCGCAAGGCCGACGACACCGAGCTGGACTGGGTGGTGGTCCGCGAGAACAGCGAGGGCGAGTACGCCGGTCTGGGCGGCCGTAACCTGTCGGCCCGTGGGGCGGGTGGCGAGGTCGCCGTCCAGTCCGCCCTGTTCACCGAGGTCGGCTGCGAGCGCATCATCCGCTTCGCCTTCGATCTCGCGCGCACCCGGGCGCATAAGAAGGTCTCCAGCGTCACCAAGAGCAACGCCCAGCAGTACGGCATGGTGCTGTGGGACGACACCTTCCGCCGCGTCGCCGGCGACTATCCGGACGTCGAGACGGAAAGCGTCCTGGTGGACGCGATGTCGGCCAAGTTCGTCCTGCGTCCTGAGGAGCTGTCGGTGGTCGTGGCCTCCAATCTCAACGCCGACATCCTCTCCGATCTGGGCAGTGCCCTGGCCGGCAGCCTGGGGCTGGCGGCCAGCGCCAACCTGAATCCCGAACGCCGTTTTCCCAGCATGTTCGAGCCCGTCCATGGTTCGGCTCCCGACATCGCAGGCCAGGGCGTGTGCAACCCCATCGGCGCGATCGGCAGCGCCGCGCTCATGCTCGACCACCTCGGCCTTCACCAGGAGGCCGCCCGCCTGAACAAGGCCATCGAGGCCACCACCGGCGCGGGCGTGCTGACCCCTGACGTCGGGGGCACCGCCACGACCGCCGACGTCACCCGGGCGGTCATCGGCCACCTGTGATCAGAGGTCGTTCGGTGCCGGGGTCCCCGTCCGGCCAGGCGGCGGCCATGTCGAGGAACGCGCGGGCGGCCGGGGTCAGGACGGCAGGTCTGCTGACGAGTGCGACGCGCAGGTGGGAGGCCGGTTCGATGTGATGGACGGCGGCGCCGGCGCGTTCGGCGAGCGGTGTCCACGACGCGGGCATGACCGCGTGCCCGAATCCGGCGAGGACCAGGGGCAGGATCGAGGTGCGGTGGGCGATCTCGACGGCGATGCGCACCTGGGTTCCGCCGGCCAGGATGTCGTCGACGAGCCGGCGCATCAGGCTGCCGCGCTGGGAGACGATCAGCCAGCGGCCGTGCAGATCGGTACGCCGCACCGTGTCCCCGGCGGGAAGGTCGTGGTCGGGGGGCGAGATGAGGATCAGTGGCTGGTCCTCGATCGGCAGGACGCGCAGCTCGGCGGCGTGCAGATCGCCCGCCGAGCCGAGCAGGCCGATCTCCGCGGCGCCGGAGCGCACGCTGTCGATGACCTCGTCCAGCGCCTCACCAAGACCCACCCGCGAGTCTCTTCGCGCGGGGCTTGGAGGAGGTCACCAGTCTCTGGTGGCGATCAGCTCTTCCCCGTCCGCCTCCGCGAAGCCGTACGCCGATGCGACGAACCAGAAGTCGTCGGCGATCAGCTCCCGTGCCACGGTCTCGATCTCGCTGTCGGCCGCGTGGAACTTCTCATCCAGCGTGTTGAACTCCTCGGTCGCGGCCTGCGTCAGCGCGTACAGGGCCGCCAGGCCCGTCGGCCGCTCGGCCTCGATCCGCTCGCACAACCGCAGCAGGATCGCCTTCCCCTCGTCGACGAGGTGGTCGGGGAAGTGGCCGTCCTCGTACAAGCCCCGCAGGAAGGCATGGTCGGCTACCTGCTGGTTGGTCGGTGACATCGTGGCCTCCTTCGGGAACGGGACTCCGATATTGCACTGCGCCACCGACAACCGGCCCGTCCAGTCCGAGGCTGAGAGACGGCCGGATCCTGCCGGCACCGGTAGGTGACGTCTCAAGCGCTTCGTCTGGTCCGGCCCTCGCACGATCGCTAGATTGGGCTGTGGATCACCGTCTGACCGCGGTCTTCGGATGGTGTGCGTAGGGCCTCGGAGGCGACCATGGCTGCTGACCCGTTCAGGCGCGAGTACCGGGCAGACCCTGGGACGTTCGTCGGCACGGCCTTCCTCATGGGTGTCTTCTTCACGGTCGTGACCGTCATCGTGGTGCGGGCGGAGAACCATCCCGCGATCAAGGTCCTCGTGCCCGGACTGCTGATCGGGATCGCCGCCCTCCGCCTGGGGACCGAGATGCGGACGCGGACCTGCGTGTCCCGAGACCGCATCCTCAAGCGCGGACTGTGGCGGACCACTGCGACACCATGGCAGGCGATCCAGGGCATCGAGACCAGGCGTGGATTCAGGAACTCGCACGTCGTGATCCGCGACTGCCAGGGCAGAGAGATCTGGCTGCCGCATCTGGGCTCCAGCGAGGTCGATGTCGACAAGGAGGCCCGCGTCCTGCGGGAGATCTGGGAGAAGCGGCGAGGCTCGCGCTGGGAGCCGATCCCCGATGTGACCACCAGCCTTCCTCGCGGAGGGTAGCCCGGGCCCCTGTGGGGAATCAGGGCACCTATCGCCCGCCGCCAGTGGAACCCGAGTCGCGCGCACGGGTGCGCGGTGCATGACGTCGCCGGCTGGGCCGGAGCCGTGTACCAGGCTGCCCAGAGTGCTCTGTGACCCACGTCATGTCCGGTGCGTGTCAGGAATCGGGTCGCTGTCCCGCTCAAGTCACCGAGAGCAGGCGAACCGACAGGAGCATCACATGAAGCACCGCATCGTCGTCCTCGGCGCCGGATATGCCGGGGCCTACGTGGCCGGGAACCTGGCCCGCCGGCTGTCCTCGGCCGACATCGAGATCACCGTGGTGAACGCGGTGCCGGACTTCGTCCAGCGGTTGCGGCTGCACCAGCTGGCGGCCGGCCAGGACGTCGACGCCCCGAAGCTCGCCGACGTCTTCGCGGGCACCGGGATCGCGCTGCGCGTGGCCCGGGTCACCGAGGTCGACCCCGAGCGGCAGGTCGTCGCCGTGGCCGACGCCGACGGCGGCGGCGAGGTCGGCTACGACACGCTCGTGTACGCGCTCGGCAGCCACGGCGCCGGCCATGCCGTCCCCGGCGCGTCCGAGCACGCCTTCGACGTCGCCGCCCGGCCCTCGGCGCGGCGCCTGCGCGAGCGGTTGGACGGCCTGGAGAGGCAAGGCGGGGGCGGGCGTGTGGTGGTCGTTGGCGACGGGCTGACCGGCATCGAGACCGCCACCGAGTTCGCCGAGTCGCGGCCCGGGCTGGCGGTGACGCTGGTGGCCCGCGGTGAACTCGGCGCCCGGCTCTCCGCCGGGGCCCGCGGCCACCTGCGCCGGGCCTGCAACCGGCTGGGCGTCACCGTCGTGGAGCACACCAGCGTCGAAGCCGTCGACGCGACGCGGGTGCTGTGCGCCGACGGGACCGTTCTGGCGTCCGACGCGACCGTGTGGACGGCCGGCTTCGCGGTCGACCCCATCGCCGCCGCCGGCGGGCTGGAGGTCACCGAGAGCGGCCGGATCATCGTCGACCGCACCATGCGGTCGGTCTCGCACCCGAACGTCTACGCCGTCGGCGACAGTGCCCACGCCATCGGCGACAACGGCCGGCCGCTGCCGATGTCCTGCGCCTCGGCCGGCTACACCGGACGGCAGGCCATCGAGGCGATCATGGGACGGCTGACCGGCCGCGAGATCGCGCACACGAAGCTGGTCTACACCTACAACCACATCAGCCTCGGGCGGCGGGACGGGATCCTGCAGCCGATCGACGACCGGGGACGGGCGAAGCCGAAGCACACCGGCGGCCGGGGAGCCGCGCGGATCAAGTCGGCTATCCTCACGACGTCGCTGTGGGCGACCTCCCACCCGACCTTCGGCATGCCCAAGCGCAGGCGCCGACTTGCCGGACCGGGCGTGCCCGCCGAGCACGCGGCCGCCCGCCGAGAAGACGGCCGCCTGGCCGCTTAGGACGGTCCGCGTGGACGACATCGCCACCGATCGCTTCGACACCGATCGGTTCGAGGCCAGCCGGGCCCGGCTGGCCTCGCTGGCCTACCGGCTGCTGGGCTCGGCCGCCGATGCCGAAGACGCCGTGCAGGACGCGTTCCTGCACTGGCAGGCCGCCGACCGGCAGCGGATCGAGGTGCCGGAGGCCTGGCTGACCAAGGTGACCACCAACCTGTGCCTCGACCGGCTCCGTTCCGCGCGGGCCCGCCGGGAACGCGCCGCCGGCGCCTGGCTGCCCGAGCCGCTCCTGGACGGCGACCCGATGCTCGGCCCGGCCGACACCTTCGAGCAGCGCGAATCGGTCTCCCTGGCCATGCTGACCCTCATGGAACGTCTGACCCCTGTTGAACGGGCGGTGTTCCTCCTGCGCGAAGCGTTCTCCTACAGCCACGCCGAGATAGCGGAGATCCTCGACATCACCCGGTCCGCGAGCCAGCAGCATCTCCACCGGGCCCGGCGCCGCGTCACCACCGCGCGGCGCCGCGGCGGCGAGGCCGACGCCGCCTCCGCCCGCAGGATCGCCGAGCAGTTCTTCGCCGCCGCCACCTCGGGCCGTACCGAACGGCTGGTGGAGCTGCTCACCGACGACGCGACCGCGATCTCCGACGGTGCCGGCCTGACCGAGAAGCTGCTGCACTACGACACCGCGCAGCGCATCGCCGGCGTCGTCCGGGCCGGCTTCAAGCCCACGCCCGCGAAACGTCGCCTGGCCGGCGGCACGCCCGCCGTCCATCACGCGCTCGTCAACGGCGGCCCCGCCCTGCTCTTCGTGCTGGGTGACCAGGTCGTCGGCGTGGTGGCGTTCGAGATCGGCAACGGCAGGATCTCGACCGTGCGCGGGATCGCCGCCCCCGCCCGGCTGGCCCGCCTCACCGAAGCCTGGCGGCGCGGGACGGGCGCACCGCTCATCGACCACTGGTGACCCGCCGCGAGCTCATACCGCCGCCGCGCGATGACCGGTGCTGCGCCTCACTCGGCGGCGGTGAAGGTCGGGTGGCCGGAGCGGTAGGTGGTCTCGACGCGCAGGTCGTAGAGGGCCTCCGGGGGGACGGCGCGGGGGTTGCCGGACACGACGACCAGGTCGGCGCGCTTGCCCGGTTCCAGGCTGCCGACGGCGTCGTCGAGATGGAGCTGCCAGGCGGCGTCGATGGTCTGGGCGCGCAGGGCCTGGTCGACGGTGAGGCGCTGTTCGGGGGCGAGGACGCGGCCCGTCCCGCGCGTACGGCGGTTGACCGCGGTGGCGATGTTGCCGAGGGGGTCGGCCGGTGAGCACTGGCCGTCGTTGTGGAGGGAGACGCGCAGGCCCGCGTCCAGCGCGGAGCGGGCCGCCATCCAGCGGGCGCCGTGCTCGGCGCCGAAGAGGTCGTCGATCAGGACGTCGCCCCAGTGGTAGAGATGCTGGATGAAGAGGCTGACCGTGGCGCCCAGGGAGGCGGCGCGGGCGAACTGGTCGGGGCGCAGCGCGCCGCAGTGCTCCAGGCGGGGGCGCCAGTCGGCGGGCGCGAAGGCGCGCGAGTGCTCGTAGGCGTCCAGGACGGCGTCGGCCGACACGTCGCCGTGGACGTGGCAGGCCAGCTGCCAGCCCTGGCGGGTGTACGCGGCGGCCAGCTCGGCCAGCTGCTCGGGCGGGTAGTTCATGCCGCCGTGGTGGCAGGGCTCCAGGCCGAGGCGGCGCGTCGCGTCGGTGTCCAGGTAGGGGAACGTGGTGGCGATGTTGCCGTGCCAGGGGGTGCCGTCCGCCCACAGCTTCATGCCGATCCGCGCGTACGGCGCATCGGCGGACACGCGGGCCGGGGCGAGGTGGCCGGGGTCGGCGGCGTTCTCGGGGGTGCCGACCTCGTACGCGCGGACGCGGAGGGGGCAGCCGGGCTCGGCGGCCAGCGCGGTGAGCGCGGGTTCGAGGGCCGGATCGAGCCCCAGTTCGGCGACCGTGGTGAGGCCGGCGGCGGCGTGCCGGGCGTACGACCAGCGCAGCCGGTCCAGGACGGTCGACCGGCTCGCCTCGACGACCGGCGTGGTCATCCGTACCACGGCGGGCGTCTCGCGGACCTCGCCGGTGAGCTCGCCGTCCGGGCCGCGGACGATCTCCGAGCCGGCCGGGGCGGGGGTGCCGCGGCCGATCCCCGCGAGGGCGAACATGGCGGTGTTGCCCCAGGCCGAGTGGCCGCTGTTGGAGAGGACGACGACCGGGTTGCGCGGCGCGATCTCGTCCAGCCACGCCATCGTGGGGCGTTCGAGGCCGCTTTGCAGGAGGACGTCGATGCCGTAGAACATCAGCGGGACGCCGGGCGCGGCGGTGCGGAGCGCGGTCCGGACGCGCCGCATGACGTCGGCTCCGGTGGGGGCCGTGAACGGGCGCACGTCCACCGCGGGCGGGGCCAGGCACAGCGCGACGGAGACCGGGTGGCCGTGCGGCTCCACGAACCCCGGCAGCAGCGCCCGGCCGGCCAGGTCGACCACCCGGGTCCAGCGGGTGCGCAGCGCCATGACGTCGGCGGCGGCGCCGACGGCGGTGATCACGCCGCCGGTGACCGCGAGCGCCTCGGCCTCGGGGGCGCCGGGCGCGAGGGTGACGACCGGGCCGCCGGTGAAGATCAGGTCTGTCATGGCGTCCAGGTACCACGGCCCGGCCGGGGCGGACCAGCGGGAGCCCGGCGGGGTGGCTCGTTCGTGCAGGGGCCCGGCCGCCGAGGCGTGTTTCGTGCAGAGCCGGGACGGCGCGCGGCGCTCTCCAGCACGATGCGAGCAAAGCGACCACCAGGAGGGCCCACATGTCCGAGTCCCTGAGCACCGCCGCGAAGGCGCTCCAGCCGGAGCTGGTACGGCTCCGCCGCGATCTGCACCGGGAGCCGGAGCTCGGCCTGGAGCTGCCGCGCACCCAGGACAAGGTGCTGAACGCGCTGGACGGGCTGCCGCTGGAGGTCACCGCCGGTGAGCGGCTCACGTCGGTGACCGCGGTGCTGCGCGGCGCGCGGCCGGGCCCGACCGTGCTGCTGCGCGGCGACATGGACGCCCTGCCGGTGACCGAGCGCGGCGACGCGGACCTGATCTCGCGGACCCCGGGCCGGATGCACGCGTGCGGGCACGACCTGCACACGGCGATGCTCGCCGGGTCCGCGCGGCTGCTGGCCGGGCGGCGCGACCGGCTGGCCGGGAACGTGGTGTTCATGTTCCAGCCGGGGGAGGAGAACGCGGGCGGGGCGCGGATCATGCTGGAGGAGGGCGTGCTGGACGCGGCGGGGGAGCGGCCCGTCGCCGCGTACGCGCTGCACGTGTCGTCGGCGGTCGTCCCGCAGGGCCTGTTCGTCAGCCGGGGCGGCCCGATCATGGCGGCAGCGGACCGGCTGCGGGTCACGGTGCGGGGGACAGGCGGGCACGGCGCGTCGCCGCACCTGGCCCGCGACCCGCTCCCGGCCGCGTGCGAGATGGTGTCCGCCCTGCAGAGCATGGTGACCCGGGCGAAGGCCGCCGACATGGCGTTCTTCACGGGCCCGGACGCCAAGAGGTTCTCCGGCGGCGCCGGGTACCGGGTGGAGACGGCGCCCGCGGTGCGCATGTTCCTGATGTTCAACGAGCGCTCCGGCCACCCCGGGGCGGACGAGAAGGTGCGGCGTGCGATCGCGCAGGCCGTCGATCCCGCGGCGTTCGGGAACGCGGCGGCGCTCGGCCGCGGCGAGCGGCTGACCAGCATCGCCGAGGCGGCCGTCCCGTGCGTCAGCAAGGACGCGTCGCTGCTGGTGAAGCCGGACGCCGCCGCGGCCAGGAAGGCGCTCTCCGGCCTCAAGGTCACCGTGGCCGGCACCAACGCGATCGCGGGCGGCGCCGGGAACACCTACGTGCAGGCGGCGCTGCGCGCGGCCGGCGCGGACGCCGAGCTCCGCAACCTCGACAACGCCACCTGGTCCACCGAGGTGCTGGGCAACCAGGGCGACTGGGACGTCAACGTGATGGCGCACCTCAACCTCACCCTCACGATGACCAACCCGGCCTCGCTGTTCGCCGGGGAGCCCGCGCCCAAGGGCCGCAACGTCGGCGGCGTGCGGAACCCCGGGATCGCGAAGGGCATGGGCGCCGCCCTGGCCACCACCGACGAGACCGCCAAGTGCGAGGCGTGGGCGCGGGCGCAGCGGGCGCTGCTGGAACGGGTCCACGCCGTCCCGCTGACGGCCGTCAACACGACCTACGTCTTCGGCGGCCGGGTCGACGCGATGCTGCCGGGCGGGCTGTTCGACATCTCGACCCTGGTCCTGAAGTGACGGCCGAGACCCTCGGCAAGGCCGGTGAGGCCGACGAGGCCGGCGGGACCGGCGCGCCGGACGCGGACGCCGGGCGGAGGCGGCGGTCCCCCTGGCTCGGCTTCGCGATGCGGCGCCTGGCCGGGCTGGGGGCGGTGCTGGCGACGCTGGTCACGGTCACGTTCCTGATCGTCCAGCTCATCCCCGGTGACCCGGCCCGGGTGCTGGCCGGGCCGGACGCCGGACCCGAGCAGATCGCCGAGGCGCGGGAACGGCTCGGCCTGGGCGAGCCGCTGGTCCAGCGGTTCGCCGCCTACGTGGGCGGGCTGTTCCGCGGCGACCTCGGCACCTCGTTCACCACCGGGGGGAGCCGGTGACCGGGATCATCACCTCACGGCTGCCGTTCACCGCCGAGCTGGCCTTCCTGGCGATCGCGGTGGTGCTGCTGGTCGCCGTCCCGCTGGGGATGGCCGTCGCGATCGCCTCCCGGGGCGGGCGGCGGCGCCGGCTCGGCACCGGGTTCACCTTCACCACCAGCCTGGCGGGCGCCGTACCGGAGTACATCCTCGGCACGCTGCTGGTGCTGGTGTTCGCGATCATGCTGGGGGCGCTGCCGGCGGCGGGCGCCGAGACGCCCAGCGCGCTGATCCTGCCGGTCCTGGCGGTGGCGGTCGCGCCGATCTGCACGCTGGCGCGGATCGTCCGCCGGGAGACCGCGGCGGTGCTGGACCAGGACTACATGCGCACCGCCCGCGGCAAGCGGCTGCCGGCGCTCACCCTCTACACCCGGCACGCGCTGCCGAACCTGCTGACCAGCACGCTGACGCTGGGCGGGCTCATCCTGGCGCACATGCTCGGCGGGACGATCATCGTGGAGAGCGTGTTCGCCTGGCCCGGCCTCGGCACCCGGGTGGTCGAGGCGATCCTGAACCGCGACTACCCGGTCATCCAGGGCGTCGTGCTCACGCTCGGCGTCATCGCCACCCTGCTCAACCTGCTGATCGACGTCCTGCTGGGCGTCCTGGACCCGCGGACCCTGACCGGAAAGGCGGACCGCACATGACCGCGCCCACCGTCGAGGCGACGACCGCCGCGGCCGCCCCTGCGGCGGTCGCGGGGCGGCGCCGCTGGAACGCGCCGCTCGCCTTCGGGCTGGCCGGGCTCGGGCTGGTCGCCGCGCTGGCGGTGCTCGGACCGGTGGTCTGGGGCGCCGAGGCCGAGCGGCTGTCGGGAACGGCGCGGGAGGGCGCCTCCGCCGCGCACTGGCTGGGCACCGACGCGCTCGGCCGGGACGTGTTCGCCCGCACGATGACCGCCACCCGGCTCACCCTCGTGATGACCGCGCTGGCCACCGGGATCGCCGTGATCGCCGGGGTGCTGCTCGGCTCGGCGGTGTGGCTGGCCGGGCACCGGGTCCGCGAGCTGGGCCTGCGGCTGATCGACATCATGGTGTCGTACCCGCCGGTCATCCTGGCGCTGGTGGTCACCGCGATCCTCGGGGCGAGCCCGGAGGCGACGGTGATCGGCATCGGCATCGCCGGCAGCCCGTCGTTCGCGCGGCTCACCGCCAACCTGGCCGCCTCCGTGGCCGGCCGCGACTTCGTGGCAATGGCCCGGCTGCTGGGCGTGCCGCGGCGGCGGCTGATGCTGCGGCACCTGATGCCCAACATGGCCGAACCGCTGCTCGTGCTGGTCTCCGTCGCCTTCGCCACCGTGCTCGTGTCGCTGTCGGGCCTGTCGTTCCTCGGACTGGGCGTCCAGGAGCCGCGGTACGACTGGGGCAGCCTCCTGAACGCGGGCCTGGCCGGCCTCTACACCAACGCCGCCGAGGCCGTCGGCCCGGCCGTCGCGATCGTCTTCACCGGGCTGTGCGCCGGCTTCGTGGGCGACGGCCTCGCCGCCTCGTTCAACCCGCACGAACGGTCACCGCGCCGCGCCGCCAGGGCGGCGGCCGCCGCGCCCCTCACGGCTCCCGCCACCGCCACCGGCGCGGAAGCGGACGCGGACGACGGCGCGGTGCTGGTCGCCGAGGACCTGTCGGTGGTCCTCCCGGACGGCACCCGGCCCGTGGACGGCCTGAGCCTCCGCCTCGCCCCCGGCGAGATCGTCGGCGTCGTCGGCGAGTCCGGCTCGGGCAAGAGCCTCACCGCGATGTCGGTGGCCCGGCTGCTCCCCGAGGGGCCGCGGGCCGAGGCCCGTACCCTGCGGCTGGGCGACCTGGACCTGCTCGACCCCGGGACCGCCGGAGCCAGGAGGCTCGCCACCGAGATCGGCGTCATCTACCAGGATCCGACCGCCTCGTTCAATCCGGCGCTGAAGCTCGGCGGCCAGCTCACCGAGGCCGTCCGCACCCACGGCGGCATGGACAGGGCGACCGCGCGCGAGGAGGCCGTCGAGCGGCTGCGCTCGGTACGGGTGAGCAGCCCCGAGATCCGCGTCCGGCAGTACCCGCACGAGCTGTCGGGCGGCATGCGGCAGCGCGCGATGATCGCCGCCGCCCTGCTCACCCGGCCCCGCCTGCTCATCGCCGACGAGCCGACCACCGCGCTGGACGTGACCGTCCAGGCCGACGTGCTGGCCCTGCTCCGCGAGACCAACGAGCGCGACGGCACCACCGTCCTGTTCATCTCCCACGACATCGGCGTGGTGACCGCGGTCTGCCACCGGGTCCTGGTGATGTACGCCGGCCGTGTCGTCGAGGAGCTCACGGCCGAGGAACTGCGGGCGGGGCGGGCGCGCCACCCGTACACCCGGGCGCTGCTCGCCGCGACCCCGCGCGTGTCGGACGATGCCGGACGCCTGGCCGCCATCCCCGGCCGGCCGCCGCGGCCCGGCGAGCGCCCGGCCGGATGCGCCTACGCGCCGCGCTGCCCGCTCGCGCGCGACGTCTGCCGGCGGGAGCGGCCCGGCCCCGTCCCGTACGGGGACGCCGGCGGGACCGCCGCCTGCCACGCCCTGACCTGGAGCGACGAGACCGTGGGAGGCGACCGATGAGTCCCGTACTGGCCGCGCACGACGTCACGGTGACGTTCGGGCACGGCGGCCGCGCGCGGACCGTCCTGCACTCGGTCGGGCTGGACCTGGACCGCGGCCGCACCCTCGGCCTGGTCGGCGAGTCCGGCTCGGGCAAGTCGACGCTCGCCCGCGCCATGATCGGCCTGACCCGGCCCCGGTCCGGCCGGATCCTGCTGGACGGTGAGGACGTCACCGCGCTGCGCGGCCGCCGCCTGACCGGCCTGCGGCGCCGCGTCCAGCTGATCCCGCAGGACCCGTACGGGTCGCTGAACCCGCGGATGACGGTCGGCGAGGCCGTCGCCGAGGCCATCGAGCCGCGCCGCGGCGGCCTGCGGCGGCACGGCGACGCGGTCGCCCGCTGGCTGGAGACGGTGGCGCTGGACGCCTCCGCGGCCACCCGCTACCCGCACGAGTTCTCCGGCGGGCAGCGGCAGCGGATCGCGATCGCCCGCGCCCTCGCCGTCGAGCCCGAGGTCGTCATCGCCGACGAGGTCACCTCCGCGCTGGACTGCTCGGTCCAGGCCGAGGTCCTCAACCTGCTGGTCGACCTGCGCGCCCGGCTCGGCCTCACCATGCTGTTCATCTCCCACGACCTGGCCGTCGTCCGGCACGTCAGCGACGAGGTGGCGGTCATGCGCCACGGCCGGATCGTGGAGCGGTCCGCGCGGGACGAGCTGTTCGAACGGCCCCGGCACCCGTACACGCGGCTGCTGCTGGACAGCGTCCCCGACGCCGTACGGCCGCCGGCCGCCACCTAGAGGAGGAACCCTTGTCCGTCACCGAACTCGCCGACCGGGTCTGGAACGGCGCCGCCGACGCCAACGGCATCGCGGGCTTCCACATCGCCGGCGGCGGCGTCCACGAGGTCGCGGACGGCGTCGGCTGGCGCCCCGGCTTCGGCAACGTGATCACGCTCCGCGGCGGCGGCGAGCTGGCGCTGTTCGACACCGGGAACCCGGCCGACGCCGGCAAGCTCCACGCCGACGTGCGCGCCTGGACCGACGCGCCGCTCACCACCGCGATCTACTCGCACGGCCACATCGACCACGTCTTCGGCGTCGGCCCGTTCGACGCCGAGGCGGACGCGGCGGGCCGCCGCCGGCCGACCGTGATCGCCCACGAGTCGGTCCCCGACCGGTTCCGCCGCTACGTCCTCACCAACGGCTACAACACCGTCGTCAACCGGCGCCAGTTCAGGCAGCCGGACCTGACGTGGCCGGCCGAGTACCGGTACCCGGACGTCACGTACCGCGAGGCGCTCACCGTCGGCCACGGCGACCTCACCCTGGAACTCTTCCACGCCAAGGGCGAGACCGACGACGCCACCGTCTGCTGGATCCCCGAACGCGGCATCGTCTGCACCGGCGACCTGTTCATCTGGGTCGCCCCCAACGCCGGCAACCCGCAGAAGGTCCAGCGCTACCCCGTCGAGTGGGCGCACGCGCTGCGCCGCATGGCCGCGCTCGGCGCGGAGGTGATGCTCCCCTCCCACGGCGTGCCGATCTTCGGCGCGGACCGGATCCGGCAGGCGCTGACCGAGACCGCCGAATGGCTGGAGAGCCTGATCGCCCAGACCCTGGAGATGCTGAACGCCGGGGCCAGGCTCGACGAGATCGTCCACACCGTTCGCCCGCCGGCCCGCCTCGCCGACCGCCCGTACCTCCAGGCCCGCTACGACGAGCCCGAGTTCATCGTGCGCAACCTGTGGCGCCGCTACGCCGGCTGGTACGACGGCAACCCGGCCACCCTCAAGCCCGCCCCCGACGCCACGCTCGCCGCCGCCGTCGCCGGCCTGGCCGGCGGCCCCGCCCGGCTCGCCGACGCCGCGATCCGCGCGGCGGCCGGCGGCGACCTGCGCCTGGCCGGCCACCTGGCCGAGATGGCCATCCTCGCCGCTCCCGACGACCCCGCCGTGCACCGCGTCCACGCCGACGTCTACGGCACCCGCGCCGCGGCCGAGGAATCCCTCATGGCCCGGGGCATCTTCGGCTGGGCCGCCGCCCGCTCCCAGAAGATCGCCGACTCCACCGGCTGACCACCCGCCGACCGCCAGTGCAGGCCGCCGATGGAAGGCTCCCAGTGCGAGCCACGCGAGCCCGGCCGACAGCTGGATCAGTACGGCCACGGCCACGGCGTTCACATCCTCCAGTGGGTACTCGCCGATGTGCTCGGACGGCGAGATCCGTACGGCGCCGCCGGGCAGGTCGAGGACCGGGGCGAAGAATCCGACGACCGTGCCGTATCCGAGGGCCGCCCACACGAGGGGGAGTGCGCGGGGAACGGCGCCGTACAGCAGCCCCGCGGCCGCCAGGACGAGCCAGGCGGCGGGCGTGTGGGCGAGGTGGCCGAGAGCCACGTCGAGGACGAGCCCGGCGTCGCCGACCCCGATCGCGGCCACGGCACCGGTGGCCGGGACGGGCTCGGTGCGTCCCGCGGACCTCGATGACGGGCAAGAGCCCGCCGGGATTCAGCGCCAGAAGACGATGAAACGTCGCCTGGTCAGGCGGTGAGAAGGGCGTCCAATGTCGCTTCCGCCGCCTTGCGCGGGTCCGTTCGGAGTCGGGGGAGGGCGCGGTTCAGTTCCTCGGCCACTTCACCGGCCGACTTCCGGAGAGCGTTCTCCAGGAGGTGCCCGGTGAAGAGCGCGGCGACGGCGACGAGCGGGCCGCCCCAGGACAGCCCCTCCACGGTCGCGGACACGGCCACCTTCCACCGTCCCCCCAGGGCCGGTCTCGCGGTGAGCGTCACGGTGGCCCGGCCCAGAGCGTGAACGGCGGTCGCGGTGATCGGGGCCGGATCGCCGGCCGAGCGGGTCGACCGCCGCCACCAGGCTTCGAGGTCCGCGCGGGCCTCGCAGGTGACGCGGGTGAGAACGGGCGAGCTGCCGCTCTCGTGCACCAGGCGGCCATGGAGGAGCACGGGGTCGCGGGCGCTGCGGAGTTCGGCCCAGCCCGTGGTGGTGTCCTGCGCGGTGCGGAACGCGGCCCGGGTGCCGCCGGCCGGATCCCAGGAGAGGACGTCCACCGTGAGCGGATCCGAAGGCGGGGCGTCGTCCTCGTCCTGATGGGCGGGAAGGACGCGGTAACGGGCGCCGGCCTCGATGTGCCGTCCCTCCAGCAGCCGGACGTCCAGCGCGGGCCCGTCGCCTGACCGGAGCAGGCCGTCGCGGAAGCGCAGTGCCTCGACGGCTTCGTGGAGCGCCCGGACGTACTCTCCGAATGCCTCGCGCGGCACGGCCGCGACCGTGACCTGATGGCGGAGCACGAGCCGTTCCTGGAGGCCCCGGGCGGCCATGGCGGTAACGGCCTCGTTCCAGTGGGTCCCGGCCGTGGCGAGCGCTTGACCGAGGACGCGCCGGACACGCCGCCGGACGACCAGGAGGCCGACCGCGGCGATCGGGCGCGCCGCCGTGCGTCCGCGGAGCCCGACCGTGACGGTGTGCGGCCGCCGGCCGCGCCCGCTCCCGCCCTGGGCCACCGCGACGGCCGCCTCGGCGAACGGGTGCCGGACGCGCACGGCGAGCCGGGGCGTCCGGCTCCGCGCGGGCCCGCCGGCCGGCCGGTCGGCGAGGCGCATCTCGGCGGTCACGGTCGCGCGCTGCAGGAAACGCGGGAACGCCGGGCCCCGGTACGAGCCGTCGATCCGCAGGACGTCCAGGCCCTCTCCCCGCAGGTCCGCCTTGAGCCGCGCGGTGAACGTATGCCCGCCGGCGGTCACGAGGACGTCGAGGGCGGTCCGGCCCGTCCGGTCCCAGCCGGCCACGGTGATGTCGACCGTCCGGGTCTCGCCGGCGTCCAGCCCGATCCGGTAGCGAGCGCCCGCGGCGAGGTGCCGGCCCGAGATCAGGCGAGCCGCGCCGAGCGTGCCGTCCCCCAGGCGCAGCTCGCCGCCGTCGTCGAAGGTCATTCCCTCGGCGGCGTCGAGGACGGCCTGCACGATCTCGTCCGGCAGCGGCCGCGGCAGCGCGGCGAGCCTGGTGCGGAAGCGGAAGCGCGCCATGGACGCTCACGCCTCGCTCTGGGACGCGCCTGCCTGGCGGCCGCGGGCCTGGTCGGGCGTGGGGCCGTGCCAGGCGGGTACCTCGCGTTCGTCGTCGAAGCCGCGGGCCACGACGATGTCGGTGGAGGAGTGGGCGAGGATGGACAGGACGATGGTGGCGGCGACCAGGTGGAAGATCTGGTCGGCGGCGCCGATGCCCGACTCCAGCACCAGCAGCCCGTACACCACCGAGGCGAAGCCTTTGGGGCCGAACCACATCACCGCGCCCTGCTCGCGGGCGGTCAGTCCCGAGCGCAGGAACGAGATCCAGATCGCCACGGGCCGGGCCACGATCAGCGCCAGCACCGCGAACACCCACCCGGCCGCGCCGACCTCGCCGAGGAACGCCGGTGTCAGCAGCGCGCCGAACACCAGCAGCGCCGCCAGCTTGAGCAGTTCGGCGACCAGCCCGCCGAACTCCTCGAACGCCTTGCGGTGCCGGTCGCCGATGGTGGCCACGGTGATCCCGGCGGCGAACGCGGCCAGGAACAGGTTGCCGTGCGTGGCCTTGCCCAGCGCCAGCACCAGCAGCCCGATCGCGACCGCGTTGAGCGGCTCGTACTTGGGCGAGATGGCGAACAGCCGGGTGCGCTCCAGCATGATCGCGGCCCACGGCACGGCCACGCCGATGAGCAGTCCCAGCCCCAGCTCGGTGCCCAGCTCGCCCAGGTGCAGGTCGTGCGAGCCCTGGGCGATGGCCAGGAACAGCACCACGAACGGCAGGATCAGGCCGTCGTTGACGCCCGACTCCACGTTCAGCAGGTGCCGCAGCCGCGGCGGCACGCGGTCGTTGCCGACCAGCGCGGCCGCGAACACCGGGTCGGTCGGGGTGAGCACGGCGGCGATCAGCAGCGCCTCGATCCAGCCGAGGCCGACCACGTAGTGCGCCAGCAGCGCGGTGATCGCCAGGGTCAGCGGCAGGCCCCAGCCCAGCGCCCGCCCGGGCAGCCGCCACGCGCTGCGCAGATCCTTCCAGCCGGCGTGCATGCCGTCGGTGAACAGCACCGCGAACAGCGCCAGCTCCGCCAGCCCGTAGACCAGCGGGTCGCCCGGCCGGATCGATACGACGCCGGTCATGCCGTCCCCGAGCAGGAAACCGCCGATCAGGAACAGCGCCGCCGTCGACAGGATCGTGCGGTTGGCCAGGCTCGACAGCAGGACGGCGAGCAGGAGCAGGGCCGCGAAGGCGGTGAGCAGGGCCGTCATCAACGCGCCTCCGGGAATGGCGGACAGGACCGCCGACCAGACTTCCCGGCACACCAAGCGACGACATTAACGGCCTTCCACCACGAGCGCCACCCGCCCGGAGCGCGGCCGCGGCCGGCGCTGGCGGCCGGCGCCACCGGCATGACCAGGACGATGTTGAGGGCCAGCAGCAGGAGCAGGGCGGCGGGCCCTCCTTCGCCGCCGGGGCCGCGCCGAGCAGGAGCAGCCAGGCCGCGGTCACCGCGAACTCCGCCAGGACGATCGGCCGAAGAGCAGGAACCCGCCCGCGGCGTCGATCTGCATGAGCTCGGTCTGGGAACCGGACCGGTCAGGGGTGATGCCCAAGGCCGCGGGCTTGCCGCCCAGCGCGGTGTCCGGACCCGTGACGAACAGGGCGGGGAAATCCGGCGCTAGGCCCGGCCTTGCGGCCCCGTTGGCCGGGGGCACAACCGGCACGTGCCTAAGTCGATGAAGGAACACATCCTCCTCCTTGCCGCCGGTTCGCCCAGCCCGGTTAAAGTCACTGCGACACGGTCGCGCGAAGCGGAGGAGCTGGCCCGATGGCGGTAGATCCGAGTGGAGACGGGCTGAAGCGGCTTCTGGCCGAAGATCCCGGTGGTCCTGTCGTGATGCTGAACCTGCTGCGTTTTCGTGAAGGCGGGCAGGCGAGCTACGCCCGCTACTCCAAGGCGCTCGGTGAGACGATCCTCGAACGGTACGGCGCCGAGGTCCTCTATTACGGCAAGGGCTCCACCGCCCTGGTCGCCGAGGACGGCCAGGCATGGGACGCCGTCCTCCTGGTCCGCTACCCGTCCCGCACCGCGTTCTCCCAGATGGTCGCCGACCCTGACTTCCAGGCGGTCGCGCACCATCGCACCGAGGCCCTCAGCGAAGCGGTGCTCCAGGCCACCATCCCCCGAGCCTAGGGGCGCCCCAGACCACCACGATCGTGCACGGTGCGGGGGACCGGGTGCATTTCATGCGTCGTGGGGGATGGAGAGGGCTTCGCGTACAGGTGCGTGCTGACGGTGCGGTGGGAGATGTACAGCCGCTGGTCGCCCCAGCCCAGTGCGGTGCCGATCGTCATCCCGAGGATCTCGCCGATGGCGCAGCCGGTCAGGCAGTGCGGGGTCAAAACGATCAACCACCCCGCTCAACCTGGCTGATCGGCCGCGGCAGGGGCCACGCGCTCGCCCGTTTCTGACCGCCGCACCACGGGCGTTCCCACGGGCCTGGAACCTCCTCCGGGAGGTTCCAGGCCGCTGTCGCGCCGACGCGGGCCCATGCCCGTCCGGGAGCTGGTGATCAACTGAGTGTGGTGGTCGCTGCCGGATGCGTGACCGTCGCATTTATGGGGATACTCGCCGGGCATCTGCTGGTTTGGGCGAAAGGTACGTGGGTGTCCACGGCGCTGGATGATCCGGATGACGGACTGAAGCTGCGTATGAGGATCGCGTCCTCCCGGACGTGGGTGGTGGTCCAGATGGACGGGGAGCTGGACCTCGCGACCGCGGCGGCGTTCGCCGACCGGGTGGGTGAGCTGATCAGCGTGGGGCGCGCGCCGCGGATCGCCCTGGAGGTCTCGCGGTTGAGGTTCTGCGACTCCTCGGGGATCAACGCGCTGATCCGGTTGTGGAAGCGCGCCGCCGCCGCCGGTGGGCAGGTGGTGCTGGTGCGTCCGCCGCAGACGTTGGTGACCGTGCTGGCCACCACCGGCCTGGATCGCTTCTTGCGGATCCGCGACGTCCTCCCCGGCTCCTGCGAGGCGCCGATGGCGGCGGAACCGGCCTGAGGGGGACTTCCGCGGTGTCGTCAGGAGATTCTGCGGCGGCCGGTGGCGCGGGTGTGACATTCAGGGGGAATCCGGCGCTGGAGTGGATGGCGGCCGCGGAGCACCCCACCGTGGCCGGGCGCCCCACGTCCCGTCGCGGCGGGACATGGTGTGGCGCCGGCCCTGTCTTCTTCGCCCCGGCGGGGGCGAGGTCCCCTGTTCGGAGGGGGCGTCGGCCCCGGCGTGTCGGAGGTTCGATCCGGGTGGGGTGATGTCGGTGAAGGGGACGAAGCGGTGGGCAGGCATGGGCGGTCGGCCGGGGACGTGGTGGTGCTGGCGGGCCGGTACCGGCTGATCGAGCCGGTCGGCCGGGGCGGGATGGCCCAGGTGTGGCGGGCCCACGACATGTCGCTGGACCGTCCGGTGGCGGTGAAGGTGCTGGACCCCGTACCGCCCGCCGACGCGGGGGCGACCCGGGACGAGGGGCCGGGTGACCTTTACGAGGGGGTCTGGCGGGAGGCCCGCGGTGCCGCGCGGCTGGTGCATCCGAACGTGGTGCAGGTCTACGATGTCGCCGCCGACGCCGGCCGGGTGTTCATGGTGATGGAGCTGGTGGCCGGCCGTGACCTGGCCGCCGTGCTGCACGAGCGGGGGCCGCTGCCGCCCGCGCGGGTGGCCGCGCTGGGGGCGCAGGCGGCCCGCGCGCTGGCCGCCGCGCATGAGGCGGGCCTGGTGCACGGCGATGTGAAACCCGGCAACCTGCTGCTGGCCGGCGACGGCACGCTCAAGCTCACCGACTTCGGCATCGCCCGCCCGCTGGACGTGCCGGTGCCCGGCCAGATGCCCGGAACGGTCATGGGCACCGCCGGCTACCTGGCCCCCGAACTGGCCCTGGGACACCCCGCCGGCCGGGCCGGCGACCTGTACGCACTGGGCTGCGTGCTCTACGAGCTGGCCACCGGGCAGCCCCCGTTCACCGCCGGCACCCCCCTCGCCCTCCTGGAACGCCACCTGCACGACACCCCGCCCCCGCCAGGCCGCCTGCGCCCCGAGCTGCCGCCGGAACTGGAACAGGCGATCCTGCACCTGCTGGCCAAGCACCCCGACGCCCGCCCGGCCGAGGCGACCCGCGTCGCCCAGGTACTGGAGACCATCGGCGGCGCACACGGGCACGTCGCAATGCCCGACCGGCCGAACAATCCGACACAGGTCCTGCCCTCCCTGGCCCCTGCCGGAGCCCGGCACGCCCGCCCGCGAACCACCGTTCCCGCACCGCCGCCCGGGACCCCGTCGTCGCCGGTGGCCTGGCTGACGCAGCGCCCGCTGCCGGCCGCCACCGCCGGGGCGGTGCTACTGCTGGTCATCGTGGCCGCCGTCGTCGCGATCGACGGCTCGGACGACCACCGCGTGGCGGGCCCTCCTCCGGCCACCACACCGACCGCCCAGGAACAGGCCACCCCGCCCCTGAACCCCAAGCGCACGTCCTCGCCCGGGCCCGCGCGTACCCGGCCGGTGGCCACCAGCCCGGCCGCCACGGTGGCCGAACTCCGGCAACGCATCGCCCAGCAGGCCGGTAGCGGGCGCCTGGACCCCGACACCGCCGGCAAGGTCAACGACCAGCTCCAGAAGATCGCCGAGCACCTGCGCGAGGGCAAGCGCGGCGAGACCGCCGGCAAGGTCACCGAAATCCGCCGCAAGCTGACCGAGGCGTCCGGCAAGGGCCGCTGGACCCCCGACCCCACCACCCTGCGACTCCTGGACCAACTGGCCGCCGCGCGGTGACGCCGAGGGACATGCGGTCTCGCGAATGCTCGACAGCCGCGCCCCAAAGGGCCCCATCACCCGGCGCGATCACTTAAACAACCACCCAAACAGTCAAATAGTTCTCTGTGCCGCTGGCGGAGACCTCCCTTCGGGAGCATCGTGAGAAGAGGGCGGAGAGGCCGCCGTCCATTTCGATTCGGGGGGAAGATCTACATGTCCGAGATTGATTCATTAACGTCGGCGTCGCGCGATCTGTGCGGCACGATGCTCGTGCACCGGCGGCTTCTCAACGAGAGCATGTCCTACCGCTCTCATCGCCAGGCCATCGAGAACCGGGCGATGCAGTACGAGGCCGGGCGGTTCACCCCGGTGACGTCGCACGTGGTGACGATCCCTGTGGTCGTCCATGTGGTCCACCGCCCGGATGTGCCGGAGCAGAACATCTCCGACGAGCAGATCCAGAGTCAGCTGCACGTGCTCAACGAGGACTTCCGCGCCACCAACAGCGATGTGCGACAGGTCCCGGAAGTGTGGCGAGGGCTCGTGGCGGACGCGAAGATCCTGTTCCGGCTCGCCGACCGCGACCCGGAGGGCGAGCCCACCGACGGGATCGTGCGGGTCGCGACCGACCGGCCCGGGTTCAGCTGGGACGACGGAGTGAAGTCGGGACGGAGCGGCGGTTCCGACGCGTGGCCCACCGACCGCTACCTCAACATGTGGGTCTGCGCGCTGACCGGGGGGCTGCTGGGGTACGCGCAGTTCCCGGGCGGACCGCCGGACACCGACGGCGTGGTGATCCTGAACACGGCGTTCGGCACCACCGGGCTGGCGGCGCCGCCGTTCGACGGCGGCCGGACCGCGACGCACGAGGTCGGCCACTGGCTGGATCTGTACCATATCTGGGGCGACGACGACGGGGCCTGTTCCAGTGACGACAAGGTCGACGACACGCCGAAGCAGGGCGGCGCGAACACCGGCCGGCCCGCGTTCCCGCACATCAGCTGCGGGAACGGCCCGCACGGCGACATGTTCATGAACTACATGGACTACACCGACGATGCCGCGATGTTCATGTTCACGCAGGGGCAGAGCACGCGCATGCGAGCCTGCCTGGAAGGGGCGCGGGCCTCGTTCTCGATCACGGGCGAGCAGAGGCCGGCGGAGCCGCTCCTGGAGGCGACCGGCGGGGCGGGCCCGTCGACGCGCCCGTCCGTGCAGGACGGTGAGGTGGAGCGGCTCCTGCTCGACGGCGAGCGGCTCACCAGGGAACTGCTGGGGGAGATCCATGCCGCCCTGGGCCTGGTGAACGAGCGGCCGGCCGGGCGAGGCTGAGCGTGCCGGCGGGAGTGACCGGCAGATGGCTGCATTCGCGCGAGGAGGACACCGCGAGCGCGGACGTGTACCGCCGCGAGGACCACGCGTTCCCGCCCGCGCGGCGGCCCCGGCGGGGACTGGAGTTCCGGGCGGACGGAACGTTCCTGGACCTGCGCCCAGGCCCGGACGACCGGCCGCGGGAGGTCGCCGGCCACTGGGAGGACGCGGGTGCGGGAGTCCTTCGTGTCGTCTTCCCGGACGGCCGCCTGCTGGTCCTTTCCCGGAGCGGGGACAGGCTCCTGCTCGCCCGGGACTGAAGGGCTTTCTGAAATTCTTGCGTTGAAGGCCGAACGAGGCTTTGACGTGCCCTCGGTTTGGCTTTTCTCGACTCTTCTCCTGCTTGGCTGGAAGCAGACCGTGAGAAGTACCAGAGAAGAGGGAGGCGTCATGCCCGCACCACCGTTCCAGCCGCCGATGATGAAACACCCGCCCGGTACCAGCGGCGCGGCCGTCAAGGAATGGCAGCGGCAGATGAGGGAACGCGGATGGAACCTCGTCGCCGACGGCCACTACGGCCCGATCAGCAAGCGGATCTGCATGAACTTCCAGCGAGAGCACCAGCTGGCCGTCGACGGGGTCGTCGGCCCGAACACCTGGAAGGCCGCCTGGGAGGCGCCCGGCACGATCCCGCCGCACGGCCCGGGTGTGATCCTGCACTTCGGCTCCGTCGGCGAGCACGTCCTCGCCTGGGAACGCCAGGTCGACAGCCGGGGCTGGCGGATCGACGCCATCGACGGCGCCTTCGACGCCGCGACCGAGAGTGCCTGCAGGGCGCTGCAGACCTTCAAGGGCCTGCACGTCACCGGGCGGATCGACCACGAGACCTGGAACGCCGCCTGGCAGGAGAAGGTGCCGGTGGCGGCATCCTGACGCGGCCGTGCCGTCCCGCTCCTCAGAGCAGGAGGTCTTCGGGGCGGTCGACCTCGCGGGGCGCCGGAACGGCCTCCAGCCGTTCGAGCGGATCGGCCTGGACGTGCGTGTCGACGTTCAGGCCGGTCAGCGCGGCGATGCTGCGGACCGGGACCTGGAAGGTCCGGTACGCCCCGTACGAGAAGGACTCCTCGCCGGCGAGACCGGCGATCAGGGCCGCCTGGCTGAGCAGGTAGCCCGTCACCGAGAGCGCGCCCGACGCTCCGGTCATCGCGACGATCTTCCAGAACTGGCGGGGGAGGAGGACGCCCCGGTAGACGTCGTCGTCGGGCGCCAGGACCGGCCCGGTGAAGACGCTGACGGCGAGGTCGTGGTTGTCGGCACTGTTGAGCACGTAGTCCTCCAGTCCGAGCCACAGCGTCCGGCCGGCGTTGAAGTCGTGGTGCTGCGGGGTGGCGTTGGTGAAGTGGAAGGTGTCGTCGTTGGCGGCCTCTGCCTGCGCTCGGGTGCCCCAGGCGGGATCGAGCCGGCGGACCAGGTGCCCGCGGTCCAGATCGTTGTCGGCGTAGACCCGCTCGCCGGTCTGCTCGCCTTCCGGCAGCCGGGGATCGAGGATCCAGCGGTCGCTCGCGCGGCGGGGGCGCTGGGCGAGGCGGCCATCGATGTTGCAGGCGGTGAAGAGCGCAAGCGCGCGCCGCCGGTGCATGACGACGCTGAAGTGGTGGTACCGCAGTTCCGCGGAGGCGACGGCGGCCAGCTCGGGCGACGGTACGGGGAGCGGCAGCGGGCTCGCCAGGAAGGCGGGATCGTAGCCCTCCCTTCCGCTGTAGTCGGGGTCGATCGCCTCCGGTTCACTCGCGCCCGCCGGCCGTACCGTGATCTCCAGGGGGACCGAGACCGTGACGGTCCGTTCCGCCGTGGCGGCCGGCGCCGGGACCGGGGCCGGCGGGACGTGCGGTGCCGTCGCCGGGCCCATGGGCGCGGGCCGCGTCGACGCGGCCTGTTCGGTCCGCGCGGGTGTGAAGAGTTCGTCGACGAGCGCGCGCTGGGCGTCCGGCAGCGGTGCCTCGCGCAGCAGCCGGCAGATCCTGCTGATGCGGACGCCCTCGTTGACGAAGCCGCCGTCCTCCTCGCGGTCCGGCACCGGAACGCTCGCGTGGTGCAGTGCGACGACCTCCCACTGGTCGTTGAACACCGGGGAGCCGGACGAGCCGGGTTCGGTGTCGGTGGCGTAGTGCAGGAACCGCTCGGGGATGTCGACGATCCGGTTCTCCCGCAGCGCGACCTGCTTCTTGTCGCCGCGCGGGTGCTGGACGATCGTGACGAACTCTCCGATGATCGCCTTGCCCTCCGCCTCGATCAGCCGGTTGTACCCGAACGCCGCCAGCCCGCCGGCCGGGGCGCGGACGGCGACCAGGGCGAAGTCCAGGTCGGCGTCGGCGAGGAAGAACCGGTCGGGGTCGAGCGGGTACGCCGTCGTCTCCAGCGGGCGGCCGTCGGCACCGTCCTGGTAGTCGAACTCGATCAGGCTGCCACGGGCGGTGCCGGCGTCGGGTAGCACGTGGTGGTTGGTCAGCAGCAGGGCCGGGGACACCAGCGAGCCGGTCCCGTACCCGGCCGGCCTGCCGCTCTCGTCCCGGATGTTGACCCGCCCGACGGTGCGCGCCGCGGCGACCCCGGCGTCCAGGTAGCGCACGCCGACGTAGTCAACGGTGTTGATGATCTTTTCGAGCCGGGTCCCGGGCAGGGCCGCTCCCGGTTCCGGCAGGGCTCCGTCGCCGTAGAAGCGGCTGAGCCGGTCGACCCGCTTGGCGATCCGCTCAGGGGTGTCGGCCGCCGCCACGCCGCCCGGTGACGCCAGCACGCTCTCGTTCCCGCGCCGTTCCGGCACGCGTTCGGCCACCCGGCGCGCGGCCGCCTCCCGCTGGTGCTCCTGTTCCTGCTCGTAGAATTCCATTCAATCCACCTCCAGATGAATTTCGACCTATAAAGCACCTACTCCTCCTAATTACTCCGGTTTTCGCCCGTTTTCGCCAGTGTCGGGTTGTGCTCTTTACCCCGGACCGGGAAACGTTTGACGGGACGGACGTACCGGAGGTGAGATGCCATGACGGGGACGGTCGTGTTCGTGCACGGCCGCGGCCAGGAGTTCCGCGCCCCGGAGGAGCTGGCGCGCGAATGGCTGGCGGGCCTCAACGCCGGGCTGACCAGCGCGGGGCTGCCCGCGCTCACCCCCGAACGGACGGTGCTGCCGTTCTATGGCAACGTCCTCTACCAGGCCGCCTCGCGGCCGGACGCCGGCCGGCCCCACCTGGAGGGACTCCCGAGCGATCCCGACGTGCCGGGCCCGCTGCATCCGTACCTGCCCGCCGACGCGGGGGAGGTCGAGCGGCGGCTCGTCGCCGACATGGCGGCGGCTCTGGACGTGGACGACGTCGCCGAGCCCGAGCTGTTCGGATGGGCGCCGGACCGGCTGCTGTCATGGGACGCGACCCGCCGGCTCCTACTGCGGATCGCCGACCGGACCCGGGCGGACCAGGAGATCATCACCGCACATCTGCGCGACGTCGCGGTCTACCTCACCCGCGCCCGCGACGAGGTGCTGGACGCGGTCCGCCGCGCGGTGCCGGAGTCCGGCGCGCTGGTGCTGGTCACCCACAGCCTGGGCACCGTGGTCGGCCGTGACCTGCTCGAAGACCCGGCCGTGCGGGACCGTACCGGAACGTGGATCACGGTCGGCTCCCCCCTCGGCCTGGAGGCGGTGCAGCGCAACCTGCGCCCGCCCGGGGCCCGGCATCCCGGCCCCGGCGTCGAGTGGACCAGCGCGTACGACGTCCGGGACATCGTGGCGCTGGGCCATCCGCTGCGCCCGATCTACGGCGATCCCCTCACGGACGTGCGGGTGCTGAACGGCGACCGGCCGCACGGCATCGAGCGCTACCTCGCGCACGCCGAGGTCGCGGGCCCGATCGGCCGCGCGCTGGCGCGCGGCTGAGCGGGCCGGATGTTCACGACTTGCCGGCCTCCGGTGCGGGTGCGGGGCCGCTCGGCCCGCGGATGCCGTCCAGGACGTCCTGTCCCCGCCGGTCCACGAACTTCGTGAACAGCTCCTGCGAGTAGCCGAAGATGATGGCCCAGCCGATGATCTGCGCCGACGAGTCCAGGGCGCTCAGTCCCGGTACGAAACCGCCGCGCATGAGAAGCAGGCCGAGCACCGCGGTGAGAGCCCCCGTGGGCAGCTTCAGCATGGCCAGGGCGACCGGGATGCCGAACGCGGTAGAGGTGCCCCTGATCCTGCGCAGAGCCGAGGCCGCCGCGACCCCGGCGGCCACGAGTCCGGCGAACTCCACGACGATGTAGTCCCTGCGCGTCACGACGTTCGCGGTCTCCTGGCCGGTGTCGCGCTCGGCGACGGGATCCGCCGCCTCGCCGGTCGGGCAGACCACCCCGAACCTCGGCTGGCCGCCCGCCTCGGGGGCGGTCGGGTGGAAGCACAGCGGCACGGTCGTCTTGAAGATCGCCGACAGCACCGCGACGGTGAGCGCCAGCGCGAGCAGGAAGGCGGCCACCCAGCGCACGATGACGACGAAGCTCCCGGCGCGCAGGCGCTCGCGCAGTTCGGCCTGGCGGGCCGCGTGCACCGCGCCGACGAGCGCCGCCCGCTGGGACGGCCGCAGATCGAAGGGCTGCCCGGCGTCCCGCGCGGCGCGCATGTCGCGCGCCAGCCCCTCCACGGCCCTCCGGCGCTCGTCCTCGGCGGCCAGATGCTCCTTGACCATCGCGAGCATGTCCGGCAGGCGGGCCTCGATCTCCGCGGGCGCGAGCGTGCGGAGCCAGAGCGACCGCGCCGTGTCGAGGTGCACCTGCGCCGCCGTCACATGGGACGCCGACGCGGCCCTGCGATGGGTGTCGAAATCGATGACGTCGCGGGCCTTGTCCAGTTCCTCGCGGGCCCCGTCCAGCAGCTCGGCACTGCCGGCGGCGGTGCCCGGCCCGTCCGGCTCGGCGTCAAGGAGGGCGCGCAGCTCGCGCACCTGCGCCCGGATCTCCTCGCAGAGCACCCACGAGCCCCGCTCGCGCCTCCATTCGGCGTACTTCTTCACCAGCGCCCCAGGCCCTCGACGACACGCGACGCAGCAGCGTACGACGGTGAGCCCGGGGGAACACGCCCGCCGCACGGGAGGCAGGCCGAGCCTTTGCCTTTCCGGCCCGGCATCAGACCGGCAGCGGGTGCCGCTTCCCGTGCCTCTCGATCCGGCGGCGAGGCCATCTACGCCGAGTTCCTCCGGCAGGCCAAGCGCCACGAGTGGTCGGAGCCGTTCCGCCATGATTGGCGGCACAGATTCCGCCGGGCGTTCGTCGAGCGCACGGGCTGAGCGGTGGATGGCCGAGCCGCTGTAGCGCAACGTGTCATCCCTGCACGGGAGGCCGGCGGTCGGGTGCGTGGGCCTTGATCGGGACGTGGCGGGAATGGGATCCTGGCGAGGCTCCCGCCAGCCAATGACTTGGTCACGCCGACGTAGGGGCACTGAACGGAGGCGTTAGGGGCATGGGGCCGCTGTCTGGGGACACGCCGCTGCTGGATCGGCAGCGCGAGCGTGCCGAGCTGGACGGCCTCCTGGGGGATGTGCGTTCCGGACGCGGGCGGGCCCTGGTGCTGCGCGGGGAGGCGGGGGTGGGCAAGTCGGCCCTGCTGCGGCACACGGTGGGGCAGGCGGCCGATATGCGGGTGGTCCGCGCGGTCGGGGCGGAAGCGGAGATGGAGCTGGCGTACGCCAGCCTGCATCTGCTGGTGGCGCCGCTGCTGGATCGGATCGAGAAGCTGCCCGGCCCGCAGCGGGACGCGCTCGCGGTGGCGTTCGGGTTGCAGGAGGGGCCGGCGCCCGACCGGTTCATGGTCGGGCTGGCGGTGCTGACCCTGCTGGCGGAGGCGGCGGAGGAGCGTGCCCTGCTCTGCGTGGTCGATGACGCTCAGTGGCTGGACCAGTCGTCGGCGCAGGTGCTGTCGTTCGTGGCCCGGCGGCTGCTGGCCGAGCCGGTGGGGCTGATCTTCGCGGCGCGCACGCCGGGCGAGCAGTTCCAGGGGCTGGGGGACCTGGAGGTGCGCGGCCTGCCCAAGCAGGAGGCGCAGGCGCTGCTGCGCTCGGTGGTGCGCTTCCCGCTGGACGAGCAGGTCAGGGACCGGATCCTGACCGAGACGAACGGCAACCCGCTGGCGCTGCTGGAGCTGCCGCGCGGGCTGAGCCCCACGCAGCTGGCGGGCGGGTTCGGGCTGGTGGAGGCCCAGGCGGTCCCGGAGCGGGTCGAAGAGGGGTTCCGCCGGCGGCTGGCGGCGCTGCCGGCCGAGACCCGGACGCTGATGCTGGTCGCGGCGGCCGAGCCGACCGGCGACCCGGTGCTGATCTGGAACGCCGCCGGGCGTCTCGGGGTCCCCGCGTCGGCGGTGGAGCCGGCGCAGGCCGACGGGCTGCTGGAGATCGCGACGTGGGCGCGGTTCCGGCATCCGCTGGTGCGGTCGGCGGTGTACTCGGCCGCGTCGTGGTCGGAGCGGCGGGCGGCGCACGGGGCGCTGGCCGAGGCGACCGATCCCGATTCCGCGCCCGACCGCCGGGCCTGGCACCGCGCGCACGCGGCGCTGGAGGCGGACGAGTCCGTGGCCGGCGAGCTGGAGCGGCTGGCCGGCCGGGCCCAGGCGCGCGGCGGCATCGCGGCGGCGGCCGCGTTCCTGCGGCGGGCGACCGAGCTGACGCCCGATCCGGCCCGGCGCGGAGCGAGGGCGCTGGCCGCGGCGCAGACGGCCGTCGGCGCCGGCGCCCCGGACATGGCGCTGAAGCTGCTCGCCTCCGCGGAGATGGGCCCGCTGACCGAACTCCAGAGCGGGCAGGTGGCCTGGCTGCGCGCCCAGATCGTCCTGGCGCGCAGGCGCGGCGGCGAGGCCCTGCGGCCGCTGCTGGAGGCGGCCGGCCGGATGGCCCCCGTCGACATCGGACGGGCACGGGAGGCGTACGTCGACGCCATCGGATCGGCGGTCTTCGCGGGGAGGCTGGGCGAACCCGGCCTCCTGCGGACGGTGGCCGAGGCCGCCCGCACCGCGTCCGCGGGACCGCTGTCGGAACGACCGGTCGAGGTGCTGCTGGACGGGCTGGTGGCGCGGTTCGCCGAGGGTTTCGCCGAGTCGGCGCCGCGGCTGGAGCGCGTTCTGGAGGCGTTCCGCCGGGCGGCCCGGAGCGACCCGGACGACAACATGCGCTGGCTCTGGCTGACCTACCTGGTCGCCGCGGACATGTGGGACGACCGCACCCTGCACGATCTGGCCGCGTACGCCGTCCGGTCGGCCCGCGAGATCGGCGCGCTCCACTTCCTGCCGCAGGCCCTCACCTACCGCGCCGCCGTGCACGTCTACGCCGGCCAGTTCGACGCGGCCGCCACCCTGGTCGAGGAGTCCACCGCGATCCTGAAGGTGACCGGCCACGCGTACTTCGGCTTCGCCGCCAACCTGCTCGTGGGCTGGCGCGGCGGGGCGGAGGCGCCGGCGAAGTTCGACGCCGAGGCCGAATGGGCGAGCGGCTGGAACGAGGGGCGGGCGATCGGCGGGTGCCTGTTCATGACCGCGCTGGTGTACAACGGGCGCGGCCGGTACCAGGACGCCCTGGCCTATGCGGAGCGGGCGTACGAGCACGACGATCTCGGGCTCACCGGGTTCGTCCTCTTCGAGCTGGTCGAGGCGGCCGTGTACGGCAACGCCCCCGAATCGGCCGCGAAAGCTTTGCGTGAGCTGGAGAAGCGCACCACCGCCGCCGGCACCGACTGGGCCCTCGGCGTGCTCGCCCGGTCGAAGGCGCTGGTCTCCGAAGGCGAGGCCGCCGACCTGCTGTACCGCGAGGCCATCGAACGCCTTGAGCGCACCCGGGTCGCCGTGTACCTCGCCCGCACCCATCTGGTGTACGGCGAGTGGCTGCGCCGCGAGAACCGGCGCCAGGAGGCCGGCGAGCACCTGCGCACCGCGCATGAGATGCTGCAGGGTTTCGGCGCCCACGCCTTCGCCGAGCGCGCCCGCCGCGAGCTGCTGGCCACCGGCGAGACCGCCCGCAAGCGCGCCGAGGGCACGCCCGACGGCCTCACCCCCCAGGAGGGCCAGATCGCCCGGCTGGCGCGGGAGGGCCTGTCGAACCCGGAGATCGGCGCCCAGCTGTTCCTCAGCCCCCGCACCGTCGAGTACCACCTGAGCAAGGTGTTCACCAAGCTCGCCATCACCTCCCGCCACCAGCTCGCGCAGGCCCTGCCCGACGGGGGCCATGACGGAGCGTGAGCCGCCCGCCCGATCCATCCGGCGAACTCCTCCGAACGGAGCCTCACGATGACCGAACGGCAGCCCTGGCAGTGGGACGAGCGGACCTGGCGCGGCCATGTGGCGCGGGTCCGCGCCGGCCGTTCCCTGCGCCCCGCCTCCTGGCCCGGCGGCGCCCGCGTCGCGGTCGCGCTCTCCTTCGACTCCGACCACGAGACGATCTGGTTGCGCGGCGGCGCGACCGGGCCGGGCGGCCTCGCGCAGGGCGAGTACGGCTCCCGCGTCGGCGCCCCCCGCGTGCTCCGCCTGCTGGACCGCTTCGGCATCCCGGCCTCGTTCTTCATGCCGGCGGTCTCGGCGCTGCTGCACCCGGACGAGGTGCGCGACTACGCCGCCGCCGGCCACGAGGTGGGCATGCACGGCTGGATCCATGAGAGCAACGCGCTGCTGGACCCGGCCGACGAGCGCGAGCTGGCCCTGCGCGCCGCCGACACCCTGGAGAAGCTGTCGGGCACCCGCCCGGTCGGCATCCGCACCCCCGCGTGGGAGTTCTCCGACCACACCCTGGAGATCACGCGCGAGCTGGGCCTGCTCTACGACTCCTCCCTCATGGCCGACGACGAGCCGTACGAGCTGCTGGCCGACGGGGAGCCGACCGGCGTCGTGGAGATCCCGGTCGAGTGGATCAGGGACGACGTGCCGTACCTGCTGCTGGAGTACGGCGGCATGCTGCGGGCGTGCCCGCCGCCGCGGGACGTGGCGGGGATCTGGCGCGACGAGTTCGACGCCGCGCTCGAGGAGGGCGGGCTGTTCCAGCTCACGATGCACCCGCACGTCATCGGCCACCGCTCCCGCATGGCCGTGCTGCGCGAGCTGCTGGAGCACATCGACGCGCAGCAGGGCGTCTGGTACGCCACCCACGCCCAGGTCGCCGAGTACGTCCTGGAGCAGGCCTCGCGATAGTCACCGGGGACCGGACGAGGGGAGGGAACGATGCTGTTCAGGCGGGAGGTCCTGGAGGGGATCGCGGGCGGGCGGATCGACCGGGTGTTCCGGGTGTGGGCCGAGCCCCGGGTCCGCGCGGGGAGCACCCAGCGGACCTGGGCGGGGATCGTCGTCATCGACTCGGTCACGGCCGTGACACCCGAGGAGATCACCGAGGAGGACGCGCTCCGTTCGGGTTTCGCGAGCCGCGCGGCGCTGCTCACCGCCCTGTCCAAGAGCACCAAGGAGGGCGGCTACCACCGGGTCATGCTCCGTCTGGGCGGCCCCGACCCCCGATCGGTGCTTGCCGGGAACGCCGACCTGACCGACCGGGAGCTGGCCGGCCTCGCGGCCGAGCTGGACGCCATCGACGCCCGCAGCCGCCGCGCCCCCTGGACCCGCGAGGTCCTCCGCCTCATCGAGGAGCACCCCGGCCTGCGCGCCGTGGACCTGGCCGAACGGCTGGACCGCGACAGGCTCCCGTTCAAGGCCGACGTCCGCCGCCTCAAGGCCCTCGGCCTCACCGAGAGCCTGGAGACCGGCTACCGTCTCTCCCCGCGCGGCGAGGCCCTCATGGCCTACCTGCGCTCGCCGGAGTAGCCGTGCTCCCGTCCCGTGGCGAAGCCCACCGGGGCGCCGAGGGACAGCGGTTCCGGCGCGCTGGAGCCGCAGCATCCGGCGGCCGCCGCCTCGTCCTCGGCGGGCGGGTCGGTGGAGCACACGCCGGTCTCGGGCAGGTCGAGCCGGACGGTGTCGGCGGCGGCGCGGTCCCCGGCGAGGGCGGCGGCGATGGAACGGACCTGCTCGTAGCCGGTGGCCATCAGGAAGGTGGGGGCGCGGCCGTAGCTCTTCATGCCGGCGATGTAGAGGCCGGTCTCGGGGTGGGCGAGGACGCGTTCGCCGTGCGGGGGCACGGTGCCGCAGCTGTGGAAGTTGGGGTCGATCATCGGGGCGAGCCTGACGGGGGCCTCGGTGGCGGGGTCGAGCTCGGTGTGGACTTCGCGGAGCAGGTCCAGGTCGGGGCGGAAGCCGGTGGCGGCCACCACGGTGTCGGCGCTCACGGTCCGCTCGCCCGCGGGAGTGGCGCCGGTGACCCGCACCGTTCCGTCGGCGGGGGAATCGAGGGAATCGAGCCGGGTGACGGCGAACGAGTGCACGAGCCTGATCGCGCCGGCGTCGACCGCCTCCTTCAGCCGGGCGCCGAGCGCGCCGCGGGCGGGGAGCCCGTCGGCGTCGCCGCCGCCGTACAGGCGGGCGGCCGAGCCGCCGCGCACCGCCCAGGTGATGCGGGTGCCGGGCGCCTCCCCGGCGAGGCGGGTGAGGGAGAGCAGGGTGTTGGCGGCGGAGTGGCCCGCGCCGACGACGAGGGTGTGCTTGCCGGCGAAGCGGCCGCGGTCGCGGCCGAGCACGTCGGGCAGCGGGCCGGTGATGACCGCCGCGGCCTCGGTCTCGCCGGGGGCGGGCAGGCCGGAGTGGCCCAGCGGGTTGGTGTTGCGCCAGGTGCCGGAGGCGTCGATGACGGCGCGGGCGCGCACGTCGCGGATCTCGCCGGCGGTGTCGCGGGTGCGGACCAGCAGCGGGTGCTCGTCGCGGCCGACGGTGCGGGTGGCGTCCAGGCCGTCGCGGGTGACGGCCAGGACCTCGGTTCCGGTACGGATGTTCGCGGCCAGCGCGGGCACCCGGGCGAGCGGCGCGAGGTAGTCGCGGACGAGTTCGGCGCCGGTGGGCAGGGCGTCGGCGGGCGGGGCGGTCCAGCCGGCGGCCTCCAGAAGGCGGCGGGCGGCGGCGTCGATGTCGTGGCGCCAGGGCGAGAAGAGCCGGACGTGGCCCCATTCGGAGACGGCGGCGCCGGCGCGTTCGCCGGCTTCCAGGACCAGGAAGGGCAGGCCGCGCTCGGCCAGGTGCGCGGCGGCGGCCAGCCCGACCGGCCCGGCACCGATCACCACGACCGGCGGCTCCTGGCCGCTGCCGTCGCCGCCGGTGCCGGTGCCGAGGACGGCGGTGGCCTGCTCGGCGGCGTCGGCGCCGGTGGCGGGCGCGCTGCCGCAGCAGCCGCCGGGCCGGGGGGTGTGGTCGTTCATCGATGCTCCTGTGCTCGAAAGGATCGGCGTGGCCGACGATGCGGTGAGGCGTGCGCGCACGGGCCGGTCGGCGCACGCTCCTTGGTTAGAGATTCTTCGAAGCAAGGCCCAGCTTGCAACCTTGCCTAGATGGATGTCAAATTAGAGGCATGTCGAAATCGCTCGAGATCTCGGACGTGTCCACTCCCTGCTGCACCCCGTTGAGCGACTCGGCGCTGTCCGAGGCCGAGGCGGCGGATCTGGCCAGGGTCTTCAAGGCGCTGTCCGACCCCGTGCGGCTCCGGCTGCTGAACATGATCGCCTCGGCCGAGGGCGGCGAGGCGTGCGTGTGCGACCTGACCGTGCCGTTCGAGCTGACCGCTCCGACCATCTCCCACCACCTCAAGGTGCTGCGGCAGGCCGGGGTGATCGAAGGGGAACGGCGCGGCACCTGGGTGTACTATCGAGCGATCCCCGAGGCGCTCACCCGCCTGTCGGGCCTGTTCGCGCTGCCGTCCGGGGTCCCGGCCTGATCCGGGCTCACCGGCGGGCGCGCTCGGCGGCGCGTACCGGCCCCGGGCCCTTGCGCAGCCGGTCCAGGACGTGGCGGGCGTCGGCGCCGACACCGCGCAGCGTGGCCGAGGCGAACGAGCGCTGCCATTCGAGCCCGGCGAAGCCCAGGCCGGGGCACGCCGGGGAGACGCCGCCGCGGTGGCGCGGCCGCCCTCCGGTGTCCAGCGCGCCGTCGAGGCCGGCCAGGTAGTCGACGCCCGGCCGGTAGCCGGTGGCCAGCAGCAGGACCTCCACGCGCTCGCGCGTGCCGTCGGCCCATTCCACCTGGTCGCCGTCCAGGCGGGTGAACATCGGGCGCCGGTCCGGATTGCCGGTGGCGATGGTGGCCCGGTAGGCGCCGGTGTCCATCACCGGCGTGCCCTTGCCGCCGGCCAGCAGCGGCCTGGCCCAGGGCGCGGTGTCCAGCCCGGTGCGCTGAAGCCAGATGTGCGTGTCGCGGCCCAGGACGCGCTGCGGCAGGAAGCGCAGCGGACGCCGGGTGGCCAGGGTGACCCGGGAACCGGCGGCGGCGAGTTCGATGGCGATCTGTACCGCCGAGTTCCCGCCGCCCACGATCACCACCCGCCGGCCGGCGAGCGGGCCGGGGCGCCGGTAGTCCGCCGAGTGCAGCACCGTACCGGTGAACGACTCCAGCCCCGGCAGGCCGGGCCGGTGCGGGGAGCTGAACGCGCCCGTCGCGGCCACCACCATCGGGGCCCGCAGGGCCGCGCCGCCGGCGGTGCCGATCTCGTATTCGCCCGAGCCGGTCACGGTGACGCGGTCGACCCGGTGGCCGGTGCGGATGTCGGCGTCCAGGGCCGCCGCGTAGCCGGCAAGGTACGCCACCACCTCGTCGCGTACCGGATAGCCGTCGGGGTCGCCGGGGAAGGGGCGGCCGGGGAGGGCGCTGCGGCGGGCGGGGGAGAACAGGGTCAGGCTGTCGTAGTAGTGCGGCCATGACCCGGCGGGGGTGCCGGCGGCCTCCAGGACCACCGCGTCCAAGCCCATCGTGCGGGCGGCATGGGCGGTGGCGAGGCCCGACTGGCCGCCACCGATGATCACGACATCGCTCCGGTCTGCCATGCGCACAACATAACGTAATTTAGTGAAATGACAATATGACGATGCATGGCAGGATGGGCCGGGCAGGAGGAGAGGGGGGCGGGGCGGCATGGCCGACGCGGGTACGAATGCCGGCGGCAGCGGTACGAGCGGTTGCGCGGGCGCCGTCCAGCCGAGCGAGAAGCTGCGCGACTTCCTCAAGGGACTGGCCGGCGAGCAGCGCCAGCAGATGCTGGAGCTGTTCGCCGGGGGGATCGAGCTGACCGTCGGGGCGGTCGCCGAGCGGCTGGGCATCGCCCACTCCACCGCCTCGCAGCAGCTCGCGCTGCTGCGCCGCGGCGGCCTGCTGGCCTCCCGCAAGGAGGGCAAGCAGGTCTACTACCGCATCGACACCCCGGCGGTGGAGGCCCTGCTGACCGAACTCCGCGACTACTTGCGCGCGTGCTGCCCGCCTCCCGGCGCTCCGGCCGCCGGCTGACCCCGCCGACCGCCCCCCGCCGGACGCGGGACGTCCGCGGCGGCGGCGTCAGTGCCGCGGTGCGGACGCCGGCATGCGGCGGCGCAGCCACAGCGAGACGTACACCAGCCCGACCAGGACGGGGACCTCGATGAGCGGGCCGACGACGCCGGCCAGCGCCTGGCCGGAGGTGACGCCGAAGGTGGCGATGGCGACGGCGATGGCCAGCTCGAAGTTGTTGCCGGCGGCGGTGAAGGCCAGGGTGGCGGTGCGGTCGTAGGGGAGGCCGGCGGCGCGGCCCAGCGCGAACGAGCCCGCCCACATGATCGAGAAGTAGGCCAGCAGCGGCAGCGCGATGCGGGCGACGTCGCCGGGCCGCGAGGTGATCTCGTCGCCCTGGAGCGCGAACAGCAGCACGATGGTGAACAGCAGCCCATACAGCGCGACCGGCCCGATCCGGGGCAGGAAGCGGTTCTCGTACCAGTCGCGGCCGCGGGCCCGCTCGCCGGTGCGGCGGGTCAGATAGCCGGCCAGCAGCGGGACGCCGAGGAACACCAGCACATTGATGACGATCTTGCCGATGGAGAAGCCGGCGTCGTCGGTGGCCAGCCCGAGCCAGCCCGGCAGGACCTGGAGATAGAACCAGCCCAGAAGGCCGAACGCGAGCACCTGGAAGACGGAGTTGAGGGCGACCAGGACGGCGGCGGCCTCGCGGTCGCCGCAGGCCAGGTCGTTCCAGATGACGACCATGGCGATGCAGCGGGCGAGTCCGACGATGATCAGGCCGGTGCGGTATTCGGGCAGGTCCGGCAGCAGCAGCCAGGCCAGCGCGAACATGACCGCGGGACCGATCACCCAGTTGAGCGCCAGCGAGGAGAGCAGCAGCCGGCGGTCGCCGGTCACGGTGTGCAGGCGGTCGTAGCGGACCTTGGCCAGCACCGGGTACATCATGACCAGCAGGCCGAGCGCGATCGGCACCGAGATCCCGCCCGCCTCGATCCCGCTCAGCGCCTCGTCCAGGCCAGGGACCGCCCGGCCCAGCAGCAGTCCCAGCGCCATCGCCGCGATGATCCACACCGGCAGGAAGCGGTCGAGCGTGGACAGCCTGCCGACCGGCCCGTGCTCGGGGCCGTCCGGCCGGGACGCGGCGCCGCCATCGGCATCGGCTTCGGGCACGGAACGGGACGCGGTCACGGGCAGGGCCTCTTCCGGGAGTCGTCGAGCGTGGTGCGGGCGGCGCGCGCCAGACCGTGCAGCCGCTCGGCGAGCGCCTCCAGCGGTTCGGCGCGCAGCCGGTAGTAGGTGAAGCGGCCGCACGGCTCGGTCTCCACCAGCCCGGCCTCGCGCAGCACGCGCAGATGGTTGCTGATGTTGGTCTGCTTGGCGCCGGTCTCCTCGACCAGGTGGCAGGTGCACAGCGCCTCTCCGGCCAGCAGGGACACGATGCGCGCCCGGAGCGGATCCGCCAGCAGGCGCATCACATCAGGGTCGACTGATGTCATCATGCGCTGATACGTTACCAGGGTGGTTCGCACGGGTCGGAGCGCGCCCGCGGCTCCTCGACGCAGCCAGGGAGATGTCATGTCCGCCAAGCCGAGCGTCCTGTTCGTCTGCGTGCACAACGCGGGCCGTTCCCAGATGGCCGCCGCGTACCTCGCCCATCTGGCGGGCGGCGCCGTCGAGGTCCGCTCGGCGGGCTCGGCGCCCGCGGACTCCGTCAACCCCGCCGTCGTCGAGGCCATGCGCGAAGAGGGCATCGACATCACCGCCCAGAGGCCCAAGATCCTCACGGCCGACGCCGTCCAGGCCAGCGACGTCTGCGTCACCATGGGCTGCGGCGACGTCTGCCCGGTCTTCCCCGGCAAGCGCTACCTGGACTGGCGGCTCGACGATCCCGCCGGCCAGGGCGTCGAGGCGGTCCGCCCGATCCGCGACGAGATCCGCCGCCGCGTCGAGAGGCTCATCGCCGAGCTGCCGATCGCCAGGTGACCGCGGCCCGGCGGTGTGGCGGGCCGTGCCATGCCGGGCGGGCCGTAGTGTACCCCTCTGAGCTGGGGCGATGATGATTTTGGGGGCGTTTGCCTTCTTTTGGTGGTTGCACTAGCTTGTCGTCCACCAATGCGCCCCCCAGGCGCTTTGTCCCCCCTGCCGCGCCCGGTCTCTCCGAGACCTAGTAGTCAGGCCCTTCCCATGCGCACGCCGCGGCGTGCGGGGCCGAGTGCGCCGGCAGCCGCTCTCAGAGCACGCGGTCCTCGCATGGCCGCATGACCCATACAGCGCCGCTCTTTCGCGCACGGGACACCGGGTCCCGTGGACGGGCGCCCCGCGCCCAAGGATCGCAGCGGCAACGCCGAGTCCGCCGTCATGGCGGAGCCGGGGATCCACCGTGCGCGCGACCTCGACGGTCCGCGCAGGGGTGAATCGGCCCGTTCCAGAGCCGTAGGGCGACTTCCACGTCCGAACCCGTCAGCTAACCCGGTAGGCGTCCTGGAAGCCAAGGAGTCTCCCCTTGCAAGGCAAGCACAGCAAGAAGCGCGGCCCCCTGGGCCTGTCCCGCGGCACCGCCGGCGTGCTGGCCGGCCTCGCCGTGGCCGGCGTGGCGGCGACGACCGTGCAGGCGTCGGCCGGATCGTCCGACCCCGGCGGTGGCGAGAGGGCCGCCGCGGTCGCGACCCTCTCCGCGAAGAAGCAGCCCGCCGGGAAGGAGGCCGGGAAGGAGGCCGGGAAGAAGGCGGGCGAGGCCCGCGACGAACGTTCCGAGGTGATCGCCCGCGCCAGGACCTGGCGCCCGCACACCGACCGGAGGATCCCGTACAGCCAGAGCGACTACCACGACGGCTACCGGACCGACTGCTCCGGCTACGTCGCGATGGCGCTCGACCTGCCCAAGCCGGGCCCGAACACGGTGGGCCTCACCTCGTCGAGGTACACCGAGCGCATCAAGATGTCCGAGCTGAAGAAGGGCGACCTCGTCATGGACGCCGAGGGCACCAACACGACCCGGCACGTCGTCATCTTCGAGAAGTGGGCCGACGAGGACCGCACCTCCTACTGGGCCTACGAGCAGCGCGGCCGGTACGGCACCGACCACCGGACGCGCGACTACGGCCTGGACTCCGGCAGCGAGTACAAGGCGTACCGCCCGAAGAAGCTGTGAGCGGACGACGGTGAGCGGACGCCCCGCCGGAACACCCGGCGGGGCGTCCGCCCCCGCGCGCGAACCTCGGGGCGGCCCGTCACCGCGTTCTGGCGGTCTCCGTCCGGCCTCCGTACCGGTCGGTGATGCCGTCCAGGCCGGTGGTGAACCCCTGCCCCAGGGCCCGGAACCGCCAGCTCCGGTCGCGGTGGTAGATCTCGGCGAAGAGCATCGCGGTCTCGGTGGAGGCGTCCTGGTCGAGTTCGTACCGGGCCAGCTCGTCGTGGGCGGTCAGGCGGACGTGGGCGCCGAGCACGTCGCCGAACGTTCCGGGACGGCCGTCGGCGCCGACGACGGTGGCGGCCAGGTACACCCGTGCCGCGGTGTCGAGCGCCGCGAGATCGACGCCGATGCGCGCGGCGCCGGTGCTCTCGGGCTCGTCGCCGTTCCGCAGGTAGCGGATCCCGCCGTCCGGGAGTGCCGGTGCGCCGGCGTGGACCAGGAGTCCGGCGGCGGTGGCCGTCTCCTGAGTGCCCACCACGAGGGCGCAGGGATCGATCCGCCAGTGCGCGAACGCGGGTTCGCGGCGGCGTCCGAAGGCGACCAGTAAGGGCACCGGGGCGGCGGCCGCGTCCGGTATCGGAACGCTGCCGCCCTTGGACAGGTGATGGGTCATCGGGCTCCTCGGCCGGGGACGGACCGTCTCTCGATCGCTGCCCGGCGTCCCGGGCAAGTCCTACAGTCCCCGCCTTCTCGCGCACGGCAAGTCGCGGGACGCGGGGACCGTGCGCCGACCGCGGCGCCGCCCGCCCGGGCGCCACCGGCCGTATCGACGGCGGGACCCAAGATCGGTATATTTCGCGTCTTCGCGGTAAACGATCAAGGGGGCAGGGTGTCGTACAAGCGGCCGAGTCGGCGAGAATTCGGCAGGCTGGCGGGGCTGGCGGCGGTGGGAACGGCGACGCCGGCGCTGCTGTCAGGATGCGCTTCCGCCGCCGGCACGGCGGTCAGGACGGGTGCCGCCGCCCGTACCTGGAAGGTCACCGGGACGGCGGGCAGCGGCCTGAGCGGCTTCGACGCGGCCGTCAAGAAGCTCATGCAGGACCGCAACATCCCCGGCGGGTCCCTGGCCGTGACCTACAAGGGCAGGCTCGTGCTGGCGCGCGGCTACAGCTGGAGCGACGACGCCGCGCTCAGCGTCCAGCCGACCTCGCTGTTCCGGCTGGCCAGCCTCAGCAAGGCCATCACCGCGACGGCCGTGACACGACTCGTCCAGGACGGCAGGCTCAGCCTGTCCGCCCCGGTCACCGAGCTGCTCGACCTGGCGCCGCCGGCCGGCAAGACCGCCGACCCGCGGCTGTCGCAGGTCACCGTGCGCCGCCTCCTGCAGCACCTGGGCGGCTGGGACCGCGACGTCTCCGGCGACTTCACCCACCGCGACCGGGACGTCGCCGCCGCCCTGGGCGCCTCGCTGCCGATCAGCCGGGCGGACATGATGCGCTACGGGACGGGCCTGCGACTAGACCACGACCCCGGCAGCACCTACGCCTACAGCAACTACGGCTACCTGCTGCTCGGCGAGATCGTCGCCAAGGTGTCGGGCACCACCTACGCCGACTACGTGCAGCGCAACGTCTTCGCCCCCGTCGGGATCAGGCGCGCGCGGCCCGGCCGGTCGCTGCGCGCCGACGCCGCCGCGGGGGAGGTGCCGTACTTCTCCCAGTACACGGGCAAGTCGGTCTTCGACGCCGCCGGGACCACCGTTCCCGGCCCGTACGGGACGTTCAACCTGGAGAACCGCACCGCGATGGGCGGCTGGCTGGCCTCGGCCGTCGACTACGCCCGCTTCAGCACCATCCTGGACGGGACGACCGGCGTGCTGAGCAAGGCTTCCGTGGAGCAGGTGTTCGCCAAGCCCGAGACCGGCCTGAACTCCGGCGGTTCCTACTACGGCTTCGGCTGGTTCGTCCGGGACGTCACCGGCGGCCGCAACACCTGGCACGACGGCTCGCTGACCGGAAGCAGCACCATCGTGACCCGCCGCTACGACGGCGTGAGCTGGGCCCTGCTGTTCGACCAGCGGGACGACCCCTCCGGCCTGACCTACGGCTACAGCGACTTCAGCGCGCCCCTCCACACCGTCGCCAACGCCATCGGCACCTGGCCCACCACCGACCTGTTCTCCAAGTACCTCTGAGGGGACCTCTGAGGACGCCGGATCATCCGGACCTCTCGCCGGCGGCCTGCCGGCGGGTGCTGAGCGCGGCTCTCGTCAGCGCCTCCATCCGCCGGCACGCTCGCCGGTAGAACCTGATCTGCGTGATCCGGCCGAAGACGACGAAGCCGAGCCGCACGACGGGGTTCGGGATGGACGCCCGCTGCGAGTAGGCGTGGACGTGGAACTCGACCTCCCCGGTGTCGAGCCACTTGCGCACCTCCTGGTCCATCTGGCCGCGTTCGAGGTGCCCTTCCAGCGTCCGGTAGTTCCATCCCCATACGCGCACCCGGCGCCCGTCCTGCTCGACGACCCGGTCGACGACGTCTCCGACGCGGAGGCCGAGGTAGAAGCGCAGCCCGTAGAACCGGCCTTCGAGCAGCATGTTCCGGCCCGGCTCCGGCGGTCCCGACCGGCAGATCTCCCGGATGATGCCGGGATCGGCGTACTCGTAGTCGCGTACCAGGTGGCAGGCGGTCTCCCAGCTTCCTCCCGCGACCGGCTCGCCGGGCGGCTCGGCCGGGAGCGGCTGCCGGTAGTCGTCGACGTGCCAGCCCTTGTCCGGGCGGCCCGTGCCGGGCGCGTGCGGATCGAAGTTGAGGGGGAGCTCGCCGAGGGTGGCGTGACGCCGCCGCATGCGCCGCCGGACGCGTTCTCTCGGTGTCATCGGGCCGCCTTCCCCAGTGGGCGATGCCGCTGGCGGCGCGGACGGCGGCCGCGGCGGGCCGCGCGCTGGACGGCGGCGTAGGTCGGGCCGCGCACCTGCTGCAGCAGCCCCGCGGGGAGCAGCCCCGGCACGGGGTTGCGGGCGGGATTGAATCGCGTCGTCTCGCCGTCGTCGCTCGGCGCGAGTTCCACGAGCCGCAGCTCGCCGAACCGTTCCCAGGGGCCGAACTCGGTCGCCACCACCAGGTCCAGCAGCAGCGGCCGCTCCTCCACGGCGCGGGCCAGCGGCGCGAGGCCGGCCGGTACGTTCCGCGCGCGCCGCGCGACCGCGCCCAGCAGGATCCGGCGGTCACCGGCCCGGAACGCCAGCAGGGAACCGTAGAACGCGGGACTCCAGCCGGACGCGGGCCGCAGCAGGTGGCGGCCCAGCCGGCCGTGCCCCGTCGTGGCCAGCAGCAGTTCACCGGTGGCCTCCGCTTCCTCGCCGCCGGCCTGCGGCTGCCGCCATCGCAGCGCGAGACCCAGCACGTCCGGCAGCGGCGGCGGCAGTCCCGCGGCCCGGGAGAGGCGCGCCCGGCCGCGCAGCTCGGTGCGGTCGTCCAGGAGCGGGACCCCCCAGTACCGGGACGTGCCGTGCAGCACCAGGGTGGCGTCGAAGACGAGGCCCCTGGGGTGCAGGGGCCGCTCGCGCAGCCGCGCCGCCAGGGCGAAGGTCCGGGCGAACGCCGCCGTCACGGTGCGGGTGACGAGCCGCCGGCCGGGCCCGGGCATCTCCGCCCGTTCGGTCCGGACCTCCACGTCACCGCTCTTGCGACCGCCGGACAGCTCGGCGACCCGGGTGCAGAAGTGCGTCCACATGTGAAGCTGCATCTCCTTCGCGATGCCCAGCTTCTCGTAGAGGAATCCGGCCATCCGGTCCCCGCTCCGCGCCCAGGACTCGATCGTGAACTCCAGGCCGCCCTCCCGGACGTTCCGCGCCCGGAACTCGATCTCCCCGGCCTCCAGATGGCCGTGCAGCGTCGCGAACCGGAACGACTCCGGCGTGAGGTCGACGACCCGGACCGGGCAGTTCCACGGCCCCGGCATGTGGACGACGTACTCGTCGCCCAGCTCCAGGGACGGGGCGTTCCCCGAGGTCTTGTCGAAGACGGCGACCTCCACCGGCGACGCGGCGTTGAGGTCGTCGCCCAGCAGCTCCATCAGCTGGGCCGCGGTCAGCGGGCTGCCGGAGATGCGGACGGTGTAACGCCGCTGGTAGGTCGGCCCGACGCCCTGCTGCGGATCCTGCACCCGGCCGTCGCGGCCGGGGATCCGCTCGATCTCCGAGACCGCTCTCGTGCGGAGCCGGCGCCGCGGTACCCGGCGGGAATGCCGAAGCCACCGCCACGCGGCGAGGCCCATGCCCGCGGGCCACCGCGTCGCGCGTGCGCGCCGCCGCCAGCGCACTCGCCCGGCGCCCCCTGCGCCGCCTGCGCCGCCGCGTCGCCCCCGGTGCACGACCGATCCGCTCATTTCAGCGGGTCATGGCCCCAGTTCATGAGCGAGTGCCGCCACCTGGTGTCCTTCACATCGCCTGAAGGGCGCTGGGCGAGGTGGCGGTGGACGTACCCGACCACCTTGTTCATGTGCTCGTAGTCCTCGTCGGTCAGATCCGACCGCTTCGTGCGGATCAGCTCGACGATCCTGCGGCCGGAGGCGTGGCCGGTCGACTCGCCGCCGCCGTCCTTCTGCCCCGCCGACCTCGACTCGTCGGTCTCCAGCCAGTCCTCCAGCTGCCCGGCGGTCATGTTGACCGCCGCGCCGAACTCCTCGGCCACCGCCCGCTCGTCCTTGTTCATCCGGACCCCTTCTTGCGCAGCGCCGAAGGCTTGTGCACCGCCTTCTTGCCGCTCTTCTCGCTGCGCACCACGTACTGCGGGTCCTCGGGAGAGGCGGCCACCGTACGGCCCGCCTCCTCGCGCCGGTCGGTGACCTTCTTCTCGACCTCGCCCTCGGCGGTGGACCCATGGCTGCTCCAGCGGACCCTGTCTCCGGGCGACAGGCTCTTGCCGTCCTTCTTCGTCATGCGGCCGCCCTACCCGCCGGAAACATCGGCCAGTCACCCCCCGAAACCAAGAAACAGCAAGTCATAACCCCGCAAGGACCGGGAATAGGGAGCGAATGCCCACCGAAAACGATCGCGAGCGGTACGGCTTCGCCTTCGACCGCCGCTTCGCCCGCCCGCTGGCGCTCCTGGGGATCCGGCCGGACACGTGCCGGCTCCTCCTCGCGCCCGGCGGACTCTGCGTACGGTTCGGGCCCTGGACGGTGCGGACCCCGCTGGACAACATCGCCGGAGCCGAGACCACCGGCCCCTACAGCGCGTGGAAGGCGATCGGCCCGCACCTCTCGCTGGCCGACCGCGGGCTCACCTTCGGGACCAGCACCGCTCAGGGCGTCTGCGTCCGCTTCCACGCGCCCGTGACGGGACTCGACCCGCTCGGGCTGCTACGCCACCCGGGCCTGACCGTCACCGTCTCCGACCCGGCCATCGTGACCCGGCGCCTGAACGGCATCGCCGCGGCCGCGGAATGGACCCCCGCCCGCTAGCCCGGGTCGGACGGCGGGGACGGGGTTCAGCCGGCGAGGAACTCCTTGTAGGAGATCTCGCCGTCGGCGTTCTTGTCGGCGGTCGCGATGTAGGCGTCGATCTCCTCGATCGAGCGGGGGTCGCCCGCCGCGGCGAAGGCGGCGATGAGCTCGTCCCGGCTGAGGTAGCCGGAGCCGTCGGTGTCGAGTGAGCGGAACTCGGCCATGTGGTCGGTGTCGGGATTCTCGTGCTTGCCCATGGATCTCAGCTCCCACTTCCGTATCCCGCCAGCATAAGCGAACGCCCCGGCCGGCCCATGAACGCGCGCGGTCACGCGCTCATGGGCGGCGGTGAGGGACTTGCGGTTTCAGGTTCGTGGTCCCAGGAAGAGGCCACCGGTCGCGTCGATGACCTGGCCGGTGATCCAGCGTGCCGCGTCGGAGGCGAGGAAGGCGACCACGTCGGCGACGTCGCCGGCCTCGCCCAGGCGGCCGAGGGCCGTCGAGCCGGCGATGTGGTCGGCCAGGCCTGGTGCCTCGAAGACCGAGGCGTTGGCCGGGGTCCGGGTGGCGCCGGGGGCGACCGCGTTCACCGTGATCCCGCGGGCGCCGAGCTGGTTGGCCAGGGTCATGCTCATCGTCTCGACCGCGCCCTTGGTCATGGCGAAGGACGTCTGGGCGGGGTTCGCCATGCGGGTCGCCACCGACGAGATCGTCACGATGCGGCCGCCGTCGCGGAGCAGTGGCAGGGCGCGCTCGATGATGAAGTACGGCGCTCGGACGTTCACCGCGAAGAGGTGGTCGAACTGCGTGCGGGTCGTGGTCCCGATCGGGCCGGCGGGGGCGGCGGCCGCGTTGTTGACCAGGATGTCGAGCGGCCGCCCGGCCAGGGCGTCCTCGACCCCCGCGAAGAGCGTGTCGACGTCGCCGTCCGTGCCCAGCTCCGCCCGGACGGCCAGCGCGGTCCCGCCGGACCGCTCGATCTCGCCGACCGTCGCCGCCGCGCCGTCCGCGCCGGTGCCGAAGTGCGCGACGACCGTCGCCCCCTTCGCCGCCAGCCGCGTCGCGATCGCCTGCCCGATGCCGCGCGACGCCCCGGTCACGAGGGCCGTCCTGCCGTCCAGTTCCATGAGAGCCCCATCTCGATCTGTTAGTCACCACCAACTTGGTAGTGACTATCACTGCGGTAGTGTCTACCACATGCCCGATGAGCACTCAACGTTGCGGGCGCGACGCCGAGCCCAGACGCAGCGCATGATCCAGACGCACGCGGTGCGGCTGTTCTCCGAACGCGGCTACGACGCCACGACCGTGTCCGACGTCGCCGAGGCGGCGGGGGTGTCGCCGATGACCGTGTACCGGCACTTCCCGACGAAGGAGGACCTCGTCCTCCTCGACCATTACGGCGGGCTCATCGCCGGGCGGATCGCCGCCACCCCCGCCGAGCGGCCCCTGGTCCGCCGGATCGGCGGCGCGCTGGTCGACTCGGCCGCGCTGCTGACCGGCGACGGCGGGGGTGAGGGCTCATCGGCGGACCGGCGGTTCCTGCTCGACCGGCTCCGGCTCATGATCTCGACGCCGGCCCTGCGCGCGAGGCACCTGGACAACCAGTACGCCCTCCAGCGGGCGATCGTCGGAGCCCTCGTGGACGGTGCCGCCGACCCGGACACCGCGTTCCGGGCCGAGGCGGCGGCCGGCGCCTGCCTCGCCGCCCTCCACACGGCACTGGTGCGCTGGGCCGAGGACGGCGGGCGCGCCGACCTGCCCGAGCTGGTCGCGAAGGCGCTCGCCGCCGCCTTCGGCGACCCGGACCCCCGGGCCTAGGTCCACGGGCACCCCGGCCGCGAGCCGGACGGGCCGGTGCCCGCGCACGGGCCACGCCGAGCACGGCGCGTACGACCAGGTGTTGTGCCAGGTGAGGAACCGGCCGCCGGCCCGGTGGGTGCGCCACGCGTCGGAGTGCCAGCGTCCCCAGCCGCGCGGCCAGGCGGGCGCGCTCGTCGGCCCGGTCCCGCGGGACGAACGGGAGCCGGGCGGTGCCGGAGAACCAGTCCCGATCCTGAGTCCGGCCGGCGGCCGGCGCAAGACCCCCGCGCGGGCGACGGCGGACGGCCGGGAACGGCGTTGCGGACGGTCAGGGCATGGACGATGATCCGCGCATGACGGACGACCGTGAACGCCTGAGGGAGCTGCTGCCGTCGTGGGAGGCGCGTCCCCCGGCCGAGGACGTCGCGGCGGTGCTGGCGGGCGTCCCGGCCGTCGCGATCGCCGATTCCGTGCTCGACGATGACGAGCCGTTCTGGCGCCGGGAGGTCTGCGCGCAGGCGCTGGCCGGCCGGGTGCCCGCCGAGCGGGCGGCGGCGCTGGCGGCCCACGTGTGCGACGACGAGGTCGGTTTCAAGGTCGGCCGTGCCCTGGTCGCCGCGCTGGACGTGCCCGGCGGGCCGTACTCCGCCATGCTCCGCGCCCGTGCGCTGGAGCGCGGCAACTACTACGTGGCCGAGAAGCTGGGGGCGCGGTCCCTGCTGGACGCCGCGGCCTCGGGCGACGCGACGGCCCTCGGCCTCCTCGCCGTCCTGGCCTCGTCCCCCTGGAGGCACCTCCGGCTCTCGGGGGAGGAGGCGATCGACGAGCTGATCGAACGGCGCGGCCTGCCCGCCCTCCTCGCGACGCTCGGGACCGATTCGCCGGAGGGCCTCGCGCGTGCCGGGGCCCGCCCGGCCGAACGGCTGCTCGGGCTCCGGCTCGTGTGGCGTGCGGGCGGCGACATCGCCCCCTTCCTCGGCGACGGCTCCGTACCGGTGAGCCGGGCGGCCTACGACCTGCTGATCGCCGGCTACGGCGACGACGCGCCGCTGCTGGCGCTGGTGGAGGCGGGCCTGCCGGGGCGCCTGTGGGCGCTGCCGATCCTGCACGAGCGCGGCCATGACGTCCGCCCGATGTGGGAGCGGCTCGGCTCGCCGCGGGTCGAGGTGCCCGGGGTGCCGCCGGACGTCCGGGAGGCGATCGTCCGGCGGTACACGCCGGGCCAGGCCGGCACCGATCCGCTGTGGCTGATCGAGGCCGCCCTCCTCGATCCGCCGCCCCCGCCGGAGGAGGCGCGCGAGATCCGGGACGAGCGGCTCCGCGCGGCGCGCGCGGCGCTGGCCGGCGCGGGCCTCGGCCCGCGGGAACCGGTCCCCGCGGGCGAGCACATGCGTTCGGGGCACGGCACGTACCACGTCATCTCCACCGATGCCGGCACGGTCCGGGTGAGCACGCTCGGCCCCTACTTCGCCTGCGCGAAGGACGCGCGCGTCGCGCGGGCCCTCCGCGACGCGGGGTTCCGGCACATCGACGACGCGCTCGGCGGCATCACCTTCACCGGCCTGGCCGTCTACTTCTTCGGCTCCCGCGCGCCTCTGACGGTCCACGACCTCCTGTTCCACTGGCAGGACTGAGCCCGGAACGTCAGGGACGGCCGGGGGCGGGGCCGTCCGGGGGCGTGCCGACCTCGTCCGGTGCCGCCCGGCGTGGCGTGCCGCCGGGCGCGGGGCGGAGGACTCCGGCCGCGCAGGCGGCGACGGCGCAGAGGGCCACGGGGAGGAAGAACGTCAGGTTGAGCGGCATGAGATGGGTCAGCGGGCCGATGACGGCGGGGCCCGCGAGGATGCCGATGTAGCCGAGGCCGGCGACGCGGGAGACGTTGGCGCCGGCGGCGTCCGGGTCGTGGTGGCCGGCGGCGCTGAAGAGCTGCGGGACGCAGCCGGCCAGGCCCGCCCCGAACACCGCCCACCCGGCCAGCGCCGCCGGGACCGCGGGCGCCAGGGCGGCGGCGGTCAGGCCGAGGGCGGCCGTGGCGGCGCCGTAGCGCAGCACGGCGACCGGGCCGAAGCGCGCCGCCACGCGGTCGCCCAGCAGGCGGCCGGCGGTCATCGCGGTGGCGAACGCGCCGTAGGCGAAGGCGGCGGTGGCGGGGGACGCGTCCAGGGTGTCGCGCAGATGGAGGGTGCTCCAGTCGTTGGCGACGCCCTCGCACAGCAGCACCATCAGCGCGAGCACGGCCAGCACCCGGATGCGGCGGGGCACCGGGCGGCGTTCCCCCGCCGCGGCGGGACGGCCGTCGGGCCTGAGCAGCGCCGGGGCGGCCGCGGCGGCGACCGCGATGCCGAGCGCCCCGGCGGCGGTGAGCGTCGCGGCCGGGCTCCAGCCCCAGCCGAGGGTGCGGGCGCCGGCCAGCGCGGCCAGCACGCCGCCGATGGAGAACGTGGCGTGGAAGGCGGACATGACGGGCCGCCCGTAGCCGCGCTCGACCTGGACGGCGTGGGCGTTCATGGAGACGTTCAGGCAGCCGGTGCCGGCGCCGAAGGCCAGCAGCGCGGCCCCGAGCGTCCAGGCGTTCCAGGCCAGGCCGGGCAGGACCAGCGCGGCGCTGCACAGCGCCGCGCACAGCGGCACGACGGCACGGGGGCCGGCCCGGTCGGCGAGAGGGCCGGTGAACCGCATTCCGGCGAAGGCGCCCGCGCCCAGCAGCAGGAGCAGCCAGCCGAGGACGGTGTGGTCGATCCCGGTGCGGTGCTCGACGCTCGGGATGTGGACGATCCACATCCCGAGCAGGAAGCCGTTGAGGGCGAAGTACACGAAGGTCGCTCCGCGGCCGGCCCGCAGCCGCCGGGGGAGTGCCGTCTCGGGAGCGCGGGTCATACGAGGCGGACGTCGACGCCGGCGTCGTGGAGCCGGGACACGGCGGCGCCCGGCGCCGACCGGTCGGTGATCACCATGTCGAGGGCGGTGACGGGGCAGACGAGCCCGAGGCCGGTCCGGCCGAACTTGGTCCCGTCGCAGACCGCGATGACGCGCCGGGCGGCGGCGATGGCGGCGCGCTTGACCGGGACCTCGTCCAGCTCGTGCGCGGTGAGCCCGTGCTCGGCCGACAGGCCGCACACGCCGATGACGGCGGTGTCGACGCGCAGCGAGGCCAGCGACGCCTCGGTCAGCGGCCCGGTGAACGCGAGCGCGCCCGGCGTGGTGCGCCCGCCGGGGACCAGGAGCCGGATCCGGGGGGCGCCGCTGAGCGCGTTGACGCCGTGCAGGTCGAGCGGCACGACGGTGAGCCGGCGCCCGGCGATGGCGCGCGCGACGGTGAGCGTGGTGGTGCCGAAGTCCAGGATGACGGCCTCCCCGTCGGCGAGGGTGCCGTTCAGCGCGGCGGCGATCCGTTCCTTGGCCTCGGTGGCCTCGTGCTCGCGGACGGCGAACGGCAGTGCCTCGCCGCGCAGCAGCAGGCTCACGGCGCCGCCTCGGACGCGGCGCAGCACGCCCCGCTCGGCGAGCTGGTCGAGATCGCGCCGGATGGTCATCTCGGACGCGCCGGTCTCGTCGGCCAGGTCGGTCACGGTGACGTGCTCGGTCGTGCGCAGCCGTTCGATGAGCGCTGAGAGACGTTCCGAACTTTCCATATGGTGGATCGAACAAGATCTATGTTAGAAAGTCAAGGCCGACCAGAGGAGGCCGCCATGGAGTGGATCGTGTTCGACTACGCGGGCGTCATCAGCCTGTCCCCGCCGGAGCGGGCCGGGGCGCTGCTGCCGGGGGGCGGCGGGCGTCGCGCCGGAACGCTTCTGGCCCGCGTACTGGGAGCACCGCCTGCCCTACGACCTGGGCGAGGTGACCGCCGCCGGCTTCTGGCGGCAGGTCGGCGACCGGCTCGGCGTCCCGGTCGACGACGACCTGATCGAGGTCCTGGTGACCCTCGACGTCCGCACGTGGGCGCACGTCGACCCCGACGTCCTCGCGCTGCTGGCCGAGCTGGCGGACGCCGGGACGCCGCTGGCCCTGCTGTCGAACGCCCCGCTCGAACTGGCCCGCATGGTCGACGAGCGTCCCTGGGCGCGGGTCTTCCGCCACCGGCTCTTCAGCGCCGACCTGCGGCTCGCCAAGCCCGATCCGGAGATCTTCGGCCGGCTGACCGACCGCCTCGGGGCCTCCCCGGACGAGCTGACGTTCGTCGACGACCGCGAGGAGAACGTCCGCGCCGCCGAGGCCCTGGGCATCCGCTCGGTGCTGTTCACCGGCGCCGAGTCACTACGCGCCCACCTGGCGGGCGCGGGCCTTCACTGATCGGACTCACCGCGCCGTTTGGGCGGCGGCGCAGGCGGCGATGATCTGTACGGGACCCTTGGAGGTGAGCGGCCAGTGGACACCGCGCCGCGAGGACGCACCCGCGCGGCATGACGGCGCGGGGCCGGGGGAGGGGTGCGCTGGCGGGCCTGTGCCTGGTGGAGTTCCTCAGCTGGGGCGTCCTGTACTACACGCTGCCGATCGCGGCCACGAGGATCACCGGCGCGACGTCCTGGCCGGCGCCGGTGGTGCCCGCCGTCTACACCGTGTCGCTGCTGTGCGCGGCCGCGTGCGGGCCGTGGGCCGGGCGGCTCACCGACCGGTACGGGCCGCGCGCCGTCATCGCCGCCGGGGCCGCCGCCGGCGCGGCGGCGATGGGGCTGTCGGCCGCCACGCCGCACCTGCCCGTGTTCGTCCTCGCCTGGATGCTGGCGGGCGCGGCGCAGGCGTGCACCCTGTACCCGGTCGCGTTCGCGGCCGCGACCCAGTGGTTCGGCACCTCCCGCGCGTGGCCGCTGACCGTCATCACGCTCGCGGGAGGAGTGTCGTCCACCGTCTTCGCGCCGGTGACCGCGGCCCTCGTCGACTCCCTCGGGTGGCGCGCGGCGGTCGCCGTGCTGGCGGCCGGGTACGGTCCGGTCGCCACCGGCACGGCGCTGGCGCTGCTGACCCCGCGGTGGGAACGGCCGCGGCGTACCGGCGCCGAGCACGAGGAGCACGTGAACGGCATCGCGCGCAGCCGGGAGTTCCGCGACACGCGGCTGGCGCTGGCCCTCGCGGCCGCCGGGCTGTACGCGGTGACGCTCAACATGATGCCGCTGCTGGAGGAGCTCGGGTTCGGGTACGCCCAGGCCGCCGCCGTCTTCGGGCTGGTCGGCGCCGGGCAGCTGCTCGGCCGGCTGGTCTTCCTGCCGCTCAGCGGGCGCGGCACGCCGCGTTCCCGCACGGTCGCGCAGGTCACGGCGACGGCGCTCGCGCTGGGCCTGGTGACCGCCGTGTCCGCGCCCGCCGCGCTGGTCGCGGCGGCGGCCGTGCTGGCCGGCGCGGTGCGGGGCTCGCACACCCTGTCGACCGCCACGGCCGTCTCCGACCGGTGGGGGCGCGACTCGTACGCGACCGTCTTCGGGCGCTTCAACCTGCTGATCGCCGTCGCGGCGGCGCTCGGTCCCGCCCTGGGCGCGCTGGTCGCGGAGGGGCTCGGCTCGTACCGGGCCACGGCGCTCGTCTTCACCGCGACCGCCCTCGCGGCGGTCGCCGTCGCCCGGCGCACCTAGGAGACGACCGGCTCCGGGACGGCCGGGACCGATGAGTTTCCGGCGGAGGAGGAGTCCACATGGGTATGACTGCGCAGACACTCCGGACCCGCGAGGTCGACCTCGTCTACGACGTTCACGGCCCGCTGCCGCCCGCCGGCGGGCGGCCGCCGCTGCTGATGATCGGCCAGCCCATGGAGGCCGCCGGCTTCGCGACGCTGGCGTCCCACTTCCCCGACCGCACCGTGATCACCTATGACCCGCGCGGCCTGGGGCGCAGCACCCGCAAGGACGGCCGGGACGACCACGCGCCCGAGACCCAGGCCGGCGACCTGCACGCCCTCATCGGGGCACTCGGCGCGGGCCCGGTCGAGATGTTCGCCAGCAGCGGCGGCGCGGTGACGGCGCTCGCCCTGGTGACGGCCCATCCCGGGGACGTGACGACGCTGGTGGCGCACGAGCCGCCGCTGATCCACGTGCTCCCCGACGCCCGTGCCGCCGAGCGCGCCCGGGCCGGCGTCCGGGACGCCTACGAGGCCAAGGGCTGGGGCGCCGGCATGGCGGCCTTCATCGCGATGACCTCGTGGCAGGGCGAGTACACCGACGAGTACTTCGCCCAGCCCGTACCCGACCCGGCCGCGTTCGGGATGCCGGCCGAGGACGACGGCTCGCGCGACGATCCGCTGCTGTCCGACCGCTCCTGGGCGGTCAGCGACTACCGGCCCGACGCCGCGGCGCTGGCCGCGGCGCCGACCCGGGTCGTGATCGCGGTCGGCGAGGAGTCCGCGGGGACGTTCACCGCGCGCTCCGCGGTGGCGGCGGCCGGGCTGCTCGGCCGGGAGGCGACGGTCTTCCCCAGCCATCACGGCGGCTTCATGGGCGGCGAGTTCGGCCAGACCGGGCAGCCCGAGGCGTTCGCGCGGCGGCTGCGCGAGGTGCTCGGCGGCGCCGGCTGACGGGCGTCCCGCGAGCGTCCGGCCGCCGGTACGTCAGAACCGGAACCGCACGATGACGGTCGACCGCCTCAAGCCCGGCACCAGGTTCATGAGGCGGTACACGCGGCGGGCGCTCGCGGGCGCTCTGGCCATCAGCAGCGGCGAGTCGTACATCGGTGCCTCGTCGACGTACTCCAGCCGCGGGTGCCAGCCGGCCAGCGCGGCGGGGTCGTCGAAACCCGAGTGGAATCGGGCGCCGTACCTGCGCAGCGTGGGGTCCCAGCGCGAGGTGCGCCACGCCCATACCGGCACCGTGTCGAACTGCACCTGGCCGCTGGGGAAGGCGTCCACGACGCCGGTCAGCAGCCGCCGGAGCTCGGTCTCGGTCAGGTAGGGCACCAGCCCCTCCGCGATCATCAGTACCGGCCGGCCGCGGGGGACGCGCTCCAGCCAGGCCGGGTCGGTGACGCTGGAGCCGATCAGCGTGCAGTGCTCGCGCGGCGGCAGGAACCGCTCGCGGAGTTCGATGACGGCGGGGTAGTCCAGGTCGTACCAGTCGACGGTGGCGGGCGGGTCGATCCGGTGCACCCGGGCGTCGAGGCCGCAGCCCAGATGCAGCACCACCGCGTCGGGGTGCTCGGCGAGGTGGCCGCGGGCCCAGTCGTCGTGGGCCTTGGCGCGTACGACGGCGGCGAGGCCCAGCTGGCTGGTGCCGAATCGGCGGCCGTCGTAGCCGGGGTCGAGGCGGCGCATCGTCCGCTCGGCGTACTCGTCGCCGAGGATCGGTTCCGGCAGCCGGTTGTCCAGGGCCTTGGCCTTGAGTACGGGACTGAGGGTCTTCTGCACTCCGGCGAGTTCGGCTTCTTCCACGGCGGCAACACTACTCTTAGTTCACGAATTTCGTGAAGTGTATGAACGGCAATCGGTAGGCTGTCGTGACCACGACGAAGGGGGTCTCGGTGACGCGAGCGGACGACGACGCCATCGCCGACTTCAGGGAACGGTTCGCGCAGATCATGGTCGAGTCCGGCATGCCACGGATGGCCGCGCGCGTGTACGCCGCGCTGCTGGTCACCGACTCCGGCAGGCTGTCGGCCGCCGAACTCGCCGAGCGGCTGAGCGTCGGCGCCCCGGCGATCTCGGGCGCGGTCAAGTACCTGGTGCAGGTGCGCCTCGTCGAACGCGGCCGCGAACCCGGTAGCCGGCACGACTTCTGCCGGATCCACGAGCACACCTGGAGCCACTACATCAGCCAGTCCATACCGGTGCTGGTCCGGGTGCGGAACGGCGCCGGCGAGGGCGCCGGGCTCCTGGGCCCGGACACCCCCGCCGGGCGGCGGCTCGACGAGACCGCCCGGTTCTTCGCATTCATGCGAGAGGAGATCGAGCGGTCCATGGCGAAGTGGCGGCGGCTCCAGGAGACCGGGCCCGAGGCCGGCCGTCCGGCCGGCTGAAGCCGATCAGCGGGTGGTGGTCAGGCCGCCGGTGACGGCGATGATCTCGCCGACGGTGTAGCTGGAGTCCGCGTCGGAGGCCAGGTACACGTACGCCGGTGCCAGCTCCTCGGGCTGCGCCACCCGGCCCATCGGGCCCTCGCTCCCGAGCTGGGCCAGCCCGTCCTCGGGCATGTTCGGGTCGGCGATGTTGAGCACCGTCCAGGTGGGGCCGGGGGCCACCACGTTCGCGCGGATGCCGTCCTTGGCCAGGTGGGAGGCGATCGACTTGGTGAAGTTGACCAGGGCGGCCTTGCTGGCCGCGTAGTCGATCATCGTGTCGCTGCCCTTGAGCGCCTCCTCCGAGGCGGTCGCGATGATGGAGTCGCCCGCCTTCAGATGCGGGCGCGCCGCCTGCACGAGGTGGAAGTACGCGTACGCGTTCACCTTGAAGGACCGGTCCCAGTCCTCGATGGAGAGCTGCGACAGGTCCAGCTGGCTGTTCAGGTGGGCCGCGTTGTTCACCAGGATGTTGAGGCCGCCCAGTTCCCGCACCGTCCGCTCGACGGCGGCGTGGCAGAACGACGCCTCGGCGAGGTCGCCGGGCAGCAGCAGGCACCTGCGCCCTTCGGCCTCCACCGCGCGGCGGGTCTCCTCCGCGTCCGGCTGCTCCTCGGGCAGGTACGCGATGGCGACGTCGGCGCCCTCGCGCGCGTAGAGGACCGCGACCGCGCGGCCGATGCCCGAGTCGCCGCCGGTGATCAGCGCGACCTTGTCGAGGAGCTTGTCCGCCGCGCGGTACCGTCCCGCCTTATAGCGTGGCCTCGGCTCCACCTCCTGCTCGATGCCGGGGGGCCGCTGCCGCTGCTTGGGATAGGGAGGTGCCGGCTCCGAAAGGACCTGCGGGTCCGTGCCGCGTCCGTTCTCCTTCATGTGCGCAACCTCCTGACGTTCGCGGTGGTACGGCCGGGGGTGATCACCGCCCGTAGCCGGGTACCCCTGGCGCCGTCCGCCAAACGGGACGCGCGTCGGCCGAGGTCAGGGCAGGTGCGCGGGCCGCTCGTCCAGCAGGATCCCGCGGGCCCGCCAGTCGCTCAGCGTCCGGAGGGCGAACGAGCGGGCACCGGGCGGCCGGGCCGGCGTCCGCGCGGCGAAGCGGGCCGCCACGTCATCGGGCCCGCGGCCGTCGCACAGGCTCCACAGCAGCAGCCCCTCCTCGTCCAGCGGGTGGACGAGGTCGACGCCCACCATCAGCCCGGCCCCGCCGGCCCACCGCACCGGGGCGTGGCAGGGATCGCGGACGGGCCCGGACCCCGCCGGGACGAACGGGGGGAGGTCGGCCACCGGCCGTTCCCAGGCGGACAGCAGCGCGTGGACGAGCAGGTGGCCCGCCAGCTCCAGGCGCCAGCGGATCGTGTCGCGGACGAGAGGTCCGTCGAAGGCGGCGGAGGGCTGCCCGAACATGCGGTGCCCGCAGGCGTTCAGCAGGTCAGCGAGGAACGGGTGCCTCGCCATGCGGCGCTGGAGGAACTTCCGGCCGACCCAGAGGTCGTCGCGGCCGGCCAGGGCCGCGTCGAGCGACATGCGCAGGCCCTCCTCGGAGGCCGCCAGGGCGGTCGCCAGGTCGCCGCACTCCGCCGCGCCGGCGACGTCCTCGACCAGCGCGGCCAGGCACAGGGCGGAGTGCGTCATCACGTCGCGGCGGAGCGCGGCGCGGTCCAGGGAGTCCAGCAGGCCGCGGACCCGGTCCCCGGCGAACAGCACCCGGCCGGTGACGAGGCGGGTCAGCAGCGCCCAGTCCCGGAACGAGCCGAGCATGTAGGCTGGCCGGGGGATCTCCCGGACCGGGGCCGCCCTGGCGGCGGCGGTGTCCCGCGCGCGTTCGAGATCGGCGATGGTGATCTTCATGAGGTCGAGGGCGGGCATCCCGCGCCCCCGCCGTCCGGTGCCGGTGCCGGCACCGGTGTCGCAGGCGTCGCGGCCGGCCTCCGTGCCGAACACCAGGATGACGTCCAGATCGGACCGGTGGTGCGCCAGCCCGGCGGCGCGGCTGCCCGCGCCGATCGCGGCCAGCACGCCGTCCGAGCCGGGCAGGGCGGCCACGACCTCCCGCAGGTACGCGAGGTGTCCCGGGGCGAAGCCGGCGTCCGGGACGTGCCAGGGGCTCCGTGCCGTCATACCGCCATGTCCTCCGGGAGGAGGTTCCGGCCGGCGAGGGCGCGCAGCGTGACGCGCACGGCCTCGGCCACGTTCTCCTCGCGGGTGCCGCCGCCCATCTCGACGCACGGCAGCCCCTCCGCCGCCGCGATCGCGAGCAGCTCCGCCTGGACGCCCGACTGGAGCTCGACGAACGACGCCTCGGCCGGCTCGCCGCCGATCCCCGCGTGCTCGCCCCGGGGGATCCGGCCCCGCTGCTCCAGGCGCCGGCTGTAGGCCAGCCGGGGGTCGCCGCGGAGCACGACGGACTGCGCCGGCGGCGCCCAGCGGGACAGGCACCGGTGCGCGAACGAGAAGTACTCGCCGAGCGCCGGGCCCGCGCCGGGGGACAGGACGCGCGCGTACACCCCCATCTTGAGGATGTTCTTGAACCCGTGGCTCTCCTGGATCACCACCTCGCCGCGCGCGAGGGCGGGCGCGATGACGAAGTCGCGCTCGATCAGGCGCGCCGCCGTCTCCATCAGGCCCGCGGCGAGGAAGGCGGCCGGGTGGCGCGGGTCCAGGGCGACGTCGGCGTCCGGGTCGCCGAGCCGCCCCGGGTCGCCGCCGGCCAGGTCCTCGCCGAGCCGCGGCAGCAGCCGTTCCGCGCTCTCGCCGTCCGGTCCCAGGCAGGCCGCGTAGACCGAGCGGAACATCGCGTCGTACGCGGCGTGCAGCGCCTCACCGCCCCTGCCGGACCGGCCGCCCCGCAGATGCGCCCGCCACGACGTGATCGTGACCTCGAAGCCGCGGCGGCGCAGCTCCCCGGCCAGCGCCTCCGCCACCGACGACTTGCCGATCCCGTCGATGCCCAGCAGGGCCACGTCGAAGCTCACCCCACGGCCTCCCCGCCGGCGGTCCCGGTCAGGACCGGATCCACTGCTCGTAGAGGTCGTCGCGGGGGCGCACGCCCTTGGCCACGATCTCCAGCATCATCTCGTCGGTGCCGCCGCCGATCCGGCACACCCGCAGGTCCCGCCAGATCCGGGCGAGCGGCGTCTCGTCCTCCAGGTAGCCGGACCCGCCGAAGAACTGGAGGCACTCGCTCGCGACCCGCTCCCCGAGCCGGCCGGCGACGGCCTTGATCCCGGCGATGTCGCACACCGACACCGGGGCCCCGGCGGTGAGCTCGGCGACCGTCCCGTAGAGCCCGCGCCGGGCGAGCGTCACCTCGCCGACCAGGTCCGCGAGCCGGAGCCGGAGCGCCTGGTGCTCGTAGAGCGGCACGCCGAACTGCCGCCGCCTGCGCAGGTGGGTCGCGGCGAGTGCCAGCGTCAGCTCGAGCGTGCCGAGGATCTGGGCGCTGATGGCCAGCCGCTCGTACATCAGCGCGGCCAGCAGGGCGGTGAGCCCCTGCCCCGGCCGGACGACGACCGCGTCGTCCGGCACCCGGGCGTCGATCGCCAGCCGGGCGGTCTCCAGGCTGCGCATCCCCGCCGTCTCCAGGCGGCGGACGACCTCGAACCCGTCGCGCCCGACCAGCGCGATCGCCGGGCCGTCCGCGCCGCGGCAGAGCACCAGGACGGCGTCCGCCGCCGCCCCGGGCGACACGAACCACTTCGTCCCGCGCACCCGCCACCCGGCGCCGTCCCTGCGCAGCTCGGTCTCGGCCGCCGCGAGATCGGACCCGACGTCCTTCTCGGAGGTGGCGACGCAGCAGACGGCCGTGCCCGCCAGGCCGCGCTCCAGCGTCTCCCGCGCCAGGTCGGTACGGCCGAACCGGCGCAGCAGCGGCAGGGCCGCCTCCAGGTGCAGCCCCACCCCGATGCCGATGCCGCCGAGGCCCGCCCGGCCCATCTCCTCGCTGAGCAGGACGCTCCGGCCCAGGTCGCCGTGCCGGCCGCCGGTCCAGCGCTCGCGGAACAGCCCCGCGCCGCCGGCCGCCGCGACCGCCGCCACGGGGAACCGGCGGTCGCGTTCGGCGGCGGGCAGCAGCGGGACGATCCGCTCGCGGAGCAGCGCGCGGATCCGGGCGCGGTGCCCGGCGGCCGCCTCGCTCGCGCTTCCGAGGACCAGCGCGCCGCCGAGGCCGGCGGGCGCGGCGGTCTCCGTCCGGGTGATGGTCACGTGCGGCTCACCTCACAGGGCCGGGGGACCGGGCCACGCGGAGAAGCCGCGCAGCCCGTACAGCAGGGGCAGGCCGGGCCGCCGGTCCAGGGACCGGACGCGGCCGAGGACCAGCGCGTGGTCGCCGGCCGGCACGATCCCGGTCACCTCGCACTCGGCCGTGGCGAACGCGGCGGTGGTGAGCCAGGGCGTTCCCGTGCCGGGCGCGGGCCGCCACGGGGTGAGCGAGAACCTGCGGGGGTCCGGCGAGGCGAACAGCTCCGCGGTGGCCCGGCCGTGCAGATGGAGCAGGTTGACGGCGAACGCGCCGTGCCCGCGCAGGGCGGCGAGGGTGCCGCTGCGCTCGCCCAGGCACACCAGCAGGGTGGGCGGGCGCAGCGAGACGCTCGCGAGCGATGTGCAGGTCAGCCCGTGCGGGCGGCCGTCCGCGTCGAGACTGGTGATCACCGACACGCCGGTGGGGAACGCGCCCATGAACGCGCGGTGGTCGCCGGCGGTGACGGCGGCCGTGGCGGCGCGGGCCGCTCCGATGTCACCGGCCATGCAGCCGGCTCAGGTAGTCGTGGTTGGAGGGCAGCGTGGCCACCAGGTCCCGCTGAGTCTTCTGGACCTCGTCGAACAGCGGCTCGGCGAGCGCGGCGGACTCGGGCTTGTGCGCCACCAGGGGCAGCGGCCGGTCCGGGACGACGCCGAGCCCGGCGAGGATGCAGTAGTAGCTGCCGTTGGTCCAGAAGTTGCGGAACTCGGCCTCGAAGTTGGAGTAGTAGGTGCTCTCGTCCGCCACCGGCTGGTTGATCGCGATGCCCGCCCGGTAGAGCGCGACCTTCTCCTGGAGGTCGTCCGAGAGGCGCAGCCCCTTGTTGGCCCGCCAGAACTCGGTGTCGTCGCGCGGGGCGAAGTGGAAGTGCGCCTGGATGAAGTCGCGCATGTCGTCGAACATGACCTCGATCGACCGGTTGAAGCCGTCGACCAGGGCCGGGTTGAAGGTCCGGTCCGGGAAGTGCTTCACCAGCTGGTACGCCGCGGCGTAGGAGAAGTAGATGCCGGTCGATTCCAGCGGCTCCAGGAAGCAGGAGGCCAAGCCGGCGCTGACGCAGTTCTTAACCCAGGCCCGGCGGTTGCGGCCCACGCGGAAGCGGATCTGGTTGAGCGTCGCCTTCTCGGGGTCGAGCCCCCACATCCGGCAGAAGTCCTCGGTCGCCCTGTCCCGTTCGGTGAACCGGCTGGAGAACACGTAGCCGGTGCCGAACCGGCCCAGCAGCGGGATACGCCAGGTCCAGCCGTCCGGCATCGCGATCGCCGAGGTGTAGGGCTCGACCCCGTCGGCCGCGTCGTCGTGCGGCACGGAGGTCGCCACCGCGCTGTCGCACAGCAGGTAGTCGTTCATGTCGAGGAACGGCTCGCCGAGCGCCTTGTTGATCAGCAGCCCGCGGAAGCCGGAGCAGTCGACGAAGAGGTCCCCCTCGACGGTGCGGCCACCGCGGGTGCGCAGTGCGGAGATGTGGCCGCGCTCGTCGAAGAGGACCTCCTCCATGTGGTCCTCGATGTGCACGACGCCCTGCTCGCGGACCGACCAGCGGCGCAGGAAATCGGCCAGGTGCTGGGCGTCGAAATGCCAAGCGTAACGGGTCGCCGGGCGCCCGTCCGCGTACCGCGGCGCGCGTTTCGCGTCCATGATCGCCGGTTCTTTCATGCACGCGTAGTCGAACGGGCCCGGCTCCTGCCCGGCGTGTTTCTTGGCCAGCCAGTAGTGCGACAGCGGGATGCCGTCCCTTTCCGGAAGCAGGCCGAACGGGTGGTAGAAGTGGTCGGTGCCGCCCTGGTATTCGCGCGCCTGCGCCTCACCGGGGCCGGGGGTGCGCCAGTTGATGAACTTGACGGCGGTCTTGAACGCGGCGTTGCATTCGCGCATCCATTCGTCCTCCGGAATTCCCAGGGAGTCGAAGAAGGCGCTCTGGAGGTTGGGAATGCTCGCCTCGCCGACGCCGATGCGCGGAACCGCCGGCGATTCCAGTACGGTGATGCGGACCGTTCCCTGCAGAGCCTTGCCCAGGTAGGCGGCGATCATCCAGCCCGCGGTGCCGCCGCCGAGAACCACTACGTCCCTGATTCGGTCGTCCGTCATGGCGGTGATGTTCGCAACGCTCTCTATATCCGCCCTATATCACCCCTGGGTCAGAAGGTGGCGGCCCCGACGGGCCGCCTGGTCTCCCACTGGACGCCGGACCCGGCGCCGCCGAGGAACGTTCCTTCGAGAGGCGGCAGGGAGTCGTCCAGCCAGGGCTCCTCCGTCAGCACGGCGAGGTGGACCCTGCGGAGCGCGGTGCACGGGTCGACGCCGAGCTCCTCGGCGAGCAGCCGGCGGCCCTCCTCGTACACCGCGAGCGCGTCGGCCTGCCGGGCGCACCGGTACAGGGCGGTCATGAGCTGCATGCGGAAGCTCTCCCGCAGCGGGTAGCGGGCGACCAGCCCGGTCAGCTCGGGGACGAGCCGGTGGCTGGCGCCCAGGGCCAGCTCGGCGTGGATCCCGGCCTCCTGCGCCGCCAGCCGCGCCTCCTCCAGGCGCTGGCGCTGGACGTCGACGAGATGGTCGGTGGTGTTGGTGAGGGCGGGGCCGCGCCAGTGCGCGAGCGCGGCCCGGTAGTGCCGGGCGGCGGTGGCGAAGTCGCCCGTCCGGATGGCGGTGTGGCCCGCGCGCACGCCCTTGTCGAACTCGTCGACGTCGAGCCGGCCGCAGTTGACGACGAACGCGTAGCCGGGGTTCTTGCGCGTTATCTTCACCGCGTCCCGCAGGTGCTTCCGGAGCCGGGACACGTAGGTGTAGATCTGCGCGTTGAACGTGGCGGGTGTCTTCTCGCCCCAGAGGACGGTGCCGAGCTCCTCGTCCGGGATCAATTTTTTCCGGGAGAGCAGCAGTGCCGCCAGGACGGTGCGCTGCTTCGGGCCGCCCAGTGATATCTCGCTGCCGCCGCGCCATGCTTCCACGGGCCCGAGCAACCGGAATTCAACAGGTGTGGTCATTTTCCCTTCCCAGGGATTTGGCGGGTTGTTCACTTGGCCGTCGGGGGCGATGGCGGCGAGGTCTCGGGGAGCGCCTCCACCCAGGCGTGATCTTGGTGGCGACCATAGGCAGACGGCCGCCGCGGAGTCCAGCGGCGCTTGGCGCGGTGGCAACTTCTGGACATGGCCGGGAGAGGCGGAATTATTGGCCGGTGCCCGAAAATGCGGCGGCGGCCGATGGCCGTCCCGGCGGCCCGATCGCGGTGACCGTTCGTGATCTTCGCAGGTGCCCGCATATTGCACGGCAATTGTGCACAGATGTTATGTACGGCGGACCGGCCGCGGCGGCCGGGCGCACGGCGAAATATAGGAGGGGTATAGCGTCCGGCTGGACGCTCGCCGGTAGTCCTTGGTGTCTTTGCGAGGGGTGAGCGCGATGCCGGCATCCGACAGTCTCGTGGCCAGGTTCTTCACGCATGTGCGGGAGGACCCCGGGCGGCCGGCCATCGCCTTCCACCACGGCTCGGGCGGCGGCGGCCGGGTCGACTCGCTCACCTACGGCGAGCTCGATCGGGCCGCCCGCTCGGTGGCGGCCCGGCTGCTCGACGTTGCGTGCCCGGGGGACCGCGTACTGTTGCAGTTTCCGGCCGGGCCGGAGTTCGTCCCGGCCTTCCTGGGCTGCCTGTACGCCGGGATGGCGGCGGTGCCCGCGCCGCTCTTCGCGGGCCGGGGCAACCAGCTGGACCGGGCGGACGGCATCGCGGCCGACGCCGGGGTCGCGGCCGTCCTGACCGCCGAGGCCGACCGGGCCGCGGTCGAGGGATGGCTGGCCGAGGCGAGCCTCGGCGACGTCGCGCTGGCCGAGGCGGGGCTGGGGGAGATCCCCACGCTCGCGGTTTCCGCGGACGAGCGTTCGGACGCCGAGACCGCCCCGCCGGAGCCGGACGCGCTCGCCTTCCTCCAGTACACCTCCGGGTCCACCACCGCGCCCCGCGGCGTCATGGTCGACCACCGCAACCTCGTGCACAACATCCGGCACATGGGCGACACCCTCGGCTGGCGCGAGCGGATGCCGTTCTGCAGCTGGCTGCCGACCTTCCACGACATGGGCCTGGTCATCGGGCTGCTGGCGCCGCTGATGTACGGCGGGAGCCTCACGATGATGTCGCCGACCGGCTTCGTCCGGCGGCCGCTCGGCTGGCTCCGGCTGATCTCCGAGCACCGCGCCGAGGTCAGCGCGGCGCCCAACTTCGCGTTCGACCTGTGCTCGCGGCACGTCACCGACGAGCAGCTGGCCACGCTGGACCTGTCGAGCTGGCGGTGCGCGATCAACGGGTCGGAACCGGTCTCGGCCGCGACGGCCGCCCGCTTCACCGCGCGGTTCGCGGCCGCCGGCTTCCGCCCCGAGAGCTTCTGCCCCTCGTACGGGCTGGCCGAGGGCACCGTCTACGTCTCCGGATCGCCGATCGGCCGCGCCCCGGCGATCCGCACGGTGAACGGCCGCGCCCTGGAGAAGAACCGGCTGGAGCCGCCGGCCGGCGAGCCCGCCGACCGGACCCTGGTCGGCTGCGGCAGGTCGGCCGACATGGAGGTGTTGATCGCGGACCCGGACACGCGCGAGCGCCTGCCCGCCGGCCATGTCGGGGAGATCTGGGTGCGCGGCACGAGCGTGGCCGGCGGCTACTGGCGGAACCCCGAGGAGACCGGCCGGGTGTTCGGCGCGGTGACCGCCGACGGCGCGGGCGGCTGGCTGCGCACCGGCGACCTCGGGGCCTTCGGCGAGGAGGACGGCGGCGAGGAGCTGTTCGTGACCGGCCGGATCAAGGACCTGATCATCGTGGCCGGGCGCAACCTCTACCCGCACGACCTCGAACGCGTGTCCCAGTCCGCGAGTCCGCTGGTCGAGAACCGCCTGGCGGCCGCGTTCTCGGTGCAGGTGCCCGAGGAGCGGGTCGTCGTCCTCCAGGAACTCGCCGCCTCCCGGCTCGGCCGCGAGGAGCTGGCCGCACTCGCGAGGACGCTGAGGACGGAGCTGAGCGCGCGGCTCGGGATCCGGGCGACCAACGTCGCGCTCGTCCGGCGCGGCACGATCCGCAAGACCACGAGCGGCAAGATCCGCCGCCGCGCGATGCGCGAGCTGTTCCTCTCCGGCGAAATCGACCCGGTGTACGAGGACCTGGACCGCGAGGTGCGGACCCTGCGCGACCGCTCCGCCATGGACGCCGCGCGCACCACGGGGGGCGAGTGATGGCGGCGGCGGAGGACGTGCGGGCCTGGCTCGTCGAACGGCTGGCCTCCTACCTCGACCGGGACGCCGCGACCCTGGACCCGGCCGCCGGTTTCGCCGACCTGGGCCTGGACTCGGTGTACGCGCTGATCCTCTGCGGCGATGTGGAGGACCGGTTCGGCCTGGAGGTGGAGCCGACGATCACCTGGGAGCATCCGACGGTCGCCGCGCTCGCCGGGCACCTCGCCGGAGAACTGGCCGCGCGGTGAGCGGGCCCGGGGCACTCTCCGCGGGGCAGCAGGGGCTGTGGCTCCTGCACCGGATGGCCCCGGAGAGCGCGGCGTACACCGTGGTCACGCCGGTGCGGCTGCGGACGGCTCCGGCGGACCCCCTGGACGTGCCGAGGCTCGCCGCGGCGGTGCGGGAGGTGGCCGGCCGGCACGAGCTGCTGCGCTCGGTCTTCGAGGAGCGGGACGGGGTGCCCGTGCGCCGGGAGCTCGGCCCGGGCGCGCTCCGGCTGGAGGTGCGCGAGGCGGCCGGCGAGGACCCGGCGGCCGCGGCCGGGGCGCTCGGCTGCGTGCCGTTCCGCCTCGGCGACGGCGACCCGCCGGTGCGCCTGACGCTGCTGCGCGAGACGGCGCACGAGGCCGTCCTCGTGCTGGCCGCGCACCACATCGTCACCGACGCCAGCTCCCAGTGGATCGTGCTGGCGGATCTGCTGCGGGCCTACCGCGAGCCGGGGGCGCTCGGCCGCGGCCCGCGGCCGATGCCGTACGCCGAGTTCGTCGAGCGGGAGCGCGCGCTGCTGGCCGGGCCGGAACGGGCGCGGCTCGCGGCCGCCCGGGCGGCGGAGTGCGCGGGCGTCCCCGCGCTGGAGATCCCGCCGGACCGCCCGCGGCCGGCCCGGCCGGCGTTCCGCGGCGGCACCCTCCGCAGGACGGTGCCCGGCCCTGCCGCGAAGCGGCTGCCGGAGACGGCGGCGGCGCTGGAGGTCAGCCCGTTCGGCCTGCTGCTCGGGACGCTCTGCGTGCTGGCCCACCGCTACTCCGGCCGGTCCGACGGCCTGATCGGCTGCTCGGTGACGCAGCGGCGCGGCAGCCGCCAGCGGGACGCGGTCGGCTACCTGGTCAACGCCGTTCCGCTGCGGGCCCGCCTGGACCCGGCGGGCACCCTGGGCGACGCCGCGCGGGCGATGCACCGCCGCGTCCTCGACGGGATGAGGCACGCCCGGCTGCCGCTCGCCGGGCCTGCCGGCGGCCCGGGCCCGGACGGCGCCCCCGGCCGCGCGCCCGGGTTCCGGATCCTGGTGACCTATGTCGCGGCCGGCCCGCTGGTCCCGCTGTCAGGGCTGCTGCCGACCGGGCCGGAGGGCCCCGAGGTGGAGTACGGCGGGATGCGCCTGCGCCAGCTCGACGTCCCGCAGATGGAGGGGCAGTTCGACCTCTCGGTGGAGCTGCGCCAGGGCGCCGGGGGAGACCTGGCGGCGGTGTTCCGGTACGACGGCGAGCTGTTCGAGCGGGCCACCGCCGAACGGCTTCTCGACCATTTCGTGCGCCTTCTGGAAACAGCGGCCGAGGCGCCGGGGACGCCCGCCGCCGATGCCGCGCCCGCCGCCGGAGAAGAACTGGCGCGGGTCCTCGCATGGGGCCGCGGCGACGTATAGACCGGCCATTCGTATAGGCCGAATATAGGCGCTTGGCCAAACATCGACGAGTAGCGAATCCATTGTCGTGAGGGGTGCCATGACCGACATCAGCGGGCCCATCTTCGAGCTGGAGCCCGGGGAACGGTCCGGCGTGGCGGAACTGGCCGGCCGGCTCGCCGGCGCGGCGCCGGGGCTGGTCGACGACCCGCGCTGGCTGGACGCGGCCCGCAGGCTCTCCAACCGGCTGCCGCACCGGCTCCGGGAGCGGCTGCGCGACCACCGGCACGACGCCGGACCCGACGGGCTGCTGCTCGTGCGCGGCCTGCCGGCCGGCGACGCGGCGCTGCCGCCGACGCCCAGCGTGCCCGGCTCGGTGGAGCGGGACGCCACGCTGCCCGCCTGCGTGCAGATGCTCATCGTGTTCCAGCTCGGCGAGCCGGGGGCGTTCGCCGAGGAGAAGGCGGGGGCGCTGGTGCAGAACATCGTCCCGGTCCCCGGCCGGGAGGAGCAGCAGAGCAACGCCGGCTCCGTGGTGTTCGAGATGCACGTCGAGAACGCCTTCCACGAGCACTCGCCGGACTTCGTGGCGCTGTCGTGCCTGCGCAACGACCACGAGAACCAGGCGCGCCTGCGGGTGGCCTCGGTGCGGCGGGCCCTCGGCCTGCTCGACCGGCGGGCCGCGGCCGTGCTGGCCGAGCCCCGGTTCGTCACCGAGCCGCCGACCTCGTTCCGCGGCCGGGACGGCGGCGCGCGCCCCCACGCGGTGCTGACCGGCGATCCCGCCGACCCCGACGTCCGGGTGGACTTCTCCACCACCCACCCCGTCGACGACGAGGCCAAGCAGGCGATGTGGCGGCTGCAGGAGGCGTTCGAGGCGTCCGCGCTGGAGTTCCCGCTGAGCCGCGGCGACCTGGCGCTCCTCGACAACCGGCTGAGCCTGCACGGGCGGACGGCGTTCGTCCCGCGCTACGACGGCAGGGACCGGTGGCTGCACCGCACCTTCGTCCATCTGGACGGCCGGCGCACCCGGCCCGCGCGCGCCGACAACGGGTACGTGCTCGCGTGAGCGTCCAGGCCGCCGGCGCGGTGCGGGCCCCGGTGCACGGGATCCTCGGCACCGTCGGGAACACGCCGCTGGTCCGGCTGGACCGGCTGGCGCCGTGGTTCCCCGGCCGGGTGTTCGCGAAGCTGGAGTGCTTCAATCCCGGGGGCAGCATCAAGGACCGCTCGGCGCTGAGCCTCCTGCTGGAAAGCGTCCGCAGCGGCGAACTCGTTCCCGGGAAGTCCGCGGTGGTGGAATCGAGTTCGGGGAATCTGGCGATCGGGCTGGCGCAGATCTGCCGCTATTTCGGGCTGCATTTCGTGTGCGTCGTGGACGCGAAGACCTCCGTGCAGAACATCGCGATCCTGAAGTCGTTCGGGGTCGAGGTGGAAGTGGTGACCGAGCCCGACCCGGGCAGCGGCGAGTACCTGCCCGCCCGGCTGCGCCGGGTGCGCGAGCTGCTGGCCGAGATGCCGCACGCGTACTGGCCGAACCAGTACGCCAACCCGCTGAACCCGCGCGCCCACGAGGAGACGATGCGGGAGATCGTGGAGGCGCTCGACGGCCGGGTGGACCACCTGTTCTGCGCGGTCAGCACGTTCGGCACGCTGCGCGGCTGCGCGCAGTACGCGGCCAAGGAGGGGCTGTCCACCCGGATCTGGGCGGTGGACGCGGTGGGCAGCGCGATCTTCGGCGGGCGGCCCCGGCCGCGGCTGATCCCCGGGCACGGCGCCTCGGTGCGGCCCGCGCTGTTCGGCGAGGGCCACGCCGACGAGGTGGCGCACGTGACCGATCTGGAGTGCGTGGTCGCGTGCCGCCGCCTGGTGCTGCGCGAGGCGATCCTGGCCGGCGGCTCCTCGGGCGCGACGACGGCGGCGCTGGAGAAGGCCGCCCCGCGCGTGCGCGACGGCGAGGTCTGCGTGCTGGTCTTCCCCGACGGCGGCGACCGCTACCTGGACACGATCCACTCCGACGCCTGGGTGCGCCACCACTTCGGGGAGGTCGCCCACCTCTGGAAGGCCCACGGCCCGCCGCCGTGACGCCCCGGCGGCCCGGCACGGGCCCGCGGAACGGTCCGAGGAACGGTCTGAGAACGAGGAGAAGAGCCGTGGACGACCAGGAGCTCTACGACGTGGTCGTGAACGACGAGGAGCAGTACTCGATCTGGTGGGCGGACCGGGACCCGCCGGCCGGCTGGCGCACCGAGGGCACCCGCGGCGACCGGGCGGCCTGCCTGGCCAGGATCGCCGAGGTCTGGACGGACATGCGGCCGGCCGGGCTGCGCCGCCGGATGGCCGCCGGGGAGCCGCGGTGAGCGTCGCGCCCGGGCGCTTCGTCCCGCTCGCCGAGCAGGTCGCGGCGCAGGCCGCCCGGACGCCCGCGCGGACCGCCGTGGTCGCCGGCGGTGAGGAGATCGGCTACGCCGCGCTGCTCGAACGGGCCGACGGGATCGCCGGCCTGCTGCGTGACCTGGGCGCCGGCCCTGAGCAGGTGGTGGGGGTCGCCCTGCACCGCGGCGTCGGGTTCGCCGCCGCCCTGCTCGGCGTGTGGCGGGCGGGCGCCGCGTACCTGCCGCTCGATCCCGCCCACCCGCGCGACCGCCTGGAGTCGCTGGTGGCCGACGCGGGCGCGCGGATCGTCCTGACGCACGAGGCGGCCGCCCGCCGACCGGCAGGGGAGCAGAGACCGGCAGGGGAACAGAGACCGGCAGGGGAACAGGGACCGGTAAGTGAGCCGGGGGCGTCCGGGGCCCGGTGGGTGTCCCTGGACGGGGCACCTCGCGGGACCGGAGACGCGCCCGCCCGCGCCCCCGTGACCGCCGCCCCCGGCCAGGCCGCCTACGCCATCTACACCTCGGGGTCGACCGGCCGCCCGAAAGGCGTCGTCGTCACCCATGAGGGCATCGCCGGCCGGGTGGGATGGACGGTCCGCGCGCACGGGCTCGGGCCGGGCGACCGGGTCCTGCAGCGGACGTCGCCGGCGTTCGACGCCGCGGCGTGGGAGGTGTTCGCGCCGCTGGTGAGCGGCGGGACGGTCGTGATGGCCCCGCCCGGCGCGGACCGGGACCCGGCCGCGATCGCCCGCGCGGTCGCCGAGCACCGGGTCACCGTGCTGCAGGCCGTCCCGTCGGTGCTGCGGCTCCTGGCGGCGGAGCCGGCGGCGGCCGAGGGCGCGCTCGCGTCGCTGCGGCTGCTGTTCAGCGCGGGCGAGCCGCTCGACGCCGAGCTGTGCCACCGGCTGCTGCGGCACACCGGCGCGGAGGTGTGGAACACCTACGGCCCGACCGAGTGCTCCATCGACGTCACCGCGCACCGCTTCGACCCCGCCCAGCGGACGGGCCCGGTCCCGATCGGCCGCCCCATCGACGGCATGCGGGTGCTGGTCCTGGACGCGGCGGGACGGCCCGTGCCCGTCGGCGTCCCGGGCGAGCTGCACGCCGGCGGCCCCGGGGTGGCGCGGGGCTACGCGGGCCGCCCGGACCTGACCGCGGAACGCTTCGTGCCCGACCCGTACGGGCCCGCGGGCGCCCGCCTCTACCGCACCGGCGACCAGGTCCGCTGGCGCCCGGACGGCACGCTGGAGTACCTCGGGCGGCTCGACCGGCAGGTGAAGGTCAACGGCGTCCGGATCGAGCCCGCCGAGGTCGAGGCCGCGCTGCTGCGCTGCCCGGGGGTGACCGGCGCGGCGGTGACGGCCCGGCGGGCGGCCGACGGCGCCGAACGGCTGGTCGCCCACGTCGTCGGCGGGGGCGATCCCGCGGCGCTGCGCGGGCTGCTGAGCGCCGCGCTGCCCGGCCCGATGGTGCCCGCGGAGTTCGTGCCGCTCGACGCGCTGCCGCTCACCGCGAGCGGCAAGCTCGACCGGGCCGCGCTGGAGCGCGCCGCCGCGGCCGGCGGCGGCGCCGCCGGCCGCCCGGCGCACGAGGCGCCGCGCACCCCCGACGAGCGTCGGGTCGCGGACATCTGGGCGGAGCTGCTCCCGGCCGGCGCGGGCGGGGCGCCCGGGATCGGGGCGCACGACGACTTCTTCCAGCTCGGCGGCTCCTCGCTGCTGCTGACCCGGCTCGCCGGACGGTTCCGCGCCGCCTTCGGCCGCGACGTGGAGATCACCGACCTGCACGGCACCGCGACCGTGGCGGGGCAGGCCCGGCTGGTCCGGGCGGCGGCGCCCGCCGAGCCGCTGCGGCCGGCGGCGCGGGGCGGGCGCCCGCCGCTGTCGCCCGGCCAGCGGCGGCTCTGGTTCCTGGACCGGATGAGCCACCCGAGCCCGGAATGGGTGACGCCCATCGTGCTGAGGCTGCCGCCGGACACGCCCGTCGCGGCCGTGCGGGCGGCGCTGGACGGGCTCGCCGGACGCCACGAGATCCTGCGCACCCGGTACGGCGCGGACGGCGCGGGGCCGTTCCAGATCGTGGAGCCCGCGGTCTCCGTACCGCTGCGGGTCACCGGCGCGGCGGACGAGGACGAGCTGGCGGCGCTGGCCCGGGAGGAGCTCGGGACGGGCTTCGACCTGGCCCGCGGCCCGGTGTGGCGGGCGCTGCTCGTCCGGCCGCCGGAGGGCGAGCACACCCTGCTGCTCACCGTCCACCACATCGCCTGCGACGGCTGGTCGTCGGTCGTGCTCGAACGCGACTTCCGCGCGCTCCTGGAGGGCAGGTCGGCCGAGCTGCCCGCCCTGCCGCTCCAGTACGCCGACTATGCCGCCTGGCAGCACGCGAAAACCGGCGGCGGGAGCCGCGAGCACTGGGTGGAGGCGTTGCGGGACCTGGAGCGCTTCGAGCTCCCCGCCGACCGGCCCCGCCCGGCCGAACGCGACCCGGGCGGCGCGGTCGTCGCCTTCACCGTCCCGGCGCCGGTCGCCGGGGCGGTCCTGGAGATCGGCCGCCGGGCGGGGGCCACCCCGTTCGCGACGCTGCTGACGGCCTTCGCCACGCTGCTGGCCAGGCACGCCGGGCGGTGGGACGTCGTGGTCGGCACGTCGGTGGCGGGCCGCGACCGCCCGGAGCTGGAGGACCTGGTCGGCTTCTTCCTCAACTCGCTGGTCCTGCGGTGCGGGCTGGACCCCGAGGCGGACTTCACCACGGCGCTGCGGCGGGTCCGGCGGGTGACGCGCGACGCGTTCGCCCACCAGGACCTGCCGTTCGACCGGCTCGTGGAGCTCCTCGCGCCGGACCGCGACCCGTCCCGCACGCCGCTGTACCAGATCATGTTCGACCTCCAGGAGGAGGGCCTGACCAGCCTGCCGTTCGACGACGCCCTGGTCCGGCGGTCCTGGCGGGTCGCGCGCACCGACCTCACGCTGTCCCTGCGGCGCCGCCCGGACGGGGAGCTGCGCGGCATGATCGAGTTCGCCACCGCGCTCTTCGACGAGGAGACGGTGCGGCGGCTGGCCGGCCGGCTGGTCCGCCTGCTCGGCTCCATCGCGGCGCGGCCGGACCTGCCGCTGGCCGACCTGGAGCTGCTCACGGAGGGCGAGCGGCGGCCGGTGCTCGCCGGCGGCCCCGCGCCGCCTCCCTCCACGGTGCCGGAGCTCGTCGCCGAGCACACCGCCCGCGCGCCCGGCGCCACGGCCGTCACCGGGTCCGGCGGCGCGCTGACGTACGCGGAGCTGGCCGCCGGGGCCGAGGGCGTCGCCGCGGCGCTGCGCTCCCACGGCCCGGGCCGCGAGGCGGTGATCGGCGTGCTCCTCACCCGGACCCCGGCCCTGCCCGCCGCCCTGCTCGGCGTCTGGCGGGCGGGCGGCGCCTACCTGCCGCTGCACCCCGACACCCCGCCCGGCCGCCTCGGCCACATGCTGCACGACGCCGGAGCCCGCGTGGTGGTGACCGAGAGCGCGCTGCTCGGCCGCCTCAAGGAGGTGTACCAGGGGCCGTACGTCCTGGTCGACGTGGACTGCGCCGGCCGCCCGCCGGGACCGGCCGCGCCGCCCGACCCGGACGCCCTCGCCTACGTCGTCTACACCTCCGGGTCCACTGGGCGGCCCAAGGGCGTCCAGGTCCGGCACGGCGCCCTGGCCGGGTTCGTCCGGAGCAAGCGCGACCACTACGGCTTCGGCGCCGGCGACGCCTGGCTGGCGATCCACTCCATCTCCTTCGACATCTCGGCGGCCGAGATCTTCGTCCCGCTCGCCGCGGGCGGCCGGGTGGTGCTCGCCGCCGACGGCGAGGTGGACGACCGCGCCGCGCAGCTGGCGCTGGCCGACGCGCACGGCGTCACCCACCTGGGCGGCTCGCCCGCGCACTGGCGGCTGCTGATCGAGGCCGGGTTCGGGCGGCGGCCGGTCGTCGCGGCGATGGGCGGGGAGGCGTGCCCGCCCGCGCTGGCCCGCGACATCCGGTCCCGGGTCCGGCGGCTGGTCAACGAGTACGGCCCGACCGAGGCGACGATCGCCGCGACCCGCTGGGACGTGCCCGCCGACGCCGCGTCCGTCCCGATCGGCACGCCGTTCCCCGGGACGCGCGCGTACGTGGTGGACGACCGGCTGCGGCCCGTCCCGCCCGGCGCCCCCGGCGAGCTGTGCGTCGGCGGCGACGGCGTCGCCCGCGGCTACGCCGGCGACCCCGCCCGGACCGCCGCCGCGTTCGTGCCCGACCCCTTCGGCCCGCCGGGCGCCCGGCTCTACCGCACCGGGGACGTCTGCACGATGCGCCCCGACGGCACGCTGGTGTTCGTCGGCCGGCGCGACGGCCAGCTGAAGGTCCGCGGGCACCGGGTGGAGCCGGGCGAGATCGAGGCCGTGCTCGCCGAGCATCCCGCGGTCCGCGAGGCGGCCGTCGTCCTCCACGAGCACGGCGAGGGCGCGGTGCTGGCGGCCTACTGCGAGCGGGCCGGCGTAGCGGACCCGGACCCGGCCGAGCTCGCGGCGCACGCGGCGCGGCACCTGCCGGACCACATGGTCCCGCGGCTGTTCGTGCCGCTCGGCGCGCTTCCCCGGAACCTGCACGGCAAGGTCGACCGCGCCGCGCTGCCCGTCCCGGACCTGGGCCGCGGCGGGGCCGGCGAGCCGGTCGCCCCGCGCGACCCCGTCGAGGAGCACGTCGCCGAGGTGTGGGCGGAACTGCTGGGCGCCGGCTCCGGCCGCCCCGCGCCCGGCTTCGGCGTCCGGGACGACTTCTTCCGGCTCGGCGGCAACTCGCTGCTGGCCGCCCGGCTCGTCGCCGTCCTCCAGGAGGAGTACGGGGTCGCGCTCCCGCTGCGCGCGGTCTTCGACGGCCCGACCGTCGAGGCGCTCGCGCGGGCCCTGGAACGGGCCGTGGCCGGAGAACTGGAGGACGCCCGGTGAACGCACCCGTGGAGCCCACGGCGCTCGGCGCGGAACGGCTGCGCGAGGAACTGCTGCGCAGGCGCCGCTCCGCCGGGGCGCGCCGCGCGGCGAGCGGCGCGGTCGTCCCGGTCGACCGCGGCGGGCCGCTGCCCCTGTCGTCCGGCCAGGAGCAGCTGTGGTTCCTCAACCGGCTGGACCCCGGCAGCGCGGAGTACCACGCGCCGCTCCTGCTCCGGATGCGCGGCCGGCTGGACGAGCGGTGCCTGCGCGCGGCGCTCGTGGCGCTGGTCGAACGGCACGAGATCCTGCGCACCCGCTTCCCGCTCGCCGACGGCCGCCCCCGGCAGGTGATCGACCCGGCCGGCGGGCCGCCGCTCGCGGTACGGCACCTGCCGGGCATCGCCGAGCCGGACCGGGCGGCGCGCGCGGTGGAGGAGGCCGCCGCCGCGGAACCGTTCGACCTCGGCGCGGAGCCGCCGCTGCGGGCCGGGCTGCTGCGCTTCGCCGCCGACGACCACGTGCTGGTGCTGATGCTGCACCACATCGCCGTGGACGCGGCGTCCTACCCGGTGATCATCGAGGAGCTGGCGGCCTTCTACCGGGCCGCGGCCGAGGGCGCGGCGGCGCCGATCGCGCCCCTCCCCGTGCAGTACGCCGACTACGCCGCGTGGGAGCGGGAACGGCTCGCGGCGCCGCTCGTCCGCCGCCACCTGGACCACTGGCGGCGGCGGCTCGACGGCCTGGCCCCGCTGGACCTGCCCGCCGACCGGCCGCGCCCGGCGGTGCGGGACTGGCGCGGCGCGTCCCTGCGGTTCACGGTGCCGGACCCGCTCGCCGCCCGGCTGCGCGGCCTGGCCCGCGAGCGCGGCGCGTCGCCGTTCATGCTGCTCCTCACCGCCTTCCAGGTGCTCCTCGGGCGCTACGCCCGTACCGGCGACGTCGCGGTCGGCACCTCGGTGTCGGGACGGTCCCGGCCGGAGCTGCAACCCCTGGTCGGCTACCTGTCCAACCCGCTGGTGCTGCGGGCCCGGTGGACGGGCGACCCGCGCTTCGGCGACCTGCTGGAACGCAACCGGGACGGCGTTCTCACCGACTTCGAGCACCGGGAACTGCCGTTCGGGCGGCTGGTCGCCGAGCTGGAGCCCGAGCGCGACCTGTCCCGCACGCCGCTCTACCAGGTGATGTTCGACATGCGGAGCGGGCCGGCCGCCGCCGCGGACTTCCCCGGGCTGCGGGTGGAGCCGGTCGAGGCCGGGTCGGGCGTCGCCAAGTTCGACCTCACGCTGCTCATGGTGGACGAGCCCGGCGGCCCGCTCACCGGGCACCTGGAGTACGCCACCGCGCTGTTCGACCGGGCCACCGCCGGCCGGATCGCCGGGCACTACCGGCGGCTGCTGGCCTCGATCGCCGCGACGCCGGACGCGCGGCTCTCGGCCCTCGGCGTCCTCGGCGACGAGGAGCGCGCCGTCCTGCTCGGCGGGCCGCCGCGCCCGCCGAGCGGCCTGGGCCCGGTGCACGAGGTCTTCGAGCGGCAGGCCGCCGCGACCCCGGACGCGACCGCCGTCGTCGCGGGCGCGGAGCGGTGGACGTACGCGCGCCTGGACGCCAGGGCCGACCAGATCGCCCACCACCTGCGCGCGCTGGGCGCCGGGCCCGAGGACCGGGTCGGGGTGCTCCTGGACCGGGGCCCCGAGCTGGTGGCGTGCCTGCTCGGCGTCTGGAAGGCCGGGGCCGCGCAGGTCCCGCTCGACCCGGACCACCCGCCCGGGCGGCTGGCCCTGATGCTGGACGACGCCGGCGCCCGCATCGTCCTCACCGAGTCCCGGCACGCCGCGGCGGTCGCGCACCTGACGGCCGTCCCGGTCGACGCGGCGGGGACCGGGCTCGCGGACCGGCCGTCCGCCCCGCCGGCGGTCCCGGCACCGGCCGACCCGGACTCGCTCGCGTACATCATCTACACCTCCGGGTCCACCGGCCGCCCGAAGGGCGTGCTGGTCCACCACCGCGGGCTCGCCAACTACCTCGGCTGGACCCTGGACGCGTACGCGTCCGCAGGGGACGGCGGGGCGCCGGTGTTCTCCTCGGTGGCCTTCGACCTCGGCGTGCCCGACCTCTACGCGCCGCTCCTGGCGGGCCGGCCGGTGCGGCTGCTGCCGCAGGACCTGGACGTGGCCGAGCTGGGGCGGCTGCTGGCCGAAGGGGCGCCGTACGCGTTCGTCAAGCTGACCCCCGGCCACCTCGACCTGCTCACCGAGCAGCTCACCCCGGCCCAGGCGCGCGGCCTCGCCGGGCTCGTGATCGCGGCCGGTGACGCGTTCACCACCCGGCTGGCCCGGCGCTGGCGGGCGCTCGCCGGCCCGGACGGGACCCGGCTGGCCGCCGAGTACGGCCCCACCGAGATCACCGTCGGGAACTCGGCGCACTTCCCCGGCGACGCGGAGCCGGGCGAGCTGGTGTCCATCGGGAGCCCCATCCCGGGCACCACGATGTACGTGCTGGACGAGCACCTGCGGCCGCTGCCGCTCGGCGTGGTCGGCGAGGTGTGCATCGGGGGCGCTGGGGTGGCGCGCGGGTACGCGGGCCGGCCCGACCTGACCGCCGAGCGGTTCGTCCCCGACCCGTACGGGCCGCCCGGCTCGCGGCTCTACCGCAGCGGCGACCTGGGCCGGATGACCGCGGCCGGGACCATCGACTTCGTCGCCCGCGCGGACCACCAGGTCAAGATCAGGGGCCATCGGATCGAGCCCGGCGAGGTGGCGGCCGCGCTGTGCGCCGACCCCCGGGTGGCCGACGCGGTGGTGGTCGCGGCCGGCGGCCGGCTCGCCGGGTACGTCGTCCCGCGCGCGCCGGCCGAGTGGGACCCCGCCGGCCTGCTCCACGACCTGGCGGAGCGGCTGCCCGCGTACATGCTGCCCGCGAGTCTGGCGCGGCTCGACCGGATCCCGCTGACGCCCAACGGCAAGGTCGATCGCGACGCCCTCCCCGACCCGGACGCGGCCGCCCCCGCGGGCGCCGGGCACGTGCCCCCGCGCACGCCGGCGGAGGAACGCGTCGCGCGGGCGTGGGCGGAGGTCCTCGGCCGCGACCGGGTGGGCGTCCACGACGGCTTCTTCGACTCCGGCGGCGACTCGCTGCGCGCGGTGGCGCTCGTCGGCGCCCTCCGCGCGGCGGGCATGGACGTGACCGTTCGGGACGTGTTCGAGCGGCGGACGATCGCCGAGCTGTGCGTCCTGATCACCGGCCGTCCCGCGCCCGCCGAGGACGCCCCGCCGGTGGCGCCCTTCGCGCTGCTCCCGGCCGCCGACCGGGCGGCGCTGCCCGGCGGGATCGCCGACGCGTACCCGATGTCCCGGATCCAGACCGGCATGGCGCTGGAGATGGCGGCCGACTCCGAGCACCGCTACCACAACCACACCTCGTTCCGGATCCGGGACGAGCGGCCGTTCGACCCGGACGCGTTCCGGCGGGCCCTGGCCCTGATCGTCGCGCGGCACGAGGCGATGCGCACCGGGATGGACCTGGCCGGCCACTCGGTGCCGGTGCAGCTGGTCCACGAGCGCGCCGAGATGCCGTTCGGCACGGCCGACCTGCGCGGCCTGGACGCGGGGGAGCAGGGCCGGCTGCTGCGCGAGCACGCCCGGCGCGAGCGCCGCACCCCGTTCGACCTCGCCCGGCCGCCGCTCATGCGGATGTTCGTCCACGTCATGGACGGCACCGGCTGGTGGCTGTCGATCACCGAGTTCCACGGCATCCTGGAGGGCTGGAGCTACCACACGCAGCTGATGGAGCTGCTCGGCGCCTACCGGCGCCTCCGCGACGGCCGCGAGCCCGAACCGGCCCGCCCGCCCGCCGTGCGCTACGCCGACTTCATCGCCGCGGAGCAGCGCTCGCTCGCCTCCGCCGAAGACCGCGGCTACTGGCGGCGGATCGTCCGCGAGTACCCGAAGTTCGAGCTGGAGGCCGGGCACGGCGAGCCCCCGGAACGGTACGAGGGCGCGCTGTCGTTCGCCGACCTGGAGGCCGAGCTGCGCGCCGCCGCGGCGCGCGCCAAGGTGCCGCTGAAGGCGGTCCTGCACGCCGCCTTCCTCACGGTGCTCGCCACCTACACGCCCGAGCGGCGGTTCTTCAGCGGGATGGTGTGCGACGCCCGGCCCGAGGTGCTGGGCGCCGACCGCGTGTCGGGGATGTACCTCAACTCCGTGCCGTTCGCCTTCGACGGCGTCCCGGGGACCTGGCGCGAGCTGGTGCGGCAGGTCTTCGCGCGGGAGATCGAGCTGTGGCCGCACCGCCGCTTCCCGATGCCGGAGATCCAGCGCGAGCTGGGCCGCCGCCCCATCGACGCGCTCTTCCACTACCTGGACTTCTACCAGGTCGACACCGAGCTGGTGGACTTCGAGGCCAGCATCGACGAGAGCCCCAACGAGTTCGCCCTGTGCGTCGGGGCCATGGGCACCCGGCTGCTGCTGTCCACGAGCACGCGGGTGCTGCCCCGCGCGGAGGGCGCCCGCTTCCTGGAGAAGATCCGCCTGGTGCTGGAGGAGATCGTCCGCGACCTGGACGGCGACGCCCGGACCGGCCCGCTGACCGGCGCCGAGCGCCACCGCCTGATCGAGCGGGGCCGCGGCCCCGCCGGCCCCGCCGGCCCGGTCTGCGTGACCGCCGCGTTCGAGCGGCAGGCCGGGCGAACGCCGGACGCGGCCGCCGTGATCGCGGGCGAGCGGCGGCTGACGTTCCGGGAACTCGACGAGCGGGCCGACGCGCTCGCCCGCGCCCTGCGCGACCTGGGCGCCGCGCCCGGCTCGGTGGTCGCGGTGCTCCTCACGCGCGACGACCCGGACCTCCCGGCGGCCCTCCTCGGCGCGTGGAAGGCCGGCTGCGCCTACCTCGCGCTCGACACCGCCCACCCGGCGCGGCGGATCGCGCTGACGCTGGCCGACGCCGCCGTCTCCGCGGTGCTGACCGCCCCCGAACACCGCCCCCTCCTCGACCCCGCCCACGCTCCCGGCCCGGGCGAGAGCCGCGCGCACGCCTTGGACGAGGGCCGCGCCCCGGTACAGGGCGCGAGCGGTGCTCCCGGGCCGGACATGAGCGGCGCACCGGGGCCGGATGCCGGCCGCGTGCCGGTGCTGGACGTGAGTCGCGTGCCGGCCGGCGGCGCGGGCAGGGTTCCGCGCCGCGACGACCTGGACGCCCCGGCGTACGTCGCGTACACCTCCGGGTCCACCGGCCGGCCCAAGGGCGTGCTCGTCTCGCACCGGGGACTGGCCTGCTACCTGGACTGGGCCGTGGCGGCCTATGCCGGCGCCGGGACGGGCGGCGCGCCCCTGCTGGCCTCGGTCGCCTTCGACATCGCCGTCCCGGCGCTGTTCGCGCCGTGGCTGGCCGGGCAGCCGCTGCACCTCCTGCCGGCCGGTCTCGGGCCCGCGGACCTCGGGCCCGCGCTGCGGGAGGCGGGGCCGTTCTCGTTCGTGGAACTCACCCCCGGCCAGCTCGCATGGGCCGGCGAGCGCCTCGGTGAACGGGGGCTCGCGGACCTCGCGGGGCTGATCGTCACGGCGGGGGAGGGGCTGCGGGCCGGCCAGGCCGAGCGGTGGCGCGGCGCGGTCCGCCTGGGCGCCGAGTACGGGCCCACGGAGGCGACCGTCGGCTGCGCGTACCGTCCCGTGGACGGGCCCGTGGACACGCCGTCGGTCCCGCTCGGCGACCCGATCCCCGGCGCCGCGGTGCACGTCCTCGACGAGCGCCTCGAACCGGTCCCGCCCGGCGTGGCCGGGGAGGTCTGCGTCGGCGGCCCCGGCGTGGCCCTCGGCTACCTGGGACGGCCCGCGCTCACGGCGGAGCGCTTCGTCCCCGACCCGTACGGCCCCCCGGGCTCCCGGCTGTTCCGCACCGGGGACCTGGCCCGCCGGGAGGCCGACGGGACGCTGGTGTTCCTGGGCCGCGCCGACCGCCAGCTGAAGATCCGCGGGCACCGGGTGGAGCCCGGCGAGATCGAGGCGGCTCTCACGGGGCTCCCCGGCGTGGCGGACGCGGCCGTCGTGGCCGATCGCGCGACGTCGCTGACCGCCTACGTCGTGCCCGGCCCGGACGGCACCGTCCGCCCGGAGGAGCTGCGCGGGCGGCTCGCCGAGCTGCTCCCGGCGTACCTGCTGCCCTCGCGCGTCGTGGCGGTGGAACGGCTGCCGCTGACCGCGAACGGCAAGCTCGACCGGGACGCGCTGGAGGCCGCCGGCGGTGCGGCGGGCCGCGCGCCCGCCGCCGGCCCGCCGCCCGCCACCCCCGCCGAGCGGCGGCTCGCGGAGATCTGGTCGCGCGTGCTGGGGACGGGGCCCGTGGCGGCCACCGACCGCTTCGCCGACCTGGGCGGGGACTCCCTCGCCCTGCTGCACATGATCGCGGCGGCGCGGCGGGCGGGGCTGCGGCTCGAACCGTCGCTGCCGTACCGCGACCTCACCCTGGCGCGGCTGGCGGCCCTGGCAGAGGGCGCCACCGGGCCGGACGGCCGAACCGAAGGGCGGAGACCGTGCGACACCTGATCTCGATCGACGACCTGACCGACGACGACCTGCACTACCTGGTCGAGACGAGCACCCGGTACGCGGGCGCGGACGGCGCGTACGGCCGGCCGCTGGAGGGCGACGTGGTCGGCGTCTACTTCCGCCGGACCTCCACCCGGACCCGGACCGCGTTCTCCGCGGGGGCGCAGCGGCTCGGCGCGCGGATCGTCACGTTCGGCCCCGACGACCTGCAGACCAACACCGGCGAGACCAGCCGGGACACCGGCCGGGTGTTCGCCCGGATGCTGGACGTGCTGGTGGCCCGTACCGCCGACGACACCGCGGAGATGCGCGGCTGGGCCGGCCAGGACCGGATGGCGGTGATCAACGCGATGAGCGCCGAGGAGCACCCCACGCAGGCCATCGCCGACCTCACCACCCTCGCGTGCCGGTTCGGCCGGGTGGAGAAGCTGCGCGTGCTGTACGTCGGCGAGGGGAACAACACCGCCGTCGCGTTCGCCCTGGCGCTCAGCCGGTTCCCGGGCGTGGAGCTCGAACTGCGCACGCCGCCGGGGTACGGGCTGCCCGGGGACGTCCTCGCGCGCGCCCGCTCGCATGCCGAGCGGTCCGGCGCGGCGGTGCTCGAACGGCACGACATGGGCGAGCTGCCCGCGGACCTGAACGTCGTCTACACGACCCGGTGGCAGACGACGGGGACGAGCAAGCCCGACCCGTCCTGGCGGGATGCCTTCGCGCCCTTCCAGGTGACGACGGACCTGTGGCGGGCCAGCCCGGACGCCGCGTTCATGCACGACCTGCCCGCCCACCGGGGCGAGGAGGTGACCGCCGCGGTCCTGGACGGGCCGGCCAGCATCGCCTTCGACCAGGCGGCGAACAAGATGTACAGCGCGATGGCGGTCCTGGACTGGTGCCGCCGCGGGGTGCGGTGAGGTCCGGCGGCGATGGCGGCCGCAGAGAAGGCGGACGATACGGACGATACGGCCGGCGGCGGCACGGCCGGCGATCCGGCCGCGCGGCTGGGGCGGAACCGCGACTTCCTGCTCCTGTGGTTCGGCGCCGGCGGCACCGCCCTGGGGCTGCGGATGGGCGTCATCACGTACCCGCTCCTCGTCCTGTGGCAGTCGGGGTCGGCCGCCGCGGCCGGCTGGGTCGGCTTCGCGGCGCTGGCGCCGAACCTGGTCGTCCAGCTGCCCGCCGGGGTGCTGGTCGACCGCTACGACCGCCGCCGGCTGATGCTGGCGTGCGACGCGGGCTGCGCGCTGGCCGCCGCGGCCGTCACCGCGGCGCTGGCCGCGGGGGCGGCGCCGTGGGCGTTCCTCATGGCCATGGCGTTCGCGCAGGGCTCGCTCGGCGTCGTCTACCAGCTCGCCGAGCGGTCGGCCGTCCGGCACGTCGTCCCGCCCGCGCAGCTGTCGCTCGCGCAGTCGCGCAACGAGGCCAGGTCCCGCGCGGCGGCGCTGCTCGGCCAGCCGCTCGGGACCGGGCTCTACGCGCTCGACCGGATCCTGCCGTTCCTTTTCTGCACGGTTTTCCATCTGCTCTCCCTGCTGCTGGTCCGGTCCATCGGGAAGCGGCTGCAGAACGAGCGGACCGGCCCGCGCGGCGGAATTCGCCAGGAGGTCGCCGCGGGCTCCGTATGGGTCTGGCGGCGCCGTTTCCTGCGTGATGTCACGATGCTGATCGCCATTTCGAACATGCTCTTCCAGGGGCTCAACCTGGCGCTCATGGTGGTCCTCTCGGAGGCGGGGCGGTCGGCCGCCCTGGTCGGCCCGATCGCGGCGCTGTCCGGCGTGGGCGGCCTGGCGGGCGCGCTCACCGCCGCGGCGTGGACGCGGCGGCTGACGCTGCGGACGCTGGTCATCGGCGCCCTGGCGGTCTGGGCGGTGCTGATCGCCCCGATCGCGGCCACCGACGACCCGGTGGCGCTGGGCGCGCTGTTCTGCGCCAGCGGCTACATCGGCGGCCTGTTCAACGTCACCGGCGCGCTCTACATGCTGCGCACCACGCCCGACGAGCTGATGGGCCGGGTCGGCGGCGCGGTCACGCTGATCGCGATGGGGCCGGTCGGGCTCGGGTCGCTGGCCGCCGGCCTGGCCATCGGCGCGGTCGGCACGGCGTGGACCGTCCTCGGCATGAGCGCGATCATGGCGGCCCTGGTCGGGGCGGCCGCGCTCAGCCCGGCCGTCCGCGGCGCGGACCGCCGGATCGACGACGCCGTCGCCCCGCCCGTATAGCCGCCATATAGGACCCCGGAGCAGCATCCGAGAATGGCGTTCTATGGCTGGAAAACATCGTGGACGAATTGACCGCAACGGGTGTCGGAGGGGCGCGGAAGTCGGCCCTCGAAGCCGATCGCGACGATATCTCCGGAAACCGCGCGCTGCGGGCGCTGGCCCGCTGGAACCGGAGCCTGGGGCCATTCCCGTACGACGCCGTCATCGCCCATTACCAGGCGGTCGGGCGGACGGCCGCCGACCGCCGGCTGGTGCGGGCGCTGCGCGCGGCGCACGAGCGGCTGAGCGGCTCCGCCGGGCCCGCCGGCGCGTGGTCGCTGGTGGCCTGGCTGCCCGGCACGTTCGACCAGGAGGACGGGGACTACGACTCCTACCTCGGCACCGAGCTGCTGGAGGGCGTCGCGGGGGTGCGGCTCGACGCGCTCATCGTGACGCTGATCGCCGAGCTGCTGGCGACCGAGGCGGCGGCGCTGGAACGGGACCCCGGCCACCGCGAGCAGCGGGCGCGCACGCAGGCGTGCCTGCTCGCGCTGTCGAAGTCGGGACTGCTCGCCCCCGACGTCCCGGACGCGCCCGGCGGCAGGCCCGAGCGGGCCGAGGGAGCGGAGTTCGCGCCGTACTGCCGGGAGCGGGCGTGCGGTGCCCTCGCCGCCGTGCCGGCCGCGCACCTGCGCGTGGTGGAGCTGGCCATGCTCCCGACCACCCGGCTCCACGACGAGCACATGTTCATCCGCAGCATCCAGATCTTCGAGATGCTGTACCGGCAGGTGGTCGGCCACCTCACCCGGGCCACCCGGGCGCTGGAGCTCGACGACCCGGAGCTGGCGGCGGCGGAGCTGGCCGAGGCGGCGGGCAGGCTGGAGGCCACCGCCGCCCTGTACCGGGTGGTGACGACGATGCCGAAGGAGTCCTTCGCCGTGATCCGCGAGTACACCTCGGGGCGCAGCGCCCTGCAGTCCAGGGCGTACCGGGAGGTGGAGCTGCACAGCGCCGCCCGCCCGCGGCACCCGCACGCCGACAAGATCCCCGCCGTGGACGCGCCGCGGCCCACCCTCCAGGACGCGTTCGTCGCGGCGTCCGGCCGGCTGCCGGAGTCCGGGCTGACCGGGGTGGCGATGCAGCTGGCCCGGCTGGAGGGCGCCTGGCGCGGGATGAAGCGCACCCACTGGGGGATCACACTGAAGATCATCGGCACGGTGCCCGGGACCGGCGGGACCGCGGGCTCGGACTACCTCAAGACGATGGCCGAGGTCCCGCTGTTCCCGGCGCTGTCGCTGACCGCCCGATGAGCGGCACCGGGACCGGCGGCGCGGCGAACGCGGCCGTACGGCGCAAGATCATGGGTTTCATCGTGTCGCAGGCGATCCACGCGGTCTGCGAGCTGGGCGTCCCCGACCGGCTGGCGGACGGCCCCGCCGCGGTACCGGAGCTGGCGGCCGGGACCGGGGCGGACGCCGGCGCGCTGCACCGCTTCCTGCGGGTGCTCGCGGCCGAGGGCCTGTTCACCGAGGACCCCGCGGGCACCTTCGCGCTCACCGCCGAGGGCCGCCTGCTGTGCGCCGCCGAGCCCGGCTCGCTGCGGCACTTCGCCGAGCTGATGTCGGGGGAGGCATACGTGGCCTGGTCCCGGGCGGCGCACTCGCTGCGCACCGGCGAGGCGGCGTTCGCGGCCGTGTACGGCAGCCCGTTCTTCGACTGGCTGGCGGAGCACCCCGAGGAGGCCGCCCGGTTCGACCGGGCCCAGGCGGGGCTGGTGGAGATGCGCCTGCTGCCGCTGCTCGAACGCGACTGGGACGGCGCGGGGACGGTCGTCGACGTCGGCGGCGGGAACGGCGTCCTCATGTCGGCCCTGCTCGCGGCCCGGCCCGACCTCAAGGGCATCGTCTTCGACCTCCCGCACGTCGTGGACGGGGCGCGCCGGACGCTGGCGGAGGCCGGCCTGGCCGGCCGGACGCGCTGCGCCGGCGGCGACTTCTTCGCCGGGGTGCCTGCGGGCGGCCGGGTGTACGTGCTCGCCCAGATCCTGCACGACTGGGCGGACGGCGAGGCGGTGGCCATCCTGCGGCGCTGCCATGAGGCGATGCCCCCGGACGGCGCCCTCCTGCTGCTGGAGCAGGTCGTCCCCGAGGACGGGGAGCCGCACCCGGCGAAGCTGCTCGACCTGCACATGCTGGTGCTGCTGGGAGGCCGGGAGCGCACCGCCGCGCAGTGGCGGGACCTGCTCGCCCGCGGCGGCTTCGAGCAGGTCTCCGCCACGGAGGGGCCGCGCTCGACGCTGATCGAGGCGCGGCCCCTGCCGGGCGTCACTCCCGCGAGTTGACCGTGTCGGCCGGGTGCCCGCGCAGCGCGACCCGTACCGCGCCCTCGGTGGCCAGGAAGGCGGTGGCGGCCGCGGCCGCCAGCACGCCCAGGTACGCCGCCGGCGGCACGTGCGGCGTCCCGTAGCGCGTCATGCCGGTCGCGAACGCCGACAGGACCACCAGGCCGAGGAGCGAGCCGAGCGCGCCCGCGACCAGCACGACCACGGCCGACTCCCAGCGGGTCATCCGGATCACCTGGCGGCGGGTGGTGCCGATGAGCCGCAGCAGGGCGAACTCGCGGGTCCGGCCGGCCGCCGCCATGACCAGGGTGTTGACGACGGCGATGGCGGCGAACGCGATGATCAGGCCCATCGCGAGGTACTGCACCCGCTGGTTGGTCCGCTGCTGCGCCGCCTGCTGGGCGCGCACCTCCTGCCGGTCCGCCACCTGGACGCCCGCGTGGCCGCGCAGCGCGTCCGCGAGGGCCCGCTCCACCCCGCCGGCGCCGGGCGCGGTCCGCACCAGCACCGACGCGTTCAGCGGGGCGTCGACGTGCGGGGCGACCGCGTCGCGGGGCAGGGTGACGTCGGCGAACCCCAGCTGCAGCGAGTAGATCGCCACCACCGTCGGCGAGATCAGGGTCCCGTCGCCGAGCCGCAGCCGGAGCCGGTCGCCGACCTCGGCACCCGCGCGGGACGCCCCGTTGGTGCTGAGCGCCACGGTGCCCGGCCCCAGCCGTTCCAGGGAGCCGGCCGTGGTCCTGAGGTCCATCGTCCGCGTCACGCCCTCCGGCGTGACGCCCTGGACGGTGTACTTGCCCAGGCCGAGCCCCCGCGCCTCCGTCTCGACGATCTCGGTGACGGTCTCGACGCCCTTCACCCCGCGGGCCGCCTCCGCCGCCGCTCCGGGCACGCCGGCCGCCTCGGAGGCCAGCACGTACTGCGCGGTGATCCCCTCCCGCTTCTCGCGCTCGGCCGAGTGCCCCAGCGTCGTCTGGGCGAACAGGATCGTGCACGTCATGGTGACCGCCAGGCAGAGCGGGGCGATCACCGAGGCCAGCCGCCGGGAGCCGGCGCGGGCGTTGGCGGCGGCCAGGTGGCCGCCGACCGGTGACAGGGCGTTGAGCGGGCCGCTCAGCGCCCGGGCGGCCGCCGCGCTGATGACCGGGCCCAGCAGGGAGACCGCCGTGACCCACAGCAGCGCGCTGACGAGCGTGACGGGCATGGCCGTCGGCTCGGTGGACAGCCCGCCCAGGACGACGGTCACGACGAGCGCGCCGGCCGCGAACACCAGCCCGGCCACCAGCCGCGCCGCGCCCGGCCTGAGAGGCTCGACCGCCGCCTCGCCGAGCGCCTCGGCGGGCCGGATCAGCGCGATCCGCCGGGCCGAGACGCGGGCGGCGCTCCACGCGGCCAGCGTCGTCGCGCCGATCGCCGCGAACATCGGCAGTGGGGAGAACGACAGCGACAGCACGTCGGGGATCGCCCCCGCCTCCACGAACCCGGCCCGCAGCCACCGCGCGACGGCCACGCTCGCGACGCAGCCGGCCACGCCGGCGACCAGCCCGACCACCAGCGCCTCGCGGCCGATCAGCGCGCGGACCTGCCGCGGCGTCGCGGCCACCGCCCGCAGCAGCGCGATCTCCCGGTACCGCTGCTGGATGGACAGCCCGAACGTCCCGACGACCACCAGGACCGCCACCAGCAGGGCGGTGGCGCCGAGCGTGCCGCTCAGGCTGATCAGCATCACCTGCGCCTTGGCGGCGTCGAGGAACTCCAGCGGCCCGCGCTCGCCTCCGGAGTAGACCTTCGCGCCGGTTCCGGCGACGGCCGCGGCCGCCCGCTCGGCGACGGTCCCGGCGTCGGTGCCCGCCTCGGGCAGCAGCCCGACCGCCGCGACCCGGCCGGGCCGGGCCGCCAGCCGGGCCGCCTCGCCGGAGCTGAAGAACACCGCGGCCTGCCGTTCCAGCGGGCCGGCCCGCCCGGCGGCGATGCCCGTCACCCGGTAGCCGGCGGGGGCCGCGGCGGACTGCACCCGGACCTCGTCGCCGGGCCGCAGCCCCCCTCGCTCGGCGAGCCCGGCGTCGACGACGATCTCGCCCGCGGCGGCCGGCGCGCGGCCCTCGCGCAGCGTGAACGGGGTGAGGCCCGCCGACGACCAGTCGTGCCCCCAGGACGGGGAGCCGTCCGGCCCGGTGAGCGGGCGCCCGCCGGCCACGACGTACGCCGGGAACGTCACCTCGGGCACCACGGACCGTACGCCCGGGACCGACCGCAGCCGGTCGGCGACCCCGGCCGGGATCCAGACGTGCTCGGCCAGCGGCTTGGACTTCCTCTTCTCCTTGTCCTTCTTGCGCTCGACGGTGTGCGCGTTCTGGTCGCCGGCGACGACCACCGGGGTCCCCGCGTACCGCTCGGGCGGGATGCCGCCGCGCAGCCCGGTCTCCAGCAGCGTCCCGCAGGCGGCGACGAGCGCCGCGGCGAAGAACAGCGCCACGAACGCGCCGGCGAACCCGGCCTTGCGGGTGCGGAGGGTGGCGAGGGCGAGGGACAGCATCACCCCTGCACCTCCAGGCGGGTCATCCGGTCGGCGATCCGGTCCGCCCCGGGCCTGATCATCGAGTCGACGATCCTGCCGTCGGTCAGGAACAGCACGCTGTCGGCGTAGGACGCCGCCACCGGGTCGTGGGTGACCATGACGACGGTCTGCTCCATGTCGTCCACGACGGTGCGCAGCAGCGTGAGGATCTGCTGGGCGGTGCGGACGTCGAGCGCGCCGGTGGGCTCGTCGGCGAACAACACGTCCGGCCGGGTGACCAGCGCGCGGGCGATCGCCACCCGCTGCTGCTGGCCGCCCGACAGCTGGCCCGGCCGGTGCCGCAGCCGGTCGCCCAGCCCCAGCCGGTCGACGACCTCGTGCCGCCAGCCGCGCTCGGCCCGCCGGCCGGACAGCCGGTGCGGCAGGTCGATGTTCTGCTGGACGGTGAGCGAGGGCATCAGGTTGAACGACTGGAACACGAACCCGACCCGGCTGCGGCGCAGCTCGGTGAGCCGGGCCTCGCCGAGCCCGGCGAGGCTCACGTCGCCGAGGTGGACCTCGCCGGAGGTGGGGCGGTCCAGCCCCGCCGCGCAGTGCAGGAACGTGCTCTTGCCGGAACCGGACGGGCCCATGACGGCGGTGAAGCTGCCGCGGTGGATGCCGAGGGTGACGTTGTCGAGGGCGGTGACGGCGCCCTGGCCGCGGCCGTAGACCTTGGTGACCGCGTCCAGCCGGGACGCGAGGTCGGCGCCGGCCGAGGCGCGGCCGGTGCGGGCCGACCTGCTGAAGAGGGACACGGATATGCTCCGTTCAGTGGAAGAGGCGTTGAGAGAGCCGCCCTCACGGGCGGAGACGTTTCCTCCATGGGCCGCCGAGTTGCCGCTCGGCGGCCCACCTTCCGATCGGTGAGGGTCGTCGGTCAGCCCATCCCCTCCTCGGCGCCGTTCTCGCTGATCGAGGACTCCTCCGGCGGGGCGGGGAACGCGAAGAACCGGGTCATCACCGTCCGGGCGCCCGGCGGCGTGTCGGCCTCGCTGCGCTTGTAGCGCTTGATCAGCTTGATGTACTCCTCGAAGAACTCGTCCAGCTCCTCCAGCGTGAGCCGGATCGAGCCCCGCGAGTGCGGGAAGGCGTCCGACCACGGGCCCAGCGCGTCGCGCTGGACCTGGAGCCGCAGGAACTGCTCGAAGTCGTCGGTGATCTCCAGCCGGGCCATCTCGTCGACGACGGCCCGCATCTGCTCGCTCTGCCGGGAGCGGGGCGGGATGCGCAGGTCCCGCACGGGGGCCCGCCACCACCGCTCCCGCGAGTGGCCGCGCTTGGGCGTCTCCTCGACGAAGCCGTACTTGGCCAGCTCCCTGAGGTGGTAGCTGGTGGCGCCCGTGTTGAGCCCGAGGGCGCGGGCGAGCGTCGCCGAAGTGGCCGATCCGTGCAGGCCGAGGTGGTGCAGGATGCGCTGCCGCCTGGGGTGGGCCAGCGCCTTGAGCGCCTCCAGGTCGGTGATCTCCAGTGGCCTCGGTGACTCGCTCATGCTTGCACGTTAAGTTATGCACAGATGATTGTGCAAGGTTTTCTGTGCATCCTGCCTCCGGCGTGTGCGTATAGAGGCTCTATAGCTCCCGCCCCCACGATGGCGGCCGTCCGTTCATGCGCGCCTTGTGGGAGGCAGACCCCTGATGAATGACGCCGGGATCAGCGAAGTGGGCAGGAGGGCCGTACTCACCACCTCGGCCGCGGCCGTGGGCGCCGGATTGGGCACGGCACTGGCCGGCACCGGGCTCGGGGCGCGGCCCGCCCGGGCGGACGCCGCGCAGCGGGCGCTCGACGATCCGGAACTGCCCGGTCCCAACCCGCCCATCCCGGACGTGCCGGGGATGAAGGGCGACCCGCGGGCCAACGAGTTCTGGTACCGGCTCGACCAGTACAGCTACTTCAACCCGCCGGCGTCGTGGCGGGAGCTGTTCGCCGGCATCAGCGCCAAGGTGGGGCCCGTGCCGTCCTGGCGCACGCTGTGGCTGGAGCACGTGCGCCGCGACGACTACCGCCGCTCCTACGCCGCCCTGTGGGCGCCGGCGCGCGCCGAACTCGCCGAGATCTCCCGCATCCAGCGGGTGTTCTTCGACGCCTACTACCGGAACCACCTCGGCCGGCTGGTCCCGTGCTTCGCCCAGATGGCCCAGGGCCTGCTGTACGACCCCCGGCTCCCCGACGGCTACAAGCTGCACACCATGGACCCGCCGAGTGGCGGCACCGAGGCGTACCACCGCTGGCACGCCGTCATCCGCGCCCAGGTCCTCCTCGGCATCGACGCCGGCTGGTGGTCGGCCGTGGACCGGCTGGTCGGCTACGGCTGGGCGGCGCAGTCGCTGGCCCAGCCGGTGAAGGACTCGCCCGAGAACCCGGGCCTCCCCGCCCGGACCGACGCCGCGCTCAAGCGCGCCTGGCTGCCACGCTCCCCGCGGGAACTGGACGCGGCGTTCCAGAGCTTCCCCTACCCGAGCGACCTGCCCGCCGCACGGCCCACCGCACCATGAGCGACCGGGACCGCGGAACGCCCGGCGGGCGCACCGGGCTCTGGTTCGCCGGCGCGCGCGGCTCGGTGGCCACCACGGCCATGGCCGGGGCCGCGGCGGTGCGGGCGGGCCTGGCCGGCCCGGTGGGGCTGGTGGGCGAGACCGCGGACTTCGCGGGCGCCGGGCTGCCGCCCCTCGCCGGCCTCGTCTTCGGCGGCCACGACATCGCGGGGACCCCACTGGTCAAGCGGGCCGAACGGCTCACGGCGGCGGGCGTGCTGCCCGCCGCCGTCGAGGCGGCCGTACGGCCGGACCTGGAGGCCGCCGAGCGGGAGCTCCGGGACGGGCACCCCGCCGGCGCGGGCGACCAGGACGGCGCCGTGCGGCGGCTGGCCGCCGACCTCGCCGACTTCCGCGAGCGCAACGGCCTCGACCGGGTGGTCGTGGTCAACGTGTCCTCGACCGAGCCGCCCGCCGAGCACCGCCCGGAACATGACGACCTCGGCGCGCTGGAGCGCGCCATGGCCCGCGGCGAGGACGTCCTGCCGCCCAGCGCCCTGTACGCCTGCGCGGCCTTCCGCGCCGGGTGCCCGTTCGTCGACTTCACCCCCTCCACCGGGCCGCGGCTCCCGGCGCTCGACGCGCTGGCACGGTCCCGCGGCGTCCCGTACGCCGGCAGCGACGGCAAGACCGGCGAGACGCTGCTGCGGTCCGCGCTGGCGCCGATGTTCGCGGCGCGGGCGCTGCGGGTGCTGTCCTGGTCGGGGACGAACCTGCTGGGCGGCGGCGACGGCGCGACCCTCGCCGACCCCGCCGCGGCGGCGAGCAAGGTGGCGTCCAAGCGGGGCGGGCTGGCGCGCATCCTCGGCCACCCGGTGCCGGGCGAGACGCACATCGACTACGTGCCCGAGCTCGGCGACTGGAAGACGGCCCTGGACCACGTGCTGTTCGAGGGCTTCCTCGGCGCCCGGATGACGCTCCAGTTCACCTGGGCCGGCTGCGACTCGGCGCTCGCCGCGCCGCTGGTGCTGGACCTGGCCCGGTTCGCGGCCCGCGCGCACGAGGCGGGGGAGACCGGCCCGCTCGCGCCGCTGGCGTTCTTCTTCAAGGACCCCGTCGGGACGGCCGACCACCGGCTCCAGGCCCAGTACGACGCGCTGCGGGACTGGGCGCGGCACCGGCTGGGGGCGGGCGCGTGACCGTACCCGATCTCCGGGCCGTCGCCGTCCTGGTGCGCTGGCCCACCGCGCTGACGGTGCCCGGCGACGTGCTGGCGGGCGCGGCGGCGTCGGGCCGGCCGTCCCGCCGCCGCACCGCCGGGACGGCCGCCGGCTCGGTCTGCCTCTACTGGGCCGGGATGGCCCTCAACGACTACGCCGACCGCGCCGCCGACCGCGTCGAGCGGCCCGAGCGGCCGATCCCCGCGGGCCGCGTCACCCCCGGCTTCGCCCTGGGGCTCGCCATCGGGCTGACCGGTGCCGGGACCGCCCTGTCCTGGGCCGCCGGGGGCCGCCGGGCGCTCGCCGTCACCGTCCCGCTGGCGGGCACCGTGTGGGCGTACGACCTGGTCCTCAAGGCCACCCCGGCGGGGCCGTTCGCCATGGCGGCGGCCCGCGCCCTGAACGTCCTCGCCGGTACGGGCGGCCGCGACGCCGGGCGGGCCCTGCCGGAGGCGCTCGCGGTCGGCCTGCACGTCCTCGGCGTGACCGCGCTGTCGCGCGGCGAGGTCGCGGGGACGCGGCGCGCGGTCCCGCTGGCGGCGCTCGCGGGGACGGCCCTGGTGTCGGCCGCCGCGCTCGGCGGCGCCCGCCGCGGTGCCGCGCCCGCGCAGCGGCTCCTCACCGCCTCCCTCACCGCCGGGTACGCCGTCGCGGCCGGCGGCCCGCAGCTCGCGGCGGCCCGGCGGCCCGCGGCCGGCCGGGTCCGGCGGGCGGTCGGGGCGGGCATCCTCGGCCTGGTGCCGCTCCAGGCGGCGCTGGCGGCCCGCGGCGGCTCCCGCGCCGGAGCGGTCGCGGTGGCCGCGGCGTTCCCGGCCGCGCGGCTGCTGGCCCGGAAGGCGGCGGTGACGTGAGCGGGGGAGGGCTCAGGTTCGGGTACGGCACCAACGGGTTCGCCGGGCACCGCCTGGAGGACGCCCTGGCCGTCCTGGCCGACCTCGGGTACGAGGGCGTCGCGCTGACGCTCGACCACGCGCACCTCGACCCGTTCGCGCCGGACCTGCCGGGCCGGGTCGCCGCCCTGTCCCGCAGGCTGGCCGGACTCGGCCTCGCGGTGGTCGTGGAGACCGGCGCCCGCTACCTGCTCGACCCGCGCCGCAAGCACGAGCCGACGCTGCTGTCCGACGGCGGCGCGGAGAGGCGGGTCGCGTTCCTGCGCGCGGCCGTCGACATCGCGGCCGACCTGGGCGCGGAGGCCGTGTCGTTCTGGAGCGGCGTACGGCCCGCGCACGTGCCCGAGGACGCGGCGTGGGAGCGGCTGCTGTCCGGCTGCGGCGCCGTGCTGGAGGCCGCCGGGCGGCGCGGCGTGCCGCTCGGCTTCGAGCCGGAACCGGGGATGCTGGTCGCCGACCTGGACGGGTACGAGCGGCTGCGCCGGCGCCTCGGCCACCCGGAGGGCCTCGGCCTGACGCTCGACATCGGCCACTGCCGCTGCAACGAGCCGCTCCCGGTCGCCGACTGCGTGCGGCGGGCGGGCGACCGGCTCGTCAACGTGCAGATCGACGACATGCGGCGCGGCGCCCACGAGCACCTGGAGTTCGGCACCGGCGAGATCGACTTCCCGCCCGTGCTCGCCGCCCTGGAGGAGATCGGCTACCGGGGCCTGGTGGCCGTGGAGCTGCCCCGGCACTGCCACGCCGCCCCGGCCGTGGCCGAACGCTCCCTCGCCTTCCTGCGGGCCGCCCGGGCGGCGGCCCCGCCCCCGCCGGCCCCGGCGCGGGCACCGGTTCCGGCGGTGGAGCGCGCGCGGCCGGAGACCGTACGCGCCGCCCTCGACGACCGGCTCACCGCGGAGGGCGCGGCGTGGCTGCGCGAGTCGTGCGCCCTGGTGGCGGCCGATCCGGCGGCGCTGGCCGCCCGGCTCCCCGCCGCCGGGCGGCGCTGCGGGCGCGGGCCGCTCGGCTCCGCCGCCCCCGGCCTGGCGGGCTGGACGGTCGACGACGCGGCGCGCGTGGCGCTCCTCGCCGCCCTGCCGCTCGCCGGCGAGGACCTGGCCGCCGAGGCGGCCCGCACCTACCGGCACGGCGACGCCGCCGAGAAGCGCGGCGTCCTCCGGGCGCTCGACGTGCTCGACGTGGGGGACGGCGCGCTCCCGGTCGTGCGGGACGCCCTCCGCACCGACGACACCCGCCTCATCGCGGCCGCGCTCGGGCCGTACGCGGCCGAGCGGCTGGACGGCGGCTCCTGGCGGCACGGCGTGCTCAAGTGCGCCTTCCTCGGGATGCCGCTCGCGACGGTGGCGGGGCTCGGCCGGCGGGCCGACGGGGAACTGGTCCGGATGCTCCGCGACCTGGCCCGCGAGCGGGCGGCGGCCGGCCGCCCGGTGCCCGCCGACGTCCGTTCCATGCTCGCAGGCCGGATCAGGTGACGTGATGCGCATCTTCGACCCCCACATCCACATGACCTCACGGACCACCCGCGACTACGAGGAGATGTACGAGGCGGGGGTGCGCGCGGTGCTGGAGCCGTCCTTCTGGCTCGGGCAGCCGCGCACCGGCGTCGCGTCGTTCACCGACTACTTCGACTCGCTCGTCGGCTGGGAGCCGTTCCGCGCGGCGCGGTTCGGCGTCCGGCACCACTGCGCGATCGCGCTCAACCCGAAGGAGGCCAACGACCCGCGGTGCGCCGGCGTCCTCGACGAGCTGCCCCGCTACCTGGCCAAGGACGGCGTCGTCGCGGTCGGCGAGGTGGGGTACGACTCCATGACGCCGGAGGAGGACGCGGCCCTGGCGCGCCAGCTCGAACTGGCCCGCGAGCACGGCCTGCCGGTCCTGGTGCACACCCCGCACCGCGACAAGGCCGCGGGCACCCGGCGCACCCTCGACGTCGTGCGCGAGTCCGGCATCGCCCCGGAGCGCGTGCTCGTCGACCACCTCAACGAGGTGACGGTCGAGATGGTGTTGGACGGCGCGTGCTGGGCGGCGTTCTCGATCTACCCCGACACCAAGATGGACGAGGCCCGGATGGTGCGGATCCTCCAGGCGTACGGCACCGCGCGGATCCTGGTGAACTCGGCCGCCGACTGGGGGCGCAGCGACCCGCTCACGACCCGCCGGACCGGCGACGCGATGCTCGCGGCCGGGTTCGGCGAGGACGACGTCGACCGCGTGCTGTGGCGCAACCCGGTCGACTTCTTCGCCCAGAGCGGGCGGCTCGACCTCGGCGCCGAGGAGCCGGGGGCCGGGGCCTTCGACCCGTGCGGGCTCGCGGCAGCCGCGACGTACGCCGGCAACTCGGTGCTGCGCGGCGCCCGGCGGGAGGGCTGACGCGATGCGGTTCCGGCACCCCGACGGCGGCCTCGTCCATCTCGCCTACTGCACGAACGCGCACCCCGCCGAGGACCTCGACGGCGTCCTGGCGCAGCTCGAACGCTTCGGCGCGCCCGTGCGGGAGCGGCTCGGCGCCGGCCGGCTCGGGCTGGGGCTGTGGCTGGCCGCCGATGTCGCGGCGGAGCTCGCCGCGGACCCGGCCGCGGTGGAGCGGCTGCGGGCCGGGCTCGCGTCCCGCGGGCTGGAGGTCGTCACCCTCAACGCCTTCCCGTACCGCGGTTTCCACGACCCGGTCGTCAAGCGCCGGGTCTACTCGCCGGACTGGTGCGAGCCGGAACGCCTGCGGTACACGCTCGACGCCGCGGGCGTCCTGGCCCGGCTACTTCCCGACGACGCGCCGTACGGCAGCGTGTCCACGCTGCCCCTCGCCTGGCGCACGCCGTGGGGCCCCGAGCGTGCCGACGCGGCGCGCCGGATGCTGGACGAGCTGGCGGGCGGGCTGGCGAAGCTGGCCGCCGAGACGGGACGCGCCGTCCGCGTCGGGCTGGAACCCGAACCGGGGTGCGTCGTGGAGTCGGCCCGCCAGGCGGCCGCGGCGCTGCGGGCAGCGGACCCGGAGTGGATCGGCGTCTGCCTCGACCTGTGCCATCTGGCGGTGGGCTTCGAGCGGCCGCGCGACGCGCTGGCGCACCTGGACGCCGCCGGCCTGCCGGTGGTCAAGGCGCAGGCGTCGCTGGGCCTGCACGTCGAGGACCCGTCCGCCGTGGCCGCCCGGGAACGCCTGGACGGCTTCCGGGAGCCGCGGTTCCTGCACCAGGTCCGCGAGCGGGCCGGTGACGGGGGTGACGGCGTGCAGGCCGTGGACGACCTCGGCGAGGCGCTGGCCGGCGGCCTGCCCGGCCGCGCGCCCTGGCGCGTGCACTTCCACCTGCCCCTGCACGCCGAGCCGGAGCCGCCGCTGTCGAGCACCCGCGCGGACCTGGAGGACGGGCTGGCCGCGCTCGTCGGCGGGCCCGCCCGCCGCACCGGCCACATCGAGGTCGAGACCTACACCTGGCGGGTGCTGCCGGAGCGGGACCGGCCGGCCGGTGACGCGGGCCTGGCCGCCGGCCTGGCGGCGGAACTGGACTGGACCCGCGACCGGCTGCACGCCCTGGGACTCGAGGAGGTACGCGGATGAGGCCGCTGGTGGTCATCGACGTCGTGGGAGTGACGCCCCGGCTGCTCCCGCACATGCCGAACCTGCGGAGCGTCGCCGCGGGCGGCTTCCAGGCGAACCTGGAGACCGTGCTGCCCGCCGTCACCTGCTCGGTGCAGTCGACGCTCCTCACCGGCCTCCTGCCCCGCGACCACGGGATCGTCGGGAACGGCTGGTTCTTCAGGGACCTCGGCGAGGTCCACCTCTGGCGGCAGCACAACGCGCTGGTGCGGGGACCGAAGCTCTGGGACGCCCTCCCGCCCGGGAGCCGGACCGCCAACGTCTGCTGGTGGTACGCGATGGGCGCCGCCACCGACCTGCTGGTCACCCCGAGGCCCGTCTACCACGCCGACGGCCGCAAGTCGCCGGACTGCTACACCCGCCCGCCGGCCCTCCACGACGAGCTGGAGGCCGAACTCGGGCCGTTCCCCCTGTTCGACTACTGGGGGCCGACCGCCGGGATCGGCTCGTCGCGCTGGATCGTGGCCGCCGCCCGGTCGATCCTCCGCCGGCACCGGCCCGACTGCCTGCTCGTCTACGTGCCGCATCTCGACTACGACCTGCAGCGGCACGGGCCCGGCTCGCCGCACGCCGCCCGGGCGGCCCGCGAGGTCGACGCGGTCCTCGGGCCGCTGCTGGACGACGCGCGGAACCGGGACGCCGCGGTGGTGGCCCTGTCGGAGTACGGCATCACGGCGGCCCGCAGGCCCGTCCACGTCAACCGGGCGCTGCGGGAGGCGGGCCTGCTGGAGGTCCACGCCCAGAACGGCGGGGAGCTCCTCGACTCCTGGACCTCGCGGGCCTTCGCCGTCGCCGACCACCAGGTCGCGCACGTCTACGTCCGCGACCCCGCGGACCTGGAGCGGGTCCGCGGGCTGTGCGCCGGGCTGCCCGGCGTCGACGAGGTCCTCGACCGGTCCGGCCAGGCCGTCCGCGGGCTGGACCACGAGCGGGCGGGCGAGCTGGTGCTCGTCGCCGAGCCGGACGCGTGGTTCACGTACTACTACTGGCTCGACGACGGCCGCGCCCCGGACTTCGCGCGCGGAGTGGAGATCCATCGCAAGCCCGGCTACGACCCGGCCGAACTCTTCCTCGACCCCCGCGACCCCCTCGTCAAGGCGCGGGCCGCGGTCACGCTGGCCCGGAAGAGGCTCGGCCTGCGCTACTCGATGCGGGTCGTCCCGCTCGACCCGTCCTGCGTGCGGGGCACCCACGGGCGGCTGCCGGACGACCCCGCCGACGGCCCCGTGCTGCTCTGCTCCGACCCGGCGGCGGGCGTCGCGGGGGCCGGCGACCGCGGCTCCATCCGCGCCACCGAGGTGAAGGACCTGCTCGTGCGCCTCGCCGGGGCGGCCGAGCCGGCGCGGAGCCGCTGAACCCGTGGAACCCGTGGCGCCGATGGCCGCGGCCGTCCTGATGCTCTTCCTCCTCCAGGCCGGCCTGCTGCTCGGCCTGGCCTGGATCCTCGGCCGGGCGGCCGTGCGGTTCGGCATGCCGGCGGTCGTCGGGGAGCTCTGCGCGGGCGTCCTGCTGGGGCCGTCGGTCCTGGCCGCCGTCGCGCCGGGCGCCGGCGCGTGGCTGTTCCCCCGCGACCCCGGCCAGTTCCACCTCCTCGACGCCGCCGGGCAGATCGGGGTGCTGCTCCTGGTCGGGCTCACCGGCATGCACCTCGACCTCCGCCTGGTGCGCCGCCGCGGCGCCGGTGCCGCCGGCATCAGCGCGGCGGGCATGGCCGTACCGCTCGGGCTCGGCGTCGCGACCGGCCTGCTGGTGCCCGCCGCGCTGGTCCCCGGCACGACCGACCGGACGACGTTCGCCCTCTTCCTGGGGGTGGCGATCGCGGTCAGCGCCGTGCCGGTGCTCGCCAAGACGCTGATCGAGCTGCGCCTGATCCACCGCGACATCGGGCAGCTGATCCTCTGCGCGGTGCTGGTCGACGACGTCGTCGGCTGGGTGCTGCTGTCGGTGGTGTCCGCGATGGCGGCCGCCGGCGTGCACACCGGCGAGGTCGCGGTCACGCTCGGCGGCGTGGCGGTGGTGGCGCTCGCGGCGGTCCTCGCCCGGCGCCCCGTGGGGGCCCTCCTGCGGAACGCCGGCTCCCCGGTGGCGCCGGTCGCGGTCCTCGTGCTGCTGGCCGCGGCCGCCACCCAGGCGCTGGGGCTGGAGGCCGTCCTCGGCGCGTTCGTCTGCGGCATCGTCGTCAACGCCACCGGCGCGGTGGACCTGGAGCGGCTCGCGCCGCTGCACACGGTCGTCATGACCGTCCTGGCCCCGCTGTTCTTCGCGACCGCGGGGCTGCGGATGGACCTCACGTCCCTGGCCGACCCGGCCGTCCTCCTCACCGGGCTCTGCGTCCTCGCGGTCGCGGTGGCGGGGAAGTTCGGCGGCACCTACGCCGGGGCCCGGTTCGCCCGCCTCGGCCACTGGGAGGCGCTGGCCGTCGGCGCGGGCATGAACGCCCGCGGCGTCATCGAGGTCATCATCGCCATGGTCGGGCTGCGGCTCGGCGTCCTCGGCCCGGAGACGTACACCGTCATCGTCCTGGTCGCCGTCGCCACCTCGCTGATGGCGCCGCCCCTCCTGCGCGTGTCGATGGCGCGGGTGGACCACACCGAGGAGGAGCGGCTGCGCGAGGCGGCGGCCGGCGGCGTCCCGGCACCGGTCCGGCGCGGCGGGCCGGAGCGCCCGCCGGCCCCCTGACCGCGCTCAGTGGCCGATGTCGTGGTCGCCGGCCCGGACCACCCCGCTCTCGTACGCGAAGATCACGATCTGGGCGCGGTCCCGCAGGCCGAGCTTGGAGAGGATCCCCGACACGTGCGACTTGACCGTCGCGGGGCCGATGAACAGCTCCTTCGCGATCTCCGCGTTGCCGGCTCCCCGGGCGATGGCGCTCATCACCTGGTGCTCGCGCTCGGTGAGCCGGCCCAGCCGGGCCGATCCCGATCGCCTCCCCGCTGCCGACGATCTTCTTCGCGGTCCTCTTCGGGCTGTCCATGGACTACGAGGTGTTCCTGCTCTGGCGCATCCGGGAGCACTACGACGCCACGGGGGACACGGCCGAGTCGGTCGCCCGCGGCATGGCCGCCACCGGGCGCGTGATCACCTCGGCCGCGCTCATCATGACCGTGGTGTTCCTCGGCTTCGTCGCCAACCCGTCGCCGCTGGTCAAGATGCTCGGGCTGGGACTGGCGACGGCGATCGTGCTGGACGCGGCGGTCGTCCGGGCGGTGCTGGTGCCCGCGGTCATGGCCCTGCTGGGCCGGGCGAACTGGTGGTTGCCCCGCCCGCTGGAGCGCCGGTTCGCACGATCACCGGCGACACTGGAGGAACCTCGCGTGTACGGAGAAGGAGGGCGTGCGCATGCGTGCACTGGTGATCGAGCATGACCCGATGTGCCCGGCCGGGACGGTGGGCGACAGGCTGGTCCAGCGCGGCTTCGAGCTGGTCCCGCTGACGGTCGTCCCCGCCGAGCGGCGCGACCGGCCGGGCGTGGAACGAACGTTCCCCGGCACCGCCGGATGGGACCTGATCGCCGCGCTGGGCGCGCCCTGGTCGGTGGACGACGAGGCGGCCATCGGCCCGTGGATCGGCGCCGAGCTGGCGTTCCTGCGCGCGGCGCACGAGGCGGGGACACCGGTGCTGGGCATCTGCTTCGGCGGCCAGGCCCTGGCCACCGCGCTCGGCGGCGGCGTCGAGCGCGCGCCGCGCGTCGAGATCGGCTGGACCGGGTTCGAGACCGCCGAGCCCGAGCTGGTCGCGCCCGGCCCGTGGTTCGAGTTCCACACCGACCGCTGGTCGCCGCCGCCGGGGGCCGTGGAGATCGCCCGCAACGACGTCGGGCCGCAGGCGTTCCGGATCGGGCGCAGCCTCGCCGTCCAGTTCCATCCCGAGGTGACGCTGCCGGTGATGGAGGCGTGGCTGGCGTACGGCGCGGAGCAGGGCATCGAGGCCGACGGGCTGCTCGACCGCAGCCGCGGCCTGATGGCGGACGCCGAGCGCCGCGCCCACACCCTCGTCGACGCCTTCCTCCGGCACGCGGCCCTGGACCGCGCCCCGCTCGGCACCGGCTGACCGGTATCCGGAGCCGGCACCGCCCGGAGCCTCAACCCAGTGCTTTCAGGAAGCGGGCGGCGAGCGGGGCGGCGACCTCGCCGCCCGAGCCGCCGCCCTCGACGAGCACGGCGAACGCGACGTCGCCGCGGAAGCCGATGAACCACGCGTGCGCGCGCCCGCCGTCCACCTCGGCCGTTCCGGTCTTGCCCGCCGTCCCTGGCGGGAGGCCCGCGCGTGCGGCGGTGCCGCCGGTGACGACCGCGCGCATCATCTCGCGCAGCGCGCGCGCCCCGGGCACGGGGCGGGCGCGCTGCCGCTCCCGGCTGATCCGGCCGGCGGCGACCAGCGCCATCGTGAGCGGGCTGGCCTGCACCCGGCCCTGGCCGACGGCCGCCTCGGCGAGCGCGGCGGCGCTCGACCAGACCCAGCACGAGGGGCGACGGGTAGGACCACGTCACCTGTCCCGCGAGACGGCGGGTGACCTTGAACTCCCGGCGCGCCCGGTCCGGCTCGCCCGCGTTCCGGACCACCGGGCCCGGCACCAGCGTGACCGTCTGCACCTTCAGCCCCCGGGACAGGGCCCGGTGCTGCGCGGCGAAGTACGCCGGCGGCGAGATCCTCAAGCGCGAGTTGCGCCGCCGCGCCGCGCACCCGGATCCGGCCCTAGGGGACGGCCATCGGGGCGACGCCTAGATCGGCGAGCGCGGCGGCGCCGCGGGCGGCGTGCTCCCCGCCGGCGAGGACCAGGGTCCGCGCCCGCTGGTAGCCGCAGCCGGCGGCGCCGAACGCGTCCGCGGTGGAGAGCAGCCGCTCGCGGTCGCCGTCCAGCAGCGCCCCGGCCCGCTCCACGATGGCGCCGGCGACCGGGTCGCCGGCGGTGCGCTTTCGGGCGTCGGCCACGCGGCCGCGGGCGTCGGGGCTCCCGGCGAGCACGCCGGCCTCCGCGCGCAGCGCCACGTACCAGTGCAGCCAGGTCCAGGTGACCCATCTCCACACCTCGCCGGGCTCGGGCGCCGTCCGTTCCAGCGCCTCCGCGGCCCGCCCGCCGTGGAGCAGGAGCATCGCGTCGAACACCGCGCCGTAGCCGTGGACGCGGCCGGGGGAGGGCTCGAAGCGGTCCAGGACCGCCTCCCACTCGCGCCGGGCGCCGTCGTCGCCGCGCAGGCCGTGGGTCATCACCGCCGCCGCCACCGCCGAGTCGAGCTCCGGCCAGGCGGGGCCGCCGCTTCGCCGCCACGCGTCCAGGAAGCGGACGCCGCGGTCGCGGACCTCGCCGGTGTCGCCCGCGAGCGCCGCGGTGACCAGCAGCCAGCTCGTGGCGCGGTGGCCCACCTCGGCCAGCGACGGATGATCGGCGAGCCGCCGCGCCCAGCGCCGGGCGTCCGGCAGGTCTCCCACGCCGATGCCGGTCTGGGCGGCCTCACCGAGCGCCTGGACCAGCTCGTGGGTGGCGGCCGGCGTGCCGGGCGCGGCCGACAGCAGCGTGACCCGCCGCCGGGCCGTGGCGGCGGTGGCGGGCATGTCGCCGGCCCAGCTGAGGGCCGCGGTGAGCAGGTCGAGCGCGGCCGACTCGGCGGGCGCGTCGCCGGTACGGCGGGCGAGGTCGACGGCGTGCTCGGCGCGCGCGAGCGTCTCGGCCACGACGTCGTCGCGCGGGTCCTGGTCGGCGCCGAAGGCGTCGGTGACCGCCGCCGCCTCGGCCAGCGCCACCGCCGCCCGCGCGGCCGGGTCGTCGCCGGCCGACTCCCGCGCCTCGGCGATCAGCGCGGCGGTTTCCTCCGGGGACGGCGCCCGCATGAACGTGCCGGCGAACCGGTACACGGCCGTCGCGGCGGTCGCCAGATCGGCGGCGGCGCGGGCGGTGTCGCCGGACCGGCGCGCGGCGCCGGCGGCGGCCCGGTGCAGCCGGTACATGTCGTCGCCGTGCAGCCGGCAGCCGGCCACGGCCGCGGCGTGCCGGAGCATCGCCGCGGCGGCGGCCGGATCCTCGGCGAGCGCGGCCGCCTGCTCGTACCGCTGCTGGGACTCGCCGACCAGGTTGCGGGTGAAGGCCAGCTCCGCCAGGTGCCGGGCGAGGCGGTGGGCGTCCGCGCGCTCTCCCGGCTCCCCGGACGCCCACGCCAGCGCGGCGCGGAGATCGTCGGCGACCGCGTCGAACCGGGCCCGCCAGCCGGCCCCATCCGCCCCTTCCGCCGCCAGCCCGGCCGCCTCGGCCAGGCACCAGCGGAGGTGCGCGGACCGCACGCCGGCCAGCTCGCGGGCCTCGTCGAGCCGCTCGGTCCCGTACTCGCGGATGGTCTCCAGCGCCCGGTACCGGGTGCCGCCCGGGGACGCCGCCACCGCCAGCAGGCTCTGCTCGGCGAGGCGGGCCAGCCCGTCGGCGACGACGCCCTCACCGGTCCCGGCCACCCGCGCCGCCGCCCGGACGGTGAACGGCGCCACGAACACCGACACCCGCCGCAGCAGCGCGCGGTCGTCCGGCTCCAGCAGGGCGTGGCTCCAGTCCAGCGCCGCCCGCACCGAGCGGTGCCGGTCCTCGGCGCGGGAACCGCCGGTGAGCATCCGGAGCGGGTGGGACAGGGCGGCGGTGATGCCGTCCAGCCCGAGGGTGGGGTACCGGGCGGCGGCCAGCTCGATCCCCAGCGCCATCCCGTCCAGCCGGTCGCAGATGGCGGCGACGTGGCCGTGCATCGCCGGATCCAGCGGCAGGCCGACCGCCGTCGCCCGCTCCACGAAGAGCGCGACCGCGTCCGACCCGCCGCCGGCGGCCAGCGACAGCGGCGGCACCTGGTACACCCGCTCGAACGGCACCATCAGCCGGGCCCGGCTGGTCGCCAGCACCGTGACCCGGGGGCACGCCGCGAGCAGCCGTTCGAGGAACAGCGCCACCCCGTCCCGTACCTGCTCGCAGTTGTCCAGCACCAGCAGGGCGTGGCGGTCGGCGAGCGCGGCGGCCACGGACTCGGTCATGGCCCGGCCGGGCTGCTCGCCGAGGCCGAGCGCGCCGGCGACGGCGGCCGCGACCATGTCCGGGTCGGTGACCGGCACCAGGTCGACGAACCAGACGCCGTCCGGGAACGCGCCGGCCGCGTCCGCCGCGACCGCCAGCGCGAGCCGGGTCTTGCCCACTCCGCCCGGGCCGACCGCGGTCACCTGCCGGTGGGCACCGATCATCCCGGCCAGCAGGGCGCGCTCGTCGCTCCGGCCGACGAACGAGGTCAGCGGGGCGGGCAGCACGGGGCGCGCGTGCGACCCGCCGCCACCCCCGCCGGCCGGATCGGGGGCGGGCGCGCGGCCGGCGAGCGCCCGCCGGTCCGGTACCTCCAGCTTGCGCAGCAGCGAGGAGACATGGCTCTCGACGGTGCGCACGGAGATCGTCAGCCGCGCCGCGATCTCGGCGTTGCTGAGATGCCGCCCGACCAGATCCAGGACCTCGGCCTCCCGAGGTGAGATATCCACTGTCGCCACCACCGTCCCATTCTCCCGCAGCCGTCTCCGTGGTCCGTTCTCCGTGGTCGGTTCCGTGGTCGGCACGGATGTGGCGGGGACGGTCCCGGCGGGAGGCTGTGAGCACCTGAACAGCGGGCCGCCGCGGCCCACGACTCCGGGAGCGACCTTGACCGACTCCTCCACCCGGGGCACCACCCGGGGGATCCGCACCGTGCTGCACCCCGTGTCCGACCTGGCCCGGGCCAAGGCGGTGTACACCGCCCTGCTCGGCGCCCCGCCGCAGACCGACTCGCCGTACTACGCCGGATTCGACACCGGGGACCAGCACATCGGGCTGGTGCCGGACGGCGGGCCGCAGGGCATGACGTCGCCGGTGGCGTACTGGCACGTACCGGACCTGGAGGCGAGGCTCGCCGAGCTGACCGCCGCCGGCGCCGCGATCAAGGAGGCGGCGCACGACGTCGGCGGCGGCCGCCGCGTCGCCACCGTCACCGACCCCGACGGCAACGTCCTCGGGCTGATCCAGGACCGCTGACCGACTCAGAGCAAGGGAAGTGCCATGACCTCCTTCGAAACCGTCACCCTGGAAGTCTCCGACCCCGCCGCCGCGCGGGCCTTCTACACGGCCTTCGGGCTGGACCCCTACGTGAGCGTGCGCGCCTCGGACGCGCCGACGACCGGCTTCCGCGGGTTCGCCCTGTCGCTCGTGGTGGCGCAGCCGGGCGACGTGGACGCCTTCGTCGAGGCCGCGCTCGACGCCGGCGCGACGACGCTGAAGCCGGCCACCAAGGGATTCTGGGGTTACGGCGGCGTCGTCCGCGCCCCGGACGGGACGATCTGCAAGATCGCGACGTCCAAGAAGAAGGACACCGCCCCCGCCGCCCGGCGGATCGGCCAGATCGCGCTGCTGCTGGGAGTGGCGGACGTCAAGGCCAGCAAGCGGTTCTACACCGGCCGCGGCCTGGCGGTCGCGAAGAGCTTCGGCGGCAAGTACGTCGAGTTCGACACCCCCGCGTCGGCCGTCACGCTGGCGCTCTACCCGCGCCGCGCCCTCGCCAAGGACGCCGGCGTGCCCCAGGAGGGCACCGGCTCGCACCGGATCGTGATGGGCGGCGCCACCGGGCCGTTCACCGACCCGGACGGTTTCGCCTGGGAGGCCGTGCCCGCCTGAGGCCCGGTCAGGCGCCGGGCCGGGTGCGGTACGCGCCCGCTCCGGAGAGCACCGCCACGGCCAGCGCCAGCGCGCACCAGGGCAGGACCCGCGCCGGCTTCTGGTCGTACCGGGCGCTGGCGGCGGGGTCCTGCGGGTCGTAGAGGACGTCCACGGTGTCCCCGGCCTCGGCGCCGGGCTCGAAGAGGCGCCGCTTCGCGGACGCCCGCACGGTGCGGCCCTCGCCCGTGGCGAACTCGAAGACGACGGATCCGGCCGTGCGGTCGCCGTCGACCTCCAGGACCCGGGCCGCCGCCCGGGTCTTCCCGAGGTCCGGCACCCAGGCCGCGACGGCCCCGCCGCCGAAGGTGACGAGGTAGAGGCCGGCGCAGACGGCGGCCGCGACGCACAGGACGTACGCGGGGCGTTGACGCGTTGATCGTTCCGGGGGCACGCGTCCATGATGCCCGCTCGGGGAACGCCGCCGGACCGGCCGGGGGCCGTCCCGTCACCCACAAGATCTACCGTGACGCGGCCCGCCGCTTCCGGCTCGTCCTGCCGTTCACGGCCCGCCGGGCGGGGGAGAGCGCCTGAGGTGCGCCAGGACGGCCAGCACCCGCCGGTTGGTGTCGTCCGTCCGAGGCAGCTCCAGCTTGCCGAAGATGTTGCCGACGTGCTTGCCGACCGCCGCCTCGGACACGACGAGCCGGCGGGCGATCGCGGCGTTGGAGTGGCCCTCGGCGATGAGGGCGAGGACCTCCCGCTCGCGCGCCGACAGGGCCGCGAGCGGGTCGCGGCGGCGCCGCAGCAGCCGGCTGATCACCTGCGGGTCCACGACCGTCCCGCCGGCGGCGACCCGGCGCAGCGCGGAGACGAACTCCGCGACGTCGGTGACCCGCTCCTTGAGCAGGTAGCCCACGCCCCGGCCGTGCCCGGTGTCCAGCAGGTCGGCCACGTAGCCGTACTGCACGTACTGGCTGAGCACCACCACCGCCAGCCCCGGGCGGGCGCGGCGCAGCTCCACGGCGGCGCGCAGCCCCTCGTCGGTGAAGCCGGGCGGCATCCGGATGTCGGTGATGACCAGATCCGGGACGTCCGCGGCGACGGCGTCCCGCAGCGCCGCGGCGTCGCCGACCACGCGGGTCGGGAACCCGAACCGTTCGAGGAGGCCCGCCAGGCCCTCGCGCAGCAGGACGCCGTCCTCCGCCAGGACGGTCCGGGTCACGGCCGGTTCACCGGGCATGGCAGCTCCACCCGCAGGACGGTCGGCCCGCCGGGCGGGCTGGACAGCAGCATCCGGCCGTCGATCGCCACGACCCGGTCCGCGAGCCCGGTGAGCCCGGTGCCGCGGGCCGGGTCGGCGCCGCCCCGGCCGTCGTCGCGGACCTCGACGGCGAGCATGCGGCGGTGCGGGCGCGCGGTCACGGTCGCGCCGGTCGCGCCGCTGTGCCTGGCCACGTTGGCGAGGGCCTCGGCCACCACGAAGTAGGCCGTGTTCTCGACCTGGACGGGCAGCCGGCCGGTGATCGGCGCGTCGACGGCCACCGGTACGGGGGACCGGTCGGCGAGCTCGTCGAGCGCCGCCGGCAGTCCCAGCTCCGTCAGGATCTGCGGCTGGATCCCGTGGATGAGCTCGCGCAGCTCGGCCGTCAGCCGCTTGGCCTCCTCGTGCGCGGCGGCGACGGCCCCGGCGGCCGGCGAGCCGGGCGGCAGGTCGTGGCGCGCGAGCCCGAGCCGGAGGGTGAGCGCGATCAGCCGCTGCTGCGCGCCGTCGTGCAGGTCGCGCTCGATCCGGCGGCGTTCGGCCTCGAACGCGTCCACGAGCCGGGCGCGGGAGCGCGCCACCTCGACCAGCTCGGCGCGCAGCCGGTCGCCGGACTCGCCGAGCAGCGCCCGCGCCACCGCCGCGTGGCCGCCCGCCAGCAGCGCCAGCAGGTACGGCAGCGCCGGAAGCAGCACGAGGCCGGCGGCCGTGTACGGCAGCGCCTGCTCCACGGTCGCGGCCTCCCCGAAGCCCAGCGCCACCGGCGCGTCCCCCGGCCGCTGCGCCGCGACCATCAGCGGCGCGGCGACGAAGCCGCCGACCAGCGGCACGGCCAGCAGCGCGGCGGTGGACAGGACGGGGCCCGCGGTGGCCAGCAGGCACACGTACCCGACCTCGCGCCATGTCGCGGGCGCGCCGTAGAGGGCCCGCAGCCGGGCCGCCGGGCCGCCCGCGGCGGGCGGCCGGCGGGCGGGGGTGAGGGGGCGGGCGTCCACCAGGCGCAGGCGGCGGCGCTCGAGCCCGGCCAGCGGCACGGCGATCACCGGCCCGAGCAGGACGATCAGCGCGGCGCCGAGCAGGACCAGCGCCACGGGCGCGGCGAAGCCATGGCCGCCCGCCATCGGCCGCGTCAGGAGCAGCAGCCAGGGCACGCCGAGCGCGGCGGCGGCCGGAAGCGCCACCGGCGGCGTCGTGAGCAGGTAGCCCGCCGCCCGCCACGGCCAGCCGCTCAGCGGCAGCCGGCGCCAGGCCGCCGCCTCCAGTGCCGTCCGCGGGCCATCCGTGCGCACATCGCCGACAGTAACCCGAACCGGGACGTTCGCGCGGTATGCCTAGGGCTACCTCGAACCGGGGGCTGGACGTAGTGATCCCCGGCCGGCCGGATGGTTGCCTGGCTCGCAGTACCTTCGGCCGCGAGCGAGGAACTCCGGATGCTGGAATTCGTGGACGTCAGCAAGGCGTACCGGGGCGGTGCGCGGGGCGTGGACGGCGTCAGCCTGCGGCTCGGGCCGGGGCTCACCGGCCTGCTCGGGCCCAACGGCGCGGGCAAGTCGTCGCTGATGCGGATCGCCGCGACGGTGACCCGGCCCAGCTCCGGGCGGGTGCTGTTCGACGGCGCGGACGCGGTGGCCGACCCGGACCCGCTGCGCCGCGTCCTGGGGTACCTGCCGCAGGACTTCGGCGTCTACCCGCACCTGAGCGCGCGGGAGTTCCTGTCCTACCTGGCCGCCGTCAAGGGCGTGCCCGCCCGCGCCGCGCGGATCAGGGTCGGCGAGCTGCTGGAGCTGCTCGGCCTGGCGGGCACGGGCCGCCGGCCGCTGGGCGGTTACTCGGGCGGGATGCTGCGCCGGGTGGGGATCGCCCAGGCGCTGCTCACCGACCCGCGGGTGCTCGTCGTCGACGAGCCCACCGCCGGCCTGGACCCCGAGCAGCGGGTGGCGTTCCGCAACCTGCTCGGCGACATGGCCGGCGACCGGGTGGTGCTGCTGTCGACGCACATCGTCTCCGACGTCGAGTCGGTCGCCGCGGACATCGCGGTCATGGCCGGCGGGCGGCTGGTGCTCCGCGGCACCCCGCGGGACCTGCTGCGGGAGGCCGAGGGGCGGGTGTGGGAGTTGACCGTCCCGGCCGGCGCGCTCGGCCCGCTCCGGGAACGGCACCGGATCAGCAGGCTGGTGCGCACGCCGGACGGCGCCCGCGTCCGCCTGCTCGCGCCGGAGCCGCCGTCGGCGGACGCCGTCCCCGTGCCGCCCGACCTGGAGGACGCGTACCTGGTCATCTCGTACGGTGCCGCCTCGCCCGGGCCGGCCCGGGACGGTGCCACGGGGGCCCGGGGATGAGCGCCGCGACGCTGCCCGCCCTGCCCCCGCCGGCCGCGCCCGTGGCCGCCGCGGCGGTCGCCGACTTCCGGGAGCGCACGCGGCGGCCCGCGTACGGGGTGACGCTCGCCGCCGCGGTGCTGCTCGGCTACATGGCGCTGCCCCCGGCGTCGTCGACGTTCGTCATCATGAACGCCGGCGGCCACCGCGGCGTCTACGACAGCGCGTACGCCGGTACGGTCACCGCGCTCGCCGGGTCGCTGTGGCTGATGCTCGGCGGGTTCTACGTGGTCCGCGGCGCCGTCGCCCGCGACGAGGCCACCGGCGTCGGCGAGATCCTCGCCGCGACGCGGCTGAGCGGTGCCGGGTACCTGGCCGGCAAGTTCCTGAGCAACCTGATGGTCCTGGCGTCGATGGCGGGCGTGCTCGCCGTGACCGCGCTGGTCCTCCAGCTGGCCCGGGGCGAGTCGAGGACGATCGATCCGGCCGCGCTGCTGCTGCCGTTCGTCCTGCTCACGCTGCCGGTCCTCGCGGTCACCGCCGCGGCGGCGGTGCTGGTGGAGACCGTCCCGGTGTTGCGGGCGGGGCTGGGGAACATCGCCTGGTTCTTCGTCTGGATGGTCACCGCGATCGCCGGCGGGGGCGTCCCGCTCGGCGGGCTGGACACCGTGGCCGCGTCGATGCGCCGCGACCTGGCCACCCGCGGGCTGGAGGCGGCCGAGTTCAGCGTGGGCTTCACCCAGGTCGAGCACCGGCTCCAGCCGTTCGCCTGGCATGGCCTTGACCTGACCGGAGGGTTCGTCGCGACCCGGCCGGCCCTGGCCGCGCTCGCGGCCGGCCTGGCGCTGCTGCCCGCGGTCTGGTTCGCGCGGTTCGACCCCGCCCGGACCCGCCTGCGCGGGGTGGCCGTTCCGCGGGAGGACCGTCCGTCCGGCGCCGCTTCCGGCGAGGCTTCCCCGCTCGCTTACCGGCCGCTGTCCCCGGTCCAGGCCCGGCGGGCGGGCGCGTTCCCGCGGCTGCTGGCGGGCGAGGTCCGGATCCTGCTGGGCGGCGCGTCCCGCTGGTGGTGGCTCGTCGCCGCCGGGCTGAACGTCGCGGCGCTGGCCGTACCGGCCGGGATCATGAGCCCGCCGGGCGCCACCACCGCGCTGCTGCTGTCGGCGGCCTGGATCTGGCCGGTCCTGATCTGGTCGCGGCTGGGCACCCAGCGCCGCGAGAGCGGGCTGGAGACGCTGCTCGGCTCGTACCCGCGCGCCGTCCGGCAGGCCGTGGCCGAATGGGCGGCCGGGGTCGCCGTGGCCGCGCTGGCCGGCGCGGGTGCCCTGCTGAGGATGGCCGTCGCGGGCGACGGCCCCGCGATGGCGGCCTGGGCGGCCGGTGCCGTCTTCGTCCCCTCCCTGGCGCTGGTGCTCGGCACGCTCACCCGTACCCACCGCGCGTTCCAGGCCGGCTACCTCCTGCTGTGGTACGCCGCCGTCAACCAGGTCGCGGCCGCCGACTACATGGGCACCGTCCTCGACCGCGGCCGCGCCGCGGGCCCCGCTCCGCCGCTCGTCGCCGCCGCCGCGGCGGCCATGCTCGCGATCGCGCTCGCCGTCCGCGCGGCCCGGCACGCCGCGCGATGACCCGACCGGCACGAAAGGACGACCGCCGTGAGACTCCACCGCACATCCGCGGCGGCCGCCGCGCTGCTGCTGCCACTGGCCGCCTGCGGCGGCACCGGCACCGGCACCGTCTCCGACGAGAGGACCTTCCCCCTGGAGGGAACGCGGCTCGTCATCGACGCCCCCTCCGCGGAACTCCAGGTCGTCGCCGGGAACGGGCCCGGCGTCCGGGTCCGGCGATGGCTCAGCGGGACGGCGGCCGAGGACGGCAACTCCTCCTGGACGCTCGGCGGGGACACCCTCAGGCTCCGCGTCGACTGCTCCGGGCTGGTCCTCGACTGCGGGCACAGGTTCCGGGTGGCCGTACCGCCCGGCGCCGCGGCGGTCGTGCGGTCCGGCGACGGGAACGGCACCGTGACCGGGCTCTCCGCCGCCGTCACCATCGACAACGGCAGCGGCGACATCGCGGTCAGGGACGTGTCCGGCCCGCTGACCGTGAGCACCCGCTCGGGCGACGTGACCGCCTCGGGCATCCGCTCCCGCACCGTGCGCGCCACCTCCGGCGAGGGGAACGTCACCGTCGGGTTCGCGGCGGCGCCGCGGCTCGTCGACGTCGCGTCCCGGACCGGGAACATCACGGCCAGGATCCCCGCCGCCGGGCACGCCTACCGGATCTCGGTGACCAGCGGCACCGGCACCGTCCGGTCGCTGGTGCGGAGCGACGGCCGGAGCGGCGACCTCGTCAGGCTGGTCTCCCGGGAGGGCGACGTGACGGTGTCACCCGCACCGTGACCCGCGTGTCCGCCCGGACCGACCGTTTACCGAACGGCGTTCCGTTCCGTATGTTGGCCATGCAACACCCATGATGGCCAGCCCCACCCTGGACGGCGCGTCCGCCGGCGTCCGGGCAGGACCCGGTGACCCGGGACCGCGAGGAGGAAGTTCGTGGAGCACGTCAAGCAGTTCTACATCGGCGGCCGGTGGGTCGCGCCGCGCACCGACAAGACGATCGAGGTCATCAACCCGGCCACCGAGCAGCCCATCACGTCCATCGCCCTGGGCGGGGCCGAGGACGTGGACGCGGCCGTCGCCGCCGCCAGGGCCGCGTTCGAGACGTTCTCCCTGACCAGCAAGCAGGAGCGGCTCGACCTGCTCGACAGCGTCATCGCCGTGTACACCCGGCGGCTGGACGAGCTGGCCGACATCATCAGCCAGGAGATGGGCGCGCCGCTGTCGCTCGCGCAGGCCGCGCAGGCCGTCGCCGGGCTCGGCCACCTCGGGACCGCGCGGGCGGTGCTCGCCGACTTCGAGTTCGAGAGCAGGATCGGCGGCAGCCTCGTCGTGCGGGAGCCGGTGGGCGTCTGCGGGCTCATCACGCCGTGGAACTGGCCGCTCAACCAGATCGCCTGCAAGGTCGCCCCGGCCCTGGCCACGGGCTGCACGATGGTGCTCAAGCCGTCCGAGGTGGCGCCGCTCAACGCGATCCTGTTCGCCGAGATCATGGACGAGGCCGGCGTGCCCGCGGGCGTGTTCAACCTGGTCAACGGCGACGGCCTCGGCGTCGGCGCGCCGCTGTCGGCCCACCCCGACATCGACATGGTGTCGTTCACCGGGTCCACCCGCGCCGGCATCGAGGTCGCCCGCGCCGCGGCCCCGACGGTCAAGCGCGTCACGCAGGAGCTCGGCGGCAAGTCCGCCAACATCATCCTGGACGACGCGGACCTCAAGTCGGTCATCGCACGCGACATGGCCTCCATGTGCACCAACTCGGGCCAGTCGTGCAACGCGCCCACCCGGATGCTCGTCCCCGCCGCCCGCATGGACGAGGCCGCGGCCATCGCCGCCGAGGCCGCCCGCGACATCGTCGTCGGCGACCCGCGCGAGGCGACCACCACGATCGGCCCGGTCGTGTCGGCCACGCAGTACGGCCGCATCCAGCAGCTGATCGAGAAGGGCATCGGCGAGGGCGCCAGGCTCGAGGTCGGCGGCCCCGGCAAGCCCGAGGGCCTGGAGACCGGCTACTACGTGCGGCCGACCGTGTTCTCGCACGTGTCCAACGACATGACCATCGCCCGCGAGGAGATCTTCGGGCCGGTGCTGGTGATGATCGGCTACGAGGACGACGACGACGCCGTGCGCATCGCCAACGACACCGTCTACGGCCTGTCGGGCTACATCTCCGGCGGCGCCGACCGCGCCAAGGCCATGGCCCGCCGCATCCGCAGCGGCAACGTCCACCTCAACGGCGCCGGGCCCGACTTCAACGCGCCGTTCGGCGGCTACGGCCACTCGGGCAACGGCCGCGAGTGGGGCGCGTTCGGCTTCGAGGAGTACCTCGAGACCAAGGCCATCCTGGGCTACGGCGACTGACCCGCCCCACGACCGGGCCGGCCGCCGCCCGGCGGCCGGCCCGGCCAGGCTCGGGAGGGGCCGGGTTCGTAGTGCTTGCGCAGGGGCTCTGGTTTCGTGTCCCCTGAGGTGGACGGGTCTCCTGCCTGGGGGATGGCGAATCTGTCCGGGCAGGAGGCCCGTCACCCGTGTTCCGCCCGCCTTACCGGAAGGCGGGTCCGTGCCGGGCCGTCAGCCGAGTTCCAGCAGCCGGTTCAGCTCTGCGACCAGCAAGGCGGCACCGGCGGTGTCGCCGCCGTCGAGCAGCCCGACGAGCGCACACAGCAGGTTCCCCAGCAGCTTGCCGGGCCCGGACACCGCGGTGATGTCCAGGACGACGCGGTCGAGGTGCACCTGGAGGCCGAGCAGGTCCAGGTCCAGCGGGCCGAGCGTGAGGTCCAGGACCGGGCACTCGCGCTGCAGGGCGACCGGCAGCGAGACCGGCGCGTCGGTGACCGTGCCGACGGTGGCGCCGCCGGCGTCGCGCAGCGTGCCGTGCGGAGGGCGGGCCGCCTGCTCTTGCGCTGCGTCAGCCGATCGGAGTGCAGACTCCGACCCCTCCGCTCTGGGCGGTCAGGTCGTAGGTCACCTCCGTTCCCGGCGGGCAGGCGACTGCCTGGGCGGACACCGCGTTGCCGGCGATGCCGACGGCCGGCGCGGTCACGACGGCAGCGGCCACAAGGATCGGCACGGCGATGCGACGCACGATGTTCACGGACTACCTCCATCACTGGCTGAATCGAACGGCTACGTAGAGTAACCATCGAGGCCGTGACGGCGCAGTCGATGTGCCGCAGTGAGACCGCCGGGACAGAAGAGTCGAACGCCCCGGTGCCGGGACCCGGGCCCTGGGGACAGCCGCCGGTGCCGCTAGAAGGGATCGGCGGAGGCGCCGGGCCAGGACGGGGGCGGCAGTTCGGTCGCCGGGCGCCGGGGCGTGCGGTACCGGCCGCCCGCCGGGTACGCGCCGCCGGTCGCGGCCGGATCCGCCCGGTCCGGAGCGGGCGCCGCGGGTACGGGGCGACCGCGATCGTTCCCGGAGAGCGGCACGTCCCGCGCGGGCTCGCCGTCGCCGTCCGCGGAGCCGGGCCCGCGGGAACGCAGCAGGGCGGCCAGGGCGGTGGTGATCGGCACGGCCGCGATGAGCCCGAGGGTTCCGGCGGCGCTGCGGACGATCTCGGTGGCCAGCGCGGGCCCGGTCAGCACCTCGCCCAGCGGCTGCCGCCCGATGCTCAGCAGGAGCAGCAGCGGCAGCGACGCCCCGGCGTAGGCGAGGATCACCGTGTTGATCACCGAGGCGATGTGCGCGCGGCCGATCCGGGCCCCCGCCTTGTACAGCTGGGCGAACCGGTAGGCGGGGTTGGCGCGCGCCAGCTCGGTGACGGTGGCGGACTGGGTGACGGTGACGTCGTCCAGCACGCCCAGCGCCCCGATGATGATGCTGGCGAGCAGCAGTCCCTGGCTGTTGACGTTGTGGCTGATGTCCAGGTTCAGCGAGCTCTCGTCGGTGATCCCCGACAGGTGCGCCAGGTTGATCGCGACCGTCGCCAGCACCCCGGTCAGGGTCAGGCTGGCGATGGTGCCGATCACCGCGATCGAGGTGGCCATGGTGAACCCGTGCGTCAGGTACAGCACCGTCAGCATGATCGCGGCCGCGCACACGACCGCGGTCGGCAGCGGCGCGCTCCCGGCCAGGATCGCCGGGATGAGGAACTGGAGCAGCAGGACGAACGTGACCGCCAGCCCCAGCAGCGCGGTCAGCCCCCGCAACCGGCCGAACGCGACCACCGCCAGCGCGAACGCCGCGCCGATCAGCCACAGCGGGCCGGCCCGGTCGTGGTCGGACAGCTGGTACGGGCTCGCGCCGGGAGCGCCGGCGGAGTCGGGCGCGTGCAGCAGCACCACCTTCTCCCCGGCGGTGAACACCGACGTGCCGGGCCCGCTGGGCAGCTCGGTGCTCACGACCTGGCCGGCGGCGGCGCCGGAGGTCAGCTCCACCCGGGCGGTGCCGCAGCGGCGCGGGTCGGTCGGCGGCGCGTCGGAGGCCGGCTCGCCCGGCGGTGCCGCCTGCACCTGCTTGGGGCAGGGCTTGAGATCGATGCCCACGATCGTGCCGGACACCTTCGTCAGCGCCGACTCCGAGGCGGCCGGCGCCTCCGGCTTGTCCGGCCACATCCACAGCACCGCCGCGAGGGTGGCCACCGCGACCGGGATGATGACGGCCAGCACCGCGATCCGCACCGGCCGCGGAGCCTTGGGCACGTCTCCGCCGTGGCCGTGAGTGCCGTGCGCGTGGTTCCCGCCCATCTCCCGCCGCTCCTTGCCGCCGTCCGCCGAATCCGCACCGACCGGGCCCGTGCCGCCACGCCACCCTGGGTACGTTCATCGGCGCGGCGGGACCGGACCGGACGGCCCAAAGGATTCGCATGCTGCCGCGGACCGGGTACCGGAACGTGAACCTGCGGCCGGGGGAGGGATCGCTGCTCTCCGGAAGCCTATACCGGCATGATCCGTGCCGTTCCCCTCGGAACCGGAACGCTGCGGACCGACCGCTGGCTGGTGACCTGCCGTCCCGTACCGGTGGAGAACTGCTCCGAACAGAGGCGCTTGACGGGGCGGGCGAGGAGGGTGACATTGGCGCGCAGCAGAGGCCGCTAGGCTCCCCGCTCCGCTGGAGGCCCCATGCTCGCGCGGACGACCGCTCCCCGCCCGCCGCTCCGCCGCGCCGCCGTGCTCGCCGCCCTGGCGGCGGTCCTCGCGGCGGTGGTCCCGCCGCCGGCGGGCGCGTCCGTTCCGCCGCCGCCGGACGGCTGGAGCCTGGTCTGGAGCGATGACTTCGACGGGCCGGCGGGCGCGCCGCCCGCGGCGGAGAACTGGATCTTCGATATCGGCCACGGCTACCCCGGCGGCCCCGGCAACTGGGGGACCGGCGAGATCCAGCGCTACACGGCCGATCCCGCCAACATCGGCCTGGACGGTGCCGGCAACCTGCTGATCACGCCGCTGCGGAGCGCCTCCGGGGAGTGGACCTCGGCCCGGATCGAGACGCGGCGCGCCGACTTCAAGCCGCCCGACGGCGGGATCCTGCGGATCGAGGGCCGGATCCGGATGCCGGACGTCGTCGGCGCGCAGGCCGAGGGCTACTGGCCCGCGTTCTGGGCCCTGGGCTCCCCGTACCGCGGCCACTACCAGAACTGGCCCGCGATCGGCGAGTTCGACGTCATGGAGAACGTCAACGGGAGGAACCACGTCTGGGGCGTCCTGCACTGCGGCACCAATCCCGGCGGGCCGTGCGGCGAGCCGTCGGGCCTCGGGGCCGGCCGCGCGTGCCCGAGGGCGCCGTGCCAGGCGGCCATGCACACCTACGGGTTCGAGTGGGACCGCCGGGCCGCCCCGAACGAGCTGCGCTGGTACGTGGACGGCGAACCGTTCCACAGCGTGAGCCGGTCCCGGCTGGACGCCGCGACGTGGGAGGACATGACCGGCCACGGCGGCTACTTCCTGCTGCTCAACGTGGCCATGGGCGGCGCCTTCCCGGACGGGGAGGCCGGGCACGCCACGCCGGGGCCGGCCACGGTGCCGGGCCGGCCGATGATCGTCGATTACGTCGCCGTGTGGCGCTCGGGCTGACCGGCGGCCGGCCGGCCCGAGCGCCGGCCAGCCTACATGACCAGGCTCAGCAGGAGGACGAACACCAGCCCGGACACGGAGATGACCGTCTCCATCAGCGACCAGGTCTTGATGTTCTGCCCCACGCTCAGCCCGAAGTACTCCTTGACCAGCCAGAACCCGGCGTCGTTGACGTGGGAGAAGAACAGCGAGCCGGCGCCGATGGCGAGGACGAGCAGCGAGGTCTCGCCGGTGCTCAGCGTGGGGACGAGCGGCGCCATGATCCCGGACGCGGTGACGGTGGCGACGGTCGCCGAGCCGGTGGCGAGCCGGATCAGCACGGCGGCGACCCAGGCCAGGAGCATCACCGAGAGCCCGCTGTCGGCCATCCAGTCGGCGACGAGCTTGCCGATGCCGGTGTCGATCAGGGTCTGCTTGAAGCCGCCGCCGGCGGCGACGATGAGCAGGATGCCCGCGATGGGCGGCAGCGACTTCTCCAGGGACGTCGCGATGGTCTTGCGGTCCATGCCGGAGCCGAGGCCCAGGGTGAACATGGCGACGACGACGGCGATGAGCAGCGCCACCAGCGGGGTGCCGAGGTTGTCCAGGACGATGCGGACGCGGCTGTCCTCGGCGGCGAAGATGTCGGCGAGCGCCTTGCCCATCATGAGCACGACCGGCAGCAGCACCGTGGCCAGGGTCAGGCCGAACGAGGGCCGCGGCCGCTCGGGCTCCTTCTCCCCGGCCGCGCCCGTCCCGGCCGCCGTGGCGCCGGTCTCGTACAGCTCGGGCGCCGGGACCGGGACCCAGCGGGCGGCGTAGCGGGCGAACAGCGGCCCGGACAGCGCGATGGTGGGCAGCGCGACCAGCACGCCGAGGCCCAGCGTGACGCCGAGGTCGGCCTTGAGCGCGTCGATGGCCACCAGCGGGCCGGGGTGCGGGGGAACCAGGCCGTGCATGGCCGACAGCCCGGCCAGCGCGGGGATGCCGATCTGGATCAGCGACAGCCCGGAGCGGCGGGCCACCAGGAAGATCACCGGCATCAGCAGGACGAGGCCGATCTCGAAGAACATCGGCAGGCCGATCAGCGCGCCGACCAGGGCCATCGCCCACGGCAGGGCGCGGCGCCCGGCGCGGCCGACGATGGTGTCGACGATCTGGTCGGCGCCGCCGCTGTCGGCCAGCAGCTTGCCGAACATCGCGCCGAGCGCGATGAGGGCGCCGACGCTCGCGGCGGTGCTTCCGAACCCTTCGCCGAACCCGGTGACGGTGTCGGCCGTGGGCAGCCCGGCGACCAGGCCGACGGCCAGCGAGCCGAGGGTCAGGCTCAGAAACGGGTGCACCTTGAGCCACGTGATGGACAGGACGATCAGCGCGATGCCGAGGAGGGCGGCCAGGACGAGCTGGCCGCCGCCGGCGATGGGCTGCTCCGGCGGGGCGAGGGCGAGGACGTTCATCAGGGGGCCTTCTGGGAGTCGGGGGCGGGAGGAGCCGGGTCCGGGGACGCGGCGAGGTAGGCGTCGACGAGGGCGTCGACGGGGTTGTCGAGATCGAGGACGATGCCGCGCTCGCCGGGTCCGAGCGGCTCCAGGGCCTCGAACTGGGAGTCGACGAGAGCGGCGGGCATGAAGTGGCCCGGGCGGGCGGCCACCCGCCGCCGTACCACCTCGGGGTCGCCGTCGAGGTGGACGAACCGGACGGCGGGCGCGTACTCCCGCAGCAGGTCGCGGTAGGCGCGCTTGAGCGCCGAGCAGCCCACCGCGCCGCCCGAGCCGGCGTGCCCGGCGAGCCAGCCGCCGATGGCGCGCAGCCACGGCAGGCGGTCGGCGTCGTCGAGCGGGACGCCCGCCGACATCTTGGCGATGTTGGCCGGCGGGTGGAAGTCGTCGGCGTCGGCGAACGGCACGCCCAGCCGCCGGGCCAGCGCGGCGCCGAAGGTGGTCTTGCCGGAACCCGACACGCCCATGACGACCAGCAGGGGAGCGGCCGGCGCAGGAGCGGGGGTGGGATGCATCCTGGAGCCTTTCAGATGACGTTTGGATGAGTTTGGCATGAGTCATCTGCTCTGAGAAGACGCCAACGACAATAAATCAGATCTTTGCCGCCATGTTCGCGCTCAGCAGGGCAAACATGTGATGATTGGGCGCCATGGGGGACAACGATCCGGCCGGGCTGCACGGCAGCGTTCTCGACCGGCTAGGCGTGGAGATCACCTCGGGTGAGCTCGCGCCGGGCCTGGTGCTGCGGATTGAGCAGCTGGAGGCCCGCTTCGGGGTGTCGCGGTCGGTGATCCGCGAGGCGATCCGGGTGCTGGAGTCCATGGGCATGGTCAGCAGCCGGCGCCGGGTCGGGATCACCGTCGCCGACCGCGCGGCCTGGAACCTCTTCGACCCCCGGATCATCGGCTGGCGGCTCGCCGGCGACGGGCGCGACGAGCAGCTGAGGTCGCTGAGCGAGCTGCGCCGCGGCGTCGAGCCGGTGGCCGCGGCCCTCGCCGCCCGGCGCGCCACCCCCGCCCAGTGCGGCACGCTGACCGGCTCGGTCATGCAGATGGCGGTCCACGGCCGGTCGGGGGACCTGGAGTCCTACCTGGAGGCCGACATCGTCTTCCACCGGACGCTCCTGGAGGCGTCCGGCAACGAGATGCTGGGGTCGCTGGGGGACGTGGTGGCCGCCGTCCTGACCGGGCGCACCCACCACCACCTGATGCCCGCGCGCCCGGAGCCGGCGGCGATCGGCTGGCACGCGGAGGTCGCCCAGGCCGTCCAGGCGGGGGACGCCGCGGCCGCCGAGCGCGCGATGCGCGACATCGTCGAGGAGGCCACCCACGCCATGCTGGCCGACGAGGCGCCCCTGGAGACGTCCTGACCCGGTGGATGGCGCGGCGCCGTCCACCGGGATCTCCCGAAGGCTAGAGACAGCCGATGACCTGGTTGTCCCGGATCTTCGCCCAGCGCAGGTGGCCGCGCGTCTCCGGCCCGTAGACGCCGTCGGCGGTGATGCCCTTGACCGCCTGGATCCAGAGGATGCGCCGCGCGGGCGGCCTCATGAGATCGGGAGCCGGAGAGGAGTGCGTGACACGCGTACCTGACAGAGGAGCACGGACGGCCCGGGGATGAAGGCCGCTGACCGAATAAGGCCAGTGAACACTGGCATGATCATTGGCCGCCCGGGAGGCGGCGCGGTGAGGGGTCAGCGCACGAACAGCGGCAGGGACTTGCGCGGCTCGAAGCCGAACCCGGCGCCCTTGCTGAACTTGGTGACCGCGACCTCGCCCGCCTCGCGCGCGGGCGTGTCGGTCAGGACGACCCGCGCCGTCCACTCGGTGGCGGTGCCGGCGGTCTCCACGTCCAGGTGCGGGTCGGCGGCGCGGACGATCGCGCGCAGCGCGTCCGGCTCCTCAGGCGTGCACAGCGGAAGCCAGCCGCCGTCCTCGTGGGCGAGGGAGGGCGACACCGTGATCGCCGCGCCGTCCCGGGAGAACTCCACGTACGGCCGCGGGTTCATCAGCGGGTGCAGCTCGACGAGGTAGGCCGCGTCCTCCGGGCCGCCGCCCAGCCCCAGCGCCCGGTGCAGCCGCTCGGCCGCGACGCCCGCGTGCCCGATGAGCTGCCGCAGCGCGACCCGGTGGAACAGCGCCTCGTCGTCCCCGGCCCGCTTCCTGACGGCCAGCTGGAACGACAGGTTCAGCAGGTGGTTCTGCAGCGCGACCTCGTCGGCCATGCGCACCAGCGCCGAGTGGGAGAAAGCCCCGAAGTCCAGGTCGCTGACCAGCGGCCCGCTGTAGTCGGCCTGCCCTTCCTGCCCGGGATCGATGTCGTCCAGCACGAGCGTTGCGGCATGCGACCGCTGGTTCACCGCCAGCGCGGAGATGGGCTCGACGCCGGGGGAGTCCGGGTCGATCTCCACCGTCCAGGCGCAGTGCGGGTGCCGGTCGGCCGGGGTGCGCGGCGGCCGGTGGATCGGCCGCATCCGCGCCTTCGGGTTGGTGGCCACGGCCGTCGCGTCGAACGTGGGGTCCTCGATGTCGTGGCACATCTTCTTGACCATGCCCGCGCCCATCGGCTCCACGTCCAGCAGCGCCCCGCAGTGGTCGAGGTGGAACGCGCCGTGCCACCGGTCGGTGACGCTGTAGCGGAAGTCCATGAACTGCGGCGGCGCCCCGATGTCGAGCTGCATGCCCTTGAAGATCGTCGGCACGTCGTCGCCCTCGAACGCCAGCGCCCGCTGCATCCGCCGGGTGTAGATCGGGCTCGCGGCGGCCCACTCCTCGATCGCGACCCGGGCCATCTCCTCCTCGCCCCACGCCTCCAGGCAGTACGGCATGCCGGCGCGGTCGATCAGGTGACCGATCAGCAGCAGTTCCGGCACCAGCACGGCGAGCTGCTCGCGGCTCAGATGGTGGTAGCGACTCGGCATCGGCGTCCTTCCGGCGTGGGCGTCACCCCAATCTAGGCAGTTGCCTAGACACCTGTCCAGATCTACGCCGAGGGCAGCGCCGTCGCGACGAGCACGATCCCCACGGAACCCGCCAGCGAGGCGATCGCCATGGCCCGTGCGAACACCGCACGCCCCCGCCCATGGGCCCACCCGTGCGACGCCGCCGCCACCATCACCACGGCGAAGAGCGCCAGCTTGACGGCGAGCGTACGGCCGTACCCCGGCTCGCCCAGAGCGGACCAGGTAACGCCGAAGTGCACCGCCAGCGCGACACCCGTGGCGATCTGCACCGGCAGGAACACCGCCACGGTGATCAGCCCGAACCGCCGCCCGATCCCGGACAGCATCTCGGCCCGCTCGTCGGCCTCCAGCAGCCGGCGCGCCATCGGCAGCACCACCAGCGACACGGCCAGCTGCCCGCCGACCCACAGGGCCGCCGAGAGGACGTGCAGGAAACGGACGAGAATCCACCAGCTCACCGGGCCACCTCGAAACCGCCAGGGGCGCGTTCCGGGACTCCCGCGCGGGCGCCGGGCCCGGGAACGGCGCCGTTCATACGTGCTGCTCACTCTGCGCTACGCCGACCGCCCGAAACTAGGGACTTCGGTCCCGCCTCGCAAGCATCCGGATCACCCCGAGGACGCCCATGCCGCCTCCGGCGGCGCCCAGAAGCGCTCCTCGCGGGCCGGGCCCGGCGGTTCCGGGCTACTCGCGGGTACGTCCGGCGCCCCAGGGCGGGGTGCCGGGTTCGCGCGTTCTTTGCCGTATGGCAATCTTGGACGCGGCGAAGGTGTGGCCCGGGGGTGACGCTAGAGCGTGAAAACATAGCGTGACGTGCCCCGGGTCAAATATTCTTCCCGGCTGGACGACGTGGCGGACGAGCAGATGGGTGGCGGTTTGGTCTTCTCCGGGACGGCCGGCGGACCGAGGTCACCGATACGCGACGCGGCGGTACCTCCGGCGGTGGCGGGTGATGCGGCGGCGTCGATCGAACTGCTTCTGGTGGAGGACGACGCCGGCGACGCGCTCCTGGTCGAGGAGCTGCTGATCGACGGGAACGTGCCCAACCGGCTGACGTGGGTGCGTTCGCTGGCGGAGGCGCGCGAGGCGCTGGCCGGGGGCGGGCGCTCCCGGTGCGTGCTCCTCGATCTCCATCTCCCCGACGCGCAGGGGCTGGACGCGCTCAAGGTCGTGCTTGCCGAGGCGCCGGAGGCCGCGGTGATCGTCCTGACCGGGCTCGCCGAGGCCGAGGCCGGGCTGGCGGCGGTCGCGGCGGGCGCGCAGGACTACCTGGTCAAAGGGCAGCTGGAGCCGGAGTGGCTCGGCCGGGCCATCCGGTACGCCGTGCAGCGTAAGCAGACCGAGACGGCCGCGGCCGCCCTGCAGACCGGGCGGCTCCGGGCCGAGGAGAACGCCCGGCTGGAACGCGGCCTGCTGCCGAACCCGCTGCTGACCACAGACGACGTGTCCGTGGTCGCCCGCTACCGGCCCGGCCGCGCGACCTCGCTGCTCGGCGGCGACTTCTACGACGTGGTCGAGCGGCCCGACGGCGTGCACGCGGTGATCGGGGACGTGGCGGGGCATGGGCCGGTCGAGGCGGCGCTGGGCGTCTGCCTGCGGGTGGCGTGGCGCTCGTTCGTGCTGGCCGGGGCGCGCGGGCCGCGGCTGCTGGCGCTGCTGGAGCAGTTGCTCATGGCCGAACGGGACGACGAGGAGACCTTCGTCACGCTGACCAGCGTGACGCTCGCGCCGGACCGGGCCACCGCGAAGGTGCTGCGGGCGGGGCACCCGGCCATGATCGTGCGCGAGCCGGACGGCGGTGCGCGGCTCGTCGAGACCAGAGGCGGGATGGCGCTCGGGCTCCTGCCGGGGATGGACGACTGGCAGGAGGACGACGTCCCGCTGCGGCCCGGGACGGAGCTGGTGCTGTTCACCGACGGGCTGTTCGAGGGGGAGACCGGGCCGGACGGCCGGCGGCTCGATCTCGACGGGCTGCTGCGGCTGGCCGGGCGCGGCGGCGACCTGGCCGCCGAGCCCTTCGTCGACTTTCTGATCACCGAGGCCGAAGAGGCGTCGGCCGGTTACGGCGGGCTCGGTGACGACGTCGCCGTGCTCAGCCTCGGATGGAAGGAATGATGACGGCGACGCGGAGGAAACGCGGTGGCGGGCTCACGGTGCAGCAGTGGCTGATGCTCGTGATCGGCCTGGTGGGCCTGCTGGTGCTGGCCTCGGGGGCGGTCGGGTACACGCTGCTGAACCGCACGAGCGCGGCCGTCGACCGGGTGGTGAACGAGCTGTCGCCCGCCCGTACCGAGGCGTACCGGCTCCAGGCGGCGCTGGTCGACCAGGAGACCGGGGTGCGCGGCTTCGTGCTCGCCGGCGACGAGTCGTTCCTGGAGCCGTACGAGCGCGGCGTCCGCGCCGAGCGGGAGGCCGCGACCCGGCTGGCCCGCCTGGTGCGGGACGAGCCGGAGGCCGCCGCGGACCTGGCCCGGCTCACCGGCCTGGCCGCCGCCTGGCGCGCCACGTACGCCCAGCCGGTGGTCGAGCGGGTGCGGGAGGGCGGCCCGGACGCGGTCGCGAATGCCCAGGTGCGGGACGGCAAGGCGCGGTTCGACCAGGTCCGCGCCGCGTGGACCGAGGAGGGCGCCGAACTCGACCGGATGGTCGCGGCGGGCCGGGCCGACGTCGAGCACAACCAGAACGTCCGGGACGCCGCGTTCGCCGCCATGCTGGTGGCGATCCTGCTCGCGGCGGTGCTCGTGGCGCTCATCCTGCACATCGCGGTGGGCCGCCCGCTCGCGGCGCTCAGCCGCTCGTCCCGCCAGGTGGCCGACGGCGACTTCGAGCACGTCATCACCCCGCGCGGGCCGGCCGACCTGCGCGCCGTGGCCGGCGACGTGGAGGCGATGAGGCACCGCGTCGTCCATGAGCTGGCGCTGTCCACCGAACGCGCCGGGGAGCTGGAACGGCAGACCGCCGAACTCGACTCCCAGACCGAGGAGCTGCGCCGTTCCAACGCGGAGCTGGACGCGCAGACCGAGGAGCTGCGGCGCTCGAACTCCGAGCTGGAGCAGTTCGCGTACGTGGCCAGCCACGACCTGCAGGAGCCGCTGCGGAAGGTCGCCTCGTTCTGCCAGTTGCTGGAGCGCCGCTACGCGGACAAGCTCGACGAGCGCGGCGTCCAGTACATCGAGTTCGCCGTGGACGGCGCCAAGCGCATGCAGGTGCTGATCAACGACCTGCTGACGTTCTCCCGGGTCGGCCGGCTCTACGACGAGCGCCGGCCGCTCGACCTCGGGGAGCCGCTGGACAAGGCGCTGGCCAACCTCCAGGGGACGATCGAGGACGCCGGCGCGCGCATCGAGCGTTCCGGCGCCCTGCCCGTGATCGACGGGGACATGAGCCTGCTCACCATGCTGTGGCAGAACCTCGTCGGCAACGCCGTGAAGTTCCGCGCCCCCGACCGGGCGCCCGTCGTGCGGATCGACTGCGAGGAGACCGCCGAGGGCTGGGAGCTGGCGGTCACCGACAACGGGATCGGGGTGCCGCCCGAGTTCGCCGACAAGATCTTCGTGATCTTCCAGCGCCTCCACAACCGCGAGGCGTACACCGGCACCGGCATCGGGCTGGCACTCTGCAAGAAGATCGTCGAGAACTACGGCGGGCGGATCTGGCTGGACACCGGCGACCGGGACGAGGGGACGAGCATCCGCTTCTTCCTGCCCCGCACCGCCGCCGTCGAGTCCGAGACGCCCGCCGCCGCCACCGTCTCCGAGGGAGCCGAACAATGACCGATTCCGCCCGGCCCATCGAGGTGCTCCTGGTCGAGGACGACCCCGGTGACGAGCTGATGACCCGCGAGGCGTTCGAGGAGAACAAGGTCGGCAACGTCCTGCACGTGGTCCGCGACGGCCTGGAGGCGCTCGACTTCCTCTACCGCCGGGGAGCCCACGAGAGCGCCCCGCGTCCCGACCTGATCCTGCTGGACCTCAACCTGCCGAAGTACGACGGCCGCCAGGTCCTGGAGGAGATCAAGAAGGACGAGGAGCTGGCCTCCATCCCGGTGGTGGTGCTGACGACGTCCTCCGCCGAGGAGGACATCCTGCGCAGCTACCGCCTGCACGCCAACGCCTACGTCACCAAGCCGGTCGACTTCGAGCAGTTCATCGCCGCGATACGGCAGATCGACGACTTCTTCGTCACGGTCGTCCGCCTCCCGTCCCGCGCCTGACCCCTCCCCTCACCTCCCCGGCCGGAGACCGCCAACATGAGGCAAAGGGTGGCGGTTCGTGGCATTACGGGCTCCTCGCGGGGAACGCGGCGTAGGAAGAGCACACCGCGTAGGGGGTGAGGTGGATGCCGGGACGAGCACAGGCGGCCGCGGCGGGCGGGGGAGCGCGCCGAAGGTCCCAAGGGGGAACGGTGAGCGACGCCGACGCCGTACGGGAGTCCGCGCTCCCGCTGGAGTACGCGGAGGACCTCGATCCGCTGATGGACCGCATCGGCGACGCGCGGTGCGTCCTCCTGGGAGAGGCGAGCCACGGGACGCACGAGTACTACGCGTGGCGGGCGGCGCTGACGAAGCGGCTGATCGCCGAGCGCGGGTTCTCGTTCGTCGCGGTGGAGGGCGACTGGCCCGACTGCTGGGCCGTGAACGCCAGCGTGACCAGGGCCGAGGGCGCCCCGGCGGACCCGAGGGCGGCGCTGGACGGCTACCGGCGCTGGCCCACCTGGATGTGGGCCAACCAGGAGACCGTCAACTTCTGCCGCTGGCTGCGCGACCACAACGACGGCCCGCGGGTCGGCTTCTACGGGCTGGACGTCTACTCCCTCTGGGAGTCGCTCCGCGCGATCATCACCCACCTGTCCGACCACCGGCCCGAGTACGTGGGCACCGCGCTCGACGCGTACCGCTGCTTCCAGCCCTACGGCGAGGACCCGCAGTCGTACGCCTGGAACCGGCTGGTCCCCGGGGGCTGCGAGGAGGAGGTGCTGGCCCTGCTCACCCGGCTGCGCCGGCCGGGCGGCGCCGACCCGGCCGGAGACCTGAACGCCCGGCAGAACGCCGAGGTGGCCGCGGGCGCGGAGCGGTACTACCGGGCGATGATCGGCGGCGGCCCGGACGCGTGGAACGTCCGGGACACCCACATGGCCGACACCCTGGACCGGCTGCTGGACTTCCACGGGCCGGGCGCCCGCGCGGTGGTCTGGGCCCACAACACCCACATCGGCGACGCCCGCGCGACGAGCATGGCGGCGAGCGGGATGGTCAACCTCGGGCAGCTGGCGCGGGAGCGGATGGGCCGCGACCGCGTCGTGGCGGTCGGCTTCGCCGGCGGGCACGGCGAGGTGATCGCGGCGCCGCGCTGGGGCGACCCGATGGAACGGATGACCATGCCGGGGCCGCGGCCGGACTCGGCCGAGGCACTGCTGGAGGCGTCCGGCGTGGACCGCGGCCTGTTCGTCTTCGCCGACCGGCCGGGCGCGGACTGGTTCACCGAGACGCGGGGCCACCGGGCCGTCGGCGTCGTGTACGACCCGACGCGCGACCGCCGCAACTACGTGCCCACCAGGCTCGCCGACCGGTACGACGCCCTGTGCTGGTTCCGCCGCACCTCCGCCCTGGAGCCGCTGCACATGGAGGCGGCCGTCCGGTACGACGAGCTGGAGACCGTCCCGTCCGGCGTCTGAGCGCGAGCCGCTCGCCTCGCGCCTCGCGCCTCGCGCCTCCTCGCGCCCCTCGCGCCCCTCCTCACACCTCCTCATGCCTCCTCACGCCTGCTCGCGCCGCACTTTGATACGACTCTTCGTGTTCGGGCGATGCCGGAGCGGATCCGCGGCTACAGTCGGGGACCTCTGAGTTCCTGAGAGTGAGGCCGCTTCGGATGAGGTGAGTCCTGCGAGAGCAGAGGAAACGGCCGGCCTTCTTCCCCCGTCGCCGGCCGAGGCACGAATGCTGGAGGGCGCCCCGCAGCCCGCGCTGGTGGTGGCACGGGAGGGCATGCTGGCCGCGGCCAACGCCGCGGCCCGCGACCTGTTCCCGGACGCCCGCCCCGGTGCCGCGCTCGCCGCCGTGGCGCCGGAGTGGCTCGCCCGCGCTCACCGCGCGAACACCGCGGCCGGGACGCGGGAGCCGGCGGCCGGCCCGGTCGGCGAGCGCGGCTTCACGGCGTACCCGGCGGAGGCCGGTTCCGGGACCGTCTGGTGGCTGGCCGACGACACGGCCGCGATCCGGGCCGAGCGGGCGCTGCGGCGCGAGCGGGAGCGCGGCGCCCTGCTCGCCGAGACGTCCCGCCGGCTGCTGTCGTCGCTCGACTTCGGCCACTGCCTGGAGACGGCGGCGGTGCTGGCCGCCCGGCACCTCGCCGACGCCGCGCTCGTGATCGGCCCGGCGTCCGCCCGCGGCTATCCCGTCGCCTTCTGCCGGTCCGCGGGTCCCGCCGTGCGGCGGGACCTGCGGCTCGACCCGGCGGACGTCCCCGGGCTCGCCGAGACGCTCGAGGGGCTGCCGCCGCCGCGGAGCACCTGGGTGGAGCCGGCGAGCGTGCCGCCAGGGGAACTGGAGACGCTCGACGGGTTCGCCGGCTTCGGTGCCTTCCGGTCGCTGCTGGTGACACCGCTGACCGGGCACGGCGCGCCGCTGGGCGTGCTGATCCTGCTGCGCGGCGGCTCCGGGCCGGCCGGCGGCTTCGGCGAGGACGAGGAGGCGTTCGCCCGCCTCTTCGCCGGGATCGCCGGCGCGGCGATCTCGGCGGGCCGGCTGTGCGAGGAGAAGAACTCGATCACCGATCTGCTGGCCCGCGAGCTGGCGCCGCCCCGCGTCCGCCGGCTCGACGGCGCCGAGCTGGCCGCCGGCTGCGTCGTCGCGAGCGCCGACGACAAGATCGGCGGCGACTTCTACGAGATCTTCCCCGCCGCGGGCCGCAGCCGCCGGTCGCTGGTGGTCCTCGGCGACGTGTGCGGGAAGAGCCTGGAGGCGGCCATCGTCACCGGGAAGCTCCGCGCGGCGCTGCGGGTCCTGCTGCCGATGGCCGACGATCACCCGCGGGTGCTGGGCCTGCTCAACGGGCTCCTGCTGGCCCTCGGGCCCGCCGACCAGGACCCCCGGTTCGCCACCCTGGTGCTGGCCTCGATCCGGCGCGTGGACGCCGGCGTCCGGCTGCGGCTGACCGCGGCCGGGCATCCGCCGCCGCTGATCGTCCGTACGGACGGCCGGGTCGAGCGGGCACCCGGCCGCGGCGACCTGATCGGCTGCATGGAGGAGATCGAATCGCGCACGGTGACGACCGTCCTGCGGCCCGGCGACACCTGCCTCCTCTACACCGACGGCGTCACCGAGGCCAGGAACAGGGCGGCCGGGGGCGAGATGTTCGGGGAACGGCGGCTGCGGGACGTCCTGGCCGGATGCGCCGGCGTCCCGTGCGAGGCCGTGGTGGAACGGGTCCAGACGCTGGCGTCCCGATGGGTGGGCGGCGGCGACCACGACGACATGGCCGTCGTCGCCATCAGCGCGGCGCGCGGCGAGGCGCCCGCCGGCACGTGACACGGCGGCGACGAGGCAGGGAGTCTCGATGAACGAACCGCCCACCGCCCGGCCCCTGGCCGAGCGGTTCTGGGACATGGTCACCACGGGCCGGGAACGGTCGGCGGTGGCGGCGGCGGCGGAGGCGCTGGAGGCCGGGACGGCCCCGGAGGACCTGCTCCTCGGGGTCATCGGCGCGGTCCAGGACCGGATCGGCCGGGAATGGGCGGCCGACCGGATCACCGTCGTCCAGGAGCACGTGGCGACCGCCGTCAGCGAACGGGTGATCGCGGCGCTGGCCCACCACCCGGCGTGGCCGGTGCCCGCCGACGCCCCCGCGGACCGGCGGGTCACCGTCGCGTGCGCCGAGGGGGAGTGGCACGCCCTCCCGGCCCGGCTGGTCGCCGAGGTCCTCCGCCTCAACGGCTGGGAGGTCGACTACCTCGGCGCCCACGTCCCCGCCCGGTACCTGGCCGTCCACCTGCGCCGGACGCGGCCCGACGCGCTCGCGCTGTCGGCCTCGCTCGCCGGCCGGCTGCCCGCCGCGCACCGCGCCATCGCCGCGGCCGCCGACCTCGGGGTCCCCGTGCTGGCGGGCGGGCCCGCGTTCGGTCCCGGCGGGCGCTACGCGCTCCTGCTCGACGCGGGGGGCTGGGCGCCCGACGCCCGCGCGGCGGCGGCCTGGCTGGAGAAGGGCGCCGGCGGCGGGCGGGCACCGGAACGCGGCGTCCGGACGCCCCCTCCGGCGGTCGAGGAGTACGCGCTGCTGGCCCGTACCGCGGGCAGGCTGGAGCGCGACGCCTACGCGGCGATGGCGGCCCGCTTCCCGGACCGCACCGAGCAGGACTTCGAGTGGATCGACTTCCTCATCGAGTCCCTGGCCGCCGCCCTCTACGTGGACGACCCGGACCTGTTCACCGGCTGCGCCGGCTGGGCGGCCGGCGTCCTGGCGGCGCGGGGCGCCGCGGCCGAGGTGCCGCTCGCCGCGCTGGAGGTGCTGGGGGGAGCCCTCACCGACTTCCCGCGCGCCTCGGCGCTCATCGCGGAGGCGCGGTTGTCGCTGAGCCTGGGCCCGCCCGCGCCCTAGACGGGCGTTCCGCCTCCCACCAGCGCGATGGCACGATCCGGCCATCGTCCTTGAACGCGCAAGCATCGGTGGCACACTGCCAGCGAGCGCCGCCGGGGACGCCGTGGCCGGTGGCGCCGGCATCGGCGTGGGGAGGCGAGCGTGACCGTCGAGGACCATGCCCCCGGTTCGACGGTGCGGCGGCTGGTGCTGGGCGGGGAGCTGCGGCGGCTGCGCGAGGCCGCCGGAGTGACCAGGCAGGACGCCGGGTACGCCATCCGGGCCTCCGAGTCCAAGATCAGCCGGCTGGAGCTGGGGCGCGTCGGGTTCAAGGAACGCGACGTGGCCGACCTGCTCACCCTGTACGGCGTCGGCGCGGGCTCCTCCCGCGAGACGCTGCTGCGCTGGGCGCGGGAGAGCAACGTCCCCGGCTGGTGGCACCGGCACGGCGACGTGCTGCCGCACTGGTTCCAGACCTATCTGGGCCTGGAGGAGGCGGCGTCGCTCATCCGGACGTACGAGATCCAGTTCGTGCCCGGGATCGTGCAGACGCCCGAGTACGCGCGCGCCGTCTTCCGGCTCGGCCATCCGGAGGCGCCGGACGCGGAGATCGAGCGCCGGGTCGAGCTGCGGATGCGGCGGCAGCGGCGGCTGTGGGGACCGCGGGCGCTGCGGTTGTGGACGGTCATCGACGAGGCGGCGCTGCGCCGCCCGCTCGGCGGCGTCGAGGTGATGCGGGAGCAGCTGGAGTACCTGCTCGCCCTCTCCCAGCTCCCGAACGTCACCATCCAGGTCATGCCGTTCCGGTTCGGCGCGCACGCCGCGGAGGGCGGGGCGTTCAGCATCCTGCGGTTCCCCGATCCGGGGGTGCCCGACGTGGCGTACCTGGAGAACCTCGTCGGCGCGGTGTACCTGGAGAAGATCGACGATCTGGACCGGCACCTGCGGGTGATGGAGCGGCTGTCGCTCACCAGCGAGTCGCCCGACCGGTCCCGCGACCTGCTGATCGACATGCTGGGCCCGGCGGGACCGGAGCGGACCGGGATCCGGGTCAGGAGCCGCCGCCTCCCCGCCGCCGAGCGGGCGCGCGGCGGGGGCGACGAGCGGGCGGTGGTGGACTCGCCGTTCGGGCTCCGGATCCTGATGGCCGACGCCCTGGGCAAGGGGCCGGACGCGGCGCGGGCGGCCGCCGACGTGGTGACGGCCTTCCGCGAGCTCGCCGCGCACGAGCCGACGCTGCCCGGCGTCGCCGAGCGGCTGCACGCGGTGCTGGCGCATCCCGGCGGCGCGGACGACTTCGTCGCGGCGCTGCTGGCGTCGGTCCGCGAGGACGGCCGGCTGGAGCTGGTGTCGTGCGGCCATCCGGCGCCGCTGCTGCTGCGCGACGGGCGGGTGCAGCCGGTGTCGCCGCTGCCGGTCGTACCGCCGCTGGGCCTGCTTGACCTGGGGGACGGCTGGTGCGAGACCACGGCGGTCCCCCTCGCCGCCGGCGACCGGCTCCTCATCTGCTCGAACGGGCTGGCCGGCGCGCGCGGCGCCGGCGGCGCGGCGTTCCCGCTGGCCGACCGGGCGGCGGAGCGCCTGCGCGACGATCCGGACCTGCTGCTGGACGGCCTGCTGGCCGATCTCCTCGAACACGTGTCGGGGCGCCCGGACGACGAGGCGGGCGCGCTCGTCGTGCGCTTCGGCCTTCCCTCGGCGCCGGCGCCGGCGCCGGCCGCCGGCCGCTCCCACCGAGCCGAAGCGAGGCAGGCATGACCGCACGCACGACCCGGCAGGCCGGGAACCTGCCGGCCGAGACGACCGGGTTCATCGGGCGCCACGCGGAGATCGCCGAGCTCACCGGACTGTGCCGGCGGTCCCGGCTGGTGACGGTGACCGGCGCCGGCGGCGTCGGCAAGACCAGGCTGGCGCTGCGCGCCGCGCGCGAGATGTCCGGCGAGTTCCCCGACGGGGTGTGGCTGGTCGAGCTGTCCGGCCTGCGGGACGGCGCGCTGCTGGGCCACGCCGTCGGCCGGGCGCTGCGGATCGTCGACCAGACGGCCCGCTCCCGCCTCGACGTCATCGCCGAGGACCTGGCCGGCCGGCGGGCGCTGCTGGTCCTGGACACCTGCGAGCATCTGGCCGGCGCGTGCGCGCTGCTGGCCGAGAGCCTGCTGGAGGCCGCCCCGGAACTGCGCGTGATCGCCACGAGCCGGCAGCCGCTCGGGGCGGCGGGCGAGCGGACGATGGCGGTCCGCCCGCTGGCCGTCCAGGCAGGTGCGGGGCGCCGCCCGGACGCGGTGGCGCTGTTCGAGCAGCGCGCGGCGGCCGCCGTGCCGGGGTTCGCCGTCACCGAGGCGAACGCGGAGCGGGCGGCCCGGCTGTGCCGGCGCCTCGACGGCCTGCCGCTGGCGATCGAGCTGGCCGCCGGGCGGCTCGCGGCGCTGCCGCTGGACGAGCTGGTGGCCGGGCTGGACGACCGGTTCGCGCTGCTGGTCGGCGACGACCCGGACGCGCCGGCCCGGCACCGGGCGCTGCGCACCGCGGTCGGCTGGAGCCACGAGCTGTGCGCCCCGCGCGAGCGGCTGCTGTGGGCGCGCCTGTCGGTGTTCCCGGGCGGCTTCGACGCGCGCGCGGCCGAGGGCGTGTGCGGCGGCGGCGCGCTGCCCGCCGGCGAGGTGCCCGCGCTGCTGGACGCCCTCACCGCCAAGTCGGTCCTGACCCGGTACGCCGCCGGGTCCAGCGTCCGGTACCGGCTGCCGGACACCCTGCGCGAGTACGGCGCCGACTGGCTCCGCGAGCTGGGCGAGCGGGACGCGGTCGCGCGGCGGCACCGCGACCACTACCTCGGGCTCGCCGAACGGGGCGAGCGGCGCTGGTTCGGCTCCTCGCAGGAGGAGGTGTTCCGCGTCCTGAACGAGGAGCACGCCAACGTCGCCGCGGCGCTGGAGTACTCCCTGACCGCCCCAGGCCAGGCGCGCGACGGCCTGCGCATGGCCGCCGCCCTGTGGTTCTACTGGGTCGGCTGCGGCCTTCTCGGCGAGGGGCGCCTCTGGCTGGACCGCGCCCTGGCCCTGGACCCGGACGCGACCGGCACGCGCGCCAAGGCCCTGTGGGTGAACGGCTACGTCGCCATCAAGCAGGGCGACGGCGACGGCGCGACCGCCTATCTGGAGGCGAGCCGGGCGCTGGCCCGCGAGATCGGCGACGAGGCGGCGGAGGCCGCCGCCGTCCACCGGCTGGGCTGCGTCGCCCTGGTGAACGACGAGCACGCGCGCGCGGAGGTCCTCTTCAAGGAGACGCTCGCCCGCTACGAGGCGCTAGGCGAGCTGGACTGCGGCGTCATCATGGCCCGGGTCGAGTACGCGATGAACACCGCGTTCCAGGGCGACCTCGCCGCCGCGGCGCGGATGTGCGAGGAGGTCCGCGAGATCTGCGAGCGGCACGGCGAGCACTGGGTGAAGGCGTACGCGGTCTACGTGCTGGCGTTCGCGGCCCTCACCGCCGGCCGGCCCGGCGAGGCGACCCGGCTCGCGCGCGAGTGCGCGCGGCTCAGCCACGCCTTCCACGACCTGGTGTGCACCGTGCTGGCGGTCGAGCTGCTCGCCCTGATCGAGATGCTGGCCGGCCGGCCCCGCGACGCCGCCGCGCTGCAGGGCGCCGCCGGGCGGATCTGGCGCACGGTCGGGCTCCCGCTGTTCGGCTCGGCCTACTTCAACGGGCCGCACCACGAGTGCGAGACGCGGGCGCGCGCGGCCCTGGGCGACGCCGGGTACGAGGCGCTGCACGCGGAGGCCGGGCGGCTCGGCTACGACGGCGCGGTCGCGCTGGCGCTGGGCGAGCTGCCCCGGCCCGAGCCGCCGGCGCCGTCCGGGCCGGCCGCGCGGCCGGGCGCCGCGTCCCGAGAGCGGCCGGTCACGTCCTAGAGCCTGGAGGCACCGCCTGTGAGCACACCCCGCGAGCACGCCGTCGTCATCGGGGGCAGCCTGGCCGGCCTGCTGGCCGCCCGCGTCCTGAGCGACCACTTCGAGCGCGTCACGCTCGTCGAGCGCGACCGCTTCCCGGACGAGGCCGCGTACCGGCCGGGCGTGGCGCAGGGCCGGCACCTGCACGTCCTGTGGAACCGCGGCCTGGAGATCGCCGAGCAGCTGTTCCCCGGACTGGAGAAGGAACTGCTGGCCGCGGGGGTGCCCGACATCGGGGTGCCGTCCGACCTGCTCTGGATGACGCCGGGCGGCTGGCGCCGCAGGTTCGACGTCACCCGCCTGCTGGCCTTCAGCCGCGAGCTGCTCGACCACTCCGTCCGCGCCCGGCTGGCGGACATCGCCAACGTGGAGGTGCTGGACGGCCGCGAGGTGACCGGCCTGCTCCAGGCCGCGCCCGGCGGCGGGGTCACCGGCGTCGAGGCGCGCGAGCACGGCACCCGCGCGGCCGCCGAGCCGCTGGCGGGCGACCTCGTCGTGGACGCGACCGGCCGCGGCTCGCGGGCGCCCGAGTGGCTGGCCCGGCTCGGCTTCCCGGAGCCGGCGCAGACGCACGTCGACCCGCTGCTGGGATACGCGAGCCGCCGCTACGCGATCCCGGCCGGCTTCGACCCGGGCTGGAAGGCCCTCTACCTCCAGGCGGACGCGCCCCACGGCACCCGGACCGGCGCGCTCTTCCCGCAGGAGGGCGGTCGGTGGATCGTCAGCCTCTTCGGCATGGCCGGCGACTACCCGCCGACCGACGACGAGGGGTTCCTGGAGTTCGCCCGCTCGCTACGCGCCCCGCACCTGTACGAGGCGATCAGGGACGCCGAGCCGCTGACGCCGATCACCAGTTACCGGCGCACCGCCAACCACCGCCGCCACTACGAGAAGCTGTCGCGCCCGCCGGCCGGCTTCGTCGCGCTCGGCGACTCGGTGTGCGCGTTCAACCCGCTGTACGGCCAGGGCATGAGCGTCGCCGCGATCTCCGCGCTGACGCTGGACGCCGGGCTGCGCCGCGGCGACTCCCCGGCCCGGCTCGCGCGGCGGATCGCCGGGAACGCGGCCGGGCCGTGGCTGATCGCGACCGGGGAGGACCTGCGCTACGCCACCACCAGGGGCGCCGAGGCCGGGCTGCGCACCCGCGCCGTCAACGCCTACGTGGCCCGCGTCGTCAGGCTCGCCAACGTCGACCGGCGCGCCTGCGAGCGCATGGTCGGAGTCCTGGGCCTCACCGCCCCGCCGCAGTCGCTGTTCATGCCGGACGTCCTCTGGCGGGCGGCCACCAGGCGGGTGCGCCCGCTCGACGACCCCGGCGAGCGGGTCGAGCGAGGCGGGCGGGACGTCCGGGCACCGGTCAGCGGGTGAGCAGGCGGTGGCGCAGGCGCGCCTGGGTGCGCGGGTCGACGCCGAGCCCGTACCGCAGGTAGCGGTCGAGCGAGCCGTACGAGCGCCGCACCTGGTCGAGGGACGCCGCGAGGTAGCCGGCCCGCACCTCCTGCATCGGGACGAGCAGGTCGGGGTTCTGCATGTAGCCGCCGGCCTTCAGCCGCTCGCGGGCGGTGGCGTCCGCGGCGCGGCGGTAGTCGTTGGACAGCAGGAAGTCGCGCTGGGCGGCGCGGTGCGGGACGCCGAGGGCCTCCAGGAGGACGTAGCTCAGCCAGCCGGTGCGGTCCTTGCCGCTGGTGCAGTGGAACACCAGCGGGGTCGCCGAACGGTCCGCCAGGTCGCGGATCGTCTGCCCGAACATCGCGCGCGACCCGGGATCGGTGACGAAGCTCCGGTACAGCCTCCGCATGATCTCCTCGCCGCGCCCGCCGCCGAGGACGGCCTCCTGCCGGGCCGGGTCCTTGGACGCGATGGCGCCCATCAGCTCCTGGAACATCCCGGTGTCGCTGACCGGCCGGGCGGTGGACGCCAGCCCGGCGGGCAGCCGGTCGGCGCCGTCGGTGCTCACCTCCAGCGGCGTGCGGAAGTCGACGACCCGCCGCACGCCGAGGCCGGCCAGCGTCTCCAGGTCGGCGTCGGTGGTGTGGTTGAGCGCGTCGGCGCGGTACACGAGCCCGCTCTCGACGCGGAAGCCGTGGAACGTCCGGTACCCGCCCAGGTCGCGGAAGTTGGCCGTCCCCTGGAGCAGGTCGGCCGGGGCCTGGACCTGCCGGGCGGCGGGCGGCGCGGGCGGCGCCGCGTGCGCGGCGTGCGCCGCGTGCGCGGCGTGCGCCGCGGGGGCGGTGACCAGCGCGGCGGTCAGCGCGGCGGAGGTGAGCGTTGGCAGCAGGCGCATTCGGGCTCCTGAAGGGGGTGGGGCGGAGTGCCCCGAAATGTAAGAGGGCTCACATCCGCGCCGCAGCGGGCCTTCCCGGTGAGCGGGAGGCCGCTCCACAGCGGTCAGGTCAGAGCAGGCCGCGCTCGCGCACGAGCTTGGGCGTCCAGATGACCTTGCCGAGGAACGCGTCCGCGTCGGGCGAGGACGCGAGCCAGACGACCGCCGCGGCGGGCGCCTCCTCCGGGGTCGGCTCGAAGCCCTTCCCCGCGATCGCGCCGGTGCCGCCGCGCGCCGCGCCCGCCTCGGTGATCACGAAGCCGGGGTCGAGGTTGAACGCGCGGACGCCGCGGCCGCGGAACTCGGCGTTCACGGCGCCGGCGAGGCGGCCGAAGGCGGCCTTGGACGCCGAGTAGGCGACGCCCCAGCCGCCCTCGCCGGGCGGCGCGGGCGGGTCGGTGGTCGCCGACCCCGAGCACAGGTTGACGATCGTGCCGCGGCCGCGTTCCAGCATCCCGGGGAGCACGGCCTGGACCAGCGCGATCTGGTTCAGGTAGTTGCCGGTGATCGTGCTCGCCGCCACGTCGAGATCGAGGTCCAGGAGGCGGTCGTGGTTGCCGGCGACGTGCGCCACGGCGTTGTTGACCAGCAGGTCGACGCGGCCCCATTCGCGTTCCACGGTCACCGCGGCCGCCGTCACGCCGGCCCGGTCGAGCAGGTCCATCCGCACCGGCAGCGCCCGCGCGCCGAGCGCCTCGATCTCGGCCCGGGTGGTGCTCAGGCTGCCGGGGACCGCGACCGACCCGGCGCCGTGCCGCGCGGGGATGCGGCCCTCGCCCTCCGCGGCGGTACGGGCGGTGAACGCGACGTCGTAGCCCGCGCCGGCCAGGGCCAGCGCCGTACGCCGGCCGATCCCGCGGCTGGCGCCCGTCACCAGGGCCACCGGTGTGGATGTCATCGAACCTCGTCCCCCTCGGTCGGCAGCGTGCTCCCCGCCGATGACACCGCCGCGCGGCCCGTTCCGGGCCGCCCCTCCCGATGAGCGGGACGGCCCGCCGCCGCTGGTCAGCACGCGCCGACCACCGCTGGGCCAGGCGCGTCCTGGCCCCGGAGGCGTGGCGCGGCGCGGGATCCGCGTTACGCTCGCGGTGCCGGCGAGAGGACGGGTTCCCATGGCCGAGATCCGGGTCTCCGAGGACGGGGCCACGGTCACCGCCGAGGTCGGGGACGAACTGGTCGTACGGCTCCACGAGGCCGCCGCCACCGGCCACCGCTGGACGGTGCAGGCGGGCGGCGACGCGGTCGAGGTGGTGGGGGACGACTACGAGCCCCCGGGCACGGCGGCCCCGGGGCGGCAGGGGTGCGGGTGGTGCGGCTGCGGGTCCGCGCGGCGGGCGAGACGGACGTGGTGCTGGTGCTGCGCCGGCCGTGGGAGGAGGCCGCGGCCGGCCGGTTCACCGCGCACCTGTCGGCGCGGTGAACCGGCCGGGTCATCAGCGCGGAGGGCAGCAGCGCGGGGCGGATCTCGCCGCCCGGCATCTCCTCGAACCGCGCGACCAACGCGTCGGACACGGGCGCCGCGCAGGTAGCCGCCGGGCTCCGCCGCACGGCCCCGGCGGACGGCGGCCGGCGCCCGCCGGATCCGGCCGGGCGGCGCCCGGCGGGACGGCGGCGGGGATGGTTCCGGCCCGCGGGACGGGGAAGGGCGCGGCCATGAGCGAGACGAAGGGGTCCGTCCAGCGGACCGGATACGACCGGGTGGCCGTCGTCACCGGCGCGGACTCCGGCATCGGGCGGGCGACCGCCGCGCTGCTGGCGGAGCACGGGTTCGACGTGGGGATCACCTACCACCGGGACGAGGAGGGCGCCGGCCGGACCGCGGCGGAGGTGCGCGGGCACGGCCGGCGGGCCGCCGTCCGCCGGCACGACCTGACCGACCCGGAGGCCGCCGCCGCGGTGGTGGACGAGCTGGCCGGCGAGCTGGGCGGCCTGGGGGTGCTGGTCAACAACGCCGGCACCGGCAGCGCCCGCCCGCTGATCGACATGGACTACCGGGAGTGGCGGTCGGTGCTCGCGGTCGACCTGGACGGGGCGTTCCTGTGCGCGCAGCGGGCGGCCCGGCGGATGATCGGCCGGGCGGCGGGCGGCCGGATCGTGAACGTCACCAGCGTCCACGAGGAGTACCCGCTGCTGGGCGCCGGGCCGTACTGCGCGGCCAAGGGCGGGCTGCGGATGCTGTCGCGGGTGCTGGCGATGGAGCTGTCCCGGTACGGGATCACCGTCAACACGGTCGCGCCGGGCGAGATCGCCACGCCGATGACCGGGCAGGCGGACGAGCCGCCGGAGCCGGACAGCCGCCCCGGCTACCCGCTGGCCCGGCCCGGCGACGCCCGCGAGGTCGCGGCGGCGATCGCGTACCTGTGCGGGGAGGGCGCGTCGTACGTCACGGGGACGACGCTGTTCGTGGACGGCGGGCTGACGTTCATGGGACCGCAGGCGGCCGAGTCCCTGGGCTCCGCCGACTGGCGTGAGCTGGGCTGATATCGCCGCTCTTATGGATCGGCGACCCATATCAATATTGGACGCGAGGCATCGGCGTCTGGTCTGCTCTGCCGTGAAGATCACGCGAAGAGAGGATCATGATGCGCGACGTTCACGGGGAACTGCCCGCCGTCGACCGGCGGCCCGGCCGCCTGGCCAGGGCGGGGCTCGCCGCCCTGGCGGCGGCGACGCTGTTCGGCGGGGCGGCGGCCTGCGGGGCGCAGGCCCAGACGCCGGCCTCGCGGGTGGCGGCGCCCCAGAGCGCGGCGCCCGTCCGCCAGGACGAGGTGCAGCGGCAGCTGCGGCGGTTGGAGGCGTCGTACCAGGGGCGCATCGGCATGTACGCGGTCGACACCGGCACGGGGGCGAAGGTCTCCTACCGCGGGCACGAGCGGTTCCCGCTGCTGTCCACGTTCAAGGCCATCGCGTGCGGGGCCGTCCTGGACAAGGCGCGCCGCACCGACCCGGGCCTCATGGAACGGCGCGTGCACTGGAAGTCCTCGGAGGAGGTCAAGAACTCGCCGATCAGCGAGGGGCGCGGCGAGACCGGGATGACCGTCACGGAACTCTGCGACGCCACCATCCGCTACAGCGACAACACCGCCGGGAACATGGTGCTGAAGCAGATCGGCGGTCCTGCCGGGCTCACCCGCTACTTCCGCTCGATCGGCGACCGCCACTCGCGGCTCGACCGGTGGGAGACCGACCTGAACATCTGGAAGCCGGGCGAGCGCCGCGACACCACGCTGCCGGCCGCGATCGGCGCCGACCTGCATCGGCTGTCCGCCGGCGACGCCCTGGTCAAGCAGGACCGGGAGCGGCTGAACGGGTGGCTGAAGGCCAACACCACCGGTGACAAGCGGATCCGCAAGGGGCTGCCGGAGGGCTGGACGGTCGGCGACAAGACCGGCACGGCCGACGTCGCCCAGGGCGGTGCCAACGACATCGCGATCGCCTGGCCGCCGTCCGGCGGCGCGCCCATCGTCATCGCGATCTACACGCACCGGAACGAGTCCGGGATCGCGCCCGACGACGAGGTCGTCGCCCGCACCGCGACCATCGCGGCGCGCGGCCTGGGCAAGATCTCCTGAGTCAGCCGAACGAGCCGTGGCGGCCCGCTCCGGAGGCGAAGCGGGCCGCCCCGGCGAGCGCGTCCACGGCCAGCGAGACCTGGCCGTGCCGGAACTCGTTGGCCAGCGCGGCGGGCTCGTCCAGGCCGTCCTGCTCCAGCACCGAGGCGCGGTCGCGGACCAGGCAGGTGCGCGGGAACGCGGCGATCGAGGCCGCCAGCTCGCGCGCCGCGGCCAGCGCCTCGCCGGCCGGCACGAGCCGGTTGGCCAGGCCGATCTCGTACGCCTCGGCGGCGTCCACGGGGCGCCCGGTGAGGATCAGGTCCATGGCCCGGCTCCGGCCGATCAGCCGGGGCAGCCGCACGGTGCCGCCGTCGATCAGCGGGACGCCCCAGCGGCGGCAGAACACGCCGAAGACCGCCGTCTCGTCGGCCACCCGCAGGTCCGCCCAGATCGCCAGCTCCAGGCCGCCCGCCACCGCGTGACCGCTGATCGCGGCGATGACGGGCTTGGACAGCCGCATCCGGGTCGGCCCCATCGGCGCGTCGCCGTCGGGGTCGGCGCGGTTGCCGTCGGGGGTGCCGATCGCGTGCAGGTCGGCGCCCGCGCAGAAGGTGCCGCCCGTCCCGTACAGCACCGCGACCCCGGCGCCGGGGTCGGCGTCGAACGCCCGGAAGGCCGCGGCGAGCGCCGCCGCCGTCGGGCCGTCGACCGCGTTGCGGCGCTCCGGCCGGTCGATGCCGATCAGCGTGATCGGGCCGTCCTTGCTGGTGACGACGGTCATCGCGGCAGCGCCTCCTGGAACGGGCCAAAATAGTCCGTCTGGACGGTTTGTTCGGTCGCTACCATCGTGGGGTGCCGGAACGCCCGCGTCAACAGCGCTGGGAGCGGACCCGGGCGGCTCTGCTGGAGGCCGCGGTCGCCGCCCTGGTGGAGGACGGCTACGCCGACACCACGCTCCAGGGCGTCCAGAACCGCGCCGGAGTCTCGCGCGGCGCGCTGCTGCACCACTTCGCGTCCAAGGCCGAGCTGCTGGTCGCCGCGGTCCACCACATCGCCGAGCGGCAGGTGGCCGACGTCCGGACCCGGGCCGGCGGGCTGCCGGCGGGGGAGGGGCGCACGGAGGCGGCGCTGGGCCTGTTCCACGAGGTCATGTCGGGGCCGCTGTTCCTGGCCGGGCTGGAGCTGTGGCTGGCCGCGCGTACCGACGCGGCCCTGCGCGCCGCCCTCGTCCCGGCCGAGCGGGAGATCGGGCGGGCGCTGCACGAGGTGCTCGCCGAGGCGTTCCCCGGCCCGGCGGCCGACGGCCGGCGGGGACGGATCCGGTACGAGTCGCTGCTGGCCCTGCTGCGCGGGCTGGCCCTCACCAGCGTGCTGCGCGCCGACCGCGCGATCGAGGACGAGGTGCTGCGCATGTGGGCCGGTCGTCCCGGCGGAGAGGACGGACCCGGCTGGGAGGACGGCCCCGGCGGAGAGTGTGGCCCCGGCGGGCCGGACGAGCCCGGCGCGACCGGCTAGGCCGGGCGGCCCAGCCGGTCGCGGGCCGCCGCCAGGCTGGGCGCGTGGTCGATGTCGCGGGTGACCCCGGCGATGTCGCAGATCTTGCGGACGATGCCGCGCGTCGGCAGCACCACCACCAGCGGGATGCCCGCGGCCGCCGCGCGGGCGCGGGCGCGGAAGATCACGTTGGGTCCGCTGGAGTCGCAGAACGCGCAGCCGCCGAGGTCGAGGACGATCCCGGTGGCCCCCTCGCGGATCAGCCGCAGCGCCTCGGACAGCACGTCCTCGGCGTTGCTGAGATCGACCTCGGCGGGGAAGGCGACGACCCCGGTCCCGGCCTTCTCCGGGACGCGGGCAGCCCGGACGCTCATCGCGGACCACTTCCTTCCCGGGCCACGCGGCCCCGTCGCCGTCATTCGTGACTTGGACCTTAAACCCCGAACCTGAGCGAAAGCTGAAAGAAATGGTCAAGTTCCCGGACAGTTCTGACAGGGACGGACGTACCGCCACAGACGGGAGTGGGGCGGTGACCGGCGGTGAGAGAGTCTCAGGGAGTGCGGCATGCGCCGCCGTACGGCGAAATATGCCGTTCTCGCGACCCCGGTGAACGGACCGGAAGTGCATAGAATTGCGCCGCGGGGCAAATGCATTCGTCCCATGTCATAACGGTGCCCGGTCATTTCGCCCGCAATGGTCATTCAAAGACCCATGCCATGGAATGGTCGGCGGCGGCGGCGGTCCGGTCGGCGAGTTCGAGTGCGAGGACGCGGCAGATCAGGTCGTCGCCGTCGCGCTCTTCCAGCAGCGCGAGCAGTTCACCGATCTCGGCGGCGGTCAGCTCGCGCAGCACCTTGCCCCGCCAGCTCGGCCAGGCCGGGACCTCCATGCGCATTCCCCCCGATGTGCGCCCCCGCAGGGCGTTCCGCGCGCCGTCCGACCCCCCGGGCGGGCCGGCGCGCGATGCTCAACGTCGCCCGTCGATGCTCCGGTCTCGCAGGTCGGAGCCGCTCTGGCCGGGAGCGTCCCGGCCGAGGAGCCATGCCGTGAGCGTCGCGTGGTAGGCGTCGAGCGAGTGGTTCAGCGCCCGCCGGTCGGCCGGCCGCATCGGAATCGTGGCGATCTTGTGGCGCAGTTCGTCACGGGCCGCCTCCCATGACTCGCGAAGCCTTCCGGTCGCGTCGCTCATGCCCTCGACGGTAACAGCAGACGGCACCGGAAACGAAAAGATCTACCTTGCTCATCCCCTTTTCTCGGGGCACTCTCCCACCCGATTAACGGAACCGCTGTGATCTTCTTTTGTGGCACCGGAATTGGTCGCGTATTCATGTTCCGGGAGGCGAGAAATGGTGGTCCATCGGGCACGGTCGCGCGGCCGATGAACCGGCAATACGGACATCGGTTAAGAAATGGCCGCCCCGGACGCGGGACCGGGCGGACGGCTGCGTGGGTGGTGGGGGCGTACCGTCCGCCCGGGCCGCGGGCCCCGCGCTCACCGCGGGACCGGCCTGCCGGGACTCAGCCCGGCCGGTAGCGGATGGCGCCGGTCGCCAGCAGCCCGCTCTCCGCCGCCGCGCGCAGCCGCAGATCGGCGGTCGCCGCGTGCTCGGCGATCGCGATCGAGCCCGCGAACAGCACCAGGTACCCCAGCCGCGACGCCGCGGGCGCCCAGCCGGGCGGCACGGTCAGCCGGTCGACCCGGCAGAACGGCCGGGACGGCTCGTCGCGCGGGCTCCGCACGGTGAACGTGCCGCAGCGGTCCAGCGCCGCCTTCCAGCCCGGCACCAGCGGGACCAGCAGCTCGTGCGCGTCGGTGACCAGGCCGAGCCCGGTCTGCAGGCAGGCCGCCACCAGCGCGTTGACCGGCTCGCCGTCCGCGCGCACGTCCGGGGCCGGCGTGCGCGCCGCGTCGTCCAGGAACACCAGCGGCACGTCGGCGCCCGGCGCGGGCATCAGGGTGAGCAGCACGTCGAGGTCGAAGCTGACGGTCGTCCGCCGTGCGGATCCGCCGTGAGGTGCCGCGTGCTCGTCCATCGCCATCCCTGTACCGCCGCGTGAGGTGGCCGGGCCCGGCCGGTGCGGGGAGGGGAGTCCGCCACGGGACCGGCAGGGGGATTCGACGGTAACTCCGCAGGTCAGCGAGATGAAGTGACTCGATGCTTACAGTTGTTTCCGACCTGAGTCCGGGGTCTGGAGTGGTTAAATCACGCGTCGTGAACCGTCCGGTACGCACCGCGTCCCGGGGTAGACCTGGGGTGTGAGAGTTGTGGCGATCTCCGACACGCACGCGCCCCGGCGCTGGAAGTCCTGCCCGCCCGCGGTCGCGGCGCACCTGGACGGCGCGGACCTCATCCTGCACGCGGGCGACGCGTGCACCGCGGGCGTGCTGGCCGAACTGGCCGAGTACGCGCCGGTCCGCGCCGTGCTCGGCAACAACGACGGGCCGGACGTCGCGGCGTGGGGCGCCCCGGAGACCCTCGAACTCGATCTGGACGGGCTGCCGGCCGCGATGATCCACGACAGCGGCCAGGCGAAGGGGCGGCTCGCCCGGATGCGCCGCCGCTTCCCGGCCGCCGCCCTCGTCGTCTTCGGGCACTCCCACATCCCGCTCGACGAGTCCGACGAGGCGCTCGGCCTGCGGATCTTCAACCCGGGCTCGCCCACCGACCGGCGCCGCCAGCCGCACGGGACGATCGGGCTCCTCGACATCCGGGACGGCCGTCTGGTAAATGCCGAGATCGTGCCCGTCACCTGAGCCCGAGGAGCCCCCATGACCGAACGCGTCACCGTGCGGATCGACGGCGACGGCGTCGCCGACGTCCGGCTCAACCGCCCCGACAAGCTGAACGCCCTCGACCTGGCCACGTTCGAGGCGCTCGCGGGGGCCGGCGACCGGCTCGCCGCCGACCCCGCGGTACGCGCCGTCGTCCTGTCGGGCGAGGGCCGCTCCTTCTGCGCCGGCCTCGACTTCGCCAACTTCGCCGCCATGGCGGGGGAGCGCGGCGACGGCGCCGCGACCGGCCCCTCCGACCGGGTCCGGCACCTGACCGCCGACATCACGGCCCGCGAGCCCGGCCGCATCACCAACCTCGGGCAGCAGGCCGTGCACGTCTGGCGCGAGCTCCCGCAGCCGGTGATCGCCGCGGTCGCCGGGCACGCCCTGGGCGGCGGCCTCCAGATCGCGCTCGGCGCCGACATCAGGATCGTCGCCCCCGACGCCGAGCTGTCGGTCCTGGAGATCCGCTGGGGCCTGGTGCCCGACATGACCGGCACCGCCGCGCTCGTCCGCCTCGTCGGGGACGACGTCGCCAAGGAGCTCACCTTCACCGGCCGCACCGTCGGCGGCGAGGAGGCCGTACGGCTCGGCCTGGCCACCCGTACCGCCGAGGACCCCCGCGAGGCCGCCATGGCCCTGGCGCGGGACATCGCCGGCCGCAGCCCCGACGCGATCCGCGCCGCCAAGCGGCTCCTCAACCGCGCCACCGACGGCCACGACCAGGCCGGACAGCTGCTGGAGGAGTCGCGGGCCCTGGGCGCCCTCCGCGGCACGCCCAACCAGGCCGAGGCCGTACGCTCCTACTTCGAGAAGCGGCCGCCGGTCTTCGCCGACCCGCAGTCCTAGCGACGGGCGCGGGCCTCGGCCACCGGATCGGGCCGCTCGCACGGCAGGCTCCCGCCCCGCCCGCGCGGGGCGCCATTGCGGAAGGCACCACACAGGCATGGCCGACGACAGTCCACCCACGCGCCCCGCCGGCACGCATCCCGTCGACGAGGTGCTCCCCGTCCCCCGGCTGGCCCTGTACGGCTTCCAGCACGTCCTGGCGTTCTACGCGGGCGCGGTGGTCATCCCGATCCTGCTCGCCGGGGCGCTGGGGCTGTCCGACCAGCAGCTGATCTACCTGATCAACGCCGACCTGTTCACCTGCGGCATCGCCACCATCATCCAGTCGCTCGGCTTCTGGAAGGTCGGCGTCCGGCTGCCCATCGTGCAGGGCGTCACGTTCACCGCGGTCGCGCCGATGATCGCGATCGGCCAGGGCGCGGAGAACGGGACCGCCGCGCTGCTGGCCATCTACGGCGCCACGATGACGGCCGGGCTGCTGATCCTCCTGCTGGCGCCGTTCCTCGGCAGGGTCCTGTGGCTGTTCCCGCCGGTCGTCACCGGCACCGTCCTGACGATCATGGGCCTGGTGCTGCTGCCGAACGCGATCACCGACGCCGCGGGCGGCGCCGGCGCCGAGGACTTCGGCAGCTGGAAGCACCTCGGGTACGCGGGCGGAACGCTCCTGTTCATCCTCGCCCTGTACCGGCTGCGCCGCCCGTTCATCAGCAGCATCGCCGTCCTCCTCGGCCTGGTCGGCGGCACGCTCGTCTCGTTCGCGCTCGGCGACACCGACTTCGACCAGGTCGGCGAGTCGGCCTGGCTCGGGGTCACCACCCCGTTCCACTTCGGGACGCCGACGTTCCAGATCGGCGCGATCCTGGCGATGATGCTGGTGATGATGGTCACCGTCGTGGAGACCGTGGGCGATTCCAAGGCCACCGGCGAGATCGTCGGCAAGGAGGTCACCGACGACGACATCACCCGCGCGCTGCGCGCCGACGGCGTGTCCACGTTCCTCGGCGGCACGCTCAACGCGTTCCCCTACACGTGCTTCGCGCAGAACGTCGGGCTCGTCCGCCTCACCGGCGTGCGCAGCCGTTACGTGGTCGTCGCGGCCGGCGTGATCATGATGATCCTCGGCCTGTTCCCCAAGGCCGCCGCCTACGTCGCCGCCATCCCGCCGGACGTGCTCGGCGGCGCCGCGATCGCCATGTTCGGAACGGTCGCCGTCGTCGGCATCCAGACCCTCGCCCAGGCCGATCTGCGGCAGGAGCGCAACTCCCTGATCGTCGCCATCAGCATCGGCATGGCGCTGCTCCCCACCACGCTCCCCGACTTCGGCGAGAGCATGCCCCGCGACGTCGCCGCCGTCCTCGACAGCGGCATCACGCTGGGCAGCCTGACGGCAATCATCCTCAACCTGGTCTTCAACGTCCTCACCCGCACGCCGCCGCCCGGACCCGAGGAGATCCCGGCGACCGAGCCGTCCACCGCCGCCTGACTCAGGCCGCGAGGAAAGCCCCGAACGGCAGGTTCCGCACCACCCAGAAGACCGTGACCCCGGCGAGCAGCGCCCAGATCAGCCGGGGGTCGCCCGCCCTCGTCCGCGCCGGACGGCCGCGCGCCCGCGCGGCCGTCCACCGCGCCCAGAAGAACGCCAGCAGCGGCACCATCGCCACCACCAGGACGTTCAGCGCGACCGCCTCGCCGACCCGCCCGTGGGCGAGGGCGTGCAGCGTCCGCAGCGCGCCGCACCCCGGGCACTGGTGCCCGGTGAGCGCCAGGAACGGGCAGGTCGGGTACGTGCCGCCCGTGTTCGGATCGACGGCGGCGACGAACGCGACCACGGCGGCGGCCAGGGCCAGCACGCCGCCGGGCGCCGCGAGCCTGCGGATCAATAGCTGGAGGTCTCCGAGGCCGCGACCAGCAGGATGATCCCGTAGACGACGCCGAACAGCACCCCCGCGACGGCGGAGACGATCGCCCAGGTCTTGGCGTTCTTGGAGGCGTTCTGGGCGCCCTGGTAGTCGCCCTGCTGCCATTTGGAGTTGACCTGCGCCGCGAACACGATGGACACGATGCCGGCGGGCAGGCAGCAGAAGATGGTCGTCAGGATGGCCCAGACCAGGTTGTTGGGCGGGGGCGGCGAGGACTGCGGGTATCCGCCCGCACCGGGTGGCGTGTAGTAGCTCACGGGTCAACCTCCGAAGCATGCGAATCGGCCGGTGCTCGCACGATCGCTCATGCGGGGCGTTTGTGGAATCCCTGGATAACGGCCATTTCAGGCAAACCGTCGGGCGGCGCCGTCCGGCCACCCGTTTGCGGCTCCCTCGTGTGGTCGGGGATGGCCGGGTGACCAGAACGTTCCCGCAGGCCGCCGGGACAACCGTGAAAACCGGTGAAAACGTGACGAACCAATTGACAGATTGATTTGTCAAATCTACCGTCGGGAGGGTGAGCGAACCGGCCGCCGAGCGCGCACCGTCCGGCCCCGCGGGCCTGTCCCCGCTGCGCCGCACCCTCCTCGACCAGCTGGCCGAGCCCGCCTCGGCCAGCGAACTCGCCAGGCGCCTCGGCCTCCCCCGGCAGCGGATCAACTACCACCTGCGCGAACTCGAACGCCTCGGCCTCGTCGAGCTCGTCGACGAGCGCCGCCGGCGCGGCTTCGTCGAGCGCCGCGTGCGCGCGGTCGACCGCGACCGCCACTCCAGCGCCTACCTGTACACCGCCGCCTCCCGGCTGGCCGCCGACGTGGCGGCGCTGCGCCGGCGCGCCGCGGCCGCCGGCCGGCCGCTCGCCACGTTCACCCTCGAACTCGACATCGACTTCGCCTCCCCGGCCGCCATGGGCGAGTTCCTGGACGAGCTCGCGGCGGCCACGCGGACGATCGCCGCCCGCCACCACCGGCCGGACGACCCCCGGGCGCGGCGGCACCGCCTCGTCATCGGCGCGCACCAGGCCATCACCGACCCCCCGGAAGAGGCGGCGCCATGACCCGCGACCACCGGCACGAGATCGAGATCGACGCGTCCGCCGACGACGTCTGGCGCGCCGTCACCGACGCGACCGAACTGACCCGCTGGTACGCCGACCGCGCCCGCGTCACCCCCGGCGAGAACGGCACCGTCACCGTCGGCTGGGAGACACCCGGCGGAACCGTCGAGGAGGGCACCAGCCGCATCGACGTCTGGAAGCCCGGCCGCCGGCTCCGCCTCGTCGACCTGCCGCCGGCCGACCCCGGCGACTTTCCCGCCCTCGACGAACCGACCGTCCAGGAATGGACGATCACCACCACCGAAGGCGGCCGGACCGTGCTGCGCCTCGTCCACTCGGGCTTCCCCGACAGCGACGACTGGGACGACTTCTACGACAGCACCGACCACGGCTGGGACGCCTTCCTCCTCAGCCTCCGCCACTACCTGGAACGCCACCCCGGCGAACCCCGCCGCAGCATCGTCGCCACGGCGCCCCACGCCCCCGCCTGGGAACGCGTCCGCGCGGCCTGCGGTGTCACCGGCGGCCGCATCGAGATGAAACTCCCCACCGGGGAGACCCTGTCCGGCCGGATCGTCCTGGAACGCCCGGCCAAGGCGCTCCTCGCCACGGTCGCCGAACTCGACGACGGCCTCCTCTTCGTCACCCGCGAGATGGGCACGCTCTGGGCCAGCCTCGCCGCCTTCGGCGACGCCCGCGCCCGCCTGGACGACCTGGGCGGCCACTGGCGCGAACACATGATCACCACAAGTAGGGAGCAGGATTCATGACCCGTCCCGGCAGCCTCATCGGACTCGACCTCACCGTCCCCAACGCACCCGAGGTCCGCGACTTCTACGCCGCCGTGGTCGGCTGGGGCGTCCAGGGCCTGCGCACCGGCGAGGACTACGACGACACCGACGACTACTTCATGACCGGCCACGACGGCACCCCCGTCGCCGGCGTCTGCCAGCAGGCAGGGGAGAACGCCGACCTGCCGCCCCGCTGGATGCCGTACATCTCGGTGGACGACCTGGGCGCGGCCGTCCAGAAGGCCCGCGACCTGGGCGGACTCGTGGTCGCCGGCCCCAAGGGCGAGGGCCCCGGCGCGTACTGCGTCGTCCAGGACCCCGCGGGCGCCACCCTGGCCCTGATGCAGAACCCGGAGCCCTGAGCCGCGCGCCGATTTGACGTACCCGCCGGGACCGCATAAGTTCACTCCTCGTCCCTTGAGGAACGTGACGCCATCGTGCATGGCGGCCGGATCAGGGGGTACCCCACTACGTTCAGGCCGGTACGGCTCAGCCGTGCCCGCATGCGTGTGGGCATCGGAAAAGGCTTCGTTTTGACAAACGAGCGGGATCTGATGAAATAGAGACATCGCCCGGAGGGATCCGCGGAAGCGGAACCGGAACGGCAATCAGAAAAGCCCGAAATTGACAGACCGGGCCGATCTGATAAAGTAAGAAAAGTCGCCCCGGGGCGGGAAACGCGAAAGCGTATCCGGTACGGTGGGTGTCCGTTTCTTGAGAACTCAACAGCGTGTTAAAAGCCAGTGCCTTTATCGGTTCGGTTCATTGGTGACCGGACCGCCCCGTGGCCATCGAGTGTTTCTTGGTGGTCGGGGATTTCTTTGAGGCAAATGACATGGCCCCTGTTTGGGGTTGTGGTTTTGCTGGGATTTTCTTCGAGGTTTGGCTGCCGGGGGTTCGCTCCTTCGGTGGTCGTGTGGACCTTAATGGAGAGTTTGATCCTGGCTCAGGACGAACGCTGGCGGCGTGCTTAACACATGCAAGTCGAGCGGAAAGGCCCCTTCGGGGGTACTCGAGCGGCGAACGGGTGAGTAACACGTGAGC